>CAVVKQ010000001.1:0-379775 GCA_963748985.1 uncultured Pseudomonadota bacterium
ACGCCCGCGCCGCACAGGACGGCCATGAGCGTGCTGCTTCCGCGTCTGTCCCGCGCCGCCAGCGTGAAGAAGCCGACCGCGCCCGGGATCAAACGAGTCGTTTTCGCCACGCAAGAGTTGCGAGCCGAGACGGGTCATCGCGGGCACGTCCCGGCAACTTGTTGCCAGTTCGATCCGCTGCAGGAGCGACGTCGTCATACGGGGCGTCTCGTGAAGGCTGTCATTTGGGCCTGCTGTCACTGGAGACCGGTTGGACTCGTAGCGGGTGCTCGCGGTCCCTCGAATTTCGGGTCGGTGGGCATTTTCGATCAAGCGGCAATCGGAGTCGGAAACAGACCATGGCAATGTGGCCACCAAGCGTGGCGATCAGTGAGTCCTGGAACCGGCGAAAATGCGTCGGTGCGTTGCTGACGGTATGTCGCCACGGCGAACAGCGGATCGCCAACGAATCACTGCTGATGCTCAGGGCAACGAATCCCGGACGCAAGTACATGAGCGATCGCCAAGGTCGCCCGCGCGGTGATGAGCGTCGCGTCACTTTCCGGCCAGTCCGCGCCAATCTACGCGTTGAAGTTGCTGCCGCACAGCCCAAGGCCAATGCGCAGATGCCGAACGGGTGATCGAACGATTGACGCGAGTGCCGGACCTGTTCATACCACTATCAGACTGACTGGCGATTCTATCTGAGGTTAATGCGGGCGATTACAACCACGGACGCCCGCACATGGCGCTCGGCCCTGGCGTCGCGCGGCGATCGAGAAATTGCGGAGCACAGGCGGCAGCGCGGGCCAGCCAGGTCGATTTCAGACCAAATGCATGTAAAGTCTTACTTCCGGAATGGAAGCATCGGAGTCCGGCCACTCCCGCAGGAAGGCCGGTTCAGTCTTGATGTGCGAGGCTCAGCAATGCGAAAGGACAGCGGGAATCGGACAGTGAACGCCGGGATCCGGGTTGTCGGGATCCTGTCGGGCTTGCTGATCGCGAGTGGGGTGTCTGCCGATTCGGTCCGATGCGGGCAGCAAGGTGATCACCGAAGGCGATACGATCGAAAAGGTTCGCGAGTACTGCGGCGAGCCCACCGAGACGCAGCGCACGTGGATGACCCGTCAACCGCGCATCCAGTACGCGGGCTACAAGATCCCCTTCGAGGGAAGCGAAGACGTCCCGGTGGATCTTTGGACCTACGACTCGGTCAACAAGCTGCGGCGAATTCGGTTTATCGCCGGGAAGGTGGATTCGATAGAGACGCGCGAGCACGGCAAGGATCGTTGAAGCCAGGTACTCGTCGAATTCCACGAACAGGGGTTGGACGAACACTGGTCGAGCCAGCTGCGCTCATGTACGTGTCGGGGACGGCCATGGACCAGCGTCACCGGGTCGTACTCCAGCTCTATATGGCCACGAAAAATCGGGCGGATGACAGGTCCATCTCGTTTCCTGGAATGCGCGATGACGCGGCGCAGGATCATGAGCCGACCTCGCCCGCCAATGTTGCTGCCGCGCCCAATTTTTCGCCCCATCGCTCGGCGATCTCCCCTTCGATGA
The DNA here is from genome assembly GCA_963748985.1 of uncultured Pseudomonadota bacterium. Lineage (GTDB taxonomy): Bacteria > Pseudomonadota > Gammaproteobacteria > Steroidobacterales > Steroidobacteraceae > RPQJ01. Next base: position 1,546 of record CAVVKQ010000001.1, read on the forward strand.
TTGGCGGCAATTTTCGATATAGAGCAGCAAGCGCCTGGTAAGCGTAGAAACGATCCATCGTTTGCAGCCTGATTGCAGAAACCGCCGAGGCGATCTTCCGATTTTTGCACAATTCGCCGATGTCGTATTCGACGGAAGGGCCGATGATCGAAATCATCGTAGGGTTTTATACTTGTGAACAGAACATGTTCCTCTACGGTAAAGCGGTGATGTTCGGTCAAACGATAAATATTTTCGACCGTATGATTTAAATGCCCGACCCTTCTGACGATGTCTGAAAGGCCGGTCCTGATTTCTTCGTTTTCAATAATGTCGAAGGAACCGTCGTGAAGCTCATAGGTCCTGCTCGAAAATATCGGAGCGTTTATGTACCCCAGGGTGGATCTATTTCAATCTCACCGCTTGCGCCCGGCGGAACCGCACTTGCGGTGCAAGCGCGTCGAGAAAAACCGTTTGCCCTGCGGACTGTCGTTCCAGCATCCCCACTGTGCGATCAATTGTTGCGATGCTTCGCGCCAAGTCTTCGTGAAGACGTACGAGATAGCCATGCTCCTTCGCGCGTTCGCTGCGCGCCTCATTCCAGTTGTTGACCTGCAAACCGACAAAGACGCCGAGAACGACGATCAGGAAGTCGAGCGCGATGGCGGTCCATTCCTGCTTCCTGAAATGCGCAATGATGCGGCGGAGAATCATTGCTTCTTCGGACGTCGAATTGCGAGGGCCCGATCGAGTTCGGTGTGAAGGGTCGAAAAAAAATGCGGACAGGACGGGATCGATCCGGTTGCTGAGCGAGTCCGACAGTCCCGGTTCAGCGCGATGGCGTTGAGAAATTTCTGGTCCGTGCGCATCTTCTCCAGATTGCACCTCGTCGCCACACGGATCTTGTCATCCTCGCCAATCCAGTTGCTCAACGCAACGAGGTCGGGGACGCCTGACTCGGCACAACAACCGTCTGAAGTTCCTTTTCAATGAAGTTCTCGACCTGGTCCACGCTCTGGCCGAGGGCAGCGATGGATGTGCGAAGCCTGGTGTTCGTGATGACGTCCAGTCCCGATCCGCTCTGCAGGACGCCGATCGTCGGCAGAATGGGTAGTCGCGCAGACGAAATGAACGATGATTGGAGCGAGCTGCATTCACTCTGGGTCAGCGCGTCGTCATGACCAAAGACCTTTTCATAGGCGGCGGCGAGATCAGTCTTTGTGGCCGACGACCCCATCTTCTTCCAGCATCACTTCGGCAAGCAGGACATCGTTGTGCAGACCTTCCAGCAGTTGCTGTTCCGAAGCCTGCGCCTTTCGCGCCTCATTCCAGTTGCCAAGCTGGATCGCGAGGAACACACCGAGCACAACGATCAGGATTTCCACCGCGACGGTGAACCAATCCTGCTTGCGGAAGGCGTCGGACAATCGGCGCAGGATCATTTGGTGTCTTCCAGATAGTCGTACGGGTTTTGCGCCCGGTTTACGCCGTTCTCAAATAGTTCAGCTTGGCGTCGATATCCGACAGGACACAGTTGAGATCGGGTCTCGAGTCCCGCTTCGACGAAAGCGACCCCATGTCACCCGCATTTGAGTTTCGGAACGGACTATAGCTGGCGGGGCCGTCTGGCGCCCGCGCGCCATCCTCCAGTGCCGGGCCTTGACCGGCGTAGGTTCGGGGGCCATCTTTGGCAGCGCGTCCCGTGGCAGGGCCATCGACGGGACCGCGCGTCAGCAGGAGTGGCAGCATGTTGTCGAGCGACGCCGTACTGGAACGCGCAGCCGAGCTGAAGGCCAGGGGCGTGCCGTTCGTGTTGGCCACGGTCGTGCGCTGTGACTCGCCAACCTCTGCCAAACCTGGTGCCAAAGGCCTTGTCGACGCCGACGGCCAGATTTCAGGCTGGATCGGCGGTGGTTGCGCGCAACCGGCGGTAGTCTCCGCTGCGATGAAGGCACTGGCGGACGGCCAGGCGCGCCTGATCCGGGTCGGCCCGCGAAAGCAGGGTCGGTGGAATATGACACCGGACTTCCGCATGAGCTGCCACAGCGGCGGAACGCTGGACATCTTCCTGGAGCCTTTTGCAATGCGTCCCAGCCTGCTGATCGTCGGGACATCGCCCGTTGCGCAGGTGCTCGGCGTGCTCGCCGAGCAGACTGGATTCGATGTTTTCGCCGCTTCGCCAGGCGCGGACGCCGACGTTCCCAAGGGCCCGGCAAGTGCTCGATGGCATGGACCTCGCCGGTCTGACCTGCGGCACTCCGGACTTCGTGGTCGTCGCAACGCAAGGAATACGTGACGAACCGGGCTGCGCGCCGCGCTCGGCAGCGGCGCTCGCTACATCGCCTTCATTGCCAGCGAGCGCAAGGCGACGAGCCTGCGAGACTACCTCAAGGAGCGCGGGCACGATCCACGACAGGTGGACGCCATCGTTTCGCCCGCAGGCGTTCAGATCGGTGCCGTGACGCCGGAGGAGATTGCCCTGTCGGTGCTCGCCGGTGTCGTGAGGGCGAGGCGGCGAGGAGAGAGTTCGGCCGGAGTCACGGTGCGGGACTTGGCGTCTCCCGGGCACTTTGTGTCGACCGGTTCGGAAGCCAGGAATCCGTCAGCGGCAAATGCAGCGGGCGCCGCAAGCGCGATCGACCCGATCTGCGGCATGAGCGTTGCCATCGCTACGGCGGAGTATCGGAGTGAGTACCAGGGGGTGGCGTATTTCTTCTGCTGCGCTGGCTGCCAGAACCGCTTCGAGAAGGAGCCGGCGCATTACCTTGGTCGTGCCCGGGCCACTGCTTGGAACTCCGTGACATCCCTGCCGGCGAATGTCAGTCGACGATGCCGCGCGGATGAGTCATCTGCGATAGGGACAGGGAGGGTTTACGCCATGGCAAGCGACATCTTCGACGCCATTCAGCAGCTTCGACAGCGCCAGGCCTTTCGCCGCGGCGACCGGAACCTGCTCGGCGTCTGCCAGGACGGCGTCGACAGCAGTCGTCGACGAGCGCGGGCGCGTAGTCGCTGGCTGGGTCGGCGGTGGATGCGCGGAGTCCGCTGCCTGCCACGCGGCGCTCGAATGCATGCAGAGCGGGCAGACCGCGATGCTGGAGGTCGACATGGACGACGAAGTGCTCGGGGCCGGCATGCCTTGTGGCGGTCACATGCGGGTCTTCGTGAACCGGTATTGCCCCGACCGACGCTCGGATGATGGGCGCGGCCTGGTCGGGTTGCAGAGTGCCTGTGCAGCATGGCCGACATGCTCGACTCGTCGTCGTGGTCGATGACCCGCTGGCGGACCGTGAGCGCTATCCCGCGGCATCGCGTCTCGTGACCGACGACAACGGCTATGCCGCACTCAGCCCGGTACCGGGGTACTTCGTCGTGATCGCGATGCAGCACCGGGGTGACCACCTTTCGATGAAGAAGGCACTGTCTTCCGCCGTCGGGTACATCGCCCTGATCGGCGAGCCGGAAGCGCTCCCGCCTGGTACTGGACTACCTGCGCCGCGACGGCTTGAGCGAGCAGCAGTTCGATCGGGTGATGGCCCCCTCCGGCCTTGATCTCGGCGCCCGTACGCCCGAAGAGATTGCGCTCTGTGTCATGAGCGAGATCGTGCTGGTGCGACGCGGCGGCACCGGGATGCGCATGCGGGAGAGCTCGGGACGAGCATGGAAAACCCCAGCGGAAGACCGCGGGAGGGTGAGACGGTGATGCCGGTAGCCAAGGTAGACAATCGGTCTGGTGCCGAGGCCTGGCTCCTGCTCGCGATGACGATGGTCCTCGTGCTCCTGCTGATGGAGTGGTCGGGACTCGTTGCCACTGAAGTTGCTTCGCTCGCGCTGCTCGCGGCGCTGCCGCATCTGCCATGTTGCTGTGCGCCATCGCTCGCAGATGGAACCTCCATTGCCTGCACTCGTCGGTCTTCGCGATCGTGCTCGGGGGCATCGGCGTCCTGGCCGGTTCGCGCCTCGACTTCGGGCAATTCGGCCTCCTGTCCCTCGCGGAATGGTGCCGGGCAATGCAGGCAGTCAGCCTCGATACGATGTGGGCCCAGGTCGCTTCGGCCCCCTGGACGTATGGAGGGATGCTCGGCGGATGCAACCTGGGGTTAGCACTGTCGACGCGGTTCTTCGACCGGGGCGTGCCGACCCGCCCCGAGTTCACCCTGCGTATCATCGCCTGCAACGCAGGGATGATCCTGGGAATGCTGCTGCCGGAGATCCTGCTGTCTCGCACAAGTCTTGTCGGCGGCGACGCGCGCGACTGCGGCCCACTGCTCGAGGAGACCGCCCTCGGCATGACGGCCGGCATGTGGATTGGCTGGTGGTTCGCCGGGTGTGTGCTTGTCGCCTGGCGGCGCCTGGCATTTCCTGGTGCATCGCCGACTGAGCCGCGATCGGCGACGGGGAGCACGTAATCGTGGGATGCCGGCTCAAGCAAGGCGGTGGGCTCTATCCAGGCTGCGCATTGGTGCGGTGCTGCTGGCGGCCGGTGCAGGCAGGCGCATGGGTGGCGTGGCCAAGTCGCTGATTCGACTGCAGGGCGTTCCTCTCATTACCAGGCACCTGGTCGCCCTGAGCGGCGCGGGCGTTGACGAAGTCGTGGTCGTAACGGGCTACGCCCGCAACCTGGTGGAGCATCAGGTCCGGGATTTCTCCGTGACGCTCGCGCACAACGAACGGTATGCCAAGGGACAACAGGGTTCGGTGCACGTCGGGCTGGTCACCGGACGACAGTTTCGACGCGGTCATCGTCGTGCTTGCCGATCAGCCGTTGATCGGGGTGGCGGTCGCCGAGCTGATCGGAGCGTTCAAGAAGCGCCCGTCCGGCCATGGTGGCGGGCCGTTGTGCGCGGCGAGCGCGGCAATCCATTCCGGCCTTGATCGGCGCGGCGCACGCGCAGGTCTCGCCGGTGACACGAACCTGGGCTGCCGCCAGTTCATCGAGCGCCAACCCGAACTCGTGCACGTTTACGAATCGAGCAACACCCGCTTTGTAACCGACCTGGACACCGTGGAGGACGTGCGCGAGCTGCAGCGTACCGGCTGGCGGCTTGACTTGCCGACGGCGGAGTCGACCTCGCTGGCGACATAGCAGTTGTATTATTGCAGTGCGTTGGTCCAGCATCTGAAGTTCAAGAAGAATTCTGGAGGAGCGCGCGATGATTCCCCGTGAATTCGACTACCACGCTCCGACGTCCATCGCGGATGCGTTCGGCCTGCTGCGGCAATTCGGCGATGAAGCCAAGCTGCTGGCAGGCGGCCACAGTCTGCTGCCGATGATGAAGATGCGCTTTGCGCAGCCCGGGCACCTGATCGACCTGGATGATCGCGGAACCAGGGGCATCCGCGAAGACGGCGGCACGATCGTGATCGGCGCGATCTCGACCACCGAGAACGATCTCATCTGGTCGAAGCTGCTACAGGCCAGGTGCCCGTTGCTGGTTGAGGGAGCGCGGCTCATCGCCGATCCGCAGGTGCGCTACAAGGGCACGATCGGCGGCGACATCTCGCACGGAGACCCCGCGAACGATCAACCCGCGTTGATGCTGGCGCTGGGCGCGTCATTCGTGCTCAAGTCGGCGTCGGGTGAGCGTGTCGTGCCCGCCGACGGCTTCTTCGTCGGCACGTACGACACGCTGATGAGGCCCGACGAGATCATGACGGCGATCCGCATTGCCGTCCCGGCGCCCGGGACGGGGTATTGCTATGCCAAGCTCAAGCGCAAGATCGGCGATTTCGCGACGGCAGCGGCAGCGGTCACGCTGCGCACGAAAGGGGACGCCGTCCAGGACGTTGCGATCGCACTGACCAATGTCGGCGCAACTCCGCTCAAGGCCCGTGCCGCCGAAGACTCGTTGCGCGGCAAGGCGCTGACGGACGCGGCGATCGCCCGGGCGGCCGAACTGGCGATGAGCATCTGCGATCCGGCCGCCGACCAGCGCGGCGATGTGGAATACAAGAAGGCGATGGCTGGGGAGATGACCCAGCGCGCGCTGCGCGTGGCCCGTTCGCGCGCCAGCGGCTGACCCCGGGGAGAACAACATGGCCAGGAAGCAGACAGTCTCGTTCAAACTGAACGGCAAGCCGGTCGACGTCGTCGTCGAGCCGCGCGAGTTGCTGATCCACACGCTGCGCGAAAAGCTGCTGCACACGGGTCCGCACATCGGCTGCGAGACGTCGCACTGCGGCGCCTGCACGGTCGATCTCAACGGCATGTCGGTCAAGTCCTGCACGGTACTGACCGTGCAATGCCAGGAGTCCGACGTCCTGACGATCGAGGGCTTCGAGCAGGGCGGCGTGCTGCATGCGCTGCAGGAAGGCTTCACGACCCAGCATGGCCTGCAGTGCGGCTATTGCACACCGGGCATGATCACGCGCGCCTACCGCCTGCTCAAGGAGATTCCCAATCCGTCGGAGGAAGAGATCCGCTACTGGATGGCAGGCAACCTGTGTCGCTGCACGGGTTACCAGAACATCGTCAAGGCAGTGCAGTACGCGGCCGGCAAGCTCGCGTCGCAAGCCGCCTGACCCACGCCTACACCACCGGAGCACAACACATGGCCGCTTCAACCGAGACGCTCGAGCGCCAGGAAAAGCTGCAGGGGCTGGGCAGTTCCCGGCTGCGCAAGGAAGACGCACGTTTCATCCGTGGCCGGGGCACCTACGTCGACGACATCAAGCTGCCCGGCATGCTGTTCGGGGCCATGGTGCGCAGTCCCTACGCCCATGCGCGCATCAAGTCGATCAACAAGGCGAAGGCGCTGGCGGTGCCGGGTGTCGTCGCCGTGCTGACCGCAGACGACCTGAAGCCGGTCAAGCTGCACTGGATGCCCACGCTCGGTGGCGACGTGCAGGCAGTGCTGGCCGATACCAAGGTCTGCTTCCAGATGCAGGAAGTGGCCATGGTAATCGCCAGCGATCGTTACAGCGCCGCGGATGGAGCGGAGCTGGTCGAAGTCGATTACGAGGAACTGCCGGCGATCGTCGATCCTCACCAGTCGATGACGCCGGACGCCCCGGTCATTCGCGAGGACATCGCCGACAAGGACAACGTGGGTCACGGTCCGCGCACGCATCCCAATCACATCTTCACGTGGGAGGCGGGTGACAAGGCCGCCACCGACGCGGCCTTTACGGGCGCGGAGGTGACGGTTCGCGAGGAAATCCTGAATCCGCGCGTGCATCCGTGCCCGCTCGAGACCTGCGGCTGCGTGGCCTCGTTCGACAAGGTCACGGGCCAACTGACGGTCTACATGACCTCCCAGGCGCCCCACCTCGTGCGCACGGTGGTGGCGATGCTCTCCGGTATTCCCGAGAGCAAGATCCGCATCATCGGCGGCGACATCGGCGGCGGCTTCGGCAACAAGGTCCCGGTCTACCCGGGTTACGTCATCGCCATCGTGGCGTCGATCGTCACGGGTGTGCCGATCAAGTGGATCGAGTCGCGCATCGACAACATCTCGACCACCGGATTCGCGCGCGATTATCACGGTGTCGGCGAACTGGCAGCCGACAAGGAAGGCCGGATCAAGGCCCTGCGCTTCGTGGCGCTGGCCGACCACGGCGCCTTCAACTCGCATGTCTCGGCCAGCAAGCTGCCCGCCGGCCTGTTCAGCATCTGTACCGGTTCCTACGCCATTCCCAAGGCGTACTGCCGTGTCGACGCCGTCTACACCAACAAGGCTCCCGGGGGTGTCGCCTATCGATGCTCGTTGCGCGTCACCGAAGCGGTGTACCTGATCGAGCGCATGATCGACGTGCTGGCCCAGAAGCTCGGGATCGACAAGGCGGAGATCCGCCGTCGCAACTTCGTCAAGACGGAGCAGTTTCCCTACACCACGTCGCTGGGGTGGACGCTCGACAGCGGCAACTACCATGGCGCGCTGGACAAAGTGTTGAAAGCCGTCGACTACGACGGCCTGCGTCGGGAGCAGGCGGAGAAGCGCGCCAAGGGTGAGTTGATGGGTATCGGCATTTCCACGTTCACCGAGATCGTGGGCGCGGGGCCCACCAAGGTCTGCGACATCCTCGGTATCGGGCTGTTCGACAGCTGCGACATCCGTGTCAATCCCACGGGCAGTGCGATTGCGCGCCTTGGAACGATGAGCCAGGGCCAGGGTCACGCGACGACCTATGCACAGATCATCGCCACCGAACTCGGACTGTCGTCGGACGAGATCCAGATCGAGGAGGGCGACACGGACAAGGCACCCTATGGCGCCGGCACCTGGGGCTCGCGCTCGACGCCGGTCGGCGGCGCGGCTGCGGCGATGGCCGCGCGCAAGATCCGCGCGAAGGCACAAAAAATCGCGGCACACCTGCTGGAGGTTGGCGAAGGCGACCTCGAGTGGGAAGTTGACCGGTTCAAGGTCAAGGGAAACCCGGGCGCGATCAAGACCATGAAAGAGATCGCAATGGCGGCGCACACAGGCAACCTGCCGGACGGAATGGAGCAGGGGCTCGACGCAACTGAGTACTACGATCCGCCCAACCTCACTTATCCGTTCGGCGCATATGTCTGCGTCGTCGATATCGACCGGTTCACCGGCGAGACCAAGGTGCGGCGCTTCTATGCGCTCGACGACTGCGGGACGCGGATCAACCCCATGATCATCGAAGGCCAGATCCACGGCGGCCTCACGGAAGCGTTTGCCGTTGCCTTCGGACAGGCCGTCCCGTTCGACGAGAACGGCAATCATCTCGGCAACAGCCTGATGGATTATTTCCTGCCTACGGCCGTGGAAACGCCGCACTGGGAGACCGACTACACGGTGACTCCGTCGCCGCATCACCCGATCGGCGCGAAGGGCGTGGCGGAGTCGCCGCACGTCGGCGGCATTCCCTGTTTTTCCAATGCCGTGATCGATGCCTTTGCGCACCTCGGGGTAACGCACATGGACATGCCACATACCTCGTTTCGCGTCTGGCAGCAGTGCAGGGCGCTCGGCGTCGACAAGCATTAGTCCGCCCGGGACCCGCGGCATGAAGGTCGAGCTCGAGAAGTCGTTCCCGATGCCTGGTTCGGCCGACGCTGCGTGGGAGTTCCTGCAGGACATCCAGGCGGTTGCCGGATGCATGCCCGGGGCGAAGATCACGGATAGCCTGGGCGAAGGGCGCCACAAGGGAACGATGACGGTGAAGATCGGCCCGGCGACGATGTCGTTCCGCGGCGAGGTCGAAGTCCGCGACATCGATCCCGGACAGAAGTCGCTGGCCCTGCTGGCCAGGGGAACCGACACCACCGGCACTTCCGGTGCGGCAATGGACCTCAAGGCCCGTATCGAGACGGCAGCGGATGGCTCGACCAATCTCGTCGGCAAGAGCGAGGTGTCGATGAGCGGCAAGGCAGCCGCCTTTGGCGGGCGCATGATGAATTCGGTCGCCGACCAGGTCATGCAGCAGTTCGCGGCGAATTTCGCGGCGCAGGTGGCCGCCCTCGCGGCACGGTCGGCTGCGACGGCGACAAGTACAGGAGCGGGTGGCGTACCTGCCGGGTTGCCGCCGGTTCCACCGCCCGTTGCAGGCGAACTGAACGGCCTCGCTTTGGCTTGGGCCATCGTCAAGGACTGGCTGAGGAGCCTCGTCAGCCGGAAGGCCCGGTGAATCCTGCCGAGGAACGCTCGAACGAAGTCGCGCGGCTGTGTGCACAGCTGCAGAGCGCGGGGTACGTCGCCGAGCGCCCGTTGGCCGCCGCCCTCCTGTTGATGTTCGATCTCGGCCGTCCGCTGCTGCTCGAGGGCGACGCCGGCGTCGGCAAGACCGAAGTCGCAAAGGCGCTCGCCACGGTGCGCCGGGCGCAACTCATCCGGCTGCAATGCTACGAAGGGCTCGACATCCATGCCGCGATGTACGAATGGAACTACCAGCGGCAATTGCTGGCAATCAAGCTCCTGGAACACGACGAGCGCACGGCGGCGGTGAAAGAGCAGGACATCTTTTCCGAGCGATACCTGCTGCGGCGCCCCTTGCTGCAGGCGATCAGTTCCGCCGAGCCGCCGGTGCTCCTGATCGACGAAGTCGATCGTGCCGACGAGGCCTTCGAGGCGTACCTGCTCGAACTGCTGTCGGATTTCCAGGTGTCGATTCCGGAACTGGGCACGATTCGCGCCCTGTCGCGCCCGCTCGTCGTCATTACCTCCAACGGCACGCGCGAACTGTCCGATGCGCTGCGTCGCCGCTGCCTGTATCAGTACATCGACTATCCCAGCTTCGAGAAGGAGCTGGCGATCGTCGAGATCAAGGTGCCTGAAGCGGCAGGACAGCTTGCACGCCAGCTGGTCGAGTTCGTGCAGGGTGTGCGTCGGATGGATCTGCAGAAGAAACCTGGCATCGCGGAAACGCTCGACTGGACGGCGGCCTTGCTGCGACTCGGCATTTCCACGATCGACGCCGACGGGGCGGATCGCATCGTGGAAACCCTGAGCGCTCTCATCAAGACCCGGGACGATCGCGCCGGTTTCACGCGCGAGGTCGTCGCCCGGATTGCGGCATCGAGCTGATCGCCGTGCGGTCCGCGGTAACGGACGTCGGCGATACGGCGCGTGCGCGCCTGGTAGGTTTCGCCGGCTTTCTGCAGGCGAACGGCTATAACGTCGCCGGCGACGCTCCCGCGAGCATGCTCGAAACGGCCGCACGCGTCGGCATCCTCGATCAGCCAGTCCTGCGCTGGAGCCTCCAGGCGCTCCTGTGCGGCCGCGGCGACGAGTGGCGTCGCTTCGACGCGTTGTTTGACGCGTACTTCCTGCCGCCGAACAAGAGTGCATTCGCGAAGCACCGCGCGAGGGTGGCTGAGATGGCGAACGCGGCAGGGGGCTCGCACGGCACGGACGATGAGCCGCCTGTTGCCGCCGCGGGCGAGGGCTCGTCCGCAGGCGATGATGGCAGCGTTGCCCGGCATGGCGCGAGCCGCGAGGAGTCCCTGGCCTCCACCGATTTCCGCGATCTCGATCAGGCCGAGGATGCCCGGGCTCTCGACCTGCTGATGCGCCGTTTCGCAAGACGACTGCGACGCCTCCAGTTGCGCCGCGATGCGCGCTTTCATCGTGGCCGCCGTCTCGACCTGCAAGGCACGATCAGGCAAAGCGTGGCAACGGGCGGCACGCCGTTCAGGCTCGCCTGGAGGACCCGCCGGCGAGTGCGCCCGCGCCTCGTCCTGCTGCTCGACGTCAGCCGTTCGATGAGCCAGTACAGCTTTTTCTACCTGCGCCTCGCCCGCGCGCTGTGCGGCGAGCTGGCGGACGTCCATTGTTTCATTTTCCATACCCGGATCACTGGCGTGTCGGACGCGCTGCGCGATCCAGACCCGTGGCGGTCGCAGGAGCGCCTGCATCTCCTGGCGGCTGGCTGGGCGGGTGGCACACGCATTGGCGAATGCCTGCGTGATTTCAATCGTGATCACGGACGGCGCCTGGTGCATTCGCGCACCGGAGTCATCGTCGTCAGCGACGGCTACGACACCGGCGAACCGGCGCTGCTGTCGGGAGAACTCGCGGCGCTCAAGCGTCGGGCGCGACGCCTGGTCTGGGTCAATCCGCTCCTGCGGCAACGGGGCTACACCACCGAAGGCCGCGGGATGCAGGCGGCCCTGCCTCATCTCGACCTGCTGGCGGCCGGCGCGGATCTCGCAAGCGTGGCCCGGGTGCTGCCGCTGATCATCGACGCCCTGCACTGACTCACGGCGGGATCAGATGAATCAACGGAGTTGTCAGTCCAGGGGGGCAGCAAGAGCGCGTTGGAGGAAGCAGGCCGGGGCGACCGACAGCCGCGAAGAGTCCGTGATCGCGCGGCTGCTCGACCAGGAGGCCGCCTCGGGCAGGCGCAGTCCACGTCAGTGCGACGGCGACGGCGTGCCCTGCGAGAAGCAGGGGTGCGGCGACAGGTCGTATCGGCGAGGGCAGCCAAACCGTTGCAGATCTTTTGACTCTGCCGAGCCAGCGCGCGCACGATAGTCCTGGATCGATGGATACCAACAACAGCAGGGGAAATCCTATGAATCGCTTTACCGTAATGCTGGCGGCCGTGGTGGGTTTGTTCGTGCTCGCGAGTTCCGCCGAAGCAAGTGTCCTGCGGGTCGTTGTGGTTGAAACGAACGACGTGGCCGCTTACATGGGCCAGTTGAATACTCTCAGGGCGAGCCTGCAGCGCCTCGGCAGCAAGTCAACGGTTCGGGCCTGGCGCGCGCGATTTGCGGGCCCGAACGCGGGCTCCATCGTCGTTGCGGTCGAGTATGCCGACATGGCGGCCTTCGCGGCTGAAGACTCCATGATCGCCAGGGACGCTGAATACCAGGCGACGCTCAAGAGCATGAATCAGGTACGCAAGATCGTGTCGGACAGCCTGTACGAGGAACTGAAGTAACCTGAAGCAAGGGGAATGTTCATAAAGAAAACACGGCGCTAATGTAAAGACGTAGCAATCACACGACGCCGTGTCAATCTGGCCGCCGTTGCCGGCGGCCACCTTTTTGCGGTTCCCCGGTAATGCGACGCCGATGGCACGATCGCCGCGTGATCAGCGACGTCTTCCCTAGTTTTCGTACGTAGTCAGAACCGGAGCAAGGTGCTTTGTGGTCTTTGCCTGGCAAGGCCCCCGTCTATCGGGCGTTTCGCCACGGAGAAGTGAGGGGCGTCGGGTGCCCGGGCAATCAAATCGGACTTCCTGATGCAAGGAGTAACGTCGTGGCAGACGCAATGTGGGCATTGATCGGCGTCGTTATCGGCGCAGGCCTGACCGGGATGGTCAACTGGATCCGGCAAAGTCGGCAGTTTGCGCACGACAAGGAAGTGTTCACTCTGAAAAGCAAGAGTGCCGACATGGTGAAGGCGATCCTCGCCGAAATGCTCAATCACAGGCGCTATGTGGAACGTTCGTTTGAGGTGCTAAAGAAGTCGGTGGGCGGATACTCGGACGAGGCGATCCGGCAGTTCCTGCACGAAATAGGGGCAAGGCGTGCCGAACGGGACGATGGTGCGGAGGAATGGTGGTATCTGACATCGAGGCAGCAAGAGCGGGTTAAAGGAAGCAGGCCGGGGCGGACGGAGGAACTGCAGCTATTCGAAGGCGACGGGCAGATGAGTGAAATGCAGCCGCACGTCGAGAGGCAGGCGCCGGGAAATCATCAGGATTGAATACGCCGGTCCCGCGGTCGCGGTCCGCGTTCGGGGGCGACCGAAGACAGAACGTGTCGGAGGAAGGACACCATGCGAAAACTGCTCATTGCCCTCGTGATCGGAGTGGTTGCCTGGCAGGCCTGGGGTGCATATCAAACGCGTCACAGTGGCGATGAACTCCTCGACGACCGCGAAGAGTCCGTGACCGCGCAGCTGCTCGACCAGGAGGCCGCGTCGGACGCGCGCAGTCCGTATCAGTGCGACGGGCGCGTCTACTGTTCGCAGATGACATCCTGCGAGGAGGCTGAGTTCTTCCTCGCCAATTGCCCGGGCGTGAAGATGGACGGCGGCGGCGATGGCGTGCCCTGCGAGAAGCAATGGTGCGGTGACAGGTAGTGTCGCGCCAGACGCCAAACCGTTCTGCGGCACAGATGCGGGGGGGCGTCGTGCGGACCTTGGTCGTAGTGACAGCTTTACAAGGCGTATCAGACGATCAATCCTGACCGAGAGCTGGATGAGATCGGCAAAGACGAGGGGCCAATGATGAAGTACCTGATCGCCAAAGCGCGGAAGCTCATGGCGACAATGTCGCTGGCCCTCGCGATCATGCTCGGGGGGGCGGCTGGAACGGCCGTTGCTCAGGTGACCGTGCTCCTGCCGACGGATGGCGATATCAAGGCCACGTTGGCGTTGCCTGGCGACATATCGCGCGGCAAGGAGGCGTATGCCGAGTGTCAGACCTGCCACCGCCAGGATGGCTCGGGGCGCGCGAAATTCGATATACCGCGTCTGTCCGGGCAGCATGCCTCGGTGCTGATCAAGCAGCTGATGGACATCCGCAGCGACCTCCGCTTGAACCCGGAGATGAAGGACTACATGTTCGATTCCGATCTGACGCTGCAGGATTTTGCCGACATGGCGGCCTATCTTCAGTCGCTGCCGGTCGTGGGCAACATCGCGCAGGGCCCACCCGAGTTGGTACCGCGCGGCCAGGCTGTGTACGCCAGGGATTGTGCAGGGTGCCATGGCGAGCACGGCGAAGGCCGCGCGGAGCTTTTTTATCCCATGCTTGCGTCGCAGCACTACAGCTACCTGTTGCGCGAGCTCGACCTCATCCTCACCGGCAAGCGTGGCAATTCCAACCCAGCGATGCCTCCGATCCTCAGCAACCTTTCGGACGACGACAAGCGAGCCGTCGCTGCGTATCTCGCGCAATTGCCGGCGCCTGGCAAGACCGTGACACCCGAGTCCCCCAGATAAGGACTTAGGTTTGCCCGCCATTCAACGGGATCTGCCGCGAGGGAGGGGCCGGGGCTTCGTCTCTTGAGGCCATGGGAAACGGGCCGCCGCTAGAGTCTTCCCGGGTCGCCGTGCACCGGCTTGCCTTCGAACAATGTGAGCAGCACCCTGGTGTCGGAGATCGCACGCGGGTCGATCGCAAAAAGATTCTGGTCGAGCACGGCGAGGTCGGCACGCTTGCCAACCTCGATGGACCCAACTTCGCCCTCCATGCCGTTGACGTAGGCCGCGTTGATCGTGAACGCGGCGATCGCGGCGGGCAGCGGCAGCCGCTGATCGGGCAGGAAAACGGCACCGTCCGGCGTGGCCGAATCGGCGCGCCGCACGGCTACCTCGATCTGCTCGAACGGATTGGCCGACGACACCGACCAGTCGCTGCCGAAGGCGACCATGCCGCCGCTCGCGTGCATGCTGCCGATCGGGTACATGTGCGCCGCGCGCTTCTCGCCGATGAACGGGATTGTGAGCTCGGTGATGTACGGGTCGGGATAGGCCCACAGCGGCTGGAAATTGGCGACCACGCCCAGCGCCCGGAACCGCGGCAGGTCCGCCGGATCGATCAACTGCAGGTGCGAGATGTGGTGACGCAGCCCCGAGGCGCCGTTGCGTTCACCCGCGGCCTGCACCGCGTCGAGGCACTGGCGGACCGCGGCGTCGCCGATCGCGTGGAAGTGCACCTGGAAGCCCTTTGCATCCAGCGCGGTCACGGCCGCATTCAGCGCTGCGGGCTGCAGCATCGGGATGCCCCGCGGCGAGCCAGCGACCAGGTACGGCTCGAGCATCGCGGCCGTGTAGTTCTCCATGACGCCGTCCTGCATGATCTTGACCGACGTCGCGTGCACGTGCCCGTTCGTGAACTGCTTGCGGCGCTGCTCCATGCCCGCGATCTGTTCCACACCGCTTTCCCGCTCCCACCATTGGGCGAGCACAGCGTGGACGGTCAACTCGCGCGCTGCGTCGAGCGCCGCGTACGTTTCGAGTTCGGCGGGCGAGACGCTGGCGTCCTGGAACCCGGTGATGCCGTAGGCGTTCAGCATCTCGACGGAGTAGCGCAGGGCGTCCATGCGTTGCGCCGGTGTCGCCGGCGGCACGTGCCTGTCGACCAGCCCCATTGCCCCTTCCTGCAGGCTCCCGACCAGCTCGCCGGTCTGCGGGTCGCGGTCGATGCGTCCATCCGGTGGGTCGGGCGTGTCGCGCGTGATGCCGGCAAGGGCCAGCGCCCTGCTGTTCACCCAGCCGGTGTGGCCGTCGCTGCTGTAGAGCAGCACGGGCCGGTCGGGCACCACCGCGTCGAGCAGCGTGCGCGACGGCATCGCGCCCGGCCCGAACGCGGACATCAGCCAGCCGCCGCCCACGATCCACGCTTCGTCCGGCCGCTCGGCCGCACAGGCCTTGACCGCCGCGACGTACTCGTCGGCCGTCAGCTTGCCGGTGAGATCGCAGCTCAGTGCCTGGATGCCGCTGCTGATCGGGTGGATGTGTGCGTCGTGCATGCCGGGCAGCACCATGCGTCCGCGCAGGTCGACGACGCGAGTCTTCGGCCCGACCAGCACGCCAAGACCGGCATTGCGACCAACGTAGACGATGCGCCCGTCGCGCACGGCGACCGCCTCGGCCCAGCTACGGGCCGCGTCGACCGTGTAGATGGCGCCGTTGCGCAGCACCAGGTCGGCGGGCGCGCCGGCGGTTCGGCCCGACTGTGGGGACGCGCCGGTGGTAATCAGTGCCAGGCCGGCGGCCAGCAGTCGCAGCGCGACTGAAACTTGCCGTCCGCGAGTCGTGCTCCTCGCGCAGGATACGAAGACGTCTGCCATGCCGTTCAGCGCTCCCGTCGCGGCAGGTAATCGCGAAACGCGTCCATCTTCTTCCACTCGGGCACGGGTGGTTCATGCGCCGGTGCCGGGGCGTAGACGGAAACCTCCTCGAGCGTCATGCGGTGGATGTAGCGCGGGCAGTTCGGGAAGATGTGCTCGGCCTTCACCCGCACGACCAGTTGCGCGCCGACGAAGGAGTCGATCAGTGGATCGGCGAAGTCGATGCTCGCGACGCCATTCACCCGCAGTCGCTTCGGCTTCTCGAAGTCCATGAAGAGCAGGCCGACCCGCGGATTGCGCAGCACGTTGCCAAGGCTCTTGAACATGCCGTTGCCGTCGTAGCTAGGGAAGGCCAGGGTATCTTCGGCAATGACCCGCACGAAACCGGGCCGGCCGCCCTTGTAGGAGCAGTCCGGCCAACCGTCCGCGTCGGCCGTCGCCAGGAAGAACATGGCACGCGACTCGACGAACTCGCGGTCTTCACCGCTGAAGCGAGTGCGGTGCAGCACCTCGACCAGTCGATCGGCGATGAGGCGGGAATCGAATAGATCCTGCAGCGAGCGGTTGCCGTCGTGGTACATCGCGGTCTCCTGCCTGTTGGAACCTGCGCCACCCGTGGCTGGCGGAACAGGACAGGCAGGAATATACGCCCGAATGCGAACTCGGCACGTCAACGGCGGCGGTCGGCGGGTCCCATGTCGCCTGCTCCGACAACTCGACCTGAGGTTACGCTGAGGCGAAGGCCGGACTCACGCAGTCGGTTCCCCGGCCGGCTTCTCGGCGCTCCGCAACTGCTCCAGGCAGGCCATTACCCTCTGCAGCAGCGCGCCGCTGAGACCGGGCTTGATGCTGGTCATGCTCTCCTCGGATGCGCGCAGCCCGGCCTTCAGGTCCTCTTCCCAGGCCTCCAGGCGCGCGAGTTTTTGCGTGGCCGATAGTGTCTGGTCGGTGACCAGCACCTCCGGCGTTTCATAGCGATCGTAGTCGGTCGTGCGGTTCATGCTTGACCTCGTTCATCGACCAAGTCCTGGTCCCCCGAGTCTCGTGTCCCCGGTGCGGCAGCGTTGGGCTCCGTGCCCGCAGCGGAAGTATTCAAGCAGCGATACGCCTCGGTCAGTTCGGCACCGAACACAACGCACGTCAGTCGCTTTGGTGTAGTTGACCGGAGTTGATGCCTGACTGACGTCCTGTCCGTGCCTTACCGTACAGACTCCGAGGGCTGGCATTCGCACACTCATGGTTTAACGTGAAGGAATGTGAAATGGCTGATACCGCTACGATTGAAAAAGCAGTGCGTCACGTCCTGCCACCGTTGCCCTACGCGGCAACTGCATTGGATCCCGTCGTCTCCGCTACTACGATCGGGTTCCACCATGGCAAGCACCACAAGGGGTACGTCGATACCCTGAACAAGCTGATCGTCGGGACTCAGTTCGCTGACCTGTCGTTGGAGAAGCTCGTCATCGCAACCGTCGACAAAGCGGACGACGTCGCGATATTCAACAATGCGGCGCAGGCATGGAACCACAGCTTCTATTGGCGCAGCCTGCGGCCCAAGGGTGGTGGTGAGCCCCCGGCAGCGTTGCAGAAGCGGATCGAGGAATCGTTCGGCACTCTGGATGCATGCAGGAAGGAGCTGGCGACGGCGGCAACGACCCAGTTCGGCAGTGGCTGGGCATGGCTCGTACTCGACGCAGGCGAGCTCAAAGTAGTCAAGACGGGTAATGCGGAGACGCCGCTGACCCAGGGCATGAAGCCGTTGCTGACCATCGATGTCTGGGAACACGCGTACTACCTGGACTATCAAAGCCGCCGCGCCGACTACGTGAACGCCGTACTCGACAAACTGATCAACTGGGGCTTTGCCGCCGAGAATCTCGCCTAGCCACCGGAAACGAAGTCGTATCTCACGATCGCACGCACCCAACCGCCTCGCGGCGGACCCGTTGTGCTATATCGCGTCCATGGAGAGCGGCATCGAAGTCTTCACCCAGGAAAGAGGCAGGGGACCACGTTGGATCTTCCTGATTGCGTTTGCGCTCGTGTTCTACGGCACTGGCGCTGCGTTCATTGAGAGCTTTGTAAACTATGAGAGTTGGCGTCTCATCGGAACTGATGAATTCGTTGCATACCACCAGTTCATTGCGCCGCGAGTGCTGGCGTTCCTGGTTGCGCCACTGCTTCTTGGCACCGCCTTTACGATCCTCATGTTGTGGTCACGACCTGCTGCAATTCCGGCTTGGGCCGTATGGGCGGCTATTGCTGTGCAAGCAATCGTGTGGGTCTCCACCGTCACGATACAGGTACCGATTCAACTCCAACTAAGCGAGCAAGGGCTATCGGCCGAGCTCATTGAGCGTCTTGTCGCCACGAACTTCTGGCTACGCAGGATTCCGTATGCGATCTGTGCGGGGTTGTTTCTTTGGATGGCAGCGCAAGCCATGAGTGCGAGCGATGAAAAGCGTGCCACCTGACCCCCCGTTGATTCGTCTGGGTCTCAGGCGGCAAGCACCTCGTGCTCGTAGTAAGGTGCCGCCCGATCGCTGAGGATGCCCTGCAACTCCTGGAGCGAGCGTCCAGCTGGCGTCAGCCACGCCGCCATGTGCTCGGGCTTGAGGTTCACGATCATCCTGTCGTGGCCTGCCGCGGCAACTTCAGGCGGAGGATCATCGGTGACTGCAGCGAAAGACAGCAGTGGCTCGCCGCCCGCGGGGTCCGTCCACTGCGCGAACAGGCACGCCACCAGCATCGTGCCCGCCGGTCGCGGAACGAAGTGCAGCACCGCATTGCGGCCTTCACGGTCGACATTCTCGTAGAACGACTCGGCCAGCATCACGCCATGGCTGTGCCCGAACTCGCGACGCCAGAACTTCTCCAGGTTGTCCCGACGCGCGTTGTACAGACCCGGGAACTTGCGATCGATGCTGGCTGGTTTCCCTGCCTGTCGGCAGTGGTAGCGCGCGAGGCGCACGACTCGGCGCTCTCCGTCTTGAACGACGATCGGCGCGAAGTGCATCGGGAAAATGCGGGCATCGGACGGATGAGGTTGGGTCGCCTTGAGCCGCGATAGACGGGCCAGGGCCGCTTCGATCTTGTCGCCGGCAATGCGCCTGCTCTCGCCAGCCGCCTTCGTCGGCTTCGTCTGCAGCTTGCGCTCTGCGTCGGCCAGGCGCTTGCGCTGGACGAAAATCTCGCCCTCGAGCTTCGCCATTGCCTCCGCCCGGTGTTGATCGATGAGTTCCTTGATTGAACTCTCGGCGGGGTTCTTCGGCTCGTTGAACCACCGATCCACAGCCCGCGGAATCCGGATTGAGGAGTCGGCATGCCGGAAGCCGTACACCTCCCTGAACTGGTCCAGGTCGATCGTGGCACCCGTCAGCTTGAGGTACTGGTGGTAGGCGGCCGCGATCTGGCTCGAGTAGCACATGGGTCGAGTTTACCCTCGGAGTCACACCCGCGCGCAGTGGGTGACGCTCAGAAAACTGAGTTCGCCGCAATCTCTATGTTCTCTACCGCACGGACAGTCGCGAAACCATCTCAGATAGTGCTCGACTCGCGTCGGACAGTGGTGGAAAAACTGATGACCATCACTTCGAGTGTACTCGTCGCCAACGCGCAGTTTTGAACCAACAACTACGACACCTCACGAGGGGACCAAGATGAAAACGATTGTGAAGACCGCACTATTGTCGGTACTGCTGGCAGTCGCAAGCGCCGCCGTTGTCGCGGCACCCGCCGCCGATCCAGTGATCGGGACATGGCAGATCAATGTCGCGAAATCGAGGTTCAACCCTGGCCCTGCGCCGAAGAGCGATACCCGGACTTACGCGGCAACCGAGCAGGGCACCGCCATGACCTGGACGAGTGTTGGGGCGGACGGGAAGGAGACCGTCGTCAAGTCAACGTTCAAGGCGGATGGAAAGGATTACCCGCTGACCGGGTCTGCCAACTTCGACATGCTGTCGTTGAAACAGGTCGATGACCACACGGTCCAGAGCACACAAAAGAAGGGCAGCAAAGTAATCGGTACGACCACTCGCACCGTTTCCAAGGATGGCAAGGTACTCACGTTGAGCAGCAAAGGCACCAGCGCAACGGGCGTGCCGTACGACAACGTCATGGTCTACGACAAACAGTAAGTTCGTGAGGAGCGGGGGGCAGTCCACGCCTGACAGGGGTGGAACTGCCTGGCCCGCAGCGCGCCGCAACTATCGAGCCAGCGCGGGTCGAGGTTATGATCGGCAGCCGGCCGACGCCGGACGGTTCAAACGACAGGAACTCCGACAATGACGCTCTCCAACGCGGCAGCATGGCTTGTCCTGCTGGCGGCGGGTCTCCTCGAGGTTGTCTGGTCCGTCAGCATGAAGGCTTCCGAGGGGTTCACACGACCGCTGCTGACGGCGATCACGATCGCGGCAGCGTGGTTCAGCTTCTGGTTGCTCGGAATGTCGTTGAAGGTGCTGCCGGTGGGTACCGCGTACGCGGTCTGGACAGGGATCGGCGCGATTGGAGCTGCAGTGCTGGGCATTGTCATCTTCAAGGAGCCGGCAACAGTCGCGAGAATTGGCTGCATTCTGCTTATCGTCGCGGGCATTCTGGGACTCAAGGTCACGAGCGGTCATTGAGGACACGCTAAGACCGCGCCCTTGGGGAGAGCCGTCGATGTCCGCAGGGTTGGGAAGCCCTGGGCGCGATCGCGACGGTACTGATCCGCTCACTGACAACGACGTCGACACCACGGGATCGTGAGGTGGAAGCGGTGAAGGCGAAGGCCCGACCGGCCTCGCGGTTCGGTCGCGGGCGTCCCGACCGAGGAGGCGACTCGATTTGTATTTGTGGGGGGTTGGGGGAAAATCGAGCGCCATAGGCTTCGTTGACTGTGCAGTCGGCAGAGGCTCGGCCGGGAGCGACGGGTAAGCCAAGGGAGGTGACAGCGTATGGAGGAGTACTGGGCCACGCGGACGGGAAGGTGGCGACGGGCGATGAAGGATCGCGCGGGACCGTCGCTGGCGGAGCGGCTGCAGCAGGTGATCCGCCAGGACGTGGAAGCGGGGCAGTTACCGGCGGGGGCGTTGTTGCCGACCAGCGAACGCGTCGCGGCTGAACTTACCATTGAACCAGCGGACGTACAGACGGCGTATGCGCGCCTGCTCGCGGACGGGTTGCTCGACGAGCGCGTGGACGGCGTACTTTGCATAGCGAGCCAAGGGCGCGAGACGACGGTTGGCGACGCGACGCAGATCCGCTTCGAGGCGGCACTGCTCAAGGCGGTGCGTGAAGCGGCGGCCCGCGGCCTGTCGAGTGCCGAGGCTACCGGAATGTTCAAGGCGGCCGTGGTCAGGATCGAGGAGATGGAGCAGAAGAAGCGCGAAGAGTGAGCGTGGTACGCTCGTTCAATTCGCTTTCCGCGGTGCCGGTCATCGTACCGGCATTGACTGCACTGATGCGGTGTGCACGCGGCCCCGCCATTGACAGAAGATTTTATGAATACGCTCGTCACACGTAGAGCAGTACCGGCTCTACTGGTCCTTGCTTCATTGATTTGCATCGCGGCATGCGGGACGACGGGAGGCGTCTCCGATGAAGGAGAGCCCGTCTTCGTCGAGAAAGAATCTGCTCCTCAGGAGGCACCCGGGGCCCCTGTGGCGAAGATTGGGGAGGAAGGGGAGGTTCCGCTTGTCGTAGCCGAGTCAGAGCATCCCGAAGTGGTCTCTCCCGACAAGGAGCTCGAGGAGGTGATCGTTGAGGCTCGCCGCGACCGTCACGAAGTGATCTTTGATCTCGTGTCCGAAGCGAAGTCCATGCTTCGTGATGTCGAACTCGAGTATGTGTTCACGGGAAAGGGAAAAAGAGAAGCGCTGCGCGGGCGTCCCGTCGTCTTTGCTCTATGGAGCGAGGCGAAGCAGGAATGGTCCATCGTGCACATCGAGATCGGCCGCCCTCCGGTCAAGTGGAAGCCCGGAAGAAAGCCATTTCCCTTCATCGTGCGCACACCGGGAGTCGAGGCACGGCACGTCAAGGGCACGGGTGCCGAACGACTGATGTTCGCCTTTTCCAAGGACGGCGAGCCACTGAAGGTCTACGGCAGGAAGTTCCCCGTCTTCGACAGCGCCCTGATTGCGAAGAAGAGATGGAGAGCCGTCGTCGCGACCGCGAGGCCCATCGTCTATCTTCCGTCCAACGAAGACACGCTCGATCCGCTTTTTGTCAGCGGGGGGAAGGAATTCCTTCTCAAAACGGCGCGAAAGGCGATCGAGGAATTGCGTCTCGCCAGGGCGCCTTCAGTGGCATTTCCTGGACAGCTCCTCGCAGATGTGGTGCCCGCTGCCGTCCTCACGACCCTTGCGGTGATCGAACAAACAGACGACGCCGACTTCGTGAAAAAGAAAGCCGCAGCTTTCGACGAGGTGCTTAGCCACTACGGCCTGAAACGCGAGGAGGCGTATCGGTACAGTGTTTCAAGCGCATCTGCCCTCGGCCCCATGCAGTTCACGAACAGGAGGGGGAATGGCACCTATGCGATGGTGGTCAGGCGATGCCCCCAGGCAAAGATTGACCCGAACTTTGAGCGCGGTGCGACCGATCTCCTGAACGCCATGAAGGCGGCGATCTGCCTCTTTGACATTGAGTTGTTTCAGATGCGTTCGGATATCCGCCTGGCGTACCGTGACAACAAGGAGGTGCTTGGCATATTTCCGGTCGCCGCATACAACGGGGGACCCAGGAATGTCGCGAAGCTCTACGGCGTCATGAAAAGGATGGGGGTGAAACTTGAAGACCTTCGTCCTCCGGGAGAGCAGCCCCAGGGATACCAGGTGAACTGTCCGTGTCTATGGAAGGAGGAGGCGACTGGCGTCCGTCCCGTGGCGATCCCCAAATACAACAATGAGAATCGCTGGTACATCGAAAAATACCAGAGCATCCTCAGCGTGTTCGAGTGAGGGATGAGCGCGAGATTGTCGTCGCTGACGCGGGGTCTCACAATCACTTCATCTGGCAAAGTGCGATCTCCGATGACGATACGGAGTTCCAAGTAACCCTCAACTGTGGGTTTTAGGGGACGGCCCTTTTTCAGTCAGGTCAGCAGGACTTCAACTCCACGCTCGCGGATTGCCGCCACGCACGCCGGATCGGCATCCGTATCCGTGATCAGCAGGCCAACGTCCGTGATCGGTGCGATGACCGACAGATTGCGGCGCAGCAACTTGGAGGAATCCGTGACCGCCACGACCTGGCGCGAGATGCGAATCATCTTGGCGTTCAACTGCGCTTCGTGCACGTCCGGAGTCATCAATCCCACCTCGGGATCGAGGCTGTCCACGCCCAGGAACAACCGATCCGCCTGCAGCGTGTCCAGGGCCGCCTCGGCCTGAGGACCGGACATGGAGCCCGAGTTCGCCCGCAGCACACCGCCCGGCAAGATGAGGCGCAGGCGCGGTACATTCGCCAGGATCACGGCGACGTTGAGCGCGTTAGTGATCACCGTCAATGAGTCGAAGCGCATCGTCCGCAAGCACTTGGCAATTTCAGCGGTGGTCGTGCCCGAATCGAGGATCACGATCTCGCCGTCGCGGATCATGGCTGCCGCCGCCCGGGCAATGCGCATCTTCTCGGCGAGATGCAGCGTCTGTTTTTTCGCGAGGGGTACATCGTCTGAGTCCCGCACGAGCAGCGCTCCCCCGTGCGTGCGCATGATGGCGCCGGCTGCTTCCAGCGCAGCCAGGTCGCCGCGAATGGTCACCACTGAAGTCTGGAAATGTTCGGCCAGCTCCGCGACCGAGCATCGCTCGCGCGCCTGCACCATCGACCAGATCTGCCGACGACGCTCCTCAATGGCCAGCCGACCGGAACGGGTGCGCGCGACCGGTGTGCCTGGAGGCCTGGAGAGTGGATCGTCCTGGCGCATGAGGTAGTCGAATTCGAAGCTTTCGTTTAGCCAATGAAACGAAAGTATACAGGAACTGCTTTGTAATACTGAAAGCCTGACCCGTTGGAGATAAGGCCGCGAACTGGATAGCCAACCCATGAATTTAAGTGGGTCAACGAGTCGCGGCTTACGAATCCAAATCGAACTCGAAAGCATTCGAAAGTTTCTTGTTCTTTCGTTTATCGCGCCCTAAGATCGGCCCACGAAACCTGCCCTGACAAGGAATAGCTGCATGACTCACCGGAACCGCTGGTATCGCACCTTGTTCGCCATTGTGTTGGGCGCACCCGTCGGGCTTGCAGGTGCGCAAAGCGCGGCGCCAGAGTCGAGCACAGCCGCTGACCCCGAAGCTGAACTCGAGGAGATCGTCGTCGTCGGCGTGCGTGCCTCGCTGACGATGTCTCGCGACATCAAGCGCGAATCGTCGGTCGTGCAGGACTCGATCGTGGCCGAGGACCTCGGCCGGTTCCCCGACGCCAACGTGGCAGACTCGCTGTCGCACATCCCCGGCATCACCCTGCAGCGAACTCGTGGCGGCGAAGGCCAGTTCATCAACGTGCGCGGTCTCGGTCCCGCATACAGCATCGTGACGCTGAATGACCGCATTCTTGCCACCGACGGCGACGGCCGCGAGTTCGCATTCGACGTCCTGCCGGCGGAAGTGATCCACGGCGCCGATGTCTACAAGTCGGCCCAGGCGTCGCAGATCGAAGGCAGCATCGGCGGCCTGGTCAACCTGACCTCCGCCCGTCCGCTGGCGAATCCCGGCAGGCACGCCTCGCTGGCTGCCGAAGGCGATTTCAACGACCTGTCGGAGAACAGCGGTTACAAGTTCACCGGCGTGTACAGCGACACGTTTGCCGGCGATACGGTCGGCGTACTGGTCTCGGCCGTGTATAGCGACACGGAAGTACGCTCAGATGCAGTGCAGGAGTTCTACGTTACGCCGGACCAGCCCGGGTCGTTCGATGCCAACGGGGACGGCGAAATCTCGGCAGACGAAAGCGACCTGCTCGGACTCTGCTGCACGAGTTTCGGTGCGCGTATCCAGCAGCGGGAGCGCAGCGCGATCACCGGCGCAGTGCAGTGGGAACCGACGGACGCGTTGAAGTTCACGCTCGACGGGCTCTTCACGCGCCTCGATGCTCCCACCGTCGGCTATCATCAGTCGTATTACGTGGAGGACGCCATCCTCGACGAGTCGACCGGCACGCACCGCTGGAGCAACGTCAGCATCCGCGACCATTGGGTCACGGACATGACGGTCGCGCAGCTGATCCCCGAAGCCTCCACCGTCACCGAGTATCGGGTCGTCGATACCTCCCAGTTCGGGTTGAAAGGGGAGTGGCAGGCCACGGATCGGCTCGGGGTCAACGCCGACGTCTATTACTCCAAGTCAGAACGAGATTCGGGCGGCAAGGACACCTGGGTCGTGTCGGGAGTTGCCGGCGATCACACCGGCCGCGTGCACATGAATAGCAACGCCTTGCCCGACATCAGCGTCACGCTCGAGGACGGGCGCGATCTCGCCACCGCACTGGCAGGGCGCGAGCTTGGCGACGCCGATTACGGCCTGCACTACATCGGTCTCTCCGGCACCGACGTCGTCGACGAAGTCACCGGCGCGACGCTTGCGGGCAAGTTCGATCTCGACTGGCGTTCGCTGACCACGCTCGACTTCGGCGTTTCCAGCACCGTGCGCAAGAAAACCCGCGACACCATCGAGAACGACACCAACGGCGGCTCGTGCCAGTACTGCAACATGTACGACACCACCTTCGAAAGCCTGGATTCCGAAGTCGTGCGCACCCTCAGCCTGCCGAATTTCATGCGCAACGCTGGCGGGCAGCATCCGAACCGGTTCGTCAGCTTCGACGTGCCGAACTACCTCAACGCGCTGCGCGCACTGGACGGCACCGAGTACACGGATGCCGAAGGCAACGTCCAGGTCTTTGACTCGAGCCTGACGCAGCCGGAGTTCAACCCCGTGCAGTCCTACGACGTCGAGGAAGAAACCACGGCGCTGTACCTGCAGGCGAATCTGGAGGGCGAGGGCTGGTTTGCGAACGCGGGCCTGCGCTGGATCACCACCGACACAACCGCCAGGACAGCCATCAACCGAATCGTCTCGGTGGTCGATCCGACCCCCGAGATCCCGACGTCGAGCCCCGACGTTACCTATAGCGAGGCCGAGCCACTCACGCAGAAAGGCAGCTATGACAAGCTGCTGCCTTCGCTGAACGTCGGCTACTGGGTGCAGCCAGAGCTGCTGGTCAGGTTCGCCGCCTCGCAGGTCATCTCCCGTCCTTCGCTGAACCAGCTGGCGCCGACGGCGGTCGACAACACGCTGGATCGGACCTTCGCTATCTACTACGACGGCGCCGCCGACCTTGAGCCCACCGAGGCGGACCAGGCCGACCTGTCCGTCGAGTGGTACTTCGACGACCACTCGATACTCAACGCAGCCCTGTTCTGGAAGGACATCAGCAACTTCATCACTTACGCACTGGACGAGGATGTCGACATCGGTGTTGTTGGCCAGATCGGCACGCCGCCCGTCGAACAGCCGATCCTCTACGACGTGAGCCATCCGATCAACGGCGACAATGCCGACGTCATGGGTCTGGAACTCGGTGTCCAGCACTTCTTCGCGAACGGCTTCGGGTTCCGCGCCAGCTACACGTACACGGACACAACCGCATACATCGACGGTGAGGACGTCGGCCAGCTGGAGGGTGTGTCCGAATCGGCATGGTCTGCAGCGTTGATCTACGAGGACCCGAGCTGGTCCGCGCAGCTCGCGGCCGACTACAGCGGCGATTACGTCGAGGTGACGGATGCGGTCGGCGGCCGTTCCCAGATTGCCGACCCGATCACCTGGGTGACTGCCTCGGTCGCCTACAAGCTGAACGACAGCATCACGCTGTCGCTCGAAGGGCGCAACCTGCTCGACGAGTACTACTGGGCGACGCTCGATCGGGCCGACATTCCGGCCGGATTCGAGACCTGGGGTCGCACATACGTTTTCAGCGTGATCGCCAGGCTCTGAGACCCGGTGTGAGCCGAGTCGTCAAGGAGCGTGCAGCCCACGGCAATTCAGGGTGCGACCGCGCGCGTGCCGAGGAACGCGCGGTGCGCGTTCTGCCGGTAGATCCGGTCGATCACCGTGCGCGGCAACTGCAAGCCGACGACGTCCGCGTCGATGTCGTCGATGTGCTGGACCGCGTCGGTGGCCAGGAAGTTCCAATGCGAGACCCAGGTCTGGTGCGCTTCGGCGTTGAACGCGGCGGGTTCGGTGTCCGGTTCGTACGTCAGGTCGCTGCCGTAGAGGATGCGGTCCTGGTAGCGGATGAAGAAGTTGCGCACCCTGGCGCGGTCACGGTGCGACTGGTACTGCACTTGCGTCATGCGCGCGGCGAGATCGACGACGGCGCCCGGGTGCGCGTCGAGAAACTCGCCGAGGCGGTCAACGCTCCACTCGAGGCTCGCAAGGTGCGCACCGATGAAGCGCAGCCCAGGCTGTCGCGCGAGCATCCGGTCGCGGGCCTCCATCTGATCCTCATAGGACGGCATCGTGGGCTGCAGGTACATGTGGTACTGCGGATGTTCGCGGAAATAGCTGCGGTCATTCTCCGTGGTCATCTGCTCGAGCGGCAGCCAGCAGTTACGCGGTTCGCCCTGGTGTCCGATCAGCGGCAGTCCCCGCGATTGGACGTGCTGCAGGACCGCATCGAACCCGGGGTCATCGATCATGACGAGCTGCCCCTTGGCGTCCCGCACCGACATGCCGATGTTCTTCCAGACCTTGACCGCTACCGCGCCGTGCGCCACCGACTCGTCGATGCGCGCATTGACGCTGGTTGCCCAGCCCGGCGCGCCCCAGCCGTCCATTGCGAAGCTCGCAGCGTAATGAAAGTGCGCGGGGTCGAGCCTGAGCAGGTCTCTTGCCGCTGCTTCCTGCTGCGCGAGCGAAGGAAAATCAGGATAATCGACATTGATCGACAGCAGTTCGAAGCCATCCACCCTGGCCTGTTCCATAACGGCCGGGGCCGTGTCATTGATGTGCACGTGGGCATCGAATTTCGCGACTGTGCTGAAGTCCTCCGGGCCGTAGTAGTCCGGTGCACGTGGGGCGCTGCCCGCGCATCCAGCCGTGAGCGCACCGGCCAGGGCCATGGTTGCCGGCCACGTCAGCAAGCAGTGACGCCGATGCACGGTACGGTGCAACGATCCGAAGGTAGGCAAGAGTTTCACGCCTCGTGCAGCGCCCAGCGCGTTCCCGCTATGCAAACAGTATCTGCCACGAATCGCAAGCGCATGCAGACGTCGGGAGCGGAGAGGGTTCGAGCATGAGCACTTCGGATCATCCTCGCTTCAATCGGCGCGAACTCCTGGGGTTGCTCGGCGGTTCCGCCGCGCTCGGCATCGCAAAGTGGTCACCGGTCCGCGGCGCAGGCGTGCCTTACCTTGCCGGCGACAGCAGCATGGCGCTGGAATTCGATGCGAGGATGGCTTGTCGCGTCCTGCAACGCGACGCGGGTCGGTCCAGGCCACTGACCCAATTCGACGTCAGCGAAACGGTGGTGATCGAAGGGCAGGGCGAGATCGCCGAGTACGCACTGACCGAGGCTCGCACCGAGCGTGTCCGCGATCCCGCACATGGGTCCGGCTCCAGGCACTTGCTGCGGGGCGTCGCGGATGGCCGCCTCGAGAAGATGGTGCGGGTGACGTTCTGGGACAACTATCCCGGGATGGCATTTCTCGACGTGAACTTCCGCAACGTCTCAAACGCCGAGATGCAGATCGAGCGCTGGTGCAGCGGTGCCCACCGCCTCGAGCCGGGCGCGGAGGGCGCCGACTTCTGGAGCTACAGCGGTGCCAGCTACGAAGACCGGCGCGACTGGATTCAGCGGGCGCGGCCTGGCTTTGCACAACGCAACTACATGGGAATGAGCGCGTCCGACTACGGCGGCGGCACCCCCGTGGTCGACGTCTGGCGGCGCGATGGCGGCCTGGCCGTGGGTCACGTCGAACCCCGGCCCCGGCTGGTCGCGCTGCCGATCGACGTCGCGGCAAACGGCGCGCGAATCGCGGTCGAAAGCGAATCCCCAATGCACCTTCCTGCCGGGCAATCCTTCACGACACCGCAGCTCTTCATTGCGACTCATCACGGCGACCATTACGCGACGCTCGTCCGCTATCGCAGGGTGATGTCCGCACAGGGTCTGCGCGCGCCCGTGCCGGATCCGGCGTGTTACGAGCCCGTCTGGTGCGCCTGGGGATACGAACGTGACTTCGACGTGGCGCAGGTCGTGGCCACGTTGCCGAAGGCACACGAGCTGGGCCTCGTCTGGGCCGTGCTCGACGACGGCTGGCAGACGGCCGAGGGCGACTGGTACCTCGACCCGCGCAAGTTCCCGCGCGGCGACGCCGACATGATCGCGATGACGAAGGCGGTCCGGGACGCCGGCATGAAGCCGAAGCTGTGGCTGGCCCCGCTGGCGGTCGACCCGGGCACCGATTTGCTGCACGACGCCACCGATCTCCTGCTCTTGAACGAAGACGGCTCGGTGCGCGATGTCACCTGGTGGAACAGCTTCTACCTGTGCCCGGCCTACCCGAAGACGATCGAGCGCAGCGTTGCGCTCGTGCGCAGGATTCTCGGTGAGTGGGGATTCGAAGGCTTGAAACTGGACGGCCAGCACCTGAACGGCGTGCCGCCCTGTTACAACCCGGCGCACAGGCATGCGCGACCCGAGGAGTCGAGCGAGAAGCTGCAGGACTACTTGCAGGCGATCTACGCCACGGCGATGTCGATCAATCCGCACGCGGTCGTCGAGTTGTGCCCCTGTGGCACCTCTTACGCATTCCACAACCTTCCGGCCGCGAACCAGACGGTCGCGTCAGATCCGGAGTCCTCGTGGCAGGTACGCCAGAAGGGCAAGACGCTCAAGGCGCTGATGGGTCCGACGGCGGCCTACGCTGGCGACCACGTCGAACTCAGCGACCACGGCGACGACTTCGCTTCGACGGTCGGCATCGGCGGCGTCGTGGCGACGAAGTTCACGCTCGTCGCCCACCCCGGACCCGACCCGACCATTGCGCTGACGCCCGAGAAGGAAGCGCGCTGGCGCCGCTGGATCGCGCTGTATAACGAGCACCGGCTGGCCGAGCACCCGTATCGGGGCGAACTCTACGACATTGGTTTCGATCGGCCGGAAGCACACGTGGTGGAGAAGGGTGGCCGACTCTATTACGCGTTCTACGCCGAGCGCTGGGACGGCCCGATCGAATTGCGCGGGCTTGGACGCTTCCGTTTTCGCGTCATCGATTACTTCAACAACATCCCGCTGGGCGAAGTCACGGCCGCAGCCAATCGACTGAACGTCGCGTTCGAGCGGTTCCTGCTGCTGGAGGCCGTGCCCATGACCGGAGCCCGCTCTTGACCGTATCGAATCAGCCATCACACGCCGCAGCCGCTGCGGCATCGCCGGTGCCCCAGCGTGCCTGGTTGCGGTACGCGTTTGCTACCGTGGCCTTGTGGGGATTCTGGGGGGCATTCGCCGGCCTTTCGGCCCAGCGCGGATTCCCCGACACGCTGGTGTACTGCGTGTGGTCGTTGACCATGATTCCGCCCGCGCTGTTCGTGCTCGCCCGGGCCGGGTGGAAGATCGACTGTTCGCCGCGGGCCATCGCCTACGGCATGGTGATCGGGTTGCTCGGCGCCGGCGGCCAGATGATTCTCTTCTACACGCTGACGATCGGGCCTTCGTACCTCGTCTTTCCGATCATTTCGCTGTCGCCGGCCGTGACGATCGTCATGTCGGTCATGCTGCTCGGCGAGCGCACGACGCGTCTCGGTGCGATCGGCATCGCACTCGCGCTCGCTGCCCTGCCGTTCTTCGACTTCTCGCTGCAGGGCGGCGCCGGCGGACAGGTCCTCGGGTGGCTCGCGCTTTCCCTGTTCGTGATGGCCTGCTGGGGTGTGCAGGCCTTCTTCATGAAGCTGGCCAACCGCCACATGAGCGCCGAGAGCATTTTCTTCTACATGACATTGAGCGGCCTGCTGCTGGCGCCGATCGCCTGGGCCATGACCGATTTCTCCAAACCGGTGAACTGGGGTGCCGACGGTCCGTACCTCGCTGCCTTGATCCAGGTACTCAATGCACTGGGCGCGCTGCTGCTCGTTTATGCATTCCGCTACGGCAAGGCGATGGTCGTCGCACCGCTCACGAACGCAGGCGCGCCGATGATGACGGCGCTGATCGCCCTCGTCATGACAGGCATGCTGCCGGGGCCGCTCAAGCTGCTCGGTATCGTGCTGGCGCTCGCCGCCGCGGTGCTGCTGTCGCTTGCAGATGAAGGCGCGGACGTGCCCGCACTGGCTGGAACCCGCCCCGGTGACGGGACGACTGGCCTGCGATGAACGCAATCCTGGACGTCGTCGATCGCCACCGCTCCGGTGCAGCCTGCGGCATCTATTCGCTTTGCTCCGCGCATCCGCTGGCGATTCGCGCCGACCTGCTGCATGCGAAGCGTCACGGGTCGGACCCGGTACTGATCGAAGCGACGTGCAACCAGGTCAACCAGGAAGGTGGTTACACGGGAATGGTTCCGGCTGGGTTTCGCGACTTCGTGCACGCGATCGCCGACCAGGTCGGCTTGCCGCGTGAGCGGATCGTGCTGGGCGGCGACCATCTCGGACCCCATCCCTGGCAGGACCTTGCTGCGAACGACGCGATGGCTCGCGCGGCGGAGCTCGTTGCATCGTACGTGACGGCCGGCTTTCGCAAGATTCACCTCGACTGCTCGATGGCTTGCGCCGGTGACGTGGCACCGCTCAACGACGAGACCATTGCGCGCCGCAGCGCCCGTCTGTGCATCGCGGCGGAACGCGCATGGCAGGACGTCGGCGGCGAGGCGCCCGTGTACGTCGTCGGCACCGAAGTGCCGGTGCCTGGTGGCGCTACGCATGCGCTGACGGAGTTGAGCGTCACCACTCCGGCGGCGGCCCGCGCGACGATCGAGGCTCATCGCGCCGTCTTCGCCGCGGCCGGACTCCAGGATGCCTGGACGCGCGTGATCGCAGCCGTCGTCCAGCCGGGCGTCGAGTTCGACCATGACGCCGTGGTCGATTACGTTCCGGCCAGGGCGCAGGCGCTAGCCGACGTGGCACTCGAGTATCCGCGCTTCGTGTTCGAGGCGCATTCGACCGACTACCAGACGCCCGCTGCCCTGGGTCAGCTGGTCCGGGATCATTTCGCAATCCTCAAGGTGGGTCCGGCGGTCACGTTCGCGTTGCGCGAAGCGCTCTGGGCCCTCGATGCCATCGAGCGCGAGTGGATCGCACCCGAACAGGCAGCACGCCTGCGCCAGGTCACGCTCGAGTGCATGCGCAGCGATCCCCGCCATTGGGTGCGCCACTATCCGGGCGATTTGTCGGAGCGCGACTTCCACCTCGACTACAGCCTGAGCGACCGCATTCGCTATTACTGGACCCGTCCCGAGGTCATCGCTGCACAGGAAAAGTTGTTCGCAAACCTGGTCGAGAATCCGCCGCCTGCAGCCTTGTTGAGCCAGTATTTTCCCGAGTCGTATCCAGGAATTCGCAGCGGCCACCTCGAGGCCGGGCCCGAGGCGTTGGTCATCGAACGCATCGGGCGGGTGCTCGACGGCTATCGGGCTGCCTGTCATGCGACAGAGGGGACGAATCATGCTTGAGTCAGGCTTGAGCACCTCCGAACTCGAGGCCCGCGGCGCACTCTGGACGGCGCGCGAAATCCTGCAGCAGCCACACATGTTGCGCATGACGCACGACCTGCTCGAAACGCGATCGACCGAGATCCGGGGCTTCCTGCAGCCCCTGCTCGCGCAGCAAGACCTGCGAATCATGCTGTCCGGTGCCGGCACTTCGGCCTTCATCGGCAATTGCCTTGCGCCGTACCTCGACGGCCGGCTCGGCCTGCGCTGCGATGCAGTGGCGACCACGGACATCGTTGCAAATCCGGCGGCCTGCCTTTCGCGGCGCTCGCCCTTGCTGCTCGTGTCCTTCGCCCGCTCGGGCAGCAGTCCCGAAAGCCTCGCTGCCTTCGAACTGGCGGAGCGGCTTGCCGCTGTGCATCACCTGGTGGTCACGTGCAATCCAGCGGGGGACCTGGCGCAGCGGGCCCGCGCCTCGCGCAATGCCTTGCTGTTGCTGCTGCCCGAGGAGACCCACGACCGCAGTTTTGCGATGACCTCCAGCTTCACGTGCATGACATATGCGGCGCTCCATGCGTTGCGCGGCCTCGAGGCGGGGAGGTCGAGCCTCGACGCGATGGCCGCGGCGACCGAGCACGTGCTCGAACGCGAGGCTGCGCGGATGCGCGCCCTGGCAGATGCCGACGTCGAGCGCGTCGTCTACCTCGGCAGCCACGTGCTGCGCGGGCTCGCGCGCGAGTCGTCCTTGAAGCTGCTCGAACTGACGGACGGCAGGTGCGTCGCGATCGACGACACGCCGCTCGGATTCCGGCACGGACCCAAGACCATCGTCAACGATCGCACCCTGGTCGTGGTGTTCGTGTCCAACGATCCGTGCACGCGGCGCTACGACCTGGACCTGGTCGCGGAACTGGGGCGCGACAGCGTCGCAGCCCGCACCATCGCCGTGACTGCGCAGAAGATGGACGATCTTCCCGGTGTCGAGATCGTCCGGATTCCGCACCTTGCCGGAGCGGAGGATATCGAACTCGTGTTTCCGTTCGTGACACTCGCGCAGATGCTCGCTTTCCATGCCTCGCTCGCGCGCGGCCTGGCACCGGACAATCCCAATCGGGCCGGCACAGTGAGCCGTGTGGTGCAGGGTGTCCGAATTCACGCGTTCGGTTAGGTCCGTGACCCGGAGGCTTCTGCTGGGTGTGGACGGCGGCGGAACCAAGACCGGCTTCGTGCTGCTCGACGCCGATGGCCGTGTCGTCGCCACCCACCGTGAAGGCGGTGCCTACCACCTCCAGATCGGGCTCGACGGCTTGCGTGCAGTGCTGCAACGCGGATTGTCGAACCTGTTCGCACAGGCAGGCGTCGAAGCGAATGCGATCGAGCGCGCGTTCTTTGGCCTGCCGGCCCACGGCGAGGACAGCGAACTGCAGCCGCAACTGGATGCGTTGCCGGAAGCGCTGCTTGGGCATCGTCGATATCGCTGCGGCAACGACGTCGTCTGCACCTGGGCGGGTGCGCTTGCGGGGCAGGATGGCATCGGGCTGGTCGCCGGCACGGGCGCGATCGGTTACGGCGAGCGCCACGGAGCAAGCGCGCGTGCCAGCGGCTGGGGGGAGTTGTTCGGCGACGAGGGCTCGGCATACTGGGTCGCACTGCGGGGCTTCAATGCGTTCAGCCGCATGTGCGATGGACGACTGCCCAGGGGGCCGCTCTACACGGTCGTCAACGAAGCTTTTGGACTCCGGTCCGCGCTGGATCTGTGCGGACGCCTCATGGGACCGCCCGCACTCGAGCGCGACCAGATCGCCGCCTGCAGTTCGCTCGTCTCGCAGGCCGCCGCCGCGGGCGATGCTGTTGCACTCGGCATCTTCAATGCGGCTGCGGAAGAATTGGCACAGGTTGCCGCTGCATTGCGCGTGCAACTGGCCTGCCCGCGAGGCGAAGTGGTTGCCGTGTCTTACTCAGGTGGTCTGTTCAATACCGGCGACCTCCTCCTGGCGCCCTTGCGAGCGCAGCTGGCATCGAAGTGCCCGGACTTCGAATTGCGGCCACCGCTGCTGTCCCCCGGTGTCGGCGCCGCGCTGTATGCAGCTCGAGATTGCGGTCGACCCCTTACGGCGACAGCAATCGGCAGGTTGCGCGATAATCACGACGGATCCGTGGTCACTGCGCCCGAGCGCAAGCCGGCAGCAGGTTAGCTGGCCTCCGGCAGGAAGGGCTACGCGCATGGGTCGAGGCGAAGAGCCCTTCAATCAGCGAGGCAGGTCGTCATGAATCATTCCTGGTTGCTGCGACAGCGCCTGGTGGCCGGCGTCCTCGTTGTCGCGTCGTCCGTCTGCGGTCCCTGTGTTGCCGCGGGCGCGGGAAACCCGTCGACAGGCGCTGCCACCGCGGTGGTCGCTCCGCCGGTCGCGGCCGTCAAGCCGCACGCGGTCGAGTCGCCGCACGGCAATCGGGTCGACAACTACTACTGGTTACGCGACGACACGCGCCAGAGTCCCGCGGTGCTGGCGTACCTGGTCGCAGAGAATGCCTACGCCGACGCGATGCTGGCGCACGTGGCGCCCCTGAAGAAGCGGCTCTATGACGAGATCGTCGGCCGAATCGCACAGGATGACTCTTCGGTGCCCTACCGGGACAACGGGTGGTGGTACTACCGCCGCTTCGAGGCCGGCCAGGAGTACCCGGTCTACGCGCGACGCAAGGGGGCGATGACGGAACCCGAGCAGGTCCTGCTCGACGTGCCGAAACTTGCCGCAGGCAATGAGTTTTTCCAGGTGCCCGGGCGCGAGGTTGCGCCGGACAACGCAACGCTCGCCTACACCGAAGACACGACGGGCCGGCGGCAGCACACGCTGCGGTTCAAGAGTCTCGTCGACGGCAGGCTGCTCGCGGACAGCGTCGCCAACGTCGAAGCGGACATCGCATGGTCGGCCGGCAGCCGCGCCGTGCTCTATATCGAAAAGGATCCAGTCACGCTGCTGGGGCTCAAGGTGCGCAAGCACGTCCTGGGAACGGACCCAAGGCTGGATCCTGTCGTGTACGAACAGGACGATTCCAGCTTCTACACCAGTGTCTACAAGACCAGCGACGACCGCTTCATCGTTATCTACGCCCAGAGCACGGTGTCGTCGGAGATGCGCATCGCCGACGCAGCCGATCCCGAGTTGCGCTTCCGGGTGTTCCTGCCGCGCGAGCGTGATCACGAGTACCAGGCCGACCACGTGGACGGACGCTGGGTCATTCGCACCAACTGGCAGGCCAGGAATTTCCGGTTGATGGAGGCCAGGGACGGCGCCGAGAGCGACCGGGCGAAGTGGACCGAGATCCTGCCGCACCGGGACGATGCGTTCGTCGAGAACTTTGCGGTGTTCAGGACCTTCCTGGCCGTCGGCGAACGCTCGGGCGGCCTGAGCAAGATCCGCATCCGGCCGTGGTCGGGTGGGAAGGACTCGTTCATTGCCGCCGACGATCCGACCTATACGTTTGCCCTGGGCGACAACCACGACGTCGACACGGACCTGGTCCGCTACACCTACGAATCCCTGGCCACGCCGCAGTCGACGTTCGACTTCAACGTGCGCACGGGTGAGCGAACCCTGCTCAAGCGCCAGCCGGTGCTGGGCCGCTTCGACGCGGCGCAGTATGCGACCGAGTTCGTCTGGGCCTCTGCGCGGGACGGCACGAAAATTCCCGTCTCCCTGGTCTATCGCAAGGGCACCAGGCGCGATGGCACGGCACCCTTGCTGCAGTACGCGTATGGGTCCTACGGCTCCTCGTCGGACCCATGGTTCCAGGTGGAGACCCTGTCGCTGATCGACCGCGGCTTCACCTTCGCGATCGCGCACGTTCGCGGCGGGCAGGAAATGGGACGCGCCTGGTACGAGGACGGCAAGCTGCTGAAGAAGCAGAACACGTTCAATGATTTCGTCGATGTCACGCGC
The DNA here is from genome assembly GCA_963748985.1 of uncultured Pseudomonadota bacterium. Classification (GTDB taxonomy): domain Bacteria; phylum Pseudomonadota; class Gammaproteobacteria; order Steroidobacterales; family Steroidobacteraceae; genus RPQJ01. The sequence continues at coordinate 38,309 of CAVVKQ010000001.1, forward strand.
TATCTCGTGCAGGAACGCTACGTCGACCCGCAGCGGGTGTTTGCGAACGGTGGGAGCGCCGGCGGCCTGCTCATGGGTGCGATCGCCAACCAGGCGCCGCGCGACTACCGGGGTATCGTCGCGGAGGTTCCGTTCGTCGACGTGGTCACCACCATGCTCGACGAGACCATCCCGCTGACCAGCAACGAGTTCGACGAGTGGGGCAATCCGAAGCAGAAGACCTACTACGACTACATGCTCGGCTATTCGCCTTACGACAACGTCGCGCGCCAGGAGTATCCGGCGATGCTGGTGACGACCAGCCTGTGGGACAGCCAGGTGCAGTACTACGAGCCCGCCAAGTGGGTCGCGCGGCTGCGGGCCACGAAGACGGGCGACCAGCCGCTCCTGTTCCGGACGACGATGGCGGCAGGTCACGGCGGCAAGTCAGGTCGCTACCAGCAGTACGCCGACATCGCCGAGGTCTATTCATTCATTCTCGACCAGGCGGGCATTCGCGACTGACGAGGCCGGCGGAAGTCAGCGGGGGCCATAGGTCATCGATGCCCAGAGTTGTTCCATCGGCCCGCGCTCGTTGCGGTTCAACCACCAGAGACTCCAGGGCACCTGGATCGCAAAGAATATGATCAACGCCAGCAGGAATCCTGCGGCTGGTCCGACCTTGCCCCAGAGGCCGAGGCCCCAGCCGTAGAAAATCGTGGTGCAGATGGCGGTCTGCATCAGGTAATTCGTGAGCGGCATCCGGCCGGCTGCGCCGAATGGCGCGAGGCGCTTCGCCCACCGCGGATCCTGCGCAAGACGCACGATCAGCAGTACGTAAAAGATCATCAATGCCGGCCGACTGATCCAGTAGCACAGGCCACCCAGCATCTTGATCGGCGACGGCCCGGGTTCGCGGTTGAGCTGAAATATCAGCGTGAACGCCGCGCCGCATAGAAGACCGACGGCCAATGCGACCCACATCCATGAGCGAACCCTGGGCGCCAGCTCCGGGATCCGCTGCGCCCAGCGCAGCCGTCCGGCCAGCAGTCCAAGCAACATGGTGAACGCCATCTGCACCCAGAAGCCCAGCGAGCCCCACAATTCCCAACGGTTGCCGTAGAGGTGCGCGAATACACGCATGTTCTCTGCCGCGGTCTGCAGGAAGTTGCCGCTGGGGTAAACCGCCTTGTTGCTGGCCTCCCATGCCTGCGCCTCGCGCACCAGCATTGTCGTGATTTCGGGTGTCATCACCATCAGCCGCAGCGTCCCGGACACGACCGGATAGACGAGACACAGGGCCATCAGCGTGACGATGGTGCGGACACTGGCGCGTCGGAGCGGGAATACCAGCAGCAACCCGAGGATTGCGTAAATGTGCAGCACGTCGCCCGGCCAGAATATCGCGCCGTGGATGAGCCCAAGCACTGCCAGCACCGCCAGGCGACGCAGGTAGATGCCGGTGGCACGAGCAGGATCCTTCTGCTCCAGGCGGTCGAACTGAATGGTGAAGCCGATGCCAAACAGCAGGCTGAACATGCTGTTGAACTTGCCGGAGAACAGCATGTCGCGGACGGCCTCCGCAACCTGGTCCAGCTGCCCGGTCCACTGGTGCGAGCCATCGGCCTCGGCAAAGAACGAGCTGCTGAAGCCGGGCATGTTCATGATCAGAATGCCCAGCAACGCAAACCCGCGAATGATGTCCAGCGTTGCGATGCGCTCGCTCATCGGCAGCGAACCGATCGACGGCGTTGCCATCAGATTCCCCCTGCTGGCGGCTGAGCCGCTCTGTTGAGCGACATCGTACGGCAACTTGAACCAACGTCAGAAGGGTCGGATTCCAGACCAGTCCGTAGTCCAGGATCGGGCGGCGTCGACCGGTACTTGCAGTTACCTCCTGATTGACCTACTTTATAGGTCAAATGACCTACTAGGTACATCATTCATGCTGCAAGCAATCGTCGGCAGCCCCACCGCGGAAAAGGTCCTGCTCTTTCTCCAGAACTATGAGCAGGCTTATGGGCGCGAAATCGCCGACACGTTCGGCATTGGCCAAAGCCAGGTCCAGAAGCAATTGATCAAGCTCGAGGCTGGCGGAGTGCTGGCCAGTCGGCTGATCGGCCGCACCCGGTTATATCAATGGAATCCGCGCAACCCGCTTGTCCCTGCATTGCGGGGGCTGCTCGGCCTCGCGCTCGAAAGCCTGCCCGCAGTTGACCAGCAACGCTACTACCGTCGACGCACGCGCCCAAGACGCAGCGGTAAGGCGCTGTGATGCCGCTATCGGCAGCGTCCTCGATTGAGGAAATCGCTGCGGCCGTTTCGTACACACTCCGTGAGGCCGGTATCACAGCTGTGCTGTCCGGCGGCGGAGCCGTGCAGATCTATTCGGGCGGTTTGTATGCCTCCAAGGATCTCGACTTCGTTTCACCGGCAAGTCATACGGAGATCGAAGCCGCGCTGCAGACGACGGGATTCGTTCGGGAGTCCGGCCGACACTTCGTGCATCCGAACTGCACTCACACACTCGAGTTTCCATCGTGGCCACTGGCAGTTGGGCGTCGACTTATCAGGGAGTGGGGCGAATACCCGGTTGGCGCGCTGAGCATTCAGATTTTGACGCCCACGCAGTGCGTCATGGACCGCCTCGCGGCCTTTTACCATTGGCGAGATCGCCAGGCACTCGACCAAGCGGTAGCTGTAGCAAACCGTTGCGCCATCGATCTCGAAGCAGTGCACCATTGGTCGCTGGACGAGGGGCACGTCGCCGCGCACCAGGAGTTCAGGCGAGCGCTAGCACCGCCGACAACTGAGTCGGCTGACTGAAAATCCTCGTTTCGATGGTGAAGAATGTTGAGATGGATGCGCCGCAACCTTGCCCACCGAAACGGGCTCCAGTTATTGCGGTAGGCTTTCAGGACTTTCGATCAAGTTGGGTGCGGTCGGGCGGGGAGTCGCGCTTGCCTGATTCAAGGGTCCCAGCCAAGGCAATGCGGCGGTCGCCCGATTGCAGGCGGTGGGAATGTTCCAGACCATGGCAATGCGCAGCATCGGAACCTTGACGGCATTCATGCCCCCTCCGATACGGCTTTGCGCGAAGACAAGCGCGGGCTCGCCGGTACCGTAGCACAGTGTTTTGACGCGCTCGTTCGGCAGGCTCGGCATGGAGATGCCCGTGACGCCGAAGTCAGTCAGCTGACACCTGGCCGCAACATTCCGGTCGCAAGATTCGGCCACAGCAAGGTGGGTCGCGATGGCGATCGTAAGAACTGTGATGGCTCAAGGAATGGAACCGTGACAAACGCAACGGAACAAGCCGGCGCGAGTCTTGCGGAGCACAGATTGCGATGCTGCGATCAGGCCGGCGAGCGCGGCCGGCAGGCAGGGGCGGCCTGGGCCGAGGATGCAGCTGAGTACCTCGACCTGAAGCGGTTGGCCGTAATCGCCGCGCACCGGGGATTTGACGGCGACCAGGCCGGGTACAGGGTCGTCTGCGCGATCCTTGGCGAGCGGCATCTGACCGGGAGGGAAATCGCCGCGTTCCGCGAAACATTCGGCCTCGAGCACGATGACGCTGACACCCAGAACCGGGAATACTGGCAGGGATTTGTCCAGAGCGCGCTCGAAGCGTTCGAGGAGTTCGCGATCTAACCCTGGATCCGCCCCAGCGTGGCACTTGCAAGGGAGCGTGCGCCAGCGCGCCGGGGCAGCGGCGGTATCAGCTGAGCCTCGGTGACGATGCGCCGGTCGCCGAGGCGGAGAAAGAGCCGTCGCCACAGGGCCTCCATCGCCGGATAACGGAGGTCCGCCGGATGCAGTGCGGCCCGAATGATGCGGACTGTCGAATGTCGTGCCAGCAATGCCTGGTTCCACATCGGCGAGACCGAGCGCCGCCACGCCGCACGAGTGCTGACGACCAGGCTCGGTGCCGCGATCCGCTCGCCGGATCGAACGACGAATACTGAATTGCGGGTCGCCACGTACTGCAGTGGCGTCTCCTCCAGGGCGCAGCGTGCGGAAGGACTCATGAGCCACGCGGGTGCGACGAATCCCTTCGGCTGCCAACCGGCCGTGCGCAGGACGACCAGTCCGCGCAGGATGCGAGTTCTTGCGATCTCGAAGTCGAGTCGCGAGAACTCCCCTTCGCTGTCCGTGTAGATGCGCCGCGCGAGCCATTCACGAATGCCACGCGGGCATGGACCGGTATCCGTGTGGCGGTAGCCGTGCAGTACGATCTCGTCGCCACGCAGGATGCGGGACTCGATGAACGAGGCAAAGCGATCATCCCGGTCGACCCGGCCCAGCCCGTGGTAGTCAGGGACGACCAGCAATGCAACCGGACCCAGGCCGAGGTCGTCGAGAAAGGCGAGGGTGTTCGTGCAATCACCGAGCGTTGCCGGCGCGACATCGTGTAACGAGATGCACAGCAGGCGACGCGTGTCAGCGGACATCGCGTATCCGTCGTTCGAAGGTGCCGGCGGTTGACATGAACTCCGATTGTCCAGCCGCGACGTTACGGTATCGTTGCGACAGGCAGGCAATCGACCTGTGCGAGCGATGCGACAAACTGGCGAGTAGCCGCCTCCCAGGTGTAGCGAAGTGCATGCTGGCGGCATGCGCGCCGGTCGAGGTTGAGCGCTGCCAGCGCGGCCGTCCGCAGATCCTCGCCGAGTACTCCAGTGACGCCGTTCACGACCACGTCGATCGGTCCCGTCACCGGGTATGCGGCGACGGGGACGCCGCAGGCCATCGCTTCGAGCAGCACGAGTCCGAACGTGTCGGTACGGCTGGGAAACACGAATACATCCGCGGCAGCGACATGACGCGCCAGTTCATCGCCGAAGCGGTAGCCGGTGAAGACGGCGCCGGGATACTTCCCGCGCAATTTCTCGGTCGCCGGTCCATCACCCACCACGAGTCTTGTGCCCGGGAGATCGAGCGCGAGAAATTCTTCGATTCCCTTCTCGACCGAGACCCGACCGAAATACAGCCAGATCGGGCGCGGCAACTCGAGGCATGGCTCGTCGCATGGCCGGAACAGTTCCGTATCCACGCCGCGGCTCCACAGCACGAGATTGCGGAATCCCCGTTCTGCGAGAGCATTCCTCATGGACGGCGTGGCGACCATGGTGCGCGCCGCACTGCCGTGAAACCAGCGCAGGAATGCGTAGCTGACCCTAACCGGAATCGGGAATCGAGCGCGTACGTACTCCGGGAACTGCGTGTGATACGAAGTCGTGAACGCGCGTCCGCGGCGCAGACACCAGCGCCGTGCAGCCAGTCCCAGCGGGCCTTCGGTGGCGATGTGCACAGCGTCGGGGTCCAGGGCGTCGAGACGCCGCCGGACTCTCGTCGCGGCGAACAGCGACAGGCGGATCTCCGGATAGGTTGGACACGGAACGGTCCGGAAATCGGCGGGCGTGATCGGCGTAACCTCGTGCCCTGCCTGTGACAGCTTCTCGACCGTGATGGTCAACGTTCGGACCACACCATTGGTCTGCGGCAGCCAGGCATCGGTGACGAGCGCAATCCTCATGCCGCCTGGCCGATGGCCGGGGTACCGTCCAGGAGGGGCAAGGCCTGCGTACCGGCGAGGACTTCGGCCTTCTCGGTCCAGCGCAGCAGGCTGAGCCGCCCGGCGAAGTCCTCGACCAGCGTCGTGCAGCTCTCCACCCAGTCGCCGTCGTTGCAGTAGAGGATGCCGTCGATCTCGGTGATTTCGGCCCGATGGATGTGGCCGCAGATCACGCCATCGACGCCACGGCGTCGAGCTTCGACCGCGAGCGCTCGTTCAAAGTTGGCGATGTACTTCACCGCGTTCTTGACCTTGTGCTTGAGGAAAGCAGCCAGCGACCAGTACGGGTAGCCGAGCAGGTGCCGCACTTCATTGACATAGCGGTTCAAGCGCAAGGCCGCTGCGTAGGCACGATTGCCGAGGGACTCAAGAAGCGGGCTCGCCCGCACGATGCCGTCGAACTCGTCGCCGTGCAGAACCAGGAAACGGCGCCCGTCTGCGGTCTCGTGGATCGCCTCGAGGCGGATCTCGACATTGCCCAGCGTCAATCCGTCATGGTCGCGGAATGCGCGGTCGTGGTTGCCCGGCACGTACGTGACGCGAGTGCCGTGTTTCGCCTTGCCGAGAATCGTGCGGATGACGTCGTTGTGCGCCTGCGGCCAGTAGAAACTACGCTGCAGGCTCCACAGGTCGATGATGTCCCCGACCAGGTAGATCTGCTCGCATTCGACTCGGCGCAGAAAGTCGAGCAGGAACTCCGCCCGGCATCCCTTGAAGCCCAGGTGGACATCGGAGATGAAGACGCTGCGCAGGCGCAGCGCGGGTTGCGGCGGCTTAGGGGTCATGTTTGCTCTCTCCCGTGGCCATGCTCGCTGCGGGAGATTGCCGACGCTTCATGACGGCGGCGTGAACGCTGCAAGAAATCCTGATGACAATCAGCGTGGTAGGTGGCGAATCTCCACGGCGGATGACGATATGTAAAGCGAGTGCAACTTACCTGCGCAGCCGCGCGGCGATCTCACTCCACAGACTCGAATAGACGAGCGCGGCTGGGCTGCGCGGCGCGTAGGCGGGAATCGGGGCTCGACGCACGGCCATCCGTTCAATTTCGCTCCAGTACGGCACCTCCGTGGCGAGCATCATCGGAAAACGCTGGCGCGTGGCCGCGATGATCTCTTCATGCAGCGACTTGCGCCGATCCACCATTGAGAAGAACGGCAGGATGCGCAGGTCCGACCAGCGCGCCTGCGCAACGAGATCGAACAGCTGCTCGAGCATTCGCAGCGACAGCGGTGTCGGGAGCGTCGGTACGATGACGGCATCCGCAGCCCGCAGCACGTTTTCCGACAGGAGTGACATTCCCGGCGGGCAGTCGAGCAACAGGCAGTCGTAGACTTCGCTGAGCGAGCGACTCATCCGGAGGAGGCGCTCCGTCGGATGCTTGCGTACGCTCATGTGCTTATCAAACTGGCGATATGAAAAGTCCGCGGGTAGCAGATCCAGTCCCGCGTAATCGGTCGGCGCGACGAGTTCGGGCAATTGGCGCTTGCCGCTCACCAGCTTCCCGGCTGAGGCTCGCTCATTCGGCGCACCGCGCAGCGTGTAGCTCGCCGCACCTTGGGGATCGAGGTCCCACAGTACAGTTGCGAGCCCCGACGCCGCAGCAAGGTAGGCAAGGTTGACGGCCGTCGTCGTCTTGCCAACACCGCCCTTGATATTCGAGACCGCGATGATCTCCATGGTGGGCCGATCATAATCCAGCGCCCGGATTGCCGCGCTCTCAGCGCACGGTCAGGATCGCCTGGCCCATACGTATCCGCGTACCGTCGCACAGGCCGTCGCAAAGGGCGAACCCTCGCGGCACCAGCACGATGACGGTCGAGCCGTGCTCGAACCAGCCCATCTCCTCGCCTTTGCGATGTGGCGCGCTACAGACGATTACGTTCGGCCCGCGATACTTCAGGTGCAGCAGCACGTCGAGGAAATGCAGGCGGATGCTGGCGACCAGCACGGCGGCGACGGGCACCAGCGCGATCGTCTGCCCGGAGGCTGTGAGTCGGCAGCGCAGCACCGCGCGTTCGTTCCGGCAGAACAGTTTTTCGACGCGCTTCAGTGCGGCCGGGTTGACGTTGTAGGTCTCGCCTGAAATGTAGTTCACCTGCTCGACGCGACAATCGTGCGGAGCGTGAAAGCGGTGGTACATGCCGGAGGTCAGGCGCAGGGTCAGGTAGAGCCCATCGTGAAACGTCTGCGCCAATGTTGCGTCGTTGGCCAGCAGCTCAGCCAGCGTATAAGAAGAGCCCTTCGCCTGCAGCAGGGTGTCGCCGTCGATGCGGCCGTGGGCGCCGAGGATCCCATCACAGGGACTCGTCAAGTGCCGATCGTCCTGGTCGATCGGGCGCGCACCGTCGCGCAGCTGGCGCGTAAAGCAATCGTGCATGCTGCGGAACTGCGTGGTACGTGCGTCGGCAAGGTCGAGATCGGCGAACGCCCGCCACAGGCCGATCGAGAGGTCACGGACGACCGGGTTCTCGATCTTGCTGAGCCAACCGACGAGGCGTGTCAGCGCGTCGCGGGGAATGCGGTTGGTGAGCAGGAAGTTCAGGTCTTCCTGGGCGGCAATGCGGGTGAGCACGGACGGCTGAGGCGATGGCGTCATCGGGATGTCATCCAGGTGCCGTACGGTGGCACCGGAGGATTGCCTTGGAAACCAGCACCATTGCGTACATCGCTGCCGCCCTCGGCGTCGCGGCTCTCGCGTACAGGCTGCAGTTGCGCCTCGAACTCTCGGCTGCGAAGCATCCTTCGCTGGCCGGGCACTCGCGCCTGGCGCGCCGCATGGCTGCCCTCGTTCCTCACTACGAGTACAACGAGTCGGAGTTCTTTGGCACCGACGACGCGCCGGTGGATGTCGCCGAGCAACGGCGGGCGGGGTTCATGCGCCTGGCGGCGTTGTACGCGGAGCGCTACGCGAAGACGGTGACGCTCACTCGCGAAGTTGAGGACGAGATCTCGGACCTGCAGTTCACCGACAGGTACCGCGTTCCTTTCCAGTTCCGCGGCATGGTGAACAAGCACCTGAAGAGCGGTTCGTTCGTGGAGTCGTCCGCCGGTGTGCGACTCACCGACCTCGATGGCAACCAGCTCTATGATCTTGGCGGCTCCTATGGCGTCAACCTGTTCGGGTACGACTTCTACAAGGAGTGCATCGAGCGCGGCGCAGCGCGCGTGCACCCGCTGGGACCGGTGCTCGGCGCCTATCATCCTGTGGTCGTCGACAACGTCGCGTGCCTGCGCAGGATCTCCGGTCTCGACGAGGTGTCGTTCCACATGTCGGGCACCGAGGCGGTCATGCAGGCCGTGCGCCTGGCCCGATATCACACCCGTCGCTCGCACGTCGTGCGCTTCTGCGGTGCGTATCACGGCTGGTGGGGTGACGTGCAGCCGGGCGTCGGCAACCCGATGCCTGCTGACAGCACCTACACACTCAAGGACATGGACAACATGTCGTTGCGCGTGCTCTCCCGCCGCAGCGACATCGCCTGCGTGCTGGTCAATCCCCTGCAGGCCTTGCACCCCAATGCGGGCGCGCCGGGAGATTCGACGCTGGTGGACAGCTCGCGTCACGCTCATTTCGACCGGGAGGAATACGCTGCCTGGCTGCGTCGCCTGCGCGATGTCTGTACGGAGCGCGGAATCCCCCTCATTTTCGACGAGGTGTTCGTCGGGTTCCGCCTGGCGCCGGGCGGCGCGCAGGAATACTTCGGCGTGCCGGCCGACATGGTCACCTACGGCAAGTCGCTCGGCGGAGGACTGCCCGTCGGCGTGCTCTGCGGCAAGGCGGCCCTGATGAAGCGATTCCAGGAAGACCGTCCCGCGGACATCTGCTTCGCTCGCGGGACCTTCAACTCGCACCCGTACGTGATGGGTGCGATGAACGAATTCCTGCAGCGTCTCGAGCGCAGCCCCGAGATCTACGGGCTCTACGACAACCTCGATGCGATCTGGAACGCGAGGGCGGCCCGGTTGAACCAGCGTCTCAGCGACGCCGGCCTGCCGCTGCAGATACGGAACCTCTCGACGATCTGGACCGTGTGCTACACCCGTCCAGCGCGTTATAACTGGATGCTGCAGTTCTATCTGCGCGCGCAAGGACTTTCACTCAGCTGGGTCGGCACGGGGCGATTCATCTTCAGCCTCAACTACACGAACGCGGATTTCGAGGTGGTCGCCGACCGGATCGTGGCGGGCGCTCGAGCAATGGAGATGGATGGCTGGTGGTGGCGGAGCCCGCAGCTGACCGATCGCGCAATCAAGCGCCGCATATCGCGTGAGATGCTGCGCGCGCGACTTGGCCGCCCGCCGGTCAGTGCGGCGCCACCGTCCCCGTCGGAGGCTCCGGTCGTTCGCCGCGGATGAGGTACAGCGGAGCCTTGTGGTAGAGCTTCACGTCGTGGAAGGGGTCTGTCAGGATCTTCGTGCACCAGACCAGACCGGTCTGCACGTCCTTCAGATAAAAGAGGTGCACGGTGCGGAACAGCAGCCCGCCCAGGCCCACGATGAGCCAGACCTCGCCGACGTGAGTCCAGAATTCGGCGGTGCCCGTATGCGCCGTGAATGCGCCGAACAACGTCGGCTCGAGCACCAGCAGTAGCGGTGATGCGGCCCAGATCGACAGCAGCACGATCTTGCGGCGCAGGTTGTAACCAACCTTGATCGCTTCCTTGTGCTCGTGGGTCGCCTGGTTGACCGCGTCGTAGCCTTTGGGCTCGAAGAAGAAATGACCGGCCTGGCGCGTCGTCATCGAGACGAGCCACGCGACCAGAGCCGCGACCGCCGGATTGACAAACATCAGGCCGTACGAAAAGAGAAAACTCGTGGCACTTACCAGATGCAGCGACTGGTTGACCAGGCTGTGGTGGTAGTAGCGGTGGTCATCCCAGCGCTGCGTCGCGAGCGCCTGCCGGAAGCTCGTCATGTGCGTCGATCTCCTGTAAGAGCCATCCGGTTGATGGTTTACAGGACATTCTTGACCGTGCGATTACAATCGAACGAGGTCAGGCACAAGGCCGGCACCGCGAATCAGTGGCTGCTTTGCGGGAGCAGCAAGTGCTCTTGAGTCGCGGAATCCGGGTCGCGATTCGGCCGATGGTCAAAGCACCAGTCGTCGGCATGAACAAGCGGGGTCTTTTCGGTGCTGAGGTAGTCGTACCGATGACAGGTGCCGCGGAACATTCCTGCGGATCCCGCTGCGTCGAGAAGCGTGAACCAGCCACAATTGGCGCACTGCGACTCAGCGTGGGCGTCAACGCAGCCGGTGCCGCGTTTCAACAATTGGGTCCTGAGAGGCATGGCAGCGATCCGTTCGATCAAGACGCTCCATCATACCGGTCGCGACATGGATGCGGACTGCGCCGTTCGTCGCGTTCGATTCCTCCGACCCAGGAATGGCAGGTTAGCGCGCGTCGCAATAGCGTCATCTGAGAATGTGGTCGTAAGTGACTGTAGTGATTACGAAAGATCCGTGATCACCAATTGACCAGTGCAAGAAATACTGCGATTTCGAGCAGCGCCGTCCAGAAAGCGTAATTTTCTGCACAGCGTTATCCACAGGGTTTGTGGATAACCTGGAACTGTAATCAGATTGTCACGATCGGGCGCCTAACCTCTCTGCAACGTGCTTCGAGAGGCTCTCGTCGTGATCAGTCGTGTCTCGGTCCTGGCCTATGTCGTGGCAATTGCGGCGATCATCCTGGCCGCTGTGGCCGCGAAGCTCTGGTTGGGCCAATGATTGCGGAGACCTGCAGTATTCTCCAGGGACAAAAGGCGTGACGGATCGCCTGTTGACTCGTTCGCTGGAATCGCTGCGAATCCTGCGCGCGAATGCCCTCGAGTTCGAGGCTGCACACGCGGAATCGCTGGCGATGGTTGCGCCGACTTACCGCAATAGCGCAAGAAATCTGCTGCACTACCTGAGCGTGCGACAGCGCGACATTCGTCCGCTGCAGCTGGACCTGCACTCGCTGGGCCTTTCTTCCCTGGGCATCCTCGAAGGTCACGTGCTGGCTGCGATCAACGCGGTCGTATCGAATCTCGAAGTGCTTGCGGGAGAGGATGCGGAGCCCGCTCCGCAACCACCCGCAACGTTCGTGACCGGCCCAATACTGCTCCATGATCACACGCGACGCCTGTTCGGTCCTGCACCGCCGTCGCGCACCGTAAGAATCATGGTCACGATGCCGAGCGAGGCAGCGGACGACCCGCAGCTGATCGAGGATCTGCTCCGAGCCGGCATGGATGTCATGCGGATCAACTGCGCACATGATGGGGCGGACGCCTGGCGTCGTATGGCGTCTCACCTGCGACGGGCGGAACGGATCGTCGGGAAACCCTGCCGTATTCAAGCTGACCTGGCTGGGCCGAAGCTGCGAACGGGGCCACTGCAACGCATTGGTCACATGCTTCGTCTCCGTCCAGCAGTCGATGCCCTGGGACGAACCGTGCGACCGGCGCGCGCCTGGTTCACGTTGCAGGAAGACCCGGAGCCCGGGCCGGGCGATGCGGTTGCGGTGCCCATTGCCAGTGCGACGGCAGCCTGGCGACGTGGAAAGACGCTCGTCACGGAGGATCTGCGGGGTCGGAACCGCACCTTTCGCATCCTGGCCACCACTGATCGGTCACTGCTCGCCGAGGTCGATCGCGGCGTCCATCTGGCACCGGGCACCGTGCTGGAAGCGCTGGATGCCGAAGGCACCACCGGACAACTCATCATCGGTGATCTCCCTGCGCTTCAAGTCCGAATAAGCCTGAACGCGGGTGACTCGCTGATCCTGACCCGGGATCCAATCCCGGGAATGCCCGGCACGGTTGACCCGCGAAGCGGCTTGCTGAGCCCAGCGCACATCCATTGCACGTTGCCGGCTGCATTCGAACACGTTCGGCCGGGACACAGGGTCTGGCTCGACGATGGGAAAATCGGCGGCATCGTACGCAACAAATCAGACGACAGACTCGAGGTAAGCGTTACACACGCACCTCCTGGTGGCGGCAAGCTCCGGGACGAAAAGGGAATCAACTTCCCGGATTCAGACTTGAACCTGGGTGCGCTCACCGAAAAGGACTTCACGGACCTGCGTGACGTCGTTGGCTTCGCCGACCTCGTGGCCCTGTCGTTCCTGCGCACTGCGGACGACGTCGTTCGGCTGCAGCAGGAACTGACCGCATTGAACGCGGGCCATATCGGCACAGTGCTGAAGATCGAGAATGCCACCGCTTTTCGCAACCTGCCGCGAATCCTCCTGGCCTCGCTCATCTCCCCACCCGTGGGTGTCATGGTTGCGCGGGGCGATCTTGCCGTTGAAGTGGGATTCGAGCGGCTTTCTGAACTGCAGGAGGAGATTCTCTGGCTGTGCGAGGCGGCACATGTGCCCGTGATCTGGGCGACGCAGGTTCTCGAGGGTCTCGCGAAAGGAGGGGCGCCGACCCGGGCAGAAGTGAGCGATGCCGTCATGAGCAGTCGCGCCGAGTGCGTCATGCTCAACAAGGGACCTAGAGTGGTGGACACCGTCGCCTTTCTCGCGGATATCCTGGAGCGGATGGCCGAGCATCACGACAAGCGAATGGCACTGCTGCGGCGGCTGTCCGTCTCCGAGTTCTGAACAGCCGGCGCGCTGGACGAGCGCCCGGACAAAGACCGATGATCGCAACCATGACAAGAATCCTGGCTCTGGTCGCATCGCTGCTTGCGTTCCCTGTGGTCGTGATTGCCGACGCTGTCGACGAGTTCCTGGTGAGCCACATGCAGCGCCACCAGATTCCGGGGATCTCCCTGGCCATCTGCCGCGATGGCCAGGTCGTGCGCGCCAAGGGCTACGGCCTCGCCAACGTCGAACTCGACGTGGCCACGAAACCCGAGACCGTCTTCCAGACGGGGTCAGTCGGCAAGCAGTTCACGGCGATGGCGGTGATGATGCTCGTGGACGAAGGCAGGCTCGGGCTCGACGATTCCATCAGCAAGTACTTTCCCGGCGCCCCGGCGTCGTGGCAGGGCATCACCGTGCGGCATCTGCTGACCCACACTTCCGGGATCAAGGACTGGGAAGGCAAGACCGACATCGATTACCGCAAGGACTACACGGAGGACGAACTCCTGCAGGTGGCGATGAAGCTGCCTCCGGACTTCGCCCCCGGTACGCAGTGGAGCTACAGCAACACGGGCTACGTGCTGCTGGGCATCCTCGTGCACAAGGTCAGTGGCAAGTTCTACGGTGATTTCCTGACGGAGCGAGTGTTTTCTCCGCTGGGCATGGAGTCGACGCGCGTGATCAGCGAGTTGGACATCGTGAAGAACCGGGCAGCCGGGTACACGCTCGAGGAGGGCAAGCTCCAGAACCAGGAGTGGGTCGCTCCCTCGCTCAATACCACCGCCGACGGCTCGCTTTACACCACGACCCTCGACCTGTCGAAGTGGGACGCTGCTCTCTGGTCGCGGCGCTTCCTCAAGCCGGAGAGTTACGAGGCGATGTGGTCGCCCGTGAAACTGCAGGACGGCACGAGCTATCCCTACGGGTTCGCGTGGTCCTTCGACGTGCAGCGGCGCGAGCCGGTGATCCAGCACAGCGGCTCCTGGCAGGGCTTCAAGACGGCGATCGTTCGCTACCCAGGGCACAAGCTCACTGTGATCGTGCTGGCCAACCTGGCCCAAGCCGAGCCGATGCGCCTGGCCACTGCGGTGGCAGGTCTCGTGCAACCCGAACTCGCCTGGCCGGACGTCCATGCCGGCGTGGTCGATCCGGATCCGGTGCGTACCGCACGAGTTCGCGAGGTACTGGAGGCGTGGGCGAAGGGAGAGTCTTCACCAGGCATGGCGCAGGGACTACGGAGCACGAACGCTGGCACCGCGCGTGAGAAGGCGGGTCGCGAGGACTTGCGGGATCAGCTCGGGACGGCAACGGGATTCACCTTCCTGGCGGAAGACGACGTAACGGGCCGCGGCATCGAGCACCGTGGGGAGACGATCAGTCATGTCGTCTTCTACTTCATGCATGGCGAGCAAGACCGTCGCTATCGTTTCTTGCTGAATGACAAGGGCGAGGTCGCCGATTTCTCGTCCGAGCTGGTCGACGCCAGCTAGGACCGGAGCAGGTTGCGGCTGACCCGCTTCGCCTGGCTGAACCGGAAATTCGAGGGCGCTGCGCCGGCAGCGTTGCTTCTGACCGTGCTCTTGCGAAAGCGTTGTGCGAAGTCGCTGCGGAAATCGGCCGCTTGCGCTTCGATCCATGTCCGAAAGGCGACAACAGCCGGCAAGTCCGCTCGCGACTCCGGGATCAGCAGATAGTAGGCGATGTCCATTTCGATCACCGGTTGCATCGCGATGCGAAGCCGCTTTGCTGCGAGATCATCGACGGCATAGACAAGGCGACCGAGCGCCACGCCGCCCCCAGCCGCCGCCGCCTGCAACGCAAGGTGCCCGTCGTCGAATTGCGTTCCGCGACCGGTCTTCCGCGAGCGGGGCGCCGGCGATCCTGAACCACTCCTGCCACGCCCTGGGGCGACCGGCACGCCGCATCGAGTTGTCGTGCAGCATCGGAACGCGAGTGATGTCGGCTGGTTTGCGCAGGACATTCTGCCGCAGGAATGCCGGGCTCGCGACGGGTGCGAGCCATTCGTGAAATAGATTGACCGCGATCACGCCCGCGAAACCACCACGACCGATGCGAACGGCGACATCGACATCCTCCTGGTCGAAGTCGACAGGCGATGGGCTGGCAGCGATGCGCAGATGGATGCGCGGGTGCCTTTTCTGGAAGTGCGGGAGCCTGGAGACCAGCCAGCGTGTGGCAAATGCGGGGGTGACGCTGATCGAGAGTGCGCCGCTCTTGCCGCTGCGGCCGTCGGAGCGCAGCGATTCAACGCCCTGGCCGATGCGATCGAACGCCTCGTGCAGGTACTCCGCAGCCGCTGTCGCCTGGTCCGTCAGGACGAGGCTGCGAGTGGTGCGTCGGAACAGCGTGACGCCGAGGTACTGCTCCAATCCGCGAATCTGGTGGCTGACCGCAGCCGGCGTGACGTTCAGCTCGCGTGCCGCCTTTGTGAAGCTGCCAAGGCGTGCAGCGGCCTCGAAGGTCCGGAGGGAATTCAGGGGCGGCAGTGATCGGGGCATTTGTGAGATTGTCTCATCAATTGGATGACGATTTCTCGCTACAGGCAGATGACCGGCTTCCATAGACTACTCTGCCGAGACGGACGATCAGCGTGAGGCCCCTGCCCGACGGCAGGTGAGGCTGTTCCGCGATCGTCCGATCTCACCACCCTGGTGCCTGCGCACTAAATAAAGCGAACGATGGAGCGGCGTATTTCCGACCAGCTGTGGTGCCTTTTCCTTGACGTCGACGGCACGCTGCTGGATATAGCAGCAACCCCGGACTCAGTGCAGGTCGAAGCGAGCCTGCAGGACCTGCTCAACCGTCTTCGCACGGTCCTTGGTGGGGCGGTTGCGCTGATCAGCGGTCGCCCGATAGTGGACCTCGATCGGCTGTTCGGTTCGCATCGATGGGCGGCCGCGGGTGTCCATGGGCTCGAGCGCCGGGACTCGCAGGGGCGCTGGCACAGTCAGAACGGCTTTGATGTCGCCACCGTCGAGCAGGCGCGCAACCGGGTGAGGCAGCTTGCGGACCGCCTGCCGGGCACGATCCTGGAGGACAAAGGCCTTTCCCTGGCGCTGCATTACCGTCAAGTCCCGCACCTGGAAAGCCAGGTCCATGGCGAGATGCGCGCGATCCTTCGCGCTCTCGGTGGTCGTCTCGTTCTGCTCGAGGGCCGAATGGTCGTCGAACTTCGGCTGGCAGGCGCAAACAAGGCAGATGCCATCCGCGAGTTCCTGGGCGAGGCGCCGTTCAAGGGACGACGGCCCATTTTCATCGGGGACGACGTGACCGACGAAAAAGCGCTGCAAGAGGTCCAGCGTATCGGCGGGCTGTCGATCGCGGTCGGTGATCGCGTTCGCGCGATGCTGCAGGTCTCCTGCCCGCGGGACGTGCGTGTCTTCCTCGAGGAACTGGCGGAAACCGGAGCGCCGTCGCAATGAGTCCAGTCCGCCCGAACCTTGACCTGGCCGTGATCGGCAACTGCGAGGTATCGGCACTGATCGACGACCTCGGTCGCATCGTCTGGATGTGCTTGCCGCGACCTGACGGTGATCCAGTCTTCTCGGCATTGCTGACTACGGAGGGGGGCGCATCCGCGGAAGGCGTCTTTGCGGTCGACATGGTCGATCTCGCAAGCACGGAGCAGCGCTATCGGCGCAACACGGCAGTGGTCGAGACGATCCTCCACGATGCCCACGGCGGTTCGCTGCTCATCCGCGACTTCTGCCCGCGCTACCGCGCACGGGGCCGCATGTTCCGTCCGATGATGCTGGTGCGGACCGTTGAGCCAATTGCGGGCAGGCCGGTCGTGCGGATTCGCCTGCGGCCGACGCGCAATTTCGGGACCGAGGCAGTCTGTGGCCGCACCGGCAGCCACCACATAGTCTTCCCGGTGAACGGCCTCGAGTACCGCGTCACGACCGATGCCTCGCTCAGCGCCCTGGCGGACCAGTGTCCCATCGTGGTCGACCAGCCGTTGACCTTCATTCTTGGGCCCAACCAGACGATCGAGGAAACCCCGTCGGTGCTGGCCCACTCCATGCTGCTGGAGACGGGCAACTACTGGCAGGACTGGGTCCGCACGCTGGCCATCCCTTTCGACTGGCAGGAGGAGGTCATCCGCGCGGCAATCACCCTCAAGCTCTGCACCTTCGAGGACACTGGTGCGGTGCTCGCGGCGCTCACTACGTCGATCCCGGAGGGGCCTGAGAGCGGGCGCAACTGGGACTACCGCTACTGCTGGCTCAGGGACAGCTACTTCGTCATACAGGCTCTGAACCGCCTCGGCGCCACGCGCACCATGGAGGCGTACCTGCACTTCATCGACCACATCGTGGCCGGATCGGCCGTCAACGAACTGCAGCCGGTCTACAGCCTCGCCGGAAGCCATGACATCGAGGAGCGGGTTGTGGCGTCGCTGGCCGGCTATCGCGGCATGGGCCCGGTGCGAGTCGGCAACCAGGCGGCGCTGCAGACCCAGCATGACGTCTACGGCTCGGTCATCCTCGCCACTGCGCAACTGTTTTTCGACGAGCGCCTGGCGCGAGGCGGTGACCGGGCATTGTTTGAGCAGCTGGAGCGACTGGGCGACCGGGCGGCCCTCGTCTACGACCGTCCTGACGCCGGTCCATGGGAGTTTCGCGGGCGCGAGCGGGTACACACGTTCTCGGCGATGATGTCCTGGGCGGGTTGCAATCGCCTGTCGCGCATCGCGCACCGGCTGGGCTTGCCGGACCGGGAACAGCACTGGCTCGGAGTTGCGGGTGGCATGCGCGAACGGATCCTGCAACGCGCATGGAATGAGCGTCGTGGTGCATTCGTTGCCTCCTTCGACGACGACGAACTCGATGCGTCAGTGCTCCTGATGCCGGAACTCGGCCTGCTTCCGGCTACCGATCCGCGATTCCTCGCGACGCTGGACGTAATCGGCAAGGAGCTGCGCGACGGTGACCTCCTGTTCCGCTATCGACACGCGGACGATTTCGGAACGCCGCAGACCGCGTTCGCGACCTGTGCCTTCTGGTACGTCAACGCACTGGCTGCGGCTGGATTTGTCGATGAGGCTCGCGAGCACTTCACCCGCCTGCTCCGGTATCGCAACGGTGTTGGGCTGCTGTCCGAAGATATCGCCCCGGTCACCGGTGAGCTGTGGGGCAACTTTCCGCAGACCTACAGTCTCGTCGGTGTCATCAACAGCGCGCTGCGCCTGAGCCGCCCGTGGGAGGCCACGCTTTGACGGCGGGCGGGACCGACGGATGAACTCGATCGACACCTGGCTCGCTTACTTCAACGAATGGCATGGACCCGCGGCCGCCGCAGTGCGGATCGTGCTGATCCTCGCGGGCACGTGGATCGCGCAAGCGGTGGCTAACCGCCTGATACGCACGTTTCGCGAGCGCATTACCGCACGGATGAAGGGCACGGAGGAAGTGCGGCGCGCCGAAACACTGGGACGCGTGTTTCGCTACCTGGCCACCGTCGTCATCGGTCTCGTCGGCGTCGTGTTGGTTCTCGCCGAATGCGGGATCTCGGTCGCGCCGATCCTTGGCGCTGCCGGCGTCGTCGGACTTGCCGTCGGTTTCGGCGCGCAGAGCCTGGTCAAGGACTACTTCACGGGTATCTTCCTGCTGGTCGAGAACCAGATCATCAAGGGCGATGTCGTGCAGGTCGCGGACAAGGCCGGTCTCGTGGAGGACATGACGCTGCGCTACGTGCAGCTGCGTGACTACGACGGCAACGTGCATTTCGTGCCGAACGGGCTGATTTCGACGGTCACGAACATGAGCCGTGGGTACGCCTACGCCGTCATCGACGTCGGCGTCGCCTATCGCGAGGAGATCGATGTCGCGTTGGCAGTCATGCGCTCGGTGGCCGCCGAACTTGCCGAGGACGACGGCTACGCTGACCGGATACTCGCCGAATTCGAGCTCGCGGGCGTCGAGCGGTGGGACGAATCCGCGATCGTCCTGCGCGGGCGGTTCAAGGTACGTCCCCTCGAGCAGTGGAACGTTCGTCGCGAGTACCTGCGGCGTCTGAAGGGCGCCTTCGACGCCGCCGGCATCGAGATCCCGTTTCCGCACGTGACTCTGTACGCGGGTAGCGGCAAGGACGCCCGCGCGCCCGCGTTCCATGTGGCGGTGACCGAGTCGTGATTCGATCGGTCTTCATCCGCTACGTCCTGCCGATTGCGGCGGCCCTGAGCATCATCGCCTTCGTCGGCGTGCCGTATATCGAGCACATGCTGACGGACTGGTTCCGCTCGGACATTGAACTGCGGGCCCGGCTGGTGATGAACTCGATGGAGGAGCCGCTGGCAGGCTTGCTCGAGCGCAGTGAATCCGCGCGACTGGCCGCCTATCTTGAAAGGGTGGTGAGCGACGAGCGGCTGCTGGCGGTCCTGATCTGTGATTCGAGCGGCGCCAGGGTGTACGCCACGAACCTCGTCCCGGTCGACGTCACCTGCGATTCGCCGACCACGTCGCTCGTCAACGATTCGGCCGTCGCGCGCCTGCCCTCTGGACTGATCGAGGTGTCGTCGTTCACGGTCAACCCGGAGGCCGGACAGCCGTATCGCGCCGTGCTGGTCCATGACCTGAGTTTCATCGACCGGCGGCAAGCTGCGGCGCGCAATCTCGTGCTGGCGTTTGCCGTAATCGCCGTGGGGGTGCTGGGCCTGCTCGGTGGGTTGCTCATCCGCTACATGCTGAATCGTTCGATCAAGGTACTGCTCGGCGACATACGATCTCGCCGGTTTCTCGATGACGCGCGCTCACCGCGCTCTTCGCAGCCGGTGCTCTCCAGCGTGAGAAGCCTGCTGCGTGAGATCGAACAAAGCCAGCGCCTCGAAATCGAGTTCCACGAGAACTGGACACCCCAGGCGCTGCAGCAGGTCGTGCGCGAGCACCTGGGCTCCTGTCAACTCGTCGTCGTCTCGAACCGCGAACCCTACATCCACAATCGTGGGCCAGATGGACGCACGGTCGTCCAGGTACCGGCGAGCGGCATGGTGACCGCGCTCGAGCCGATCGTGCGTGCGTGCTCCGGCATCTGGGTCGCGCATGGCAGTGGCACCGACGATCGCCTGGTCGTGGACAAGCATGACCATGTCAGGGTGCCGCCGGAGGATCCCGCGTACACGCTGCGGCGCGTCTGGCTGACCACAGAAGAAGAAGAGGGCTACTACTACGGCTTCTCAAACGAGGGCATGTGGCCGCTGTGCCACCTCGCCTATGTTCGACCGGCCTTTCGTGAGCCGGACTGGACCGCCTATCGGGCCGTCAACGAAAAGTTCGCCAAGGTGGTCGCGAACGAGGCGGCCGGGGAGGCCCCGGTCATTCTCATCCAGGACTTTCATTTCGCCTTGCTGCCGCGCCTGCTTCGCGAGCGCAAGCCAAAGGCGACGATTGCGCTGTTCTGGCACATCCCGTGGCCAAACGCCGAGACGTTCGGCGTCTGCCCGTGGAAGCGCGAGATGCTGACGCACATGCTGGGCGCGGACATACTCGGCTTCCACACGCGGTATCACTGCCAGAACTTCCTCGCGACCGTGGATCGGCACGTGGAGTGTCAGATCGATCACGAACACATGACCGTGACTCACAATGGCCACGTCTGTCGCGTCGTCCCGTATCCGATCTCGATCGAATGGCCGCCGCGCTGGCTGGCAACGCAGTCCGAGGTGCCGATCGCGCGCGAGGCGGTGCGGCGTCGATACGGGATCGGGCGCGAAGTGCATCTCGGGCTCGGCGTGGAACGCTGGGACTTCACCAAGGGCATCGTCGAGCGATTCCTGGCGCTGGAAAAGCTCTTCGACGAGCATCCGCAATGGCGCGGCCGCATGTCGCTGCTGCAGGTCGCCGCTCCAACGCGCAGCCGGCTGCCCGCCTATCAGGCGCTGCAGAAGCACACGCTGGCAGAAGCGGAACGCATCAACGGGAAGTTCGGCAAGAACGGCTGGCGGCCGATCGTGCTTGTCGGCGAACACCAGGAGCCGGCACAGGTGTTCGAGCTATACCGCGCCACGGACTTCTGCGTGGTCAACAGCCTGCATGACGGCATGAATCTCGTCGCCAAGGAATTCGTCTCGGCCCGGGACGACGAGGACGGCGTCCTCATCCTGAGCACGCTGGCGGGTGCATCGCGCGAACTCGTCGAAGCCCTGCTCGTCAATCCGTTCGACATCGGCGAGACGGCGGATGCGATTCGCGTCGCGCTCGAGATGTCGCGCGATGAGCGGCGGCAGCGCATGCAACTCATGCGACGCACCGTAAAAGAGAACAACGTCTACCGCTGGGCGGGCCGCATGTTGATGGACGTGGCGCAGGTGCGTCAACGGCAGGCGCTGGCGGAGTCGCGGCCAGGTGAGCGCGTCCGGAACTGGCAACGCTGACCGCTGGGCCGGGCGTATGTAGCCAAACAGCCGCGCCCGGTGCCGCTACAATGGCGGTCCAATGTCAGTTGACAACCTGCTGCTGACGTCGCTCGGCCTGTTGCTCGTCCTGTTGAACGGGTTCTTCGTCGCGGCCGAGTTCGCGATCGTCAAGCTGCGACGTACCCAGGCCGAAGAACTCGCCAAGACCCATGGCGTGCGCGGGCGAGTTCTGCGAACCGTACGCACCCATCTCGATGCCTATCTCTCCGCTTGCCAGCTTGGCATCACGCTCGCGTCCCTCGGTCTTGGCTGGATCGGCGAACCTGCCTTCGCCCGCCTGATCGAGCCGGTGCTGGCATTTGCCAACATCACCGACCCGAAAGTCGTGCACAGCATCGCGTTCGCCTTTGCATTCGCGCTCATCTCGTTCCTGCACATCGTGGTTGGCGAACTTGCGCCGAAGTCGCTGGCGATCCGGCGCGCCGAGACGGTGTCCCTCAACACCGCCCTGCCTCTGTACGTCTTCTACTGGGTGATGTACCCCTTCATCCACCTGCTGAACGGGGCGGCGAACGTCCTGCTGCGCGGGCTGGGCGTTGAACTTGCAACGGAGGGAGACGAGGCGCATTCGGTCGACGAATTGCGGACCGTGCTGCGCGCGAGCCATCGCCACGGCGAGCTGGGTGCGATCGAAACCCAGATTCTCACGCGGGGCCTCGATCTCGGCGACCTTGTCGTCGGCGACGTAATGCGTCCTCTCGCGGAACTGGTCTGGATCGGGCTCGACACGTCGATCGACGACGTACTCACCGAAGTCCGCACCTCGCGCTATACCCGCTACCCGGTTCGCGACCCCGAGACGCATCGATTCGTCGGCCTGCTGCACATCAAGGAACTGCTGACCAGGGCCGAGCGCCTGCGGGACATCCGCGACCTGCGTCCGTACCTGCGTCCGCTGCCCCATGTCGATGAACATCAGAAACTCGAGTCGGCACTGGCGGCGTTCCGGCGCGGCGATCCGCACTTCGCCATCGTCACCGACCCGCTCGGAACGGAAATCGGCTTCCTCACGTTCGAGCTCATCGTCGAAGCTCTGTTCGGGCCGGTGGAGGATGAGTTCTCGAAGACGAGCCACGTCTGGCAGCGTGCGGAAGATGGCCGCCTGACCGGCGCAGGCAGCATGTCGCTGCTGAGCCTGGAAGAGTCGCTCGGAGTGCTGGCGCCGGAGGTCGATGCAAACAGTGTCGGTGGCCTGGTCACCGAGACACTCGGGCGCATCCCAGTGGCCGGCGAGCGCATCACGTTCCCCGACTTCGAGATCGAAGTTCTGTCCATGGACGGTCCGCGCATCGACACGGTGCGGGTTTCGCCTCGCGCGTCGGTCGACTACGGCGAGCTCTGACGCCGCAGGCGTGTTCAATAGGCGCTTTGCAGCGCTTCGCTCACGAGCGTCTGCAGTTGCTGCAGGCCAAAACTCGGCATCGGGCGTCCGTTGACGAAGTATTCCGGCGTCGCAGTGACTTTCAGCGCCATGGCATCGTTGCGGTCCTGCTCCATGCGCTGCGCGACTTCGGGCGAATTCATGTCCACCATGAGTTGCTCGACATTCAATCCCACGCCGGCAACTGGCCTGCAGGACCAGGTCCGGCTGGACGGTGTGATGGGGCGCCCAGTGCGCCTGCGATGCCAGCAGGGCTTCCAGCGTCGGCAGATACTTGTCCTGCTTGCGACTCGCTTCCAGGAGTTTCACCGCGTAGTCGGAGCCGTCGTGGAATGCGACGTGGCGAATCGACAGGCGGATCCTGTTCGGGTCCCCGGCCATCATCTGCTTCACCAGCGGGAAGAACTGCGCACAGGTTTCACACGCTGGGTCGATGAATTCGACGATATGCACCTTGGCGGCCGCGAAACCGAGCGCCGGTGAATGGACGCTCGCGAGCGGGTCATGGTTCGCGGTGGTCGCACCTTGCGCAGACTGCGACCGGTCGCCCTTGAACAGCAGAGTCCCCACCACGACGGCAAGCAGCACGGCCACGACGGCACCGATGACGATACCCCTGCGGCCGGGTCGGCTCGCCTGCGATGCCTTGTCCGCTTGCGGGCCCTGATGCTCCTGGTTCGGTCGGTTTCTCTGGGACTTTCGGCTCATCGGGTCTCCTGTTGCGCGCCGTGATCCGCGGTCAGCTTCCTGTCTGCCCCTGGTCTGGCGTCTCCAGTTCTTCGACGAGGCTGATCAGCTCACGATCGAGATCCGGCTCTTCACCCGAACACACGCCGAGCACCAGCGCACTTTCGCAGTCCTTGGCGACGTAGGCGTGACCCATGGTGCTGTCAATGTAGATGCCCTGGCCCGCCTTGAGCGTCACGGTCGTGTAGAACTGGAGGTGGACTTCGATCGAGCCCTCGAGCACGTAGATGAACTCCTCACCCCGGTGCTGGACCGGATCGCCGAACTCGGCGAGGTTGTGTGCCCGGATGCGCGTGAGAATCGGCACCATGCGCTTCTCGCGCAGATCGGCACACAGGTATTCGTAGTCGTAATTGGGCGTCGTGATCCGGATCGAATTGTCATCGGTCGTCAGGCTGCGGCGGGCGGTCACCACCGGCGATGCAGGTTCGCGGGACGCAGCATCGCCCTGGCCGAGGAACTCGGTCATGGTCATGCTCAGGCGCGCCGTGAGCTGCTGCAGCTTGTCGTAAGTCAGTGAAAGCTTGTCGGCCTCGACCTTGGCGAGGGTCGACAGCGGGATTCCCACCTTTGCGCTCATCTCGCGCAGCGTCCAGCCGTTGCGCCGGCGCAGCAGATGGATCAGTCCGCCGAGCGTGGCGCCACTACGTTCCATGAACTCCCCTATGTTCCAGGCGACACGCGGCCGTCGCCGTGCTTCGCGTTGTAGTCGACCTTGGCATCCTTGAAGCGCCGAGGCGACAGGTCCTCGACGATGAGGCCTTGATCGATGACATCCTGCGGCAACGGGTTGCGCTGCGCCAGAGCCGCGGCCGTACGGGCCAGTGCCGGCGCCGTCTGGATGCCGTATCCGCCCTGGCCGGCGCACCAGAACAGGCCGGGCACGTCCGGATCGTAGCCGACCACCGGGATGCGGTCAGGCGCAAACGTGCGCAATCCGGCCCAACGGTGACCGACCCGGCGAATCTCGATACCCAGTGACGCCTGCACGCGGTCGACGGCGATCGCCACGTCGAGTTCGTCCGGTTGCGCGTCGCACGGTGGCGTCGGCGATTCATCCGCCGGCGACAGCAGCAATTTCCCAGCGTCCGGCTTGAAGTAGAACTGCTCGTCCACATCGATCACGGCGGGCCACGACCGGATGTCGACGTCGCCCGGAGCGTCGACCAGCACCGCGGTACGGCGCAGCGCGCGCAACCCGACCGGCCGGCTGCCGCAAAGTGCGGCAACCTCGTCTGACCAGGCTCCAGCCGCATTGATCAGGGTCGCCGCGCTCGCGGAGCCTTCAGGCAGGTCGATCGACCACGCGCCGGCGCTGCGCTGGATCTTCGTTACGAGGCAGTTGTTCACGATCCTCGCGCCCGCCGCGCGAGCGCCGCGCAGGTATCCCTGGTGCAGGGTGTCGACGTCGATGTCCATCGCGTCGGAGTCGAGGGCCGCCGCCGCGACGTAGCCAGGCTTCAGCAAAGGCACACAAGCGAGCGCCGCATTCGCGTCGATGGTTGCAACGCTGCCGCCCGACGCGCGGATCTCGCGGACCATTTCCGCAAGCCGCCCCCGCTGCTCTGCGCGTGCGACGTAGAGGCAGCCCCGCGGCAGCAGCAGCGGCTGCTCGCAAAAGCCGGTTGGCGGATGGTCGAAAAAAGCGCGGCTCGCCCGCGTCAGCGCCCGAATTTCGCGTCCACCGTAAGACGGCGCAAAGAGCGCTGCCGAGCGGCCGGTCGCGTGATATCCCGGACGCGACTCACCTTCGATGAGGCAGACACGCGCCCGTCGCGCCAGCTCGTAGGCGAGCGAGGCACCGGCGATACCCGCCCCGATGACGATGAAGTCGTAGCGCATGTTGCTGCGAGTGGTCCCTTCGGATTTCGTGTTCTGCAGACTGTTCTCCGCGGAGCGCCGGCCATAGTGCAATAGACACAGTGTTTCTGACAAGAGACAGTTATCTCTTGACAGGTAATCGAATCCTGCTGATAGACTCCGTGCACCGCTACTAGGGGGAGTATCCATGAGTCACCTTGCCCGCAGTATTCGTCGTTGCTTCGCACTGGCAGCTGTCACCACTACCTCGCTCTGCGCCGGGACGGCCTTCGCAGCGACCAACGAGCTCGAAGAGATCGTGGTCACGGCCCAGAAGCAGGAGCAGAAGCTGAGCGAAACGCCGCTGTCCGTCACGGCGCTCTCGTCGAGGAATCTCGACGCGCTCGCCGCAACCCAGTTCCGCGACTTTGCGAACACGGTGCCTGGCATTAGCTTCACGAGCGAGGGCGTCGGCTCGACGCAGATCAACCTGCGCGGGATCACTTCGGGCGGAAGTGTCTCGCCGACCGTCGGTATTTACGTGGACGAGGTCCCGTACGGATCGAGCACGGCGTTCGCGGGGGCGGCGGGACTCGCGCTGGACGTTGGCTTGTTCGATCTCAACCGCGTCGAGGTGCTGCGTGGACCGCAGGGCACGCTGTACGGCGCCAGCACCATGGGTGGCCTGCTGAAGTACGTGACGACGACACCTGATCTGCAGAATTTCGGAGGCAAAGCGCGCGCGGGTCTGTCCACGACGGATGACGGCGATATCAACTACGACGTGGCGTCCGCGGTGAACCTGCCTTTCGGGTCGGACAAGGCCGCGGCCCGTCTCAGCGGCTTCTATTCGCACGATGGCGGCTACGTCGACAGCCTTGGCCTCGGCGAGGAAGACGTCAACCAGTCCGACGTCTATGGCGGCCGTGCCGACGTCCTGTTCCAGCCGACGGATGCGCTTTCGATCCGGCTGAACGCCTTCATGCAGAGGATCGATCGCGACGGCACGAGCCAGGTGGCCTACGACCTCGCCACTGGCAATCCCCTCGACGGCGATCTCGAGCAACAAACCATCCTGCCACAGGGCTTCGAGCAGGAGTTCGACCTGTACAGCGGCACCCTGGTCTACGACTTCGGTCCTGCCGAACTGACGTCGGTCACCAGCTACCAGGAATTCACCAACGACAGTACGCTCGATGCGTCCCCGTTGTATGTGCCACTGCTCAATGCCGTGCTGCCGCATCCGCCGTTTCCGATCTGGGGTGCAACCGGCGTCGATTACGGCATCACCACCGACAAGTTCACGCAGGAATTGCGGCTCGCCGGTACTGGACCGACTTTCGACTGGCTGATCGGCGGCTTTTATACGGACGAGGACAGCGATCAATCCCAGGTGATCAACTCGTTTGCGCCGGACGGTTCGCCGCTGGACATCAATGTCGCGACCGTCGGCCTGCCGAGCACCTACGAGGAAACTGCCGGCTTCGGCACGGTGACCTGGCACGCCACGAGCAAGCTCGACGTGGCGGGTGGACTGCGCTACTCACGCAACGAACAGACGTACGTGCAGGAAGGCACGGGTCTGCTGGTCGGCCCCAGTCCGAAAGCGACTTCCTCCGAGAGCGTATCGACGTACCTCGCCAACCTGCGTTACCTCGCCAGCGATAACCTGATGACCTACTTCCGGTACGCGACCGGTTATCGCCCTGGCGGACCCAATTTCCTGGGTAGCGACCCGGTCACCGGTGAGCCACTCGGCAACCCCGCGTTCGAGTCGGACGAGCTGCAAAGTTACGAAGGTGGCCTCAAGGCCACCACGGGCGATCGGCGGTACAGCGCCGACATTGCCTTGTATCTCATCAACTGGGACAACATGCAGGTCGGCGCAGCTCGGAACGGCATTGGGGTCGTCGCCAACGCCGGGACCGCACGGAGCACCGGAGCGGAGTTCACGCTGACGGCACTCCCCATTCCGGAACTCACGTTGCTCGGCACCTTCGCCTGGACCGACGCCAAGCTCACCGAGGATGCTCCGGACCTGGGAGGTCGTGATGGTGATCCATTGCCGGATACGCCGGATTTGGCGTTCACGGTGTCCGGGGACTACTCCTTCGGCGTTCTCGACCACACGGGCACGATCGGCGCCTTGTTGCGGTACGTGGGCGACCGCGTGAGCGGTTTCGAAGCAAACGCGGGCTCGCCGCAGTACCGCCTGCCTGAATACACGACCGTTGATCTCCGGGGGTCAGTTGCTATCGGCTCCGCCAATGTGCGGCTGTACGTGCGCAACGTGTTCAATGAGCGCGGACAGCTTTCGGCTGGAACGGCTCTGACCCAGCTGGGCGGACCCGCGATGGTCAGCATCCTGCAGCCGCGCACGTACGGGGTGAGTGTCGATGTCGACTTCTAACCTGACCGGGTTGCGGGCACGCTGCGGCATCGCGTTCCTCACTGCGGCACTGGCGGCAGCGTCTGGCGCGGCCGCACAGGACCTGGCGCCGCAGGCGGCGACCGCTGCAACCGAGGCGAGTGTCCCGGCATCGGCGCCGGCCACGACCGCTGGTGAGGCGGCACAGACCCCGCAATTGACTTACGCCGACCTGGGCGCGTGGCTCGACGGCTTCATGCCGAACGCGATCAAGCAGGGCGACATTGCCGGTGCCGTGGTCGTCGTCGTCAAGGACGGCGCCATCCTGGTCCAGCGTGGCTATGGTTATGCGGACGTCGACGCCGAAAAGCCGATGGACCCCGAGCACACGCTGGTACGCCCGGGCTCGGTGTCCAAGCTGTTCACGTGGACTGCGCTGATGCAGTTGGTCGAGCAGGGCAAGGTCGAGCTCGACGGCGACGTCAACCAGTACCTCGACTTCAAGATTCCGGCATTCGACGGCAAACCCGTTACCGTGCGCAACGTGTTGACGCACACGACGGGCTTCGAGGAAGCGCTGAAGAACCTGATCAGCGAGGAAGGCAACGATCTTCCCGGCTTCGACGCCATCCTGAAGGAGAACGTTCCGGCCCGGATCTTTGCCCCGGGCACCACGCCCGCGTATTCCAACTTTGCGGCTTCGCTTGCCGGCTACATCGTGCAGCGCGTCTCAGGCATGTCGTTCGACGACTACGTCGAGAAGAACATCTTCGCGCCGCTCGGCATGAACAGCACGACGTTCCGCCAGCCGTTGCCGGCCGATTGGAAGCCGCGCATGGCGCAAGGCTACAAGGACGCGTCCCATCCCCCGCACAAGTTCGAACTGGTCGGCGCGGCGCCGGCCGGCAGCGTCAGCACGACGGCCTCGGACATGGCGCGTTTCATGATCGCGCACCTGCAGCAGGGCAAGTATGGCGACGCGCAGATGCTGCGGCCAGAGACCGTGCAGCTGATGCACGGCACGCCGTTGACGATCCTGCCGCGGGTCAACCGCATGGTGCTGGGTTTCTACGAATCCAACTACAAGGGCCGCCGCATGATTGCCCATGGCGGCGACACGGAGTGGTTCCACAGCGACCTGAACCTGTTCCTCGACGAAGGCGTGGGCCTGTTCGTCTCATTCAACAGCCTCGGCAAGGACGGCGCCGCGCATCCCTTGCGCAGTACGTTGCTGCGGGAGTTTGCCGACCGCTATTTCCCGGTGCCGGACGTCAAGGCGACGCCGCTCGACGAGCAGACCGCGCGCGAGCACGCCGGGCTGATCGCGGGCAATTACTGGAATTCGCGTCGCGCCGATACCAACTTCCTGAGCCTGCTGAACCTGGCGGGCGAGTTGAAGGTCGTCGCCAACGACGATGGCACGATCAGCGTCTCGATGCTCACGAGCCCGACCGGCGAGCCGCTGCGCTGGCGCGAGGTCGAACCGTTCGTCTGGCGCGAGGTCCACGGCACCGACGTGGTCGTCGCCGAAGAAAAAGCTGGCCGCATCGAGCGCTTCAGTGTCGGGGACTACGCTCCCATCATGATGTTCGAGCGGCCCCCGCCGTCGAAGTCGGGTACCTGGCTCCTGCCGGCGGCAATCGCAGCGCTCGTCATCCTGCTGGTGACGGCGCTCGCGTGGCCGGTCAGCGCGTTGACGCGTCGTTACTATGCGGCCCCGTCCAGACTGAGCGCCAGCGATGCACGGGCGCAACGCCGGCTGCGACTCGTCGCCGTGGCGACCGTGCTCGCATGGGCAGGCTGGCTGGGCCTGGTCTACGCGATGATGAGCAAGATCAGCCTGCTCTCGCCGAAGATGGACGGCTACCTGTGGGCACTGCAGGTGCTCGGGACGATCGTCTTCGTCGGCGGCACGCTGGTGGCCTTGTGGTCGGCTCGGACGACGTTGCGCGGTGGACGCGGCTGGCTCGCGCGAGTGTGGACGGTGCTGCTGGTGGCGGCGTTGCTCGTGAGCCTGTGGATCGCCTTCGCGTTCCACCTGCTCCACTTCGGCGTGCTGTACTGACGTGGGCGTTCCGGGACGGCGCCTGGCCTTGACGCAGGCAGTCGAATGCCTGCGGCTCGCGACGCCGTTCCGCATCTCGGGGTACACGTTCACCGAGGGCACGGTCGCGCTGGTGACGCTCACGGACGATGGGCTCACGGGACGCGGCGAAGCCAATGGCGTCTACTACCTCGATGACGATGCGGAATCGATCTGCCGCACGATCGAGGCCCATCGCGAGGTGATCGAGCGCGGCATCACGCGCGCCGAACTGGCGACGCTGTTGCCGCCGGGCGGGGCACGCAATGCACTCGATTGCGCGCTGTGGGACCTGGACGCGAAGCGCACGGGGCGTCCGGTGTGGCAACTGGCCGGGCTGCATGGCGTGAAGCCGCTGATCACCACGTTCACACTGGCTGCGGACGATCCGGCGACCGTCCGCGCCGGAGCCTTGAAGTTTGCGGGGGCCCGCGCACTCAAGCTGAAGCTCGACGGCGACCTCGACACGGACATTGCTCGCGTCAGGGCAGTGCGTGACGCACGGCCCGAAGTCTGGCTCGGGGTCGATGCGAACCAGGGGCACACCATCGAATCACTCGCTGCGCTGATGCCGACGCTCTGCGATGCCGGGGTCCGCCTGGTCGAGCAACCGCTGGCTCGCGGCCGTGAGTCCGACCTCGACGGATTCAAGAGCCCGATCCCCCTGGCCGCCGACGAGAGCGTGCAGGATTCCCGCGACATCGAGGGACTCGTCGGACGCTTCGACGTCATCAACATCAAGCTGGACAAATGCGGCGGGCTGACCGAAGCCTTTCGCATGGTCGACGAGGCGCGCAGGGTGGGTCTCGCCACGATGGTAGGCAGCATGTTCGGCACGAGCCTGGCAGCGGCCGCCGGTTTCATCGTCGGGCAGCTCTGTGAAATCGTGGACCTCGACGGTCCCACGATCCTGGCGCAGGATCGCGAACCCGCGGTCCGCTACGAAGATGGCCGCATTGCATGCCCCGACGGACTCTGGGGCGCCTACGCGACAAGCTGAAGTCAGGCGGGCCAGGGGGGGCGATGACGAACCAGTCCAGGAAAATGATTGGGCGACGAGGCCTGCTGCAATCCGCGTTGGCCGTTGCGGCCACGAACTTCGCCTTGCCGATGATGAGCCGCGCCAGCTTCCATGCTCTCGCGGCGGCACCGACGAACTACTCGGCGCGCGCCATTAAGCTCGTCGAGCGCTCGCTCGTGATCGACATGCTCGCGGTGATCGCGATCGACTTCCGCCCCGAAGCGTATGCAAGGACGCTGACCGAGGCGGAAGAGTCGGAGTTCCGCACGAGCGGCATCACCGGCTTCCACAATTCGATCGGCACGGGCGGCCCGCAGGTCGTCGAAGAGACGCTGGCGTTCCTCGCGGCGTGGCAGGGCTTCGTCGGCCGCCATTCGCACCTGTTCACGCTCATCGGCAAGGTGTCCGATCTCGACCGCGCCAAGGCGCAGGGCAAGATCGGCGTCATCATGGGCCTGCAGAATTCCGAGCACTTCCGCAAGGCCGAGGACGTGAAGGTGTTCCATCAGCTCGGGCAGCGTTGCTCGCAGCTCACCTACAACACGCAGAACCTCATCGGCAGCGGCGGCACCGAGCGTGTCGACGGCGGCATCACCGATTTCGGCGTGCAGATCATCAAGGCGATGAACGAAGTCGGCATGCTGATCGACGTCTCCCACAGCGGCGATCGCACGACGCTCGATGCGATCGAACTCTCGTCGAAGCCGATTGCCATCACGCATTCGAATTGCCGCGCCCTGAACGACCATCCGCGCCTGAAGACGGACGAGGCAATCCGCAAGCTTGCGGCCAGGGGCGGTGTCATGGGGATCACGGGCGTGCGCAACTTCGTGCGCGGCCAGGAACCGACGACCATCGAGCACATGGTCGATCACATCGACCACGTCGTGCAGCTCGTCGGCATCGAGCACGTCGGCATCGGCAGCGATTCGGACCTGAACGGCTACGACGACATGCCGGCCGACCAGCGCAAGGAACTGCTCGCGCTGTACAAGCCGAGCTACGCGTTCCGCGACAAGCTCGACACGGACGGCTTCGATCACCCCAGGAAGATTCTTGACTTGACCGAGGTGCTGATCCGGCGCGGCTATTCCGACGACAACATCGCGGCGATTCTCGGCGGAAACTTCCGCCGACTGCTGGAAGCCACGTGGACGTGACGCCAGAGTCATGCAGGGCAGGGCGGCCCGCATGAGCAGTTCGTGGTTTCAGCGGTACCTGCTGCCGGGGTTCGCGTTCAAGGCGTTCGTCATCGGTGGGGGCTACGCAACCGGTCGTGAGCTGGCCGAGTTCTTCCTGCCCGCGGGGCCCCGGGGCGGCCTGCTGGGCATGGCGCTGGCTGCCCTCATCTGGAGCGTCGTCTGCATCGCGACATTCACCTTCGCGCGAGCGACGCAGAGTCCTGACTACCAGACCTTTTTCCGCAAACTGCTCGGGCCGGGCTGGGTTGCGTTCGAAGTCGTCTACCTGCTGCTGCTGGTCCTGGTGCTGGCTGTTTTTGGCGCAGCGGCAGGCGCCATCGGCGCAGCGCTGTTCGGCTGGCCGTCGCTCGTCGGCACGCTCTGTCTTGGCGCCGGCATCGCGGCGGTCGTCACGTTTGGCAATACCTCGGTCGAGCGCGTGTTCAAGTGGGTGACGATCTTCCTGTACGTCGTGTACGTGCTGTTCGTCGTGCTGGCGCTCTCGCAGTTCGGTGACGGCATCGCCGCCAACCTGGCGCTCGACGTGCCGAGTACCGGGTGGGTGGCCGCGGGTGTCACTTATGCCAGTTACAACGTCGTCGCCGCCGTCGTAATCCTGCCCGTGCTGCGGCACCTGCACAGCCAGAAGGACGCGATCGTTGCCGGCGCGCTGTGCGGTCCGCTCGCGATGATTCCCGCGGTGCTCTTCTTCATCTGCATGATCGCGTACTACCCGCAGGTGGGGCAGGAGCCGTTGCCTTCGGAGTACCTGCTGCAGCGCCTGGATGCGCCGGTGTTCCACGTGACGTTCCAGTTGATGATTTTTGCGGCACTGCTCGAAAGCGGTTGCGGCGGCGTCCATGCGGTCAACGAGCGGCTGGCGCATGCGTGGCAGCTGCGTACCGGTAACGTGTATTCGCGCCGGGCGCGACTGGCGTTTGCCGCTGGTCTACTGGTCGTGGCGATGCTGCTCGCCGATCGCTTTGGCCTGGTGACGCTGATCGCCCGCGGGTATCGGCTGCTGGCCTATGCGTTGATCGCCGTGTACGTCGTGCCGCTGCTCACGTTCGGCATGTGGCAGCTGCGCCGGAGGGCGCTCGCCGCTCCGTCCGCATGACAACCGACCGCGCTACGCCTGACGCAGCGGCGAATCCGCTGCAGACCACCTGGTTCGGTCATCCGCCCGGCCTGACGATCCTGTTTCTCACCGAGATGTGGGAAAAATTCTCCTACTTCGGCATGCGCGCATTGCTCGTCTACTACATGACGAAGGCGCTGGCGATGTCGCAGGAGGACGCTTCGTGGGTCTATGGCGGCTACACGGCGTTTGCGTATTTCACGCCGATCCTTGGTGGATTGATCGCAGACCGTTACCTCGGCCGCCGTCGCGCCGTGATCCTCGGTGGCTCGATCATGGCCGCCGGGCACTTCATGATGGCATTCCCGGGCATGTTCTACCCGGCGCTCGCAACGATCGCGATCGGCAACGGCTTCTTCCTGCCGAGCCTGCCGAGCCAGGTCAGGTACCTCTACGCTCCAGGCGATCCACGCGGCGACTCGGCGTTCAGCGTGTACTACGTCGGCATCAACCTGGGTGCCGTGCTGGCGCCGCTGATCTGCGGCACGCTCGGGGAACTGTACGGCTGGCACTACGGTTTCGCCGCGGCTGGCGTCGGCATGTGTATCGGCCTGCTCATTTACATCTGGGGCGGTCGGTACCTGCCGCGCGCTGCAGGTGCCGTGCAGGCCTGGGATCCGGCGGCTCACGACAAAGAGCACTCCTTTTCACGCCGCTTCGGCCTGTTGATCGGCGTGATCGCAATCATCGTGGTCTTCCGCGGGGCCTACGAGCAGATCGGCAACACTGTCGCGCTGTGGGCGGACTCTGCAGTCGATCGCAGCGCGGGCCTCGGCTGGACCATCCCCAGCACCTGGTTCCAGGCGCTGAATCCGCTGCTCGTCTTCACCATCACTCCGCTGTTGCTGCTGCTCTGGGCGCGGCGTGGTCGCACGGCGCACACTGCCACGCCGCTGCGCAGGATGGCGCTCGGCGCAATCATCGTCGCGCTGTCGTACGGACTGCTGGCGTTGGCGTCTGCTCAATCGGCCGCTTCGGGAACGCAGGCGCACTGGCTGTGGCTCTTCGGGTTCTTTCTCGTCTTCACCACAGGCGAACTCTTCATCCTGCCGACCGGACTTGCCCTGTTCGGCCGACTGGCGCCCGGTGTTCTCGCTGCTACGACCATGGCGCTGTGGTTCTCGGCGAGTTTTGCCGGGAACCTGCTGGCGGGCGCGCTCGGCTCGTACTGGACCCGACTCGGCGCCACGCACTTCTTCATGATGACCGCGGCAGTGGCCGCCCTCGCGGCCCTGTTGCTGCGGCTTGCCGACGGCCCGGCACGGCGCACGCTCGACACCCGGAACTGACTCCTGCACAGGATTGAAACGATGCTGAACAAGACACGCAACTGGCTGGGCGCACTCGTCCGGGCGGCGGCTGCGTCCGCAATGCTCATTGCGACGACCGTGCAGGCGACGCCGCCTGCCGATCTCGACGCCTACGCGCAACGCGTGCTCGAGGCCTTCGAGACGCCGGGGATGTCCATCGCCATCGTCGAGCGGGGCCAGCCGCCGGTGCTGCGCAGCTACGGTGTGCGGCGCCTGGGGCAGCCGGCACAGGTCGACGAGAACACGCTGTTTGCGATCGGTTCGACCTCGAAGGCGTTCACGAGCGCGGTGCTCGCTACGCAGGTCGACGAGGGCAAGCTCGCCTGGGACACCCGGGTTTCCGACGTGCTGCCCGGCTTTAAGCTGCAGGACGCGTATGCGAGCAGCGAAATGACCGTGCGCGACCTGCTGTTGCATCGCAGCGGACTCGGTCTCGGCGCGGGCGACCTGCTCTTTTATCCGCCGCCCAGCGGTCGGAACCGGGCCGAGATCGTGCACAGCCTGCGCTACCTCAAACCGGCGAGCAGTTTCCGCAGCACCTTCGCCTACAGCAACATGATGTACCTGGTGGCTGGCGAAGTGATCAAGGCCGTGGGCGGTGCAAGTTGGGAGGAGGCAGTACGGCAACGGTTCTTCGATCCACTGCAGATGACGTCCGCCACGACCTCCTCGCTGCTGCCGGCCGGAGCCAATCGCGCGTGGCCCCATTCGCGGATCACGACCGACATGCGCGGCGACGGCCCCGTGGTTGCGCTGGCCGCACCGGCCAACATCGATATCGTCGGGTCGGCGGGGTCCATCCAGAGCAGTACCGCCGATATCGCACGCTGGCTCGAGCTGCAACTGGGACGAGGCCTCGACCCGCGGTCGAACAAGCGCGTGTTCAGCGAGGCACAGGCGCGCGAGATGTGGACGCCACAGATGGTCGTACCGGTCGCGCCGAATCCGCAGGGTCTCGAACTGGCGCAGGCTGCGTACAAGGCCTACGGCCTCGGCTGGCTGGTGAGCGACTACCGCGGCACGCAGATCGTCGCGCACGGCGGTGGCGTGCCGGGAATGGTCGTGCTGCTGGCCATCGTGCCCAGCCGGGATGTCGCGTTCGCAGTTTTTCTCAACAGCGAGGAGTCTTTCGCGCTGTCCGCGATGCAGTACAAGCTGCTCGATCACTACCTGGGGCTGCCGAGCCCCGACTGGACGAGTGCGCTGGTCGCCGCACGACAGGCGCGCGTCGCGTCGGGCCGCGAGGCGCTCGCGGCGGACGCAACCGCGCAGAAGAAACTCGCGGCCTCCCGGGCCAAGGAACCGTCGCTTCCGCTCGACGGCTATGCCGGGCGCTATCGCGACGCCTGGTACGGCGATGCAACGATCGAGCGCACGGCGACAGGCTTGAGTATTCGCCTCGAGCACACTCCCGCGCTGGCGGGGCCGCTCGAGCATGTGCGCTTCGATACTTTCGTCGCGCGCTGGTCGGACCGGTCCCTCGAAGATGCCTACGTCACGTTCGCGCTCAATGCAGATGGCGGGATCGACCGCATGACGATGAAGGCCGTGTCGCCGCTCGCCGACTTCAGCTTCGACTACCCCGACCTGTTGTTCAAGCCGGTGCGCTAGCCTTTTCCGGAAGCCAATGTTGGATCATGCTGGCCGTGCCTGGCACATCGAGAACGGTGGGCAGGCGCAGTCCAGGCACCCTGCCAACGGAGGACGCGTATGAACCTGCAGGACTGGGGCTCGATAGGTGAGGTCGTCGGAGCGCTGGCTGTCGTCGTCACGCTGATCTACCTCGCCAAGCAGATAGGCCAGAACACTCATGCGATGGACGAGGCGCGCAAGCTTGCGTTGGCGCAGACCTACCAGATGCGCTCCGATGCCTTGCAGGCCATGCTGGTGCACGCTGCCGACTCGGAGTACATCGGACCGATCATCATCAAGCTCACGGAGCTCGGCTATCCAGAGGACGTCAATGCGCTGGACGAGTTGACCGACGCAGAACGGCGCCGATTCAGGATGTGGCAGATTGCCCAGCAGACTCACTGGGACAACATGCACTACCAGTTCCAGCAGGGTTATCTCGACGAGGAGTACTACGAGGACGCGTTCAAGGACCGTGTGGTGAGGCTCGCGCCGACTTGGAAGGCGCTCGGTTTGACCAGCGGGCGCCGGAGCTTCTTCGCCGAGATCGACCGCTTGTCGCGACAATGAGTTGTCGGTGCCGCGTGGGCGGTACTTTAGTCCGTCTTGCGCAGATCGTTCCGCACCAGCATTGCCGGGGCAGCATTGAGTCCGCCGCAACGGTGCTCAGGCCCCATCCCGCGTTGCTTCCATTCCCGCACAACCTGCGGGACATTGCACGCGAAGGCTACTGAAAGCGGGGAGGCCGCGCAGCTATCTTGCCTGGCCGGTCGACGCCCAGCTTGACGCGCAGGAACTCCATGAACGCGCGACATTTCGCCGGCAGCCAGCGAATCTTCGTGCCGCCCGGTACCAGCGGGGCGTACGGCATCAGCAGCATCAGGCCAAGGTACACGAGGACCATCGCTCCGCCTGTGCCGAGCAGCAGCAGGACGGAGATGACCCGCAACAGCGTCACGTCCAGTCGGAAGTACTGTGCCAGTCCCAGGCACACGCCGCTGATCACGGCGCCTTCGCTGATCTGCTGCAGCACTCGCGGCGTCGCCTCCTGCGGTGGGTGCGGCCACGCGGCCCCGTTCCCCGGTGCCTGCACCGACCCGATCTCCTCGAGTGCTGGCTCGAGTTCGGCCAGCGTCACGACGGATTGTCCCGCGCGCAGGCGACGCGTGCACTGGTCGGCCACGGCCTGCTCCAGGTCGGCCAGGATCTCCTGCGGATCGGGGTCACCCTCCAACAGGCTCGCTGACTCGGCGAGGTACCGTTCGAGACGCACGTTCGCCGCCTCGTCGAACTGAAGAACGCTGCGATTGAGACGGACGGTGGTTGCAATGCGTTGCATGGTTCAGTGTCCAAAGTTCGCGATCGTGCGGTTGATCAGGTTCCAGTACTCATCCAGCTCCGCGAGCTGTGCCCGACCGGCGTCCGTGAGCCGATAGTACTTACGCGGTGGCCCTGCGTCTGATTCCTGCCACTCGTAATGCACCAGGTCCTCGCGTCGCAACTTGCTGAGCAGGGGATAGAGCGTGCCCTCCTGCGTGGCGAATTCCGTACCGGCGAGACTGCGCAGGATTTCCGGCACATAGATGCTTTTCGCACCCACGATCTTCAACACGAGGAATTCCAGGAGACCCTTACGGATTGGAGCAAGTTTGGATTCTGCAGCCATAATTTGTAAACACGGTACCTTGTGTAAAAACAGTACCTGCTTTAGAACCGCACGTCAAGCCTGCCGCCTCCCCGGTCAAGGCAGTGAACGCCGCCATTGCACCCACTGCGCAAGCCCGACTCGGTTGAGCCATCGCGGGTCACCGGGCCTACTATGTGTCTGCATCGCAGCGCCCGCAGAGGTCCCCCATGAACATTTTCGAACAGCAGAAAGAAAAGGTCCGTACACAGCCGGGCTTCATTGCCGCGCTGGACCAGAGCGGCGGCAGCACGCCCAAGGCGTTGCGACTGTACGGAGTCCCGGAAGGAAGCTGGTCCGGCGACGCCGGGATGATGGATCTCATCCATGCGATGCGCACTCGCATCATCACGAGTCCCAGTTTCAACGGTGACCGGGTCCTGGCCGCCATCCTTTTTGAAGACACCATGGACCGGGACGTCCTCGGCCGGCCGACGGCGCAATACCTCTGGGAGGTCAAGCAGGTCGTCCCGATTCTCAAAGTCGACAAGGGCCTCGAAGCGGAGGCGAACGGCGTGCAGCTGATGAAGCCGATGCCGGATCTCGACCAGCTGCTGTCGCGCGCGAAAGCCAAGGGCATCTTCGGCACCAAGATGCGTTCGGTCATCAAGCAGGGAAACGCGGCGGGAATCCGGGCTGTGGTGGACCAGCAGTTCGAGGTCGCCGGTCGGATCATCGCAGCGGGTCTCGTGCCGATCATCGAGCCCGAAGTCGACATCAAGTGCCCGGACAAGGCCGCCGCGGAAGACCTGTTGAAGGCCGCGATCATGACGCGGCTGGAGGCGTTGCCGTCCGGCCAGCAAGTGATGCTCAAGCTGACGCTGCCGAACCAGGACAATCTCTACGCCGCGTGCATCGCCCACCCGCAAGTGCTCAAGGTCGTGGCCCTGTCGGGCGGGTATTCACGCGATGAGGCAAATGCGCGCCTGGCTCGCCAGCACAACATGGTCGCCAGCTTCTCCCGGGCGTTGACCGAGGGGCTGTCGGCCCAGCAATCGGACGCCGAGTTCAACACTGCGCTTGACCGCGCCATCGAGAGCATTTTCCAGGCCTCGAATACCTGAGTAGAACCGCGGCCTGGGGTTCGCAAATGCTGGGCAGGTTGTCGGACCGCGTGCTCTCATGGATTGACTCGAGCCTGGCGGCATTCGGCCACGGCTTCATCCTCGCGTGGACCAAGGTAGAGCGCAGTTACCGGCGCCCGTTTGCGCAAGTCGCGTTGCGGCTGAAGTTCGCGTTCTATCCGCTGCTGGCGCTCGGAGCGATCGCCTGGCTCGCCTGGGACTGGGGCCACGCCCGCTCGCTCAACTCGGCTGAGGATGCGATCTTCGATCGCGTCGTGCAGTGGCGTCCGTTCGAGCCGCGGCCTTCCGGGCGCGTGGTCGTGGTCGAAATCGACGAGTGCTCGATCGAGTACTTCCGCGCGCGCAACGAAGGCGGCTGGCCGTGGAGCCGGCATCGACACGCGGATCTGCTCGACCAACTCGATCGTGCCGAGGTGCGCGCGGTCGGCTACGACGTGCTGTTTGTCGATGCCTCACGAGGCGATCCCATCGGCGACGAGACCCTGGAAGCCATGGCCAGGGGCGGCGGCGGCCGGTTTGTATTCAGTTCCACGCGAATGCATCCAGACTACGACGAGGGGTCGCCGTTGCGGGCATCGCAGGCCCCGGCGGCGTTTCCGCTCACGCTGCAGCCACAACATGACCCGCAAGTCGCCTTGCTGCTGCCGTACGGCGAGGCGATGGCCCGCTTCAGCGCGATTGCCAACATCACCCGCAATGCCGACGGCGTACTGCGTGACATTCCGTTGCGCGAGACCGTCGGAGACTGGGCACTGCCGTCGCTGCCGTTGCGACTGGCAACGACCGCCACGGCACGATCGCCAGGCGACTTTGCCGCCGCCGTGCGACCGAACTGGCGACAGGACACGCGGTTGCCGAGCATCAGTGCCGCCGACTTGTTGACCGGCCAGCCTGTCTGTCGCGATGCCACCACCAAGCCGCCTGCACTGAAGGGCCGCGTGGCGCTGGTCGGCTATACGGCTTCCGGACTCAATGATGCCAAGCCCACCCCCGTCGATCCTGTCATGCCGGGTGTCGAGGTCATGGCCGAGGCGACGGAAGCGCTGATCGCCAACAGTGCCATTCGGGCGCCGCCGGCATGGCTCAAGTACGTCATCGCCATGCTGCTGGCCACGCTCACCGCATTCGCTTTCTACCGCGGCGAACCGGCCACCGACATCGACTCGGTCTTCGTCGCTGCCAACGTGACG
Organism: uncultured Pseudomonadota bacterium; assembly: GCA_963748985.1. GTDB lineage: Bacteria > Pseudomonadota > Gammaproteobacteria > Steroidobacterales > Steroidobacteraceae > RPQJ01. The sequence continues at coordinate 78,500 of CAVVKQ010000001.1, forward strand.
ATGTTGACGGCAGCATTCGTGGGACTCACTTTCTTCGGTTTCTTCTTCGACGTATTCGCCAGCGTAGGCTTCGTCAGCCTGATCTTTGGCCTGTGTCGCCTGTACGCCGGCATACAGCGTGGGCGTGCGGTGGGCAATGGCGACTTCCTGCCGGAGTTCGCGCCGGACCGGGATCGCTGGCTGGCAATCGCGCGCCTGCGCTTCGTGCCCGACGTGCAACTCGATGCCAGGGCCGCGGCGCGACGGCGACGCGAATACCGCCGCCGGTTGCGACGCTTCCTGTATGCCGGCAGCGACGCGGTCATGCTGGAGGGCGTGGTGGAACGCAAGAGCTGGCTGCACGAAGCCCTGGACGACTTGATGGTGCTGGTGTGGCACGGTGAAACCGAGGCGGCAGCGCGCGCTGTCGCCAGGCACGATCTTGGCAGGCTCGAACGGCAACTGGCGGAGTACGACGCGCGACTGTCCGATGACGGCAGTGTTCGACTGGCATTCGCTTGCGCAGAGATCGATGATGGCGCCGCAGACAGCGATCGCGGCGAGCGCCGGCGCCTGCGCGAACTGGTCGGCCAGGTGGTGGCCGCCGCAAGTGAATCGCCGTTGGCACGGCGAACCGTGTTCTTCGATCCTGCGGATGTGTCGTCGGGAGGATCATGATGCGCAGCATTTCAGTCATTCTGTCGGCGGCCGCATTGCTCGCATCGAGCGTGAATGCCGCGGAGCTGTCGGCCGTAGTGCACAAACCCACTGCCGACGTGTATGCCCAGCCGAAGTTTGACGCGCCCAGGTTGGCGACCTTGCAGCGCGACACGGCGGTCAGGATTTCCGCGCAGCAGGGCCTGTGGTACCAGTTACTGATGGCTGCCGGAGCGCCAGGCTTCGTGCGCGTCAATGACGTGCGCGTGAGCTATGCCGGCGCCGAGGATGGCGAAGCGAACCTGCGCGTGCTGACAGGCGGCAAGGCCGGCAAGGGGCGCGTCACCGAAACCGCAGGCGTGCGTGGGATCGAGGAAAGCGACCTGAAGTCGGCAGCGTTGAACAAGGGGCAACTGGACGCGATGGTCGGGCATCGTGCCGATGCGTCCACTGCCGCCACGTATGCCGCCGGGCAGAGTTGGCAGGCGACAAGCGTGACGTATGCCGGTGAAGCCAAGCCCGTGAAGAAATCCGGCAAATCGCCGGCGGAACCTGCAGCTTCGAAGACGGAGCTGGCGAAGTCCGTGGGTGGCCTGCTCGGGTCATTCGGCGTCAACGTCGGCTCGAAGCTGGACACGGCCGCCAAGGTGGCGCCGAAGTCCGAGGACGAGCTGGCGGCGGAGGAGATTGCTCTCGGCCCGGAGCTCGCCGGCCGCATTCTTGGCGCGCGTCCATTGTGGAACGATGCAAGTGCACAACAACGCGTCAATCTGGTCGGACGCTGGGTCGCCTCGCAGACGAGTCGTCCTGAGCTGCCTTGGACCTTTGGTGTAATCGACACACCCGAGGTCAATGCATTCGCTGCACCGGGTGGCTTCATCCTGGTCACGCGCGGACTGTACGAACTGCTGGCGTCGGATAGTGAACTCGCGGCCGTGCTGGGGCACGAGATCAGTCACTGCGTGCAGCGCGATCACTACAACGTGATCCGCAAGCAGGAGCTGGCTACCGTAGGCAAGGACCAGGCGGTGCAGAACCTCACCGTCGGCAACGACAGTGTCGCCGGCAGCTATGCCAGGCGGTACGCCGAGAAGAACGGCGCGGCCATCATGCTGACATCGCTGGATCGCGAGGCCGAGTACCGCTCGGACGAAGCAGCGGAGTTCTACCTTGCCCGTGCCGGCATGAATCCGCTGGCGTTGTACGCCATCCTGCAGAAACTCACCGCACTCGGCAGCGAATCAGCGAGCCTGGCGCAACTTTACAAAACACACCCGCCGCTGGATGCGCGGCTGGATCGCATCGATCAGCGCGGGCTTGGCACGCTGGAAACGTACGCGACCCGGGAATGAGACAGTCGCGTCGCATTTAGCGGCGGGTCTTCGCCGCCAAGGCAATTTCGTAGAGATAGCCGACAAACGCCTCCGCCTGTTGCGCATAGCCCGCGACCTTGGGATCACTGCTATCTATCAGAATCCATTCATCCGGAGCATGTGCGCCGCCGCCGCGACCCACGCCGAAGTGGCCCGCTGCCATGTTGAGCGGGGGTCCGGTGAAGACGACGCCCGGCCAGCTTCCCGCGCGACGCGGGTGAAGTTCGTACTCGATCCCCGCCTTCCTGAGCGCCGCCGAACCGGCCTGGATGACGATGCTGTCCTCAGGCGATTCGGTCGGGCTGTAACCGCCACTGACGATTACCTCGATGTCACCGAAACCGCGCTTCGCGAGATGCGCTTTGAGTTTCTCGACCGCTTCGGCCTTGGTCATGTCGGGGACCAGGCGGAGGTCGAGCTTGGCCTCTGCGCGGCCGGGTAGCACGGTCTTGCCGCCCGGCCCCATGTAGCCGCTGACGAGCCCCTGGATGTTGACCGTCGGCTGCGAGGCGAGGCGGTAGGTGCTGGTGAGGAAGTCCTCGTCCAGGATCCAGCGGCGCACGCCCAGCACTTTTTTGACGGCTTCTTCATCCTTGGGGAGGCTCGCGGCGAGCAATTCCTTTTCGCGTGGCGTGAGAGGGCGGACGTTCTCGAACCAGCCATCGACTGTCGGCGTGAAGCCGTCGTCGGCCACCAGCGTGTCGAGCGCCTTGACGAGATGCCACGCGGGGCTGTCGACCCGGGCCATCAGGCTCGAATGAATGTCCTTGGCGGGACCGCGGCCCCATTTTTCGCCGCTGGATACCAGCTGGACTTCGATCACGCCCTTGGCGCCCAGGTCGAGCGACATCGAGCCGTCACGGGATTGGCCGGTCGACGGCATCATGACCCCGACCGAGCGCTGGAGTGCCGCCTTGATTTCGGGATCGGCGAGCAACGTCGGAAAGTTGGTCGAGCCGATTTCTTCCTCGCCCTCGGCAACGAGGACGAGGTTGACTGGCAGTTTGACGCCCGCGTTCTTGAACGCATGCAGCGCGGTGAGGAAGGCCATCTGCGGACCCTTCTGGTTGACCGCGCCTCGACCCACCAGCGCTTGTCCCTCGCCTGGCCGCTCGACCATCCTGCCTTCGAGCGGCGGCGACGACCATTCGGCGGGATCGTAGTGCTTGACGTCGTACATGAAGTAAATGGCGAGCGTGTGCTTCGCCCCGGCGTCCAGTGTTGCAAACACCCCCGGCACGCCGCCGCTCTCGACCACCTTCGCCTGCTGGAACCCGGCGTCCAGCGCGAGCTGGCGCATGTACTCGGCGCCTTGCGGGGTGTTGACGCCCATGTTGGCGATGGTCGGCAACGCGATCCATGCGCGCAGTCGCTCGATCGCAGCGTCCTGGTCGGACTTGATGGCTGCGCCGACCTTGTCGTGGCCCGGGTGCCTCGATGCCGCGCTGGCAGGTGCACTTGCGAAGGTGAGGAACAGTGCCGCCGCACAGCCGATGATCAGGTGTCCGTCGAATCGCATCGTCTCTCCCCATTTCTTTTTTCTGGCGATCGACAGACTGGACCGGCGCGAAGTTGAAGTCCAGCCGGAGTCGAACGGCGGCGCGCACATCGCCGCCGTTCTTCTTGCCAGAAATGTCAGTGAGTCACGTGGTCCAGGTTCATGACTTTGGTCCACGCTGCCACGAAGTCTTTCGCGAACTTCTCGCGCCCGTCGTTCGCTGCATAGACCTCAGCGATTGCGCGCAACTCCGAGTTCGACCCGAAGACCAGGTCGACGGGGGTGGCCGTCCACTTCGGCTTGCCCGACTCGCGATCAAGCCCCTCGTAAATGCCCTCGGACTGGGATGACTTCTTCCATTTCGTGGACATGTCGACCAGGTTCACGAAGAAGTCGTTGCTCAGAGTGCCGGGACGATCGGTGAACACACCGTGGGCAGACTGCCCCGCATTCGCGTTCAGGACCCGCATGCCGCCGACCAGCACGGTCATTTCCGGAACCGTCAGCGTCAGGAGGTTCGCCCGGTCGACCAGCATCTCCGGCGGTGAGAGCCGGCTGTTCTTGCCGAAATAGTTACGGAACCCGTCGGCAGCCGGTTCGAGCGCGGCAAAAGAAGTCGCATCGGTTTGCGCTTGCGAAGCGTCGGTGCGACCCGGTGCGAACGGAACCTGCACGGCATGCCCGGCCTGCTTCGCGGCCTGCTCGATCGCAGCAGCACCCCCCAGCACGATCAAATCGGCCAGGGAAACCCTCTTGCCCCCGGCCTGGGCGCTGTTGAAGTCCTTCTGAATGGCCTCCAGACCTTTCAGCACTTTCTCCAGCTCAGCCGGACTGTTGACCTCCCAGCCTCTCTGCGGCTCGAGGCGAACGCGCGCGCCATTCGCCCCGCCACGCATGTCGGTGCCACGGTAGCTCGCTGCCGATGCCCAGGCGGTTCTGACCAGTTCGGGGACGGTGAGCCCCGAGGCCAGGATCCTGGACTTCAGCTGCGCGATGTCTTGCGCGTTGACCAGGTCATGATCGACAGCCGGGACCGGATCCTGCCACGACAGCACTTCCTTGGGAGCGTCGGCGCCCAGGTAGCGAGTGCGCGGACCCATGTCGCGGTGCGTGAGCTTGAACCAGGCCTTGGCGAAAGCGAGGCGGAACTCTTCGGGATTCTCGCGGAAACGCGCCGAGATTTTCGCGTAGGCCGGATCCGTCTTGATCGCAATGTCGGTGGTGAACATGATCGGCTGGTGGCGCTTCGTCGGATCGTGCGCATCGGGCACCATGCCCGCGCCGCGGCCGTTGGCGGGCACCCACTGGATCGCGCCGGCCGGGCTCTTCGTCTGCACCCAGTCGAAGGCGTACAGGTTGTCCAGGTACTGTGTCGACCAGGCTGTGGGCGCCGGGCCCCAGGCGCCTTCCAGGCCGCTGGTGATCGTGTCGGCGCCATGGCCCTTGCCGCACTTGTTTTCCCAGCCGAATCCTTGCTGTTCGAGGCCGGCGGCGGCGGGTTCTGGACCCAGGCACTTGGCCGGGCCGTGGGCACCATGGGCCTTGCCGAACGTGTGTCCACCGGCGATCAGCGCGACAGTCTCCTCGTCGTTCATCGCCATGCGACCGAACGTCTCGCGAATATCCTTCGCTGCGAGGAGCGGATCCGGGTTGCCGTTCGGCCCCTCCGGGTTCACGTAGATAAGGCCCATCTGCACGGCGGCCAATGGGCGCTGCAGCTCGCGGTTGCCATTGAAGCGCTCATCGGCGAGGAACTTGGCCTCTGGACCCCAGTAGACCATGTCGGCCTCCCAGTCATCCACGCGCCCGCCGGCGAAGCCAAAGGTCTTGAAGCCCATCGACTCGAGCGCGACATTGCCGGTCAGAACCATCAGGTCGGCCCAGGAAATCTGTCGGCCGTATTTCTGCTTGATTGGCCACAGCAGGCGCCGCGCCTTGTCCAGGCTGACGTTGTCGGGCCAGCTGTTGAGCGGCTCGAAGCGTTGCTGGCCGCCATCGGCGCCGCCGCGTCCGTCAGCCACGCGATACGTGCCGGCGCTGTGCCAGGCCATGCGAATGAAGAACGGCCCATAGTGACCATAGTCCGCGGGCCACCATGCCTGTGACGTGGTCATCAACGCCTTGATGTCCGCCTTCACGGCATTCAGGTCGAGCTTGCTGAATTCCTCGGCGTAGTTGAAATCGTCGCCCATCGGATTGGACCTGGGCGAATGCTGGCGAAGTGGCTTGAGGTCCAGCTGCTGCGGCCACCAATCCCGGTTCGACATCGGCCTGCCCGCAGTCTCGGCGGCGTTCGCGATCGCGACCGGCGACAAGGCAGCTGCCAGGGCCACAAGCGCTCCGGTCGTCGTCAAGTTTGACGTTCTGTGACGCATTGAAAGGCACTCCCGTACTGTCCATGTTGATCATCAGGCCGACCGGACTATGATTCATCGGCCGGGCACTCGGACAGTCGATCCTTTCTATCAATGCGATAGGTCCTGTAAATCACTCCGGTCGTTTCATTGCGACCGCTGGTGCGGCAATCGGGTGCTTGCGGAGGATCGCAATCGTGCCGAACATCGTGATGGCGATGGCGCCCAGCAGCGCATAGTTCTGCACGAAGCTCGTGTACTCCGACAGGCTGCCGAATATCTTCGAGCCGGCGGAATGACCCAGGTTGGCAATCGACATGTAGACCGCGAACTGCGTGGCCGAGATGCGGGTGGAGCAGATGCTCATGGCGAGTGCGATGACGCAGACCATCGTGACGGGCTGCATCAGGACGTACGCCGACAGCATGAACAGCACGTAGGTGCTGTTGGTCCACAGGTGCTGGGTTCCAGCCAGCAGGAAGGCGTGCGCGCACACCACGCCGATGGTCAGCAGCAGCATGGACCTGGCGCCGAAGCGATCGATCAGTGGCCCGAGCGCGAGTGCCGCAAAGGCGCCGGTGAGCCCCATCATGGCCACGAGCTGCGACCACTGGGTCGTCGTGAATGAAAAGAGTTTCACAGCCGCGATCGGCATCAGGGCCTCGCCGTACCCCGTGACCACTCCGTCGAAGAACATGATCAGCGACACGACCAGGCTGGTGCGCGTCCAGAGCACCCCGTTCAAGTCCTGCAGGACGTTCTTGAACGAGCTTGCGGCACGGCGTTGACCCACGGCCTCGCCCTGTGTCCAGGGCAGCAGGCGCTCTCCCTCGCGCTCGCGCACAAAGCAGAACGCAACGAGCACCAGGCCCGCCCCGGCCGCGGCAACCACTCCGGTGACGGCGAGGCCATACTTGACCAGTAGCGTGCCCGAGAGGGCGGCCGTCACCGCCCACCCGACGGCCTTGCCACAACTCATGAACGCATTGATCCGGCCGTGCTCGGACTCGGGCACCAAGTCGATCGCCATGCCGTCCACGGCCACGTCCTGGGTGGCAGTAAACGTATTGATGATGACGCCGAGCATCGTCAACAGCCCGATCTGCGCAATGGGATCGTGAATTGCAGCCAGAGACAGCAGGCTCAAGACGAGCCCACACTGGGCGCCGAGCACCCATGGGCGGCGTCCGCCCATCGGTCGGTAGGCGAATCGATCCATGAGCGGGCCGGTCACCAGCTTGAAAGCCCATGGCAGCACGATGATGGCGAGGTAGGAGGCGATGGCGCCGGTGCTGGCCCCCTGGCTCGCCAACCAGGCCGGCATCGCGATGTGCAGGAGGCCCTTTGGAATGCCCTGTGCAAAGTAGAGCGCCGCGCCGCTTGCGTAGCGCACGCGCGGGCTCTCCGACATGTAGAGTGTCGACGCCATGGTCCTGTCCCCCGTTTCAGCCTGCAACCACCTGGCGTACAGCGGCAAAGACGGCAAGGGTGCTGTCGCGGAATTGCGCTTTTTTCTCTGGTTCAAATAGCTGCCACGCATCGCTGTCGGCCAGCATCAGGCCTTCCAGCAGCGGCACAAGGTCCGGCCGAATGCACGCGGGCACTTGTGCCTCGGTCAGGCTGCCAGGATTCGGCCACTCCGGTACCACGTTCAATGACTGGTGGAGCAGGGCCGCCTGTACGATCAGCGTGGCGGCCGATCCAGTGCCAAACAGCTGGTCAATTCCCCGCAGGATTTCAGGCAGCGCGCGGTTGTCCTGCATTGATCCCTTGCCGTCGGGCGTCGCAACGGAGGCGCCAAGCACCAGCTGGCTCCAGGGCTCCAGCGTTGCCGGATAGGCTTCGCTGGTGAGGAAACCCAGACGGGGCAGCGTACGCGCCGCCATGGTCGCTGAGCGAAAGGCATGCAGGGCGTCGCGTTGGCCGGCGATGACCTGCTTTCCCAGGTCGTGGTACAGCACGCTCCATTCCATCAAAGCTTGCAGGTATTGCGAAGCCCGGCGGTACTCCGGCAGGAGTTGCAGGGCGATCAGGACCTGCGTGACATGGTGCAGGGTGGTGCCGTCGGCATAGGCAGCCATTTCCTTCCAGCCCGGAGCAACGGGCTCGATGGCAGCCATCTGTTCCGCCGTGTAGAAATGGCGCATGCGCGCGACGAGCGCCTCGCCATCCTGAATTGCGGCAGTCTCAATTTGCCAGGCGAGGGTGCGGACAAACTCCAACAGGTCCGGAAGTTGATTTTCGAGGCGCGGGATTGTCGCTGCCATCGGCGTCATGTCCTGCAGTCGCGGAGGTTCGAAGAAGGGTCGCATCCACTGGGTCGGGCGCCGCACTTGCAAGCCGGGGCCGACAGGTGATGTCCACGGAACGGACGTTACATCATGGCGTGATATAAAACCGGCTCGTAGCGAAGCGTCGCGGTGGGGCACCTGCACCAATGACCACTTTGTATTTCACGCTTGTGGCCGTCGTCCTTTACCTGGGGTGCGATCGCCTGCTCGACCAGCTGGAGCGCCGTGCCGGGCGACGTTTCGAAAATCGATCGTTGATATTCTTCGGATTGCTGCTGGGCAGCAGCCTTGCGGCGTTTGCGTTGGTTCGCCGGTTCGTCGGCGTCGACTGACCCCACCGCACCCCGCCCCGCGACGGTGCGGATGTGCGCGATCCTGGTGCGTCGCCCCTTTCTTTTTGCAGTGCACTTGATCTATATCAAGGACGCGCACCGAATTAGCGCCTAGTAGTCGATTCCGCTCGCCGGGCCGCATGAGCGCCCGAGCACGATCAATAACGAACGATCAACAGGGGGCTACATGTCCGGACCACAGTCCAACGAGCCTGGTCGGCCAGAACGCACGCCATTTTTCCAGCGCGTGCTCGACAACCCGTTCCTGCTGCTGTTCCTCGGGGTCACGATCCCGACGGTCGTCTATCTCATCTGGGGAATCATGGAAATCATCCAGATTCCACTCGCTTCACCCTGAGCGGAGACCGCAGTCATGGCAATCGCATCTCCGAGCGCAGGCTGGTGGAAAGAGCCCATTCACAAGGTCGAGCTGATCTGGATCATCGTCGCGTTCCTGTGGGGAATCGCGATGTTCTTCATGATGATCTACTGGCACGGTGTCGGCAGCCAGAATCTCTCGAACGAAGCGTACCGGACGACGCCGGCCGACTTCGCGGCCAAGGTCGACAAGATGACCGAGGCGTACACGGTGCGGCAGGAAGGCGCTTTCCCGGTAGTGCGTCCCCCGCCCGGCAGCGACGTCTACATGATGGGCCGCGTCTACATGTGGTGGCCAATGCTCGAACTCGTGAAGGGCGAGACCTATCGCCTGCACCTGTCGTCCATTGACCTGCAGCACGGCTTCTCCCTGCAGCCGGTCAACATCAATCTCCAGGTGCACCCGGGATACGAGATGGTAGTGACGATGACCCCGAACCAGACGGGCCAGTTCGGCATCGTCTGCAACGAGTACTGCGGCTTCGGACATCACACGATGACCGGCCGCATCTACGTCGTCGACAACAAATAAGGGGCCCGTCATGACAGCTGCAACCAGCTTTCGCACCTGCCCGACGACCGGCCTGAAGGTCGACCGGTCCGCGGAAAATCTGATCAAGGCGAACGCCGTCGTGGCCGTGGTGTTCCTGCTCATCGGCGGCCTGTTCGGACTTTCGATCGCGCTCACCCGCTGGCCCGCCGTGCACCTGCTCCCGGCCGACTGGTTTTACCTCGCGCTGACGGCACACGGCTTTGACGTCCTGCTGGCCTGGATCATTTTCTTCGAGATGGCGGTGCTGTATTTCGCATCCGCGATACTGCTCAATTCGCGGCTTGCTGCGCCCCGCTGGGGTTGGGCCCAGTTCTGGCTCATGCTGGTCGGCGCGCTGATGACCAACGTCGCAGTGCTGCAGGGCAACTCGTCCGTGATGTTCACGTCCTATCCGCCCCTGGTGGCGGCCCCGCACTTCTACCTTGGGCTGGTGCTGTTTGCCGTAGGCGCGCTGATTGGTTGTGCTGTGTTCTTCGGCACGCTGGTGGTCGCCAAGGACGAGAAGACCTACGAGGGCTCGGTACCCCTGGTCACCTTCGGCGCGATCACCGCGGCGATCATCGCCGTCTTCACGCTGGCCTGCGGCGCGATCATCCTCATCCCGACTTTCCTGTGGTCGGTCGGCATCATCAGCGGCGTCGATCCGTTGATGTACAAGCTGGTCTGGTGGGGCATGGGCCATTCATCGCAGCAGATCAACGTCTCCGCGCACGTCGCCGTCTGGTATGCCATCGGAGCCATGGTGCTCGGCGCCAAGCCGATCTCCGAGAAAGTCAGCCGCATGGCTTTCCTGATGTACATCCTGTTCCTGCAGCTTGCGAGCGCGCATCACATGCTGGTCGAGCCCGGCGTGAGTTCGAGCTGGAAGATCTTCAATACCAGCTACGCGATGTATCTCGCGGTCCTCGGCAGCATGATTCACGGCATGACCGTGCCGGGCGCGATCGAAGCCGCGCAGCGCGCCAAGGGTTACAACAAGGGTCTGTTCGAGTGGCTGCGCAAGGCGCCCTGGGGCAACCCGGCTTTTGCCGGCATGTTCCTGTCGCTGGTCATGTTCGGCTTCCTCGGCGGCATCTCCGGTGTCGTGATGGGCACGGAACAGATCAACCTGATCATGCACAACACGCTGTATGTGCCAGGGCACTTTCATGCGACCGTAGTCGCCGGCACCACACTGGCGTTCATGGCGATCACCTATCTCCTCGTGCCGCTGATCTTCCGCCGGGAGGTCATGTTCAAGAAGGTCGCCCAGTGGCAGCCCTACGTGTTCGGGCTGGGCATCGCCGGGATCTCGCTGTTCATGATGGGTGCCGGAACCCTCGGGGTGCCCCGCAGGCACTGGGACATCACTTTTGCGGATGCGCTCTCCCAGTTCCAGTTCTCACCGGCAGCGTTCCTGATGCTGGCCCTCAACGGGCTGTCGGCAATCATGGCCGCGATCGGCGGTGCAATGTACATCGTCGTCGTCGTCTGCTCGGTCTTCCTCGGCCGCAAGATCGGCGACAACGAAGTGGTGCAGCTCGGGCCGGTCTCCGGCGCGGCATCGGCGGCGGCAGTGGCTCGTTACGGCAACGAGGGAACGCTGAAGATCCCCGGCACGGTCGTGCTGGTCGGCGTGTTCTTCGTCTCATTCGTCCTGTACTACTTCGTGAACTGGAAGTACCTTGCCGAGGTCTGGCCGCTGAAGTAGGAGCGAACATGCAGGATGCTGTCGCCCAGAATACGGGTCTTGCCGAGGGGCGGGCTTCCTGGCGGAGCGCGGTCGAGGTCTTCAAGCCGCGCATCGGGCTCGAGATCATGTTCGCCGGCATCGCGGGTGTAGCGATGTCACAGGGAGGCGGGCTGCCGCTGCTGCAGTTGCTGGTACTGGCGACCGCGGTATTCCTGGCCGCTGCCAGTGCCGGTGCGCTCAATCACCTGGCCGAGCGCGACCTCGACGCTCGCATGTCCCGCACTCGCGGGCGTCCGTTCGTCACCGGCAAACTCGCCGGTGGATCGCTCTGGTTCGTGGTGATCGGCTTGCTGCTGACGATTGCCGTCGTGTCGGCCGGCCTGGCGACGAACTGGCTGGCCGCGACGTTCGTGTTTCTCGGAGCCTTCACCTACGGAGTCGTCTACACCTTGTGGCTGAAGCGGCGGACGTGGCTGAACATCGTCGTGGGTGGCCTGGCCGGTAGTTTCGCCGTGCTCGCCGGCGCTGCGGCGGTGAACCCGGATCTCGGGCCGGCGGCGTGGACGTTTGCGGTTGTGCTGTTTCTCTGGACTCCGCCGCACTTCTGGAGCCTCGCCATGTATTACCGCCAGGACTACGCCGATGCGGGCGTACCCATGTTGCCGGTGGTGTTCGGTGACCGGGTCGCGGCCCGTGTGATCCTCGGGCATACGATTCCGCTGGTACTCCTGACGCTGTTGCCAGTCGCCTGGGGTGCGGGGGGTTTCTACCTTGCCTGCGCCGCGGCGGGCGGCGCGTATTTCCTCTATCGCAGCGTCGTCCTCGTCCGCGAGCCGACGCAGAAGAATGCAATCCGCAACTTCCTGGCGTCCCTGCTGCAGTTGACCCTGCTGTTGGTCGGGGCCATCGTCGATGGAGCCGTCGCAGGCCGTCTGGTCGCCTACTGAGCCATGCGCGTGCACCTTCAAAGGCGAACGCTGCAAGGCGGGCTCTTGGTCATTCTCGGGTGCGTGGCGAGTGCCAGTGTGCCTGCACAGGCTGCAGCCCCTGACAACGACGCCGCGCTGGCGACCAGCCAGGCGGCGATAACCCGGCAACTCGACGACTACCAGTTCGTCGACCAGCGTGGGCAAGCGTTCCGGCTGTCGGACCTCGGCGGCAAGCCGGTCGTGCTGAGCCTCGTCTACACGAGTTGTTACTACGTCTGCTCGGGCCTGACCGTGCACCTGGGCGACGTCACCAAAGTGGCACGGAGAGCGCTTGGCCCGGACAGCTTCACCGTGCTGACGGTTGGGTTCGACACGCCAAACGACACGCCCGAACGGATGCGGCTGTTTGCGCAGGACCGCGGCGTGGATCTGCAGGGTTGGTATTTCGCCAGCGCCGACGCCGCGACGCTGGAGCGGCTCGCGCGTGACGTTGGCTTCACTTACCGGCCCTCGCCCAAGGGCTTCGACCACATCACGCAGACCACGATCATCGACCGCGCCGGACGCGTGGTGCTGCAGGTGTACGGCCAGGACTTCAACCCTCCGAATCTCGTCGAGCCGCTGAAACGACTCATCCGCGGACAGGAGATCGAGCGAGGGACGCTGGCCGGCATGATTCGCTCGGTGAAGCTCTTCTGCACGATCTACGATCCCGCCAGCGGCCGCTACCGCTTCGACTACTCGATCGTCGCCGACGCGATCGCGGGCATCCTCGCCCTCGGCATGGTGGCCATCGCGATCGCGTTTGCCTGGCGGAACTCGCATTGACCGGGCTGGCACCCGCTGCCTGCAGACAGGATCGAACGGCGTGAAGTTGCTCAAATCGGGATTGCGCGCGCTGTTCCTGCGGCTGGAACAAATCTGCGAGATGTTCTTCGGGCCGGGCTTGAACCCGTTGGTGCACCTCGGTTCGCTCGGCTGGTTCCTGTTCTGGATCGTCACCGTCACCGGCATCTACATCTACGTGTTTTTCGACACGGGCGTGACGCAGGCTTACGCGTCCCTCGAGTACCTCTCGCGCGAGCAGTGGTACCTCGGCGGAATCATGCGCAGCCTGCATCGCTATGCCTCGGACGCGATGGTCGTGGTCGTGATGCTGCACCTGCTGCGCGAATTCGCGATGGATCGCATGCGCGGCAACCGCTGGTTCCCGTGGGTCACTGGAGTGCCGCTGCTGTGGTTCCTGTACGCCTGCGGCATTACCGGCTACTGGCTGGTGTGGGACCAGCTGGCCCAATACGTCGCGATCGCCACCACGGAATGGCTCGACAGCATCGGCATTTTTGCCGAACCCATCGCGCGCAACTTCCTCGACAGTTCGCACCTGGCCGGGCGGTTCTTCACGCTGATGGCCTACATTCACATCGCCGTGCCGCTGTTCATGCTGCTGTTCATGTGGGTGCACATCCAGCGCCACGCCCATGCCAGGGTGAACCCGCCGCGCCAGCTCGGTGTCGCGGTGCTCGTGGCCCTCGTCGCGCTCTCGCTGGTCGTGCCGGCCATGAGCCAGGCGCCGGCCGACCTGGATCGCGCCCCATTCGAGGTCGGCCTCGACTGGTTCTACCTTACGGCGTATCCGCTGCTCGACATCGTGAGCGGCCGTACGCTCTGGGCAGCGCTCGTCGGCGGCAGTGTGTTCCTCACCTTGCTGCCGTGGCTGCCGCCGCTGCGCAAGGCGCCGCCCGCCGTGGTCAACCTCGAGAACTGCAATGGCTGCGGGCGTTGTTTTGCGGACTGTCCGTTCGGCGCAATCACGATGGTCGGGCGGACCGACGGCGCCGAGTTCGACCAGGAGGCCCGCGTCGACGCCGACCTGTGCATGAGTTGCGGAATCTGCGTCGGAGCGTGCCCGACTGCCACGCCTTTCCGCCGTGCCAGTGCACTGGTGCCCGGCATCGAACTGCCGGCAGGTCCCATTGCAGGCCTGCGCGACCGGGTAGTCGCCGCGACGGCGAAGCTGCAGGGTAACGACCGCGTCGTCGTCGTCCGGTGCGCGCACGCCGGCAACCTCGACGCACTGGCGGATACGGGTGTCGCAGTCTTGGCCATGCCGTGCGTCGGCATGCTGCCGCCGGCGTTCATCGATCTCGTCATCTCGCGCAAGCACGCCGACGGGGTGCTGATTGCCGGCTGTGCCGAGGAAGATTGCTACGAAAGGCTCGGTGATCGGTGGACGGAAGAGCGCATCGGCAGCCAGCGGGACCCGTACCTGCGTGAGCGGGTGGACCGTGACCGGGTGGCCGTGTCGTGGGCGTCACCCGTGCACCAGCATCGGACTCGGGAGGCCCTGGCCCAATTCCGACAGCACCTGCATGACCTCGCCGCGTCAGCGCGGCCGGCGCGCACCGGCGTGGCCTGGCGGGCGCGGCTGAAGCAGTTGCCCTTGCCGCTGCGGTTCGCCGGCCAGGTGGCTGTGCTCGGCGCGGTGGCGGTACTGGTGGGGTGGTTCGCCACGCGACCGACCTACGCCTACCTGAATCGCGATCAAGCATTGCTCAAGCTGAGCTTCAGTCATGCCTCCCGGTCGCTGAAGGAGTGTCGTCACTACAGCCCCCAGGAACTCGCGAACCTGCCGTTCGCAGAGCGGACAGCCACGACGTGCGAGCGCGGGCGGTGGCCCGTAGACCTGGAACTCCTGCTCAATGGGCGGACGATACATCGCGCCACCCACCAGCCGGCAGGCTTGTGGGATGACGGTCCTTCCACGGTCTACGCAAGTTTCCGCGTGCCTGCCGGCACGCACCAGCTCACGGCGCGCCTCCGCGACAGTGGCCGTGCGACGGGATTCGACTACGACAGTTCGACCACTGTCACGCTCAGCCCCGGCCAGAATTACGTCATCGACTTTCGCGGTGCGGAAGGAGGCTTTCAGTTCGGCCGCGCGCCAGCTCATGGTCTGGCCACGCAGGAGGCCCCGCCATGACCCTGCTCGAATGGCGTGACGATTTCTGCATCGGCATCGCCGAAGTCGATCATGAGCATCAGGTGTTGATCGGTCTGATCAACGAGGTGCATGCAGCCCTGGGGGTGGACCGCTCCTCCGAGCGCATCGAAGACTTCCTCGGCGAAATCCACTCGCGTATCTCGGCGCATTTCGCTCTTGAGGAAAAGGACATGCGTGCGCGCAGGTACCCGGAGTTCGGCCTGCACAAGGCAGACCACGAGCGGTTGCTCGACGACATCCGCGACATCATGGACGATCACACGGTGCGAGGCGTGCTTGACGACCAGGCACTCTCGAATCGCCTGGCCACCTGGTTCGGTGACCATTTCAAGACTTACGACGCGCGGCTGCACACTTTCCTGCTCGTCTAGCGCGAGACGTTACGAGGCCATCATGAGGAATTCCGCCGCCGCAATGCGCGCGAACTCGGCCAGGGTCAGTTGCCCGGTCCAACGGCTGTGAACCCCCGGTTGCCCCGCATCCTGCTGCTGGCGACGGCGGCGTTCGTCGCCGCGCTGCTCGGCGCGCGAGCACTGATACCCGGCGTCCCCGCGCCGCCCGTGCTCGAACGCGCTGTGTGGTTGCCCGACGGCTCGCCGCTACCCGAAATTGCGTTTGTAGACGAATCCAGAGCGCCGTTCGATGAGCCGCGCTTGCACGGCCACTGGACATATTTATTTTTCGGCTTCGCCTCGTGCCCCGACATCTGCCCGACGACGCTGGCCACGCTCGCTGCGGCACGCAAGGCGTTGCGCGACCTGCCGGCCGAGCTGCACCCAGACGTGCTGCTCGTGACGGTAGACCCGTCGCAAGACGATGCGACGAGGCTGGCACCGTACGTTCGTCATTTCGATCCCGCTTTCAAGGCGGTTACGGGCGATGAGGCCAGTCTTGCCCGATTGGCCGGCGCGCTCGGCGCCGCGTATGCCCGCGTGCCCCTGCCAAGCGGCGGGTACACGCTGGACCACACGGCCAGCCTGTTCCTGATTGGCCCCAACGGTCGGCTCGTTGCCACATCGGGCGCGCCGCACGACGCGGAGATCATTGCGCGCGACTATCGCGTGCTCGTGGCGCGCGGCACTGCGAACTGACCCGCTCAGGCCGCGCATTCCCACGGCTATCCGGTTAGTCTCTTCATGATGAATTGCACCAACCCCCGCCGGCTGCTTGCCGGCTTGGTTTTCGTTGCCACTGCCGTGTACCTGCCCGCCGCATCCGCGGCGAGTCCGGACGATCTTGCAACCGTCGCCGAGCGGTCCAACTTCGCTCGCACCGGTCGCTACGACGAAGTAGAAAAGTTGTGCGCAGCCTTTGCCGCGCGCTGGCCCGACAAGGTGCGATGCTTCGAGTTCGGGCGCTCGCCCGAGAACCGCCCGTTGCTCGCTATCGCTGCGTCGGACGACGGCGTCCTCGACCCACAGTCCGTTCTTGCGCACCAGCGACCGGTGGTGCTTTTCCAGGGCGGGATTCATGCGGGCGAGATCGACGGCAAGGATGCGGGTTTCATCGCGCTGCGCGAACTGCTCGAGGGACGCGAGAATCGGGGCGCGCTGGCGCGGACTACGGTGTTGTTCGTGCCCGTGTTAAATGTCGACGGACACGAGCGGTTCGGCGCATGGAACCGGCCCAACCAGCGCGGTCCAGAGGCGATGGGCTGGCGCGCGACGGCGCAGAACCTGAACCTCAACCGCGATTACACCAAGGCCGATGCGCCGGAGATGCGCGCCTTGCTCGGGCTCCTTAACGCCTGGGACCCGATTCTGTATACCGACCTGCACGTCACGGACGGAGCACAGCTGCGCGAGGACCTGTCCGTCGAGGTTGAGCCCGGCCACGGCTGGGACCTCGAACTGGGCCACACGGGACACGCGCTGCGCGACGAGGTGCTGGCCCGGCTGCAGCGCAAGGGCTTCCACGCGCTGCCGTTCTATCCCGAGTTCGTCGGTGCCGACGATCCGGAATCCGGTCTGGCCGCGGAAGTGCGATCACCCCGTTTCAGTCTCAGCTATTGGGCCACCCGCAACCGTTTCGGCGCCCTGGTCGAGACGCATTCGTGGCAGGAGTACCCGCGCCGCGTCGCCGCCACGCGCGAGACCATTCATGCAATGGTCGAACTCGCTGCGCGCGACGGAGTGAAGTGGCTGGGGGCGGCACGCGCTGCCGATGAGCGTGCGCGCCTGCTCGGCGGCTGGCCGGTCGCGTTGAGTTTCAAGAACACGGATGCCATGCAGACCGTTGAGCTGCGCGGCTATGCCTACACGCGAGAGCCTTCCTCGGTTTCGGGTCAGCCTTGGATTCGCTACGACTCCGCCAAGCCCATGGTCTGGCGGCTGCCATTGCGGTACGAGGTGCAGCCTGCGTTGACCGTGACGGCGCCGGCCACCGGCTATGTCGTGCCGGCCGCGCACGCCGCGTGGATGTCGGAGAAGTTGGCTCTGCACGGGATCGAGTTTCAGCGCGTAATTGCGCCACAGCCGGCCAGCGCCGTGCAGACATTTCGCGCCGACAAGGCAACGACTGCGGCGGAAACGTTCGAGGGGCGATCGCTCATGACGGTCGATGGCACCTGGCGCGACGAAAAGCGCGATATCGACGCCGGTGCGCTGTTCGTGCCGATTGCGCAGCCGAAGGCTCGACTGGTGATGTCACTGCTGGAGCCGCAGGCGCCCGATTCGTTCGTGTCGTGGGGGTATTTCAGCGCGGCCTTCGAACGCAAGGAGTACATGGAAAACTACGTCACCGAGGCAGTGGCGCGACAGATGCTGTCGCAGGACGCGCCGCTCAAGGCGGAGTTCGAACGCCGGTTGCGCGAGGATGCGGCGTTCGCGGGCAGCCCGAACGCGCGCCTCGAGTTCTTCTACCGACGCCATCCCTCCTGGGACGAGCGTTATGGTCTCTACCCCGTCTACCGCAATTGACCCGGACGGACCTTACTGCGGCAGCGGCTGCAGGTTGAGGATCATGTTCAGCACCGTGCCGAGCAGGGAATCTGAACCGTTGGCATTGGTGCCATAGGTGCGGCGCCCGTAGTAGCCATCCTCGTAGCCGCGCTGGAATCCCTCACGGAAGTAGTAGTTGTAGTCGTCCTGTCGCACATAGCGGCCGTCAAAGCCATAGTTGGCGTCCTGATAGGCGAAGGATTCCCGGTAATCGAAGCGCCAGTTGTCCTGCTTGTCCGCGCGCCCCGCCTGGTAGCCCTTCTGGTACCCCGTGTTCGAGGCCTGTCGGAGCTGGTCGGCGCCGTACTGATTGGTCTGGTAGTTGTTGTCGCCCCGGCGGTACTGGTAGGTCGGAGGCGTGTAGTAGTACGGATCGTTGTCGTAGTCGTACCGGTCATGCTCGAGGCGCGCTTGCTGTTGGCGCAGTTGCTCGTAGTACGCCTGCTGGTAGCGGTAGTGAGCCTGTCGTTTCTGTTTTTCCAGCTGCTGCGCATTGCGCAGCGCGATCGCCTGCTGTTGCGCGATACGCTGGTTGTACTCCGCAATGAGCTTCTTCTGCTGGCGAATACGCTCCTGTTGTTCCTGCTGTGAGAGGCGATGCTTCTGGTGTTCCTTCGCCTCCTTCTCGTCCTGTTTCTGCTCCTGTTTGTCTTGTTTGTCCTGCTGCGCCTCAGCCTTGTGCGGGGCCGACACGTCCTGTCCGTGCTGGGCGTGGCTGGCGAAACTCATCGTCGCGAACGCGGCGCTTATCGCGACTGTCACTCCAAGTCGAGTCAGGGTGCTGGCCTTCATTTCATGTCTCCGCAATGGGTCCTACCGATCTGTCGGCAGTGCTGGCGGGTTGTACTGAGCCCGTTGTGTCACGGTACGCCCAGGAGTCCGGTTCCATCTGTACGGTACGACACAGTCGGGACGTCGCTACGACGCCTAGCTGTCGTCGACACGGGTCAAGGCTGTGCGCCTGTTCACAGTCCGGCAATGATTCGGCTGACTTGCCGCGAGCCGTAACTAGTATGCGATGGACACGAGAGTCCGGACGTCGGGCCATCCAGGCCTGGAACGACAGCATCAGGAGTGAACATCCGTGAAACGCTTGCTTGTCGCCCTCATCGCATCAGGTGTCGCTGTTCCTGCCCTGGCTACCGACGTCAGCGCCTCCATTGGGATCAGCCAACCCGGCTTCTACGGACAGATCAACATCGGTGACTTCCCGCGACCGGTCGTGATTTACGCCCAGCCGGTCTGGGTCCAGCGTCCGGTGAAAGTGGTCCAGGTGCAGCCGATCTACCTGCGCGTGCCTCCGGGCCACGAAAAACACTGGAGCAAGCATTGCGGCAAGTATGGAGCGTGCGGTCGACCAGTCTACTTCGTGCGCGAGGACTGGTACCAGGCCCAGTACTTGCCGCGTTACGAACAGCAAGAGTATTACGCTCGTGGCAAGAGCGATGATCACGATTCGAAGCACGGTCATGGCAAGGGCAAGGGCCGCGGCCATGAGGACGGCGACGATTGATCGCCATTTCCCGGCTGTGTGAGGATTCTCGAGCGGGCTAGCTGACCGACGGCGAAGTCGGGCGACTGCTCAAGTCACGCAGCATTTCGACGAAGGCGGGATCGTCGCGCAGGGAGACCAGGTCCGGGTCGTTCTGCATCCAGCCGAAATTGGTGTAACCCGCCTCGACGGCCTGTTGCAGCGCGTCGATGGCGCGGCTCGAGTCGCCGAGGCTGACATACATGCACGCGGCGTTGTAGAGCATCATCGGATCACCTGGGGTCAGCGCGAGCGCGTTTGTGCTTTCGCGGATCGCTTCGTCCCGGCGCCCCGCCCGGCCCAGCTGGTTCGCGTAGATGAGCCGGGCGCGCGAATCATCCGGGTTTTGCAGCAGATAATTCGGCATGAGCTCGAGCAACTGCGCGTACACCGCTTGCGCCTCTTCGGTCCGCCCAAGCCCCAGGCAGCTCTGTGCCACGTCGAGGTGGCCCGCATAAAAGGCAGGCTTGATTTCAGCGACCCGGTGGAACAGCTCCAGTGCCTGTTCGAGCTTGCCTTCGGTGAAGTAGATGCGCCCGAGCGTCCAGTGCGCAATGAAGTCGTCAGGATCGATCTCGATGGCCTTCGAACACGACGCAGTGGCCTCGTCCAGCTTGCCCCAGAGGAAATACGACAGCCCCATAGCGCGGTAAGCCTCCGGCAGGTTGTTGTCGTACATCAGGGCCTTGAAGCTGAACTCCTGGGCCAGTTCACGGAAACGCTCCTTGCGCGCGATCAGCTGATACATCTGGCCATAAGCACTCGAGCACCCCGCATAGGCGGACGCGTAACGCGGATCGAGTTCGATGGCCTTCTCGAACAGCTGGATCGCGTATTCGACGCTGCGCTTGGTCAGGCGGTAGAGCTGGTCCTGGCCGCGCAGGTAGAGATCGTAGGCCTGGGCGTTGACCGTCTGTCGTTTCGTCAGCGACACCTTCTCGGAGAAAGTCAGCTTCAACTTGAGCGCTTCGACTATCTGCTGAGCGACCTGCTCCTGGATGTCGAAGATGTCGTCGAGCTTGCCCTTGTAGGTGTTGCCCCAGAGCTGCCGATTGGTCGCTACGTCGACGAGTTGGACCGTGATCCGCACCGAGTCCTGAAATCGCCGCACACTGCCACCGACGATGTAGCGCGCACCAAGTTCATTGCCGATCGTACGGACATCCTGCCCGCGCCCCTTGTGCTGCATCGAGGCCCAGCGCGAAATCAGTTCGATCTCGTTGACCAGCGAGAGGCGCGCGATCAACTCCTCGGTGAGTCCGTCGCTGAAGTAGTCGGTCTCGGGATCGGAGCTGATGTTGTCAAACGGCAGCACCGCCACCGCCCCACGTTCCGGGAGGGACTCGGCTGCATGCGTGGCGGCGGTAGCGACGGGTCGCGCTTCCGCGCTGGCGCTGGCCGCAGGCTGCGGGCGCGTGATGGTGACACCCAGGCCAGCCAGTGAGCGCAGGACCGCCTGCAGGTTTTCATCTGGATCGCCGTGGTAGTACTCGATGTGCTGGATGCCGGCGAGCGGGTACTTGAGGCTGAGCGGAATCGTGGTCGGCTCGAGGTGAACGGGCAGGATGTTTCCCTTGCGTTCGCTCGTCAGCATCACTTCTTTCGCCACGTTGTGGGAGCTGACGGCCGACGGCGAGACCATCAGCAGCAGAACTTTGGCCCCCTCGAGCGCGCGCACGATGGACTCGCCCCAGAGCGCTGCACCGTCGATGCCGCCCTGGTCGATCCAGATGTTCACACCGGCGGCCCGCAGTGCGCCAGCGAACTCGAGTACCCGCGCCTCGTCTTCGCGCGAATAGCTAAGGAAAACATCTGCGGATTGAGCCAAGTTTTTGCCCTGGTGCGTCCAAAGTCCTGTGGAGCGGGCAGGTCGGCGTCGAGGCCTCTTCTGCGGCCAAGGCTAGCGGATACGCGGCGGTGTGAGAAGGAGAGGGCGGACCGCCGCCGTTCGATGGATAGCCTTGCGTTGCTAACTCGATGAATAAACGAAGGTTTTAAGTCTGAAGGTGGCCCTGCTCGAGGCCCGCGGCCAGCGCAATTGACCGTGGCAACGTCGTACGGCCAGCCGTTGCCGCTGGGCTGGCAGGTCAGGTCAGCCTGCCGCCGAACGCTGCCAGAGCTCCGCTGTGCGAAAGCGGCCGGTCGCGGTGAGGTCGCCCTGTGCAGCGCGCTCTGCCGCCCGCAGGTCGGCGCGGCGTGCCATGAACGGTGTCTGCGCCACGACATCGAGCAGGCTCGAACTCGCGAACAGGAATCCCTGTCCCGCGACGCAGCCCAGGTCCAGGAGGGTTGCCACCTGGCTTTCGTTCTCGATGCCCTCAGCGACCGTCTCGAGGCCGAGCGTCGTCGCGAGCATCACGACTGCACGAGCCAGTTCCGGACCCCCGTCGTGTTCAGTCAGCCGGCTCACGAACGCACGATCGATCTTCAGGATGTCGATCGGGAACCGGTGCAGGTAAGAGAGCGACGAGTACCCCATGCCGAAGTCGTCGATCGCGAGGCGCACGCCAAGCGCCTTCAACTCACGGAAGCGTTCCAGGTTGACTTCGGTATTCTGCATGATCGTGCTTTCGGTCAGCTCGATCACCAGATCGCCGGCATCAAGACCCGAAACCTCGAGCGCGTGGCGCACGTCTGCGACCAGGTCACCCTGCTGCAGGTGGCGTCCCGAGATGTTTACCGCCACGCGCAGGCCGGTGCCGGCCTCGACGGAATCGCTCCATGCGCGGATCTGCGTGCACGCGTCAACCAGCACGCGACGACCCAGTTCGACGATCCGGCCGGATTCCTCGGCAATCGAAATGAACGAGCCCGGCATGACGATGCCCCGCTGCGGATGATTCCACCGCACCAGGGCCTCCACGCCGAGTAGTTCGCGGCTCGTCAGGTCGACCACCGGCTGGAACTCGACGAAGAACTCGTTGCGCGCAAAAGCCAGGTCGATGTCCTGCTCCAGTCGCAGGCGGTCGTGCAATTGCTCCTGCATGTGCGGCTGGAACAGCACGCAACGCGCCTTGCCGGCGGACTTTGCGTTGTACATGGCGATGTCGGCTTTGCGCAGCAGTTGTTCGGCGTCGTCACCCGGTTGCGAGCAGGCTGCACCGATGCTTGCCGTGGCGTCTGTTTCCCTGCCGTCCACCAGCAGGGGCCGGTTGAACGCCTCGGTGATCGGCACGGCGATGCGCTCGACATCGGTATCGCTGCGAATACCCTCGAGCAGGATCGCGAATTCGTCGCCCCCGAGGCGAGCCACTGTGTCGGAAGGCCGGGTCGATTTGACCAGCCGTTGCGCCGCTGCCTGCAACAGGCGGTCGCCGGCATCGTGTCCGAGCGAGTCGTTGACGTTCTTGAAGTTGTCGAGGTCGAGGAACATGACGGCGACTCGCTGCTGCGACCGTTGCGCCAATGTCAGCGCGTGCTCGACACGGTTCCAGAAGAGACTGCGATTGGCGAGCAGCGTCAGCGGGTCGTGGAATGCCAGCTTGCGCAGTTGCTCTTCCAGTGCCTTGCGCTCGGTGACGTCGCGGAAGTTCAGGGCCAGCCCGGCAATGGCCGGGTCGTCCATCAGGTTGCTGCCGACGCACTCAAGGGTGCGGCGTTCACCTGACTCGACGACCAGCTCGATCGGTCCAACAACCCGGCCATGCGTCTCCGACACCTCAGCGAGGAATGCAGCGAGCCGTTCGTTGTCGCCATCGACCCAGCGGTCGAGGAGATTGTGTCCCACCATGTCGTCAGGGTGGGTCGCAAAGGTGCGTTCGGCCGCCGGCGAGGCGAACTGCAGTATCCCCTCGGCGTTGGTGATCATGATCACGTCAGACGCGTTCTTGATCAGGGACGCATAGCGGGCCTCGACGATATCGGCCGCACGTCGTTCGCGCAGCCGTGCGTCGTCGCGCGAGAGCACGCCCTGGCGCACCATGACCAGCGAAGTCAGCACGAAGATGATGACGGTCATCGTGTTCACGGGGCTGGCGGCCGTGCTGCGCTCGACGTACACCAGCACCAGGAACGACACCATCATGGCGATGTACGGCATGCCCTCGATGAGCGCGACACTGAAGGCGTTCGGGGCACGGCGCACGGCAGGCTTGCCACGCAGCTGCTCGCGCGCGGCGGCCGCCAGCCAGACGTAGCAGGACAGGTAGATGACGTCCGAGACGCTGCCGGGAATGTAGCTGCCGTCCACCTTGGACATGGCCCAGACGATGTCGGCCAGGGACATCGACGAGAAACCGAGCGTGAGCAGCATCAGGGCCCGGCGCCGGATGGGTGTGGCGCCCGAGTGCATCAGCAGCACGCCGCAGGCCAGCAGCATGAGGCAGTTGAGGGCGATGTAGCTCTGCGCCAGCAGGTACTTGAGCGCGTTCGGATCGCGTTGGGCTGCCGCTGTCGGCGCGATCACGAAGAACCAGAAGAATGCGCCGAAACCCAGCATCAGGATGGCGGTGTCGAGCCCGAGCCGGGCCCATTGCACGCGAACGGCGGCAGTGCGGATCACCGTCAGCACCGCGGCGAGGACCAGCGGGTAGAAGCCCAGGAAGAATATGTCGCCGATCGACGGGAAGGGATCGATCCCGTACAGCCAGTAAGTCGAATGCAGCAGGTTGCCTGTGCTGTAAATGGCAAGCGCGGCCGTGAGCAGCCACCAGGTGCGGCGCGCGGCCGGATCTGTGGAGCCTCGCGCAGCAGCCCCGGTAAGGATTGCCACGCAGATGCTCGCCACCGAATCGGAATACAGGTTGAAGACGTCGAGCCAGGGCGAGGCACGACCGTCGATCAGGATCAGCGCAATGGCGAGCGCAACGTAGACGAACAGGCCGACGGCGACTGCGCCGGTCCAGCCGGAACTGAATCGCTCACGCTTCGTCACGCCATCGCTCGTCGGCCACTGTGGGGACATAGTGTTCGATCCGCGTCTCCCATACGCGGCAGACCTTTAGATTCGTTGCATCTAGCCTCAGGGGTTCAGGGGCGGTCTGTGACCGCCGTACGAATATGTCAGCTCCGCTTGTGACGCAGTTCACAGGTTGGGCTGGCGGCGCGCAACGTCGGTCTCCATCGACGATTGCAGGGCCGACGATTGCAGGAGAGATTTGGCGGTGAGGCCTGCTGGCTGTCAGCACGCCGGTCCGAAATGTGAAACTGGCGCAATTCTTCGGCCCAACGCTATGTCACATTGCCTGGGGATTGTGGCAGGCTACCGACCGCCTCGATGCACGCTCGCGCGATTCGCGAGCGCCTCGGGGCAGCAACACTCGCGCAGGAGCGCTGGAAGACATGCCGTATTGGTGCAGGACCGGGGTTTGACAACGCTGACGAGCTTCATGCTGGCCGTGCTTACACCCTTGGCCGCGTTGGCTGCCACGCAGGGGTCTGTGGCGCCGAAGACGATCCCGGAAGTTCGCTCCCACGCCTACTACATCCTCGATGAATCAGCTTCAGCGGTGCTCGCTGCGCGCAATGAACGGATCGCCGTGCCAATCGCCTCCATCACCAAGCTGATGACCGCCCTGGTCGTGCTCGAGGCCGGTCAGTCGATGGACCAGGTGGTGACCATCACCGCAGATGATGTGCGTGGCACTGCCGGCAACGGCTCACGCCTCGCGGCGGGTTACAAGCTGAGCCGGCAGGACCTGCTGCACCTGGCGCTGATGTCGTCCGAGAACCGTGCGGCGTATGCGCTGTGCCGATCCTATCCAGGCGGCTTGCGTGCCTGCGTGCAGGCCATGAACAAGAAGGCCGTTGGGCTCGGGATGGGCACGGCGCACTTCGTCGAGCCCACGGGTTTGTCGAGCCGCAACGTGGCAAGCCCCGAGGACCTGGCCAAGCTGGTGCTGGCGGCCGCAGGCAACCGCACCATCAGCGAATACTCCACGTCTCCCCGTCTCACCGTGACGGCCAACCGCCACCTGCTCGAGTTCCGCAATACCAACCTGCTGGTCGCAAATCCGGCCTGGCACGTCGACGTGCAGAAGACAGGCTACATCCCGGAAGCTGGACGCTGTCTCGTGATGCAGGCCGTGATCGACGACCGCCCGGTCGTGATGGTTCTGCTCAATTCCCATGGCAAGTACACGCGGATTGCGGACGCCAAGCGGGTCCGGACCTGGCTTGAGTCGCGAAGCCGGGTCGCCGCTCTCTAGGCGTAGCCCCGCAGCCCGTATCCCGTCAGATGGCAGGCATTATGAGGCCGCTTGGCTTTCACCCTGCGGGGCGGACATCCATGCGGCGCGCACATTCGCTGCTGTCGGTCCCCTGCCATCCGGTCGCCAGCCTGGTGAACCAAATACGTAACCGACGATCTCGCGCAGGTTCCGTGCGCGTCCGACGTCGCGGAACATCGCGGCCCATTCGTGGAATGCGATCTTGATGGGGTTGAACGTGTCGATGTTGTTGATCAAGCCGTACTTCGGCGGATCGTCGTCGCGTTCAGCCACGAACGTGCCGAACATCCGGTCCCACACCATGAAGATCCCGGCGTAGTTGCGGTCGACGTAGCGTGGGTTCGACGCGTGATGCACTCGATGGTGTGACGGCGTGTTGAACAGGTACTCGAACCATGCGGGCATCCGCCGGATGGCCTCGGTGTGGATCCAGAACTGGTAGAGCAGGTTGAGTCCACTCTGCAGGAAGATCATCTCCGGCGGGAAGCCGATAAGCAGCAGCACGAACCACGGCGCCCACGTTCCGACCAGCACTCCGGTCCAGGGCTGGCGAATCGCCGTGGAGAGGTTGTACTCCTGCGACGAATGATGATTGACGTGCGCCGCCCACCAGAAGCGGCACTCGTGGCTGATGCGATGAAACCAGTAGTACGCCAGGTCGTCGAGCACGACGATCGCCGCCCAGGCCCAGGGCGAGCTCATCGAGATGTCATAGACCCGGAACTGGTAAATCCACGTAAAGACCACGACCGTTGCACCCGCCAGCGCCACGTTGGTTGCGTAGTTGCCGGCACGCATGCCGATCGATGCGAGTGTGTCTTGCAGCGTGTAGCGGCCACGGACGAGGTGAGCGCGGATCAACGCCATCTCGAGCAGCATCAGGGCGAAGCGCGCCAGCACCAGCACTTGCGCCGTGGTCAGGGCTTTCATGTCGTGGTCGGCCTGCTTCGGTAGCCGGAGTGATGGAAGAATAGCATCGCCGGCACCAGCGCGAGCAGCGTCAGGAGCGCGGCCGTGGCGAAGACGGCGCCATATCCGAACCGGTCGGTAAACAGGCCGCCGACCGTCGCGGCCACGCCCGTGACCATCACCATCAACGAGGCCTGCAGCGAGTAGTCGGTGCCCGGTGAATGGGCACGGCAACGGTCCATCATCAGCGTGAACAAGGCAACGGTCGACAGGCCGTCCGCGAACTGCTCGAAGTACACGATGGCCCCGATCGCATAAAGATCGCGAACGCCACCGACGACCAGCAGGTATCCCGCGAGTCCCGACGCCTGTAACGCGCCAAACGCCAGCAATGCCTCGCGATGACCGATGCGCAGCAGTGTCGTGCCGGCGACGAACGCGCCGATGACTCCGGCCGTGGCGCCCGCGACGCCCGTGATGACTCCGATTTGCGCGAGCGAGAAGCCGCTGTCGGTCAGCAGCGGTCCCGTCATGCGCGAGGCGAGCGAATCGCCGAACTTGTACAGCGCGATGGTCGCAAGCCACCAGCCGAGGCCGGGTCGCGCGACGAAACCGTGGAACAGCCCGGCATAGCCGCGCAGGCCGTGCCACCTGGTGTGCGTCGCCGACTGCTGGATGGGCGTGCGGGCGTCGTCCATGAACAGGACCGGCACGATCACGAGCAGCATCAGGCACGCGAGGCCGCCATAGCTCGCCTGCCAGCCGTGCCGCGAGATGAGCCACAGCAAGCCGCCACTACCCATCACCATGCCGAGCTTGTAACCGACGACCTGGATGCTGTTGCCGATGCCGCGCCACTCCGGCTGCAACTGGGTGATCGCGTAACCGTCGGTCGCAATGTCCTGCGTCGCCGAGACGACGTTGGCGCAGAACAGCACGGCGAGCAGCCAGGGCAGCCGGTCGATCCAGGCGTCGAAATCGTTCGAGGCCACGACCAGCATCAACGCCATCGAGAGCCCGTTCAGTGCCAGCAGCCACAGCTTGCGGGTGCCGAAGCGATCGACCAGGGGTGCCCAGAGGAATTTCAGGGCCCACGGCAGCGCGAGCGCGCTGGTGAAGCCGATCAGCGACAGCGAGACGCCCTGGTCGCGCAGCAGTGCTGGCAGTGCTTTTGCAATCAGGCCAGAGGGCAGGCCCTGCGCGAAGTAGAGCAGGGCCAGCAGGCTGAAAAGACGCCAGCCGATGGCACCTGGCCGGGCCGGCCGCGGCGCGCTGGCGGACTCCGACTCCTCAGGCACGCGCCCGGGTTGTCTAGCCATCGGCTGGTCGCGTGACGAGTTCCGATTTCAAGACCTTGCCGGAGGCATTGCGCGGCAGCGTGGCGACGAACTCGATGTACCGCGGCTTCTTGTAGCCGGCGATGTGTGCGCCTACCCAGTCCCTGATCGCGGCGTGTGCCAGTTCCCGCCCCGGCCTGAGGACGATGAAGGCCATCACGGCCTCGCCCCACTGCTGGTCCGGGATGCCGATCACGGCTGCATCGGCAATCCACTCGTGCCGCAGCAGCACCTGCTCGACTTCCTGCGGGTAGACGTTTTCACCGCCGGTCTTGATCAGGTACTTCTTGCGGTCGACCATTCTCACCTGTCCATTGGCGAGGCGTACGAACAGGTCTCCCGTGTGATGCCACTGGTTCTTCAGCGCTTCCGCCGTGGCTGCGGGATGATTCCAGTAGCCCAGCATCACCGTGCTGCCGCGCACGCAAAGTTCTCCGATCATTCCGGGCGGCACGTCATGGTCGTCGCCATCGGCGAGGATGTAGTCGTAGAAGGGCATGACCCGGCCGTAGGTCGTGGGATCATCGCGCAGCATGCGTGAGTCGGCCCAGGTCACTTTGCCACCCGCTTCCGTCTGGCCGTAGATGCCGTAATACTTCGCGCCCAGCTGCGCCTCGACAGCCTCGACCAACTCGGGTTTCTCCACGCCGGCGCCGCTGATGAAGGTCTCGAGCGACGAAGTGTCCGTCGTTGCGCGCGATTCGTCGGCGACGAAGGCAGTGGAGATTCCCGGGACGAGGAACACGATGCTGACACGATGCTTTGCAATCAGCCGATAGAACAGCCCTGGGTCGGCCAGCGGCGCGGTGACGATCGTGCCGCCGAGGATGAGCTGGGAGAGCGCCGTGCCAAAGCCAGCGACGTGGAAAAAAGGCAGGAAGGCCAGGTAGACATCCTTTTCACCCATCCCGAAACAGGTGGCCATGTTGATCGCATAGCCTGTCCATGTGCGCTGGGGAATCATGCAACCCTTGGGCTTGCCGGTCGTGCCGCTCGTGTACAGCAGCATGAACAGGGACTCGCCGCTGACCGACGGCTCCATATCATGCGCCGGGTTGCCTGCAGCAGTGAGGTTGCTGAAGTCGGTCCAGCCGGCACGCGTCGCGCCATGCAGGATCTTCAGCTGAACCGTCGCGTTGCCGTCCAGCGCTGCCTCGGCGAGCGGCGCCATCTGGCCGCAGGCAAAAGCAGGCTCGTGCGCCGGCATCCTCGATGATGAATTGCAGCTCCGGTGCTGCATGCCGGATGTTCAGCGGCACGAGCACGGCGCCGATCCACGCAAGCGCCAGGAAGAACTCGGTGTAGGCCTTGCTGTTCAACGCCAGGCACGCAACGCGGTCGCCAGTGACGATGCCGTGGCTCGCGAGCCAGCCAGCCATGCGCATGACGCGCTCGTGGAGTTCGCCGTAGCTGATCGCCTCGCCAGTGACGCCGTCGATGACGGCGATCTTGCCTGCGCGTTCGAGTGCATGACGCTTGAGCAGGAATCGGCAGGGGACCGACGTGAGCCGGGGTTGCGCGGCAGCGGGCATGGCTGGCCTCTGGTGAACAGTCATCGTCCCTTTACTGGGTTATCGTCCCCGGGGTGCCCGGATGTCCGGATAGTCGGGCTGGCGCTTCTCCAGCCAGGCCTGTACCCCTTCCAGGTAATCCCCGTAGGGAATGAGACCCGCCCAATAGTCGCGCTCGAGCGCCAGCGCTCGCTCGAGGGGCAGGTCCAGCCCCTCGTCGACGCAACGCTTGATGTGCCTGACCGCGACCGGACTGTTGCCGGCGATTTCGCAGGCCATGGCCATCGAATCCGCCAGCAACTGCTCCGGTGCCGACACGTGCTCTACCAGGCCGAAATCGAGCGCCCGGGCAGCAGTCAACTGCCGGCCCGTGTACATCAACATCTTCGCCCGACCCGGTCCGACCAGTCGCGCCAGGCGTTGCGTGCCGCCCGCACCGGCCAGGATGCCGTATCGCGCCTCCGGCAGTCCCAGGATGG
This sequence comes from uncultured Pseudomonadota bacterium, assembly GCA_963748985.1. GTDB lineage: Bacteria > Pseudomonadota > Gammaproteobacteria > Steroidobacterales > Steroidobacteraceae > RPQJ01. Next base: position 108,393 of record CAVVKQ010000001.1, read on the forward strand.
CGCTGCTCGACGCCATGCGCATGTCGCAGGCCAGTGCAATTTCCAGTCCTCCTCCGAGTGCGAAGCCGTTGATCGCGGCGATGGTCGGGTATGGAGTTGCCGCAATGGTGTTCATGAAGTCCTGCGCCAGTTCGACGAAGGCCTTCGCGTCTGCCAGTGTCTTCAGGGTCAGGAAGCGATTCATGTCGCCACCCGCCTGGAAGTATTTGCCCGTGCCCGTGATGATCGCAACCCGCACTGCCTGCCCGGCCAGCGTTGCCAGGGTGGAGCGAAAGTCGTCGTGCAGCGCGTCGGTGAAGGCATTCACCGGTGGACTGTCCATGGTGATGACGGCGATCCCGTCCTGCAGCGTGAAATCAACGTGCTTTTTCATGGTTCAGCCGCCAGAGTTCCCGCACGTGCTGCACGACGACACCTTGCGCGGCGACGCGCAAATCGAACTTCGAGCCTTCGAAGGCAGGCGTCTCGACGACGATCACCGTGTGGGCCGAAGGACCGCGGACCCTCCTGCCATCGATGAACACCTCGGTCGCCGCCAGCAGTTCGTCGATCGAGCCGTCGCGAATCGGCCCGCCCTGGTCGTCCCGGCTGATCACGCCCTGCACGATCGTCTCGCCGAACCGCGTCTTGCCGGACTGGCGCAGTGGAATGCCCGTCGCCTGCAGCAAACGGATGATCTCGGCGCCCGCCGGATTGTCATCGGCCTGGCGTCCCTGCGAATAGATGTAGCCGCCTTCCATCGACAGCTCGTCTTCATGCAGGTCCAGCACGAGACGAGGCGGGTACTGCTGCGCCAGTTGCAGGACATGCTGCGTCAGTGCGGCGGTCTCCGGTCCCGGCGCACCACCTGCACGTGGCTTTGTGCCTGTCTCGAGGTCCGGCAGCAGGTATTCCGCGTCGCCGACGCTGTAGCCACCGCCCTTCTTCCAGTCACGTTCGGGCGTATTGGGGTAGCGCCAGTTGTGGCGATAGGCGTTGGGATTGGCGAGTGGGATGACGACGATGGGTACGCCGGCGTCGGCGAGCTGGGTAAGGCTCGCGAGATTGGCGGCAATTGCGTTCGGTCCGGCCGGCTCCTCGCCATGAATGCCCGACAGGATCCATAGGGCCTCGCCTCGATGCGGCGTGCGCCAGGACTTGATTGCGATTCCCCGGGTGTCCGGATAGTCATGGATCGTCTCGGCGATCCAGCCATGTTCAGTCGACAATGCGTCGAAGCGGCCCATGATCGTGCCGAGTGGAAGGCGTCCGTCGGCTGTGTAGTCGCTCGTGGCAGGCGTCGCTGTTGACTCGATCGGGTCGGCTGCTTGCACGGCCGGTGACACCATTGAGCCGAGCGACCAACTGAGCGCCATGACCAGCGGCCCCGCGAGTCCGCTCGGGTGCGTCATCGAATAATGCTTTGCCGATGCATCGTCCTGGTTACGCATGGTCCATCTCCCTCGATCGGAATCGGCAGTGTGGTCAGGCCCGGCGTCGGCGCATGAACCAGTACAGCGGCAGGCCGACCGCGCCCAGCACCAGCGACCAGACGAACGGCTCGCGACCGAGCCCGATGAACGCGAAGACGACATAGAGCGTGCCGAGGACGCCGAGAACGAGCAGGCTGCGCGGCAGGTTGCGAACGCCGCGGCGTGCCAGCACCACCAGCGCGATTGCGCAGAGCAGGTACAGCGGCAGGTTCGCGGCGGTCACGACCTGCGACAGGAACGTGAAGCCGTCCACCATCGACTTGCTGTAGTTCATCAGCACCATCACGGTGGCAAGGACTGCCGTCACCGTCAGTGCGACCCACGGCGCGCCGCGCGAATTGAGTCCGCGGACGGCCTGCGGCAGGAAGCCATGGCGTCCCATCGAGGCCGTGAGCTCGCTGACCAGCAGCGTCCAGCCGTTCAGCGCGCCGAGGCCGCTGATCACGACGAAGACCGACAGCAGGCGGCCATTGCCTGCACCGACGAACTGGTCGAGCAGGTCGGCGAACGGTGCGGCGGACTGGGCCAGCTTGTCCTGCTCCAGCAGCAGCATCGCCATCGCCGAGACACCGATGTAGATGACGGCCATCAGCAGGGTGCCGAACAGCGTCGAGCGCGGGATGTTTTTCTCCGGATCGCGCACGCGACCTGCCGGTACTGCCGCGGACTCGATACCGAGCATGGCGAACAACGCGATCGTGGACGCCGCCATCAAGGCTTGCAGCGTGATCGGAGTCGTCGGCGTGTGACGCGTGTAGACGGCCGGCTCGCTCAGCAGCAGCCAGGCACCGAGGCCAAGTATGAACAGCATCGGCAGCAGCTTCAGCACGGTGGTGACGATCTGCACGCCGCCGCCGGTGCGCACACCGAGCAGGTTGATGCCGACGAACAGCCAGATCAGCGCAGTGGCGAGCAAGACCGGCGACAAGGCATCGAGTCCCGGCAGCACCTTGCCCAGGTAGCCGACGAGGCCGATCGCGAGCGCAGCGTTCGTGATCCAGCAGGAAACCCAATAGCACCAGATCGCGATGTAGGCGGGCAGCTTGCCGGTGGTTTGCTCGATGTAGGTGTAGGGACCGTCGGCCGCTGGAAACTCACGGGCGAGTTGCGCGAACACGCGCGCGAGCATGGTCATGCCCAGCACCGTGATGCCCCAGCCCAGCATCGCATTGAAGCCGTAGGGTGCCAGCGATGCCGGCAGCACGAAGATCCCCATGCCGATCGTGTTGCCGATTACCAGGGCCGTGCACATCCAGAATCCGAGTTCTTTCGGCTGTTGCACTTCCCCTCGCTGCCCCGTCATGCCGATGTACCCCCGCGCTGGCGCATCATGCTTTGACCTGCAGCGCCTGGTCGAGTGCAATGCGCAGCAAGCCGATGGCCTCGTCGACTTCGCCAGTCGTCGTCGAGAGCGGCGGCATGAAGCGCAAGGTGCTTACGCCGCAGGAAAGCAGCAGCAGGCCGTTGTGGTAGCCGCGTGTCACGAGCCGGTCGGTCAACGCCCGCGCGGGAGTCCGCTCGGCATCGTTTTCGATCAGCTCCATGCCGATCATGAGGCCCTTGCCACGGACTTCGCCAATGCACGGATAGTCGCGTTGCATTTCGCGCAGGCGTGCCATGAAGTGTTCGCCGACGCGAGCCGCGTTGGCCGCGTACTCGGACTGGACCAGGTCGAGCGTTGCAATCGCCGCTGCACAACTCAGCGGATTGCCGCCAAACGTGTTGCCGTGCGCGCCGCGCTTCCATTGCTCCATGATCCTCGTCCTGGCGATGATCGCGCCGATCGGCATGCCGGAGCCGAGTCCCTTGGCGCTGGTCATGATGTCCGGCTTTACGCCGGAGTGCTCGCACGCCCACATCCTGCCGGTGCGGCCGACTCCGGATTGCACTTCGTCGAAGATCAGCAGGATGCCGTGCTCGTCGCAGAGTGCGCGCAACCCTGCCAGGAAGCCCTCGGGTGGCCACAGGTAACCGCCCTCACCCTGCAGGGGCTCGATCATGATCGCGGCGACTTCGGAGGCCGGTACGTTGCGCTCGAACAGCATGCGGATGTAGTCGAGCACGGCCTTGCCCTGGTCTGCGCCGTTGAACAAGGGCCGGTACGGGTTGGGGTAGGGTACGTGCGTGACGCCGGGCATCGTCGGCGCAAAGCCCTTCTGCTGCGTGTACTTGCTCGAGGTGAACGCCAGCGACCCCATCGTGCGTCCGTGGAAACTGCCGAGAAAGCCGATGAATCGCGGCCGGCCGGTCACGTAGCGCGCGAGCTTGATCGCGCCTTCGACCGATTCCGTGCCGGACTGGCAGAGGAAGCTCATCACGGGCTCGCCCATTGGCGCGACTTCGGCCAGGCGTTCCGTCAGGCGCGTCATGTTCTCGTGCCAGTAGTCGCTCGAAACGTGCAGGAACTTGTCCGCCGCCGCCTTGATGGCACCGACCACCTTGGGATGGGCATGTCCCGTGGAGCAAACGGCAATGCCGGCGACGAAGTCGAGGAAGCGATTACCGTCGACGTCCCAGACCTCGGTGCCGCGCCCGTGCGACATCACGAACGGATAGTCGCGCGGATACGAAGGCGACGCGACGGCCACGTCTCGCGCGAGCATGGCCCGGGCGTTCGGGCCGGGGAGGGCGGTCTTGATATGCGAGTTCGTCACGGTAGGCTCCTGGAGGGAATCCCGCCTCAGGCGGGAAGTCGCACGGGGCGGCGATGCGCCTCGCGGGTGCGCGCGTGCAAGGCGCGCAGGGTTTCGAGTTCAATTTTCGTCGGTGGTGCAATCGTCTCGACAGTCGCAGCGACCTTGAGTGGCCAGCCGGTTGCGGTGCGGGCCTCGTCGACGGTCGTGCCGTCAAACAGGGCCGCCAGTTGCAGTTCGTCGCTGGCCGGGTGCGGCTTCAGCACGCCGAAGTCAGTGATCACGGACTGCGGCCCGGTGCCGCGCATCGACGTTTTCGCGCGCGCACCATTGCCTTCGAGAAAGCCACCGCTGGTACGGAAATCGAGCTGCGCGACCAGGCTGCGCGGCGTGGCCTTGAGCATCACGAACGTCTGTCGGGCATGGGCCGCGATCTCCGTGGCGCCACCCGCGCCGGGCAAGCGGGTCCTGGGCGCGTCGTAAGGACCGATCACGGTGCTGTTCAGGTTGCCGTGCCTGTCTACCTGTGCCGCGCCAAGAAAGCCCACGTCCACGCGACCGGCCTGCAGCAGGTAACTGAAGACCTCCGGCAGCGGAATGACGCAGGCGGCTGTATCGGCGAGCTCGCCGTCGCCTATCGAAAGTGGCAGCACGTCCGGGCGCGTACCGAGCGTGCCGGATTCGTAGATCAGCACGACGTCGGGCGCGTGCGTGAGGCGCGCAAGATTGCACGCGGCACTCGGCAGGCCGATGCCGACGAAACAGACGCACCCATCCCACAGTTGGCGCGCTGCCGCGACGGTCATCATTTCGTCGCGGGTCCAGTCGCTCATGCGACCTCCCGCAGGCTGGCCAGGAACGTCGCGTGATCGCGGCTCGCGAGGACATGCCTGTTCATCCAGGCCAGGAAGCCATCGCGTTCGCGCGCGATCGCATCCCAGCGTTGATAGAAGCTGTTGTCGCGCGCGTAATGATCGTGGACATACGACGGATACGCGCCGCCCCGGCACTGCGCCACGGCACTCACGATCCAGTGCGGCAGCACGATGCCATTCATGGCGGGCGGCAGTTCTTCGACGATTTCCTCGACCGTCACGATCAGGGCGCGGGCAGCGAACGCGGCCTCACGCTGGGCGCCGACGATGCCGTGCATCGCCACGTTGCCGCGACGGTCTGCGCGCTGCGCATGCAGGATCGTGACGTCTGGATTCAGTGCGGGCACCGCTGCAAGTCGCTCGCCCGTGAACGGGCAATCGACGCTGCGGATGCGCGGATTCACGGACGGCAGGTCGGTGCCGAGGTAGCCACGCAGCGTGGCGAACGGCAGCCCGGCGGCGCCTGCGCTGTAGGCTGCGGCCACGCCGGCGTGGGTGTGCTCGTCGATCGCGAGCGGCGCCGGCCACTGGTGTTCGACGGCATCCCGCAGTCGGTGCAGCGAGCCAACGCCGGGATTGCCGCCCCAGGAGAACGTGAGCCTGCTCGCGCAACCCATGCCGATCATCTGGTCGTAGATCAGGTCGGGCGTCATGCGCACGAGGTGCAGGTCGCGGCGGCCCTGCCGGATGATCTCGTGTCCCGCCGCGAACGGGATCAGGTGCGTAAAGCCCTCGAGCGCAACGCAGGCGCCGTCGCGTACGTGCGCCGCGATCGCTTCACTCAACGTCGTGACCTTCGACCTCACGCTACGACCACCGTGCGCGACTGCTCGCGCTGATACTGCGCGAGGTAATAGAACGACGCGATGGCCTTGCCCGTGGAACCAGAGCCCTTCCAGCCGCCGAACGGCTGGTAGCCTGGCCACGCGCCGGTCGTGGCACCCTGGCGCCGGTTCGCATAGGTGACGCCAGCTTCGATGTTCTCGTGAAACCACGGTACTTCGTCCGCATCGCCGTAGAAGCCCGCCGTGAGCCCGAGATTGGTATCGTTCGCGAGCCGCATGGCCTCTTCGCGATTCTCGACCCGATGCAGCATGAGGATAGGCAGGAACATCTCGTGCCGCCACAGCGGATGCGCGAGCGGTGCCTCGGCGAGCACGGGTTGGACGTAATGACCGCGCGCGAGTCCTGCCGCATCCAGCGTGCCAGCACCCGTGATCAGCGTGGCTCCGCCGATGTGGAGTTCGTGCAGGTAGCGCGCGTGATTCGCCATTGCGTTCGCATTGATGACCGGGCCCAGCCAGTTCTCGCGGCAGCAGGGATCGCCGATATGGATCGCGTCGATCTGCTCGCGCATGTCTGCAATCAATTCATCGGCCACCGCATGGTCGACATACAGGCGCGACAGGGCGGAGCACTTCTGGCCCCCCATGCCGTAGGCCGAGCGGACGATGCCGGCGGCGGCATCGCCGAGATTGGCTCGCGCCGTGACGATGCAGGGATTCTTGCCGCCCATCTCGGCAATGCACGGACGTGGCCAGGGTCCCGATGCCATGCGCTGCAGCAGCTGGGTGCCGACGGCAACGGAACCAGTGAACGTGATGCCGGCCGTTGCGGGATGTGCTGACAGGGCTTCGCCAACCTCGCGACCCGATCCCGAGAGGTACTGAAACACGCCGGGTGGCAGACCCGCATCACGGATGCAGTCCGCGAGCAAACGCCCCGCCCAGGGTGTATCCGTCGCGCCTTTGACGACGACGGTGTTGCCGGTGACGAGTGCAGCGGCCGTCGGGCCGCCAGCGAGCGCGAGCGGAAAATTGAAGGGCGCAATGACTACCCACGCGCCATACGGGCGCATGACGCTGCGGTTGCGCGAGACGACGTTCGGCAACGGGTCGTTCGGTAACTCGTGCTCGTAGCTGCCGTGCTGCTCGAAGTCGTCGGCGTAGTGCCGAAAGAAGTCGACTGTCTCCTGCGCCTCGCCGAGCGCCTCCATCCGGTTCTTGCCGACTTCGAGGGCGAGTGCGGCTGCAATTTCGTAGACGCGCGCCGCCATGACGTCGGCGACACGGCGCAACAGGCGAACACGCTCGCTGCCTGGTGTCGCGCGCCACGCCGGGAACGCCTTGTACGCGGCGTCCATGGCAGCGTACGCGTCCTGCTCAGTCGCCAACGCGAACTCACCGAGCTGGATGTCGCTGTCGATCGGGCTGCTGCGCGGAACGTAGTGCTCGGCGGGCGTGTCTCCACCATGCAGGAACAGCGGGTGACGGCCGCCGAGCGTTGAACGCACGGTAACCAGGGCTGCATCGAAGCGCTCGTGCATCTCCGGTGGCGGGTCGAACATCGTGGCGTAGGTGAGGCGGAAGCTCATGGCAGGCTCGATTCGATGGAGTTCAGGCGGGAAAGAAGCGCGCCAGCAGGCGATCCAGCAGCGCCAGCGCATTGGCGAGGTCGTGCTCGTCGATGACGAGCGGCGGTGCGACCAGGATCAGGTTGCCGCGCGCACCGAAAGACACACCCTCGTCGAGTGCAGCCTGCAGCAACGCAGCCAGCGGCGGCGGCGTCTGGGGCCAGGGTGCCAACGGTTCGCGCGTATCGCGATCAGCGACGAGTTCGAGCACGGCGAACAGTCCGTGCCCGCCGCGCACGTCACCGATGACCGAATGCCGATCGGCCAGCCGTCGAAGTTCGCGCTCCAGTCCTGCGCCGAGTTGGCGCGAGCGCTCGATCAGTCCCTCGTCGCGGTAGGCGTCGATGGCAGCCACGCCCGCGGCGCAGGACAACGGATGCCCGCAGTACGTCAGGCCGGTGACGAGCACCTGGTTGGCGAGTCGTTCGGCAATTTCACGGGATATCACCACGGCGCCCAGGGGCATCATCGCGCCCGTGAGGCCTTTTGCGAGCGTGATGGCGTCCGGCCGGCCGGCATCGCCGTAGCGCTGCCAGGCGAACCATTCACCGCAACGGCCGAAGCCGCTCATGACTTCGTCGGCGATCAACGGAATGCCGCGCTGCCGCGTGATGCGGCGCACGGCCGGCCAGTAACTGTCCGGCGCGACTATGCCGTTGGATCCTGCATTCGGTTCCACGATCACGGCGGCGATACGATCGGCGCCGAAGAGATCGATACGCCGCCCGATTGCATCCGCCGCCAGCTCGCCGCATGCCGCCGCGTCCCCGCTGCCGAAAGGACAGCGGTAGGCATAGGGTGGTTCGACGTGCGTGACACCCATCGCGTCGGGGTCGACCATGGCGCGCGTTCGAGTGTCGCCGGAAAGGGCCATCGCCAGGTGCGTCGAGCCATGATACGAACGATCGCGCGCCACCACGACGCCCTTCGGCTTGCCGAACGCCTGCCGCACGATCTTGACGGCGTGCTCGTTGGCGTCGGCGCCACCCAGCGTGAAAAACACGCGACCGCCCTCGAATCCACTCAGTTCGAGCAGGCGCGCTGCCAGGTCGGCGCGCGGCTTGGCGCCCCAGGCGTTCGTCACGAAACACAGTTGCTCCGCCTGCGCGCGGATCGCCGCAACGACGCGCGGATGCTGGTGCCCGAGATTGCTGCACTCCGCGAGGCTGCTCATGTCGAGCACGCGACGCCCATCCTCCAGATGCAGCCAGGCGCCGGCGCCACCCACGACAGTCGGCGCGTTCCAGGCGGACTGCGCGCACCAGCTGTGCAGGACGGTATCGCGCTCCGCAGTCATGCAACCCCAGCAGTGGAGGAGATCATGGATTGTGCGCCCCGCAGCGCTTGATCTGCTCGAGCAAGGCGTTGGGTGACAGCGGCCGGCCGAGCAGGTCCTGGAGCAACCCCTTGGTGTCGCGTTCAGAACCGTACCGCAGCAGCTGCCCGCTCAACCAGCCGTACCAGCGCGGATTGCCGGTATCGAACGGCCCGATCTCCGCTGCGGTGCGCGCACGCATCTCCGCCGTCAGCAGGGCACCGAGCCCGTAATTGACCATGTAGCCCGGATTGCCTGCGAGCTGCACGCGCATTGCCCACCATGGGATCTCCGGATGCGGGACCACGCGCAGGTACTCATGAGTGATGTCGGTCCACACTGCATTGGGGTCCAGGGCAGGGTCGCGCAGCATGCGCAGTTCGAACAATGACCAGGCCACATCAAGCATCACGTTGGCAAACAAGGCGCGCATCGACGCGGCTTCCCCTACAGCAGTTCCCAGGTAGCGTTGCTGCCAGGCCGGTTCGTGCACGCTCCACGAGGGGACGTCGGCGAACGCTTCTGTAAATAGTGTGTCGGGCCAGTCCATGAAGGCGGGTCGTGTGTGTATCGCGCTCACGTGCACGGCATGACCGTTCTCGTGCACCAGTTCGTTGAGCGAGAACAGGCCGCCGACCGGGTACGTTCCGAGCACTCGCGCAATGGGGCGATGCCATTTCTCCTGCACCGTGCGGCCGCGCACGAGGAAGTCGGAGTAGGCGAGCGGCGATTTGTCCGGGCGCGATTCGAGATCGAACACCACGCCAAGTTGCGTGAGGTCCGCCCCAAGGTCGCTGTAGAAACGCTGATTCACTGGCAACAGCGCATCAGCGGGAATGCGTGCCTGCAGCTCGCGGTTGGCCGCACCGTTGACATAACGGAAGTCCCACGGCTCGATGGGATCGGCCGGGTTCGCGTCGCGCCAGGCTGCGAGCACCTGCACCAGCCAATGTTCGACATCCGTCGCTGTGACGCCGAGGGCGCGGGCCGCAGCGTCGATTTCCGAGCCACTCTTGCGCGCGTCGGCGGCGGCCATTGCGATCATGCGCCGATACGGGCTGTCGGCTTCGCCGCGGCCGTTGAGCGCCGTCCAGAGCGGCACGAAGGCTGCGAACAGGGCTTGCCGTTTCGCGCGGTCCTCGACGACGTGCAGCAACTGCAACGCGCTGCCGCGATCGATCGTGCCGCCGTCGTACTGCAGGCGATTGCCGTGCTCGACGTAGCAGCTGACCAGAGCTGCGCGCAGCGAGGAGTAGTCGAGGTCGCGGCGCTGTGCATCGGCGCACGCGCGGACCTGAACTCCCGCGGTGGTGTCGTCGGCTGCCAGTTCCGTCACCGATCTGCGCATCGATGCAACGGCGTCACGGTCAGCAGCGTCGAGTTTGGCGGGCTCGATACGCGACATGGCCTCGTCGAGCTGCGTGCGCTGTGCGTCGAGCCGCGTCGTCCACGCGGCGAGGTCCTTGCCGCCAAACGACCTGGCACCGCCGGATTCGATAAAGCCGATGGCACCCACGGCATCGAGGTAGTCGAGGAAAGCAGATTCAGCCGTCGCAACGGTTACGTTCGGAGGAGTGTCTGCCGGTGCCGCAGCAAAGGCGGCCCCGAGAACGAGAAAAACAAAGGCCCTGCCGAGTATCTGCATGACCGAATCATAGCCATGCGACCCGCGAAGAGCGATCCCGGATCGCCCTCGGGAAGCTCTGCACACCGATTCAGCGTGACAGAACCGCGAGCACCAGCAGGGCGGCCCCGATGCCGACGAGCACCGCAAGCATCCGGCCCCAGCGACCTGGCGCGGCCAGCGGTTGCGAGGAAACCGGAGCCACAGGGGCCTTGGCCTCGATCCCGGCGGGGAAGAAACGCGCCTGCACGACGGGAATGGGGTTGCGCCCCGAGCTGCGAATGCGAACGATGTGGGCGCTGTAGTGGCTCCCCGGCTGCAGGAGCGAACCGAACTGCCGGGCCTCGGCAGCAGGCACGAATCCGATCTGGGCGCCGCCAGGGAGCCGCACTGCAATAGCTTCGTCAGAATGTGAGCCGGACGAGGCAAGTTCGAGCGTCACTGCCAGGCCAGCAGACGCGTGCTGCTCGATCAACGCCGGCCGACCGTCCTGCCGCACGCCGGCCACCATGAACGTGACGTCCAGGATGGGTGAGGGATTGGTCTGAGCCGCCCCGGCGACAGCAGCCGCCACTGTGGAGGCAGGCGCACGCGCCGACAGGTCGGATGATTCCGCATGCCGGCGGGCCGCGTGCGCCTGCTGCCGTGCCTCGAAAGGCAGCACCGCTTCGACCGCGCGATAGACTTCCCCGTACTCCTCCGGCGTAATCCTGCCGTCGGCGAGCACTTGTTCGATGACGCCACGCAGGAATCGCGCGGCCTGCATTTCGGCCGCTGCGGCATCACCGAGCCATTGCCGCAGCCCCGCGATCTCTTCCGGTGCGAGCCGGCCGTCGGCCGTCACGGTCTGGCATAGCGACAGCAGTTCCGCGCCGAGCTCGGTCGCGAGTTGCGGCCTGGTCAACGCGAACTGGCGCGTGAGGTACGTCGGCAGCCCGGTCTCGGTCATGCAGGCACCTCGCCTGGTATTGCGACGATCGGCGTTGCTCGCGTCATGCCTGTTCCCCCGGTCAGCGCCGAACCTTGATCTGCAATTCGTTGCGACGGTAATCGATCACCAGTGTATCGAGCGCGCCGAGAACGTCCATGCCGATGATCAGCGCCGGCTTCGATTGCAGTTGCCAATGCTCGAAGATGTGCAGGTCGCTGAACATGATTTCCGCGTTCCTCACCAGCAGATCGCCGGCAACGATGCTCGGAATCCGTACCCGTACTGCCTGCTGGACATCTTCGGTGACGCCAATGATCGCATCGTCGTACGGGTCCTGCGCGCCGCGCCGGCGGGCAAGGGCTTCGCGCAGTGCCAGGTTGCCGACAGTCACCTGCGCGCCCGAATCGATCACGGCAGTGGTGCGAACCGGCCCGACCATGGCCTCGACGCGCAGGCCGCGGTTCGCGCCATACTTGAACGGCACCGTCGAGAATCCGGCAGGAGCGGCAGCGGAGTGTGAGCGAATGATGCTGATCCGGTCCTTGAGGAACTCGATGTGGATGCGCATGTTCTTCATGCCTTCCCCGCCGAGCACGCCTTCGGCACCACCAAAGGCGTCGGCGACGACAGGCAGGGTCGCGTTCTCGATCACCAGTTCGCCGAACTCCAGGGTGTCGGCCAGAACGGCCGGCACGATGGCCGAGCCAGTCACGCCGCGCAGTCTCACCGGCTTGGTGCGCACCGGCAGACCTGCATCGTCGACCACTCGCTGGATGACCGCCGAGCGGGTGGCGCCGGTGTCCAGCACCAGCCGGTAGGGCCCCTTGCCGTTGATCAGGACGGGAGCCCAGATGCGGCCGATCCGGTCGCGCGTCGTGGGCGCCACGTAACGCGGTTCGGGTGCACTGACGACGACTTCTTCGACGCGCTGGGGTTCGGGTATCTCGGACTGGGCCAGTGCATGGGACGAGGCCAGGGGGGTGACTACGACCCACGCGGCGAAGACAAGCGTGGGCGCAACACACTGCCAGAAGGCGCGGAACGTGACGGCCATGCCAAGGCTATAGCACCTGGCGGGGTTGCTGCGAGCAGGTTCCGCCGCTTTGCGTTAGTATTTCCGGGCGTTGCAACGGAGCGAGTCGTCCTGAGTCCTTCCCGTCGCCATTGGCTGATCGCCTTCGCGCTGATTGCGTTCCTGTTCGCGCAATCGGCGGCGTTGCTGCATGAATTCAGCCATGCCGCCAGCGGGCCCGACCAGCAACTCCCCGCCGGCGAGCGTACGACCCTCTGCAAGGAATGCGTTTCACACGCGCCGCTGCTGGCCATGGCCGGCGGTGCCGCGGTGGTCTTCTTCCTGGCTCTCCAGGTCTCGGGCACGCTGCGACCCTGTCGCTTCGAAGCCCCGGTCTTGCGCGGCGCGCGCCGCGCCTATCCCGCCCGCGCTCCTCCCCGCTGAACGATCGATTCGCTCGATCACGCCGGCCGCTATACGGCCGGTCGGCCTTCGTTCAACGAGGATCATCCAATGGGATACTTTTCCCGAATCATTGGGCCCGTGGCCATCGCCGCCATGGTCGTCCCTGTCACCGCTCAGGCCACCGACGACGTCGGCGCGCTTCGTGCCGAGATTGCCGCACTCAAGGCCGAGTACGCGCAGCGTGTAACCGCGCTCGAAACCCGCATCGATCAGTTGGAGACGACTGCGACGGTGGCAGCCACCGCAGCGGCACCAGTTGAAATTCCGCCTCCGGCGCCTTCGGCACCAGCCCCCAAGACTTCGGCGTTCAATCCTGCGATCTCGGTGATCCTGACCGGCAACTACGCCGACCTGTCGCAGGATCCGGGCGACTTCAATTTCGCCGGCTTCATGCCGAGCGGAGGCGAGATCGGACCGGGCGATCGCAGCTTCAACCTCGGCGAATCCGAGATCACGTTCGCAGCCAGCGTCGATCCGTACTTCACCGCCGCGCTGACGATGGCGTTGTCAGCCGAGGGCGAGATCGGCGTCGAAGAGGCCTTCGCTCGCACGACGTCGTTGCCGGCAGGGCTCTCGGTGAAGGGCGGGCGTTTCTTCTCCGGCTTCGGTTACCTCAATGAAATCCACGCACACGCGTGGGATTTCGTCGACCAGCCGCTCGTTTACCAGGCCTTCTATGGCGGGCAGTACGGCCAGGACGGCGTGCAGGTGAAGTGGCTCGCGCCGACCGACCTCTTCCTCGAGTTCGGCGCCGAGACGGGCAATGGCGGTGAATTCCCGGGCACGCGACTGAGTCGCAACGGCCTGAACGGCGCGACCTTGTTCACGCACGTTGGTGGCGATCTTGGCGACTCCATAGGGTGGCGCGCCGGATTGTCGTGGATGGACATGAACGCCGAGGACCGTGCCTACGAGGACGTCGACAGCCTTGGCAATGCCGTCCTGAACTCGTTCACTGGCAGTTCCGAGACGTGGATCGTCGATGCGACTTTCAAATGGACGCCGGCGTCCAGCACCCGCCGGCAGGCCTTCAAGCTGCAGGCGGAATTCATGCGTCGCACCGAAGACGGGTCGCTCGCCTACGACGTCGAAGGCGCGGGCCTCAGCGATTCATACCGCAGCGAGCAGGACGGCTGGTACGTGCAAGGCGTGTATCAGTTCAATCCGCGCTGGCGCTTCGGCCTGCGTTACGACGAACTCGACTCGGGTTCGACTCGCATCGGCCTTGTCCAGGGCGGCGACTTGCTGGCAAGCGATTTCCCACTGCTGCTGCCCGCCTCACCGAGCCGCATCACGACGATGATCGACTTCAGCCCGAGCGAGTTCTCGCGCTTGCGCGCGCAGTACGCGTGGGACGACTCACGCGATGCCGACACCGACCGGCAGCTGCTACTGCAGTACATCTACGCTCTCGGCGCCCACGGCGTGCACAAGTTCTAGGAGACCGGCATGAATGTATTTATCCGGGGATGGTTGCTTGCCTGCGCGCTCAGCTTCGCGCTGCCGGCGAACGCCGCCATCAAGGTACTGGCCACCACGTCCGACTGGGGTTCGCTGGTAACGGAGCTCGGCGGCGACAAGGTGAATGTCTATACGGCCACCAGTCCGCTGCAGGACGTGCATCGTGTCGATGCCAAGCCGAGCCTGGTGGCCCGTGCCCGGTCGGCCGACCTCATCGTCGCGACGGGCGCCGAACTCGAGAGCGGCTGGCTGCCCGTGCTGCTGCAGGAATCCGGCAACTCGAAAGTCCAGCCGGGCGCGCCTGGCTATTTCGAGATCACTTCGGCGCTGCGGCTGCTCGACATCCCGACGGCAGTCGACCGTTCGATGGGTGACGTGCATGCGCTCGGCAACCCGCACGTGCAGCTCGATCCGCGCAACATTGCCGTCGCCGCCAAGGCGCTGTCGGCGCGACTGGCGCAAGTCGACCCACCCAACGCGGCGTTCTACCAGCAGCGCGGCGCGGATTTCCAGGCGCGCTGGCAGCAGGCGATGGCGCGGTGGGCGACACAGGCGGCGACTCTCAAGGACGTTCCGGTGGTCGTCATTCACAGGGACCAGACCTACCTGGTCCACTGGCTCGGCATGAAGGAACTCGCCGCCATTGAACCCAAGCCCGGCGTGCCGCCAAGCGCGGGTTATCTCGCGGGCCTCGTGGCGAAGCTCGGCACGACGCCACCCAGGATGATCCTGCGCAACGCCTACAACGACCCGAAGGCCTCCGACTGGCTGGCGGAGCGGGTCAAGGCGCCGGTGGTGCTGCTGCCGTTCTCGGTAGGCGGGACGCCGGAAGCGAAGGACCTGTTCGGCCTGTTCGACGACACGCTCCGCCGCCTGCAGGCAGGTGCCAAATGAACGATTTCGCTGGAGCTTTCAGCATCCTGTGGCCTGCGCTCGTCGCCGGCATCCTGGTCGTGCTTTCGCACGTGCCGCTCGGGCAACAGGTGCTCAGGCGCGGCATCGTCTTCATCGACCTCGCGATCGCGCAGGTGGCGGGTCTCGGTGTGATCGCCGCGCAAACGTTCGGCACGGAGCTGCAGGGTTGGACGACGCAGGCCGCCGCGGTCGTTGCAGCACTGCTCGGCGCGCTGCTGCTGACTTGGACCGAACGCAAGCGTCCCGAAGTGCAGGAAGCCTTGATCGGCGTCTTGTTCGTACTCGCATCGACCGCGCAGATCCTGCTGCTTGCCAACAACCCGCATGGCGGCGAAGAACTGAAAGACCTGCTGGCCGGGCAGATTCTCTGGGTCTCGCCCGACCAGCTGGTGCGCGCCGCGGTGCTCACCGCAGTGTTCCTGGTCGTCTGGTTTCGCTGGCGCGAACACATCGGCAAGATCGGCTTCTACGTGCTGTTCGCGCTGATGGTCACGATGTCCGTGCAGCTCGTGGGTGTCTATCTGGTGTTCACCACGCTGATCGTGCCCGCGCTGGCGACGTATCGGCACGCGCGCAACCGGCAGCTGCTGCTGGGGTACGCAGTCGCGTTCGCGAGTTATGTCGTTGGGCTCGCCGTCTCGCTGTTTACGGACCTGCCGTCGAGCCCGGTGATCGTCTGGGCGATGGCGGTGCTCGGCATCCTGTTGCACCTGACGGCCCGCGGCAACGGCGAGCAACTGCGCGACGAATGACGGTGAGCCGACGCCGTCCCCTGTGCGTCGGTCCCGGGCGATCACCCGCCGCGCGGCTTGCGGAAACCGTAATACGAACCCACGACGACCGCGAGCGTCAACAGGCTGAAGTAGAACTGGCTCGCAAGCTCGGGCGTCAACGCCATTGCAATCAGCACTGCGACCATGGCGCCGACCGTCAGGTAGCTGAGCCAGGGGAACAGCCACACGCGCACGGCCTTGGTTTCCGTCTCTGGATGCTGGCGGCGCAGCCGGATGTGCGCGACGGCGGTCATCAGGTACACGAACAGGATTACCGTGCCGGTCGTGCTGATCAGGAAGGCGAAGACCCGGTTCGGCGAGACGATTGCGATGACGACGCCGATCACGCCGACCAGCGAGCCCAGCAGGATCGAGCGCGCGGGCACGCGCTGGGAGTTTACTTCGGCCAGCCAGCGCGGCGCGTCGCCGCGGTCCGCCATTACGTGCAGCACGCGCGAGCAGACGTACACCGCCGAATTCAGGCATGAAAGCACGGCTGTCAGGATGATGAAACTCATCACCGCGCTGCCCCACTTGAATCCCATGACGTTCAGCGCCAGCGTGAACGGCGATTCGCCCGGCTTGACCATCGGCCATGCGACGACGCAGACGATCAGCCCCAGCGACACCACGTAGAACAGCAGGATGCGCCAGGTGATCGTCGTGGCCATGCGCACCACGGCTTTCTCCGGGTCCTTCGACTCGGCGGCCGCGACGGTCGTGATCTCCGCTCCCACGAGCGAGAAGAACACCGTCGTTACGGTAGCCACCACCGGCACCCAGCCCTTGGGAGCGAAGCCGCCATGGTCCGTCAGGTTCGCGAAGGTCGCGCCGTCAGGTGAGGTGAGGCCGAACGCGAAAGCGGCCGCGACGAGGATGAAGGCGATGATCGCCGCCACCTTGATCGACGAAAACCAGAACTCGAATTCGCCGTAGGAGCGCGCCGACAGCAGGTTGACCGCCGTCATCACGGCCATCAGCGCCAGGCCGATCTGCCACATCGGCAGGTCGATCCACTGCTGCAGTATCTGCGCGCCTGCGATCGCTTCGATCGGCACCACGACGATCCAGAAGTACCAGTAGAGCCACCCGGCAATGAACCCGGCAGCGTCGCCGAGGCCCGCGCGCGAAAACTCGGTGAAGGTCCGCACTCCCGGATGCGTAATGGCCATCTCGCCGAGCATGCGCATCACGATGAAGACGATCGTTCCCGCCAGGATGTACGACAGCAGGGCCGCGGGACCGGCCGCCGCGATGGCGGCACTGCTGCCGACGAACAGGCCGGCGCCGATGACGCCGCCGATCGTGATCATCGTGATGTGGCGCGGCAGCAGGGTCCGGCTCAGTTCATGCGAATTGGCCACGTGGGGAAGCTCCGGGAACGTCAAAGTGGCGCGCACCGTCCTATGGCGGGTCAGCGGTGTCAAGTGATCCGCGTCCAGGCGCAGTACGTTGCCGCGTGCGTGCTGCTATCGTGGCGGTCGTCAGCAGGCATCGTCCAGTGAGGAATCGCGCGTGAAACGCAGGTCGTTACTCAAGGCCGCCGTGCTTGGCAGCGCTGCCGCTTTTCCCGCGCCCGCCATCTCCAGGGGCTTGCATGAATGGCGCATGGTCACCAGCTGGCCCAGGGGACTGCCGGGACTCGGCACGGGTGCCGAGCGGCTCGCGGCGAACATAACCGCCATGAGCGGTGGCCGCCTCACGATCAAGGTGTACTCGGCCGGCGAACTCGTGCCGGCCCTCGAATGCTTCGGCGCTGTTGCGAACGGCACCGCGCAGATGGGGCACGACGCTGGTTACTACCACACGGGAAAATCGGAAGGCTGCGCGTTCTTCACGGCCTTCCCGTTCGGTTTCACCATGGGCGAAATGGCGGCGTGGATCAAGCACGGCAACGGCCAGAGGCTCTGGGACGAGCTCTACGCGCCGTTCGGCCTGCGCGGCTTCCAGGCGGGCAGCACGGGCACGCAGATGTTCGGCTGGTTTCGTCGCGAAATTCGCGGGCTCACCGACCTGCACGGGCTCAAGTTCCGGACTCCGGGCAACCAGGGACGCGTGCTGCAGAAGCTCGGCGTCATTCCCGTTTCGCTGCCAGGCGGCGAGATCTTCCCGGCGCTGCAGTCGGGCGCGATCGACGGTGCCGAATGGGTCGGTCCGTATAACGACCTGGCGCTCGGCTTCTACCAGGTCTGCCGCTACTACTATTCGCCCGGCTACCACGAGCCGGGTCCCGCGTTGCAACTCATCGTCAACGAGCAGGCATGGCGTTCGCTGCCGTCCGACCTGCAGGCGATCGTGCGCGCGGCCGCGGATGCCGCGACGACCGACATGTACGCGGAGTACACCGCGCAGTCGGGCCCGGCGCTGCGGACGCTCGTGCAGAAGCATGGCGTGATCGTGCGCAGCCTGCCGGAAGACGTGCTGATCGCGTGCGGCGAGAAGTCGAACGAAGTCCTGAACGAGATTCATGCCGGTGATACGTCGCCGAACCGCATCGTCCGCCGCATCATCGAGGACTTCCTGGCGTTCCGGAAAGATGTCATACCGTGGACGCGGGTCGGCGAGCAGGCGTTCGTCAATGCACGACGGCTGCCGTTCGAATTCAAGCTGCAATAGCCCAGGAGTACGGCCGTCCCGCTCACCGTTGAACGGCGTGATGTCTCCATTCAGCAGCCGACGAACGCGCCCTATTCATTCACGTTGCCGTCGTCCTGCGGGAACAGATCCTGCAGGTCGTCCTGGTACGGCCGGGGTGCGTCAGGGGCGGGCGGGTCGAACAGGTCGCTGAAATCGTCCGCCACCGACGAGCCGGACGGTGTCGTCCGAATGCTCGGGCCGCGGGCGTCCTCCTGCAATGGTGCTGCATCCGCGAACAGCCTGTCAGGCAGGTACGTCGCTAGAGCCGGCATCGCCCAGAGCAGGCTGATCCCGATCACCTGCAGCGCGACGAAAGGGACCACGCCCCTGTAGATATCGAGCGTCGTGAGCATCTTCCCAGCCACGCCACGCAGGTAGAACAGCGCGAATCCAAAGGGTGGCGTCAGGAAGCTCGTCTGCAGGTTCACGCCGATCATCACGCCGAGCCAGACTGGATCGACCCCCATCTTGATCAGCGCCGGCGCCGCGATCGGCACGACGACGAAGATGATCTCGAACGTGTCGAGGAAGAAACCCAGCAGGAAAATCACCAGCATCACGGCGAGCACGGCCGTGAAGGTCCCGCCCGGCAGTGAAGACAGCGCCGCGTGCACCAGGTTTTCGCCGCCGAGTCCGCGGAATACCAGGCTGAACACGCTCGCACCGAGCAGGATCACGAACACCATCGAACTGATCGTCAGCGTCGTCCGCATCACCTCGCGCAGGATCGGCAGGTTGAAGCTGCGGTTGGCCGCGGCAAGCAGCATCGCGCCGACCGCACCCACGGACGCGGATTCCGTGGGCGTCGCGACACCGGCCAGGATGGAGCCGAGCACGGACAGGATCAGCAGCAGAGGTGGCACCAGCGCCTTGACGACGCGGCCAGCGAGCCCGGCGCGCTGGACGTCGTTCATTTCCAGAGGTGGGCACGATTCCGGATCGAGGATCGATTTCGCCAGGATCCACAGCAGGTACAGGCCCACCAGCACCAGGCCCGGCAACATGGCACCGGCAAACAACTGCCCGACTGAAATTGGATCCGGTGACAGGTTGCCGAGTTCGAGCTGCGCCTGCTGGTTGGCGCCCTGCAGGATGTCGCCGACGAAGATCAGCACCGTCGACGGCGGAATGATCTGGCCCAGCGTGCCTGCCGCACAGATCGTGCCGGCGGCGAGTTTCGGGTCGTAGCCCGCACGCATCATCGCGGGCAGCGACAGCAATCCCATCGTCACGACGGTGGCGCCGACGATTCCCGTCGACGCCGCGAGCAGCGCTCCCACGATCACCACGGAATACCCGAGGCCGCCGCGCAACGATCCGAACAGCTCGCCCATGGTCGTGAGCAAGGCTTCAGCGATCTTCGAGCGTTCCAGCATCACGCCCATGAACACGAATAGCGGCACGGCCACCAGCGTCTCGTTGGTCATCGTGCCGAAGTAGCGTCCGACCAGGGCGGAAAGAATCGCGACGTCGAACACGCCAAGCACGATCCCTGCCGTCGCGAAGATCAGCCCGACGCCGGCGAGGGTGAACGCAACCGGGTAGCCGAGCAGCACGGCGCCAATCGTCGTCGCGAACATTGCGATTGCGAGCACTTCGCCGATCAGGACGGTGCTCATTGCCAGGCCCCGCTGTCGCTGCGCTTACAGGCGCTCATCGGTCACCTTGTCCTCGTCGTGATCGACGAGCGGATGGCCGGTCAGGTACATCGAGCGCCGCGCGATCAGCGCCAGCCCCTGCAGGAACAGCAGCGCGCACAGCACCCACAGCAGCGACTTCAGCA
The DNA here is from genome assembly GCA_963748985.1 of uncultured Pseudomonadota bacterium. Taxonomy (GTDB): domain Bacteria; phylum Pseudomonadota; class Gammaproteobacteria; order Steroidobacterales; family Steroidobacteraceae; genus RPQJ01. The sequence goes on from CAVVKQ010000001.1 coordinate 128,702, forward strand.
GGTACAGCCCGGGCATTCCGTCCGCCGTGGCGGAGGATTCGCGGATGCCCCAGGACGACAGCACGAACGGCGCTGAGGTTACGGCCAGGATCGCGAGCCACGGAAACAGGAGGAACACCGTGCCGAGGATGTCGACCCACGCCTTGCCGCGGTCGCCGAGCCTGCCATACATCACGTCGACGTTGACGTGCCCGCGATGCAGCATCGTGTAGCCGGCGCCGGCCATGAAGACCGCGGCGTGCTGCCAGACGTAGAGTTCCTGCATCCACGGGAACCCGAGATTGAAAGCGTAGCGCAGCACGACGACGGCGAAGCACGTGAGCACGCAGCCGAGCGTCAGCCAGGCGACGGTGCGGCCGATCCATTCGTTCAATGCATCGACGCCCTTGATGAAGCGGTGGAGGAAATTCATCGTGACGGTTCGTGTAGCCAGGGGTGCGGGCCGCAGCTCATGGCGGCGGAGCATCGCACAAATGCCACGGGTGCAGCGTGCACGACCTAGAACAGGCCCAGCCCCAGACCAGCCGCCAGCGTTCCGCCGAGTTCCTCGCAACGCTGCTGGTCCGCAGGTTCGATGACCTTGGTCCGCAGGATGTCCGCTGGAGCCTGCGCATGGGTGATGACGAGCACCGGCGGCGCGACTGGCTTGAGTCGCCAGCCGAGCGCGATGCGTTCGAGCTGGCGGATCGCGCCCTGGCCGTCACTGCCCGCGCAGACCATCACTGCGTAGGGCCTGCCGTTTATCCGATCGAGCGCGGCATAGTAGGTACGGTCGAAGAAGTCCTTCATCAGGCCGCTCATCGAGGCCAGGTTCTCGGGCGTGGCGAAGAGGTAGCCGTCGGCGCCCAGCACGTCGTCCGGCTGCGCGTCCTGCGCGTGGACCAGCACCGTGCGCACGGCGGGTTCCACCGCGGCACCTCGAACCGCGGCCTCGGCCATCTGCCGCGTGCCGCCCGTCATCGAGTGGTAGACGATCAACAGGGTTTTCAAGTTGACTCTCGCGCTTACCGACGAAGCGATGGCTGGCGGACATACGTCAACCGGACCGTCGGTCCATTCTAGCGAGGCCGAGGTAGATCGAGGTGGGAGTCGCCTGGATCAGTCCAGGCCCGTGCAGTTGGCGTAGAAGGTGGTCGTGGCGGGCCAGTCGCTGAACACGGCGCGCACGTGGACCTGGCGTGCCAGGACGTCGAGCACCTTCAGCACGTCACTGTCACTGCGCAAGGCGGTGTCGACAGTCTGGTAATACCAGCCGTTCTGGCCGGCGGCGAGCGGGCCGGAGCGCTCCAGGCTCCATGTGACCAATTCGAGTCCGGCTGCCTGAGCAGCGCGCGCGCCTGGTGAAGGGACGATAGCTCCGCGGTCGTCGAGCGCCAGCAGGGCGAACAGCGGCGGCGCCCAGATGCGGACGCCTTGCGCATGCAGCCGTTCGAACTCGGCGGCGCCGGGCAACTGGCCTGAGCTTTCGGCATCCTCGAGGTAGACCGCCTGGCGGCCGAAGTCGGGTTCACGCGCAATCCAGTAAAGGATGTCGGGCAGATTGAACGACTGTGGCCAGACAGCGCGTGGCGGCACGCCCGCCGCCTTGTAGTCATCGATCAGGCGTTGCGCGAACTGCTGCTGGCTCATGCCGTCGTAGGGCATGGCGACGACCGGCTGCTTCAATTCAGGGACCATCTGCACGCCCAGTTGCCGGAACAGCGCAATGCTGTCCGCGTGCGACATCAGGGTGCCGGTGCTGGGGCCCAGGACGTCAGCCGCCGATTTGCCGCCCCACACGTACTCTTCGACCGTTCGCGCTCGTGGATCGAAGCCGTCGCGCTTGCCGCGCAGCGTGCGGAACTCGGCAAGCGTGATGTCGCTGGTGCGGCATTCCGCCGTGGCTGGCGTGAGCAACCCGCCTTGGGGCCCGAACTGCGCCGGGCGAAAAGGCTCTTTACAGCGTGCAGCGAGCGGCGTCAGCAGGATGTCCGTCGTCGTGTGCAGGTCGTCCTGCGCGTGGCGGCAGACGAGCTGCTTGTCGCGAGTGAACGTGACGTCGCATTCGATGATTCCCGCACCCATCGCCGCGGCGGCGACGTACGACTCGCGCGTGTGTTCCGGATAGTGCAGCGGTGCGCCGCGATGGCCAAGCGAGAACGACGAGCGGCGAACCGGATCGTCGATGCAGGCCGCCAGCTCCCGTTTCAAGGGGCCGTCCTCGAGGCCGGCGACGAGCGCAACCGGCCGTGGATCCGGGCGCAGCGCGACTACGTCCGCGGCGTTCGCTGAGAGCGAGACCGATGCGGCGATGAGCAAGGTCGCGTATCGATGCATGGCGGCTGTCCCGTGGCTGGAGGATTCATGGTCTCATGGGAGTACGCGGAAAACCCGGTTCCCGATGGCGCGTGGTCTCGTTTAGTCTGCGGCGTACGGGGCGACAGGGTGGCAGGCATGGCAAAGGCAATTCTGGGGATCATCGGCGGGTCGGGCATCTACGATCTACCCGGCATCGAGGACGTGCGCGAGCAGGCGGTCCAGACGCCGTGGGGCGAGCCGTCCGACAGGTTGTGCGTCGGACGCGTCGGGACGACCAGGGTCGTGTTCCTGCCGCGGCACGGGCGCGGCCACCGCATTCCGCCCCACGAGATCAACTACCGCGCAAACGTCGACGCCATGAAGCAGCTCGGCGTGACGGACCTGGTGTCGTTCTCTGCGTGCGGCTCGTACCGGGAAGCCTTGAGCCCGGGGACGTTCGTGCTGGTCGACAACTTCGTCGATCGCACCGTGCACCGCGCCAGCACGTACTTCGGTACCGGCTGCGTCGCGCACGTGTCGCTGGCGCATCCGGTGGGACCGGCGCTGCAGGACCGCATCGAACGGGCCGTGCAGGCCGAGGGTATTCCCTACCAGCGCGGCGGCGTGGCCGTCTGCATGGAAGGTCCGCAGTTTTCGACTTTGCCGGAATCGCTGACGTACCAGCAGCTCGGCTACGACGTCATTCACATGACGTCGATGCCCGAAGCCAAGCTGGCACGCGAAGCCGAGATCACCTATGCGGTGATTGCCATGGTGACCGATTACGACTGCTGGCACGAAGTGCATGGCGCCGTCGACGTCGCGAGCCTGCTGCGCGTGATGGCGGAGAATAACGGCAAGGCGCAGCGCGTGTTCGCGCGGCTGGCGCAGGATTTTCCGGCGGAGCGTGTGCCGTGTCCTGTGGGTTCCGACCGAGCGCTCGACGGCGCGATCCTCACGCACCCGAGCGTCCGCGATCCCGCGCTCGTCGCGAAACTGCAGACGGTCGCGGGTCGCGTGCTGCGGCCCGCCTGATCCGGTCGCGCGCATGCGGGTCAACGGCCAGTCCTTCCGGACGATCTGGCGGGCCGACGCCAGCGGCGACGTCGCGGTGATCGACCAGACGTTGCTGCCATTTGCCTTCGAAGTGCGCACGCTGCGCCACGTCGAGGATGCTGCAACCGCCATCCGCAACATGGTCGTGCGCGGTGCGCCGTTGATTGGCGTGACGGCGGCCTACGGCGTGGCGCTGGCGCTGCGCGAACATCCAGGCGACGACAGCCTCGCGGCCGCCATCGAGACACTGGTTGCGACGCGACCCACCGCGGTCAACCTGCGCTGGGCGGCGGAGCGCATGCGACGCGTCGTGGCAGAGTTACCGCCCGCCGAACGGGCTGCACGCGCCTACGCTGAGGCCGCAGCGATCGCCGAGGAAGACGTCGCGTCGTGTGCGGCGATCGGGCGTCACGGGCTCGGCCTGCTGCGTGATCTGGCGCACGACCGGGGCTGCGAGCGCATCAACGTCCTCACGCATTGCAACGCTGGCTGGCTCGCCTGCGTTGATTGGGGCACCGCACTCGCGCCCGTTTACGCGGCGCACGAGGCCGGCCTGCCCGTGCACGTCTATGTCGACGAAACACGGCCGCGCAGCCAGGGTGCTTTCCTGACGGCATTCGAGCTCGGCGCACATGGCGTGCCGTACACGGTGATTGCCGACAATGCTGGCGGTCACCTGCTGCAACAGGGCGAGATCGACGTCTGTATCGTCGGCAGCGACCGGACGACAGCGACGGGCGACGTCGCCAACAAGATCGGCACGTACCTCAAGGCGCTCGCCGCGCGTGACAACGGCGTGCCGTTCTATGCGGCGCTGCCGTTCTCGACGATCGACTGGACGCTCGAAGACGGGGTGCGCCAGGTGCCGATCGAGGAACGATCCGCGCGGGAAGTGACCCACATGCGTGGGCGCACGCCCAGCGGCAACCTCGAGGAAGTGGAGGTCGTCGCACCGGGTAGTCACGTGCGAAATCCGGGATTCGACGTCACGCCCGCGCGACTGGTCACCGGGATCATCACCGAGCGCGGCGTGGCGACTGCGAGCAGGGCAGGCCTGGCTGCTTTGTATTCCGAGCACGAAAGACACTGAGGACGGAGCGCATGCGTGACCATCGCGAAGAGATCATTGCCGTCACGCACGCGCTCGATGACGCGGGCATGGTGCCGAACAAGTCGGGCAACGTATCCTGCCGGGTCGCGGACGGTTTTGCGATCACGCCCGCCGGCATACCGTACCGTGAGCTGGCACCTTCGCACATCGTGACCCTGACGCTCGATGCGCCGGTGGTCGCCACGGAGCCACGGCCTTCGTCCGAATGGCGCATGCACGCCGCCATCTATCGCGCGCGCCCGGACGTCTTTGCGATCGTCCACACGCACAGCCCGTGCGCGACGGCGCTCGCAGCCGCCGGCCGGGGTATCCCGCCATTCCATTACATGATCGCGCTGGTCGGCGGCGACGTGCGCTGCATGCCGTATGCCACGTTCGGCACGGCCGAACTGGCTGAATCGGCGGTTCGCGGTCTGCAGGACCGGCGTGCGTGCCTGCTGGGCAATCACGGGGTGATGGCGATCGGCAGCACGCTGGCCCGCGCCCATGCGGTGGCCGTCGAGGTCGAGAATCTTGCGGGCGAATACCTCGCGATGCTGTCCGCGGGACTGGTGCCGCAGTTGCTCGACGACGCAGAAATTCAGAAGGTGGTCGCCGGGTTCACCGATTACGGCCGGTTGGGCTGAGCCGCGCGCCACCGACGCAGCCGGCTGCCGGCGAACTGGCCGCCGAAGTAGGCGGTGACGAAGAACGGCAACAACTTCCATTGGAACGGCAGTCCAAGCGCGAAACGCAGCGCAATCACCATCGGCACGGCCGCATGCACCGCCAGGAACCATTGCGGCGAAAACTTGCACACACCTGCCCGCCAGAAACCGAGCGGCACGTTGATGACGAACGTGACGGCAAGGGCTACCAGGTAGGCAACGGTGGCAGTCATGCGAGCGGGTCAGTGTCCTTTGCGCGACGCATTGACGCCGAGTGACATGATGCGATCCGTCCAGGCGATGCCGAGCGCGGAAAGAATGAACACCGAGTGGATGATGGTTTGCCACAAGACGCCTGCGGAAGTGACCTGCGTGCAGCCCTTGCCGACGGATCCGGCCGCGCTCAATGCCTGCGCAGCCGCGATGGCGTCACTGGTTCCGCACAGCGGCAGGCCGCCGATCGCACCGACCTCGATGAAGGTCTTGAGCAGATGGATCGAGCTGATACCGATGATCGCCATCGCGAGCTTCACCTTGAGCACGCTTGCGTTGACATGGCTGAGCCACTCGGGCTGGTCGGGATGTCCTTCCAGGTCCAGGCGTGACACGAAGGTCTCGTAGCCGCCGACGATCACCATCACCAGCAGGTTCGAGATCATCACCACGTCGATCAGGCCCAGCACCATCAGCATGATCGACTGCTCGGTCAGCGTCGGCGCCGAGTGGATCAGGTGCCACAGTTCCTTGAGGAACAGGAAGACATAGACGCCCTGCGCGACGATGAGGCCGAGATAGAGCGGCAGCTGCAGCCAGCGCGAACTGAAGATCAGGGCCGGCAACGGGCCCAGCGGTTTGCGGTCGACGGTGCTCATGGAGTTCGTGGGACGGTGGCGAAAGGCCCGCAAGAGTAGGGGGCGACGTCGCTCCTGCCAAGCCCGGCTGCGGTGAGCGACACGTTGCCGGTACCGCCGGGGCGCGTGGTTCATGTCCGACGCTCAAACTGCTTCAAATTGAAAGTGTCGCCCCGTTCCGCTATAGACTCGGCTCGCTTTGCGTAACTGACCTGGGGACTGGCCTATGTTGGCCGGTCGGGTCATCGGGGAGGGAGTTCGCATGGCTGGCAAGCGATATTCGCCGCGGGTCGCAGCAGCGGTGGCAGCTGCGCTTGGCCTCTCGGCACCGGTGGGGGCCGTACTCGCCCAGCCGGTGGCTGCAGACGGCACGGTGCTCGAGGAGATCATCGTCACGGCGACCCGCCGCGAGGCGAACGTCCAGGACGTTCCCTTCAACATGGTCGCACTCGGGCCTGAGTCGCTCGATAAGTTGCGCATCAATAACCTGGCCGAGTTCACCCGGGCCGTGCCCGGACTTTACGTGCCGGACCAGGGACCGCGTTCCAGCAACCTGGTCACTGTCCGCGGCCTGAACGTGAGTTCGCTAACCGACTCAATTGCCAACGGCAACGGCACTGGAGGCACGGTCGCGACTTACCTGGGCGACATTCCGCTGTTCGTCGACCTGCAGATGATCGACGTCGAGCGGGTTGAAGCGCTGCTCGGCCCACAAGGCACACTGTATGGCGCCGGCACCCTCGCTGGCGCCATTCGCTACCTGCCGAATCGGCCGGACCCCGCGGCTTTCGAAGCCTCTGCGGGAGGCCGTCTTTACTCGATCAACGAGAGCGATGGCATGGGCACGGACGTGTGGGGCGTCGTGAACCTGCCGCTGGTCGAAAGTCGCCTGGCCTTGCGCCTCGCTGCGGGCTACGTCAACGATCCTGGTTTCATCGACTACAATTATGTCGTGCGCGAGCCGGGTGTTTCCAATCCGAATCCCGACTTTGACGACGCCGGGGATGTCGCGGCCAACCTGCGCGAGCAGCAGGACGTCGATACCGCGGAGACATTCACCGGCAGGCTCGGTCTGTTCTGGCAGGTGAGCGATACCGTCGATGCCAACCTGACCTATTACTACCAGGACCAGCAGGTCGGCGGTCGCACGGTCAATCACGACCAGGCGTTCGGAACGGGCCGCTACGTGTCGGCGAGCCGCTTCCTCGAGCCGAACGACATGACCAATCACCTGTTGGCACTCGAGCTGACGTGGGATCTTGGCTTCGCCGAACTGACGTCGGCCACGGGAACCTCGAAGTTCGAGTCGTTCGGCCAGCGCGATCAGACCGACTTCCTGATGGACCTCGACTACGGCTACGAGGACTTCCCCCAGTTCGCCGCATACGCGACCGACAAGCTCGATGAAGAGACGTTCAACCAGGAACTGCGCCTGGTCTCCCAGGGCACGGGGAAGTGGACGTGGATCGTGGGCGCTTTTTACAACCGTTTCGAAGGCGACGGAGTTGCCTCGGAGTACACGCCCGGCATTCCGGAATGGTATGGACTGCCTGACGGATTTCCCGACCTGGAATACCTCGCCGTTTCCAACCGTAAGTTCGAGGAAATGGCGCTGTTCGGCGAGCTGGGATACCAGTTTACAGAGCGCTGGCAGGTGACGGTGGGCGCGCGCTGGTTCGACTACGACGACCAGTTCGTACTCGAAACCTCGTTCCCGTTCTTCGATACCGTGCTGAACGACAGCAACCAGACCGGCGACAACGACACCATCTTCAAGTTCAACACGTCGTTCAAGTTCACGCCGGACGTGATGGGGTACCTGACGATCAGTGAGGGATACCGCCAGGGCGGCCTCAACTCCGGCCCGCCGTGCCAGGACCCGATCCCGGACGAGCAGTCATTCTGTCTCAAGGAGGACGAGGTCCTGATCAGCCCGGACACGACGACCAACTACGAGGTCGGATTGCGCAGCCTATGGCTCGACGGCCGGCTGATAGCGAATGCCGCGGTGTATCAAATCGACTGGAACGACATCCAGGTGGCCGGAACCAGCGACGTCGGTGAGGTTCCGATCACTGTCAATGGCGGCACTGCCGAGACCCGGGGAATCGAATTGTCGGCGCGCTGGGCCATCACGGATTCCCTGCAACTCATGGCGAGCGTCGCTTTCAACGATGCCCAGCTCACCAGCGATGCTCCAGGACTCGTCGACGGCGAGGACGCGTTCGACGGGGACCGCCTCTCGGGTTCGCCAGAACAGCAGGGCACGCTGTTGCTGGACTACACGCGACCACTCGACAACGGCTGGACCCTGAACGCGAATTACTCGTTTACCGCGGTCAGCGACGTGTATACGAAAGTGGGGTTGCGCAACAACGGCGAAGCCCTGCCCGGGTATGCGATCCACGGTGCCTCGATCGGGATGGGAGTGGGCCCGTGGGTGGCGCGCTTGTATGTCGACAACCTGTTCGACAAGTATGCGATCACGTCGGTGCGCCGCGATCCCAGCTACATCCGGCCGATCGAGCGCGCGGACCTGGCGCCGATTGATTCACGCACGTATTTCCAGAGCATGCTGCGACCACGCACCGTGGGCCTGGAAGTCACGTACCGCTTCGATCTCTGAGGCAGGCTTGGCGGCGGGCGGGCGGACGTCGTCGATTCTCGAGCGCGGTGTCCTCGCGGCCGAGCGTGGTCGCATCGCCGAAGGTCTCGCGCAGATTCGTGAGGCCTGCGCGGTCGATCCGGACAATCCCGAGCCGCAGGCGCAGCTCGCGCGCTGGCTCTCCAGGCTCAACCGCAACGACGAGGCATTGGCATCCGTCGCGCGAGCGCTCGCGCTCGTGCCGCAATCGGCACTGTGCTGGGACACCGTCGGCGTGGTCCTGAGCCGCGCCGGTCGCCATGAGCAGGCGGTCGACTGCTTCGCTCGTGCGGTCGAGTTGGACCCGGAGCGTGCCGGCATGCATTTCAATCACGCTGCGTCGCTCAAGTTTCTCGGACGCTTTGCCGAAGCCGAGGCGGCGTACGAGGCGTGCGTGCGCTGCGATCCGCATTACTGGCGCGCACACTCGGCGCTCGCGGCGACTCGACGGCAAACGCCGGAGCGCAATCACCTCGCGCGGCTCGAGCGGCTGCTCAAGATGGGTCCGCTCGATCCCGACGCCGAATTGCACCTGCGTCACGCGCTCGCGAAAGAGCTTGAAGACCTGGGGCGGGACGACGAGGCGTTTGCGCATCTGCTCGCCGGCAATGCACGCAAGCATGCGGCCACAGGGTATCGATTCGAGCGGGACCAACGCCTGTTCGACGCGGTCATGCGTCTCTTTCCGGAGGTATTGCCGGCTCCTGCCCACGCGGACCTGACGGGCGACCAGGTCACCCGCGCACCGATCTTTGTCGTGGGTATGCCGCGCACCGGGACGACGCTCGTCGAGCGGATTCTTTCGAGCCACCCGCAGGTGGCGTCGGCGGGGGAGTCGCAGAATTTCGGCGTGTTGTTGAAGCGAGCCTGCGGGACGCCGTCGCCACAGGTGCTCGACGAAGCCACGCTGGCGCAATCACTGCGTATCGACCTGCAGGCACTTGGTCGCGATTACGTCGAACGCACGCGACCCCCGGGTCAGGCGCAACCGCGCTTTGTCGACAAGATGCCGCTCAACTTTTTCTACCTGGGGCACATCGCTCGTGCGCTGCCCGCCGCGAGCATCGTCGTCCTGCGCCGTCATCCGCTCGATACCGGGCTCAGTAGTTTCCGCCAGTTGTTCGCCACCGGGTTTTCGTACTACGACTACGCCCGTGACCTGCGGGACATCGGCCGGTACTTCGTGCAGTTCGACCGGCTGATCGCGCATTGGCGGGCAACGCTGCCGGGGCGGGTGCACGAGGTCCGGTACGAAGCCCTCGTCGCCGATCAGCGCGAGGAGACCGGACGGCTGCTCGCCCATTGCCGTTTGCCCTGGGAGGAGGCGTGCTGCCATTTCGAACGGAATGAGCATGCGGTGGCTACGGCGAGCGCGGTGCAGGTCAGGCAGCCGCTTTATGCCAGCAGTGTCGGCCGCTGGCGGCGTTTTGAGCAGCACCTGCAGCCGTTGATCGAGGAATTGCGGACGGCGGGCCTCGAGGTGACGGACTGAATCACATCCGCAGTTCGAGGCCACAGCCGCGGGCAGGCAGCCGGCGACGCATGTGGCCCGGGTGCACGAATGGCCGGCCTGCGGCCCGGACGAGCCGTCACAACCCCGGTCCGCTAGAATGGCAGCACAGGCTGCAACGGGCAGCCGCAATGGGGCCCGCCCTTGAAGACCGCCCAGGACATCTACCGCGACCTGCAATCGAGCCTGGGGGACGTCCTGCCGGACGCCGAACTGTTCATCAAGGCGGAGGTCGCCGCCGAAGTGCTCCGCCTCAAGGTGGAGCGGGACGCCGTGATCCTCGGGCACAATTACATGGAACCCGCGTTGTTCCATACGGTGCCTGACTTCCAGGGCGATTCGCTCGAACTCAGCCGTCGTGCAGCCGAGACCGACAAGGCGGTCATCGTGTTCTGCGGCGTGCGCTTCATGGCCGAGACGGCGAAAATACTCAACCCGACCAAGACGGTGCTGCTGCCGACGGAGAAAGGCGGCTGCTCGCTGGCCGAGAGCATCACGGCGGCCGACGTCCGCGCGTTGCGCGAAGCCTATCCGGGGGTGCCGATCGTCACGTACATCAACACCTATGCCGACGTGAAAGCCGAGTGTGACATCTGCTGCACGTCGAGCAACGCGGCAGCGGTCGTCGAATCCCTGAAGTCCGACACGGTGATCTTCCTGCCCGACGAGTTTCTCGCCCGCAACGTGGCGCGCGAGACGGGTCGCCACGTCATCGTGCCGTCGGTGCTGCGCAAGGGCGCCCTGGCGGCGAATGGCGACGACACCACGGTCGAGCACACGATGATCGCGTGGAAGGGTCGCTGCGAAGTGCACGAGTTGTTCACGCCCGAAGACGTCGACGTGGTCCGCAAGCAGTACCCGGACGTGATGATCCTGGCGCATCCTGAATGCAGCCCCGAAGTCACCGCGAAGGCGGATTTTTCCGGCAGCACGACGGCGATGATCAGGGCCGTCGAAAGATCGAAGGCGAAGCGCTTCCTGCTGCTCACCGAATGCTCGATGGGCGACAACATCGTCGCCGCCAATCCGGGCAAGGAAATGCTGCGCCTCTGCAGCCACCGGTGCCCGCACATGCATGAGATCACGCTCGAGCAGACACGCGACTCGCTGCAGTTCATGCGCTGGGAGATCGACGTGCCCGAGCACATCCGCGTGCGCGCACTGCGTGCCGTTGAGCGCATGCTGGCCGTCGGGCCGAAAATCGATTGAGCGAGATGCTGCGCAGCGACGTCCTGGTCATCGGCTGCGGCATTGCAGGCGGCACGGCTGCGCTCGAGCTCGCGGAGTCGGGTCTCGACGTCACCGTGATCACGCGCGCCGACCGCGCCGGCGAGTCGAACACGTACTGGGCGCAGGGCGGCATCATTTTCCGCGGCCAGGACGATTCGCCCGAATCGCTGGCGCAGGACATCGTCAGTGCGGGTGCGGGGCTGTGTCACGAACAGGCGGTTCGCACGCTTGCCAACGAGGGTCCGTCGCTCGTCCAGTCGATCCTGATCGACAAGCTCGGCGTGCCGTTCGATCGTACGCCTGGCGGTACACTCTCCCTTGGTCGGGAAGGCGGGCACTCGATTGCCCGCATCGTGCACGCGACCGATGCTACCGGTCGCGCCATCGAGGACAAGCTCATCGAGGCGCTGCGCGCACATCCACGCGTTCGCCTGTTGACGCACCACACCGCCGTCGACCTGCTGACGCCCGCGCACCAGGGCCGCGACCGGCGTGCCGTCTACGATCCGCTGTCGTGCGTCGGTGCCTACGTCTACGACCAGCGCACGGGCAGGATCGGCCGCTGTTTCGCCCGGGCCACCGTGCTGGCGACTGGCGGTCTCGGGCAGATCTTCCTGCGCACGACGAATCCCGCCGGCTCCCGCGGCGATGGACTCGCGATGGCGTACCGCGCCGGCGCACGCGTCATCAACACCGAATACATCCAGTTCCATCCGACGGCGTTCTATCACCGCAACGCACCCTGCTTCCTGATTACCGAAGCGGTGCGGGGCGCGGGCGCGCGCCTGGTCGACGAGCAGCGGCAGCCGTTCATGGACCGCTACGACGCGAAGTGGAAAGACCTCGCTCCGCGCGACGTCGTTGCGCGCAGCATCCACTCCGAGATGCTGCGACAGGGCGTCCCCAACGTTTACCTGGACGTCGCCAGCTACGTTCCAGTCGAGCGCATCCGCACTGAGTTTCCCGAGATGTATCGCAGCTGTCTCGAGTACGGCATCGACATCACGCGCGATCCGCTGCCGGTCGTACCCGCTGCGCACTATTCATGTGGCGGCGTGTGGATCGACCTCGACGGCACGACGACGGTCGAGCGGCTGTACGCCGTCGGCGAGGTCGCGTGCTCCGGCCTGCACGGAGCCAACCGGCTCGCGAGCACGTCTCTGCTCGAGGGCCTGGTATGGGGTCACCGAGCGGCACAGCGCATCGTGGGTCAGCTGGCCGCGGGCAACGGGTTGCACTTTGACGACATTCCGCCCTGGCAGGACACCGGCACCGAAGCGCCCGATCCGGCCCTCATCGCGCAGGATATGAGCTCGCTGCGGCACATCATGTGGAACTACGTCGGCCTGGTGCGTACCACGCGCCGGCTGCTGCGCGCTATCGAGGCGCTGCGCAACCTCGAAGTGGAGGTCGAGCGCTTTTATCGCGCGGCTGCGATGACCGACGACCTGATCGGCCTGCGCAACGCCGTGCGCGTGGCGCTCATCGTGACACTGGCCGCGTGGGTGAACCCCGAGAGTCGAGGCTGCCACTACCGCGAGTGACGCCGTGGGAAATCGGTGATCCGGTCCTGCAGGGGGTAAGCGGCGCCGGTTCAGAGCCGGTCGGTCGCCCGGATGAAACCGACGAGATCGTCGCGGAACTTCCGCATCGACGGCTCGTGCAGGTACATCATGTGGCCGGCGTCGTAATGTTCGAGCTGGATGCGCTTGCGTGCTTCCGGCGTGATGGGGAGGTGCTCGAGGTCCATCCTGGTCGCCAGGTAAGGTGTCGCCAGGTCGTACCAGCCCTGCTGCACCAGCACGTGCAGCCCCGGGTTCATCGTCATGGCCGCCGCGAGATCCGGCACGGTCGTCGGCACGGGCGACATCCAGCCCCCCTTGCCCGGCACCTTGTGCTTCCAGCTCCAGTCGATGTCGAACGCGGAGACCATGTACTCCTCGTCGCGACCGAACTTGAGTTCGTCGTGCAGGTAGCCGAGGAACGCCGACGTGTAGGCCGGCCCGACCGACGGGAAGAACGGGTCGTAATCCATCTCTTCGCCGAGCGGATTCATGGCGGGGCCGACGAAGCGCGAGTCGATGCGGCCGGCAATGAGACGATCGTTGCGCTTCAGTTCCTGCAGGAACTGCGGATGGCTCACGCGCAGGTCGGCACGCTCCCAGTATTCGGGGCTGGTGCCCGTGTAGCGTGCGAGCTTCGCCGCCATCGCCTTTTTCTCGGCTTCCGGGATGACGTATCCCTTGGCGAGCGCCGGTGCATATTCATCGCGTGCGAACTGTTCGACTTCGCGCATGTATTCCTGCACGGTGGCCGGCCTGTTCGGGACCAGGTTGTGGTACCACGCAGTTGCCGCGAGCGTCGGGAAGTACGTGACCTGACCGAGGTCCATGCCCTCGCCGTCGATGCCGGTGGCACCGTTCAGGAATGGCGAGACGAGGACGAGCCCGTTCAGGTTCATGCCCATGTTTTCCTGCAGGTAGTAGGCGAGTCCCGCGCCGCGCATGCCGCCGTAGCTTTCGCCGAGCACGTATTTTGGCGAGCCCCAGCGCCCGTTCTCCGACACGTACCGCTTGATGAACTGTGCGACGGACCTGATGTCCTCGTCCACGCCGTGGAAATCGGCGGGCTTTGCGTCACCGAGCGGCTTGCTGAAACCTGTCCCGACCGGATCGATCATCACGATGTCGGTCACGTCGAGCGGCGAAAAAGCATTGTCGACGAGCTGTGATGGCGGCGGGGGCGCATAGCCACCATCGTTCACGACCACGCGCCGTGGACCCATGATGCCCATGTGCAGCCAGATCGACGACGAGCCGGGGCCACCGTTGAACGCGAACGTGATCGGCCGTTGCGTCAGGTTCTTCACGCCGTCGAGCGTGTAGGCGGTGTAGCCGAAGCGCGCGATCGGATTGTCCTTCGGGTCCTTGAGGATGAACCAACCGACGGTCGCGGTGTACTTGACCGTCTTGCCGTCGATGATCGCCTGATGCCTCGTCACGGAGGAGGCCGGGACGGCTTGCTTCGCGTCCGCTTCCGGCTGCGCCTTTTCCGCCGGGTCCGTCGCTGTTTCGTCCGTGCTCCAGGTCGTCGCAGGCGCGACACCAAGCAGAACCGTCAATACCAGGGGAGCAATCGAACCACGCATCAGGAATCTCCAGGAATCAACTAGGCCGGTAACCGGCCCCAGGAATGGGTGTCTGCAAATGGCGGGCCGCGCGCGTCAGCCCAGGACGCGGATCAGTTCCCGCACCACCATGCACACGAGCAGCAGCGAACCGAACGCGAAAATCACAAACCGCACGACCACTTTGTTGATCGTGGACTGCACCACCGAGTGCAGGACACGGCTGCCCACGTAGCCCCAGGCCAGGCTCAGCGTGCCTGCCGTGGCCCCGCCGGTCAGCACGATGAAGAACATCAACGCGTAAAAGACCGTGGGCTGCTCGTGCAGGTGGTTGTAGTTGTCGGCGACGGACCGGGCGTGTTCAGGCATCCGGTGGGCGTACGTGCCCGGGTGTGCCGCTTCCTGCGGATCGATTCCTGCGCGCTTCATCGCCGGGATCCGCGTGGCATACAACCAGAACCACATCACCAGCGTCCATGTCACGAGTGCCAGGACGGGCAGCAGGAATTCAATGGTGGCCGGCATCGGTCGTCCCCTTTATGTCGCTGAGTTTCGCAGGTTACTTGTCGAGCACTTCGAACGTCATTCCGGAATGAGCCCGCAGCCGTTCGACGATGCGGTCACCGAAGACAGCCGCCGGCGTCCAGAACCCGCCCGCCCGCTGCTTTTTTGAGACATCGCACGCCAGGCATGCAGCCGCCTGACCGAGCATCTTCGCCGTCGAGCCGTACCCCGGGTCGCGGTCACCCGTGACGCGAGCGCGGAGGATGTCGCCTCGTTGCGTGCGGCCGTGAAAACGCAAGTCGAAGCCACCCTTGAGTTGCGCTTCAGGACTCGGACCCTCGCCCGGCGCCGGCAGCACGTACTTCTCGAGCAGTGAGCGCATGGTGCCGATCGAACCGGCAACCATGATTGCGCCGAGACCGGCACTCGTCGCCGTGGCGGTCAGGCGACCCCGCAGGCCGTGTCCAGTCAGCACCGCCTCGTCGTACCGGAACTCCGGCCCGTAGGCATCCTGCAGCAGCGCATTGGTGCGGTGCACCACGCGCGTATTGATTGCGCTCATGACGAACGGCGCAATCCACGCGCTGAAGTCGGGGTCGTATTCGGCGAAGCCCACGTTCTTCTGCCGGACTCGCTTGCCGCCGCCCGGAGGACAGATCGAATAGGGGTCGGCGAGCTCTTTGCGCAACGCTGGATTCGCCCTGACTTCTTTCAACACGTTCAGCATCGAGGCCACGGTGCCGCCGGAGAAACCGCCGCGCATGGCGCGGACTCGCATCTTCACGGCGGTGCAGGGGTGACCGAAGCGCTCTCCAGCCTGTTGCTGCAGGAAATGCACGCCAAGGTCGGACGGAATCGAATCGAACCCGCAGTTGTGCACGATGCGCGCGCCCGAGGCCTGCGCAGTCTTCTCGTACTGGTGAATCATGCGCCGCATCCACTGTACCTCGCCGGTGAGGTCGCAGTAGTCGGTGCCGGACTCGGCGCAGGCGCGCACGAGCGGTTCGCCATACAAGGCATACGGTCCGACTGTGGACACGATGACCCGTGCGCTCCTGCACAGCTTCCGCAGGGAGGCTTCGTCGCCGGCATCGGCCTGGAGGAGCGTCAGCTTGCGAGCGCCTTTGCCAAGCGAGGCGCGGAGTTCCTCGAGTTTCGGCAGTGACCTGCCGGCCGCGGCCCAATGCAGCTTGTCGTCGAGACCGAACTCGTCGAACAGGTAGGCGGCGAGGATCTGGCCCACGAAGCTCGTGGCGCCGAAGACGACGATGTCGTATGGCTGGGTGGTCATGGGCTCGCCATATTAGACCAATGTCTCAGTTCCGCCGCGGGTCGTCCTTGTTAGATTGCCTGCCAGTGCCCATCGAACAGGGGGAGAGCTTCATGGCCGCACCGCCGACTATCGACTGGAACGCCGTCATCAACGACCCGCGCTTCCAGACACTGCACCGCAAGAAGCAGGGGTTCCTGACCGGCCTCATGATCTTCTCGGTGTGCTTCTATTTCCTGTTGCCGATCGGGGCCGCCTATTTCCAGGAACTGTACAAGGTCAAGGTCTGGGGCGTCGTCAACTTCGGGCTGGTGTTCGCACTGCTCCAGTTCATCGTCGCCTGGGGGGTCGCCTTCTACTACTCGCGCCGGGCGGGGTCCGAATTCGATCGTCTCGCGCGCGAGATCGCCGCGGACTACGAGAAAGGCAAGGTGACGGCATGAACTTCCTGAACCGCAAGGCGCTGGCCTGGGGACTCGTCGGCCTGGTGCCGGTCGTGTGCACGACTGCCTACGCGCAGGGTGCAGTCACGCAGGAATACCGCTGGCTCACTTTCACGGTGTTCGCGGCCATCATCGCGCTCACGATGTACGTCACGTACGTGGCGTCGAAGCGCGTGAAGTCGGCCTCCGACTTCTACACGGCGGGCGGCGGCGTCACGGGCCTGCAGAACGGCTGGGCGATTGCGGGCGACTACCTGTCGGCCGCGTCCTTCCTCGGCATTGCCGGACTCATCTCCCAGTACGGCTACGACGGGTTCATGTACTCGGTCGGCTGGCTCGTGGCCTACATCACGGTGCTGCTGGTGATCGCCGAGCCGTGCCGCAACATCGGCCGCTACACGCTCTCCGACATCCTCGCGTACCGCAACAACCCGAAGGCCATGCGCATCGTCGGCGCACTGTCGGTCATCACCGTCTCGACGTTCTACCTGACCGCGCAGATGGTAGGCGGCGGCGTGCTGGTGAAGACGCTGATCGGCATCGACTATGAGATATCAGTCATCGCGGTCGGTGTGCTGATGCTCGCCTACGTGCTGTTCGGCGGCATGGTCGCCACCACCTGGGTGCAGATCATCAAGGCCATCCTGCTCGTGATCGCGTCGCTGGTGCTGGTCATCCTGGTGTGGTCGCCATACGGCTTCTCGCTGCCCGGGTTCCTGCAGGATGTCGTGGCCGACCCGAAGGTGCAGGCCAAGGTGGCAACGCTGATCGGTGATCCGGCCAAGACGATGACCGCGGCCGAACTCGGCCAGCGCTTCCTCGAGCCCGGGCTGTACTTCAAGGCGCCGATCGACCAGATCTCGCTCGGCATGGCGCTCGTCTTCGGCACGGCGGGCCTGCCGCACATCCTGATGCGGTTTTTCACCGTGCCTACCGCCCAGCAGGCGCGCAAGTCGGTCGTGTGGGCGATGGCGATCATCGGCGGCTTCTACATCCTGACCCTGTTCCTCGGCTTCGGTGCAGCGAAGTTCGTCGGCCCCGCAGCAATCGCGTCGGTTGATGCCGGCGGCAACATGGCAGCGCCGCTGCTCGCGCAATACCTCGGCGGCGGCGCCAACTCGTTCCTCGGCAACTTCATGCTGGCGTTCGTGTCGGCGGTGGCATTCGCCACCATCGTCGCGGTGGTGGCGGGACTCGTGCTCGCAGCGGCCTCGGCGATCGCGCACGACCTGTACGTGGGTGTGTATCACGGCGGCGATACCGTGCCGCCGCAGCAGCAGGTCCGTGCAGCTCGCATCGCCACGGTCATCGTTGGAGCGATGGCGATCACGATCGGCATCGCGGCCAAGGGCCAGAACGTCGCGCACCTCGTGGCGCTCGCGTTCGCGGTCGCCGCGTCGGCCAACTTCCCCTGTGTGCTGCTCACGCTGTACTGGAAGCGATGCAGCACGGGCGGCATCGTCGCCGGCATGATCGTCGGCACGGTTGTGGCGGTCGGCCTGACGCTGGTCTCGCCGAACGTCACCTACCCGAAAGCCGTGCGTGCCGCGTCGCAGAAGGTGTTCGACGGCGAGGCAGCCAAGCGGTCCGCGATCGAGCAGGCGTTGCTCTCGACCGATGCCGAGGCCGCCAGCCAGGCGAAGATCAACCTCACCGCGCTCGACAAGGCCGTCGCCAAGGCGAAGGACGACGTGGCCAAGGTCGCGGGCAGGGAGCGGTCGTTCCTCGGCCTCGAGCAGCCGCTGTTCACACTCAAGAACCCCGGCATCATTTCGATCCCGCTTGGGTTCCTCGCCGTCCTGCTCGGTTCCCTGTTGTTCCGGGACCGGCGCTCGGAGGAGCTCTGGCCGGAGGTCTACGCGCGCCAGAACACCGGCATCCTGGCGTCGAAGGCGTCGGCGCACTGACGCTCGTCGCGTCTCCCTCGCCGCCTGGCGAGGGAGATTGCGACGAGCTGAGGCGGCAGGGGATAGGGGATAGGGGATAGGGGCTAGTCGGACGCGCTTTGCGCGGGGAAGACGCTTACCCTCGTTTCCTCATTCCATCGGGCGACCGTGATGGCGATTGCAGGGCCGCACCGTCATCGGTTGACACAAATGGTCGGGCTACACTTCCGACTATCCCCTACCCCTAACCCCTAACCCCTTCCCCCCCTTCCAGTGTCCACCCCGCCCCTGATCGTCGAATCGACGATAAGCTTTCTAAAAGCCCACCTGCCGTTCTCCCGAATGGCGCGGCGCGATCTCGAGTTCATCGCGGCGCACGCGCGACTGGGCTACTTCCCGGTGGGCAGCACGATCGTCGATCCCGCGAGCGGCATCGCCGAGCATCTCCACATCATTCAGCGCGGACACGTGCGTGTGCGCAACCCGAATGCGGCCGTCGACGATGAAGTTCGTGGGGTCGGCGAATGCTTTCCGGTCGCGGCGCTCTCGGCCGGCGCGGCGGGCACGCGCACTTTCGAGGCCACCGAGGACGTTTTTTCGCTGCTGCTGCCGCGGGCCGATTTCGATGCGCTCCGAGAGCGCTCACCCGAGTTCGCGCAGTTCTGCACCGAAGCACTGGCCACGCTGGTCCAGCATTCACTGGGCCAGTTGCGCAACCATTTTTCTCAGCGCGCGACGGAGCAGCAGACACTGCTCGAACCGCTCAAGGCGCTCGTGCGGCGCGAACCCGTGTACTGCACCGCCGAGGCGACGGTGCGCGAGGCGCTGGAGCGCATGAGCGAGGAGGGCGTGCGCATGATCGCCGTCGTTGACAGCCAACGTCGTCCGCTCGGTATCTTCACGCTGCTCGACCTGATGGATCGCGTCGTGCTGCCCGGAGTCTCGCTGACGACCAACGTGCAACAGGTGATGACCACGAGGCCTGCGATGCTCGACGAACTGAGCAGCGCACAGGAAGGGCTGGCATTGATGGCCAGCCGCGGGTTTCACCAGTTGCTCGTGGTGCGCGACGGCGAGCTTGCAGGCATCGTCACGGAGCGGGACCTCTTCGGCCTGCAGCGCGTGACGATGCGCAGCATCACCCAGGCTGTGCGGCAGGCGCGCGACGTGGCGGCCTTGCAGCGCATCGTGGCCGACATTACAGCGCTGACGGACAACCTCGTCGCGCAGGGTGCGGCCGCAGAGCCTCTCACGCACACCATTACCGCGCTCAACGATTCGCTCACGCAGCGACTGTTCGAGTTGCTGCTGCCGAAGTTCCAGCTCGACGATGTGGCGTGGTGCTGGCTCGCCGTCGGCAGCGAAGGCCGCCGTGAACAGACGGTGGCGACCGACCAGGACAATGCGATCGTCTTCGAGTGCGACGGGCGCAACGTGGCTGTCGCGCGCGAGCGGCTGCTGCTGTTTGCCAGTGAAGCAAACGAACGCCTCGCCGAACTGGGCTTCCCGCTCTGCACCGGCAATATCATGGCCAGCAACCCCGATTGTTGCCTGACTGTCGATGAGTGGCGCGGGCGCTTTGCGGGTTGGATGCGCGAGCCGACGCCGGAAGCACTGCTCGCAGCCAATATTTTCTTCGACTTCCGTCCGTTAGCGGGCGATTTCACGCTCGCCGATCGGCTGCGTGGCTGGCTCGATGCCACGAGCAGCGAAAACAAGCTGTTCCTGCGCATGCTCGTCGGGAACGCGCTGCAGGCGGAGCCGCCGCTCGGCTGGATCCGGACATTCCGCACGGACGAAGGCGAGTTCGCTGGCACCATCGACCTCAAGACCCACGGCACCCGCATCTTCGTCGACGCAGCGCGGGCATTTGCGCTCGCGCTCGGCATCGGCGACACCAACACTGCGCAGCGGATCCGCGCGGCGGGTCGTCGGCTCAACCGTGACGAGCGCGAAATCACGGCGTCGGTCGATGCCTACCATTTCCTGCAGTTGCTGCGCCTGCGCGCGCAGCGCGGCGGCCTCGAGCATCCAGCGACCGAACCGGGCGGTGGCACGCAGCGTCTGCGACAGGCGGTGAACCGCCTTGACCCCTACGAGCTCAACGAAATCGACCAGCGCATGCTGCGCGAGGCGTTTCGCCAGGCACGCGCACTGCAGACGCACCTCGACCAGGCCGTGGGCCACTGAGTCCGCGATGATCTCCTGGCCGCTGTCCCCGGCGGAGGCGTGGCGGGCTCGCAAGGTCCGGCGCAGCCTTGCACCGGCCGTGCGAGCAAGGCTGGCTCGCGTGCGGCGGGGATTTCTCGAGCGTCCGGGACTGGCGCAACCGCTCGCGCTGGCGCGCTTCGTCGTGCTCGACCTCGAGACGACCGGGCCACGCATGTTCGAGGACCGCATCATCTCCATCGGTGCCGTGGCGGTCACGGAGCGCACCGTTCGTCACGACGACGCGTTCGAGGCGCTGTTGCGGCAGGATCACTCGAGCGCGGTGGACAACATCCTCATCCACCAGATCGGCGGCCAGCAGCAACTGGCCGGCATGGATCCAGTCGAGGGCCTGGTTGCGTGCCTCGAATTCATTGCAGATTCGCGTGTCGTGGCGTTTCGCGCCGAGTTCGACGCGACGGTGTTCTGGCGCGAGGTACGCAGCCTGCTGGGATTTCGCGCCTGGCCGCGGTTCATCGACTTGGCAATGGTCCTGCCGGCGCTGTTTCCCGCGACCGAGAACGACACGCTGGATGACTGGGTGACCCACTTCGGCTTGCCGCCGATCGGCCGTCACCATGCGATTGCGGATGCTTACGCAACCGCCCAGTTGCTGATGATCGTGCTCGAAGCTGCGCCAAGGTTCGGCATCGAGACCGCGGCCGACCTGCGCGATGCCGAGGTGGCCCAACGCTGGCTGGGACGCCGCCGCTGACAGCGCCCTTGCAGTGCAGGCTTTACGTGGACCCGGGGCAGCGGCACCATCGGTGGATATGACACACAGCAACGGGCGATTGGGGGCGGCGTCGAGCGCCGTGATCATGGGTCTGGTCCTGGCCGCACTTGGCGGGTGCGCCAGGCAGGAGCCCGCCGCGCCGGCGACCACGCAGACGGCGAAGCCCGTGGCACCGACGCGCGAGCAGTTGCTGGGCGCGACGGTGACCGGAGTGTTCGGCGCTCCTGTCACGTTGACCTCGGGCCTCTATGAAGGGCCGCCAGCGGAGGCGGGCGCGGCGTCGAAGCCGACGCTGAAGCTCTGGGACTCGACGATCGAATTCGTCGACATCGACGGCGTCCCGCCCCAGGAAGGTGTCGCCTTGCTGACGTCTGGCGAGGGCGGCACCGGGACGTACTCGCATCTCGGCGTGTTCAGCGTGCAGGACGGCAAGGCGGCAACGTTGGGGACCGTGCCGCTGGGTGACCGGGTGCAGCTGTTCCGACTCTGGCACGAACCGGGCAAGGTGCTGCTCGACGTCGTGGAGTCTGGCCCCGGCGATCCGGCCTGCTGTCCGACCCACCTGTCGCGCAAGGCCATCGGCTGGAAAGACGGCAAGCCGCAGCTGCTCGCGAGCGATGTCGTCGGTGGGCTCTCGATCAACCTGCTGGCCGCGACGGACTGGATGCTCGTGGAAATGGATGGACGACCGCTGCCAGCCGGCGCCTTGCCGCCGACCACGCTGGTGCAATATGGCAAGGCGGCGGGATTCTCGGGCTGCAATCGGTACACCGGGCCCATCGCGGAATCGGCACCGGGCAAGGTGAAGATAGGCGAACTCGCAGTGACCCGGAAAGCATGCGCTGCCGATGCGAACGAGATCGAAGCAGCCTTCCTCGACCGGATGCGCGCAACGACCTCGTACTCATTCCAGGCGGGTCGGTTGCTGCTCGTCGCGCCGCAGGACGACGAGCCGCCGCGCACCCTGCTCTTTTCGCGCTGAGCCGCCGCGGCCCGGTGGTCAAGCGCGATCCGCCAGGTGCGGACGAATTCGCCTGCAACGAACTGACGATTGAACGGTACTGAGGAGCAATCCATGAGCACACAGCATTCGATTCCCCGCGTGGCCGGCCGGACGCAGGCATGGGCCCTGGCATTCTTCGCCTTGACGGCCTGGAGCGTGTCTCCGGTCACGCAGGCGGCGGACTGGGTTTCCATCGCCAAGTCCGACCGCACCGAAGTGTTCGCGAATCCGGCGACGCTCGGCGTTTCACCTGCATCCTGGGTGATCGTGCGGACCAAACAGAATTTCGTCGAACCGCAGCCTTCTGCGAAGAAGGGCAAGTCTTTCCTGTCGGCACGCAACGAATACCGCATCGACTGCGCACAGCGGCGGATCGCCTACCGCGAGATGGAGACCTATTCACAGCTCGATCTGCAGGGCGACCCGGTGCAGAAGACAAAAATCGGCGAGAAGAACCTGAAGTGGATGGATGCACCCTCTGGCACGGTGTTTGGAGAAATCGTCGACTACGCCTGCAAGAACGTGCCGGCGGGCTTGCCGCCCTCGACGAACTAGGGCATTGCCCGCGGTCCGTGGTCCCGGGCGTGCCCTGCTCGCGACAGGGATTGAAGTTGCATGCAGCATCGTGAATTTGCGGTCGCCGGCATCGGCAGCATCGACCTGTATGCCCAGGCCTGGCTGCCCGGGGTCGCACCGCGCGCTGTCATCGTGGTGTCGCACGGCCTCGCCGAGCACGGTGGTCGCTACGAGACGCTGGCTCGAGAGCTGGTCCAGCGTGAATATGCCGTGTATGCCGTCGATCATCGTGGGCACGGCCGGTCGCCCGGGCCGCGCGCCAACATTGAGCGCTTCGCGTACCTCGTCGCGGATTTCTGCGCGTTCACGGAACGCTGTGCCGGCGAGCATCCCGATACGCCGGTGATCATGCTGGGACACAGCATGGGTGGCGCCGTCGCATTCGCCGGCGCGCTGCGCCTGCAGCACATGCTGCGCGGGCTGGTACTGTCGGCCCCGGCGCTCGCAACGGACCAGTCCGTGCCGAGATTGCAGGAGATGTTCGTGCGGCTCCTGTCGGTCGTCGCGCCGGGCATGGGTGCGCTCGTGCTGCCGGCCGACGCCGTGAGCCGCGATCCGTCTGTCGTGGCACGGTACGCCGCTGACCCGCTCGTGCATCACAAGGCGATTCCGGCGCGCACGCTCGTCGAGCTGCTCGAGGCGATGCAGGGGTTTCCGGCCGGCGCGCCTGGCCTCCGTCTGCCGACGCTGGTCCTGCACGGCACGGCTGACAAGCTGGTGCCGCTCGCGGCGACCCGGCGGGTCTACCAGGCGTTCGGAACGCGCGACTGCGTCGTGAAGCTCTACGATGGCCTCTACCACGAGGTCTTCAACGAGCCCGAGCGTGAAAGGGTGACGGCTGACCTCTTTCGCTGGCTCGAGCGCTGAGCGACCGGTCACAGTTCCCAAAAATACTCGGGCGCGAGTCCTCCATGGGCATTCGCGTCGCGTAACTTCCGGACGCATGACCGTACTGCTTCGGCTCGAGCCACGATCGATCGCCACCGCGGCGCTGTTGGCGCTGGGTTGGAGCACAGTCGTGTGTGCCGATCCGCAGACCGGCGTGGCACGATCCGATAAGGTTCAACCCACGGCGCCGCCGGTCGCCGAAGTCGCCTGGTGGCGCGAGGGCGTGGGACTGCTCGGGTCGCTGTGGGACGATGCGCGAACACACCTGCGCGATGACAATCCGGACTGGTTGCACCATGAACGCAAGGGACGGGCGTCGAATCTGCCTGAGCGCGCGGCGGGTGCTGCCTATGTCGTACTGCAGGAAGATCGGCCGGACGGAATGGACCTCGTCACGTTGCGGTACGCCCTGGTGCGCCAGGGTGCATTACAGGCCTATGCGGGCGCCGGTCTCAACCATGCGCAGTTCTATGTCGATGAAGCCGCCCCTGGGCCATCGATGTTGACCCGCCGCAACCGGCACGCCGCCGTCGGACCGGTGGCGGAACTCGGCGCCGAGTTCGCCTTGAATGCACGGACGAGTGTGAATGCCGGCGTCCGCTGGTGCG
This sequence comes from uncultured Pseudomonadota bacterium, assembly GCA_963748985.1. Classification (GTDB taxonomy): domain Bacteria; phylum Pseudomonadota; class Gammaproteobacteria; order Steroidobacterales; family Steroidobacteraceae; genus RPQJ01. Next base: position 153,277 of record CAVVKQ010000001.1, read on the forward strand.
ATCTGGATCAGCGTGCCAACCTGCTGCGCGGGTCGTACGGCCCGGTCGCCGCAGATCCGGTGACGCTCGGCGTCAACGTCGGGTATCGATTTCGTTGAGGCGCCCTCAGGCGGACGGAATGAATTCCTCGTCGCCCTGCTGGATGCGCTCGAACTTCAGGAATTCGTAGTAGCCGCAGGTGCTGTCTTCCGGATAAATGCGGCAGACCGACGGTCGCGCTTCGTACACGGTGCAGCGGCGCTGTTCCTGGTCGAAAAACATGCACGTCGACTTGAACACGTGGTCCTTGCGATGGCGCAGCAACTGCTCGTCGAGTTCCTTCGTCTGGTAGCGGTAAGTGAACTTCAGCCTGGCGGCGGCCTTGCTGATCCCGAAATGCCGGGCGAGCCGCTCGATGTCGAAATCCTTGATGGCGATGCGCGCGTAGCTGCAGCAGTAGCCGGGACACTTCGCGCAGTCGTAGCGCAGCTTCAGGACTTTCTTCTTCATGCGGGTCGCGGGGCCTTGTTGCGGGACGCGGCAGTGTAGCGGTGTCGCGCCGCGGCCGCACCGCTAGGTAGTACCGCGGATTCGCCCGCGCCGGCGCGGCCGGACAATCGAGCCGAGGTCCGCTCGATGGACGTTCCCTCCTTGACCCCAGACGACCGCCGGGCGTCGCCGCCGATGGGCTGGCACACCTTGTCGCCCGAGTCGGCGATGAGTGCCCTGCAGACAGAGGCGGCCCGCGGCCTGAGCGAGGCCACAGCAGCGGCGCGCTTGCAACGCGACGGTCCCAACGATCTGCCCGCCCCGCGGACGGCGCACCCCGTCGTTATCTTCCTGCGTCAATTCCGCAGCCCGCTCGTGTATGTCCTGCTGGCCGCGGCAATGCTTTCCCTCGGCATCGGGCACCTGACGGACGCCGGATTCATCGGCTTCGTGCTCGTCGTAAACGCCTTGCTCGGCGCATGGCAGGAGCTGCAGGCGGAAAGGCAGAGTGCGAATCTGCGAGGCCTGCTGCGCGTGCGGGCAACGGTCCTGCGGGACGCCGTCTCGCGCGAAATCGACGCATCGGAACTCGTGCGCGGCGATATCGTTGCGCTCGCAAGCGGCGACCGCGTGCCCGCCGACCTGCGCCTGTGCGAAACGCAGGCCCTGGAAGTGGATGCGTCCATGCTCACGGGCGAATCGGTGCCCGTTGCGCACGATGCCGCACTCGTCTGCCAGGAAGCCACCCCGGTTGCCGATCGTACCAACTGCGCGTTTGCCGGCACGCTGGTCGTGCGCGGCCGGGCCAAGGGCGTGGTCGTCGCCACGGGTTCTGCGACTGAAGTGGGACGCATCGCGAGCAGGATGACCGGCACGGCGGCAGGCAAACCGCCGCTGACGGTCCGCATGGAACGATTCAGTCATGCGGTGGCGATCGTCGTCCTGTCAGCCGCGGTGTTGATCGGCTGTGTCGCGGTGCTCGTCCACGACCAATCGATCTTCACGATGTTCACCTTCGGCGTCGCGCTCGCCGTGTCCGCCATTCCTGAGGGCTTGCCCGTGGCCGTGACCATCGCGCTGGCGATCGCCGCGCGGCGGATGGCAAGCCGAGGCGCCATCGTGCGCCAGTTGCCTGCCGTCGAGGGACTCGGCAGTTGTTCGCTCGTCGCCAGCGACAAGACCGGGACGCTCACCTGCAACGAGCTCACCGCCGTCGAGTTGCGGATGGACGAAGGTATTCGCTGGCAGGCGACCGGCGTGGGCTATCGACCAGTCGGCGAGATCACGCGAGTCGATGACGACGCCTGGGCCGACGAATCAACATTGGTTGCCGCACTGCAAATTGCGGTGGCTTGCAACGAAGCGGAGCTGCTCTCCGTCGACGGTGCATGGCGGACTCGAGGTGATCCCACCGACCTGGCACTGCTGGTGCTCGCGGCGAAGGCTGGCATCAAGCGCGACGACGTCCTCGCGCAGTGGCCTGTCGTCGCGCAGATTGCGTATGAGCCCGAGCGTCGATTCGCTGCCTCGTTCCACCGCCGTGACGGATCCGGCTGGGTCGCAGTCAAGGGCGCACCCGAGCGCGTGCTCGACATGTGCTTGCTCGATGCCGGTCAGCGCACATTGCGCGAGCGGGACGTCAACGCGATGGCGCAACTTGGTCAGCGCGTGCTTGCGCTCGCCGAGGGGAAGTTTGACGCACAGTTGGACCCGGCGAGCCTGCGCCTTGATCCCGTCGGCCTGCAGTTCCGTGCGCTGGTCGGATTGATCGATCCGCTGCGTGAAGGCGCCGCTGCCGCCGTGCGTCGATGCCATGACGCCGGTATACGCGTCGTCATGGTCACCGGCGACCACCCGCTCACGGCGCTGGCCATCGCGGACGAACTCGGTATCGCTGCCGGTCCGGACGAGGTGATGCAGGGTGCCCAGGTGCAGCTGGCGTCGCCGTTGCAGCTGGCCGAGGCCATCGGCAGGGCCAGGGTATTTGCCCGCGTCACCCCGGAGCAGAAACTTGCCATCGTCGAAGCGGCGCAATCGGCCGGGCATTTCGTCGCCGTGACAGGCGACGGTGTCAACGATGCGCCGGCGCTCCGGCGAGCCAACATCGGCGTCGCCATGGGTCGCAGCGGTACCGACGTCGCGCGTGACGCGGCCGACCTCGTGCTTAGTGACGACAATTTCACGACGATCGTGGCGGGGGTGGAGGAAGGCCGCATCGCCTATCGCAACATCCGCAACGTCGTGTACCTGTTGACAGCCGCGGGCATCGCGGAGGTGGTCACGGTCGGGCTCGCCGTGCTCGCGGGACTGCCGCTGCCCTTGCTGCCAGTGCAGTTGCTCTGGCTGAACCTGGTGACCAACGGCGTCCAGGACGTGGGCCTGGCGTTCGAGCGCGGCACTGGCGACGAGCTGCGTGTGCCGCCGCGGCCGAGCCACGAGCCGATCTTCAACCGGTTGATGATCCAGCGCGGCGTGCTTGCGGGCCTCTGGATGTCCGCACTCGGGCTCGGTCTTTTCGTCTGGCTGCTGGACGCGGGTCGGTCACTGGATGAGGCGCGCAATGCGTTGCTGTTGTTGATGGTCCTGATGCAGAACGTCGATGCGATCAACGCGCGCTCCGAAACGATTTCCGTTCTGCGGCTGCCCCTGCGCAACAATCCGGTGCTGCTGGCCGGTGTCGGTGTGGCGCTCGGGTTGCATCTGGCGGCCATGTACCTGCCATGGTTGCAGCAAGTGCTGGCCGTGCGGCCGCCGTCGGCCGGCGACTGGTTGTTGCTGCCGGTGCTCGCCGTTTCGCTGTTCGTGCTGATGGAGGTGCAGAAGTACTGGCGGCGGTCGCGCGCTCATTCGACCTGAGCCTCAGGCCGACGCGACGGTCGCGAGGAGCGCGATGCCCGCGACAACGAGTTCGACTGCAACTGCATGACTCACCCGCAGGCGCGACTGCATGACCGCACCCGTCAGCCACAACATGCCGATCACCGCCAAGGCCCCGGCGATCAACGGTAGCCCCGGGAGTTCCTCGGCATACCAGAGCAGCAGCATGGAGCCGAGAATCGCGAGGGTGACCTGCACGAGGGCAAACGCGCGCACGGGACGCGGCATCGGCGGGTCGTACGTCTGCACCTGCGACACGTCGAAATGCGGCTTGTGCCAGGCCGTGCCATCGGCAGCGGCCGGTTGCCAGCCGGGCGGCTTCAGCCAGACGCGAATGCGGTCGCTCCAGCGCTCGCATTGCATCGACTTACGCGCGAGATCCGCATACACCTCGAGGTTGGCCCACAGCGGATCCCACGAGTTGAGCGGCGTGCGCGTGCCGTACACGCAACGTTCGGACTCGTCGACGAACGTGCCGAAGAGGCGATCCCACGCCATGAAGATGCCGCCATAGTTGCGGTCGATGTAGCGGTCGTTCACGGCGTGGTGCACGCGGTGGTTCGACGGCGACGCGAACCAGCGGTCGAACCAGCCGAGCTTGCCGATGACTTCGGTGTGGATCCAGTACTGGTAGAGCAGGTCGACGATCGCCGCCACCGCGAACATTGCGGGTGGCACGCCCGCGACGGCCATCGGCAGGTAGAAGATCCAGCCCAGGAACGCGCCGCTGCTGGTCTGCCGCAGCGCCGTCGACAGGTTGTAGCGCTGGCTCTGGTGATGCACGACGTGCGAGGCCCAGAACACCGCGCTCTCGTGACCAAGTCGATGATTCCAGTAATAGCAGAAGTCATAGAAGACGATGGCCAGCGCCCACGCCCACCACTCGCCTGGCCAGTTGCCGAGCGCCACGTGCTCGAAGACCAGCGCGTAGACGCCATAGTTGAACACGCGCACGAAGAGTCCGACCACCTGGCTCATCACGCCGAGGCTCAGGCTGTTGACTGCGTCATTCAACCGGTAGGCCCCGCCATGCCGCGGGCGCGCGCCAGCAGCAGTTCCAGCGCGATCAGCAGGAAGAACACCGGAGTGGCGAATGCGATGGCCTTGCCCATGCCGGGATACTAGCTCTCGACGTGCCAGCCGCGCGATCGATCCACGGCCTGCGACCAGCGAGCCAGCCGGGTGTTCGCCTCGTCGCGCGACATCTGCGGCTCGAACCGCCGCTCCGCTCGCCAGTTCGCCGCGACCGCCGTCGGTGACGACCAGAAGCCCGTGCCCAGGCCAGCGAGGTAGGCGGCTCCCAGCGCCGTCGTCTCCGTGACGTGCGGCCGCACGACCGGTACCCCTAGCAGGTCGGCCTGGAACTGCATCAGCAGGTCGTTCGTCGTGGCGCCGCCGTCCACACGCAGTTCGACCAGTGGCTGGCGCGCGTCGCGTTGCATGGCCAGCAGGACTTCAGCGCTCTGGAAAGCGATGGCTTCCAGCGCGGCGCGGGCGATGTGCGCCCGTGTCGTTCCGCGCGACAACCCGACCATGGTTCCGCGCGCGTACGCATCCCAGTGCGGGCTGCCGAGTCCGGTAAAGGCGGGGACCAGATAGACCCCGCCGGCATCCGGGACGCTCGCTGCCAGCGCTTCGACGTCGGCCGAGCGTTCGATGATGCCGAGTCCGTCCCGCAGCCACTGCACGACCGCGCCGCCGACGAACACCGCGCCTTCGAGCGCATAGCGCAGGTCGTTCGTCTGCCAGGCGATGGTGGTCAGCAGTCTGTTGCTGGAGGCGAGCGGCGTCGTCCCGGTGTTCATCAGCAGGAAGCAACCCGTGCCGTAGGTGTTCTTGGCCATGCCGGGTTCGAAGCACGCCTGGCCGAACAGCGCAGCCTGCTGGTCGCCAGCGATCCCTGCAATCGGCACCGTGTGCGTGCCGAGCGTCGCAACCGGTGCGTTCCGCGTGAGCGACGAAGGCACGACTTGCGGCAACACGGCGCGCGGAATGCGCAACCGTTCGAGCATGAAGTCATCCCACTCGGCGCTCGCAACGTTGAGCAGCAGCGTGCGGCTGGCATTGGACACGTCGGTCACGTGGCGCTCACCGTTCGAGAGCTTCCACACCAGCCAGCTGTCGACCGTGCCGAAGGCGAGTTCGCCGTTCTCCGCGCGTTGACGTGCTCCCGGCACGTGATCGAGCAGCCACGCCAGCTTGGTGCCCGAGAAATACGGATCGAGCAGCAGTCCAGTGCGCCGGGAGACCTCGGGTTCCAGGCCGTCGGCTTGCAGTTGCTGGCACAGGGCGGCCGTGCGGCGGTCCTGCCAGACGATGGCCGGCGCGATCGGTCGGCCAGTGCTGCGGTCCCAGAGCACGGTCGTCTCACGCTGGTTGGTGATGCCGATGGCCGCCACATCTGCCGGCGTCGCGCGCGCTCGCACGAGCACTTCCGTGATCGTCGCCGCCTGCGTCGCCCAGATTTCTTCCGCATCGTGCTCGACCCAGCCGGAGCGTGGAAAGTGCTGCGTGAATTCGCGCTGTGCCGTCGCCACCGGCGTGCCGGCGGCGTCGAACAGGATAGACCGCGAACTGGTGGTGCCCTGGTCGAGCGCGAGGATGAACTGCGGCATGTGGGTACCTGCGGAGGCGCACCCGGATTCTAGATCAGCGGGCCCCGCATTGCGCCTTGCGCCAGGGTTACGAGATGATTCGGCGATGACACAGGCCGACGGCGTCGCGGAGTTCACCCTCAAGGCAATCGTCGTCGGCGTAGTGCTCGGCATCGTGTTCGGTGCCGCCAACGCCTACCTCGGCCTGCGGGTGGGCATGACCGTGTCGGCGTCGATCCCCGCCGCCGTGATGACCGTCGCGGTCTTTCGCCTGTTGCGCGCACGCGGCACGATCCTCGAAGCCAACCTCTCGCAGACCGTCGCTTCGGCCTCCACCGCGCTCGCGACGGGCACGATCTTCACCATTCCCGCGCTGTTCCTGTGGGGCGCCACCCCGCCGTACCTGCAGGTCGTGGCGCTCGCGTTCCTGGGCGCGGTGCTGGGCATCGCCGCGATGGTGCCGCTGCGGCGGCTGCTGATCGTCAAGGCGCACGACGAGTTGCCGTACCCCGAAGGCACGGCCTGCGCCGCAGTGTTGCGCGCGACGGCAGATGAATCGAGCGGCGCGGCGAATGCCAGCGTGTGGATCTTCCGCGGCATGGCGGCTGGTGCCGTGGTAAAGGTCGTCATCTCGCTGGCTTACCTGTTGCCCGGCGAAATCGGCTTCGCCTTGCCGGTGTTGCCGAAAGCGGAACTCGCGCTCGAGATCGCACCGGCGCTGCTCGGCGTGGGTTACATCCTCGGTTACCGGCAAGCGGCTGTTTGCGTGGCGGGCGCGCTGATCTCGGCTGTCGTAATTACGCCGCTGATCGCCTGGATGGGCGCGGCAATGACGCAACCGCTTTATCCGGAAACGCAGCGGCTCATCGTCGACATGGACGCCGGCGACATCTGGTCGCGCTACGTTCGCTATATCGGCGCCGGTGCAGTAGCCACGGCGGGCATCCTGACGGTGCTGCGAGGCCTGCCGACGATGCTGGATGCGTTCACGTCCGTTGCACGCGGCATGCAGGACAGCGACGCACGCGACGGCGGTGCGACGTTGCGCACCGATCGCGACCTGCCCGCCAGCTTCGTCTTCGGTGGCGTGGCGTTCGTGGTGCTGACCGCCGGCCTGGTGCCCGGTGTCTTTGCGGGCGAGATGGCGCCACTGCAGCGCGCGATCCTCGCATGTGGCGTCGGTGTGTTCGGCGTGCTGTTCGTCGCGGTCGCCGCCCGCATCGTCGGCATCGTGGGCGTCTCGTCGCAACCCACCTCCGGCATCGCGCTGGTGACATTGCTCGGTACCGCCTCGGTCTTCGCCGCAGCCGGGTGGGTCAATCTCGACGCGCGTGCAGGCGTGCTGACGGTCGGTACGATCGTGGCAGTCGCGGCGAGCAAGGCTGGCGACATCTCGCAGGACCTCAAGACGGGATGGCTGGTCGGCGCCACCCCGGCGCGTCAGCAGCTCGGCCAGCTCATTGGCGCGGCCTTTGCCTGCTGGGCTGTGGCAGCGACCGTGATGCTGCTCGGCAATGCGTACGAATTCGGATCCAGGGAAATTCCCGCGCCACAGGCGACGCTGATGAAGACGATCATCGAAGGCGTGCTGGCGGGAGCGCTGCCGTGGGACCTGGTGCTGACCGGCGCCGGCCTCGCGATCGCTGCGATGCTGTGCGGCGTGTCGGGGCTCGCATTCTCGATCGGGATCTACCTGCCGCTCGCGACGATGGCGCCGCTGTTCGTCGGCGGTTGCGTGCGGGCGCTCGTCGAGCGCAACCGCACGCCGGGTGCAGCGAGCGAAAGCGACACCGGCATCCTGGCGGCTTCGGGCCTGGTCGCCGGCGAAGGACTCGCGGGAGTCGCCATCGCGGGTCTCGTCGCGGCAGGTATCGCGCCGAAGGCGATCGATCCGCGGCTTGGGGGACTGGCCGGCGAACTCGGCGCGCTGATCGTCGCGCTTGGGATCTGCTATTTCCTGTTGCGTGGTGGGCGACAGAGCGCGTCCGCCAAGGTCGCCTGAAGCTGTCGCCCGTCGCCCGTTGCGCGGACGCAGGCTCGTGTCAGTGCTGCGCGAGCCACGCGTCCAGGATTTTCTCGCTGTCCGCGGCCAGGTGCACACCGAGCTTGCTGCGGCGATAGAGGATGTCCTGTGCCGTGCGGGCGAATTCCGCAGCGCGCAGATAATGGACCTCCTGCGCATACAGGCCGGGCAGTACTTCCTCGCCGAGATCCGTGACCTTCGAGCATCCGGCGAGCAGCCGGTCCATGCGCGTCCCGTACGCACGTGCGTAGCGGTGCAGCAATGCGGGTGAGAGCCAGCCGTAACGAACTTTCACCTGCGCCAGGAAGCGCTCGAAGTCGGCGTCGGGCATGTCGCCGCCCGGCAGCGGAGTTGCCGCAGTCCACGCAACCGAGGCATGGTCGAGCGCGGGAGCGAGCAGGTCGACCACCTGTTCTGCGAGCTTGCGGTACGTGGTGAGCTTGCCCCCGTATATGGACAGCAGCGGCGGTCCGGAGCGATCAAAATCGATGACGTAATCGCGCGTCACGCTTTTCGGATCGTCCATCGAAGCGGCAAGCAGCGGGCGCAGGCCGGCAAAGGTCCAGACGACATCGTTCACGCCGAGGTCGCGCTGAAAGTACCGGTTGGCCATGTCGAGCAGGTACGCCTGCTCGGCCGCGGCGATCGCAGGGTGCGCGAGGTCGCCCGTGTATTCGCTTTCCGTCGTGCCGATCAACGTGAAGGCGTGCTCGTAGGGCAACGCGAACACGATGCGGCCGTCGGGAGCCTGGAAGATGTACGCAAAATCGTGCTCGAACAACCTGCGCACGACGATGTGGCTGCCGCGGATCTGGCGCGGATGGTGCCGGGCTGGCGTCGGCGTGCAGCGGTCGAGGAACTCCGCGACCCACGGTCCCGCCGCGTTCACCACGATCCGCGCTCGCACTGTTCGTTCGCGACCGTCGGCTGTGAGCAGTGTCGCGATCCACTCCCCGCCATCACGCCGCAGGCTGACGCAGGCCGTGCGAGTCAGCACCTCGGCGCCGCGTTCGAAAGCATCGACGGCATTGGCAACGACCAGTCGCGCATCGTCGACCCAGCCATCCGAGTATTCGAAGCCCGTGCGGTAACCCGGTTCGAGCGGTTGCCCGGCGGGATGCGTCCGCAGGTCGATCGTCTTCGACGCCGGCAGAGTCCTGCGCGTCGCGAGGTGGTCGTACAGGAAGAGCCCGGCGCGGATCATCCACGCGGGTCGCAGGTGCGAGTCGTGCGGCAGCACGAAGCGCAGCGGCCACGACAGATGCGGTGCTGAAGCCAGCACCACCTCGCGCTCCTGCAGCGATTTCCGCACCAGGCCGAAGTCGTAGTATTCGAGATAGCGGAGTCCGCCGTGGACCAGCTTGGTGCTGGCCGAGGACGTGTGCGACGCCAGGTCGTGCTGCTCGCAGAGCACCGTGCGCAGGCCGCGTCCCGCCGCATCGCGCGCGACACCTGCGCCATTGATTCCGCCTCCGACGACAAGGACGTCGCAGGTCGCGGGCACCGTGGTCAACGGTAGAGAACCACGGACGCGCGCTGCTCGTTCCAGGCGAGTTCGTCGACGCGGGTGAGGGCTTCGAGGTCGCCGGGGAGCGCCGCGCGATCGTCGACCCAGGTGCGCAGGAGTTCACTGCCGTTGATCAGGTCGATGGCCAACCGGTCGTTTTCGTACTCGTATGGGAAGTCACGCCAGAGGTCGTAACCCGGCTGCAGGTTGCGCAGCGCCTTGAACGCCAGTGCCTGCAGGCGCCACGGACGGAAGGCCGTGTGGTCGTATGAGCCGTCTTCGACGTGCGTCTGCAGTCCCGCGCAGAGCAGACCCTGGTGCTTGTGGAACGTCGGCTCGAACCAGCAGGAGCGCAGCCGGCATCCCGCGAGCCACTCGGGTGCGAGGCGACGCATTTCGGCAACAAGCGTGCCGATGTCGAGGTCGGGTGCGCCGAATAATTCGAGCGGGCGCGTCGTGCCGCGGCCTTCCGAGAGCGTGGTGCCTTCCAGCATCACGGTGCCCGGGTAGCAGCGCGCCATCGCAAGATTCGGCGCGTTGGGGCTCGGATTGATCCAGGCGCGTTCGCCGAGCGGCCAGCCGAAACCCGGTGCGGATTCCGGCCGCCAGCCCGTCATTTCGACGACGCGGTAGTCCACGTCGAGTCCAAGGTGGCGAATGAACCAGCGGCCCATCTCACCGAGCGTGAGCCCGTGCCGCATCGGCATTTCACCGGCGCCGACGAAACTTTCCCAGCCCGGCCGCAGGCTCAGTCCTTCGACTGGGCGGCCGATCGGATTCGGCCGGTCGAGCACCCACACGCTCTTGCCGCAGTCCGCTGCGGCTTCGAGCACGTAACGCAGCGTCGTGATGAAAGTGTAAATGCGGCAGCCGAGGTCCTGCAGGTCGACGAGAAGCACGTCGAATGTGTCGAACATGGCGGCCGTGGGGCGCCGCACTGCGCCGTAAAGGCTGAAGATCGGTATACCCAGGCGCGGGTCGTCATAGTCCGGCGACTCGACCATGTTGTCCTGCTTGTCGCCACGCAAGCCGTGCTGCGGGCCGAAAGCGGCAGTGACCCGCACGTCGGCAAGCGCGGCCAGCGCGTCGAGCGAATGCGTAAGATCGGCCGTGACCGAGGCGGGATGCGCGAGCAGCGCCACGCGGCGGCCGCGCAGGTCCTGGCGCAGTGCAGGGTCGCTGCAGAGCCGGTCGATGCCGAACTTCACGAGCCCGGGTTCCGCACGGCTTCCCGCAACAGGTCCGTCGAGCCGGCCGGTTGCTTGCCAACCTGGAGCACGAAGCCCAGCCGGTGGTGGAAGTCGGGCAGCGCCGAGGGATGCGTCAGCGCCCAGTAAGTCAGTCGGCCATCTTTCTCTTCGACGACGGCCGCGGCGCCTGCTCGCAATGGCGACCCGGGTTGCGGCATCGGCAGTTCGGCAAGGTACGTCACGGCCGTGAGCACCAGGCCGCGCTGGGTGGGCCGCACCGCCACACGCGGGGGCCGCCGCACTTCGATGGGAGTCATTCCGCGCCGATAAGCGACGAATCCGTACATCGCCCACTCGGTCGACGGTGAGAAATTCAGTTCGCAGTACGCATCGCTGTCGGGGAGCGCGACGAAGACTTCGAAACACGTGTGACGCCACAGTTCGTCGGTGCGTGCGGCTGGACGCAACTTCGGCAGCACGACCTGCGACATGTCGGCGTCCAGCGCGAACCGCACGGCGAGCTTGCCGGCGCCGCCGATGCGCGCACTCGCTGTGATGCCACGCACCGCGGTGCTCGGACTGGACGGATGACAGGCAAGGGCGACCGTCTGGGGCTTTGTTCTTCGCATCGGACCGATTCTAATGGGACCGGCTCAGATTGGCTCGATCAACGTCGGGTCCGGCCGCTCCATCCAGCCGAGGACCGCTGCGGCGAACCGGCCGCACTCCGCGATGGCCGTTTCCCACGCGCGGATCCTGCCCGCATGGTCGGGCCCGTAGCGATAGAAATCCTGCCGTTCCGGCAGCTTGCCGTGCGGCAGCGTGGCCAGGAAGTCTGGTGACGGCGCGACGAGCAACATGTCATCGAGCCACGGATGGGCGCGGGGCGAGCGGCGCCACGGCAGGTGCTTGTCGAGCCAGCCCGGGGTGACGAAATCGTTGAAGTGCGGATAGAAAACGATGCGCTCCGCCGAGCGACGTCGCGAATAGGGCAGCAGCAGGTGGTAGTCAATGAGCGCCCCATCCCAGTAAAGCCCGGGAGGCGCGCCGGCGATGCCACGAACGGGGGAGGCCAGCAGTGGAATGGTGCCCGTCGCCAACAGGGCATCTTCGGCGTTGGCCGTGTCGAGGCCGACGCGGACCAGGCCGAACTCGTCGAATGCATCGCCGTCGAACACGCTGGGCCCGGGCCCGGCATGGAAGACGACGCGCTCGAGGTGGCTTGCCAGGCGCGAGCGCGAAACGGCATTGCTCAGCACGGCCCGCCCGAACGCCATTTTCGATTCGCGACCGTGCAGCAGTCCGCGCGCACGTGAGGTCACGATGGCAAGCGTCACACCGGGTCGCCAGTGCAGGGTGCCATTGCCGCGCGCGGCGGCGGCGATTCGACGGCAGACAGCGCTGACTTCGGCTGGTGCGGGGCGCGCGCTGTAACACTGTTCGCGCACGTACGCGTGCTGGATCCGGTCGAGCGCGGCCAGCGGGTTGTCCTGCGCCAGCGCTGCCATGCGCCACGCACCCACCGATGCGCCGATGAGTTCCACGGGACGGCCTTCGGGCAGCCAGCCGTGTTGCAGCAGCAGGCGGTCGAAGGGCAGCAGCGCCAGGCCTTTGGGTCCACCTGCGGCCGCCGGGATGCACTCGATGTCGCCCGGGGTCAGCCCGCGGTCGAGCACGTGGCGCAAGGCGCGCGGGCCGGCACGCAGGATGAATGGGCGGGAACGGTCGCTCATCGGGGGAGCGATCCTAGCAGCTCGCACGACGGGTCCGCAGCGCTGCGCTACGATTCGGATAAGGGGCGCAGGTCACGGACAGGGAGCGGACATTGGACACGACTGCATCGATCGTCATCTGCGTGGCAGCCGTGGCCGGACTGCTGGTCGCCGAGCGGCGCGAATCACAGGTTGGCAAGTGGTGCACGAAGCCGGTCGCCTCGGCGGGGTTCATTGCGGTCGCCGTATTCTCGGGTGCGCTCGATTCGGACTACGGGCGGCTGATCCTGTTCGGCCTCGGTCTCTGCCTGCTCGGGGACGTCCTGTTGATCCCCGAGGGCCGCCTCGCGGTGTTCCGGGCCGGTGTGTTCGCGTTCCTGGCCGGGCACGTCGCGTTTGCCGCTGCGTTTGTGACGCAGCCGCGCAGCTTGCCCTGGCTGGCCGTCGCGGCTGTGGCACTTGCGCTGGCGCTGTCGGGCGTGTGGCGCTGGCTCAGTCCCAGCCTGCCGGCAGACATGCGTCGGCCAGTGCAGGCCTACTTCCTGGTCATCGGTGTCATGACGGCATTGGCCTGCGCAGTCAGCGGGGCAGGCGGTCCGCCCATCGTTGCCGCGGGCGCGATTGCCTTCACGGCTTCCGATATTTCGGTGGCGCGTGATCGCTTCGTCCACCAGGAGTTCGCCAATCGCGCGTGGGGGTTGCCGCTGTATTACCTTGCGCAGGTGCTGCTGGCGCTGAGCCCGTCCGTGATCAGCAGCTGATCTACCGCGGCAACGACGATGCTGCAGTCCAGCGAGTCCCTGCCTGATGTGCCGCGCTTACCTGCGCCGTGGGCGCTGCGCGGGCACGCGTGGATGGTGGCGCTGCGGTTGCCCGCCGGCGATCCGGCACGGACGGCCTTTGTTCCCGCCGATCTCCGCGCCACGGTGCAGTCGGCGTTTTCAGTGCTGATGTGCGTCGTCTACGACGAGGCGCCCTGCGGGCCTTACCGCGAGCTGCTCTTCATTCCTGGCACGATGCATTTCGGCGACGCGCGCCATCCCTCCATCAGCCGCATCCTGGTGTCGACCTGGAACAGCGTCGTCAACGGTCGCAGCAACTGGGGCATTCCGAAAGATCGGGCCGACTTCGACTGGACTCGCAGCGAAACCGGCGACCACTGGCGCGTGACCAGCGACGGCAGGGAGCTGTGCTCGCTAGAATTCACCGAGCCGACGGGCGTGCGGCTGCCGCTCAGCACAGCCTGGGTCCCGCGCAGACTGGGCACCCTCGCGCAGCGGCAGGACGGCCGGACCTGCTATTACCGTCCCGAAGCCACGGGCAGCCTGCGACTTTGCCGGCTGCGCCAGTGGCGCTTCGAGCCGGAACTGTTCCCGGACTTGTCGCGCGCAACCGTGCTCACGGCGGCACGCATCGAAGGCTTCAGGATGGTTTTTCCGGTTGCGCTCGAATCGAGACAGGACGGGTCACGTCCGTGTGAACCCGCCCCGCATCGATGACCGTCCTGATCGCTCAACCCACGTTGTGCACGTCACCGGTCGTGTGCAGTGCCTGCAGTTCGCGACTGCCGACCTCGTCCACCGCCCGGTTCAGCGTGCTGTCGTAGCACGAGCGGTACTGCATCCGGCGCTGCAGGTCCCGCGTGTACCGTTCCTTGCCGCAGGCGCGTTCCGCGGCTTCCGACAGTCGCGCGTACAGCACCCTGGTGCCGGCGATACTCTCAAGGTCGAGGTCTGAGTACTTCACCACGACGCTGTCGTAGTGGGTGCCCGTCCGGTCATGGTCGCCAGCCTGTGCGGTGGCGGCGAAGCCGGCCGTCGCAGCGAAGGCGAACATCGTGACGAGCATCCGGGATATCTGTGTGTTCGATTGCATGACGTTCTCTCCTGAGTGTGTCGATCGATGTGCTTCCATTCACCGCGCACTGAGTTTGACTCCGCCAACTCGCGTTTTGCCGTCGCTTCGTCGCGCCGTGCAGGCGACTCGTCGCAGTCCGTCTGCTAAGGTTGCCTGCGCCGCCTCCGCGGCCGGTGCCGGCCCATGCTCTTGTTCAAGATCGCGTACACGGCATTCGTCCTGCTCGTGGTCGCGATCTGGTGGCGCCACTACAGCTGGCGCAACTTCCTGTGGTTCTCCGACATCGCGTTCATCGGCGCGGTGCCTGCACTCTGGCTGCAGAGTTCTGCGCTGGCGAGCGTGCTGGCCGTCGCCGTGCTGGTGCCCGAGATTCTCTGGAACGTGGATTTCCTGGCGCGAATGGCGTTGCGACGCCGCATCACGGGCCTGACGGATTACATGTTCGAGCCCGAGCGTCCGCGACTGCTGCGTGGCCTGTCGCTGTTTCACGTGCCGTTGCCGCTCGTGCTGCTGTGGATGGTGCGCGAGTACGGTTACGACGGGCGGGCGGGCCTGGCAGGTGCCGTACTGCTGGCCGCGGTGGTGCTGCCGTGGAGCCGAGCGGTCAGTACGCCGGAACGCAACATCAACTGGACACATGGCTTCGGCGCTCGCCGGTCGTCGTTGTCGCCCGCGAGCTACGTGACGCTGCTCTTCCTCGCTTTCGTTGCGTTCGTCTTCGTGCCGACGCATGCGCTGCTGCAGGCGCTGTACGGCGTGCAGCCCTGAGGTGGGCTGAGGCGCGCTGCCGGCAACTGCGGATAATCCGGATCTTTACGGCGGCGACTGCTCGGCTATACTTCGCCCCAGCATCAAGACAGGGCGTTTTCCACGCCCAGGCCAACCTGCCTTCCCGGGCAAGGTGGCTCGCACCGCAAGGTGCGGATGCGGCCGGCAGGCAACGAAGCGGGTGCAAACTCACTGGACCCTCTGGCGCGTCATGCGGTGGAGGGTTTTTCGTTTGCGAAACCTCCCCCAGGACACGCCGCGAGACGCGCCTCGTCCTACCGGCCAGGTGGCAACGCCCGCAGGCCAGGAGGTTTTGAACATGTCGATCCAGTCCCATCATGCCGTGGCTACGCGCTCGGCACGACAGCCGGTACGCGCCGACGTCGCGGCGCATCGCGCCCTGCTTCGCGCATTGATTCTTGCCGGCGCTCGCGCCGCCGCCCCAGCGGCTGTCACCGCTGCACTCATGCACTACTGGCAGGAGCTGCGGTTGGCCAGCGTGACGCAGCGACGCTGGGTCGTCGAAGAGTTGCGCGCGGCTGTGCGACGGGGCGAGACCACGGCCCGCGCCTGGCTGCCCGTCGCGATAGGCGAAACGGATCCGGGGCTGGTCCACGAAGCCGTGCTGGGCTACCTCGGCGGAACCCCCGTCAGCATCGAGCGCCGTGAACTGGCGGTGGGCGACGCGCTCGAATGGATTCGCCGCGGACTGGCGTTGAACCGGGTCGCCGTCTTCGTCGCGCTGCTGCAACTGCGGGACGTCACGATCAACGAGCGGCTGGCCGGTTTGCGGGGACGACTCAACGAAGCGGAAGCAACAGCGGTCTGGAGCGCGTTTGCCGATTGCGACGGCACACCCAGCGGTGATTTCATCGCCGAATGGCGGGCTTGCGTCTGAATCGGACGGAGTTCACGGCGATGCGGTCATGGCCACGGCCGTCGACGTTGCAGGACGCACGGCACGCTGCCAATCGTTCACCTCGCGCGGCTTGCGGTCCGCGAGCCACGCGAACACCAGCGCGTGCCATGCCACGCGTTGCACGTAGGCGCGAGTTTCGTTGAACGGGATGTTCTCGACCCAGACGTCGAGATCCATCGGCGCAGCGGGTCGCCAGCGCCGCGCGGCGTTGGGCCCGGCGTTGTAACCGGCGGCAGCCAACGCCGTCTCGCCTTCGAAGCGCTGGACCAGGCTCGCCAGAAACTCGGACCCCAGCGGGATGTTCACGGCGGGCTTGACGAGCTGAGCGCGCGTCGGCTCGGGCAGGCCAGCGCGTCGTGCGGTTATGCGCGCCGTCTCCGGCAGCAGCTGCATCAGCCCGATTGCGCCGGCACCCGACGCTGCATCAGCGCGAAACAGGCTCTCCTGTCGGATGATCGCATAGATCAGTTCCTCGGCCAGTCCCGTGCGCCGGCTGGCGCTGCGAACGTCGGCGTCGAACGGCCGCGGGTACAGCAAGTCGTAATCGTTGAACAGCTTCTGGCGTGCCGCTGTCGCGATGGCCTGGTCGTGCCAGCCCCAGCGGGACGCGAGGCCCACGGCCTGCACCTGCCGCGAGGGCGGCAACTCGTCGTACGCGGCGCGCCATTCCGCTGTCGCCTCGGCGACCATGTCGCAATGCAGGAGTTCACGTGTGCGGACGAAGGCGGCGTCGGCCGCCAGAGCATTCATCTCGGCCTCGCTGAGTGCGATCGGTTCGAGACGCGGCGTGAACTTGCGGTCCAGCCGTGCTGCCGCGTGCGCGGCATACCAGTTGTCGGTCGGGACGACGGCGGCATACAACTCGCGCGCCTGCGCAACGTCGCCGAGCTTTTCGCTCGCCCGCGCCGACCAGTAAAGCCAGCGTGGCTGGTTGCGCAGGTCATCGGGCATCGCGGCGATTGCAGCCGCAGCTTCGCGCCAGTCACCGGCCCAGAGCGCGGCTCGCGTTTTCCACTCGTGAGCGCGCTCGTCGAAATCGTCCGCGTGCGCGAGACGAAAGAATTCGAGCGCGCGAGGATGACGACTCCACGACAGAGCGAGGGCGACGGACAGGGCGTGAGGGCCTGCAGCGCGCTGGTCGAGTCCGCGAGACTGCGTCAAAGCAGGGAAGGCGACGGCTGCCGCCTCGGCGTCCGCGCGCGCGAAGCGTGACCAGCCGTCTGCGAGCGCTTGTGGCTCGACGCTTCTCGCCGGTTGTGCAATCAGCGCCGGAATCTCGCGCCCAGGCTGCTCGATCAGGGCGGCCCACTGCAGCAGTGGTGCCGCGCGTGCAGCGGGCAGTGACTTTGCGAGGAATCGTGCGAGCCCGGCTTCGCCCGCTTCGAGCGCCAGGCGGGCACGTCGTTCGACCATGACGTCACCCGGTCCACCCCGTGCGCGCCACCAGGCGAGCGCCGGATCGCAGGAGTCAGGCAGGCTCTTGGCGGTGAGCCACGTGTCGGTCAACTTTGACTCCAGCCCATCGACCTGGCCGAGTGCGACGCGCGCGGCGAGCCAATGGCAGCGCAGCGTGGATTGCGTGTCGCGGTCCTCGCGGTATTGCCCGACGTACGTCGACCAGGCCTGTCGCCCAGCGAGGTGGCCCAGCCACGCCGATCGCAGATTCCGTGTTACGGGCCGATCCCCCTGTTGCGAGAGAAAGGCGGCGATCTCGTCGTCGAGCGGGAGTCGCGCGTCGCCGCCGGGCTGCGCCGCGAGGGGTCGTATCTGCGCCAGTTGCTGGCTCAGTCGCGCCGCCTGCAGATAGGGGTAGAGCGGGTAGCGCTGCAGGGCCTCGGAGTCGCCGCCGGCCGGGGCGAACGGGCCGGCAGTTACGGCAGCCATGGCCGCAACGAAGGCCTCGCGCGCGTGCTTCAGGGTGGCGTCGTCCGCGTGCGCGGATGGGACCAGCGCAAGCAGGGCGAAGAACAGCAGGGCAATGAGGCGGGGTGCGGTCTGCATGAGGATCCATCCGGGGTGCGACGGCAAGTTACCGCATTGCAATAAATGATTCGCCGCCATTCTCGCTGTTGTTACTCTCATACAACAAACTTGACTGACGGTAAACTAGAATATACAAGGGGTCGCAATGCCGGGTGGGGCGGGGCGACCATGCGCTTCGTGCAGCGGCGGAATCGACCATTCATTCGGGGGAATTAGATGAACACTGCCTCTGGTAGTTCGATTGTCCTGCGCACGGCCGTCGTGCTGTCCCTTTTCGGCGCGGCCCCGCTGGCTGGCGCCGCGGACGCAAGGGATTCGCTTGCCCTCGAAGAGATCGTCGTCACCGCGACCAAGGTCGCCCAGGACATCGACAGCACGCCGGCGGCGATCACCGCCATCACGGCGGACGCGCTCGGCCCCGGCGGCATCCGGGAAGTGCGCGACCTCGCGCTCTCGGTGCCGAACCTCTCGGTGGGCGACCAGTTCGGGGTAAACCGCACGTTTATCCGCGGCATCGGCATGACCAGCATCGACCTCGGTGCAGACGGCGCCGTGGCGTTCCTGCAGGACGGCGCGATGATCCCGCGCCCCTCGCACCAGCTCGCGGGCTTTTACGATCTTGAGCAGATCGAAGTGCTGCGTGGACCGCAGGGGACCCTGTACGGTCGCGGCGCGACCGCAGGCGTGGTCAACATGATCACCAGGAAGCCGACCGAAGATCTCGACGGCTACTTGAACTACACGCTCGGCAATTACTCGGCGACCACTGTCGAAGGCGCGCTCGGTGGTCCGATCGGCGGCGAGACCGTGATGGGGCGCATCTCGGGCAAGGCCGACAAGCGTGAAGGCTATGGCCGGAACCTCACCACCGGCAAGCCGGTGGACAACCGTAATGCGCAGGCCGTCCGTGGCAGCCTGCGCTTCAAGCCGAGCGACACGCTCGACCTGGTGCTGATGGCCGACTACTTCCAGGAAGACGACTACAACTACGCCTTCCATTTCCTCGGCACGACCGTCGTGCCGGAAGACCAGCTTGCGCACAACCTGCTCGGCGGCCGGACGATCTTCGACTATTACGCCGACAGGGGCAGGAAACCCGACCAGCGCAACATCGTCTCGGACCAGGATCCGATCAACGAGCGAGACGGCACGGCCGTCAGCGCGATCGTCGACTGGGACTTCGCTGACGGCTGGAACCTGAAGTCGATCACCGCCTGGCGCGATTTCAACCGCTTCCTGCGCGACGACCTCGATGGTTCCGACGTCGATATGTTCGGCCAGAACAACTACATCGAGGAGAGCGAGTCCTGGAGCCAGGACTTCACTGTCGCCGGCACGGCGGCCAACGTCGAATGGCTGATGGGTGCGAACTACTTCAGCGAGAAGATGCACGGTGAGGTGAAGGTGCCTCTCACCAATCTCGGTCTCGTTTTCGGACTGCCCGCTGATTTCTTCAACAGTGGCAACTACTGGCAGAACGGCGATGTCGACGTCGAGGCATACGGCCTGTTCGTGCAGGGCAGGTATTCATTCACCGATGCGTTCGCCCTGACGCTGGGTGCGCGCTACAACTACGAGAAGCGTGAAGGCAGCGGCTCGTTCATCTTCGATGCGCTCGGCGTCAACGTGCCGACGGATCGCGAGAAGTCATGGGACAAGGTCACGCCCAAGGTGCTGCTCGAGTACAAGACCTCCAACGAAGGCCTGGCCTACCTGCAGTTCACCCAGGGCTTCAAATCGGGCGTGATCAACATCGGCAGCCTCAACGAAGTCATCGATCCCGAATTCGTCGATGCCTATGAAATCGGCTACAAGATGCCCTTCGCCGACGATCGTGCATCGCTGCGAGCGGCTGCGTTCTTCTACGACTACACCGACCTGCAGGTCGGCTTCGTCAACGAGCAGAGCGTGGTGGAGACGGTCAATGCCGCGTCGGCCGAGATCATGGGCGTCGAAGTCGAGTTGTTCGCGCGCTTCACGGAAGGGCTGTCTGGAAACCTCTCGGGCACGTGGCTCGATGCGACGTACACGGAGTTCGTGACGGGCGACTACCGGCAGAACTTCGAGCAGGTCGACCTCTCGGGCAACTACCTGCAGAACGCGCCGAAGTACACGCTGAATGGCGTACTCGACTATCGCCGGCCGGTCACGGCGACCGGTGCCTTTGTCGGCCGCATCGAAGCTTCGTACCAGGACAAGGTGTACTTCACCGAGTTCAACAACTCGGACGCGGAGCAGGACGCCTATGGCCTGCTCAACCTGATGGCCGGCTACGAAGGCGGCGACGGCAAATGGAGGGTCACCGGCTGGGTCCGCAACGCGACCGACGAGTTCGTCTACAGCAACAACATCATCACGGCGCCACTGTACGGCAGCGTCCGCGTGGGTTCGCTGCTGCCGCCGCGCACCTACGGCCTGACCCTCGCCCTCAATTTCTGACGGCGGGCGGGGCCGGCCGCGATGCTGCGCATCGGCGACGTGCGGGTACATCACGTCGAGGAGTGGCAGGGGAATTTCCTGCCACCCTCGGTGTTCTTCGTCGGCTACGACGAGGCTACCTTTCGCAGTTTCGCGCCGGGGCTGACACCGCAGTACTACCGCGACGACGCGGACAGCATCTATGCGTTCCTGCAGAGCTGGATCCTCGAGGTCGACGGCCTCAGGGTCCTGTACGACACGGGGGCAGGCAATGCCAAGGAGCGGCCTGGTATTCCGATCTTCGGCGGTCTCGACACGCCATTCCTCACGCGGATGGCGGCTGCGGGCTTCGCACCGGAGGACATCGACGTCGTCATCTGCTCGCACCTGCACATCGACCACGTCGGCTGGAATACGCAATTGCACGCGGGACGCTGGGTGCCGACGTTTCCGAACGCCCGCTATCTCCTGTCCGCGATTGAACGCGACTACTGGGATCCGCAAGGCCAGGGCGCCCGCCCAACCGAAGCTGGCGCGATCGTGAACACCAACGTTTTCGAAGATAGCGTGCAGCCGCTGCTCGACGCGGGCATCGCAGAACTGGTTGGCGAGGGGTACCGAGTCAGCGAGTCGATCACGCTGCGGCTCGGACCGGGCCACACGCCGGGCCACCTGATCATGGACGTGCGTTCCGCCGGTGACAGCGCGCTGTTCGTCGCGGACATCCTGCATCACCCGGCGCAGGTGTATTGCCCTGACTGGAACAGCCCGTACTGCGAGGATCAGCCGCAAGCCCGTCGGACGCGTCGGCGCGTGCTGGAAGATGCCGCCGATCGCAATACGCTGGTCGTCCCGGCTCACTTCGGCGGCGTGCACTGCTGCCGTGTGCGTCGCCGCGGCGACGCGTTCGAACCCATTTTCGAGCTGCCATGAACGCGACCGCACCGCTCGACGCCGGCTATCGTTTCGATCCGGCCGATCCCGAGCTCATCCGTAATCCCTACCGGCCGTACTACGAATACCTGCGCGGCCTGCCGGGCCTGCACAAGGCGGCGACCGAGTATTACGTGGCATCGCGCTACGCCGACGTGCGCGAGGTGATCACGAACCACGCTGCCTTCGGGCAGGGCAACTTCGTCCACAACATCCAGCTGTACTACGGCCCGGACTTCGATGTCATGGCCCACTCGTCGTACCGCTGGCTCTCCGAAGTGTTCGTGATGCAGGACCCGCCCGCCCACACGCGACTGCGCAAGCTCGTGGCGTTCGCACTCACGCCCAGGCGCGTCGCTGCGATGCAGCCGCGGATCCAGGAGATCGTCGACGGATTGATCGACGCGATGCTGGCCAGGGGCGAGATCGAGCTGCTCTGGGACTTTGCTTACCAGCTGCCGACGCTCGTGATGTGCGACATGCTCGGTCTCGCAGGCGACGAGCGCTCGCCGGCCAGTCTTGCGCAGCTGACACGGGCCGTGGCCGAGTCGTTCATCGTGTTCGAGACGCGCGCGCTCGAACCCGGGTTGCTCGCACAGGCCGACGCGCAGATGGACTTCCTCAATGATTTCTTCGGCCGGATCTATGACCGCAAGCGCGCCGACCCGCAGGACGACCTGACCAGCGCGCTCGTGCACGCGACGGACGAGGACGGCTCTGCGCTGACCAGGGACGAGGTCGCGAACGTGATCGTCGCGATGTTCGGCGCCGGTTTTGAGACCACGGCGCACATGATTGGCAACGGCATGCTTGCAATGCACCGGGCACCGGGGCAATGGCAGGCCCTGGTCGCAAACCCGGAAGAGATCGCACCGCGCGCAGTCGATGAAGTGCTGCGCTTCGAATCGTCGCTGCAGGGCACCTACCGCACAGCGCTGCAGCCAGCAGTGGTTGGTGGTTTCAGTGTGAAACCGGGCGAGCGCGTGCTGTGTCTGCTCGGCTCGGCCAATCGTGATCCGTCCGTGTTCGAACGCGCTGACATGATGGACGTTACGCGCAAGGACTCACGCATGCTGTCGTTTGGCGGCGGCATCCACCACTGCATCGGGCAGCAACTGGCGCGACTCGAAGGTCGCGTCGCATTCACGTCGCTCGCCCGGCGCCTGCCAGAGATCGAAGTCGACGTCGCGCGCGCCGTGTGGCGGGCGGGATTCCTGTTTCGCGGCCTGACCGAATTGCGCTGCCGGGCCTGAGCGGCGATCCCGCTCACTTCCGGTTCAGGAATGCCTGCATCCGGGCGCGGAAGCCCTCGGTGCCGCTCAGCAGCGACTGCTGCCGGTCTTCGTTGGCGATCGCGGACTCGATGCCCGGCGCGTCGATGCCGACCTGCAGTCCCTGCTTGGTCAGCGCGAGGCCGAGCGGATCCGCCTGCAGCAGCGATTCCACGGTCTTCGCGCCGACGGCCTCGAGTTCGGCTGCCGGCACGACCGCCGTAACGAACCCGAGTGCGGCAGCGCGCGTCGCGTCGAGAAACGACCCCGTCATCAGCATCTCCGCCGCGACCGACGTTCCTACCGCACGGGGTAGCAGGTAGCTCATGCCGACGTCGCAGCCACTCAGGCCCACCTTGATGAAGGCCGCATTCATGCGCGCTTCCGGTGTGCACAGCCGGATGTCGGCAGCGAGGGCCAGTGCAAAGCCACCGCCGGAGGCCGCGCCCTGCACCAGGCAGACGATCGGCTGCGGACAGCGACGCATCGAAACGAAGATGCTGCTCAGGCGTTGCTGGAAGCGCAGGCGGGCCGCCGTGTCGAGTTCCTCGATCAGGCCCGTCATCTCGCGCAGGTCGAGGCCGACACAGAACGCCCTGCCCGTCGCGCGCAACACGATCACCCGCGTCTGCTCGTCGTGCACACGTGCGCCGAAGTACTCCGCGAGCTCGGCGATCATGCGCGCGTTCATCGCGTTTAGTGCATCGGGCCGGTCCAGCGTCAGCCAGTCGACGTCGCCGCGCCGCTCGACACGGAAGGTTTCGTACGGGGAATCTGCGCTCGTGTCCATGGTCGTCCTGCCGTCAGGTCTGCGCGAGCACGCCGCCGTCGAGCGGGATGACGTTGCCGGTCATGTACGAACTCGCCCGCGAGCCGAGGTAGAGCGCGAGCGCGCCGATATCGTCCTTCGAGCCTTCGCGCCCGAGCGGGATGGTCTTGCGCATCTCCGCCATGCGCTCTTCGTTGCTGGTCATGAAGTGCGTCATCTTCGACGGGAAAAAGCCCGGCGCGATCGCGTTCACGAGGATGCCGCGCGGGGCCAGTTCCGCCGCCAGAACTTTGGTGAGCTGGTGGATCGCGGCCTTGCTCGCCGCGTACGACCATGCGCGCAACACCTGGCTGGTCACGCCGTACACGGAACCGATGTTGATGACTCGGGCAGGGTCGCCTGTGGTTGCCGCGGCTTGCAGCTTCGCGAGGAACGCCTGGACCAGCATGAACGGGGCCTTGACGTTGACACCCATCACCGAATCCCAGGCTTCGGCCGGAAACTTCTCAACCGACGATCCCCAGGTGATACCTGCGTTGTTGATCAGGACGTGCAGCTTGTCCTCGTCCTTGAGCGCAGCGCGCAGTGCCTCGACACCTTCAGGCGTGGCCACGTCGCCCTGGACGGTCCGCACGTCGCCGTATGCTGCCAGCTCCTGCCGGGCTGCTTCGAGCTGCACGGGCTTGCGTCCAGTGATGTACACGCGCGCGCCACAGCGCAGGTAGGCCTCCGCCATCGCGAGGCCAAGGCCCGACGAACCGCCGGTGATCACGGCGGTCTTGCCCGCGACGGAAAAGAGGTCGGCGTATGGATTCTGTGGCTGGTTCTGCGGCATGTCGGGCCCCCGGATTGACCAATAACTATAAAACAAAACCTCTGGTAGATTTTTTATACCATTAGTATACTCGGGCGCACGGAGCCAAACGACCCATGCAAAGCCACGACAAGCGACCGCCGGCCTACCGCAGCGCTTCGGGCATCGAGCTCAAGGCAAGCTACGGCCCCGAAGACGTGCCGGCGGAACATGCCCGCCTCATGGGCGCCGCTCCGGGTCAGCCGCCGTATCACCGTGGCGGATTTCCGCAAGGCTACCGCACCAAGCCCTGGCGTATCTTCCAGCTGAGCGGCTTCGGCAAGCCCGAGGACGAGAACGAACGCATCAAGTTCCTGCTCCGCAACGGCGAAACCGGGTTCCTGATGGAGCACGACCGCAATACGGCCGACCACCTCTACAACGTCGACCATCCGGACGTCGTCGCGCGCAAGGAAGACGTGGGCCTCACCGGCGCGGTCATGCAGAGCGTGCGTGAGACCGAGTTGTGCCTCGCCGACCTGCCGATCGAGAGCACGTTCGGGCACGCGGGCGGCGCGGTGGTGCAGCACGCGCCGTTCGCGCTCGCAGCCTACTGGACGGTCGCAAAACGGCGCGGCATCCCGCTCGCACAACTCTTCGGCACGGGGCAGAGCGACTTCTTCCTGACGTATCTCGGCTGCGTCACCAAGCAGCAGGTGCCGACGGCTCCGGGCCTGCGGCTCAACGCCGACATCATCGAGTTCTGCAGCGAGCACCTGCCGAAGTGGGTGCCGGTCTCGATCGCCGGTTACAACGGCGGCGACACGGGACTCAATGCCTGGCAGGAACTGGGCGCCGTGATGGCGAACGCGATCGAATACCTGGACGAGGTGAAGCGACGCGGCCGCATGGACATGACGGTTGCGGCGCAGCGTGTCGGTGGCGTCAATTTCCGCACGACCATGGAAATTTTCGAAGACGCAGCGAAGCTGCGCGCCGCCCGCAAGATGTGGCACCGATTGCTCACCGAGCGGTATGGCATCACTGACCAGCGGGCCCTGCGCATGCGTATCCACGTCGTCACGTCGGGCGCCTACATGCAGTACCAGCAGCCGTTCAACAACATCGTGCGCGGCACGCTGATGGCGCTGACGGCCGTGCTCGGCGGCACGCAGTCGCTCGGCGTGTCGGGCTACGACGAGGCGATCTCGATCCCGAGCGAACACGCGCACCAGATGGCGGTGCGCATCCAGCAGATCCTCGAGCACGAGACCAACATCCCGGCCGTCACGGACGCGCTTGGCGGCTCGTACTACGTCGAATCGCTGACGGCCGAGCTCGAGCGCCGTGCGTGGGAGTTCGTCGACCAGTTGCTGGCGCAGGGCGGTTTCCTCGCTACGCTCGATTCCGGCTGGCTGCACGCGCGCGCCCGCGAGAACCAGGAATCGCAGGCGATCGCGGAGGCACGGGGCGAGCGCAAGATCGTCGGCGTGAATTGCTTCCAGGAAGACATCACGCCTTGGGAGGTCGATGGCTTCCCGCCGGTGACGGATGCGTATCCCGTGGCGCTCGAGCGGCTCCACGCGGTGCGTCGCGAGCGGCACGAGACGGCAGCGACGGCGGCGATGCGCGAACTCGCGGCGACCTGTCGTGACGCCAATCGCAATATCATGCCGGTCATGATGCGGGCCGTGGACGCCGAGGTGACGATCGGCGAGATCGGCGACATCTTCCGCCAGGCCTGGGGCGACTGGCAGACTCCGAAGCTCGTCTGACGCGCCGCCGCAGCAAGAAGGCACACCATGTCATCCGTCAGCAACGAATCGACGCCAGCCGCAGACCCCGCCGCGCTCGCGGACGGCGCACCGCGTCGCATCCTGCTCGCCAAGACGGCCCTCGACGGTCACTGGCGCGGCATCTCCGTCGTCGCGCGTGCGCTGCGGGACGGGGGCTTCCAGGTGATCCTGGGCGGCATGAGCACCGGCACTGAGATCGTGCGCGCGGCGATCGATGAAGACGTCGATCTCGTGGGCTTGAACATCGGCGGTCACGTCGAAGTGGCGGAGCGCATCATCGGTGAGCTGCGCGCGGCGCGTGCCGACCTGCCGATCTTTGCCGGCGGCATCATCGCGCCATGGGCGGCCAAGCGGTTGCAGGCGCTCGGCGTCGAAGTGTTTCCGCCCGGATCGCAGCTCGCCGAGATCGTCAACTGTGCGCGCCGGTTGACCGGTGGACCCGGCAGCGTCAGCGGCTGAGCACACCTGCCAGCAACGCCACGCCGGCCTGGTTGAGGTCGGACTCGCCAGCCTGCACGGCTTCGATCATCCGCATGAATTCCGCGGTGCTCAGCGCTGATTCGATGCGAGCTTCCATCTGGGCCGAGACGAGCCTGCGCAGTGCGAGCCGCAGCAGGCGCTGCTGGCGCTGTGCCATCGTGCCGGTCTGCAGCAGGTGGACGCGGTGCGCCGCGATCGCGTCCCAGACCTCATCCGTGCCGCAGTCTTCGCTCGCCACGGTTTCGACGATCGGTGGTCGCCATGCCGACGCGGGCAACTGACTCACGGTGCGTTCGAGGTCGAGCCGCGTGGCCTGCGTGCCTGCGCGATCCGCCTTGTTGATGACGAAGATGTCGGCCATCTCGAGCAGGCCGGCCTTCACCGCCTGCACTTCGTCACCCGCGCCTGGATTCAGTACGACGACCGTCGTGGTCGCCGCTTCGACGACTTCGAATTCCGTCTGCCCGACACCGACGGTCTCGATCAGCACCCAGGGCCAGCCGGCCGCATCGAGCGCGCGTATCGCGAACGGGGTCGCAAGAGCGAGGCCGCCCGCGCCATTGTCGGCGGTCATCGAGCGCACGAAGACGCGCTCGTCCGCCGTGGTGTGCTCCATGCGCAGCCGATCACCAAGTACCGCGCCGCGCGTCAGTGCCGACATCGGATCGAGTGCGAGCACGGCGACGCGGACGTCGCGACGCACGGCCGACTTGAGCAGCGATCCGACGAGCGTGGACTTGCCAGCGCCGGGCGGACCGGTGAGTCCGACCGTCGCGGCCCGTCCCGTGTGCGGCGCCAGCACCGCATCGATCGCGGCGGCCTCGAGCGGCCGCCGGTCGATCAGCGTGATCGCGCGTGCGAGGGCGGCGCGGTCGCCGCGCAGCAGCCGCCCAAGCAGATCTGCCGGCACCGTCAACTCTAGAGAGCCTTGCGCAGCAACGGCACCAGGGCTTCGGCGTTGGCGATCGGGCGCGGGTTGGTACCGCACCAGATGTCCTGGAACGTGTAACCCGCGAGCGGCGCGAGGTCGGCTTCCTTGAGGCCGACTGCCGTGAGGCTGCGCGGCATGCCGAGCCCACGGATCGCCCCGTCGGCCAGTTCGTGCGCCGGACGGTTGGGCTGCCCGAAAGCGATGCTGATGAGCTTCTGGCGTTCGCCGTTGACGACACTGTTGTACTCGAGCGCGAACGGGGCCATCACGCACGACGTGTAACCGTGCGGCACATTGAACGACCCGCCGAGCGCATGGCCCACGGCATGGCTGATGCCCATCGGCAGGCCGCACACGATCGAGGTCATCGAGCACCACGCACCCATCTGGCACATCTGCCGCGCCTCGAGGTCGTTCGGATTCGCCTTCACGCGCGGCAGGCCCTGCGACAACAGGCGCACGGCGTTCATCGCCATGCCGTCGTACCAGTCGTTGGAGTTGAGCGAACCGAGCGTCTCGAACGCGTGATCGAAGGAGCGCACGCCCGTCGACAGCCAGATCCACTCCGGTGTGTGCACGGTGAGCGCCGGGTCCATGATGACTGCGCGTGCCGTCATCTTCGGGTGCGCGTAACCCTGCTTGACGTTGCTGACCTTGTCCGTCGCGCCGGAAAGCGCGTTGAATTCACCGCCTGACAGCGTGGTCGGCGCGATCACCACGGGAATGTCCGGGCCATCGAACACGGGTGCGGAGACCGAGTGATCTGCGTTGACCACGATGTGGTACGCCTCCATCGACTCGGGTGTGCGCAATCCGTGCTTGAGGCAGACCGCGAGAATCTTGGTGAGGTCGGTGCACGAGCCGCCGCCGATCGACACCAGCAGGTCTGGCGACAAGGGCTCGGCCGCTGCGACTGCAGCGGATACGTCCTCGCGCGGCACGTGCGGGCGCACCCTGTCGAACACGCCGACGAGCCTGGCTCCAAGCGCGCGGCGTACTTTGTCGATCTCGTCCGTCTTGTTGTTCAGCGTGTTACTGCAGACGAGGAAGATGCGTTGAGCGCCGATCGTCGCGGCTTCGTCCGCAAGTGCCTGGGCCACCGGTCGGCCGCTGTGGACGCGCTCTAGTGGTGTGAGTCCGATCGTCGTCTGGTACATGGACGGCTCCGCGAAAAGCCGGGAAAATCCCCTGCGCGCTCGATTGTATCGACGTTACCGATGGTGTACAAAGTATTACTAACGGGAAGCAACGCAGACTAGTTGGTAGGGTTCGTCCAGGTTGGACGCGCCTCGTCTTGCGCTGCAACAGCATTCGTTGCCAAGGGGGAGATCATGCCGAGCGCGCCGGCCGCACCAACCACTGGCCACGCTGATCCGCGCGTTCCTGCGCGCGAGCGTTGTGTCGTCCGCTACCTCATCGACCGTTGGGCTGCCGAGCGCGGCGACCAGCCGTACGTGATCTTCGACGGCGGCCGGCAATGGACGTACCGCGAACTGCGCGAGAGGGTGATCGCGATCGCCGCCGGCCTGCAGCGGGCCGGCGTGCAGCAGGGCGAACACGTGCTGTGCTGGCAACCGAACACGCCCGAGATGCTGCTCACGTACTACGCGCTCAATTACCTCGGCGCGGTGTACGTCCCGATCAACACGGCATATCGCGGCGGCGTGCTCGAGCACGTCATTGACAATTCGGATGCGAAGCTTGCGGTCGTGCACACCGACCTCGTGCCGCGGCTGAAGGAAGTCGCGCTCGCCAAACTCGAGCGATTGGTGGTCACGGGCACAGAGGAAGTCCCGCCCGCGCCGCTGCCCGCGGCACTCTTCTCGACGCTGACGGGCAACGAAGCGGACCTGCAGCCGCTCGCGCGTCCGATCGAGCCGTGGGACACGCAGTCGATCATCTACACGTCCGGCACGACGGGTCCGTCGAAGGGTGTGCTGTCGTCCTACCTGCACATGTACACCAACCCGGGTCCCGAGGCGTGGTACTTCATCGACGGAGCCGATCGCTTCCTGGTCAACATGCCGATGTTCCACATCGGTGGCATGGGACTCAGCTTTGCCATGCTGGCGCGGGGCGGCTCGATCGTCCTGCCCGAGCGTTTCTCGACGGATACGTTCTGGCCGCTCGTGCGCGAGACCGGGACGACCGCGGTGTTCCTGCTCGGCGTGATGGCCACGTTCCTGCTCAAGGCGCCCGCCGGGCCGCAGGATCGAGATCACGGCGTGCGCAAGTGTTTCATCGTGCCGTTGAGCGACGGTGCGGAAGAGTTCCACCGGCGCTTCGGCCTCGACGTGTACACGATTTTCAACATGACCGAGATCTCGTCGCCGATCGTGTCCGAGCCGAACCCGAAGGTGCGCGGCACGTGCGGCAAGGTGCGGGCCGGCGTCGACGTCCGGCTCGTCGATGACCACGATTGCGAGGTCGCGGTAGGCCAGGTCGGCGAGATGATCGTGCGCACCGACCGGCCGTGGGCGATGAACAGTGGTTATTACAAGAACACGGAGGCCACCGCGCGCGCGTGGCGCAACGGCTGGTTCCACACCGGCGACGCTTTCCGCATGGACGCAGCGGGCAACTTCTTCTTCGTCGACCGCATCAAGGACGCGATCCGCCGTCGCGGCGAAAACATCTCTTCGTTCGAGGTCGAGGCCGAGATCGTCCGCTTCCCTGCGGTGCGCGAGGCCGCGGCGATCGCAGTGCCAAGCGAACTCGGCGAAGACGAAGTGATGGCGATTGTCGCGCCGGCGCCGGGCCACACCATCGATCCAGCGGCACTGCTCGACTTCCTGCGGGAGCGCCTGGCGTACTTCATGATTCCGCGGTACGTGCGGGTGTTGCCAGAACTGCCCAAGACGCCGTCGGCCAAGGTGCTGAAAGCCGACCTGCGCCGACAGGGGATTACTGCGGATACCTGGGATCGCGAGCAGGCCGGTATCCTGATCCGTCGCGACAAGATCGGGAGCTGAGACGTTGGCCACGGGCAAGACTGTACCCAGGACGGGTCGCGCGACGGACACGGCACCGGAGACCGGCAGGACGCACGAGCTGCGCACCGAAGTGCAGGAGTTCAAGCGGCGCCGTATCCTCGAGGAGGCGCGCGAGCTGTTCTTCGCGCAGGGTTACGAATCGACGACGCTCGATTCGATCGCCGAATCGCTCGACGTCACCAAACCGTTCCTCTATTCGTACTTCCGCAACAAGAGCGAGATCCTGAACGCGATCTGCGAGATCGGCATCACCGAATCGATCGCGGCACAGGAAGAGGTCCTGGCCCTGGACTTCGCGCCACCCGAGAAGCTGCGGCTCATCGTCGAACGCGTCACCTCCATCGTGATCCGCGACCAGAAGTACGTCGTCGTCTACAACCGCGAGGAAAAGAACCTCGAAGATGCCGAGCAGAAGCACCTGATGGACCTGCGTAAGTTGTTCGACCAGCGTCTCGCGAAACTGCTCGAGGAAGGCAATGCCAGCGGCGACTTCGCGGTGGACCAGCCGCGCATGCTGGCCGTGTCCATCAGCGGCATGCTGACATGGGCGGCGACATGGTTTCGGCCACGCACCGCGTATACGGTGACGGACGTAGTGATGCACATGATCCAGACCGTCGAACGCATGGTCGGCAACAAGTCGCGCGCCAGATAGGCGTCCCGCGTACGAGCGACGAAACGAGAGACGCTTCCCATGGCCATGCGCCGTACGATTTTCGAACACGAGCACGACACTTTCCGCGACGGCGCCCGGCGCTTCTTCCAGGCCGAAATCGCGCCGCATGCAGAGCGCTGGCGCAAGCAGGGCATGGTCGACCGCGAGGCCTACCTCAAGGCCGGCGAGCAGGGCTACCTGCTGATGTGGGCCGACGAAAAGTACGGTGGTGCGGGCGTCGCCGATTTTCGTTACGAGCAGGTACTGATCGAGGAGAACATCCGTCACGGCGAGCCGTGCTTCTACCTCAACCTGCATTCGCGCCTGGTGGGGCCGTACTTCGGCCAGCTCGGCAACGAGGAGCAGAAGGCCCGCTTCCTGCCTTCGTTCGTGCGGGGCGAGAAGATCCTGGCTGTTGCCATGACGGAGCCGGGCGCCGGCAGCGACGTGGCCGGCATGAAGACGCGCGCCGAGGACAAGGGCGACCACTGGCTGCTGAACGGATCGAAGACGTACATTTCCAACGGACAGATCGCTGACGTCGTGGTCGTTGCGGCACGCACGGTGCCAGGCCAGCGCTACGGCATCGGACTTTTCATCGTCGAGCGCGGCATGGAGGGTTTCGAACGCGGACGCCACCTGCAGAAGATCGGCCTGCACGCGCAGGACACGTCGGAACTGTTCTTCAAGGACGTGAAGGTGCCGAAAGACAATGTGCTGGGCGACCCGGCCAAGGGCTTTCACTACCTCACGCACTTCCTGGCCGAAGAACGCCTGATCGGCTCCGTGCAGTACACGACGGGAGCCCAGCTGGCGTGGGACCTCACGCTCGACTGGGTGAAGGAGCGCCGCATGTTCGGCAAGCCGCTGGGCGCGTTCCAGAACACACGTTTCAAGCTCGCCGAACTGCGCGCACAGATCGATGCCGCGCAGGTCTTCGTCGACACGCTCGTGACCGAGCACCTGCAGGGCAAGCTGAGCGCGGACCTCGCGGCCGAGGCCAAGCTGCTGACCAGCGAACTCGAGTTCCGCACGGCCGACGAATGCCTGCAGCTCTTCGGGGGCGCGGGCTACATGGAGGAGTACCGCATTTCGCGGTGCTTTACGGACGCCCGGGTGTCCCGGATCTACGCCGGTGCCTCGGAAGTGATGAAGGAAATCATCTCGCGTGGCTTCGGGCTCGACGACCGTAAGCTGACGTAAGCCACTGAATTTACTGGCTCCGGAAATAGGGGACGCTCACCTATTCTGGGGAAATAGGTGAGCGTCCCCTATTTCCGAGCTTTCCGCTGGCAGGCGGCGCGCTGTAGAGAATCCCCCCATTACAAATTCTATTGCAGTGCCGCAAACTTGGCCGGTTCGGCGGCGCCTTGCCCAACGGCGCGGCCCGCTCCTCGGAACCAGATGTAGGGAGAGACTCATGCTGTACACGGGACCCGCCTTCAGCGTCGCGGCGCTGGGCGATGGCGTCGTCGAACTCAAGTTCGACCTCGCCGGTGAATCGGTCAACAAGCTCAACCAGGTTGCGCTGCGGGACTTCGCGGCGGCGACGCAGGCGATCGCGAAAGACAGCAGCGTGAAGGGTGTCGTCGTCACGTCGGGCAAGTCCGTGTTCATCGTCGGCGCCGACATCACCGAGTTCGGTGCGATGTTCGCGGCCGGCGAGGCAGCCATCGCGAGTTCCGTGCTCGAAGTGAATCGCATGCTGAGCGCGTTCGAGGACCTGTCGGTCCCGACCGTCGTCGCCATCAACGGCGTGTGCCTCGGCGGCGGTCTCGAACTGGCGCTTGCCGCCGACTACCGTGTCATGTCGACGGCCGCCTCGGTCGGCTTCCCCGAAGTGAAGCTCGGCATCTTCCCGGGCTTCGGCGGATCGGTGCGCATGCCGCGCATCATCGGCGTCGATAACGCCGTGGAGTGGATCTGCGCCGGTGCCGACAAGAAAGCCGACGCGGCGCTGAAAGACGGCGCAGTCGATGCAGTCGTCGCGCCCGAGCAGCTGCGTGACGCGGCGCTCTCGATGCTGAAGCTGTGCATCGCGGGCAAGCTCGACTGGAAGACCCGTCGTGCGGCGAAGCTGTCGCCGCTAAAGCTCAACAAGATGGAACTGACGATGGCGTTCACGTCGTCGATGGCTGTGGTGGGCGCGCAGGCAGGCCCCAACTACCCCGCGCCGATGCTGGCCATCAAGAACATGCAGGAAGCGGCTACGCTCGGCCGTGACGCCGCGCTCGAAGTCGAGGCGAGGTATTTCGCCAAGGCGGCGTTGACGCCGCAGGCCAACGCGTTGATCGGCGTCTTCCTCGCCGACCAGGGCGTGAAGAAAGCGGCAGGTGCCTGGGAAAAGAAGAGCAGGAAGGAGATCAAGCAGGCGGCCGTGCTCGGCGCCGGCATCATGGGGGGCGGCATCGCCTACCAGGCGGCCTACAAGGGCCTGCCGATCGTGATGAAAGACATCCGCGACGATGCGCTTGCGCTCGGCATGAACGAGGCCGGCAAGCTGCTCTCGAAGCAGGTCGAGAAGGGCCGCATGACGCCCGCGAAGATGAGCGAGACGCTCGGCCGCATCCGCCCGACGCTCAATTACGGCGATTTCGGCAGCGTCGACATCATCATCGAAGCGGTGGTCGAGAACCCGAAGGTCAAGAAGGTCGTGCTGGCAGAGGTCGAGGGCCTCGTGCGCGAGGACACGATCATCGCGTCGAACACGTCGACGATATCGATCAGCCTGCTGGCCGAAGGCCTCAAGCGACCGCAGAACTTCGTCGGCATGCACTTCTTCAACCCGGTGAACATGATGCCGCTGGTGGAAGTGATCCGCGGCAAGCAGTCGTCCGAGGACGCAGTGGCCGCGACCGTGAAGCTCGCGAGCCGGATGGGCAAGACGCCGGTGGTCGTGAACGACTGCCCGGGATTCTTCGTCAACCGCGTGCTGTTCCCGTATTTCGCCGGCTTCCACATGCTGATGCGCGACGGCGCGGACTTCCAGGCTATCGACAAGGCCATGGAGCGGTTCGGCTGGCCGATGGGCCCCGCGTACCTGATGGACGTCGTCGGCATGGACACCGGCGTGCACGCCGCGGAAGTCATGGCCCAGGGGTTCCCGGATCGCATGCGACACGAGTGGCGGAACGCGACGCAGGTGCTGGTCGACAACCAGCGCTACGGCCAGAAGAACGGCAAGGGCTATTACGTCTACGCACCCGACAAGAAGGGCAAGCCGAAGAAGTCGGTGGACCCGGCAACCTACGACCTGATCAAGGGCGTGGTCGCGGAACGCAAGGAGTTCGCGCCCGAGGAGATCGTCGCGCGCTGCATGGTGCCGATGGTCAACGAAGTGGCGCGCTGCCTCGAGGAGAAGATCGTCGCCTCGCCGCAGGAGGCCGACATGTCGCTGCTGTACGGGGTGGGCTTCCCGCCGTTCCGTGGTGGCGCCTGCCGGTACGTCGACCAGACCGGTGCGGCAAACTATGTCGCGGCGGCGGACAAGCTGGCACCCCTCGGCAAGATCTACGAGGTACCGCAGTTGCTGCGCGACATGGCCGCTTCCGGCAAGAAGTTCTTCGGCTGACCGCGGCCCTCACGGCTTACACGGAGAGATCAAGATGAGTCTCAATCCCCGCGATGTCGTCATCGTCGATGGCGTCCGCACTGCGATGGGCCGCTCGAAGGGCGGTATGTTCCGCAACGTCCGCGCCGAGGCGCTCTCGGCCGAGCTGATCAAGGCGCTGTTCCGCCGCAACCCCGGCCTCGACATGAACGAAGTCGAGGACGTGATCTGGGGCTGCGTGAACCAGACGCTCGAACAGGGCATGAACATTGCCCGCAACGCGCTGTTGCTCGCCGGCATGCCGCACACGGTGCCCGGACAGACGGTCAACCGCCTCTGCGGTTCGTCGATGCAGGCGCTGCACACGGCGGCGGCACAGATCATGACGGGCCAGGGTGACGTGTTCGTGATCGGCGGCGTCGAGCACATGGGTCACGTCGGCATGATGCACGGCATCGACCTGAACCCGGCGGCGTCCACGCAGTATGCGAAGGCGTCGAACATGATGGGGCTGACCGCCGAAATGCTCGGCCGCATGCACGGCATCACGCGCGAAATGCAGGACAAGTTCGCCGCGCGCTCGCATGCGAAAGCCTGGGAAGCGACCCAGACGGGCCGGTTCAAGAATGAGATCGTCGGCATCGAAGGTCACGACGGCAACGGCGCGCGCATGCTGTGCGAGATCGACGAAGTGATCCGGCCAGAGACGACCGTGGAGGCGCTGGCTGCGCTGTCACCCGCGTTCGACCCGAAAGGCGGCACCGTCACTGCGGGCTCGTCATCTGCGATTTCGGATGGCGCGTCGGCGATGCTGGTCATGAGCTACGAGCGTGCCAAGGCGCTGGGCCTCAAGCCACGCGCGAAGATCCGCGCGATGGCCGTAGCGGGTTGCGATCCGGCAATCATGGGTTACGGCCCGGTGCCCGCGACGAAGAAGGCGCTGCAGCGCGCTGGTCTCAAGATGGAGGACATCCAGATCGCCGAGCTGAACGAGGCCTTCGCGGCGCAGTCGCTGCCCGTCATCAAGGACCTGGGCCTGATGGACACCTTCGAGGACAAAGTGAACCTGAATGGGGGTGCGATCGCGCTCGGTCATCCGCTGGGTTGCTCCGGCGCGCGCATCACGACTGCGCTCGTCAACGTGATGGAGCAGAAGGGCGCTACGCTCGGAATCTCCACCATGTGCATCGGCCTGGGCCAGGGCATTACGACGGTTCTCGAGCGCACCTGACCTCTTGTTTCCTCCGCCTCTCCCACGCCGGTGGGAGAGGGTCGGCCTGAAGGCCGAGCCGCCAGCGGCCCGGTTGCGTAGCTTCCGCACTTGCCAGGCCCAGGCCTGCGCATAAGTCCCGATAGTCGTGGGCGCCGTCCGGCGCAAGATTCCGACCGCTGATCTTCAGGGCGGAGGGCTTATGGACACCAGGGCGCGGGACGACGCTATGGCACTGGCGGAAGACGCCCGCCAGGCGGAGTGGGAGAACGTCAGTTTCACGGCCGAGGTCTTCAAGGGCAGCTTCCGCTGGGACCTCGTGCATCCATTCCCGGTGCAGTCGCCGGAAGACCGGAAGATCGGCGACGACTACCTCGTAAGAGTGCGCGAGGTGCTCGAGCAGCACGTCGATCCCTACCAGATCGACGAGCAAGGCGAGTATCCCGCCGCAGCGCTCGATGCGATGGCGGCAATCGGGCTCTTCGGCATGAAGATCCCGCAGGAGTACGGCGGTCTCGGGTTCTCAATAACCAATTACGCGCGCGTGCTCGGCATGATCGGGAGCTATTGTTCCAACACGGTCACGTACCTGTCGGCGCACCAGAGCATCGGCGTGCCGCAACCGTTGCGCGAATTTGGTACCGAGGAGCAGAAGCGCAAGTACCTGCCGCGACTGGCGAAGGGTGAGATTTCCGCGTTCGCGCTGACCGAGCCCGACGTCGGTTCCGACCCGGCGCGCATGGGCACCGTGGCCACGCCCACCGACGACGGCAAGGCGTTCATCCTGAACGGCGACAAGCAGTGGTGCACCAACGTCACGGATCCCAAGACGACGTTGATCGCCGTGCTGGCACGCACGCCAGACAAGGAGCTGCCGAACGGCAAGAAGATTCCGCAGATCTCGTGCTTCGTCGTCGAGACCGCGTGGCCGGGCGTCGAGCGGGTGCGGCGCTCGACATTCATGGGACTGCGCGGCATCGCCAATGGCTCGGTCACGTTCAAGAACGTCCGGGTACCCGCGGAAAACATGATCGGCAAGCCAGGGGAGGGCCTGAAAATCGCGCTGGCCACACTCAACGTCGGCCGGCTGGGCTTGCCCGCCGCCGCGATCGGCGTCGGAATGGCTTTCGTCGACGACGCGCGCTGGTGGATTACCACGCGGCAGCAGTGGGGCCAACCGGTCGGCAAGCACCAGGCCATCGCCAGGATGGTCTCGAGCTATGCCGCGCACCTGTTCGCGATGAAGAGCATGGTGTACCTGACCTGCGCGTTGGCCGACCGCAAGAACGTCGACATCAGGCTGGAGGCCGCGGCGGCCAAGTATTTCTGTTCAGAGACGCTCTATCGGATCCTCGACGACTACCTGCAGGTGCGCGGTGGCCGCGGGTATGAGCGCGCTACTTCGCTCTATGAGCGTGGCGAGCGACCGACCAGCGTCGAGATGGCGATCCGCGACATGCGCGTCGGGCGCATCTTCGAGGGCTCGTCGCAGGTCATGCACCTCATCATGGCGCGCGAGGCGCTCGACACGCATTTCAAGCTGGTAATGCCGATCCTCCAGCCCAAGCCCGGCCAGAAGCTCAGCAAGGGCGAAGCCATGATGAAGGCAGCCGGGTTCTACTCGACGTGGCTGCCGAAGCTGTTCATGCCCGAGACCGGCCATCACTTCGAGGCGGGGCATCTCAGCGAGACGAACCGCAAGCACCTCGCCTACGCGGGCAAGACCAGCAAGCTGCTGGCCCGGCGGCTGTTCGCCACCATGGCCAGGTTCGGCCCGAAGCTCGAGAAGGAGCAGTTGATCCTCGGCAATTTCGTCGATATCGGCGTCGATCTCTTCGTCATGTCGACCACGCTGTCGTACGCGGATCACCTGCTCCACGAAAACCCGACGGACCAGAGTCCGCAGGAACTGGCGGACCTCTTCTGCCGTGAGGCGCGGCGGCGCATCGAGGCGAACTTCCGTGCCGTGAAGTCGAACAACAACCGTTCCTATCGCAAAGTCGCCGGGCTGTTCATGGACGGTTCCCTGGGCTGGCTTGCCGATGGCTCGATGAACCCGATTCCGCCGCAGTACCGCGATTGGGAGAAGAACGACTACGAGCATCCGGCACAGGACCTCGCCGCGCACAAGCCTGAGCAGCCGAAGACACGGCAACGCGACGAAGCGGCTTGAGGAAACTGGCGTCCCGCGGCTTCCCGCCCATCGCCGCCCCAGACGCGCGCGTCCTGATCCTCGGTTCACTGCCTGGCCTGGCCTCGCTCGCGGCACGTCAGTACTACGCGCAGCCGCACAACGCCTTCTGGCGAATCATGGGCGAACTGTTCGATGCGGGACTCGACGTTCCCTACGCTGAGCGGTCTGGTCGGCTGCGCGCGAGCGGTATTGCGCTGTGGGACGTGTGCAGGGAGGCGGTGCGTCCCGGCAGTCTCGATGCCGCGATCGACCTGCAGACCGTCGTGACCAACGACTTCAAACGCTTTTTCCGTGAGCATCCCCGCATCGCACACGTATGCATCAACGGCGGAACGGCCCATCGGCTCTATGTGCGCAGGGTGCAGCCCATCCTGCCGCAACCGCTTTCGTCGCTGCCACTGCACCTGCTGCCATCGACGAGTCCAGCGCACGCTGCGCTGCGATTTGCGCAGAAACTGGAACGCTGGCGATTGCTCGAAGATCTGCTGGTGGCTTGAAGGCACGCCACCGCGAGCAACATTCGGCTACGGCGCCTGGTCTGGTCCCGAACGATTCCGTCAGGTCCCCGGCGCCTCGCGTGCGATGCGCACGACTTCCTCCGCCGTATCCGCGAGTCGCAGCAGCGCAAGCTCCTCGCGCGTGATGGTGCCTTCGCCCACCAGCGTCTGCTCGAGGAGCCGCTGCATCCCACCCCAGAAGTCGCGTCCCACGGCAATCAACGGAAAGCGCTCGATCTTGCCATTCTGCACCAGCGTGGCGAGTTCGAACGCTTCGTCGAGCGTGCCGAAACCGCCCGGCATCACGACGAACGCGCACGAGTACTTCACGAGCATCACCTTGCGCACGAAGAAATGCTCGAAGCCGATGAAGCGGTCGAGGTAGTCATTGGGCTTCTGCTCGCGCGGCAGCCGGATGTTGCATCCGAGGCTCAGGGCACCGGCGTCACGCGCGCCGCGATTCGCGGCTTCCATGATTCCCGACCCGCCGCCAGTCATCACCGCGAAGCCGGCCTTGCCCAGCGCGTATCCGACCTCGCGTGCCAGCTTGTAGTAGCGATGGTCTTCTTGAAAGCGTGCTGAGCCGAAAACGGTGACGCACGGCTGCTGGAATTCGAAGCTTTCGAAGCCGTGCAGGAATTCCAGGAAGAAGCGGACGGCGCTTTCGAGGTCGGCGGCGCGGTTGCGCCGGCCGGACAGAAAGAGTTTCTCGGCGCCCTCGACCTGCTGCAGCAGCGACGTCTCGTGCTTTCCTTCGGGCCCGTTCGTCACGCACACTCTCCCTGACAGTGGCCGTCCATGCCGGACGCGCCGACACTCGAATGATACCGAAGGGAGCGCAACACCAATGATCGGATATGTCACGCTGGGCTCGAACGACATCCCGCGGGCGGCCGCGTTCTACGACGAATTGCTCAAGCTGCTGGGTGCCGGCCGGTTCATGGAGTCCGAGACCATGGTGGCGTGGGCCGTGTCCCTCGACAAGCCTGCGCTGGGTGTCATCAAGCCGTATGACGGCAAGCCGGCCTCGTGCGGCAACGGCGTGATGGTCGCGCTGGTCGTCGACAGCAACGCGAAGGTGGACGAAGTCCATCGGAAGGCCATCGCGCTCGGCGGGAAGGACGAAGGCGCCCCGGGTCCGCGCGGCACCGACGGGTTTTACGCGGCCTATTTCCGGGACCTCGATGGCCACAAGCTCAACTGCTACTGCTGGAAGACTGGCTGACCGATCCAGGGAAGCTTCACTGGATGATGGGGCGCGCTTTCGTCTCCGGCCGGACCAGCACTGTGCTTGGTGCAGTGCTGGTACTCGCGGGTTGTCTCGCAACCACCCGGCCGCCGGTGTCATCGACCGTGCCTGCGATGCCGACGGCCGGGCTGCAGGTCTACGCCGTCGGGGACATCGCCGACTGCAGTCACCGTGCACCAGCGGATTCGATGGCTGAGCGCACGTCGCGACTCGTGCCCGACGGTGCGCTGGTGCTCGGTCTCGGTGACATGGCTTATCCGCCAGCCGACGCGCAGGCGCTCACCTCGTGTTACGAGCCAACGTGGGGGCGGCACCGTGCGCTGACGCTGGCCACTCCAGGCAACCACGATTACGTGCGCGGCAACGCTGATGATTTCAGCGAATACTTCGGTGTCGACGCGCCGCCCGACGGCGGCTTCATTGCTTTCACCCGTGAGTTGACCGAGATCTGGCGGCTGATCGCGCTCGACAGCAATGTCGATGGCAGCGCGTTGCAGGCGCAGTACGAGTGGCTGGATCGGCTCTTCGCTGAAGATGCGAAAGCGCCTGCGCGGACGTCAGGCTGCCTGCTCGTCATGTGGCATGCACCGTTGTACTCGTCGGGCATGCACCGGGGTTCGGGTGACAGGATGCGACCCTTCTGGAAGCTGATCGACCGTCATGGTGCCGACCTCGTGCTGAGCGGGCACGAACATTTCTACGAGCGCTTCGATCCCCTCGATGCGGAGGGGCAGGCGCCCCACGACAGCAAGGCGCCGCGGCAATTCGTCATCGGCACCGGTGGCGCAAGACTTTACGGCTTCTGGAAGCCGCCGTACCGCAGCAAAGCGCGCGTGCTCGAACACGGCGTGCTGCAACTGTCGCTCGAGCGCGGGAGCTACTCGTGGCGCTTCATCGACGTCGAGGGGCGCGTGCAGGACGCCGGCGTGGCGCGCTGTCGCACGACGGTGAACTGAGGTAACGTGCGGCACGCCAGGACGGCAGCGACCGTCCGGCAATTTCGCGCACAGGGGAGTTCATGACAACGTTCACCGACTGGATCAACGCCCTCGATTCGTTCGTCTGGGGTCCGGCCATGCTGGTGCTGATCCTCGGCACGGGTTTGTACCTGCAGGTGCGGCTCGGTGG
This sequence comes from uncultured Pseudomonadota bacterium, assembly GCA_963748985.1. GTDB lineage: Bacteria > Pseudomonadota > Gammaproteobacteria > Steroidobacterales > Steroidobacteraceae > RPQJ01. The sequence goes on from CAVVKQ010000001.1 coordinate 194,042, forward strand.
CATGCCGGTGCGCAAGATCGGTGCCGGCCTGCGGCTGGTTTGGAGCGGCCGGGGCGGTGACGAAGCCCACGGTGAGGTCAGTCCGTACGCGGCGCTGATGACATGTCTCGCCGCGACCATCGGTGTCGGCAACATCGCAGGCGTGGCCACGGCTGTCGCGCTCGGCGGCCCTGGCGCGGTGTTCTGGATGTGGATGACGGCGCTCGTCGGCATGGCGACCAAGTACGCCGAGGTGCTGCTGGCCGTGCACTTCCGCGAGCGTGACGAGAAGGGACGTTTCGTCGGTGGCCCGATGTACGCCATCCGTAACGGTCTCGGTCCGCGCTGGGCCTGGCTCGGCACCGCGTTTGCGCTGTTCGGCGGCCTTGCCGGCTTCGGCATCGGCAACATGGTGCAGTCGAACAGCATCGCGGCCGCGATGCAGGGTTCGTTCAACATCACCCCGCTCGTCACCGGCGTCGTTCTCACCGTGATCACCGGCGCGGTCATCCTCGGCGGCATCAAGCGCATCGCGTCGGTGGCGAACTGGCTCGTCCCGTTCATGGCGATCGGGTACGTTGCCACGGCGCTGATCGTGCTGGCCTATCACTGGCAGTCGATCCCGGACGCCTTTGCGCTCATTTTCAGAACGGCCTTCACCGGCACCGCGGCGGTCGGTGGCTTCGCCGGCGCGGCGATGATGGCCGCGATCCGCTACGGCGTGGCACGCGGCATCTTCTCGAACGAAGCGGGCCTGGGCACGGCCGGCATCGCGCAGGCGGCAGGCATGAGCAACGATCCGGTGCGCAGCGGCCTGATCGGCATGATGGGCACGTTTCTCGACACCATTGTGGTCTGCACGATGACGGGCCTTGCGATCGTGGTTTCGGGCGCCTGGCAGTCCGGCAAGACGGGCGCCGCACTCACGCAAGCGGCGTTCCAGTCGGCAATGCCCGGTATCGGCGGCGAACTCGTCGCAGTCGCGCTGGGTATTTTCGCGCTCACGACCATCCTCGGCTGGGCGTATTACGGTGAGCGCTGCTGGCAGTACCTGGTGGGCGACTGGTCGATCATGCCGTACCGCATCGTGTGGACGATCATGGTGTTCTTCGGGGCAATCACGCACCTCGATCTCGCGTGGACGATCGCCGACACGCTCAACGCGCTGATGGCGATTCCGAACCTGATCGCGCTGCTGGCCTTGTCACCGGTCGTGGTCCAATTGACGCGCGCAGGTCTCGCCAGGGCCTTGCAGGACTGACGGCTATTGTGGCCGCCAGACCCCCTCGCGTCGCGGATCCGCGCCGGTCTCGAACGCCGGGGGATTGCCGCGCACGGCCACGCCGTGCAGCCCGGATTCCTCGCCTCGCCCGGACTTGAGCGGGATGCCTTTTTCCGCCAGCTGCGCCGCCAGCTCCGCGGAAATGCGTGGCATCTCGCCGTAGAAATCGGCGCCGCGCGCGATCACGTTGGGCAGGTTGATCGCGTCCTGCAGCGGCAGGTTCCAGTCCAGCAGTCCGATCAGCACCTTGGCGTTGTAGGCGAGGATGGCTGACCCACCCGGCGAGCCGACCGCGGCCACGAACGCGCCGTCCGCCTTGCGCAGCACGATCGCCGGCGACATCGACGAACGGGGCCGTTTGCCGCCCGCTACCGCGTTCGCGACAGGGCGACCAGTTGCGTCGACTGCCGTGAACGAGAAGTCGGTGAGCTGGTTGTTCAGGAAGAATCCTCCGACCGCGCGTCCGGAGCCGAACAGCGATTCCACCGAGGTGGTCATCGAGATCACGTCGCCCTGGTCGTCGACGATGACGAAGTGGCTCGTGCCCGGCACCTCGTCGGTTGCGTCGAACCCTGAACGCGTCATCACGGCACCGGGCGGAGTACCTGCGTCGGGAGCGCTTGCAGCCGCGCGTGCGCCGATCAGCTGCGCGCGGTTGTCGAGGTAGCCCTTGTCGAGCAGGCCTTCGAGGGGCACGGCGACGAAACGCGGATCGGCCACGTAACGATCGCGGTCGGCATACATCAGCCGGCTCGCCTCGGCGAAGAGCAGCCACGCTTGCGGATCCGCCGGCCCACGCGATGCAATGTCCGTGCGTTCGAGCAGTCCCAGCACTTCGAGCACGCCGACACCGCTCGATGGTGGTGGTGGCACGCAAATCACATAGACGCGGAACGTGCGACACAGCGGCTGCACTTCAGCGGGCTGAAAGGCCGCCATGTCGGCAAGCGTCAACGTGCCGGGGCGAGGTTCGGCCTGCGTGCGCGCGACGATCTGTTCCGCGAGCGGTCCCTCGAGCAAGGCACGCGGTCCGCGCGTGGCAATCGTGCGCAGGGTTTCTGCGTATGCCGGGTTGCGCAGCGTGTCGCCCGCCTTCACGATCGTGCCGTCCGGCTTCGAAAACAGCGCACGTGCGTCCGGCAGCGTCGCCTGCGCGAACGTGCTGTTGGCGAATCTTCCAAGGCGCTGCGGCACGACGAAGCCGTGGTCGGCCGCGCGAATCGGTGCGTCGAACAATGACTTCCACGGCAACCGGCCGTGCTTCGAATGCACCAGGCCCAGCATCGCGACCGCGCCCGGCACACCCGTCGAGCGGCCGCTCGTGACTGCGTCCTGATACGAAAGTGGTGCGCCATTTTCGTCCAGGAACATGCCGGGAGTCGCAGCCGCCGGGGCGGTCTCACGGCCATCGAACGCAGCGATCGTGCCGGTTTGCGCATCGTAATAGAGCAGGAAGGCGCCGCCACCGAGGCCCGAGCTCTGCGGCTCGACGAGTCCCAGCGCCGCCTGCACGGCGACCGCGGCATCGGCAGCACCGCCACCGGCGCGCAGGACTTCGAGCCCCGCCTCGACGGCGATCGGATTCGCGGCGGTCACGCCCGGTGTCAGCTTGACGTGCGGAGCCGATACGGCCTGCGAGGCGGGCGGTTCGTTTGCCGTGCCGGTGTCAGAGGGGGCCGGCGCATTGCGGCACCCGGCAGCACCCAACGCGAACAGGGCGAACAGGGCGAACAGGGCGACAGGCGCGTCCCGGGCGTGACAGCGGTCGATTATGAGCATGTTCGGGAGGGCATGGACGTTGCGAGGGCATCGACAATAGACTGTCCGGCCTCCAGCCGTCGAGACTGCCTGTGCACCACACATCGACCACGCTTCGCGCCCTGTTCGCCACCCTGGTTACCGCGGCGGCGGCGGGCTCGGTCTGGGCGGCCGATCCTCCATCCACGAATGCGGCTCGAGGCGCCAGGACGACACCACAGGCCATCGTCGTGGTCCATGCCGGGCGACTGCTGGATCGCCCGGGCAAGGCGCCGCGTGGGCCGAGCACGATCGTCATCCGTGACGGGCGTATCAGTGAAGTGCGTGACGGCTTCGTCGAAGTGCCGGGCAGCCAGCGCGTCGTCGACCAGCGCACGCGTTTCGTGCTCCCAGGCTTGATCGACAGCCACGTGCACCTGGTTTCGGATACGGGCGGGCAGATGGGACAGCTGGAGGATGTGCAGGCCGAGGACGCCGAACTCGCGTACAACGCGCTTGCCAATGCGCACAAGACGCTGCGCGCCGGGTTCACAACGGTGCGCAATCTCGGCGACGGTAACGGCGTCACGCTCGCACTGCGGGACGCGATCCGCGCGGGCAAGGTGGTGGGGCCGAACATCGTCGACGCGGGGCGGTCGATCTCGACGACGTCAGGTCACATGGACGCAGCGCTCGGCTATCGCGAGGACTTCCGCGAAGTGCTGCATGCGCACGACAACCTGTGTGACGGCGTGGAGTCCTGCCGCCGCGCCGTGCGGATCCAGGTGGGCCGCGGCGTGGACGTGATCAAGATCGCCACGACCGGCGGGGTCAACAGCCAGGTCGGCGCGGGTCTCGGTCAGCAGATGTTCAACGACGAGGCGCGCGCGATCGTCGAGGCCGCAAAGCTGTATGGCAAGAAAGTCGCAGTGCATGCGCACGGCGCGGACGGCATCAAGGTCGCGCTCATGGCCGGTGTTGATTCCATCGAGCATGGCACGATGCTCGATGATGAATGCATTGCACTGATGGCGAAGGCGGGCACCTACTACGTGCCGACGCTGTCCACCGTGAATGGCTACATCGAGCGGCTGGCCTTGAACCCCGAGGCGTATTCGCCGCAGGTGCGGGCGAAGGTCGAGTGGCGCATCAAGGTGACCGGCGAATCGTTGCGCAAGGCCGTGCCCAAGGGCGTCAAGATCGCCTTCGGCACCGATGCCGGCGTGAGCAAGCACGGTCGCAACGCGGATGAATTCGAGTTGATGGTCAAGTTCGGCATGACTCCGGCTTCGGCATTGCAGGCTGCCACCGTCAACGCCGCGGAGCTGCTCGGCATGCAGGCCGACGTGGGCACGATCGAGCCTGGCAGGCGGGCCGACCTCATCGCCGTCGACGGCGACCCGCTCAGCGACGTCACCGTCCTGAAGCATGTGGCCTTCGTCATGAAGGACGGCGTTGAGTTCAAGGACGGTCCTGGCTGAGACGCAGCCATGAGCAACCGCTCGCCTCCGTTCGTACAGTCGCTGCCTTTTTCGGAGGCAAGCGAACGCAACAAGGGCCCGATCCTCGACGTGCTGCAACGCTGGCTCGGGCACCAGGCCGGTGTGGTGCTGGAAGTCGGCGCGGGCACGGGACAGCACGCGGTTCACTTCTCGCGCAACCTGCCGCGACTCAGCTGGCAGCCGACCGAGCGACTGGAGAGCCTCGCGGCACTCACGGCACGCATCGAAGTGGAGGGCTCGTGCAACCTGCTCGCTCCGCTGGAACTCGATGTCGAGCAGGGGGCCTGGCCGTGCGACGCGGACAGCGTCGACGCCGTCTACACCGCCAACACGCTGCACATCGTGTCGTGGCCGCAAGTGCAGGCTCTGTTCCGCGGCGTCGGCCGCGTGTTGCGCGACGACGGCTTGCTGGTCGTCTACGGTCCGTTCCGTTACGGCGGGCAGTTCACCTCGCACAGCAATACGGCCTTCGACGAAGCGCTGCGCCAGCGCGACCCGTTGAGCGGAATCCGCGATTTCGAGGCGGTCGACGCGCTGGCGGCGGCCCAGGGCCTGGGACTGGTCGAGGACTGCGCCATGCCGGCGAACAACCAGACACTCGTCTGGCGGCGGTACGGGCCGGCCACGCAGCGCGTACCCAGGTAATTGCAATCGCGGACTTTACGTCGAACAAAGGAACAGACCCATGCGTCGATCGACAAATACGTTGCTGGCCATTCTTGGCCTCGCGGTCGCAGGCGAAGCCGGCGCCGTCACGCCGATGGCCCTGCAATGCGGCAACGTGTTCGATTCGAAGGCGGCGCGCCTCGTCGGTGAGCGCACGATCGTCACGGGAGCCGACGGGCGCATCCAGGCCGTGTTGCCGGGCAAGGCGACTGCGCCGGGTGCCACGGTGCTCGACCTGTCAGGCCAGACCTGCATGCCGGGCTGGATCGACCTGCACGTCCACCTGGGGCAGGAATCGAACCCGAAATCATATGAGGAGCGCTTCCGCCTCGACGACATCGATTTCGGCTATCGCGCGCTCGTCTACGCCGACCGCACGCTGAAGGCGGGCTTCACCACGGTGCGTGACCTTGGCGGCACAATCACGCCGCACCTGCGCGACGCGATCAACCAGGGCTACACGCACGGTCCACGGATCTACGCGGCCGGGAAGTCGATCGCAACGACCGGTGGGCACGCGGACCCGAGCAACGGCATCAACTCGGAACTCGAGCACGTGCTCGGCCCGCCGGGGCCGACGGAAGGCGTGATCAACAGTGTCGACGACGCGCGGCAGGCCGTGCGCCAGCGCTACAAGGACGGCTCCGACGTGATCAAGATCACCGCGACGGGCGGCGTGCTGAGTTACGCCAAGAGTGGCGACGCGCCGCAGTTCACCGTCGACGAGGTGAAAGCGGTCGTGGCGACCGCGCAGGACTATGGCTACAAGGTGGCGGCGCACGCGCACGGCAAGGACGGCATTCGCCGCGCAGTCGAAGGTGGCGTGACTTCAATCGAGCACGGCACTTACATGGATGACGAAGTCATGACGCTGATGAAGAAGTACGGCACCTGGTACGTGCCGACGATCTCGGCAGGCAGGTTCGTTGCGGAAAAAGCGAAGATCGATGGGTACTACCCGGAGATCATCCGACCGAAGGCGGCACGCATCGGCGGTCAGATCCAGGACACGTTTGCACAGGCCTACAAGGCCGGCGTGAAGATCGGCTTCGGCACCGACCAGGGCGTCGCACCGCACGGGCAGAACGCGAAGGAGTTCGGCTTTATGGTCGAGGCTGGCATGCCGGCCGCGGAGGCCATCCAGGCCGCGACCTACAACGCTGCCGAAGTGCTGGGCGCACCTGACCTGGGGCAGCTTGTCCAGGGATTCCGATCCGACGTGGTCGCCGTTGCCGGCAACCCGCTCGACGACATCGCGCTCACCAGCAAGGTGAGTTTCGTGATGAAGGACGGCGTCGTCTACGTGGGCGGCAGCGCGCAGTAAGGTGCGCGCCGACGCCGGTCACCGTACAGGTGACGGCTCGCGTCAGTAACGCGGGTCGTACATCTCCGCACGGATTGTCTGCGCGAGGTCTTCGGGCCGTTCGATCGAGGCGAGCCCGTCGCGCAAGGCGATTTCCGCGACGTCCACGGCGATGCGTGCCGACACGTCGCGCACGGTACTGAGCGGCGGGAACAGGCTGCCCTGGTCCAGGTCGGCCTGGGTCGTGCACCGCGCCAGCGTGCGCGCGGCCGCAAGGAACATCGTGTCGGTGACACGAGTTGCGCCGACGACCACGAGCGCAAGACCCAATCCCGGGAAGATGTACGAATTGTTGCCCTGCCGTGGCACGAAATGGCGGCCGTCCGGCAACGTCACCGCGTCGAACGGACTGCCCGAGGCAAAGAGCGCGCGGCCGTCCGACCATTCGTAGGCCTGCTGCGCCGTGCATTCGGCCTTCGAGGTCGGGTTCGACAATGCGAAAACGATGGGTCGCTCGTTGATGCGCGACATTTCGCGCACCACGTCCTGGTTGAATGTGTTCGGCACGGCGCCCACGCCGATGATCGCCGTCGGCCGCAGCGATTTCACGGCGCCGATGAAGTCGCTGACCGGCACATGTGCGTGTGCATAGGGCCGCTTGTGCTCGGCGAGGTCGCCACGGCTCGCCACCACGAGTCCTTTCGAATCGACCATCCAGCAGCGTGCGCGTGCGGCGGCTGCGTCGATCCCGTCCTCGATCATGGCGTTCACCAGCAGGTCCGAGATGCCCGTCGCCGCCTCGCCGGCGCCGAGGCACAGGAACGTCTGCTCGGACATCGTCCTGCCCGTGACGCGCAGGGCGGACAGGATGCCGGCAACGGCCACCGAGGCCGTGCCCTGGATGTCGTCGTTGAAGCAACTCACCCGGTCGCGGTACCGGCGCAGCAGGCGGAACGCGTTGTGGTTGGCGAAGTCCTCGAACTGCACGATCACGCCCGGAAACACTCCTGTGTGGCGGCGATGAACTCCTCGATCAGTTCGTCGTAGGCTTCGCCCGTGAGACGGCGCTGGCGCAGGCCGAGGTACAGGGGATCCCCGAGCAGCGCTTCGTTGTTCGTGCCCACGTCGAGCATCACGGGCAGGCATTTCCATGGATGCAGGCCCGCGCACGCGGTGTACAGCGAGAGCTTGCCGATCGGGAATGCCCATGCCGTTTGCGCCGAGGTCGCCCAGTCCGAGGATGCGCTCGCCGTCGGTGACGACGATCATCGCCGCTTCGCGATGCGGCCAGTTGCGCATGACTTGCGACATGCGCCCGCGGTCCGACGCCGTGAGATGCAGCCCGCGGGGACGGCGGTAGATGTGGCCGAACTGCTGGCACGCCAGGCCGACCGTCGGGGTGTAGATGATCGGCATCATCGTGTCGGCGTGATCCATCACGACCCGGAAGAACAGGGCTTCGTTCCGGTCGAGCAGGCTCGACAGCATGATGTACTTGGAGAGCGGGGTCTGCAGCCGGTGGAAGTTCTCGAGCACTCGCGCCAGTTGCTCGTCCTGGGTCGCGACCTGCGGCGGCAGCAGGCCACGCAAGCCGAGCATGTCGCGCTCATGTTCGCTGAAGGCGGTGCCCTTGTTGAGGGTCGGGTCACGCAGCAGTGCAGTGCCGCGTGGGTACCATTCGGGCAGGGGAGGGAGTGAGCGTTTCGGCATCGGCGTGTCCGTGGTTCAGACACGCGATGCTAGTGGGCGCGCCGCGTCCGTCAACGCGGAAAAGTCCTTAGAGGACTCGCCTCAGGAAGAGGTCTTCATCTGCGACTGGCAGTAATTCGGCAGGCCGACGCGGTCGATCAGCTGCAGCTGGGTCTCGAGGAAGTCGATGTGCTCCTCCTCGGATTCGAGAATGTCCTCGAGCAGCTCGCGGCTCACGTAATCGCCGACCTGCTCGCAGTGGACGATCGCCCCCTTGAGGTCCGGGTGGGCAATCAGCTCGAGCTTGAGGTCGCAATCGAGGACTTCGCGCACGTCTTCACCGATCATCAGCTTGCCGAGGCTCTGCAGGTTCGGCAGTCCCTCGAGGAACAGGATGCGTTCAATGAGCTTGTCGGCATGCTTCATCTCGTCGACGGACTCGTGGTGGGAGTGGTCGCCGAGCCGGTCGAGGCCCCAGTTCTTCAGCATGCGCGCATGCAGGAAGTACTGGTTGATCGCGGTCAGTTCGTTCCTGAGGATCTTGTTGAGATGCGCAATGACTTCGACGTCGCCCTTCATGGCACGGCTCCAACGACAGGCTTGAGGATGCCGCTCGCGCGGCGTGCTTTTCTGGTCAGGAAGCCTGAGGGGCAGGGGCGCGGGAAGCAAGCGTTTCGGTGTTGTCGAGCATCTCGCGCGCGCAGGGCTCGCAGGCGCCACAGCACGTTGCCACGCCGGTGCACGACTGCAGTTGCTCGAACGAGCGCGCGCCCTCGTGGATGGCCTGTTGCAGCCGGGTTTCCGAGATGCCGTGGCAGAGACAGACGTACATGAACTGGTACCTCGCCGTGGACTGCATCCTAGGCCAGGAAGGGGTACAAATGCAAATGATTCGCATTTAGGTATATTCCGCAGCCAGGTTGCAGCTGGCCGCAATCGACCTCCGCCGTAAGGACGACACGCGAGCCGGTTACGGCGCGAGCAGTGATCGTCGGACAGTTAAACTGCCCACATGAACGACTTGAGCCCCGGCTGCCCACCTGAGGTGCTGGACGGCAGCCACGATGATGCAAAGCAGCAGTCCGGGCAGCCGTCGCTGCAGCGTGCCTACATGGATCGTGCGCGCCGCGCAGTTGAGCGCGAGCATGAGAAGCCGCCAAGTCGCCTCGGCCAGCATCTCGTGGCGCTGGTGGCTGCGTTCGCACTGACGTTCGGCATCGTCTACGTCTTCAATGCATTCCTCACCAGCATGCAGAAGGTGATGCGCATGATGGACGAGCAGGAAGAGCGCCAGAAGCAGGAAGAGGCGGACAGGAAGCGCAAGGAACCGATCCCCGCTTACGTGGTGCCGCCGTCGGGTTGACGCGCTCCGCGCACATGAAGTCAGCAGTGCATGCAGATTCAGGAACGGTGAGGCAGGGCTTCTCCAGGGCCTGCCTGGGCCTGCTCGGGCTGTTCGGTTGGCGCACCTCGCTGACGTGGCCCCCAGAGCCTCGGGGCCTGATCATGGTCTATCCGCACACCTCGAACTGGGACTTCCCGATCGGCGTGCTGTTCAAGCTGGGCCACGATCTTCCAGCCCACTGGATGGGCAAGGACCAGATGTTCCGCTGGCCATTCCGGCGCCTGCTGATCGCAATCGGCGGCCTGCCCATCAATCGTCGCGAACGAACCGGCTTCGTGGCGGCGATGGTCGAAGAAATGCGTCGGCGCGACTGGTTGTGGATTGCGGTGGCACCCGAAGGCACGCGCGCGCGCGGCGAATACCTGAAGTCTGGCTTCTATCAGCTGGCCCTCGCGGCCGACGTGCCGATCGGGCTCGGCTACATCGACTACGGGCGCAAGCAGGTCGGCATCGACCGCTATGTGCGCATGACGGGGAACGAAGAGCAGGACCTGCAGCTGCTGCGCGATTTTTACGCCACGATCAAGCCGAGGAAGCCCGGGAACGCGGGCGGCCTGAAATTTCGTCGGCGAGATCCCTAAGGGGCATTACGAATGGGCGGCGGCAATCGCCGGCCCAACAATGACACTCCAGGGGTCAGGGGTCCGCGGCGTGACCGCGACGAGGGAGAAACCGGCGAGGGCAACCGTTGACGCGAAAAGCGCCAACTGCTTCGCGTTCGTCCTGCATCCGCTGACGATCGACTACCTCGCGCATCACCCGCGCTATCGCTGGACTCGCCATCTGCCGCGCGCGTTGGTCGAAGCGACCGCAGCGTACATGCCGGCTGCTCGTGTCGGTCGCGTCGAAGGCGGCGTTTCCCCGACCACGGGCCAGCCGATCAAGGGATTCATCTACGCGCTCGGCGCGACACCGCGCCAGATGCTGAGCCGTCCCCCCGAATTCACGTATCGCAGGCTCGATCAAGCCGTGCGTGATGCGGCCGGACAGGGTGCGCAGATCGTCGGCCTCGGCGCGTTCACGAAAGTGGTGGGGGATGCGGGCGTTACCGTCGCGCGGCGTGCGTCGATCCCGGTCACGACCGGCAACAGTCTCACGATCGCGGCCACCCTTGAGACGGCCAAGCTCACGGCGCGACGAATGGGATGGGCCGACCTGTCGCACGCCAAGGCCATGGTCGTCGGAGCGACGGGCTCGATTGGCTCCGTCTGCTCGCGCCTGCTCGCTGCGGCCGTGCGCGACGTGGTGCTCGTGTCGATCGAGCCGGACCGGCTCACGGCGCTCAAGCAGAAGATCCTGGAGGAGACACCCGGCGCGCACGTCGAATTCGGCACGACGACGAAGCGCTGGGTGGGTGACTGTGACCTGATCGTGACGGCGACATCGGCGTTCGGCCAGCGCGTGCTCGACGTCAGCCAGTGCAAGCCTGGCGCGGTCATCCTCGACGTGGCGCTGCCGCCGGACATCTCCGCGGAGGAGGCTGCGACGCGCCCGGACGTGCTCGTGGTCGAGAGTGGTGAGGTGCTGATTCCAGGTCCAGTCGAGTTCAGTTTCGACATCGGACTGCCCCAGGGAGTCGCCTACGCCTGCCTCGCGGAGGCTGCGTTGCTGGCCATGGAGGGGCGCTTCGAATGCTTTACGCTCGGGCGCGACGTGCAACCCAGCAAGGTCAAGGAGATCTATCGGCTGTTCCGCAGGCACGGCTTCCAGATCGCACCCTTGCGCACGTTCGGTGCGCTGCTGAGCGACGCCCTCGTGGCAGAAAAAAATACACGTGCCGAGGAGTTGCGGCGCGATCGCACCCTGCTGCGGCGGGTCAAGGCCGAGGCTGCTGCCCGCATCGCGAAAATTCCTCCGCGTGCGAAAGGCGTGGCCGCACCGGCGACTTCGCAAACCTGAGCCGCGCGCGGGGATGGCATGCCTGCCCCGGCATGTGTATACGCATCCATTGACATGCAGGAAGCGATATTCATGCGCGCACTTTTTCACGCCCGGATCCTCGTATTCGGCGCAATCGCAGTCATTGCGGGTTGCGTCGGCGTCCCGGAGGGTATCGAGCCCGTGACGGGCTTCCAGGTCGAGCGGTACATGGGCCGCTGGTACGAGGTGGCCCGGCTCGATCACGGTTTCGAGCGCGGCATGGAGCAGGTCACTGCGACTTACGAACTGCGGCCGGACGGCACGGTGGCCGTCCTGAACCGGGGCTACCGCGCGGACAAGGGCGAGTGGGGCGAGGCCAGCGGCAAGGCAAAGTTCCTCGGCGAGCCGGACGTTGCTGCGCTCAAGGTTTCGTTCTTTGGTCCGTTCTACGGCGGGTACAACGTCGTTGACCTCGATCCTGGCTACCAGCACGCGCTGGTCGCGGGCCCGAACCGTTCCTACCTGTGGATCCTTGCGCGCACGCCGGCACCGCCCAGGGCAGAAGTCGAGCGGCTAGTGGCGAAGGCGAAGGCACTCGGCTACGACACCTCGCAGTTGATCTACGTGAAGCACTGACGTCGTGAGCACCATTCTCCCGCGCGAGAGGTCGTACTGCCCGTGAGCATCGCACTGCTGATTTTCGTCGCGACGATCGTCGTGAGTCTCGTGGCGCTCTATGCCGCTCCGAAACTGATGGATCGACTCATTTTCCGGCCGTACGACACGCAGCGTCGGGGCGTCTACTACACGGTCATCACGCACGGCTTCGTGCATGGGGACCTGATGCACCTCATCTTCAACATGATGACGTTCTGGTTCTTCGCGTTCCTGCTCGAACGCCGGATCGGCGGCGTTGCATTCGGCTTGCTGTACTTCGGCAGCCTCGTGCTTGCGGTGAGTACGACGTACTTGAAGCACCGCAAGGACCCCCAGTATGCAACGCTCGGCGCGTCCGGGGCGATCGCGGCCGTGCTGTTCGCGGCGATCGTGTACTTCCCGTCGATGAAACTGTTCATCCTGCCGATACCGGTGCCGATCCCCGCGCCCTTGTTTGCCGTCGCGTACGTCGCTTATTCCTGGTACGCGAAAGATGGTGGCCGCTACTCCAGCGGCATGGCGGGACAGAAGATCAATCACGACGCGCACCTCATCGGTGCGCTGGTCGGCCTGGTGTTCGTCCTGGTGACGGACCCTGGCGCTTATGCGCAACTGCTGCGCACAGTCTTCGGTTGAGCGCCAAACTGAGAACTGCGTCCCCTTGTGCGAGAGTATGCCGCGTACGATGCGCGCAAGCGCCTGGGTGCGCGATATCTCGAGTGCTTCGTGAGCCTCTGGAGGGGTGACATGCGGAACAGAATCTTCGTTTATGCACTGTGCCTGGCGTTGCTGAACCTCGCGTCGCCGCAGGTCGCGCAGGCCGCGCTCGTCGGCACGCTGCAGGCCGTGGAAGCCTCGGGCACGCGTGCGCAAGACCTCGCGATCGTGAACGCGGCGCTTGCGCGCGAGCAGGTCCGCGGGCAGATGGCAGCCCTGGGCGTGGAGCCGTCGGCGATCGATGCGCGTGTTGCGCGCCTCACGGACTCCGAACTGCGCTCGCTGGCCGAGCGCATGGAGCAGATGCCGGCAGGCGGCGATGCCCTCGCGGTCATCGGCATCGTCTTCGTGATCCTGATCATCCTCGAGCTCGTCGGCGTCATCGACATCTTCAAGAAGACCTGACGCACCGTCCCGGCACGGTTGCAGTGCCTGCCTCGCCCTCCAGTCGCGGACGCGCGTGGGCCGTGCTCGCGCTCCTGCTGGCGTTGCTGCTGCTCGTCGGCTGCACCGGGACGTCACGGCTCGCGCAGTTGCCTGCAGAATTGCCAGAGCGGGTTGAACTCACGGCGACGCCCTTTCATCCGCAGACCGAGCATCAGTGTGGTCCCGCGGCGCTGGCGACAGTGCTCGGTGCAGCGGGGCGCAACGTCGATCCAACAGCGTTGGCAACCGAGGTCTACCTGCCGGGCCGCCAGGGTTCGTTACAGCCCGAACTGGCCGCGGCGGTGCGGGCGCGTGGACTGCTCGCCTATGAAGTTGGGCCGTCGCTGTCGGATCTCCTGGCAGAGGTTGCCGCGGGACGACCGGCTCTGGTGCTGCAGCAACTCGGCGCGGGTCCTTGGCCGAATTGGCACTATGCCGTCGTCGTCGGTTACGACAAGGCGCGCGGGAAGTTGCTGCTCCGTTCCGGTACCGATGAGCGCCAGGCCATGCGCGCATCAATGTTCGAAGCGACGTGGGACCGGGCCGGGAACTGGGGACTCGTCCTGCTCGAACCCGGCACGTTGCCGGCACACCCGGATCCAGTGCGTTACATGAGTGCGGCGGCAGCACTCGAGACTGCAGGGAATCCTGGCGCCGCCAGGGCCGGGTACGCGGCCGCTGCGGGGCTCTGGCCCGAAGCGCCACTCCCGCGCCTCGGTCTCGGCAATCTCGCCGCTGCCGCAGGCGACTGGTGGGAAGCGGAACGCTGGTACCGCGCTGTCCTTGCCGACGATCCGGCGCAGGCTGCCGCGCTCAACAATCGCGCCGAGGCCCTGGTCCGACTGGGCTGCCCCGATGCAGCTCGAATGTTGCTGCAGCAGGGCACGGTCCACGTGGCGGCCGACGATCCGCTGCAACCCGTGCTGCAGCAGACCATCCGCGACTTGTCGGCCCAGGCGGCGGCGACTCCGGCCGGCGCAGCGGCGGAGTGCACGCAGTTCACGGTCCGCTGACTTCGGTTGCGGAATTCACTTGCCGGCCGGTTTAGACTTCGGCCCATGACGCTGCGTGAGCGAGTCGAGGAACTCTTTCCGGACTGGGCCCATTGGTACCCGAGTCTGTTCGACGCCGCCGTGGATCTCGGCGTCATCCGCGCGCGCGTGTGCGATCCCGCGTCGCTGCTGCTCTCGAATCGGCACGCAGGCGTGCGTGCGGCGGCGGAACACGAGCACCGCAAGCGCTGGAGCGCCGAAGAGAACGAACCGGAAGAGTGAACCCCTAAGGTCAGGCCGGGACGCGGATCCGCTCTTCCCGGTACATTCGCAGGATGAACTGGCCCGATGGCCGCGCCCGGAGTTCATCGACCTGGGCGCGCCAGGCCGGGTCGCGGATGTCCGCCACCGCCATGCGGCGGCCACCGAGGCGATCGCCCGGGTATTCGGGCGGCAGAACCGCCAGTGCCCCGAGACTCGCAAACGTGATGTCGGCGAATGTCAGCGTTTCGCCGGTCAGGTACCGCCGACCGTCTGCGAGCAGCCGGTCCATCTCGTCGAAGACTTCGCGCGTGCGCTCCCAGGCACGGACTGCGCGTGCTGGCGTCACGCCGAGCATCCGTCTCACTGCGAAAGCGAGGATCGGTCGCTTCACCCAGAGCAGGGCGCGTTGCCAGCGTGGAATCGCGGGCTCTTCGATGCCCCAAGAACGGAAGCTCAGGTCGGTATCGCGCAGCAGGTGGTGGTAGAGCCAGACGCGCACGTCGTTGCCGAGCCGCCGGTCGAGCCTGGCTTCCAGCTCGAGTGCAGCCGGTGTCGGTTCGAGAAACCAGGTGCGATCTCCGGGCAACCGTCCCGCGTACTCACCCCACAGGTAGCGCAGGATGCGCGGCGAATCGCTGATGTGCGTCAGGCCGGGTGGAACCTCGAGCCACGGCACGGTGCGGCCCGTGAGCAGGACGCCGAGCACGCCGACGTTCGCCACTTCTTCATACGGCACGCCCAGGCGATCGAGACACCAGCGGGCTTTCTCCGCGTAGTGCGAAAACGTGATCGTGTGCAGGCGCAGCGGCCGTTCCGGTTGGCGCAGCGCGCGCAGTGAAACGAACAACCGCGCAGCAACACCCAGCAGGAAGGCAGCCAGAGCGGTGCCGATGGCCGCCGGCACCCCCCAGCCGGCAGCGGCCACGACGATGGGCAACGCATAGAGGGCAAGCAGGTGAATGACGCGGGGATCGCGGAGGCGCATGGCAGTAGTCTACGGGTGACCGGACTCGCCTGCGCCGCGACAGTTCTCTGCCACGTGTGCGTGGATGATTTCAACGAGACGTCGCGTGCCGGGACCGGCGGCGACGCGGTCTGCGAACACGAGATACAGCGTGGCAAAACGCTCGGCACCTTCGGTCAGCGGCAAGCGCCTGAGCGAGCCGGTCTCGAGTTCTTCGCGAATGTTCTCCTCGGCGTACCAGGCAAAACCCAGGCCCATGCACGCCGCGCGGATCGACGTTGCCTTGTTCGAGACGGTCCAGCGTTGCTCGTTGAGCCAGCCGCCTGAGCGGCTGCGACGCATGCCCGAGTCGCGGACGACGAGGTGGCGATGGGCGCGCAGGTCTTCGATCTCCACCGGGCGGCCGAGTCGGTGCAGCGGATGCGAGGGGGCGGCGGCGCACACGAAACGCACCTGCATCAGCGCATCGCCGATGAAGCCGCCAGGCACGAGCGTGCCGATGATGAAGTCGACGCGACCTTCGGTGAGCGCTTCCTCGACGCCGCCGAGCACGGCCTCGACGAGTTCGATACGGATGCCAGGGTGCTGGTTACCGAACTCGGCGAGCGCGCGCAGCAGCAGCCACGTCGGAAAGATGGCTTCGACTGCCAACCGAACTTCCGCCTCCCAGCCCTGCGCGAGCGCTGATGCCGAGCGTTCGAGGCGGGCCGCGTCGTCGAGCAGGGACTTGCCACGGCGATACAGCACCTGGCCGGCCGCTGTCAGTGCGGCGCGCCGTCCTTGCCGCTCGAACACCCTCAACCCGAGCTGGTCTTCGAGCTTCTTGATCGTGTAGGTGACGGTCGACTGGGTGCGGTGCAGGCGCTCGGACGCCGGCCCGTAACCACCCTGTTCCACCACCGCGACGAGGGCGGCCCATTGGTCCAGCGTGATGCGGGGCTGTGGCATAAATCGATTCCATCGATAGATACGATCGAAAATACCGGCTTTTCAATTCAATTCATAGATGCAAACTAGCGCCCATCAACTTCACCACCGAACACGGCCTGAACGAACATGAAAACCTACCTGCAGTTGAACTCCAGCCTTCACGGCGCCGATTCCCAGTCTTCGCGACTGGCCCGCCAGTTCATCGAGACCCTGGTGCGGACGGATCGTGGCGCCGAGGCAGCCGCAGTGTCAGCGCGCGTCGTCGTGCGCGACCTCGCCAACCAGCCCCTGCCGCACCTGACGGCCGAGCGCTTTGCCGCCCTGGCGACCGCTCCGGAGCAGCGCAGCCACGATCAGACGGGCATCGCCGCCGAGTCGGATGCGCTCGTGGCCGAACTGGACGCGGCGGACGTCATCGTCATCGGGCTGCCCATGTACAACTTCGGCGTCCCATCGACGCTGAAGGCGTACTTCGATCACGTCGCGCGTGCGGGCGTGACGTTCCGCTACACGGCAACCGGTCCGGAAGGCCTGCTGCGCGGCAAGCGTGCCTTCGTTATCGCGACGCGCGGCGGCCGGCACGCGGACACGCCGAGCGACCTGCAGAGCGCTTTCGTACGGCAGTTCCTCGGCTTCATCGGCATCACGGACGTCGAGTTCATTTACGCCGAGGGCCTGGCGATGGGTGAGGAAAGCCGCGCTGCGGCGATCGTCGAAGCCGGCAAGCGCATCGAGCAACTGGCCGCCTGACGCACCGGACGAACGGGCGCTGCTGCAGCGCCGTGTCAAGCAAGCACTTTCAATTTCACAAGCGAGGAAAGAACGATGAAGACCTGGGAGAATACGACGGACCTTGCGGGCCGTGTCCTGATCGCGGCGATGTTCCTGATTGCCGGCATCGGCAAGATTTCGGGGTACGCCGGCACGCAGGGCTACATGCAGTCGATGGGTGTGCCGGGAGCGTTGCTGCCGCTGGTCATTGCCCTGGAATTCTTCGGAGCGATCGCCATCATCGTGGGCTACCGGACGCGGCTCGTTGCCGCCGCACTTTCGGGTTTCACGCTCGCCGCGGGTTTCATCTTCCACGGTGGCGCCGACCAGATGCAGCAGATCATGCTGCTCAAGAACGTGGCGGTTGCCGGCGGGTTCCTGTTCCTCGTTGCACGCGGCGCGGGCGACTGGTCGCTCGACGCGCGGCGTGAACGCCTGACCTCACAACAGGAGCAACCATGACCACTTCGCGCAAGTTGCAGGCCGTGATCGAGTCCGTGGCCGCGTCGGATGGCGCTGGCGTCAAGCTGCGCCGCAGCCTCGGCAGTCGCCAGAACCAGCGGTTCGATCCGTTCCTGATGCTCGACGAGTTCTTCTCCGACGACCCGGACGATTACCTCGCGGGTTTCCCCTCGCATCCGCATCGCGGATTCGAGACGGTCACCTACATGCTCGACGGGCACATGCGGCACGAGGACAGCTTTGGCAATCGCGGCGACCTCGGTCCCGGCGACGTGCAATGGATGACGGCGGCACGCGGCATCATTCATTCGGAGATGCCGCAGCAGACTGCTGGCCGCATGCGCGGGTTCCAGCTGTGGATCAACCTGCCGGCGCGGGAGAAAATGAAGCCTGCGGCCTATCGCGACATACCCTCGCGCGAGATTCCGACGGTCGCGCTGGCGGGTGGCGGCGAGTTGCGCGTCATCGCCGGTGAATTCGAGCAAGGCGGGATAATGACGGCGGGGCCGATCGGCGGACTGAGCACCGCGCCGCTGTACTACGACCTCCGCCTGCCGCACGGCATCGAAGCCACGATCCCGACGCCGATTTCGCACAACACGTTCCTGTACGTGTACGAAGGCGACGCCGTGGTCGGCGACGATGCGAAACCGCTGCCGTTCCGTTCGGCCGGACTGCTAACGCCGGGTGGCTCCGTGCGGATCCGGGCGGGCGAGCACGGCGTGCGGCTGCTGCTGCTCTCCGGCAAGCCGATCGGTGAACCGGTGGTCCAGTACGGCCCGTTCGTGATGAACACGCCGGAGGAAATCCAGCAGGCCGTGATCGATTACCAGCGCGGCCAGCTGGCCGTGGCGAGCTGAACGCGCACATCGGGCGAAATGACCTTGCGGCGAACCGCAACCGTGGCGCAAAGCGTTTGGACTATGCTCACGCCACGGTAGTGGTCTCGCTGCGCGGAGGCGCCCATGAGCCACAAGCACGAGAACCTGCTGCGCACGATCTTCCAGGATCCGGTCAGCGCCAACATCCATTGGCGCGAGATCGAGTCCCTGTTGCATCACCTCGCTGCCGAAATCGAGCCGCTCTCAGGCGCGCGCCTGCGCGTGAAGCTGAACGGCGTCGAGGGCATCCTGCACCGGCCGCACCACGGCAACACGCTCGACAAGAGCGCGATGCGTCACTTGCGTGAATACCTCGCGCACGCTCGCTGCACGCCTTCGCAGTACGAGCAGGGTCACACCTGACGCGATTCAGGCTGGCTCGGCGAGGCGCCGGATGTCCTGTGGTTCGATGTCCATCGCGCGACCAAAGCCCGCGACGTACGTGCCCGCCACGAACTGCAGTCGATAGAGCGTGAAGTCGCCTAGGCCGAAGGTGACACGACCGTCGGGGAAGCGTGCCAGGTACAGTTCGCGGCCTGCTTCCCACTCCGGGCTCTTGCGCTCGAACGGCTGCACCGTGCAGTCGAACATCAAGCGCTCGATCTGCAGCGGGTCCTTCTCCGGCCCGTCCTGCTCGTGGATCAGGATGCCGGCGTGCGCGCCGGCGGCAAGGCCCTGCGTATGCCGTGCGAGCTTCGACGCGTGCACGAGCACGGCCGACCGGTCGGCCACAGGAACGAAGGGCAGCAGCCCGGCGTACGGACCCTGCCCAGTCTGCACGGCGAGCGCAAGAATACGCGCCGGTCGAGCAACGCCTGCAGCGCACGAACGGTGGATTTAAGCATCGGTAAAGTCTAGCGGAGCACGCCGCGGCCGGCATCCTTGCCCGGGCGGTATCGAATCAACGAGCCAGTCGATGCATCAATATCGCCGCGCGTTTCACTTGCAGCGGCAGCGAGTCGAGCAGCACATACTCACCTGGCGCATGGTCGTTCTCGCCGTCCGCGCCGAGACCATCGAGGCAGGCGAGGCGGCCATCGCCGCACACGAAGGCGATGTCACCCGCTCCGCGCTCGATCGGCGGCTGTGCGACGACGGGTCCTGCGCCGAGGTCGCGGCTCACCGAGTCGAGGACGCCGAGGATACGTTCGCTGCCGGGATTCGGCGCCATCGAGGGATATTCGTTCTCGACGACGATTTCCGCCGACGTCTGCGGCAGATTTGCAGCGACGATCGCCTGCATCCTCGCGCGTGCGGATTCGAACTGGGCGGCGCCGAGGTAGCGGAGGTCGCCTTCGACGCGGACTTCGCGCGGGATCACGTTGGTCTTGCCGAGCGCAGTGCCGCTCTTGGTCGCGGTGTCATAGCTCACGTTGGTGCCGCCCACGATCACCGAGGGGTTGTACGTCAGGTTGGGCTCGCGCAATTCGGTGCGGAACTGGTCGAGGATGCGAGCGGCCTCGAAAACTGCGCCGTATCCCCGTACGTCGCCGAATACTCCGGACGAGTGACCCTGCACGCCGGTCACATGCAGCCGCCACGAGCCGATGCCACGGCGGCCGATGACGCCCTTGCCGGGCGCCGATCCCTCGAAGGCCAGGGCGATGTCGGAATCCGCGGCCGCTGCCAGCAGCGATTTGCGGGTCACGAGCTGCGGCGAGCCCGGGTCTTCTTCGTCACCCGTGAAAACGACCGTGACGTTCAGGTCGCGGAGTTCGCCCGTGGCCTGCAGTGCACGCAAAGCTTCGAGCGCGACCAGGTTGCCGCCCTTCATGTCGGACGATCCCGTGCCGTAGGCCCGGCTGCCGTCGCGCCGGTACGGCTCACCCTGCAGGACCGTGTCGAGGTGACCGATCAACAGCAGACGTTGGCCGCCACGCTTGCCGCGGTGGGTCGCGACCAGGTGGCCCGCACGCTTCATCTCCGCGGGTACGTCGACCCAGCGTGTCTCGAAGCCGAGCTCGCGAAATTCGCGAGCGTAGATCTCACCCACCGCGCGCACGCCGGCGAGGTTTTCGGTGGCGCTGGGCACGTTCACCGTCTCGGCCAGCAACTCCAGCGCTGCGTCCGTGCGGCGATCGACGGCGGCCGCGATCCGTTTTTCCACGGCGGACGGAGCCGCGTGAGCCGTGCCGACCGCAAGCAGTGCCAGCACGAACAGTGACATGGACGAGAGTCGCATGGTGAGGAGCTCCGACGCGCGTGCCGGTCAGTGCGGCAGCATCGGCGGCACGCCGATGAAGCGCTGGTGCGCCCAGACGATGAACACGACATACAGCACGAGACCGCCGACGATCGCGAGCACGTCGTTCATTCGCGACGGCGCTCCCGTGACCATGGGCTTGCGCTGCACCGTGCGCTTGCCGGCCGCGATGCGGTCCGCCACGGCCCACGCGAGGAAACCGCCGAACAGCAGCACGTCGGCAAGATTGCCGTTGACGAGCAGGTGCGCCAGCGCCCAGGCCTTGGTCGCCGTCAGCATCGGATGCTTCACGGCGGCCTTGATGGAGCCAGGCAGGTACGTCGACAGCAACAGCGGAAACACCGGCAGCATGAGCAACGCGGCAAGGTGGCGCAGCCACGCCGGCGGTGTATAGAGCACGGTCGGTTCCGCACGCGCGAGGCCATACCCGTGCACGAGCATCACGAAGCCAATGACCGCGACCAGGGAGTAGATCGCCTTCCACGACGCATCGCCGAGCTTCGCGGCCATGCCGTCCCGCCACGCGGGCGCGACGATCGCGATCGAGTGCACACCGAAGAACAGCAGCAGGCCGGCAACCAGGTAGGTCATGTGGGCTCCCTTGGGTCCTGCGCGAGTCTAGCTGACACGGGGGCCGGCAGCCGCGGTGGCTGCTTGATCCAGCGGCGGACTTCCACGTTCCAGCGCAGCAGCAGGTCCGCGGCGAAATCGGAGAACACGCGCACCTTGGCCAACTGGTGTCCTGCAGACGGGTAGACGAGGGAGATGGGCGGGCCGGGCAACACGAAGTCCTCGAGGATCAGCTTCAGTTCGCCGCGCCCGACGTACTCGGCCACGAGCAGGTCGCCCGTGTGCGTGATGCCGAGACCCGCGGTTGCCGCGATGATCGGCGCCTCGGCCGAGTTGAACAGCATCGAGAATTTCAGCCCCAGTCGCTTTGGCGTGTATGGCGGAGGAAACGTCCACTCCGGCGGCGCGCCTGAAGGCGAGGTGAGGCCCACGAGCTTGTGCTCACGCAACTCGTCCGGTGTCTTCGGTTCGCCGTGGTCCTGCAGGTACGCAGGTGCTGCGCACGTGACGATGTTCACCTGCGACACGCGCCGCGCGGCGAGGCCGGCCTGCCGGATCGGCCCGACGCGCAGCGCCACGTCCACGCGTTCAGCCACGAGATCGACGATGCGATCGTTGAGCCGCAGGTCCAGTTCTATCAGCGGGTAGCGCCGGGTGAATTCGGGCAGGGCAGGAAGCAGCAGGTAGCGCCCGAACGCGACGGGTACGTCCACCCGCAATTTTCCCTGCGGCTTCGAGCGCGTGTCGCGCAACGTCTCTTCCGCATCGCGCAGTTCTTCGAGGATGCGGCGCGTGCGGCGCAGGAATTCGGTGCCTTCGGCCGTGAGCGATACCCGGCGCGTCGTCCGGTTGAGCAGGCGTGCGCCGAGGTGCTTTTCGAGCGCCGCGACATGTGAGCTGGCTGCGGGTCGTGAAATCTCCAGCTCGTCGGCGGCCTGGCCGAACGAGCCTCGTTCAGCGACGCGGGCAAAGACCTTCATTGCGAGCAGTTGGTCCATGATTCAATTGTTCTGAAAAACGAAATAGAGTGCAACGTTTATTTGGATTTATCGCCACAAAGTCCGGGCGTACCTTGTGTCCCACAGAAGCAGGAGGCTCATCATGTTCAACCGCAAGCAGTCCCAGGTTTCGTTCTTCCAGGTCGCCATCGGCTCCAGCCTGGTCGTGTCCGTCGCCTTCGTCGTGACCATCCTGGTCGAGGCGGTGGCAGGTATGCAAAGTTATCTCTGAGTCATGGCGCAGCCCTGCCGGAATCGTCCGTCCACGGCGGTTCCGGCGGGGCCTTTTCTATAAAAACTTCTTTAAATACATGGTTATATAATCTTGCTGCGTCGCAGCACGATTTGCGCTAATCTATCCCCCGATCGCCCGGTCGTGAGTCGGCCCACCGCCTCGCTCGACCCCTCCCCCCTCCAGCGGGGCAGCACCGGCTCCGACCCCGCGATCCTTGCAGGAGGTCATATGGAAAGACTCACAGACAAATACCCCTGGGTCCTGGCGTTCTGGCTGGCCGCCGCTGCTGCCGCTGCCTTCCTGATCCTCGCTCACGCCCTGCACCATGGTGGCGTCACTCTGACCTGACGCCCCCCGACTGGCGCGGGCGACGGGTCGTAGTAGGCTGCGCCCGGGCGGATCCGCCGCTCCGCCAATGCCGAGCCCAGCCGATGAACAATCCCCCAGCGGAAGAATCCCTCGACCCGGCCGACTGGGAGGCATTGCGCCGCCTGGCACATCAGGCGATCGACGATGGTTTCGACTACCTGCAGGGTGCCCGTGACCGTCCCGTGTGGCAGCCGGTGCCCGAGACAATCGTCGCGCGGTTACACCAGCCTGCACCGAGACTGCCGCAGGGCGCCGAAGCCGCCTACGGCGAATTCAAGGAACTGGTGATGCCCTATGCGATGGGCAACACGCATCCGCGTTTCTGGTCCTGGTTCATGGGTAACGGCACGCCCTTCGCGGCCGTAGGCGATTTCCTGGCGGCCGTGCTCAACCCCAACATGGGGGGAGGCAACCACGCGCCGAACCACGTCGAGGCGCAGGTGGTCGACTGGTGCAAGGAGATCGCGGGCTTCCCCGCGGAATCGAGCGGACTGCTCGTGAGCGGCGGGTCCATGGCGAACTTCGTCGGCCTTGCCGTCGCGCGTAATTCCCGCGCGGGTGTCGACGTGCGAGCCGAGGGTGTCGCGGCCATTCCGCGCGCACTCATTACATATGCCTCGGTCGAGGTGCACAGCTGCGTGCAGAAGGCGATCGAGTCGCTGGGGCTCGGTGCGAATTCGCTGCGCAAAGTGCCCGTCAACGCGAACTTCGAGATCGACGTCGATGCGCTGGCGGGGATGGTGGCGGAAGACCGCGAAGCGGGACGGCAGCCCTTCTGCGTCATCGGCAACGCGGCGACCATCAACACCGGGGCAACGGACGACCTCGATGCACTCGCCACGCTCTGCGCACGCGAGCATCTATGGTTCCACGTCGATGGCGCGATTGGCGCGCTGCTCGCGCTGGCGCCAGGGCACCGCCACCTGGTGCGCGGCATGGAACGAGCGGACTCCGTCACGCTCGACCTGCACAAGTGGTTGCACGTGCCGTTCGAAGCGGCGTGCGTGCTGGTGCGCGATCGCAAGGCGCATCGCGAAGCGTTTGCCCTGACACCCGAATACCTGGAACGCACCGAGCGCGGACTGGCGAGCGGCGCGCTGTGGTTCAGCGAATACGGCCTGCAGCTGTCGCGCGGCTTTCGCGCGCTCAAGGTGTGGCTGTCGATCAAGGAGCACGGGCTCGATCGCTTCGGCCGCCTGATCGACCGCAACATCGCGCATGCGCACGAACTTGCCGCACTGGTGCAGGCGGAGCCCAACCTCGAACTGCTGGCACCCGTCGCGACCAACATCGTCTGTTTCCGCTACAACCCGGGCGGTCTTGGCGACGAGCAGCTCAATGCCCTGAACGAGGAACTGCTGATTCGGCTGCACGAGAGCGGGATTGCGGCGCCGTCCTATACGACGCTGCACGGCCGTTACTGCCTGCGCGCTGCGATCGTCAATTACCGGACGACGAGCGCCGACCTGCCCGTGCTGGTAAATGCCGTCAGGGAGATCGGGGCATCACTGCCACGTCCTTGAGCGGCAGCACGCCGAAGGCGTCGGCATGCAGGCTTTGCACGTAGAGCACGCCGTCGCGCTCGGTCGCGCCGCTCGTCTCGGGGAGTTTCCCCGACGGATCCTGCAGGTCGTACAGGACGTGGCCCTGTTCGTCGAAGGCAATGACGTGGCCGTACGCGGCTGGCACGGGCCAGAGCGACTTCGGCAGTCGCAGCGTAAGGGCGCGCAGCCACGGTTTGCGCGACATGCCGTCGATCGCATCGCTGCGCGGCTTGGTGAAACCCGTCCAGAAGCGCCCGTCAGCACCGCGTGTGACGTTGTCCGGGAAGCCGGGGAGGTTGTCGAGCAGGACGGTGACACCCGCGGCACGATCTTGCACGGCCTTGCCGGCATCGAGCGCGTTCGAGCCGCGATCGATTTTCAGCACACGGTAAGTGCCGGTCTCCGCAATGATCAGTGATTGCTCGTCGGCGGTCAGTGCGACGCCGTTCGGAAAGCACAGGCCGGTGGCGACGATGCGGGTCGAGCCCGTCGCAGGGTCGAACTCGAGTACGCGTCCGGTGCACGATTGCTCGATGATGTCGAAAAGTGCTGCGTCGAAGGTGCCGTATTCCTGCGGCGACATGCGCTGGGAGGCATCGGTGAACACCATGCGCCCGTCCGCAGCGACCATGACGGCATCGGCATAGCGAATGGGATCGCCACCCACGCTGTTGGTCAGCACACGAATGCTACCGTCGGTCTCCAGGGCAAGGAGGCCGCGCAGCGCGTCTGCGATGATCAGTCGGCCATTCGCATCGAAGTCGAGCCCGAGCGGCCGGCCACCCGTATTGGCCACGGTCTCGATCGAGCTGCCATCGGCATTCATCCGCAACACGGCACCCGACAGCACGGCCGTGTACAGCTTGCCGTCCGGACCAAATGCGATGTGCTCGGGCCCGACTTCGGGTGTCACCTGCACGATCTGCACACGCGCCAGGCGTTGGTTGCGCGCGTGAGCGCCGACATAGCCTGCCGACTCCGGCGCATTCCAGGGCACGGGTTCGACGGCAACAGGCCACGCGAGCAGGTAGACGATCGCTGCCGCAATGGCGGCGCCGGCAATCAACAGACCTTTGCGCATCGAACCTCCCCTCAGTCGACGCCCGTCGTGATCAGGCACCCAGGTGCAGCATCTTGCGCGCTTCCGCTGGCGTCGCGCACTCGCGTCCTGCTGCGTGCGCCAGGCCGACGATGGCGTCGATCAGTTCGCCATTGCTGCGCGCCTTGCGCCCGTCCGGAAGGTAGAACGTGTCCTCGAGCCCGGTGCGCAGGTTGCCGCCGAGCTCCGCCGTGCGACGATGCAGCGGCCAGACGTTCTCGCGGCCGATGGCGGTCACCTGCCACGTAGCGCCGGCGGGCAGCAGTCCGACCAGGATCGGCAGCAGCGCCGGATCGGCGGGCATGCCGGATTCGACGCCCATGACGAAGTTGAGATCCGGGTGGCCGCGATACAGTCCGGAGCGCAGGAACATGTCGACGCTGCGCACGATGCCGACATCGAAGCATTCGAATTCGGGCAACGCCTCGGTCTCCTGCATCACCTGCAGGAAGGCCGCGACTTTCTCCACCGGGTTGTCGAAGAGCATCGGCGGCCAGGCCCAGCGACCGTCGCTGCGCACCTTCAGGTAGTTCAGCGAACCCGCATTGGCGGCTGCAATCTCCGGCTTCACGGCGCGGATGCAGGCGACCGGACCCGAGATGTCCGGACCCACGACACCGGTGGACTGGTTGAAGACGATGCCGGGACAGGCTTCGCGGATCGCCTGGGCGATCTCGACGGCGACAGCCGGATCCCAGCAGGGCAGGTGGCCCTTGCCCGCGGCCTGCTGCCGGAAGTGAACGTGCACGACGCTGGCGCCGGCGTCGTATGCCGCGCGTGCCTCGCGCGCCATTTCTTCCGGCGTCACCGGCACGTTGTGCTGCGCGGGATCCGTGAGCACGCCCGTCAGGGCGCAGGTCACGACGACTTTGGCGGTCATGCAGTCTCTCCTTCGTAGCGGACGAGCACCTGGCCGGGGACGACCTGGTCGCCCGGCTTGACGGCGATGTCCGCAATTCGTCCGGCACGTGCAGCGCGAATCTCATGTTCCATTTTCATCGCCTCGAGCACGACGAGTCGATCGCCTTTGGCGACGGTGACAGCCGACCGCTGCGGCAACGTCGACCACCCGGCCGTTGATGGCCGCGCGAACTTCCATCGCGGCCGCGCCATCCGCCTCGCTCGAACGCGCGGGTTCGCGCCGCCGGCAATCGAAGGCGTAATCGCCCTGCGGAGTGTGCAGCCAGAGCGTCGCGCCCGACCACGCGTATCGATAGTCGACAGTGCTCGCCGTCGATGATGGCCTTCGCCTGCACTCCGGTCGTGACCGGCACTGCCTGCAGCTGGACCTGGCCTCGCGGCGTGTTCCACCTGCGCGCTGCAGGGCGTCAGGTACAGTCGTCCGCGCATCTCGGCAGTTGCGCCCGTCAATGTCGGCGGTGCGTGCCAGCGCAGTCGCCACGGCTGTGGCAGAGGTCGACTGGTGCTCCAGTTGCGCCACGCTGACGGCGTGCATTCGGCTTCCGGCGCGCCGGCAACGGAAATCCAGGCGGCCAATGCCCAGAGTTTCGCGTCGGGTTGGGGCTGGCGGGTTTCGACTGCACCAAACTGCCTTGCGATAAATGCTGTTGATACGTCGAGCCCTGCGCCAAAGCTCTCATGCCGCAGCAGGCGGCCGAGAAACGCACGATTGCTCTGCAGTCCGAGCAGCACGGTTCGATCCACTGCCGCAGCGAGCTGATCGATACACTGCTCGCGTGTCGGCGCATGCGCGATCAGCTTGGCGACCATCGAATCGTACCAGGCCGGGACATCGGCGCCGGCACGCAACGCGTGATCGCAGCGGACGCCCGTTGGGGGTGACCAGTCCACGATCGTGCCGCTGCCGGGCAGGAAGTCATCGGCCGGTGACTCGGCACACAGCCGCACTTCGATGGCGTGGCCGTGGAACTGAATTTCATCCTGCCGCATGGGCAGCGGCTCGCCACGCGCCACGCGCAGTTGCCATTCGACCAGGTCGAGACCCGTGACGCATTCGGTCACCGGGTGCTCGACCTGGAGGCGCGTATTCATTTCCATGAAGTAGAAGTGGCCCGCACGGTCGAGCAGGAACTCGACGGTGCCGGCGCCGACGTAGCCGATCTCGCGCGCGACGGCCACGGCGGCGGCTCCCATGCGCACGCGCAGTTCGGCGTTCACGGCCGGCGAGGGGGATTCCTCGATGACCTTCTGGTGCCTGCGCTGCACGGAGCAGTCGCGTTCGCCGAGGTGCACGACATTGCCGTGGGAATCCGCAAACACCTGGATCTCCACGTGACGCGGTTCGACCACGGCACGTTCGAGGATCAGCCGGCCGTCGCCGAAAGACTTGGCCGCTTCCGCCGCTGCCGAGCAGAGGGCGTCCGGCAGATCCGGCGCGCTCTGCACCAGGCGCATGCCGCGACCGCCGCCGCCAGCAGCGGCCTTTACCATCACCGGGTAGCCGATACGGTCCGCCTCATGCTGGAGGATGGCGGGAACCTGATCGTCGCCGTCGTAGCCGGGTACGACAGCGATGCCGGCGGCGGCCATGCGCTGCCGCGCACGAGCCTTATCGCCCATTGCATCGATCGCCGCGGCGGGCGGACCGACGAAGACGAGACCGGCGGCGGTCACTGCGCTGGCAAACGCTGCATTCTCGGAGAGAAAGCCGTAACCCGGATGAATCGCGTCCGCGCCCGACGAGCGTGCCGCTGCGAGTAGCTTGTCGATCCGCAGGTAGCTGTCCGCCGCTGCGAGGCCACCGAGCGCCACGGCGTCGTCGCAAGCAGCAACGTGCACGCTGTCCCGGTCGGCGTCGGAGAAGACGGCGACGGTCGCAATTCCCATCTGCCGCGCAGTGCGGGCAATGCGCGTGACGATCTCGCCGCGGTTGGCGATGAGCAGGCGATGCACGGGCATCAGTCGAACTCCGGCAAGGCGGGCACTTCGGTATGCCACGCGGGGCGGCGGCGCTCGCGACTGGCGGCGATGCCTTCGTGCGCCGCGCCAGCGCGCAGCAGCTCGGCAAAATCCCGGGCAGCCGCATCGAGGGCATCCGTCAGGGGTGCTTCGAGGTTGCGCAGGGCGAGTCGTTTCGTCGCGCGCAGCGCAGCGGGTTCGGTCAGGGCAAGCAAGCCCAGTTCGGTCGCGACGGTCTTTTTCAAGTCGTCCAGGGGCACCACGACGTCGACGAACCCGTCGGCGAGTGCGGCGTATGCATCGAGTCGTGCCGCCGCCAGCATGCGCCAGCGAGCTCGTGTCGCACCGATGCGCCGCGCGACGAAGGGTGCGATCTGTGCGGGAGCGACTCCGAGCGTGACCTCGGGCATGGCGTACACGACGTCTTCCGTCGCAATGACGCGATCGAGCACGGACGCTAGACCGACGCCACCCCCCATCGCCGCGCCACGAATGACTCCGAGCGTGGGGACCGGCAGCGCCACGAGGCGTTCGAGCATCGCGCCAAACGTTCGGTTGTGCGCAATGATCGGATCGGGGCCAGCAGGCGCCGGCGCCGCCATCAGCTCCAGGAAAACACCGAAGTCGGCGCCTGCGCAAAAGCTGCCTCCGGCGCCCCATAGCACCAGCGCGCGTGCGTCGGCATCCGCTTCGACGCGATCGCACAGCGCGAGCACTTCACCCATCAACGCTGCGGACAGCGCGTTGCGCTTGTCTGGCCGGTTGAGTCGCGCGAACCAGAACGCACCGCGGCGCTCGACCTGCACCAGTGCGTCACCTGCCATGCTCATGCGCCCGGCCTCGACAACGTGCCGGTGAGCTTGCAGATGATCGAGAGCATCACCTCGTCGGCGCCGCCGCCGATGGAGCCCAGTCTTCCGTCGCGCAGCAGGCGCGACACGCGGTTCTCCCATGTGTATCCCATGCCGCCCCAGAACTGCAGGCACTTGTCCGCGACCTCGCGGGACAGCCGGCCAGCCTTGAGCTTGGCCATCGACGCGAGTTGTGTGACGTCCTGCCCGGCGACGAAGAGTTCCGTCGCGCGGTACACGAGCGCGCGCAATGCCTCGACCTCGGTCTGCAGCTCGGCAAGCGTGTAATGCACGACCTGGTTGTCGAGGACGCTGCGCCCGAAGATCTGGCGGCTGCGGGTGTACTCGATGGTGTCGGCGATCGCGTGATCGAGCCCGCCCAGTGCATTGGCGGCGCCCCACAACCGTTCCTCCTGGAATTGCTGCATCTGGTAAGTGAAACCCATGCCCTCATCGCCGATGCGGTAGCGCTGCGGCACGCGCACGTCGTCGAAGTGAATCTGCGCGGTGTCGGAGGAGTGCATGCCGAGCTTGCGAATCCTGCGCGCCACGGTGATGCCGGGGGTCTTCATCGGCACGACGATCAGCGACTTGTTGCGGTGCGGGCTCCCCTCCGACGTGTTCGCGAGGCAGCACATCCAGTCGGCCTGCGCGCCGTTGGTGATCCAGAGCTTGCCGCCGTTGATGACGTAATCGCCGCCGTCCTTGCGGGCCGTCGTGCGGATCGCGGCGACGTCGGAGCCGGCACCGGGCTCGGAAACGCCGATGCATGCCACCATTTCGCCCGCGACCGCGGGCACCAGGAACTCGCGCTGCAGCTCGGGACTGCCGATCCGCGCCAGCGCGGGCGTCGCCATGTCTGTCTGCACGCCGATCGCGAGGGGCACGCCACCACACGTGCAGGCGCCCAGCGCTTCGGCCAGCACGACGGCGTAGCTGTAGTCGAGCGCCGCGCCACCGGCAGACTCGGGTTTGGTGAGTCCCAGCAATCCGAGCTGCCCGAGCTTGCGAAAAACCTCGTGCGCGGGGAACGCGCCGGCATCCTCCCAGGCATCGACGTGCGGATTGATTTCTTCGCGGCAGAACCGCTCGACGGTGCGGCGCAGCTCTGCGTGTTCGTGGGTAAACAGCATGAGAACCTCGGAATCAGGGGCGGGCGACGCCGAAGGTGAGCGGACGCAGTTTCAGTCCATCCGCGCGTCGGAAGAGCTGCAGGACCTGCGTCAGCACGCCGCGCGTGTCGCGCGGGTCGATGATGCCGTCGTCGAGCAGCCGGCCGGAGGTATAGAACGACGACGTCTGGCGGTCGAAAGTCTCGACGATCTTCGCCCGCATGCCGTCGATCTGTGCGCGGTCAGGCTCCAGTCCGCGGTCGCGAGCCGATGCCTCCATCACAATCGCCATCGTCCCTGCTGCCTGCTCGGCGCCCATGACGGCGGTGCGCGCGTTCGGCCACGAGAACAGGAAACGCGGGGCGAAGCCGCGACCGCACATGCCGTAGTTGCCAGCGCCATAAGAGGCACCGCACTGAATCGTCACCTGCGGCACGGTCGCGTTCGCGACGGCCTGGATCATCTTCGAGCCATGTTTGATCATCCCCGCGCGCTCGGACTCCCTGCCGACGATGTACCCGGTCGTGTTCTGCAGGTAGATGAGCGGCAGCCCGGACTGGCAGCACTGCTGGATGAAGTGCGTTGCCTTGGCTGAGCCCGCGGGATCGAGCGGGCCGTTGTTGCTGAGGATGCCCACCGGAAACCCGCCGATCGACGTGTGCACGCAGACGGTGGCGGGGCCGTAGGTGGGCTGGAACTCCATGAAGTCCGAGTCGTCGCAGAGCCGGGCAATGATTTCGCGCATGTCGACGGGTTTGCGGCCATCGACTGGCATGATGCTCAGCAGCTCGTCGGCTGCAAAACGCGGCTCGGTCGCCTCCGGCAGGCTCGATTCATGGCGATGCCACGCCAGGCGTCGCAGGTGTTCACGCATCGCGCGGATCGCATCGGCGTCGTCCTCGGCGAGGTATTCGGCAAGGCCCGAGACAGTGGCATGCATCAGCGCGCCGCCGAGTTCTTCTTCCGTTGCGATCTCGCCGGTCGCGGCCTTGAGCAGCGGTGGACCGGCGAGGAAGGCGCGCGCACGGTCGCGCACCATCACGACGAAGTCCGACATTCCGGGCATGTAGGCTCCGCCCGCGGTGGCGCTGCCATGCACGATCGTCAGCACAGGAATGCCTGCGGCCGACATGCGCGCAAGGCGCGCGTAGTGCGAGCCACCGAAAATGAAATCCTCGACTCGATAGCGCAACAGGTTGGCGCCGGCAGACTCGACCAGGTGCACGAACGGCAGTCCGTTCTCGAGTGAAAGTTGCTGGACGCGCTGGAATTTTTCGAGCCCCATCGGCTGCAATGCGCCGGCCTCGATGCCGGAATCGTCGACGACGATCACGCAGCGAGCGCCGCTGACCTGGCCAATGCCTGCCAGCAAGCCGCCGCCCGGCGTCGACTTGTCGGGGTCCGGGTTGTCCAGCAGGTAACCCGCGCACGCCGAGAGTTCGAGGTAGGGCGCGCCCGCATCCAGCAGCAGCCCCAGTCGCTCGCGCGGCAACAGCTGGCCGCGCTTGGCGAACCGTGGCCCCGCGCGGCCCGACGCTGCCGCCGAGCGGTCGCGCAGTTCGTCGTGGCGCGCGATCAGCGCCAGCATGTGGGCGCGGTTCTCCGCGCAAGCGGCACCCGTCATGTCCAGGGACGATTTGAAGACCGGCATGCCTCACACCTTGGCGACTCGACCTGCCGATCGTAAAGCAAGCGCTTGCTTGAATAAAGGGGCGGCTCTAGGATCGCGACATGGAACCCCTCCGGCTGAACCCTGCCCGCATGACACCGGAACACCTGGCGTTTCGGGAGACGGTCCGTCGCTTCGTGGTGCGAGAACTCGAGCCACACGTGGCGGGCTGGGACGAGGCGGGTGGGTTTCCGCGCGAGCTCTACCTGCGCGCCGCCGCGGCCGGCCTGTTCGGGTTAAGGCTGCCAGAGGAATTCGGCGGAGTGCCCGACGCCGACTTCCTGCACACCCTGGTCTCCTGCATCGAACTGGCCCAGTGCGGTGCCGGCGGGGTTCTCGCCTCGCTGATGTCGCATTCGATCGCCGCGCCGCCGATTGCTGCGCTCGGTTCGCCGGACCTGCAGCGCCGCACGCTGCCGCGCATTCTGTCGGGCGAATGGATCGCGGCACTGGCGATCACCGAGCCGTCCGGCGGTTCCGACGTGGCTGCACTGCAGACGACGGCACGGCGCGAAGGCGAGTCCTACGTCGTGAACGGCGAGAAGACGTTCATCACCTCCGGCATGCGTGCCGACGTCTACACGGTCGCGGTGCGCACCGATCCCGAGGCGAAAGGTGCGCGTGGGATCTCACTGCTGGTGATCGAGCGCAATGCTCCCGGCTTCACGCGGACTCCGCTGCAGAAGATGGGCTGGTGGGCGTCCGATACGGCGCACCTGCGGTTCGACGATCTCCGCGTGCCGGCAGCCAACCTGCTCGGCGCCGAGGGCGAAGGCTTTCGCGCGATCACGCACAATTTCACGGCCGAGCGATTCTCGATGGCCGCCCTGTCGCTGGGATTCGCCTGGGCGTGCTGCGGCGAGGCGCTCGAGTGGGCGCGGCAACGGCGTACGTTTGGTCAGCGCCTGGTCGATCACCAGGTCGTCCGGCACCGCTTCGTCGACATGTTTGCGCAGATCGAATCGACGCGGGCGCTGCTCGAGGACGTGGCCTGGCGGCTCGACCACGAAGGCAGTACGGATCCGGGTGTCGTAGCGTCCGTCTGCATGGCGAAGAACACGGCGACGCGCACGATGCAGTTCTGCGCGGACGCGGCAGTGCAGACGCTCGGCGGCATGGGGTACATGCGTGGCGACCAAGTCCGAGCGCATCTATCGCGAAGTGAAGGTCAACATGATCGGCGGTGGCGCGGAAGAAATCATGAAGGACCTGGCCGCGCGCCAGCTGGGCCTGTGAGCGCTGCGCGGCAGCCCAGGGTCTTGCGCAAACGCAGGGCGCCCGACGTCGACAGCAGTCGTCGCCAGCAGTTGTTGCGCGCGTCCGCGCGCCTGTTTCGCGAGAAGGGGTATGACGGCACGTCGGTGAGAGACATCGCGCAGGCGACCGGCATGCAGTCTGGAAGCTGGGTGTACCACTTCGCCACCAAGCACGACATCCTCGAAGCGGTTATGCAGGAAGGCCTGGTCGACGCATTGGCGCGCATCGAAGCGATTGCCGCGCTGGGCCTGCCGCCACGCCAGCAGTTCGACCAGCTCGTGCGCACGCACCTCGATACGCTGCTCGGTGCTGGCCAGGATTTCATCCCCGTCGTGCTGTACGAGTGGCGCTCGCTCGAGCCCGCGGCCCGGCGCCGGGTGTCCGTGCTGCTGAAGCGCTACGAAGCGGTCTGGGAAAAGGCCCTTGCGCAGTTGCGGGTGGTCGGTGACTGGTCCGGCACGACACGGATCGACGCGTTGCTGCTCTTCGGGGCGCTGAACTGGATCGCGCGCTGGTACGACCCGCGCGGGGCGCTCGATGTCCATGGGCTTGCCGACGAGTGCATCAGGTTCTTCCTGCGCACGGCGACTGCACCAGTTCGCCGATCAAAGTCGTCGGGCCGATCGAAACGCGCGGCGCATTGACGCAATCGACGTGGACGGGACGTTGGTGGCGCAGTATCTTGCAGCCAGGGGCGGGGGAGTTATAAAGAATGCGGCAATTGTCCGGGACGGACAGCCTTTTCCTGCGCCTCGAGCGTGGCAATCAGTACATGCACGTGGCCGGGCTGGGCATTTATGATCCGTCCACGGCGCCCGAAGGCCGGGTCCGCTTCAAGGACGTGCTGCGTTTCTTCGAGGCACGGCTCGACTCCCTGCCACTCTTTCGTCGCCGGCTGGTCACGGTGCCCCTCGGACTCGACCGTCCGTACTGGATCGAGGATCCGGACATCGACGTCGAATTCCACGTGCGGCACATCGCGCTGCCGCATCCTGGCGACTGGCGTCAGCTCTGTATCCAGGTCGCACGCATCCATTCGCGTCCGCTCGATCGCAGCAAGCCACTCTGGGAGGCCTACGTCATCGAGGGCCTCGACAATATTCCCGGACTGCCGTCGGGCAGCTTCGCGCTCTACCTGAAGATTCACCATTGCGCCGTCGACGGCGAGGCCGGCACGGAGCTGATCCGCGCCATCCATTCGACGCTGGCGGATGATTTCAGCGAGCCGTGCAGCCAGGGCCCGTCGTTACAGGGACCGCCTGCCGACGGTACCCGAGTTATACCTGCGCGCGGCGACCCGAGGGGTCAGTCGTGTGCCCAGCTTCGCGCGGCTATCGGCCGAGACAGCCGCGCGTGTGGCAAGCGCGGGTGCGGCGGTGCCTGGTGGGCTGGCCTCTTTTCTCGGCGGGAAAGAGACGTCAGCGGTGACACGGCTCGCGGACGCGCTGCGCAAACCGCCCGCGACGCGTTTCGCGGACAAGGTTTCCGCGCATCGAGTCGTCGAGGTGGTGGGCCTGCCGCTCACCACCTTCAAGACCATTCGGGCCTCGATTCCCGAGGCGACGATCAATGACCTGTTCATGACTACGGTTGGCGGTGCGCTGCGACGATACCTCGAGTCCAAGGGTGAGCTGCCGGACTCCACCCTGACCTGCATGGTTCCCATGTCGTTCCGTGGACCCGACAAAACCGCCGACGTTGGCAACCAGGTCGGCATGGCCGTGATGCCTTTGCACACCGAATTGCACGATCCGATCGACCGCCTGCAGGAAATTCGCCGCGGTGCAGCAAAGGCCAAGGCGTTCAATGAAGTCGTCGGCCGCGACCTGGCCGCCCGCCTGTTCGAGGTGCTACCGGACGTCGCCAGCGAACTCGCCACGCGCCGACTGGTGCTGCCCCAGATGAGCATCGTGGTCTCGAACGTACGCGGGCCAGACGTCCCCTTGTTCATGGCCGGCGCCCGGCTCGTGAGCTTCGCGCCGGTCAGCATCGCATTCGACGGTCTCGGCCTGAACGTGACCGGATTCAGCTACCACGGGACGCTCTGGATCTGCGCAGTCGCCTGCCGCGACATGCTGCCGGACC
The DNA here is from genome assembly GCA_963748985.1 of uncultured Pseudomonadota bacterium. Taxonomy (GTDB): domain Bacteria; phylum Pseudomonadota; class Gammaproteobacteria; order Steroidobacterales; family Steroidobacteraceae; genus RPQJ01. The sequence continues at coordinate 229,401 of CAVVKQ010000001.1, forward strand.
CGGCTTTTTTCGCGGAATGCCTGCGTGCGAGCTTCGAGGAACTCGAGCGGGCGGCGGCGACAGTGCCGTCGCCGGATGCCGCGGCAATCTCCCATTCAGCGCCGCCGAAGGCCATCCGCAGGCGCTCGCGGGGTGCCGGGAAAGCGCCTTCGACACGTCGCCGGCGGGGCACCTGACTTTTGCATGGCAAAAACGCAACGCGTACTCGGGTTGTCATGCGACTGAGGCACTGGCAACCTTGCGCAACGGGGTTTTTAGATAGTGGTATTTCGGATACTCACGACTGTGACCGTGGAAGGTCAGGACTAGCCTTGGCCAGACGTGCGGGACCAGACAGGGGATCCCGAGAGAATCTGCAACTGAGTGGGCTCACAGGCAACTGGGGGATTTCTAATGACGAGTGCAACGATGAATCCGGATCGCCGCAGCGCACAGCTGGCCGCAGTGATCGGCACGGTGCTGGCGTGCTATGCCAGCAGCGCCACCGCGATCGAGTTCGAGTTCGAGAACGGCGGCAAGCTGAACTGGAACACCACCGTCTCGGTGGGGGCCAGCTGGCGCGCCGAGGACCCGAGCGAACAACTCTTTACGCGAGCGGACGGTTCACTCATCGGCAAATACTCGAGCCCGCTGATCCCGGGCACGGCTGTAGGCCCCAATGACGGCCTCGCGGGCAATCACGCCGCGGGCGACGGCAACCTGAACTACGCCAAGAACGACCGGTTCTCGACGCCGTTCAGGGTCATCACCGATCTTGAATACAAGAAGGGCCGCTTCGGCGCCTTGCTGCGCGCCAAGTACTGGTACGACCAGGCCTTGAACCAGGAGAACGTGCTCGTCGGCAGCCAGGCCAACAATTACAACGGCGTCCGCCCCAGGCTGGGCCCGATTCCCGGTTACACGATCTGCACCGCAGCGACGCCGCCCGGCGCAGCCTGCCTGCCGATGTCGCCGCCCGGACAGAACCTGTGGCCCGAGGGCAAGTTGAGCGACCGCGGCTTCGAGGCCGAACAGCAATTCGAGAATGCCCTGCTGCTTGATGCCTACGTTTATGGATCGTTCGGCGTCGGCGACTCCGACCTGCAGCTGCGCCTGGGCAACCAGGTGATCAACTGGGGCGAGAGCATCTTCATCCAGGGCGTCAACCAGATCAATCCGATCGACGTCCCGGCCGCCCGCCGTGCGGGCGCCGAACTCAAGGAAATCCTGCTGCCGGTCTGGGCCGTCTACGCGAACTGGGGTTTCGACTTCGGCTCCATCGAGGCGTTCTACCAGCTGCAGTGGAACAACACGTCGGTGGACGCTTGCGGCACGTACTTCAGTGCGACCAGCACGCTGATCGGAGCCGACCCGGGCTCATGCAACAGCATCACGGTCGTCGGCGGCCAGCTTGGCAACCTGGCGCCGGGCACGGCGTCACCGACCATCCCGCAGCTGGGCTCGCAACCCTTCCAGCAAGGAGCCACCGGCACCTATGTCCCGGCCATCCAGGGCCGAGAGCCGAGCGACTCCGGCCAGTTCGGCCTGGCCTTCCGTTTCCCGGTCGAAAAGATCGACACGGAAATCGGCCTGTACGCGATGAATATCCACAGCCGCCTGCCCGTAGCTGCGAGCATCACCGGCACCAACTGGAAGGACCTGCCCGCGGCGCAACAGGCGGCACTGACGGCTGCGGGGCTGATCGGTACCGATGCCTACGGCAACTATTGGACTTCCAGCCGACTGCGCAGCCTGATGCCGGGTGTCGAAGCAGCAGCCGAAGCGTTCCTCGCCTCCGTGGGCTTGCCCACCAATCTCGAATCCGGCAAGGGGTTCTGGGAATACCCCGAGGACATCCAGATCTACGGCATCAGCGCGGCGACCAACCTGCTGAGCACGTCCGTCTCCGCCGAACTGAGCTACCAGGTCGACGTCCCGGTCATGGTTAACGGCAACGACCTGATCGGCGCTGGCGTGCTCGGCATCGGGCCGTACCGGTCAGTTGCCCGCGAGGTCCAGGCCCAGAGCGAGGGCACCTACCTGATCGGTCACGACCGCTTCAACAAGACCCAGTTCCAGGTCAACGCGGTCAAGACCTTCAGCAGCGTCCTCGGCGCCGAGAGCATGCTCGTCGTGGGCGAGATCGGTTCGCAGTGGAACGACGTGCCCGACTACACCAAGGGCGGCGTCCGTTACGGGCGCGGCTTCATGTACGGCACGGGGTCGGGCCAGGGCTACGGGCCGGCCACGGCGGACAACCCCGAGGGTCGCCCCGGGCTCGGCACGGCGCTCGGGCCCAACGGCGACATGTGCTCGCCGACCTTTTCCGGACTGCCAGTACCGGCGGCGAATGCACTCTACAACCCGCAACCGAACGGCTGCCGCAACGACGGCTACGTGACGGACGTGGCCTGGGGCTATCGCCTGCGCGTCTCGATGGACTACAACAATGTCATGGACAGCGGCGTGACCGTCACCCCGAGCGTTTTCTGGGCGCACGATGTGGAAGGCGTCTCGATGGACCCGACCTTCATCGAGGACCGCATGACGCTCGGTCTCGGCGTGAAGTTCAACTACAACAAGAAGTACGTGCTGGACGTCAACTACGTCAGCTATGACAACGACAACTTCGACCCGCTGTTCGATCGCGACTACTACTCGGCCGCCGTCAGCGTGACCTTCTAACCGGATCCAGGAGACGAACCAGATGAAGACTTACAACAGGATCCTTGCCACCGCGATCGCGGCAGTCGGTCTGCTGGGCACGGCGCTGCCGGCGTATGCGAGGCTCACGGCTGCCGAAGCGGCGCGCCTCGGCGCCGACCTCACACCAATGGGAGCTGAGAAGGCGGGCAACAAGGACGGGACCATTCCGGCCTGGACCGGGGGCCTGTGTGCGCCGCCCGCGGGCTGGACGCCGGCCAAGGGTTACATCGACCCGTTCCCGAACGACAAGGTGAAGTTCGTACGATCACCAAGGCCAACGCGGCGCAGTACAAGGACAAGCTGACGCCTGGCACGCTTGCGCTGCTGGCGAAGTACGACAACTTCAAGATGCCGGTCTACGAAACGCGCCGGACGGCATGCTATCCGGACTCGGTGTATGCCAACGTCCGGGAGAACGCCCCGAAGCTGGAGCTCGTCGGGTTTGGCATCACCGGCGGCCGCGCGGACGTGCCGTTCCCGATCCCGAAGAGCGGCATCGAGGCCATTTACAATCACCAGCAGCGTTTCCTCGGAGCCGGAGTCGCTCGCGACTACAACAGCTTCCCGGTGCGGGCCAATGGTGACTTCTACAAGATCGGCGCCCACGAGTACCGCATCTTCAACACCAGCCTGGACCAGCCGCAGGACAACCTGTTGCTGGCATTCCAGTCGGCCTTCACTACACCCGCGACGCTCGAGGGTACGGTGTTCCTGGTGCACGAGCCGATCGACCAGGTGAAGCAGTCGCGCTCGGCCTGGATCTACAACGCCGGACAGCGCCGGGTGCGCCGGGCCCCGGACCTGGCGTACGACAACTTCACGGACGGCACGGAGGGCATGCGCACGTCCGATCAGTTCGACGCCTGGAACGGGGCGCCCGACCGCTACGACTGGAAGCTGATTGGCAAGAAGGAGATCTACATCCCTTACAACGCCTACAAGCTTGCCGACAAGAACCTCAAGTACAAGGAAAACATCATCCGCAAGAACACGATCAACTCCGACCTCATGCGTTATGGGTTGCATCGCGTCTGGGAGGTGGAGGCCAACCTGAAGCCGGGCAGCAAGCACATCTACGGCAAGCGCGTGTTCTACCTCGACGAGGATTCATGGACGGTCGTGTACGAGGACGCCTATGACACACGCAAGCAGCTCTGGCGCATCGGCGTCCATCCGATGATCCAGTTCTACGACGTGAAGATTCCTTATTTCCGCGCCAACGTCTGGCACGACTTGAACAGCGGTGCCTACTACGCCTCGGGCCTCGACAACGAAATCAAGGCGCCGTGGGACTGGAACCAGAAGGGCAAGTGGGCCGATTTCCAGCCCGACGCGCTGCGGCGCCTGGGTACCAAGTAAGCAGGAAGTCCAGCGGGCGCCAAAGCCTCGTATAAGCTGATGAAGGCCGGCTCCGGTGCTGCCGGGGCTGGCCTGTTTGCGGCAGGGGGATCCCGCCGCGGGGGAATGTTGCATGAAACACCGGGCGGGAATTCCTTACGCTTTGCTGGGCGCGAGCCTGTGCCTTGTGGCGCCTGCGCGCGGCGAGGAACAGTCGGAGCCCGCCAAGCCGGCGCCAGCGCAAAGCGTCGTCGTCGACGTCCGCAGCGACCGGATCCTGCTGCTCGACATCGCGCAGGTCGACAAGCGAATCACCGCAGTCGGTGAGCGCGGCTTCACGCTCGTTTCCGACGACGGCGGCCAGACATGGAAGGGAGTTTCGACCCCGATTACCCGTACCCTGACGGGAGTGGCTTTCAAGGACGCCAAAGTGGGCGTCGCCGTTGGTCATGGTGGCTCATTCGTGCGTACCGAGGACGGCGGCGCCACGTGGTCGCAGTTGACTGTAGATGACGCCGGGCCGGATTCGCTGCTCGGCGTCACGCACGTCGCTGGCGACCACTTCATCGCCTACGGTGCGTTCGGCCTCTATTTCGATTCCCAGGACGCCGGGAAAACCTGGCAGCGCGGAACCGTGCTGTCCGAAGACTTCGACCGGCACATCTCGCAGATCATCGTCGTCGGCACGTCGCTGCTGCTGGTGGCGGAGTCCGGCACACTCGCCCGTTCTGACGACAGTGGCGTCACCTGGACGGCGTTGACCTCGCCATACCAGGGTTCGTACTTCGGCGCGCTCGCGGTGAAAGACGGCAGCGTCCTCGCGTTCGGCATGCGCGGCAACGTCTTCCGCTCGCTCGACCTTGGCACGACCTGGCAGAAGGTCGAAACGGGCACGACCGTGTCCTTCATGTCGGGCCAGCAACTCGCCGACGGGCGTGTGATGCTCGTTGGGAATTCCGGCCTGATCGCCGAAAGCGCGGACGGCGGACTGAGCTTCGTATTGCACACGGCCAAACCCGGCAAGGGCTTCGCCGCGCTCCTGGAAAAATCGGGCGGGGGCATCCTCTTCGCGGGCGAAAGCGGCATCACCGCGCTCGACCCGACCTGGCTCAAGAGCCGGTAAGGGCACCGCCCAAGGACTATGCACATGGCGAATGACATGAAGCCCGGCGTGAATGGCGACGATACCGCGATCGAAAGGCAGGTATTTTCCGCGGACTGGGTCGGCAGGATTTCCTACTGGATCTTCCACTACCGCAAACCGCTGCTGATCCTGTTCATCCTGATCACCATCCTGCTGGGCGCGATGGCGAGCCAGCTGCGCGTGCAGGCGGCATTCACCAAGATGATCCCGCTGAAGCACCCGTACATGGCGACCTTCCTGGAGTACCAGTCGGACTTCGGTGGCGCCAACAAGGTGCTGGTCGCGCTGCAGAACAAGAAAGGCTCCATCTACGATAAGCAGTTCATGGACTCGCTGCGCAAGGTAACCGAGGAGGTTTTCTACATCCCCGGCATCGAGCGCAGCTCCGTTGCGTCGCTCTTTACCTCGAACGTGCGCTTCACCGAAGTCGTCGAGGATGGCTTCCGCGGCGGCAACGTGGTGTCCGCGGATTTCGCAGGCACCCCCGAACAGATGGCGAAGGTGCAGGAAAACCTGCTCAAGTCCGACTGGGTCGGGCGCCTGGTCTCGAACGACCAGACCGCGGCGATGGTCGTGGCGACCCTGATGGAGAACGATCCGGAAACGGGTGAACGCCTCGACTTGCAGGCGGTCGCCGCCCAACTCGAGCAGATACGAGCCAAGTACGAAAACGAGAATATCGGCGTCCATATCATCGGCTTCGCCAAGGCGGTAGGCGACATCGCCAAGGGTGCGGCCGGGGTACTCATGTTCTTCGGCATCGCGTTCGTCATCACGGCGCTGCTGCTGTACTGGTACTCGGGCTCGCTGATGATCACGGCGCTCGCGCTCATCTGCGCGATCGTGCCCGTGATCTGGCTGCTGGGATTGCTGCCGGTCTTCGGGCTCGGGCTCGACCCGATGTCGATCCTGGTGCCGTTCCTGATCTTCTCCATCGCGGTCTCGCACGCGGTGCAGATGACCAACGCGTGGCGGCTCGAGACGCTGCACGGTGCCGACGGCATCACGGCATCGACGCATTCGTTCCAGAAGCTGTTCATCCCGGGCGCGATGGCGCTGCTCGCAAACGCGCTGGGCTTCATGGTCATCGCTTTCGTCGAGATCGAGATCGTGCGCGAGCTCGCCTTCACGGCGACGATCGGCGTCACCGTGATGATCATCACCAACAAGATGCTGCTGCCGATCCTGCTCTCGTACTACAAGTTCACGCCCGAGCAGGCCTCGAAGCTGGCCGGCAAGGAAACGGCGGGCGACTGGTTCTGGGAGCGCATCGGTCCGCTCGCGACGAAGAAGGTCGCCTGGGTGCCGATCCTGATCGGCCTGGGCCTGCTGGCGTTCGGCCTGTCGCAGGCCCGGCACCTGCACATCGGCGATCTCGGCAAGGGCGTGCCCGAACTGCGGCCCGACTCGCGCTACAACCAGGACGTCGGGATGATCACCAGCCACTTCGCGATCGGCGTGGACCTGCTGCAGGTCATTGCCGAGGCGAAGCCGGAAAACGACGACGACTCGCCCTGCGTCGATCGCGATGTCATGGACAAGATCGAGGACTTCGAATTCCAGATGAGGCAGGTAGAGGGCGTGGCGACCGTGCGCAGCCTTGCGGGCTTCGTCAAGTCGATGACGCAGTCGTTCGCCGAGACGTTCATCAAGTGGCGCATGCTGCCCGAGAGCCGCGCGCAGATTGCGCAGGGCGTAGGGTATGCCACGCGACTGGGCAACGAGTTCATGAACTCGCGTTGCACGGCCATGCCGATCAGCATCTACACCACCGACCACCAGGCGCAGACGATCGAGCACATCGTAAAGACAGTGAAGGACTTCAAGGCGGCCGGTGGCGACACCGAGCGCGTCACCTTCCGTCTTGCCAGCGGCAACGTCGGCGTCATGGCGGCCACGAACGAGGCCGTCGAGGCCGCCGACAAGTGGGTCAATCTGGCGCTGTTCGCGTCAGTGATGGTGCTTTGCCTGATCACGTTCCGATCGTTCCCGATCACGCTCTGCATCATCCTGCCGCTCGCGCTGGTGACGATCCTCTGCAATGCGCTGATGGCCATCCTCGGGATCGGCGTGAAGGTGAATACGCTGCCGGTCGTGGCGCTCGGCGTCGGTGTCGGCGTCGACTACGGCATCTATCTCTTCGAACGCATGAAGCACGAGATGGAAGACGGTGGCCTGAAGCTCAAGGACGCTTTCGTCGAGGCGCTCAAGCAGCGCGGCACGGCGTCGGTGTTCACGGCCGTTACCATGACGATCTCGGTGGCAACATGGACCTTCTCGGACCTGAAGTTCCAGGCCGACATGGGCATCCTGCTCTGCTTCATGTTCCTGGTGAACATGTTCGGCGCGATCCTGCTGCTGCCCGCGCTGGCGGCGTACCTGGTGGGCGATCGAAAGACGCCGGCGAAGGTCAAGGCGGCGTAAACGAAGACCGGGTCTTGCAGCCCGGTCGTCTCTGGATGGCGGGAACTGGAGCCGGCGGATGCCGGCTCCGGACGGCTCAGCGGGTGCGGCGTTCCTGGATGAGCTGGTCGAGACGCTCGATGAACACGCGCTCTTTCTCACTCACGAGTTCGCCACCGATGCCCATCAAGTCGCCTTCGCGCGCGGCACGTGCAACGCGCGTTGCCAGTGACAGTACGAACTCACCGTAATGCATCAGGTCGTCCGCGCTGCCGTGCGTGCCGAGCGCCTCGAGCGCGTGGCGTGCCGTTTCCAGCGCTTTCTCCTGCAGCCTGTCCGGTGTGCGGTGGCCTTCGTCCAGCGTGTAGAACCACTTACGGACGTCGTCCTGCGCATGCATGATGTGCGTGCTGCCGGCAATCTCGCTCACCAGCGGATGCGTGCTGTTGAGGGCATCGACGATGCCCTGCAGGCCTGCCGAGCGCTCGAGCATCTCGTCGAAGGCGCTGCCGCCCGAGGACGATACCGCAATGATCACGTGATGCGGCGTGTTGCGCACCGCTTGCCACTGCACAATCGTCAGTTTTTCCCTGGTCAGCATCGGCGAAACCTCCACCCTGTCCTCGTTGCTGTCGCGCGGGACGCCACGGCGCCTGCGCATTTGTTGCGCGATCATACCCCGCAATCGGGAGCGGTTAAACGATGGACGTCCTGACTCAGCCCCTGCGGTTGCCCTGCGGCGCGTCCTTGCCCAACCGGTTGGCCAAGGCGGCCATGACCGAAGGCCTGGCCGACGCCTGGCTGCGTGCCACGCCTGCGCTCGAGCGCCTGTACCACGCCTGGAGCGAGGGCGGGAGCGGATTGCTGATCACCGGCAACTTGCAGGTGGATCGGTTTGACCTCGAACGGCCGGGCAACGTCGCCATCGACCAGTCGGAACCACGGACTTTCGACGCCAGGGCCCGCGCGCGGCTTGCCGCGTGGGCAAAGGCAGGGACGGTCAGCGACAACCAGCTCTGGGTGCAGATTTCGCACGCCGGCCGGCAGTCGCCACGCTACGTCACCGGTCGGCCGCTGGCACCGTCCGCGGTGCAACTCGATCTACTCGGCAACTACGCGCGGCCGCGGGCCCTGACCGAAAGCGAGATCGTCGGCCTCATCGGCCGGTTTGCGCACGCGGCGCAAGTCGTGCGCGAGTGCGGATTCACCGGCGTGCAGGTGCACGGGGCCCATGGGTACCTCATCAGCTCGTTCCTTTCGCCGATCACGAACCAGCGCACGGATGCCTGGGGCGGAACGCTGGCGAACCGCGCCCGTTTTCTGCTCGAGACGCTGCGTGCCGTGCGCAAGGCCGTGGGCCGGGATTTTCCACTGGCACTGAAACTGAATTCGGACGACTTTCGCAAGGGCGGCTTCTCGCACGAGGAGTGCCTGCAGGTCGTCGCGTGGCTGAACGACGAAAGCGTGGACCTGCTCGAGGTGTCGGGAGGCACGTATGAACAGCCGAGGCTGATCGGTTTCGAAGGCCGGTCCGAGGACGCCATACCCGTCCGTCGCAGTACGCGGGTGCGTGAAGCCTATTTCCTCGAGTACGCGACTGCGATCCGCCGCGTGGCCCGCATGCCGTTGATGGTCACCGGTGGCTTCCGTACGCGCGCGGGCATGGCATCCGCGCTCGGCGCTGCTCCAGGCGAGGGTGACTGCGACGTGATCGGACTCGGCAGGCCGCTCTGCTGGATGCCTGATTTCCCGCGCCAGTTGCTGGCTGGGACAAGGGACAGCATCGAAGATCTCGACGACCGCCTGCGATTTCGCGAGCGCGGATGGCTGTCACCGCAGTCATCGAGCGTTGCAGCCAAGGCTCTCAACGCCTTTGCCGCGCAGTCCTGGTACTACTGCCAGCTCTTCCGGCTGGCAGAGGGCAAGCCCGCCGAGATCTCGCGCGGCGTGTTCTCGACGTTGCGTGAATACCTGGGCGCCGAGCTGAAGGCGGCGTATGCAACGCGACGCGTCTACCCAAGAAGGGGTTAGGGGATAGGGGTTGGTCGGGCGTGCCGTCATCGGCAAGGTCGACCTAGGACGGACGGTCGGTGAGGGCGTTCGTTCCGGGTCTTCCCCGGGCGAGCGGAAAGGCAGACACGCTCGCCCGGGGAAGACCCGGAACGAACGCCTGAATGACCGCGCCTGTGCCAATTCTCGACAAAGCCCGAGAATTCGCACGGCGCATGCAACTTCGACGCTGTCACATCGCATGTCCGACTGTCGATGATCCACAACCGGTGACCCAGTGCGGGCAATCGCCCGTGCCAGAGTACTTGCTGCCAAGGATGACCTGCTAATCTGGCAGCGGCACTGCAGAAACAATGATTCCTGCGGCACCAGGCATGTCGTCCGACGCTTCCGTCATGCAATCAACTTTTCAGGCCTACACCATGGAACCGACTGCTGCTCTCAGCGCGTCCGCTCAGATCGCGGTGGCCATAGCGGGTTTCGCCGGGGTTGTGGCCGCGTTCCGCAACGATTCAGTTCATGACTGGGGCCAGGTGGAAAAATTCTGGCTCCGGCTGCTGCTGATCAATTCAATACTGCCGCTCGCGCTCAGTATGGTCGGGCTGTTCCTGCTGTCATTCAGCGAATTCCTGCCATCGATATGGCGATGGTGCAGCGGAATCTCGGCACTGTTCCTGATCCCCTACGCGGCAATGATCGTCAGAACTCTCGCTGGATTCACGCGCGGACAACTGGAGGTCGCGGGCGGCACCAGATTCACGAGTTACGCTCCTCGTCATCCTCCTGACGACCGTGTGCCTGCTGCAAGTGTGGAACCTTGCGACGCTCGCTGCGTTCTGGCCGTTCTTTGGAGCGATCGTTGCGCAGCTGCTTGGAGCCATGTACCAGTTCGTCCGCTTGGTCCTGTCCCCGCGACAGCCCCCCATCCCCTAACCCCTTCGCTAGTGCTGTGCGAACCACTGCAACGCGAGTTCCGCGACGCGATCCGGCTGCTCGAGTGGCAACCAGTGTCCCGCGCGTTCGATGCGCTCGTAGCGCCAGGGTGCCTGCATGCGGTGGTGCGAATCGCGCATCTGATCTTCGGCAAGGAAATGATCGCCGCTGCTCCAGACGCCGAGCGTCGGTACGGCGCACTTCTCCCAGGGGCCGAACAGCACGCGACGCAGGTTGGCGCGATACCAGTTGAGCCCGGCTGTCAGGCGCCCCGGCCGCGACAGGTCCTTCACGCAATCTTCGATCCGCGGATGCTGCCGCCCCCAGCCACGCAGGCCCGCGTAACTGCGTTGTGCCAGCCAGCGCTCAGCAGCGCCTGGCACCTGCCACGCGAGCGTGTAGAGGCCTTTCAGCTTCTGCTCGAGGCCCGCGACGGCGTACTGGCGGGGATGTCCGACCGACAGCGCAACCTGCGACCGGACGAGCTGTGGGTGTTCCAGCGCGAGGCACCAGCCCGCGACCGCACCCCAGTCGTGGCCGATCACGCGCACGGGTGCGTCGCCCGCGAGCCGGCCGATCAGCACGCGCAGATCGGCAACCACGTGCCCCAGCGCGTAGCCGCCGACCGACGCCGGCGCATCTGAACTGCCGAAACCGCGCAGGTCAGGCGCGATGACGCGATAGCCCGCCGCAACGAGCATTGGTGTTACTTCACGCCAGAGTTCGCACGAATCAGGGAAGCCGTGCAGCAGCAGGACGACTGGGCCGCTTCCTGCCTGGCGCACGTGGAGGACTACACCGCTGGCGGACAATCGGGCATGGGTTGGCCGCGACATCACTGCCTCCGGGCGCGCAACGGGCTGCGCCGTAAGGCCGAGCTTACCTCACTGCGAACCGGGTTGTGCCCGCGCGGACTTTCTACCTGCGGCTCGGCGAGGCATTATCTCTTCCATTCCGACCTCGTTCCGCGGGTAAGGATTTGAGTATGAACTGCCGCAAGCCATTGTTCGCCACTGCGCTCGTGCTGCTCGTGGCTGCCTGTGCGACCAGCCCCACCGGGCGCAGGCAGCTGATGCTCGTTTCCGAGGAGACGGCGATCAGCTCGTCGCGCCAGGCGTATGCGCAGGAGATGGGCAAGTACCAGAAAGAGGGCAAGCTCGTCACCGATCCGCGCACGCTCAAGCGTGTGAGCGTGATCACCGAGCGGCTCGTGGCGCAGGCCGTCAAGATGCGCCCCGACAGTGCGAAGTGGCAATGGAGCGTGCAGGTCATCGACGATCCAAAGACCGTCAACGCCTGGTGCATGGCGGGCGGCCGCATGGCGCTCTACACGGGCCTGATCATGAAGGTCGATCCGACCGATGACGAACTCGCGCAGGTCATGGGACATGAGATCGCGCACGCGCTCGCAAACCACACCGCGGAGCGCATGTCGACAGCGATGGCAGCCAATGCCGGCATCCTCGCGGCAGGCATCTTGTCAGACAATCCGGGCCAGGCGATGGCCATGACTGCAGCGGCTGCAACCGTTGCGATCAAGCTGCCGAACAGCCGCGCGTCGGAAAACGAAGCCGACCAGATCGGCATCGAACTCGCCGCCCGTGCGGGCTACGACCCGCGCGCCGCCGTCACGCTGTGGCAGAAGATGGCGAAAGTCGGCGGCAGCGCACCGGCTGAGTTCCTGAGCACGCACCCGAGCGATGCCACGCGCAAGGATCGTCTCGGTGCACTCGCGCCGAAGATGATGCCGTACTACCAGGCGGGGGGTACGCGCCCGACGTATCCGGTGCGCATGGGACCGGCTGGCGTTTGACGAGCCTTGCATGAACCAGGGACCGCTCCTGCCTCCGGTTGCGGCGGTCCGGCCACACGCCGTCACTTCGCCGCACGGCGTCCGGGTTGACGACTATTACTGGCTGCGCGACGACACGCGCACAGCGTCCGACGTGCTCGAGTACCTGCATGCCGAGAATGCGTATCGCGAGGCGATGACAGCGTCTTTGCAACCGCTCGAAGCCGACTTGTACAAGGAAATCGTCGGGCGCATCCGCCAGGACGATACGAGCGTGCCCTACCGCGACAACGGTTACTGGTACCTGCATCGCTACGACACCGGCGACGAATACCCCGTCTACGCCCGCCGCGCGGGCAGTGCTGAGGGCCCCGAACAGGTTCTGCTCGACCTGCGCGAGAACGCGCGCGGACTCGAGTACTACGACGTCGGCTCGATCGAGATCAGCCACGACAACAACCTGCTCGCATTCACCGAAGACATCGTGGGTCGCCGCCAGTACAGGCTGCGCTTCAAGTCGCTGGTCACGGGTGAACTGCTCCCTGACGTCGTGCCGAATGTCGAAGAGGGCGTCGTCTGGGCGGCAGACAACCGCCGCGTGCTGTATGTCGAGAAGGACCCGGTCACGCTGCTGGGCCTGCGCGTGCGCGTGCACGAACTCGGCACTGAACCCGCGCACGATCCGGTCGTGCACGAGGAAGCAGACGAGGCGTTCTACACGTCCGTCGGCCTGACGAAGGATCGGCGGTACCTGCTGATCGACTCGAGCAGCACCGTAACGACCGAAGTCCGCTACGCACCCGTCGACGACCCCGCGCTGGTCTTCAACGTGTTCCTGCCGCGGATCCGCGGGCACGAGTATTCGGTGGACCACGTCGGTGAACGCTGGGTGATCCGCAGCAACTGGCAGGCGGTGAACTTCCGGTTGCTCGAGGCCTCTGCGGCGGACACCGGGCGACGCGATCGCTGGCGCGAACTCGTCGCGCACCGGGACGACGTGCTGGTGGCTGGGTTTGACGTGTTCGACAGCTTCCTCGCGATCGAGGAGCGAGTCGGGGGCCTGCGCAGGATCCGCGTCCGGCCGTGGGCCGGCACGCGCGAATTTCACCTCGATTCAGACGAGCCCGCGTACCGCATGGCACTCGACGCGAACGAGGAAGTGGACAGCGAGGTCGTGCGCTACACCTACACGTCGCTCACGACGCCGCGCACGACCTACGACTACGACACGCGGACTGGCGAGCGGGTGCTGTTGAAGCGCGAGCCGGTGCTGGGCGACTTCGATCCGTCGCGGTACGAGACCGAATACCTCTGGCTGCCCGCGAGGGACGGCGAGCAAGTGCCCGTCGCTATCGTCTACCGTCGCAGTCTTTTCCGTCGCGACGGCAGCGCGCCGCTCCTGCAGTACGGTTACGGGGCGTACGGTATTTCGTCCGACCCCCACTTCTCGTCGAGCGTGCTGTCCCTGCTGGACCGCGGCTTCGTCTATGCGATCGCGCAGGTCAGGGGAGGGCAGGAGCGTGGCCGCCGCTGGTACGAAGCGGGACGGTTGCTCGAGAAGAAGCATTCGTTCGAAGACTTCATTGACGCAACGCGCGGGCTGATCGCGGAAGGTTACGCGGATGCGAAGCGGGTCTTTGCGCGCGGTGGCAGCGCCGGTGGTTTGCTCGTCGCGGCGGCCGCAAACATGGCGCCAGGACTTTACAGGGGCATCGTCGCGCACGTACCGTTCGTCGACATCGTGACCACGATGCTCGACGAGAGCATTCCGCTGACGACCAACGAGTACGATGAGTGGGGCGACCCGAACGATCGCGCGTTCTACGACTGCATGCTCGGCTACTCGCCGTACGACAACGTGACTGCGCAGGCGTACCCGGCGCTGTACGTGACGACGGGTCTCTGGGACAGCCAGGTGCAGTATTACGAGCCCGCGAAATGGGTCGCAAAGCTTCGGCGTCTCAAGACCGACGACCGGTTGCTGGTGATGCGCGTCAACATGGAGGCCGGCCACGGTGGCAAGTCTGGCCGGTTCGAGCATCTGCACGAGGTGGCGGAGGAGTACGCATTCGTGCTCGACCAAGCCGGGCTTGGTGGCGGCACGAACGCTGAAGGGGTTAGGGGATAGGGGTTAGGGGTTAGTCGAACCACACCGCGTCCGCGGCGCCTTCCGACTATCCCCCAGTCACTAACCCCTATCCCCTCGAGCAGGCGCTTACTTGGCGCCTGCGGCCGGCGGTGGCACTGGAAAACCGCGCTTGCGCATCAGCGCTGCAATGCCCGGGTCGCGACCGCGGAACTGCCGGTACGCGATCGTCGGGTCGATCGTGTTGCCCACGCGCGAAAATGTTGTCGCGCAGCCGCTTCGCCACGTCCTTGTCCCACGGACCACCCGCTTCGGTGAATGCTTCCCAGGCGTCCGCCGTGATCGTGTCCGACCACAGGTAGCTGTAATAGCCGGCGGAATAGCCGTCGCCCGAGAACACGTGGTTGAACTGCGGCGTGCGGTGACGCATCACGATCTCGGACGGCATGTTCATGGTTGCGAGCGTCTCGCGCTCGAACTTGTCGGCATCGATCTTCTGGCTGCCCGCGAGGTGCAGTTTCATGTCGATGAGCGCGCTCGACAGGTACTCGACCGTCTTGAAGCCCTGGTTGAACTTGCCGGCCGCGTCGATCTTGGCCACCAGTTCAGGCGGGATCGGTTTGCCGGTCTGGTAATGCAGTGCGTAGCTTGTTGAGGATTTCCGGCGTCGACAGCCAGTGCTCGAGCAGCTGCGACGGGAACTCGACGTAATCGCGCGCGACGGCGGTGCCCGCCACGGACGGATAGTTCACGTTCGAGCTCAAGCCGTGGAGAGCGTGGCCGAATTCGTGGAACAGCGTCCGCGCGTCTTCCCAGCTGATCAGCACCGGCTCGCCGGGCTTGCCCTTCACGAAGTTCGAGTTGTTCGAGACGATCGTCTTCACGTCGCCGTCAAACCGTTCCTGGGTGCGGTACGCGTTCATCCACGCACCCGAACGCTTGCCCTTGCGCGCGTAAGGATCGAAATACCAGAGTCCGACCAGCTCGCCCTTCGGGTTGGTCACTTCCCAGACGCGCACGTCGGGGTGGTACACCGGCACCTTGCTCGCGTCGACCGGTTTGAAGTTGAAGCCGAACAGCTCCTTCGCCATGTGGAACATGCCTTCACGCAGGTTCTCGAGCTGCATGTACGGGGTGATCTGGGTCTCGTCCAGGTCGTACTTCTGCTTGCGTACCTTTTCAGCGTAGTAGCGGTAGTCCCACGGCTCGATCTGGATGCCTGCCTTTTCGGCGTCGGCGATCTTCTGCATGTCGGCGACTTCCTCGTGCACGCGCGCGACGGCAGGCGTCCAGACGGCTTCCATCAGCTCCATGGCTCGCTCGGGCGTCTTGGCCATCGTGTTCTCGAGGCGCCAGTGCGCGTGCGTCGGGAAGCCGAGCAGCTGCGCTCGCTCGGCCCGCAGCTGCAGGATCTGCGCGATCGTCGCGTTGTTGTCGGTTGCGCCGCCATTGTCGCCGCGATTGACGAACATGCGCCATGCCTGCTCACGCAGCGCGCGGTTGTCCGAATACGTCAGGAACGGCTCGATGCTCGAACGCGTGTTGGCGATCGCCCATTTGCCTTTCTGGCCGCGGCCTTCGGCGCCCTGCGCCATGCCATCGCGCACGCCCTGGGGCAGCCCGGCAAGATCGGACTCCTTGTCGAGGTAAATCACGCCGTCGTTCTCGTCCTTCAGGACGTTCTGGCCGAAAGCCGTGAACAGCTTGGCGAGCTCCTGGTTGATCTCGGCCGTGCGCTTCTTGCCTGCCGCATCCAGCCTGGCGCCGGCGCGCACGAAGTTGGTGTAGTACACCCAGGTCAGCCGCTGCTGCTCGGGCGTGAGTCCCGCCGTCTCGCGGGTCTCGTAGACTTTGGCGACGCGCTCGAACAGCCGCGCGTTCTGTGTGATCTGGTCGCTGAACGCGGCCAGCTTTGGCGCCATCTCGCGCTCGACGGCCTGCACGGCTTCGTCATTCAGCGTCGAGCTGTAGATTCCGTAGACCGTACCGACGCGATCGAGCGTGCGGCCGGTGCGCTCCATCGCGGCAATAGTGTTCTCGAACGTCGGCGCGGCCGGGTCGTTCGCGATCCGGTCGATCTCGGCAAGCTGCTGGGTCATGCCGGTTTCGAGTCCTGGCTTCAGGTCGACGACCTTGACTTTGTCGAACGGCGGCACGCCGCCGTACGGGCCGACCCAGGGCGCGAGCAGGGGGGGTACGACGTCGGCGGCGGGGTTCAATTCGGCAGCGTTCGTGGAGGTGGTGAGCAGCGCAAAGGCGCCAGCGGTGGCCAGCAGGGTCTTCATAGACGCGTCGGTCCTCGAGAGGTGGGGGGTCGTGCCGGGCACGGGCAGACAAGGTTACCTGACGGGCGTGGCGGCCCCAACCCGGGCCGGTGGTCGTTTCATCGCAAACCGGGCACGGTTCAGCGCGCAGCAGGTTCGGCTTAGGGTTTCGCAGGCGACCGGAAATATGCACGCAGGACCGGGTGCTGGAACGCAAGGGCCGCGAGCGCCGTGAACAGAGTGACGGACCCCAGGATCACTGCCAGCCGTACATAGGGTTCGCCATGACGCAGGCGCAGTTGTGCGAGTCCCACGGCGGTCAGGAACCACTCGATCACCGCGAAGGCCAGGACGACCTGCAACGTCCGCGAGGCCCAGGGCCGCGGCACGGCCAGCAGGCCCACCAGCAGGATCGCAAGCGCCGCCAGCGGCATGAGGCCGGCATGGACGAGGTGGGCAGCAAGCAGGAGGAGGGCCAGCACCTGCAGCGCGAGCAAGGCAGCAAGACGCATGCAGCGGACCTCAGTCCTTATCCCAGAGCAGGTCAGACCGCTGCCGGATCGCCGTGTCGACCAGGTCGAGCAATGGAACGGCGCGCAGGCGGAGCTTGATGGGCCTCTCACGCGGTTCATCTTCGTCTGCCCAGCCACCTCCCGAGTCGTCGACCGGGGGCAGGGGCGACACCTGATCGCCCTGCAGTTCCAGGCCCGCCCGCAGTTTCGCCTGGAAACCCGGCAGTTCCGCCGCCAGCACGGCGCCTGGCACCGTCCCCGAGTGACCGCCCAGCCTGATGAGCGCCACTGCCGGTTCACCCTGCATCACGAGCTGGCCGAACTTGGTCGAAAACTTGACGAGCATGTCTGCAACGGCCCCTTGAGAGTTGAAATGCAGGGGACGACCTCGGCCCGTTGAAATCATAGCCTGTCTGCGGAATTCTCTGCTTGATTCGTCCCCCGCACCCTGTAGATTTTGAGTCATGAAACCAGCGGCAGCAGCCATGATCACGGCACCACGCGGCGCCATTGCCCTGGCGATTGCGCTGGCTGCCGCCACGGCGCTGGCAGCCGATCCGGTGGCACCGGCCCCGCATTCGCCTCCGCGCACGATGAGCGAAGTCCTGGCGGCTACCACGCCTGCCGATTGGCGCCCGCTTGACCCCGAAAACACGCTCTACCTGCAGCTGCCGCAGGGCCGGGTGGTGATCGAGCTCGCACCCGCCTTTGCACCGCAACACGCAGACAACCTGCGCAAGCTCGCGCGCGGGAAATACTTCGACGGCCTGGCCATCGTCCGCTCCCAGGACAATTTCGTCGTGCAGTGGGGCGACCCGGACGGCAAGCGCAGCCTGGGCGAGGCCAAAGACAAACTGCCGCCCGAGTTCACGGTCAAGATGACACCCGCGCTACCCTTCGAACCGCTGCCGGACCGCGACGGCTACGCTCCCGAGGTCGGGTTCAGCCAGGGTTTCCCCGCCGGGCGCGACCCCGCCAGGGGCGAAGCATGGCTGGCCCATTGTTACGGGATGGTAGGTGCCGGCCGCGGCAACGAGGCCGACAGCGGCAGCGGGGCGGAACTGTACGTGGTCACGGGCCACGCGCCGCGCCAGCTCGACCGCAACATCGCGCTGGTCGGGCGTGTCGTACAAGGCATGGAACTCCTGGCCACGCAGCCGCGCGGATCCGGTCCAATGGGTTTCTACGACAAGGCCGAACAGCACGTGCCGATCAAGAGTGTTCTCGTCGCGGCGGACGTACCGGCGGCGGAGCGCGAGAACCTCGAAATCCTGCGCACCGACACCGAACGTTTTCGCCAGCTGGTCGAGGCGCGGCGCAACCGTCGCGACGACTGGTACCTTGTTCCGGCCGGCTACATCGATCTCTGCAACGTTCCGGTCGTCGCGCGGCCCCGACCCTAGCCGTCCCGACGATCGTCAGCTTCGGGGGAAGCAGTCATGGAAAGAATCTGGCTCAAGCACTATCCGCCCGGCGTCCCGCACGACGTCGACCTCTCGCAGTATTCCTCGCTCGTCGACCTGATCGACCACGGCTTCCGTGAGCACGCGTCGCGCAATGCGTACGCGTACATGGACCGGTTCTTCACCTTCGGTGAAATCGATCGTTACTCCGCGGCCTTCGCGTCCTGGTTGCAGTCGCAGGGTCTCGCCAAGGGCGCGCGCGTCGCGATCATGATGCCGAACGTGGTGCAGTACCCGATCGCACTGGCGGGCGTGCTGCGCGCCGGCTATGTCGTCGTCAACGTCAATCCGCTGTACACGCCGCGCGAGCTGGAGCATCAGCTCAAGGACTCCGGCGCCGAAGCGATCGTGATTCTCGAGAACTTCGCTGCCACGCTGCAGCAGGTGATTGCGCGCACGGCGGTCAAGCAAGTCATCGTTGCGTCGCTTGGCGAAATGCTCGGGTTCCCGAAGAGCGCGATCGTCAATTTCGCGGTGCGCCGTCTGAAGAAGATGGTGCCCGGGTATTCGCTGCCGGGGCACGTCAAGTTCACCGAGACGCTCGATGCCGGCGCGCGCCGCAAGCTCGAGCCCGTCGCCGTCACGCAGCAGGACATCGCATTCCTGCAATACACGGGTGGGACCACCGGTGTGTCGAAAGGGGCAGCCCTCACGCACGGCAACCTCGTCGCCAACGTGCTGCAGATGGAAGCCTGGATCGTGCCCGCGTTGCACGACACTTCGCGCGGACCCGTGCCTGGCCAGTTCGTCTACATCTGCGCGTTGCCGCTGTATCACGTGTTCGCGCTGGTCGTGAACTGCCTCTTTGGCATGCGTATCGGCACGCTCAACGTGCTGATTGCCAATCCGCGGGACATCGCTGGCTTCGTCAGGGAGCTGGGCAAATACAAGTTCAACGTGCTGCCGGGCGTCAACACGCTCTACAATGCGCTGCTCGGGAACGAGGACTTCCGCAAGCTCGATTTTTCGAGCCTGCGCGTTGCGAACGGCGGCGGCATGGCCGTGCAGAAGGCGACGAGCGAGAAGTGGCTGGCGCTCACTGGCGTGCCGATCATCGAGGGCTACGGCCTCTCGGAGACGTCGCCGGTCGCCACGTGCAACCCGATCCTCAACCGTGAATACAACGGCACGATCGGCCTGCCGTTCCCGAACACGGAGATCCAGATTCTCGACGATGCGGGGCAGGTCGTGCCGCTCGGCCAGCCGGGCGAGATCGCGATTCGAGGACCTCAAGTGATGGCGGGCTACTGGAACCGTCCGGACGAGACCGCGAAGGTGATGACCCCCGACGGGTTCTTCAAGTCGGGCGACATCGGCATCATGGACGAGCGCGGTTACATCAGGATCGTGGACCGCAAGAAGGACATGATCCTGGTGTCGGGTTTCAACGTGTACCCGAACGAGATCGAGCAGGTGATCACGACGCACCCCGGCGTCGTGGAATGCGCTGCCGTCGGCGTGCCCGACGAGCGCTCCGGCGAGGCAGTCAAGGTGTTCGTCGTGCGCAAGGACCCCGCGCTCACCGTCGAGCAGCTGATGGAGTTCTGCAAAGAGAACTTCACGGGCTACAAGAAGCCGAAGTACATCGAGTTCCGCGACGAGCTGCCGAAGAGCAACGTTGGCAAGATCCTGCGGCGCGAACTGCGGGACGCGGCGGTTGCCGCGGCTCAGGCACGCAGCGCCTGAGCAAGGGGATAGGGGTTAGGGGATAGGGGTTAGTCGGAACAAAGTAGCCGACGTCGAATCAGCCTTCGCGGCACGAGTGAGGCCTTCGAGGCTATGCCGCTGTTCACGACTGGGTTCCGACCTAACCCCTATCCCCTTTCCGCGGGCTACTGCCCGCGGAAGACCGGCGGTCGCCGCTGCATGAATGCCTGCATCGCCTCGCCCAGGTCCTCGGAGTGCAGGAACGCGGCGTTCCACACGGCGACGTAGTCGAGACTGGCGTCCACTTCGCGGCGCGAGGCGCATCCCAGCACGTGCTTCGAACCCTGCACGGCGAGCGGCGAATTCGCGGCAATGGTCGCGGCCAGTTCACGCACGCGCGCCATCAGTGCCGCCGGATCCGGCAGCACTTCGTTGAGCAGCTGTACCTCGCGCGCACGCTGTGCACTGTAGTCGCCGCCGGTGAAAATCCATTCGCGTGCGGCGCCGTCACCGATCACGCGCGGCAGTCGTTGCAGGGAGCCGACGTCGGCCACCATCGCGATGCGCGTCTCGCGTACCGAGAACGTGGCTTCAGCAGAAGCCAACCGGATGTCGCACGCGGTGATCAGGTCCATGCCCGCCCCGATGCACGCGCCGTGCACGGCGGCGATGACGGGCTTGTTGGTGTTGGCGAAGGACGAGCAGGTGTCCTGGTAGGCTCGAATGTCGTCGTACAACTGCGACGTTTGGCGACGGCCGAGCCTTCGCCGCCCGTGAGCGAACCGCCGCCGCCGAAACCCTGTGCGTGGTCCATCAGGTCAATGCCGGCGCAGAACGCCTTGCCCTTGCCGGCGAGCACGATTACGCGCACGTCGGGATCGGCATCTAGTGCAGCCACGGCCTCTGGAATGCTGCGCCACAGTGCACGATCCAGCGCATTCAGTTTCTCGGGACGATCGATGAACAACGTGGCGACGCCGCCATCACGCTCGATGGCGAGATTGGGAAATGTCTCGGGCATGGTCGATCTTCTTTGAGAGGCGGAGAGGGGGGCGGAAGGTCGGGAAGGACAGGAAGGACAGGAAGGACAGGAAGGAAGTGCGAATCAGTTCGTGCGTCGTCGCGTCGAGCGACGTGCCAGGCCCATCGCTCCGCGCACCAGGACGTCGGTGGCGCCCGGAGCGAGTGCGCCCAGTTTCTCGAGCAGCGCGCCACCCGGTGGCACCGCAACTTCAGCGAGCTTGAGGCGGACAGCTGCGAAAACGGCCCACACGACCCATGCGGTCGGCATGTTCAGGGCTTTCGGCCAGAACCTTTCGGTCGTGGGGTCCAGCGCCGCCGCTTCGGCCATCGGCGTGTCGATGACGCCCGGCAGCACCAGCGACACGCCAACGTTACTGCCCATCAGTTCCGTGCGCAGCGCCTCGGTCAGGCCGACGAGTGCGAACTTGCTCGCGCAGTAACCGCCGAGCGGTGAAAAACCGCGACGGCCCGCGAGCGACGCGACATTGACGATGTGGCCACCCGAGTCCTGTTTCTGCATCTGCTTCACGGCCGCCTGCAGGACGTGCAGCGCGCCGAAGAGATTGACGTCGAGCATGCGCTGGAGGTCGGCGGGGTCCAGGTCGACGACCTTCGCCGGCAGCAGCACGCCCGCATTGTTGACGACGATATCGACGCTGCCGAAGCGCTGGATGGCCTTGCGGAAGCACGCCGCAACGGCGGTGCGGTCAGTCACATCGGTTGCGACCGAAAGCGCTTCGGCGCCGGCCGCGCGCGTCTGTCTCGCCACCTTGGCAAGTGCCGCGGCCCGGCGGGCGACGAGCACGACGTTGGCGCCGGCACTGGCGAAGGCTAGCGCCGTTTCGCGGCCGATACCGCTCGAGGCACCGGTGACGAGGACGGTCTTGCCGTCAAAGCGCAAGGCTGGGAGTTTCATGACCGAAGCCTAGCGCGTTCGCGCGCCCGCTCCCAGAAGATAGGGAAATAGGGGACGCTCACCTATTTCCCGGAAATCGGTGAGCGTCCCCTATTTCCCGCTGCCGCTGCCTACTGCAGGACGGCGGCGACCGGGACGTGCTTGTAGCCCAGTTCCTTCGCCACGGCGGCATTCGTGATCTGGCCCTCGTGCACGTTCAGGCCGTTCGCGAGGTGCGGGTCAGCGCGCAGCGCCTTCTGCCAGCCGAGGTCCGCCAGCTTGCGCGCGAACGGCAGCGTCGCGTTGTTGAGCGCAAACGTCGACGTGCGCGGCACCGCGCCCGGCATGTTGGCGACGCAGTAGTGGATCACGTCGTCGATGACGTAAGTGGGATCGGCATGTGTCGTCGCCTTGCTGGTCTCGAAGCAGCCGCCCTGGTCGATCGAGATGTCGACCAGTACCGAGCCCGGCTTCATGCGCCGCACCATGTCGCGTGTCACTAGCTTGGGCGCCGCGGCGCCTGCGATCAGCACGGCGCCGACCACCAGGTCCGCTTCCATCACCAGCGTGTCGATGTGTTCCTGCGTCGAGTACTCGGTGCGCAGCGTCGCGCCGAAGATCGACGACAGTTCGCGCAGGCGCTTCACCGACCGATCGACCACCGTGACGTCTGCGCGCAGGCCCACGGCCATCTCGGCCGCATGTGTGCCCGACACGCCGCCGCCCAGGATCACGACCTTGGCGGGCGCCACGCCCGGCACGCCGCCGAGCAGGATGCCGCGGCCGCCGTTCGCCTTCTGCAGGCAGTACGCGCCGACCTGTATCGACATGCGGCCCGCGACCTCGCTCATCGGCGTGAGCAGCGGCAGTGAGCCGTCCGGCGCGGTGACCGTTTCGTACGCGATGCATGTCGCGCCCGATTTCACGAGCGCCTCGGTCTGCCTGGGGTCCGGTGCGAGGTGCAGGTAGGTGTAGAGAATCTGTCCCTTGCGCAGCATCGCGCATTCCTGCGGCTGCGGTTCCTTCACCTTCACGATCATGTCGCTCGCAGCAAAGATCTCCGCGGCCGTCGCGGCAATCTTTGCGCCGACGCGCAGGTAGTCCGCGTCGGAAAACCCGATGCCATCCGCCGCACCGGTCTGCACCAGCACCTCGTGACCAGCCTCGACCAGTTCGCGAGCCGCTGCCGGCACCAGGCCGACCCGGTATTCGTGGACCTTGATTTCCTTCGGCACACCGATGCGCATGACTGTCTCCCCGCCTTGATTTCTGTGGTGCGCCTTGAGGAGGCGCATCGATGAAGCATAGTGGCCGGCGAGGTGCGGAATCGTGCGAAGTTGGGCAAAAACGAGGCCGTTGACGCAAGTTATTGCTTTATAAGCGTCAGAAATCAGCAGATACTGCGAATATGAAGCTCGATCGGGTCGACAATCAAATCCTTGCCGCCCTGCAGCGGGATGGCCGCCTCAGCAACCGCGAGCTGGCCGAGCAAGTGCACCTGAGCGAGTCGGCCTGCCTGCGCCGGATGCGAGCGCTGGAGGAGGCAGGCGTCATCGACCGCTACGTCGCGCTCGTGAACCAGGCCAGGGTCGGTTTGCCGGGCAACGTGTTCGTCAGCATCACGCTCAACCGGCAGGAACAGGCCGATCTTGCGGCCTTCGAAGCAGCCGTGAAGCGCGTCCCCGAAGTCATGGAGTGCTACCTGATGACGGGGCAGCAGGATTACCTGCTGCGCGTCGTCGTGTCCGACCCCGCCGATTTCGAGCGTCTGCATAGCCAGCACCTCACGCGCCTGCCGGGCGTCGCGCGCGTGCAATCGAGCTTCGCCCTGCGTACGGTACGCAAGGGCAACGAACTGCCGTTGCGTGATTGACTGGATCCAGTCGCAACAACGAGGCAGGATAGCGGTAAAATGGCAGTTTTCTGGAGAGGACATGCGTGTTCCCGTATTTGTTTTCGTGATCGCCCTGACTGTCGGATGCGCCTCGCAAACCACCGCTCCGCCGGCGCCTGCCACTGCTGCTGTGGCCGCCGCTCCAAAGCCAGCCGCCACCCCAGTCGCCGCGGACGGGACGGGCGTTGATGTCGCCATGGCCAACGTGCCGTCAGGCTATAGCGCGAAGACCCGCGATGGCGAAACCGTCTACTGCAAGAAAGTGGCGCGAATCGGTACGAACATAGCGACGGAGACGTGCATGACAGCCGCCCAGGCCGAGGAGATGGCGCGCAGGGCAGCTTTTGAGCGGCAGGAGTTCCGCCAGAATCAGGCCGTCTGTGGCACCGGGCCTTGCGGCGGCACTTGACGTTTGCGGAGCCCGCGGTTCGTAGGGCACGCGATTTCTTCGCACTTCGCGCTGACAGCCGGCTCACGTAGAGACAGCGTACAGAGTGGCGCGGGGGTAGTTGAAGCCGATGGCGCGGATCGAAAACGTGTTGCTCGGCTTCGTTGCCAACTTTTTCGACACGCTTGGCATCGGTTCGTTTGCGTCGACCACCGCCTGGATCAAGTTCCGCACCCTCATCCCTGACGAGCTGATTCCCGGAACGCTCAACGTCGGTCACGCACTACCGACGATCACGCAGGCCATCATTTTCACGACGGCCATCGCCGTGGCGCCGCGCACGCTCGTGTCGATGGTCGCTGCGGCCGTGGCAGGCGGTTACCTGGGGGCGGGCATCGTGTCGAAGTTGCCGCGCCGCGCGATCCAGATCGGCATGGGAGTCGCGCTGCTCATCGCCGCGGCGCTGTTCGTGATGAAGATCGTCGGTGTGCTGCCGTCTGGCGGCAACGCGCTCGGACTGAGTGGCGGCGTGCTGGTCTTCGCAGTTGTCGTCAACTTCATGCTCGGTGCACTGATGCAGTTGGGTATTGGCCTGTACGCGCCATGCCTGATACTCGTGAGCCTGCTCGGCATGAATCCGATTGCGGCGTTCCCGATCATGATGGCGTCTTGCGCATGCCTGATGCCGGTCGGCAGCCTCAAGTTCATCCGCGAGCACAGATACGACAAGCGCACGGCAATCGGCCTTGCAATGGGCGGCATCCCCGGCGTGTTTCTCGCGGCGTTTGTTGTGAAGTCGCTGCCGATGCAGTGGTTGTACTGGCTGGTCGTGATCGTCGTACTGTATGCCGCGATCTTGATGCTGAGCTCGGCCCTGCAGCCCCAGCCGTCCCTTGCCAAGGAGAACGCATGACCCGACCTGCCACGCGACCTGCAAGACTCGATGCGGCGTCGACCAAGGCTCTCGTCACCTCCGTGCCCGGTTGGGAACTCGCTGCCGATGGCAAATCGATCTCGCGTCGGTTCAAGTTCGCCGACTTCGAGGCGACGATGGCTTACGTGAACCGGCTCGCGGACGTGGCCAATGCGCACGATCATCATCCGGACCTGAAGCTCGGCTACAACTACTGCGAAGTACTGTTCACGACGCACGACGCGGATGGCTTGACAGAACTGGATGCGACCTGTGTGCGTGCGGCCCAGCAGCTTGCGGACGAGGCCGCCGCGCCGCCGCGGGAGGACTGGCTGGGCGGCACCGACGACCACCCGCGGCGCTGAGATACCGGCACCGGACGCGTGTAGCCGGCGGCGCCGGACGGTGGGCGGGGCCGTTCGTGCGACCAATGCCATTGAACGCCGTGCCTCGTCGTGTTGTCCTGGATTTCCCTGGGCACACCGATGCGCACCGTGAAATGCGCCGGGTCCGGCATTTCAGTGCAATATGTTCGAATGCAGCTTGACCGCACCGATCGACTGATCCTCAAGCAACTACCGTGCACCGCGCCAGGGCGTCAAGCGCTCGGTGCGCACATTAACGCGCGGGCGTCCCTGCCCGCCTGGCCGCGCGACCGCAACCAATTCGCCGCGGGCGCGGTCAGAAGGGACATGGACACCACAACCTTTGTAATCGCCCGGGCCGGCGCCGCAGTGGCGTCGGCCTTACTGCTGCTGCTCTCCGGCGGACCGGCTGGGGCGGCCGATCCGGCTGCGCCTGCGCCGGTCGCCGTTGTGCCAGCGGCGCTGGAAGTCGTGCCACCCGTCCCGCCGGAACCCGGCCCGCTCTATGCCACGCGCACCACGCACGATCGTATCGGTCGCATCGTGGCTCCGGTGGAGATCAACGGCCGCGGACCCTTCCGGTTCATCCTCGACACGGGTGCGAACACTTCGGCTATTTCCGAAACGACCGCGCTGGCGCTCGAGCTGGTGCCGTTCGACGGAGCCGTGATCAACGTGCATGGCGTGACTGGCTCCGCCACGCTGCCGGTCATACAGGTCGCGACATTGCGGGCGGGCGGACTGCTGCTTGAGAACCAGCGCCTGCCGGTGCTGCCGTCTGCGGTGTTCGCCGGCATGGACGGCATTCTCGGTGTGGACGCACTGCAGGATGCCCGCATCGAGGTCGACTTTGGCCGCGACCGGGTGACCATCCGCCGCTCGAGCGGGCGGCGAGCGCCGAAGGGTTTCCTGGTCGTGCGCGCGTGGCTGCAGAACGGCGGCCTGCTGCTCGTGGATGGGCAGGTCGGTCGCGTGCCGGTCAAGGCGATCGTGGACACGGGCGCCGAGCGCAGCCTCGGCAACGAGGCACTGCGGGCAGCGCTCGTCGACAGCGCGCGCCGGCCGCACGAGATGGTCGCCACGACCGTGATCGGGGCGACGCCCCAGATCATGCAGGGACTGTCGTTCGAGGCGCCCGCGATCGACATCGGCGGGGCGCGCCTCAACAACCTCACCGTCACATTCGGCGACCTGCACGTGTTCGGCATCTGGTCGCTGCTCGAGGAGCCCGCGATTCTCATCGGCATGGACATGCTCGGCACGCTCGAGAAGTTCGTCGTGGACTACTCGCGCCGCGAGTTCCACCTGAAACCGGTCTCCTCGGGACAGCCGATGTTGCGCCGCTGCGGCGGGATCGAGTGCAACACGCGCATTCCTCCGCCCGACGCTTGAGCGCCGCCGGGTCACCGGAGGGAAGTCTCAGGGTCGCGTCAGCGCGAGCCGCCAACCGACGAGGTTTTCGCCCGCGTGGTGCTGAAGCCCGGGGGGCGGGCAGTCGAAGCCCGCTCGTCGGGCGGTGGCCGCCATGCTTTCCATTTGCTCTGCCGACCGCGCGGAGCCCACGAGGTCCTGCAGGCGACGCACGCTGGCCCGCACCTCGCGCTCGAAGCGATCCACCTCGCGCTCGAACCCTGCGGCGCCCATTTCGCGCCGCAAGCCGAGCAGCTTCTGCACGCCGTCGATCACGACGCGCAGCAGGTGCGGCGTAAAGCTCGAGGTCGCCGCCTGCTGCAGGCGCATGCTGGCGGCGGATAGATCTGCCCACGTCGCACGCGGCGCGACCGCCGACTCGCGCTCCGCGGCGGCATGGCGCCGCAACTTGCGCAGGATCTTCGTGTCCTCGAGCACCAGTGCGCCCTGCGCCAGCGATTCGCGCGCGTTGCGAATCAGCACCGAGTGCTCGTGATGCAACACGAACAGCGCGCGGCCGCCGGGCCGGAGCACACGCCGGATCTCGGCCAGCGAGCGCGGCGTGTCCGTGTACTCGAGGGCGTACTGGCCGCTCACTGCGTCGAAGGTGCCGTCGGCGAAGGCGAGGCGTTCGCAGGGCACGCCGGCATGAAACGCGATGCCGGCGAACAGCGAGGCGCCGTTCGGCACGTGGCGCGGCGGGTCGATCGCGGCGAGGTCGGCTCCGTGGATCTCGAACCGCCGGCCGGCGGCCGTCGCGGCCTCGTTCGCGAGCAGCGTGATCGCGCCATTGCCGGTGCCGACGTCGAGCACGCGCGCCCCGTCGTCCAGCGCGGCGAAGAACGCGAGCCACAGGTCGCGCAGCTCGAGCGTGTAGGTGGTGCCCGGCCCCATTGGGCAGGTCGCGATCGCGCCGCCGCGGTAGTAAGCTTCCCAGTGCTCGACGCTCATGACGCGCTCGCTGCGTGGCGTACCCGGTACGAAAGGTCGGCATTATGGCGATTCGACGACCGGCGCGGCCAGATTTGGGGTCGCATCGGCGAGAGCGCCCGGGGCCGGGATGCTGCCCGAAGCGGCGGCGGGGGGCACGCGCGTGCAGTAACATGTCGCCTCCCCGTGCGGGCGCCACGTGCCCGCGAAGCCTGGCTCGAGGAGAAGCGACGGTGAGAGGTCCGAATCTGCGCCATCCGTGGGCGCTGCTGCCGCTAGCGTTTGCCGTGCTCGCCGCGCAGGCCGCGGGCGGCGATGCGCCACAGCGCTGCGCCGGAATCGGCGACGACCGTTCCCGGCTCACGTGCTACGACGCGATTTTCGGCAAGCCCGCAGCATTGGCGGCGAGCACTTCCGTTCCCGCCGCCGAGGAAACGGTTGCCGCCTCCGCCGCAGCCAGCCCGGAAACCGACTTCGGTCTCACCGAGGCTGCAAAGCGCGCTCGTGATCCGCAGCAGGAGATGCTCGAAAGCATCACGGGCACGGTCGCCGCGGTCGGCCGTCGGCCGGCCGGCGAACTGATCGTGACACTTGAGAACGGCCAGGTCTGGACGCAGGTGACGGTGGATCAGCGCGCAAGGGTAGCCGCCGGAGACACTGTGACCATCAAGAAGGCGGCGCTCGGATCGCACCTGCTCGAAACCCAGGGTCGCTACGCGACCAGGGTGCGCCGCGTGAAGTGACGCGGCCGGGCGCGGCGGGCGAGACGGATAAACTTTTCGCGGTGGCCGCACGGCCGCCGCCTGTCGGGGACATCGGATGCAGAATCCAAATGTGACGCGACTCGAGGCGCTGGTCCGTGAGGCTGCGCGGGCCCGCCAGTCGGGCGACTTCGCCAAGGCGGTCGCCATCGCGGGGCAGGCGGCGCACGAGAAGCTCGCGCATCCGTTGCTGCTGCGCATACAGGCCGAGGCGCTCGCCGTGGCAGGCCGCTATTCCGAGGCGGGACAACTGCTCAACCGTGCTCTGGCGCTAGCGCCCAACGACGCCCTGATCATCACCGACATCGGACGCGTGCTGGTCGCGGAGAATCGCGTCGAGGAGGCGATCCGTGCGTTCGAGGCGGCGGTCACGGCGCGGCCGGAGCTGGCGGCGGTGTGGCTCGAGCTGGGCTCGGCGCGCGACATCGTGGGCGACGACGCCGGGGCGCGCGCGGCCTATGAGCAGGCGAAGTTGCTGGTCCCGGGTGACGCCGAAGCCTGGGCAGCCCTTGCGACCATCGCCCTGCGCCGCGGCGACGTCGAGCAGGCGCGTCCACTCGCGGAGGAGGCGGCCCGACGCCGACCCGACCACCCGGGCGCTGGGCTCGTGCTGGCCAGCGCGGATCTCGAGCGCGGCGCTACCGAGGAGGCACTGGCGCGGCTTGAGGTGCTGCTCGCCCGCAAAGTGCTGGACGAGCGGCAGCTGCCGGTGGCGCTCGGGCGCATCGGCGACGCGCTAGACCGTCTCGGCCGGATCCAGGAAGCATTCGACGCGTATAAGCGCATGAACGAGGAGACGGTTCGGGTGAACGCAGCGCGTTTCGAGGACGGCGGGCGCATCGAGAACCATCTCGAACTTGTCCTCCGCCTCACGCGCTGGTTCGAACAGCAGGATCCGGCCATTTGGCGCGAACCGGCCGCCCGGGGCGGTGCGGCGAGCCCGGTGCGCCGCCACGTGTTCCTGCTCGGCTATCCACGTTCCGGCAACACGCTGGTCGAGAACATCCTCGCGAGCCTACCCGACGTGCGCGCACTGGAAGAGCGTCCGACGCTCGCCGACTCGGACCTCGCGTTCTTGCGCGACGACAGCACGCTCGACCAACTGACGCACCTGGCCCCGGCGCTGGTCGAGAAACACCGCGAAGCCTACTGGCGTCGCGTGCGTGCCGAGGTGCCGGATGTGGACGGCAAGGTGTTCGTGGACATGGCGCCTCTGAACGGCATCAAGCTGCCGATGATCGCCCGGCTGTTCCCGGACGCTGTCGTCGTGCTGTGCCGCCGCGATCCGCGCGATGTGGTGCTGAGCTGTTTCCGCAGGCACTTCCGCGTCAACGCCTCGACCTACCAGATGGCCGGCCTCGAGCGCGCGGCCCGGCACTACGACGCAGTGATGCGCCTCATCGATCTGCACGTCGCGGTACTGCCGCTGCCGGTACACGTCGTGGACTACGCAGCGCTGGTGGCCGATTTCGACGCATCCACGCGCTCGCTCGCGGAGTTCGTCGATGTGGCGTGGACGGAGGCGGCGCGGGAATTCAGTCGTACCGCTGCCGCCCGCGATGTCCGTACGGTGAGCGCACCACAGGTGCGAAGGGGCCTCTTCGATGGGACCCGGCAGTGGGAGCGCTACCGCGAACAGATGGCACCCGTACTACCGGTGCTCGAGTCCTGGATCAGGAAGTTCGGCTACGCGGACTGAGCGCCTGCCCCAGCGGCTTGAGCCAGGGCTCGAAGTGCCGCCACTGATCGAGGGCCTCGCGGTAGATCGGCCGGCGCACCTGCTCGGAAGTCGCGGTCGCGACGGCGCGGGCGGTCTCGTGAAAGTTCAGGCAGGCCGGCTCGAAGGGCAGGCCGCAGTGTGCAAGCAGGCGGCGCACTTCGGACTCGGTGTCCTCGACCAGCCGCTCGTAGCGGAGGTGGAATACCCGCCCCGGCAGCACGGTATCGAAGTGCGCCATCAGCTCGACGTAGTCGCGGTAGTAGCGCCCGATGTCCTCGAGCGAATAGGTGAAGTACTGGCCGCGCGCGAAATGCTGCCGGAAGCACGACCAGCCGCAGGCCATCGGCTCGCGACGCACATCGATGATGCGCGCGTTTGGCAGCATGAGGTGGATGAGGCCCACGTGCATCCAGTTATTCGGCATCTTGTCGATAAAGCGCGGCGTGCCCGACCTGCGATGCAGCCGCGTCCGGCGCAGGTAGTCCTCGCCCAGCGCGGCACAGCTCCGCGGCATCGAGCCGGGCCAACACGTCGGGGTAGCCGGACGCCGCGGACGGGCCGGTCCGTGTGGCAAGCGACCGCGCGATGTCCATGACCTCGGGCAGCTCCATCGTGCCCTCGACGGCGCCGTGGCTCGCGAGGATCTGCTCGACCAGTGTCGATCCGGAGCGCGGCAGACCGACGACGAAGATCGGATCCTCGGTCGCGCAGCCCCAGCCGCCGCGTGATTCGAAAAACCCCGCCGTGAAGAGCGCACGTGCATGCCGCACGTACGCGGTGGTCGCTTTCGCGTCGTAGGGAATGGTCGCGCGCCGGAGGCGATTGGCCTCGGCGTAGTGAGTGAACGACGCTGCGAACTGCTCGGCGTCCTCCAGGGCTTTGCCGAGCGCGAAGTGCAGGTGCAGGCGGTCGTCGATGGAGATGTCGCTGCGCGCGAGCTGTGACTGCATGGCCGCTAGATCCGCGGCTGCGAAGTGGACCGTCTTGAGGTTGGCGAGGCTCCACCAGGCCTCGCCGAATCCCGGCGCGAGCGCGAGACTGCGACGGTACGCCGCGATGCCGTCGTTCGTCCGGCCCGCGGTCTTCAGGGCATCGCCATATGCCACCCAGATGCGCGGATTCGACGGGTAGTCGGCCAGCACGGCCTCGAAGGTCGCGATGGCACGGACGTGGTCACCGGCGCGCCCGAGCACGTTGGCCTTGAGGTTGAGATACGCGGGGTTGCGAGGTTCCGCGACCAGCAGCCGGTCGAGCTCTGCAAGCGCGTCATCGTGACGGTGCTGCTCGTGGCGCACTACGGCGAGATCGTGCCGGGCTGCGGCGAAGCCGGGCGCGCAAGTGAGGCAGCGCTCGAGCAGCGCGCCCGCATCTTCCCAGCGACGTGCGCGCATCGCGAGATCGGCGAGCATTCGCAGTGCGGCCGCATCGTCGGGTTGCCGCACCAGCTGCGTGCGCAGCAGCTGCTCGGCGTCGGCGAGCCGGCCTTCAATGAGGGCCGTTGCGGGTGCGAGCAAATGCGGCCCGGCCGTCGTGACTGCGACGTGGCTGGCCCAGGCCGCGTCGGCGCCCGCGGGATCGCCTGACTCCATCAAGTGGTCGGCGATCAGGCGCCAGGCCTTGCCGAGGTCGGGCTTGAGCTTCACGGCGCGACGCAGTGACGCGAGCGCGGCATCGCGCCGGCCGGCGAGCCCGAGAGTCACGCCCAGCTCGTATTGCACCGCCGCCGCTTCCTGCTGGCGCCGGGACAACGGCTCAAGAATCGCGAGCGCTCCCTGCAGGTCGCCCAGCTGTCTCAGGGCCATGGCGAGGAACAGCGCCGCCACCGGTTGGCCAGGCGCGACGCGCAGGATGGCTTTCGCCTCCCGGACCGCGAGCGCCGGGTCGGAGCGCAGCAGCGCCGAGACCCGCTGCAGTGCGACGTCGACCTCGTTACCTGGCTTGGTTTCGTTGCTCATAAAAAAGGACGGCGGGCCGAAGCCCGCCGTCCAGTTACCACGTCTTCGTGGAATCCGCAGCCAGTTAGAACTTGGCCGAGAGTCCGAAGAACACGTAGCGGCCCAGCGCGTCATACACCTGCGGGAAGGTGTTGCCGTTGCCGAAGCCCGTACCGACCTGGCCGCTCAGGGGCGGGGTCTCGTCCAGGAAGTTGTTGATGCCGGCCGTGAACGTGTACTTCTCCGCGAACGTGTAAACCGCCGAGATGTCCAGGTAGTTCTGCGAGTCCAGCGTCTTGCTCCAGTCGAACACCGACGACGGGTCGTTCAGGTCCGGATCGCTCGAGGTGTACTCGATGTCCACGCTGTCGAAGAACCGCCAGTTGAGGGACAGGTCCACGTTCCACGGTGTTGCCCAGGTGGTCCGCAGGCGAGTGCGCAGCTCCGGCAGCGGTGTGCCGCAGTTCGAGGGGCCATAGAGACCCGCGCAGTCGTACTCCGAAACGCCAGGCAGCGGCGTGTTGACGAACTCGTCGAGGAACGTTCCCATGAAGGCAAAGCTCAGCGTGCCCAGGTCGTTCATGGGCAACGAGTAGTTCAAGCCGACATCCCAGCCCGAGGTCTTCGTCTCGCCGATGTTGACGTTGGTCGCGATGATCTGGGCATCCGACAGCAGCCAGAGCGTCCCCTGGCTGTCGCGCGTGACCAGGCTGCAGTAATCGGCTGCACCCGTCGCCAGGCACTGGTCCAGAGCGGTCGACGGCGGCACGGTGCCGATGGTGTCTTCGACCTTGATGTTCCAGTAGTCGATCGTCACCGCCAGGCCGTCGAGGAAGGTCGGCGTGAACACGATGCCCGCCGTCCAGGTGTCGGCCGTCTCCGGCTTGAGCTCCGTGTTGCCACCGAAGATCGCGTTGTACTGGCCGGCCGAGCTGTCGAGGTCGGTGCCGTACAGCGCATCGGCCAGTCCGGTATTCCGGCACTGCTCAAGCGTGGCAGTCGGGGGCACGCCGCCGACCGTCGTGCTGCAGGGATCGCGGGTCATGTCGAACAGGCCCAGCGATGCCGACGAGTACAGCTCGATGACGTTCGGTGCGCGCACGGCGTGCTGGTAGCTGCCGCGGAGCCGGACGTCGTCGACGATCGACCAGTCGAGGCCGATACCATAGGTATCGGTCGTCTCGTCGAGACTGTAATCGGAATAGCGATAGCTGGCGGTCACCGTCAGGTCCTGCGCCAGGAAGATGTCCTGCAACAGAGGGACCCGCAGCTCGGTGAACAAGTCGGTGACGTTGTAACCGCCGCTCACGCCAAGCGTGTTGCCACCCTGGCCGGCGAGGTCGCCGGTGGTGAACGCGGTGTCGGTCTCGAAGTTGAGGCCTTCCTCGCGATACTCGGCGCCGATCGCGAAGCCGATTCCGTCGTTCGCGGTCGGCAGCTTGATGCCATAGGTGCCGAGGTCGCTGGACAGCGCCGCCGTCACGACCGTCTGCGTCGTGTCGCCGCGGGTGAAGCCAGGCGTCGAAACATAACCGAGCGCCTCAGGCGTCACGCCGTTCGGATCCCAGATGTTCCACGGTACGCACGCCGGGTCGGAACCGTCGACGAACGAGCGGCAAGCCGGGCCGTTCGCGGTGTCGACCACATCGAGGGCGAGCTGCGTGCGCGCGTTCGAGAAGTCGTTCTGGTAGGTCTCGGCGAAAATCACCGAGCCGTACTGGCCGGACACGTCGTAGTTCCAATTGCCGTCGAGGAACGAGCCCTTGATGCCGACCACGCCGCGGTAGGAGGTCAGGCCCAGGTCGTCCTGGCGGCCGCCGCCTTCCACGTTGCGCCGCTGGATGATGACACTGCGGGTGTCGTCGGGACCGAGGCCAGCGTTCGTGCACAGCGAGTTGAGCCACTGACCACCGTTCTGCAGCAGCAGCGGATTGTCGCAGTGGATCGTCGAGACCACGTTACCGAACGAGCCCGACGGCGCGATCTGCGCCACGGTGCTGTTGTCCATGAAATTGAACTCGGTGTAGACCTGCGCCGAGTCGGTGATGTCGTAATGGGCGAACACCGCCGCCTGGTAGCGCTCCTGCGGGCGCTGGTAGTGGTTCAGCGGCCCGTAGTTATAGAACGCGTTGGCCCAGGGGACAACGTTGCCGTCCGCATCCATGGTCAAGTTAGGCGCCTGTCCGGGGGCGTTGACGTTGAGGGGGCGGAAACGGCCCGGGTAGCTCGTGCTCGAGCCGCCGCAGTAGAGGCCGCTGGTCGAGATCGCGCAAGCGCTGTAGTCGCGCTCCGACTGCAGGAGCGCGTCGGTCTCGGTGTAACCGAGGAACACCGTCGCGTTGCCGCGGCCGTCGGCAAAGTTTGATCCCATCGTGATGCCGAGCGCGTATTCGCTGCCGTCCCACACCTCGCCCGGGGCACTCTTGTAGCCAGCGTCGGAGACAAGCCCCTGCGTGAAGCTGTCGCTGTTGTCGTGCCAGTACGAGTTGTAATTTACGTCGAGCTGCACGCCTTCGAAATTGTCCTTCATGATGAAGTTGACCACGCCGGCGACGGCGTCGGAGCCGTACACCGCGGACGCGCCGCCGGTGAGCACTTCGACGCGCTCGATCAGCGAGGCCGGGATCGCGTTCAGGTCAACAGCCACGTCCTGAGGGCTGCCGGCCGGCATGCGGCGGCCGTTCACGAGCACCAGGGTCCGGTCCGTGCCGAGATTGCGCAGGTTGACTGTCGCAGTACCCGTCGCGCCGTTCGAAATGTTGCCACCCTGATCGGCGAATGCTTGGGGCAGGTTGTTGATCAGGTCCTCGACCTGAACGGTGCCCTCGAACTGAATGTCCTGGGCGCCGAGCACCGACACCGGGCTCGTGCCCTCGAGGTTCGCCTGCGGAATTCGCGAACCGGTGACGATCACCTGTTCGAGTTCTGCATCCTGTGCAACGGACACAGTGCCGTAAAAGGCACTGCCAGCGCTCGCTGCAAGCAACGCGACGCGCACTGCGCGCTTGATATTGGGATTGGCCATCAGTTGACTCCTGAGAGTTCTTGGACTCATGAACGAAAGGTTGCAGCGACCGGCCCCTTGCAACCCGCTGGTTGCTCGACCGCCACCCGAACTATCGGATCTTTTCCAGCCACTTCGCAGCGCCGGTAGGATCGCGAATGCGCGGATCATACCAACGCTGTGGGGCGTTCGGAAAGACTGTTGTACGATCCGGGCAACGCCTGCTGTATTAGTTTATGACGGGTTCGCAGGAGTTTTGACCGTATAAGGAACAGCCATGTGGCGTCTTGGCAACGTCAATCCTCCCCAGCGCTTGTTGCATTTCGGCAACGTTCGGTCAGCATGCCGCCCGATAAGGGTCTGGGTGGCGTTCATCAGTTCCGCCACAAGTTCGCACCCGGCGGGCAAGAGCGCCGGGTTCCAGACGTCGAAAAACAGCACGGCGCGCAGTTCTCCGCTGTCGTTGCGGGCTACGTGCTCGATTTAATCATCGAAAAACAAAGGCATAGCCGTACTTCCACTTGCGAGTCTGGCGGTCGAGGGGAACGAGCCGGCAGACGCAATTATCAAGTCTGGGTGCGCAATGAGGCGGGTGTTGGCCTCGCCGGTGTGCGGCGGGATCACCGTCCGGGGTTCGAGGCAAGAAAACCCTGCTGTCGGTCAAAATTAGGCAGGCGTGCCATGGGCACGCTGGCGCGGCCGTCCGGCGCCATCGGTCGGGCATCGTAGCGAAATCAGCGTGGCGCGGTACAGGCGACCTCGTCTGTTGGCCAGCCCGCATCGAGCCGCAGCACGCGGTCGCCGACCGCGATACCCTGCGCAGCGACAGTCCCGGCCTTCAGTTCCACGACGAGCACCACGGGCACGCGCGATGTGATCGTCGCGAGCGAACCTGGCTTGGCATCCTGCTTGATCGTGACGACGCAGCCGCGCTGGTCGACGAACAGCATGTCCAGCGGCAGCAGCGTGTTCTTCATCCACATCGCCACGTACTGGGGTGGGTCGTAGATGAAGATCATCGCCTGATCGGAGTGCACTGCGCGTTCCTCGACGAACATGAAACCCTGCTCACGCGTCTGCGGTGCTTCGGCGCGCCAGGCTTCGAACAGGTGGCGGCGGAAACTGGCGCGGGTTTCGACCGCGATGCGTTCGCGCGGGAATTCACTGAGGGGCACGGTGCCTGCGGGTGCGGCGTCAAGCGAGAGCGGTAGGACCGCACAAAGCATGCAGAGCAGGCGGGCGGGGAGGCGGGCGGTCACGAATCAGTCCTGTGGGTAGTCGACCAGTGCAGAGACGTCGAAACGCGTGACCAGCACCGAGCCCGCGTCGCTCGCGCCGAGCGCCCGGGCCGGTTGCGTGCAGTAGCCGCGTGCCGACACCCGGTATCGGCCCTCGCGGCCGTCGACAGGTTCCTGGCGCACGTCGTCGAGTGCGCACTTGTCGTCGCCCTGCGTGGAATAGAACGAGCCTGCGCCTTCGCGCACCAGCGTCACGTTGGCCGCGACGTTGCGCGCCGATGTGCCGGGGAGGAGGTTGGCGACGCCGATCACGATCAGCAGCGGGGTGTCGTCGACCTCGCCCTTGAAGACCAGTCGCACGCCGTCGCCGCCCGGTCGTGGGCCACCGAGGCACTGCGCGATCGCGGGTGCCGACCAGTCGATCTCGGCATCGATCGAGCCCTGCAGTCGCGCGCGCAGGAACCCTTCCGCCGCGGGTGCGCAGAGAGATTTCTGGCGGGGATCCGGCAGCGGGCGCGCCGTTGGTGGTGTCGGCGTGGCCGCACCCTGCGACGAGCAGGGTGCAGCACGCCGCCGCAGCGCGCGGCGAAGGTTTATGCGACAGCGGGCTCGTCCGCGGTGCGTGGCGCGCGGACGAGCAGCGACTTAGCCAACTGGCCATGGAGATAACCAATGCCCCGTGAGAGATGCAGCGTGACGGTGAGCAGCACTATCCCCAAGATCGAAACCAGAGGCAACAACGCCGGGTGCGGAG
Source organism: uncultured Pseudomonadota bacterium (assembly GCA_963748985.1). GTDB lineage: Bacteria > Pseudomonadota > Gammaproteobacteria > Steroidobacterales > Steroidobacteraceae > RPQJ01. Next base: position 266,907 of record CAVVKQ010000001.1, read on the forward strand.
ACTCGACGGTACCGTCGATCGTGATCATGCCAGCGTGGTAGAGCAGGACGACGATCGGTGCAATCGTCAGTGCGAGCGAGCAGACGACGCCCACGATGACGAACGTGAAATAGAACATGCCAAGCGGCAACATCAGCAGCAGGTACAGCAGTGTCCCCCAGGTGCGCGGGTCCTTCAGCATCTCGAGCACGCGCTGGATCCAGCCCATCGGCGGACCGGGATGCACGGGCCTGCGCGGCATGCGCGTGCCGAGCAGTGTTTCCACGATGCGGCCTTCGGCAAGCGCGAGCACGCGCGTCGTGCCGATGAAGAGCAGGAAAAACGGGACGCCGATGATCAGGATCGCGAAGCCGGCCGAGAGCGACAAGCCCGTCACCGCGAACGTGAAGTAGAAGATGCCAGTGGCGAGCGCGAGCAGCATGTACGCCATGCTCAGGTAGGCGCGCGGATCGGAGTACACGCCGAAGAAGCGGCCGAGCGTCGTGTGCTTCGGCTTCGGCGGCGGCGTGCGCAACGCGGCCTGTACGCGGGTTTCGTTCGAGCGATAGGCGTCGGCGACCTCGCTCGGCGCGCCGTAACTCGCCACGATCCGTCCCAGCATGGTTTCGTCCGTTTCTTCCGGATGCTGCGCGAGCTCCGCGCGCAGGTGCTCTTCCGCGTCGTAGAGCGCGTCCTGGACCAGCGCGCGATCGGCTCCCTGCAGTTCGACTCGAAGCAGGTCGAGGTATTCCTCGACGGTGCGGGGTGTCGCGGCCGTCATGACGGCATCTCCTGTGCGGCGGACGTGGAATGCTGGACGATCGAGTCGACGAAGGCGCGGGTGCCGAGCCAGGTCTCGCGCCAGGCGAAGAGCACCTCGCGCCCGAGCGGCGTGATCCGGTAGTAGCGGCGTGGCGGTCCGGAGTAGGAGGGGACCACGCGGCTCGACAGCAGTCCAGCGCCGCTCATGTTGCGCAGCACCGGATAGAGGGCGCCTTGCTTGAAGGGGGCCGTTGGCGCTTCGTCCGAGGTGAGCTTGCGGGCAATCTCGTAGCCGTAAAGATCTGTTTCGGCATCGGCGAGCACGGACAGCAGCACCAGCGAGGTCAGGCCGGCACTCAGTTCCCGCTGGAACTTGCGTGCCTGCGCTTCGGCCGGCGTTTCGTCCCCGGGCGAGGGGGCAGTGGTTTCGTCGTCGTCCCGCGACATGGCGGTCCGTCTCCTTGGTAAGTGAATCATATTAGGCATCAAGTACTAGTATGAAGTCAATACTACAGTTTGATGCACTATACTGATGCACCGCAGCAACGATCCAACGACGTTTCGACTCTGTAACATCGTGATTGCCTGTAATCGTCGGGGAGCCGCCGGATGTCGACCGAACAACAACGCATTGGTGCGCCTCGTCGATATCTGAGCCGCCTGACCCGCGGTACGCTCGCGATCATCATGTCGGGCGGTCGCGGGGAGCGGCTGAAGCAACTCACCGAGGACCGCTGCAAGCCTGCCGCGCCCTTCGGCGGCAAGTTCCGCATCATCGATTTCGTGTTGTCGAACTGCCTCAATTCCGGCATCCGGCAGATCTCGGTGCTCACGCAGTACAAGGCCCATTCGCTGATCCAGCACATCGGCAAGGGCTGGGGTTTCCTGCGCGGCGAGTTCGGTGAGTTCATCGAGATCATCCCCGCACAGCAGCGCCGCGGTCCCGAGTGGTACCAGGGCACCGCGGACGCGCTGTGGCAGAACATGGAACTGATTCGCGCGCACCGCCCGCTGCACGTGCTCGTGCTCGCCGGCGATCACATCTACAAGATGGACTACGGCCCGATGATCGGCTTTCACGTCGAGAAGGAAGCGGACATCACCGTCGGTGTCGTCGAGGTGCCGCTCGAGCGCGCGCGCGAGTTCGGCGTGCTGGGCATCGACGCATCGAACCGCGTGCTGAGCTTCCTGGAAAAGCCGACGAATCCGCCACCGATGCCGGGACGGCCCGACGTGGCACTCGGGTCGATGGGCATCTATGTCTTCAACCCGCGGCTGCTCGAGCGCCTGCTGCGCGCCGACGCCGAGGATCCTGGCTCCGCGCACGACTTCGGCAAGAACATCATTCCGCAGGCGATCGAGAACCTGCGCGTATTCGCGTATCCGTTCGAGGACGTGCGCAGCAAGGCGCAGCATTACTGGCGCGACGTCGGTACGATCGACGCGTACTACGAAGCGAACATGGAACTCGTGCGCGTCTCGCCCGAACTCAACATCTACGACGAACAGTGGCCGATCTGGACGTACCAGGAACAGCTGCCGCCCGCCAAGTTCGTGTTCGACGACGCAGACCGCCGTGGCTGCGCGATCGACTCGATGGTGTCGGGCGGCTGCATCATCTCGGGCTCGCGCGTGTCGAACTCGCTGCTGTTCTCGCAGGTGCGTGTGCACGACTATTCGACGGTGGATCGCTCCGTGATCCTGCCGCGAGTGCACATCGGCGAGCACTGCGTGATCCGCAATGCGATCATCGACGAGGGCGCAGTCGTTCCGGACGGCACGATGATCGGCGTTGACCAGGCGCAGGATCGCGAGCGCTTCTACGTGAGCGAGAACGGCGTTACGCTCGTCACGGCGTCGATGCTGCGTGCTCCGGCGCGCAGTGCCGGGGGCTGACGACGGCCGCGACTTCATCGCACTACATGATTTTTTCGCGAGGGATATCGACGATGCTGCTGCGAAATGCGCTGTTGCGGATGGCCGGCCTGTGCGCCGTGCTGGTCACGCTGGCAGGCTGTTCAACCTTCAACCAGAAACTCGAGTCGCCGGAACTGAGTCTCGTCGGCATCCAGATGCTGTCCACCGACATGTTCGCGCAGAAGTTCAAGGTGCGCGTGCTGGTCAAGAATCCCAACGAGCTCGAGATCCCCATCCGCGGGATCGACTACACGATCATCCTGATGGGTGACAGCTTCGCCGAGGGCGTCAGCAACGACCAGTTCCTGCTGCCTGCAAAAGGCGAGGCCGAATTCGACATGCTGGTGACGACCAATTTCGTGAGCAGCTTCGGCCGCCTGCTGAGCCGCGTCGGTGGCGGCAAGCTGCAGGACCTGCACTACGAAATCGCGGGTGAAGTGCTCGTCGACAAGGGGATCATTCGCAAGATTCCGTTCAGCCACCAGGGTACCGTCGACATCTCCCGGGCGGTGGGGCAGCCGAAGAGCGGCGAGACCTAGGGAAAGGGGGAAGGGGATAGGGGTTAGGGGATAGTCGGAGGGGTGCCGTTCCGACTAACCCCTAACCCCTAACCCCTCGTACAGCGCCTCGTACTCGCCGATGCGCGCGTCCCACGAGAAGTCCTGCTGCATGCCGTTCTGCACGAGCCGGTGCCACACGCTCGGCCAGCCATACCACTCGAGCGCGGTCTGCAGCGCCCAGCGCAGGCCACCGGCGTCGAAATCGTTGAACACGACTCCGGTGCCCTGGCCGGTCGCGGGATCGAAATGCTGCACGCTGTCGGCAAGTCCGCCGGTACGACGTACGACGGGCACAGTCCCGTACTTGAGGCTGTACATCTGGTTCAGGCCGCACGGCTCGTACAGCGACGGCATCAGGAAGATGTCTGCCGCTGCTTCGATGAAGTGCGCGAGCTCTTCGCTGTAGCCGCTGTAGAACACGACGCGCCCGGGGAAACGTTGCTGCAGTTCGTGCATGAAGCGCTCGTATTGCGCTTCGCCGCTGCCGAGCGCGACGAAACGAAAGTCGCGTTCCTGCAGCAGTTTCGGCAACACGTCGGGCAGCAGGTCGATGCCTTTCTGGCGCGTGAGTCGCGTCACCATGCCGATGAGCGGCACCGAGGCCACTGCGTGCATCCGCAGCAGGTCAAACAGTGCCGCCTTGTTGCGCGCCTTGCCGGTGAGATCGTTCGCGTCGTAGTGGAAGGGCAGGTAGCGATCGAGCGCCGGATTCCAGTCGTCGTAATCGACGCCGTTCAGGATGCCGCTGACCGAGTCGCGGCGGGCCCGCAGGTCCGCGTCGAGACCGTAACCGCCCTCGGGTGTACGAATCTCCTGTGCATACGTCGGACTGACAGTCGTCACCGCATCCGCGTAGAGAATGCCGTGCCGCATCGGGTTGATGCGACCTAGCCCGAGGTCGGCCTGGTGCAAGGCCTCGATGCTCACGCCCGGTCCCACGTCGGCGGCGGCACTGGCCGAGAACACGCCCTGGTAACCGATGTTATGAATCGTGAAGACGCTGCGGGTCGCGCCGAAGATCTGCGTGTCCCATGCATAGGCGGTGCGCAGCAGCAGTGGCGCGAACGCCATGTGCCAGTCATTGCAATGGACGATATCCGGCGCGAAGCCGAGCCGCTGGCAGCATTCGAGTGCCGCGCGTGTCAGCATCAGGTAGCGCACGTGCTCATCGTGTGCGTCCGAATAAATGAAGGGGCGGTCGAACACGGCCGGGCAGTCCACGAGTTGCACCCAGAGGTCCGATCCCGGCAGCCGTGCTTCCCGGACGTCGTAGCCGTACTCGTTGGTGCCGACCCGCACGGACAGGCCCTGCAGCGCTGCGACGGGACGCTGTTCGCAACCCTGCAGGTCCGAAAGCGCGTGCAGGGGAACGAATACGCGGAGGTCGTGGCCGCGCTGCAGCAGATGGCGCGTCAGCGCGGCGGCAACGTCGCCGAGCCCACCCGTCTTGGCGAACGGCGAGATCTCAGCGGTCAGGAAGCAGATGCGCTGGCGAGGCATGAGTTCGCTAGTTTGCCACAGCGCCCCGTCGCCTCAGCACGATCCGGGTGGATGGTGCGCGTGGCGTGGGTATCCTTGACGCCATGAAAGCAATCGTCCCAGGAACCGTTGATCCAGGCGGACGCGACGCCCCCCCCGAGTTCCGGCGCATTGCGCGTGCGATCGAATTCGTCGCGGCGAATGCCCGGCAGCAGCCGTCGCTGGCTGACATGGCAGCGGCCGCGAACTGGAGTGAGTATCACTTCGCACGCGAATTCCGTCGCTGGACGGGGATTTCGCCGAAGCAGTGGTTGCAGGAGTTGTCGCTGACGGCGGCGAAGCAGGCGCTCGACGACGAGCGGTCCGTGCTGCAGGCGGCAATCGATGCCGGTCTTTCGGGCCCCGGTCGTCTGCACGACTTGTTCGTGACGCTCGAAGCCGTGACGCCCGGCGAATACAAGTCGCGGGGCCGTGGCCTGGCGATGTGGTTCGGGACGGCGCAATCGCCCTTCGGCGAGGTGCTGATCGTGCGCTCGCGCCGTGGCATCGCGTTTCTCGCGTTTGCCGACGAGAATGGCGTGTTTGATGGCTTCGACGAATTCCGCGCGACCTGGCGCGATGCCGACTGGGAAGAAGACGACGCGGGGGTGAAGCAGATCGCAGACACGATCTGGCGGGTGCCCCGGCGCGCCGACCGCAGGCTCACGCTCTGGGTGCATGGCACCAACTTCCAGCTGCAGGTGTGGCGCGCGCTGCTTGCGGCCGGCCAGGAACGTACGTTGAGTTACGCGGCGCTCGCGGAATCGATCGGTCGCGGGTCCGCGTGCCGTGCCGTGGGCTCCGCCGTCGGTGCTAACCCGGTGGCCTGGCTCATTCCGTGCCACCACGTGCTGCGGGCCAATGGCGCGTTGGGCGGTTACCGCTGGGGACTCGAGCGCAAGCGGGCAATGCTCGCGTGGGAACTGGCCCGCTCGGTCAGGAACGCTTCTCGTCGTCGTCCTTCGACTTCTCTCGCTTCGGCAGGATCGCGCTGAGCATCGATTCCTGCATCTTCGCGAGCGTCTCGATGTTCTGGCGGGTGAGGTCGGCCACGGTGGCGAGAGGCGTGCTCGCGACGATCTTCGATATCTGCGCCTGCAGCGACTCCTGCTGGTGCAGGAACGTCTCCACGCTCTTTTCCAGGAAACCCGCGAGGAAGCCCTGCATCGGGTTGCCATAGAAGCGGATGATGGACTCGAGCACCGTCGTGCTCAGGATCGGCCGGCCGAACTGCTCCTGCTCGGCGATGACCTGCAGCAGGATGTGCCGGGTGATGTCGTGTCCCGTCTTGTCTTCGAGGACACGGATCTTTTCGCCCTTGACGATCAGCCCGCGGATGTCGTCCAGCGTGATGTGGCGGCTCTGCGAAGCGTCGTAAAGACGACGGTTCGCGTACTTCTTGATCAGGCGTTCCTGGCTCATGGGCGCGAGTGTACCTGAGCCATTGTGCGGTGCACGAAACGCGGTGCAAAAAGGCGGTCTTGGCGATGGCCCCGGAGGGAGCCACCGCCGCTCTCAGCCTCAGCGATCAGGCAGCCTTGCCGCTCGCCAGGGACGTCGCGTCCTCGATCCACCGGGCCAGGCCGGCCTGCGACTCGGTCGCCATTTCGGCCAGCGCCTGCTGCCGGGTCGTCGCCTTTTCGGCGAACTTCGTCGCGATTTCACGCTGCTTCGACATCAACGTCGGCAGGTCCTTCGCCTTGACCGTGGCGTTCATCTGGTCGAGCGCGAACTGCATCAGGTCACCCGTCAGTTCGTACTGGAAGCGGGCGACGCGCTCGATGCTGCCGACCATGACCTCATTGAAGCGGGTCGCGGGGGTGAAAGCGCGCTTGGCAAAATCCGTGTAGTCCGTCGTCTTCTTGGTGGTGGCCATGGTACGTCCTCTGTTGCGGGCAGGTCGGCTCTGAAACGGCATCGTAACAGCAGGATTTTGCAGTGCAAGAAGAAACTATAGCTTGTTTCCCGAGTAATTTGTTGATTCGTTTTGCGGTGCATACAAACTTTGAGCAGAGCGGGTGCCGAGCACCGCCGCGTGGGCGATACTCTCGTCCGCGATCAACACACCCATTCGATACACGGGGCGCACCATGAGTGAACAGTCCGCGGCGCAGCGGGTCCTGGCGGACCTGCAGGCCAGAATCGGCCAGGAGATCCACTGCAGCGACTGGCTGCTCGTGTCCCAGCAACGGATCAACGAGTTCGCGCTGGCGACCAGCGATCACCAGTGGATTCATACGGACCCGGTCCGGGCCGCGCGCGAGTCGCCGTGGAAAACGACGATTGCCCACGGTTACCTCACGTTGTCGCTGTACCCGATGCTCCGAGGCCTGGTCGATGCCGACAAGCCGCTGTTTCCTGGCGTCACGCGCGTCATCAACTACGGCCTCGACAAGCTGCGCTTTCCCAATGCCGTGAAATCGGGGAGCCGCGTGCGTGCCCACTGCGTGCTGCTCAAGCTCGAAGAAGTCACGGGCGGCCTGCAGCTGACCGAGCAGTATACGGTCGAGATCGAGGGCGAGCCGAAACCCGCCTGCGTCGCCGAAGCGATCATGCGGGCGTATTTCTGACGGAAATAGGGGACGCTCACCTATTTCCCCGAAATAGGTGAGCGTCCCCTATTTCCGCTTCTGCCGAAATTCCGGCGCGGCATGACGTATTGCCGCCCGTGTTGGCTATAGTCGCGACCAATGCCCGGGGGGGCGAAGGATACAGCCATGATCTACGACAGCATCCTGCACACCATCGGACGCACGCCCATCGTGCGCGTCAACCACATCGCGCCGAAGCACGTGGACATCTACGTCAAGTGCGAGTTCTTCAATCCCGGCAGTTCGGTCAAGGACCGCCTCGCGATCGCGATCATCGAGGACGCGGAGAAGAGCGGTGCATTGCAGCCCGGGCAGACAGTGGTCGAAGCGACGTCGGGCAACACCGGCATCGCGCTTGCGATGGTCTGCGCCGCGAAGGGGTACCCGTTCGTCGCGGTCATGGTCGAGACGTTCTCGATCGAGCGGCGCAAGATCATGCGCATGCTCGGCGCCAAGGTGATCCTGACGCCTGCCGCCGAGCGCGGCAGCGGCATGGTGCGCAAAGCCGAAGAGCTGGCGAAGAAGAACGGCTGGTTCCTCGCGCGGCAGTTCGAGAATCCCGCGAACCCGGCGTATCACCGCCAGACCACCGGACCGGAAATCCTGAGCGATTTCGCGGGCCGTCGGCTCGATTTCTTCGTGTCGGGCTGGGGCACGGGCGGCACACTCACCGGCGCGGGCGAAATGATCCGCCTCGCACGACCCGATGTGCGCATCGTCGCGACCGAGCCTGCGGGAGCCGCGCTGTTGTCCGGAGCCGAGTTCAAGCCACACAAGATCCAGGGGTGGACGCCGGACTTCGTGCCGAAGGTGCTGAACCGCTCGGTCCCCCACGAGATCGTCACGGTGACCGACGACGAAGCGATCGCCTCCTCGCGCGAGCTGGCGAGCAAGGAAGGCATCTTCTGCGGCATCTCATCGGGTGGAAATTTTGCGGCTGCCCTGAAGGTCGCCGGGAAGGCGCCGGAGGGTTCCGTGATCCTGACCGTGCTGGCCGACACCGCCGAACGGTACCTGTCGACGGCGCTGTTCGAAGGCATTGCCGAGGGCTCCGACCAGGAACCCTGAGCGGCGACTCTACGGGCGCACGGCGTCGACATCCGTGAGCGGCAGGCGTGCGAATCAGGGATAATCTGCGGCTTCCCCTGATTCGCGCTGTCGCGCCAACAAGACCCGATGCCTGATTCCCTGCGAAAGGTGCTGCTCGGCACCCTGATCGGCGCCTTCATCGTCGGCTTTGCCTGGCATATCGCCGGCGAGCGGGCCAAGCGCGCGCCCGCCTCGATGGGCGGTCCGCCCGGTGCCGCGACGGCCGGTGGCAAGCCGGGCGCGTCTGCGGACAAGCCGGGAAGTGGTGCAGGCGGCGGTCCTGTCATCCCGGTCGTGGCGACTCCGTCGCGCACTGAACACCTCTCGCTCGAGGTCGAAGCGCTCGGCACTGCACGTGCGAGCGAATCCATCGATGTCACGGCCAAAGTGTCCAATCTCGTCACGGCGATTCGCTTCACCGAGGGCCAGCAGGTCCGCAAGGGCGACATCCTCGTCGAACTCGACGGTGCACAAGCCCGTGCCGATCTCGCCGTGGCCGATGCGGCGCTGAAGGAAAGCGCGAGCCAGTTGCAGCGCAGCCGTGAGTTGTACGAAACCAAAGTGCTCTCCGACCAGCAGATCGAGCAGATCGAATCGACGTACTCGGCCAATGTGGCGCGCGTCGCCGCCGCGCGCTCACGCCTGAGCGACACGGTCATCCGCGCGCCGTTCAATGGCCGGGTCGGCCTGCGCCGCGCCAGTGTCGGCGGACTCGTCGCCCCGGGTACCGTCATCACAACGCTCGACGACACCAGCACGATCAAGCTCGACTTCACCGTTCCCGAGCGTGTCGTGGCGGCAATGAAGCCCGGCCTGACGCTCGAGGCGAAGAGCGTCGCCTACCCCGGAAAGGTGTTCGAAGGCACGGTCGCAAGCGTCGATTCGCGCGTTGATCCCAACACGCGTTCCGTCATCGTGCGTGCGCTGGTACCGAACGGCGATGGCCTGCTGAAGCCCGGCATGTTCCTCAACGTGCACCTCTCGCGCGGCACGGCCGACGTGCTCGTGGTACCGGAGGAATCGCTGGTGCCGGAGCAGGGTGACGTGTTCGTTTACGTCGTGCAGGATGGCAAGGCATCGAAGCGCAAGATCCAGACTGGCCAGCGCGCCGTCGGCACCGTGCAGGTCACGGATGGCTTGCAGGCCGGCGAAATCGTGGTCACCGAAGGCACGCAGAAACTGCGTGACGGCGCCAGCGTCAGCGTGACCGAGCCGACCATCGTGTCCAGGCCTTCCGCCGCCGCAGCCGGCGAAGCTGGCGGCCCCGCGCAATGAAAATCTCGGAAGTCTCGGTCAAGCGCCCGGTCTTTGCCGCGGTCATCAGCCTGATGCTGGTGATCCTCGGCCTGCTGTCGGCCTCGCGGCTGGCGGTGCGCGAGCTTCCCGACGTCGAGGCCCCGATCGTCTCGATCGACACCAATTACCTCGGCGCGTCGGCCGACGTCGTCGAGACCAAGATCACGCAGGTGATCGAAGAGCGCGTGGCCGGACTCGAGGGCATCACCAAGATCACTTCGCAGAGCACCGACGGCCGCTCGAGCATCAACCTCGAATTCGACCCGGGCCGCTCGGTCGACGAGGCCGCGAACGACGTGCGCGATCGCGTGGCGCGGGTCGCCAACAACCTTCCTCCGGAAGCCGACCCGCCCGAGGTCGGCAAGGTCGACTTCGGTGCCGACCCGATCATCTGGCTGGCGCTGTCGAGCGACACCATGAACGTGCTCGAACTCACCGACTATGCCGAGCGCGAACTCGTCGATCGCTTCAGCGTCCTGCCCGGGGTCGCGCGTGTGCGCATGGGCGGTGCCCGTCGCTTTGCGATGCGTGTCTGGATCGACCGCGAAGCGCTTGCCGCGCGCCAGCTTACGGTCGCCGACGTCGAAGCCTCGCTGCGCCGCGAGAACGTGCAGCTGCCCGCAGGACGCATCGAGTCGTCGCAGCGCGAACTCACGCTGCGTACCGAGACGGGCCTCAACACCGAGCAGGAATTCCGCGAACTCGTGATCGGCCGCGGCGCGGGCGGTTACCTGGTTCGCCTCGGTGAGGTAGCCGACGTGCGTCTCGCTGCCGAAAACGAACGAACCATCTCGCGCACCAACGGGATACCCGGCATCAGCATCGGCATCGAGCAGATCTCCAAGGCAAATACGCTCGAAGTCGCCAGGGCGGTGCGGGCCGAGCGCGAGCGCATCCTCCCCGACCTGCCCGCAGGCACCCGGCTCGAGATCAACCTCGATCGTTCGGTCTACATCGAATCGTCGATGGTGGAGGTCGTCAGGGCACTGCTGATCGCGATGGCCCTCGTAATCGCCGTCATCTACCTCTTCCTCGGCAACCTGCGGGCCACGCTCGTGCCGGCGGTGACGATTCCGGTTTCGATCATCGCCGCCTTCATCGTCATGGGGGCGCTGGGTTTCTCGATCAACACGCTCACGCTGCTCGGACTGGTGCTTGCCATCGGCCTGGTCGTCGACGATGCAATCGTCGTGCTCGAGAACATCTATCGGCGGATGGAAAACGGCGAGCCCGCCTTGATCGCGTCGGTCGACGGCTCGCGCGAAATCGGTTTCGCCGTGGTCGCGACCACGATGGTGCTCGTCGCGGTGTTCCTGCCGATGTCGTTCCTCTCGGGGAACGTCGGCAAGCTGTTTCGCGAGTTCGGCTTCACCATCGCGGCAGCGGTCGCGTTCTCGTCGCTCGTCGCGCTGACGCTGACGCCGATGATGACATCAAAGCTGTTTGCCGGTGGCGCGCATCGCTCGCGCATGGCCGTCGCCGTCGATGATTTCTTCCAGCGCTTGTCCGCATGGTACGACCGCAACCTGCGGCGAGCCATGCGCCGGCCATGGCTCGTCGTCGGCGGCACGATCGCGGCGACAGCGATGGCCGCTGTGCTGCTCAAGGTGTTGCCGAGCGAACTCGCCCCGGTCGAAGACCGCGGCTTCGTCTTCATCGGAATGAACGGTCCGGAAGGCTCCTCGCTCGAATACATGGATCGCCACCTGCGCATCCTCGAAGGGATGGCGGCGAAGCAGATGGAGACCGGCGACGTGGTGCGCGTCAGCGCGCGCGTGCCGGGCGGCTTCGGCGGTGCCGGCAGTCAGGTGAACGAGTCACGCGGCTTCCTGCTGCTCGCGCCCTGGGGCGAGCGCACGCGCACTGCCGACCAGATCGCGCAGTCGCTGCGCGGACCGCTCAATGCGGTGCCGGGCGTGCGCGGCTTCGTGACGGTACCGGGCGGGTTCGGCGGCGGCGGCGCGCCGGTGCAGGTCGTGCTGCAGGGCACCGAGTACGCCGACCTCGTGCAGTGGCGCGACCTCCTGATGCAGCGCATGGGCGACAACCCGGGACTCACCAACGTCCAGTCGAACTACGAAGAGCGCAAGCCGCAACTCAGCGTCGCGGTGGACCGCAATCGCGCGGCCGATCTCGGCGTCTCGTTGCAGACGGTATCGCGTACGCTCGAAACCGTGCTCGGTTCCCGCATCGTCACCACGTTCATCGACCGTGACCGCGAATACAACGTGATACTGCAGGGCCGCGCCGAAGACCGCGCGACACCCAACGATCTCGACAACCTGTACGTGCGTTCCGACCGCACGGGCGAACTCGTCCCGCTGTCGAACCTGGTGAAGCTCAACGAGCTCGCGGGTCCGACGCGTCTCAACCGGTTCGACCGGCTGCGCTCGATCACGGTCAGCGCCGCGCTCACGCCGGGGTACCCGCTCGGCGACGGCCTTCGGTACGTCGAGAACGTCATCGAGAAGGAGGTGCCGCCCTCGGTCAAGCTCGCTTACGACGGCCCATCGCGTGAGTTCAAGCAGTCGGGTTCGCAGCTGTACTGGATGTTCCTGCTGACGCTGGTGGTCGTGTTCCTGGTGCTGGCCGCGCTGTTCGAGAGTTTCCTGCATCCGTTCATCATCATCACCACCGTGCCGCTCGCCATCATCGGCGCGCTGGTCGGACTGTGGATGTATGGCATGTCGATCAACGTCTACAGCCAGATTGCGGCGATCATGCTGGTGGGGCTTGCGGCGAAGAACGGCATCCTCATCGTCGAATTCGCCAACCAGTTGCGCGACCGGGGTATGGAGTACACCGAGGCCGTGATTGAGGCCGGGGCAATCCGCCTGCGTCCCGTGCTGATGACCAGCTTCTGCACGGCATTTGGCGCATTGCCGCTGATGCTTGCATCCGGCGCGGGCGCTGGTTCGCTGCAGTCGATCGGCGTGGTCGTCTTCTACGGCGTATTGATTTCGGTGCTGATGACACTGGTGGTGGTCCCGGTGGTCTATGCGCTGGTCGCCCGCAACACTGGATCCCCGGAGGAGGTGGCGCACCGGCTCGACCAGTTGCGCCAGAAATTCACTGGCGGCGGCCCGGCGGATGGAACGCAACCGGCTGAATAATAAGTAAAAAGCAGCAGTTTTTTGGGTCAGGTCCGCGACCGGCCCGGTGGCTTGCTACAATCGCGACCCGACCCCGGGACACTCCACTCGCGCATTGCGCGGACTCTTCCGCAGTTGCGAAAGGGCTGCAGAACGTCCGCGACCGGCCATGGCACAGAGTCCTTACCAGCAACTCGAGCAGGAATTCCGCCGCCTTCACGCCTTCCAGGGCGCGGCGAGCCTGCTGCGCTGGGACTCGGCGGTGATGATGCCGCGGGGCAGCGCCGACGTCCGCGGCGAACAGCTCGCCGTCCTCAATTCCGAAAGCCATGCGCTGCTCACGTCACCGAAGGTGTCGCGCCTGATCGAGCGCGCCCAGGCCAACAAGTCGCAGCTCGAGGACTGGCAGCTCGCCAACCTGCGCGAGATGCGCCGCGAACGCGATCACGCGATCGCCACGCCCCTTACGTTGATCACCCGCCTGGCGCGCGCCACGTCGCTCGCTGAAGTGCGTTGGCTCGAGGCGCGCCAGGAGAACAACTTCGAGCTCTTCGCGCCGCACCTCGAAGAAGTTGTCGCACTGACCCGCGACAAGGCACAGGTGTTGTCGCAGGCACTCGGACTCGCGCCGTACGACTCGTTGATCGACGGCTTCAGCCCGGGTTTCCTGAGCGCGGACATCGACCAGTTGTTCAAGGTAATGATCCGGCGCCTGCCGAACCTGATCCGGGAGGCCATCGAACTGCAGGCTGATCGCCCGCCGCTGCCGATCGTCGGCAAGGTGAGCATATCGAAGCAGCGCGCGCTGGCGCACGAAGTGATGCGCGTCATCGGCTTCCCGTTCGACCGCGGCCGGCTCGACGAGAGCAGTCGTGCATTCACGGAAGGAGTGTGGGGCGACGTGCGCATCGCCACCCGCTACGACGTCAATGAACCGTTCACTGGACTGATGGGCGTGCTGCACGAAGTCGGGCAGGCAATGTACGACCTCGGCCTGCCCGCCGCATGGCGCGATCAGCCGGTGGGTCGCGACCGCGGCATGGCGCTGGAGGAAAGCCAGTCGTTGCTCCTCGAAATGATCATTGGCCGGAGCCGGTCATTCCTCACGTGGCTGCGGCCGCTGCTCGAGAAGCACTTCGGGTGCACGGGTCCCGAGTGGGACGTCGAGAATCTCTACCGCACGCTCACTCGCGTGCGACGCAGTGCGATCCGCGCCGACGCGGACGAACTAACGTATCCCGTCCACATCATGCTGCGCTACGACCTGGAAAAGCAGATTTTCGAAGGGACGATGCCGGTGCGCAACCTGCCCGAGGCGTGGCGCGCCGGATTCGATCGTCGTCTCGGTTTACGCCCGTCGAACGATACCGACGGCTGCCTGCAGGACCCGCACTGGGCGCTGGGGCAGTTCGGGTATTTCCCGTCGTATGCGCTGGGCTCTTTCATTGCCGCGCAGCTGCACGAGACCTTGCGGACGCAGAGCGAGCACTTCGACGCGGAAATTGCGGAAGGCCGCTTCGGCGGGCTGTTCGAATGGCTGCGGCAGAACGTGCACGGCCGCGGTGCGAGCGTGGGCGCGCAGGAGCTGATCAAGGACGCAACGGGCCGCACGCTGTCCGCAGCGCCCTGGCTGCGTTACGCCGAAGCGAAGTACCTCGAGGAGGTCGCGTCGTGATCGCTTGCTCGGGTCTCAGGACGTCACGGCTCGCCAACAGTCCGTCGCGTGGTGCCGACATCGATCTGTGAGGCTTCCAGCTCTGCCGAAATTTCGGCCACCCGACCCTGCGCGAGCGCGGCTGCGCCGCCAGAATCCAGCCAGTCCGCGAACTCGCGGGCCTTGAGTGGTGGCGAGATGTAAGCCCCCTGGACCTCGTCACAGCCCAGGCAGCACACCATCTCGAGCGACTCCGCGTCCTCGATGCCTTCGGCCACCGAGCGGATCCGCAGGGTCCTCGTCATTGCCAGGACCGCCGCCGCGACACCCTGGGCGCCGACGTCGGTGTACAGGTCGGCCATGAGCGACCGGCCCAGCTTTACGCAGTCCAGCGGCAACCGGCGAATCTGTCCGAACGAGGAAAAGCCGGTCCCGAAATCATCCATGGAGATCCGGACGCCCTCGCGCCGCAGCGCCTCGAGCATGCGGCGGGCTTCCGGCGGAGCGTGCACGACGCTCGACTCCGTGATCTCGATCTCGAGTGCCTCTGCTGGAAGCCGGTGCTTGTTGAGCGCCGCCTTGATTCGGGTGGCGAAGTTCGGGTGGCGCAGCTGGCGCGCGGCCATGTTGACCGACACGAAGAAGTCGTCCTCGAAGCGGGCGCGCCACGAAGCGACCTGCCGGCAGGCTTCATCGAGGACCCAGTCGCCGATCTGGTCAATGAGGCCCGTTTCTTCGGCGATCGGCACGAACTCGTCGGGTCCGACCGGGCCAAGTTGCGCATGCTCCCAGCGCAGCAGGCACTCGACGCCCGCGAGTTCGAGCGTGTCACTCGCTACGCGGGGCTGGTACGCCAGGTGCAGTTCGCCAGCCGCGACTGCCCGCCGCAGCGCCGACTCGATCGCCAGTCGCCTGCGCGAGCGAGCCAGGGGCACCGGCGAGAACTGTTCGCAGGACCGCGGTTCCCGTGCCTGTTCGGACGCCGCCTGTGCATTGATCAACAACTGCTCGGCGCCCGTGGTGTCGCCATCGACCAGCGCCAGGCCGGCGCTGACAGCCGGCAGGTACTCGGTCCCGAGATTCGTCGGTTGGCCGCTCACGCGCGCCAGCGTCGTGCAGATCAGGTTCGACAGGTTCTCGACTGGCTCGCGACTGTGGAACAGCATCGCGAGACCACGCCTCGGACGTGCGACACACCGTAGCGACGCTGACATGCCTGAGCAGGGTGGTGCCCCCTCCGGCGCTGGCCTCGGCCAGGTGCTCGCCGATTTGCCGAGCCGCTTCGGACAAGAGTTTGTCCGCGAGTTCGGCGCCGTGCGCCTGCACGATGCGGTCGAGGCCGTGCACGCGAAAGGCCGCCACACACAGGGCAATCCCAGGCTTGCGGTCCTTGAGCGCGATCGACAGTTGCTCGAGGAGGTAGCGACGGTTCGGCAGGCCCGAGGCGCTGTCGAAATAGGACAGCGTTCGCACCGCGTCTTCAGCTCGGCGCAGGCGGGTGAGGTCCTGCAGCGTGACAAGGACCGTGTGTGCGTGAGCCGAGCCGGCGGCCTGGACGAGTTCCGCTTCCTGGTGGATATAAAGATCCTTGCCGGCGGCCGTTCGCAGGCGGTGTTCAGAGCTGAACCCGCTGTTCTCGGTGGCGCAGGCGATGAAGGCCTGTCGCGCCTGGATCTGCTCGGCGGGGTCGAGCATCGCGACGAACGATTCGTACCGTTCCATGGGCTGCGAGTCGCGTTCGAGGATCTGGGCCACCATCGGCGACATGTCCAGGGTCTTGCCGTCGAGCGTGAGTTCCCAATGGCCGACCCGCGCAATGCGCTGGGCCAGCAGCAGCTTGGAGCGACTCGACCAGAGATTGTCCTGCATGGCGCGGTCGCGCAGCAGGAATCGCACCCGCTCAACCAGCAGGCGCGGGTTCATGCCCTTCTGGGCGAAGTCACTCGCTCCCGCGGCAAAGGCGTCGCTGATCGACACGATGTCATTGCGGCCGGTCAGCATCAGGATCGGCAGGAGCCGACCGTCGGCGCGCTCGCGGATTCGACGACAGACTTCGATACCGGTCATTTTCGGCATATTCACGTCGAGAATCACGCAGTCGGGCTGCGTGGGCTCGAACTGCCGTACTGCCTCTTCGCCGTCGTTGGCGGTATGCACTACGAATCCCGCGCCGCCGAGGGCAGCCTCGGCGAGCAGCAGGTGCGAGGGGTCGTCGTCCGCGATCAGGATTGTGTTGATGTGCATCGGATCCATGCGTGCGAAATCTCCATGCGGACTGAGCATTCAGTCTGGTCCATCCAGGTCACGTCCCGGTGCTGCGCTTGGTCTGGCCCCTGAGGGCCGACTCGAGTTGCTCATACGCCTGTTGGAGGCCGGAGGCCGCGCGACGCGCGGCCTGCAGGTCCGCTTGCTCGCGGACTGCGTTCTCCAACACGTCGAGCTGCTCGCCGAGCCGTCGTCCGCCGAGGTTACTGACGGCAGACTTGAGCGAATGTGCCGCGGCTCCAGCCGCTTCGAGCTCGCCGGCCTCGAGCGCGGCACCGATATTGCGCAGCGCTTCTGGCGCAGACGCGAACAGCATGTCGCACAAGCGCTCGAAGATCTGCGGCCGACCGAGGCCCCGGATCGCCTGCACCTGCTCTTCGTCGAGGACCGGAACGCCGGGCGCGAGGACCTCTACAAACAAGGCGGAGTCGAGCAGCGTGATGGTTGCTGTCGCTGTCAGGTCGGGAGCGTCATCTGCGGATGCTGCGTCGTCGCACGTGGCTGCACGGGCTTCCGGACCACCGGGACGGTTCGATCACCTCGGCGCGGCTGGGCGGCAGCATGGTGCCGCGCGCTTCGGCGACCGGCCGGAGAATCTGCGCCAGCTGGGCCTGCGTGAACGGCTTGGCCAGGAAGGAATCCATCCCCGCCGCCAGGCAGCGCTCGCGGTCCCGCGTCAGCGCGTTGGCGGTCAGCGCGATGATCGTCGTCGGGGATGTTCCCCGGGTGCTCTCCTCGCGCCGGATCGCGGCGGTTGCCGCGTAGCCGTCCATGACCGGCATCTGGCAGTCCATGAGGATGACGTCGAAACGGCCGCTACGCCCTTGCTCGACGGCCGCGCGCCCGTCCTCTGCGATGACGACGCGACAGCACAACTGCTCGAGCATGGCAGTCGCCACTTCGCGGTTGATCACGTTGTCGTCGGCGACGAGCACATTGAGCCCCAGTCCCGACAGACGCTGGTCGGCCCGCGTGGCGGGAGCCTCGGACGTATCCGGGTCCGCGTCAGTCCCGTCGCGCGCAGCGCACACCGTCCGCAGCAGGTTTCGCAGCTGCTGCTGCCGTACGGGCTTCGCGATGCAGACGTCCGGCCGTACAGCCCGGTCGCCGACCTGCCGGGGCTCGAAGTCGAACGCACTCAACAGTGCGACATAAGTTTCTGGCGCGGTGGAATCCAGCCGGATTGCCCGCAGCAGTTCCTCGGCCGTGGCGTCGGGCAGGGTGTGATCGAGCAGGACCACATCGAAGGGAG
Source organism: uncultured Pseudomonadota bacterium (assembly GCA_963748985.1). Taxonomy (GTDB): domain Bacteria; phylum Pseudomonadota; class Gammaproteobacteria; order Steroidobacterales; family Steroidobacteraceae; genus RPQJ01. The sequence continues at coordinate 284,882 of CAVVKQ010000001.1, forward strand.
CCCCGAGCCGAGCCGCGCTGCTGACCAGGTTGTCGATCGCACGTCCGCTCGTGGCCACGGTGACCTCGACACCCCAGCTGGCGAGCACCTCCTGCAGGGACATGTAACTCGTCGCCATGTCGTCGACGATGAGCGCGCGCAGTCCCCTGAATTCGGTGCTGTCCGCCACGGGAGCGGACTCCGCGATCTCGAACGGCAGTGCGAACGAAAACGCGCTGCCATGCCCGACCTGGCTGTGCAGGTCGATGCGCTCGCCGCCCAGAAGGCGCACCAGGCCGGTCGCGATCGACAGCCCCAGGCCAGTCCCGCCAACCCGGTTCGCGTTCTCGAGCTGGGTGAAGGCCTCGAAGACTGCCGCGTGGTGGCTGGCCGCGATGCCGGGACCCGTGTCGGAGACACGGAAGTGGAGGCGGCATTGGCTCCCGTGTGCAAGGTCATCGATCCCGACGCGGACCTGGATTTCACCGCGCTCGGTGTACTTGACCGCGTTGGACAGCAGGTTGCCGAGCACCTGGCGCAGGCGCAGCGCGTCGCCGACCACGACCGCGGGCACGCCAGGTTCGACCTGGCAGATCAGCTCGACCTTCTTGGTCTCGGCGCGCCCGGCATAGAGTTGCGCGGCCTGCTCGACGAGGTCGCGGACTTCGAACGGCTCGCACACGAGGTCCATCTTGCCCGCTTCGATTTTCGAGTCGTCGAGGATGTCGTTGATGATCTGCATCATCGTGCCGGCTGCCTCGCGCATCGAGTCGACGAAGCGCCGCTGGCGCTTGTCGAGCGTCGTGTCTGCCAGCAGCTCGGCCATGCCGAGCACGCCATTCATCGGCGTGCGGATCTCGTGGCTCATGTTGGCCAGGAACTGGTCCTTCGACCGCATCACGGACTCAGCCTTGAGCAGTCGCATCTCGATGTCGCGGGTGCGCTCCAGGATCTGCTGGCGCGCCGCGAGACGGACGTTGCGCATGTCGCGCTCGTTCTCGGTCAACCGGTCCGCAAGCGCGTGGAAATTGTCCGCGAGCCGGGTCAGTTCGTTTCCTCGCCGGCCGGGCTGCGTTCGGACCTCTTCCTGCAGGCCCTCGAAGTGCGTGGCTTTCGCGAGTTGCTCGAGCGGCTCGACCACCTGACCGTTGAGTCGGCGGGCCGCGAGCAGTGCCAGCATCCAGCCGAACGCCAGGATGAATGGCGTCTGCAGGAGATGGCGCTGAGCGATGCCCCACGTGGACGGCGTGGCGATCAGCAGGCCGAGCTGCGCGGGGGGGCTGGCGGCGAGCGGAGTCGGCTGGGCCACGAACGTCAATTTCTGAAGCAGGCCTGCGTCGAGCCGATTGCGTTCGTACCACGCCAGCCTGTTGCGCGTCAGGGGTGGAGAGTTGTCGAAGGACACGACCTCGTTCGAGTCGGGCGCGTTCCGATCGAAGGTCCAGATCACTTCGCCCGTTGGCAGCTGCAATGTGGCCGCAATCACGCCCGGTTGCGCCTGCACGGCCGCGAGAATGTCCGCGCTGCCGCGCTCGTCGTCGTGCCGGAAAATTGCCGTCGAGACCTGGCCGACGCGGTTTCGCGACTGGACGTAGCTCGCCACGATGTCGAAAGTTGCAATGGCGAGCTGGGCGCACAGGACCGTCAGCGTAACCGTTGCAATGACCGTGAGCCTGAGCTGGCCCGACAGCGACATGGAATCCCAGGCCTCACGCCCTCTCTGCCGCAGGCGCATGATCATGGGTGGTGACGGTGTGTGCCGTGGCACCGAAGAGGGCTTCGACCTGGGTTTCATGCGAGCGCAGCCCCGTCGCGCAGCACGGCAGCGGCGTGCGATACCATGACGTCCCGTGCGGAGGAATAATGAGTCGTTTTCATCGTTGCAGTAGCGCTTGCGCGAGTACTTCCCGTAGGCGGTCCGAGCGGGCGGTTAACAGAATACGGTCCGGCCAACGGTGAAAACGTGAACCGGCACAAGCATTTGAGTCTCGACCCGGCTTTTGCCCCGGCCGGAACGGACCCGGCGACTGGCGCGACCCAGGAACATCGCGCGTCCCAGCCCCACACCTCAAAGACCTTCAAGCGACTGCAGGCGCGCCTGCGTGGTCTCGTGGGCAAGGCCATCGAAGACTTCCGCATGATCGAGGATGGCGACCGCGTGATGGTCTGCCTCTCGGGCGGCAAGGATTCGTACACGCTGCTCGACGTACTGCTCTCGCTGCAGCGCAGTGCGCCTGTGCGATTCGAACTCGTCGCAGTCAACCTCGACCAGAAACAGCCGGGCTTTCCGCAACACGTGCTGCCCGACTACCTGACCGCGCTCGGCGTGCCATTCCACGTCATCGAGCAGGACACGTATCGCGTGGTGAAGCGCGTAATTCCCGAGGGCCGCACGATGTGCGGACTGTGCTCCCGACTGCGGCGCGGCGCGCTGTATCGCTATGCGTCGGAGAACGGCATCACGAAGGTGGCGCTTGGCCACCATCGCGATGACATCGTCGAGACGCTGTTCCTGAACATGTTCTTTGGCGGCCGCTTGAAGACGATGCCGCCAAAGCTGCTCTCGGAAGACGGCAGGCATATCGTGATCCGGCCCATGGCCTACGTGCCGGAACGCGAAATCGAACGCTATGCACGCGCCCGACAGTTTCCGCTCATTCCATGCACGCTCTGCGGGTCACAGCAACACCTGCAGCGCGTCAACGTGAAGCAGATGCTGACGGACTGGGAGCGCGAGTTTCCGGGACGCACCGAGGCGATTTTCTCCGCGCTGGGCAACGTGACGACGTCACACCTCGCCGACCCGAAGTCGTTTGATTTCGCGGGCCTCGAGGCGCGCCGCACCGCGGCGCTTGCCACCCTGCAGCAAACGTCACCGGCGGGTGTCGCCGCGACGGCGACTCCGATTTCGTCGGGGCGGGAACCCTGGGAAGAGCTGTAGCGCCACGGTTTTCGCCGTCGTTTTCCTTGCGTTGCGCAGCTTTGCGCGATGCACGGAACGAACCAGGAGCGCTACTCCAGGCGACCGATCCAGGCGCGAAGATCAAACAAGTGGACTGCGGATAACCGCAGGTCGCGGACCGCGCCCGCCCTGACCTAGACTTTCTTCATGAACGCCCGCTGGACACAAAGTCGCAGGACCCACCTCTGGGTCACGCTGCTGCTGTTGCCCGCCTTGGCGTGTCGCATGCTGGTGCCGCCTGGTTTCATGCCGGGCACCGGTGCAGATCATTCGCCCACGATGCAGATGTGCCACGGCGCCGGGCCGCTGCCGCAGGGCGCGCAATCGCCCGCAAAGGATGATGGACAGCGGCCTGGGAGTCCTGCGCATCACGAATCGCCCTGCGTCTTTGCGGCCGCCGGCACGGCTGCGCCACCACCGATCACGTTGGCGGTTCTGGATGGTCCCGCAACGCCAGACGCCATTCCGTCGCCACCGGACCTCGCCGTTGTCTTCCGGACACCGCATCGCGCCAACCCGCCCAGGGCGCCTCCCACCATCGTCAGCCCCGCCTAGGGTTCGACTGCCCGTTTGAGGCTGGGCGCCTGCATTGGCGCCCCGGCCTCGGCCCGCCGGGCATCCGCTGTCCTGCTCGTAGTTCCATCTCGACCGCTGCACACATGAGCGGCGGTCGCGGGCTGCGCATGGCATCGCGATGAATCGGTGACAGCCAACCGCAACGACGCCGGGCGGTGCTTGAAGGCGGCCCAGCGGGGCTTCGGCAGAGCTCCCACTCCTCGATCTTTTATTTCGGAGTCTGAAGACATGCGACCTCGTCCGATTGCAGTTGCCGTGTTCCTGGCCCTCTACGCCGCCCAGGGTGTGGCGGCGGACAGTGCCCCCAACCTCGAAGAAATCATGGTCACGGCCCGGCGGATTCTCACGCCCGGCCTCGGCGCCATCGGCCTCGATGGCGCCGAGATTGCCCGCAAACGCGCCCGCACCAGCGACACCGCCAGTCTGCTCGCGGGCCTTCCAGGGGTCAGCGTCTATGGCGCCGGAGGAGTTTCCAGCCTGCCGGTCATCCGAGGCCTCGCGGACGACCGCCTGCGCACGCAGGTGGACGGCATGGACCTTGTGGCCGCCTGTCCCAATCACATGAACTCACCACTCTCCTATATCGACCCCACGGCCGTGGCCAGCGCCGACGTTTACGCTGGCGTCACGCCGGTGAGCGTCGGCGGCGACAGCATCGGCGGCAGCATCGTGGTGCGTTCTGCGGACCCCGCGTTCGCGCAGCCTGGCTCTCATCTTGTGCAGGGTGAAGCCGGCACGTTCTATCGCGGCAACGGTGATGGCTGGGGCGGAAATCTCTCCGGCACGTTCGCTACGGAGACCTTCAGCCTCAACTACACCGGCGCTTTCACCCAGGCCGACAACTACCAGGCTGGCGACAGCTTCAAGAACTACACGTTCACCGGTCGGGCGGGCCACACGCTGCCCACCGCCGAAGTCGGATCCACGGCCTACGACTCCCGCAACCAGACAGTCCGGCTTGCATGGCGCAGTGGCAGTCACCTGCTGGATTTCAGTTACGGCTTCCAGGACATCCCGTACGAGCTCTATGCCAACCAGCGCATGGACATGACGGAGAACCAGAGCGACCGGTTCAATCTTGCCTACACCGGCGGTCTCGGCTGGGGAACCCTGCAGGCGCGGGTGTACTACCAGCACACCGAGCACGAAATGGACTTCGGCGACGACAAGCGCTTCTGGTACGGACCGGGACAGCCGCCAAGCGGGTCAGGCGGGGATACAGCCCTGAACGGCTCACCCTGCTCGCCGATCTCCGGCTCGATGATGGTGAGCGGCCAGATGGTCGGTTGCGCTGCCGGCATGCCGATGATTACTGACGGCAGGAACACAGGAGTCTCCGTCAGCGCGGCGATCCCGCTGGCCGAGCAGAGTCTGCTGCGCGTTGGTGGCGAGTATCAGGAGAATCGGCTGGACGACTGGTGGCCGCCCTCCGGTGCGGGCATGTGGCCCTACGATTTCCTGAACCTGAACGACGGACAGCGTGACCGCTACGCCGCTTATGGTGAATGGGAGATCGGCAAGGAACGCTGGACGCACATCCTGGGCGCCCGCTTTGAATCCGTGGACATGAATTCAGGCCCGGTTCACGGTTACAACCTCGACTCGTATCCGGCCAGCGGCGTTGGCGGCATGGGCAACCAGACGCGAGACGCGGCGCTGTTCAACACCGAGTCACGCGGCAAGACGGACGACAACTGGGACCTGTCATGGATCGGCCGCTTCGTACCGGGCGCGACTCAGACTTACGAGATCGGCCTGGCGCAGAAGACCCGCTCGCCCAACCTGTATGAGCGCTACACCTGGTCGACGTGGCAGATGGCGGCGTTCATGAACAACTTCGTCGGCGACGGCAACGGCTACGTGGGGGACGTGAACCTGAAGCCGGAGGTGGCTCGCACAGTGAGCGTCACCGCCGACTGGCACGATGCCAACTCGGAGCAATGGAGTGTCAAGCTGACGCCGTACTTCACGGACGTGCAGGACTACATCGATGCGGTGCAGTGGGACGCTGCGACGAACGCGCCCCGCACCGTGCCCGTAGTCGGCAACTTTACCGTGCTCCGGTACGCCAACCAGTCCGCCCAACTCTACGGCGCAGACCTCTCGGCTGACTACCGCCTGAAAGACACGACCGAGTACGGGAAGCTCTCAGCCCAGATCGTGGCGAGCTACACCAGGGGCAGGAACGAGGATACGGACGGCAACCTCTACAACATCATGCCGCTGAACGCCAAGCTGGCCTTCACGCAAGAACGCGGCTCGTGGCGCAATGCCCTGGAGGGTGAATTCGTGGCGGCGAAGGACGACGTCTCCGCGGTGCGCAACGAAATGCAGACCGCGGGCTACGGCCTTGCGCACCTGCGCAGCCGCTACGAGCGAGCCACCTGGAGCGTGGAGGTCGGCATCGAAAACCTGTTCGACCGCTACTACGAACTGCCGCTGGGCGGCGCCTACGTCGGTCAGGGCACGACGATGACGGTCCCGCCCGTGCCCAACCAGCCGCAATGGGGCACTCCGGTGCCCGGTGCGGGCCGTTCAGTGTATGCGAGCGTCAACATGAAGTTCTGAAGCCCGGCTGCGAGCGCCGTGCAATTTTCCGGCGTGCCGGGAAATTGCTCAGGCGCGTGCTATGCAGCGTTTGATCCGGCTGCCTTTCCCGCGAGCGTGTCTGCCTTTCCGCTCGCGGGAAAGACAGCCGGATCAAATGCCCGCCACCATTCCTAGCGCACATTTCGCCCGCTTAGCCAAACAGCAGACGCCCAGCAGCGACGAACAACCGCCGCTGGACGCGTCAGGCGCGCAGCTCAGGCCTGCTGCCGGATCCGCGAATGCTTGTAGCCGTACAGGAAGTAGATGAGGAAGCCGATCCCGGTCCACAGCGCCAGCCGGATCCACGTGTCGTGCGGCAGGAAGAACGTCATGGCGAGGCAGATTGCCACTCCGGCCACGCCGGTAAACGTGGCGAACGGTACGCGGAACGGACGCGGTGTCTCGGGTTGCGTGTGGCGCAGCACGACGACGCCCGCGCACACCGCGGTGAATGCCAAAAGGATACCGATCGAGATCAGTTCACCGAGCACGTCGAGCGGAAAGATGCCGGCGAAGAACGCAGCGACCAGGCCGGTGATGATCGTAGCAACGTGCGGCGTGCGGTACTTCGGATGCACCTTCTGCATCGACGGCGGCAGCAGGCCGTCGCGCGACATCGCCATGAAGATGCGCGGCTGGCCGAGCAGCGACATCAGGATCACCGAGGTGAGGCCGACGATCGCACCGATCTTGACCGGCAGGCCGAGCCACTTCAGCTCCGGGTGTGCGTCGAGCGCGACCGCGACCGGTGCGGCGACGTTGAGTTCCGTGTACGACACCATGCCGGTCATCACGGCAGACATCAGGACATAGAGCACCGTCGAGATGAGCAGTGCCGCGATGATGCCCCACGGTACGTCGCGCTGCGGATTGCGCGCTTCCTGTGCCGTCGTCGCGGCCTGGTCGAAGCCGATGTAGGCAAAGAAAATGATTGCGGCGCCCTGCATGATGCCACTGAAGCCGAATTGTCCCGAGGTGCCCGTATTGGCGGGCAGGTAGGGCTGCCAGAGGTCGGGTGTGACGTATTTGATGCCGACCGCGATGAACAGGATGATGATCAGGATCTTGATGATCACCATCACGTTGTTGACGCGGGTCGACTGCTTCACCCCGACGTAGCACACCCAGGTGAGCAGCGCGACGATCAGTACGGCCGGCACGTTGACCAGTGCGCCCGTCCTCACCAGGTGGTTTCCTGCGCCTTTGCCAAGCGGCGCATTGGTGAGCGCGTCGGGCAGGTGGAGGCCGAACTCGGCGAGCAGGTTGACGACGTAGCCGGACCATCCGACCGCGACGGCAGCGCCCGACATCACGTATTCCAGCGCGAGGTTCCAGCCGACGAACCAGGCGACGCCCTCGCCGAGCGTCGCGTACGTGTAGCTGTAGGCGCTGCCCGAGATCGGGATCATCGAGGCCAGCTCGGCGTAGCAGAGCGCGGCCAGGCCGCAGCCGATGGCGGCCACGAGGAAGGCGAGGGTGACGGCGGGGCCCGTGTGCTGGGCGGCCACGGTGCCCGTCAGGACGAAGATGCCGCTGCCGATCATCGACCCCAGGCCGACGGAGGTCAGCGCCCGGCGGTCCAGTACGCGGTTCAGCTTGGGCCCGGATTCGATTTCGCGAGTCATCGCAGCCACCGATTTGCGGGCTGCCAGCTGTTTCAGCACGAAGTTCTCCCCCTTGCGAATTTGGTCCAAGTCTCTCACAGCCGCCCGGGCAGCCGCATCCCGTTGCCTTATCATGGTGGCAATGACGCCGAAGACGCCAGAAGCCAACGCCGCACCCGACTGGACCAGGCCACGTCCCATCGACACCACGTATTGGGTCGTGCCGGGACGCTTCCTGGTGGGCGAACATCCGGGCTCGCGGTCACGCGCCCGGTCGATGGATCGGTTGCGCCGATTCCTCGAGGCCGGCATTACCTGCTTCATCGACCTGACCGAGCCGGACGAAAGTCCTGCCTACGACAGGCACTTGCCATTCGAAACATCGTCGGGACGGCGCATCGACTATCGGCGCCAGCCGATTCCCGATCACGGCGTACCGGCCGACCGCGCCACCATGGACCGTATCCTGGCGATGCTGGACGACGCCCTCGCGACCGGCCACTGCGTGTACCTGCACTGCCGCGCCGGCATCGGCCGCAGCGCGACGGTCGCCGGCTGCTGGCTTGCCGAACGCAATCCGGGCGGTGGTGAAGCAGCGCTCACCGAGCTGGGCGACTACTGGCAACAGTGCCGGCAGTCGCAGTCGTGGCCGCAGGTGCCGGAAACCAGCGAGCAGGAGGAATTCGTACGCACCTGGCAATCGTTGCGGCCAGGGATGAAAGGTGTCGCAAAATCGTCGGGGCAGACAAGGGGCCTGGCGCTGGAGCAGCGCGTGCGGGGGGGTTGGTTCGGGCTCGCGCTGGGCGATGCACTCGGCGCAACGAGCGCAGCCGTGGCATCGAAGTCCTCGCCGCTGGCATGGACACAGCATACGTCGCTCGCGCTCTGCCTCGCCGAAAGCCTGAACGCTCTCGGGCGCAGCGATGCGCGTGACCAGATCGAGCGCTACTGGCGCTGGTTCAAGGACGGGCACCTGGCGGCTACCGGTCAGCCCGGCGAAATGGGCGCGTCGCCCGATGTCGCGAAAGCGCTGGCGACCTTCCGCTGGCGCGGCTTGGCGGTGGCCGGCTCGCACGATCCGAAGGATGCCGCGGCGACGAGCTTGCCGCGCGTCCTGGCCGCCGCGCTGTTTGCGGGTAACAATCCCGCAGCCGCCATCGCACTTGCTGCCGAGTGTTCGCGTACCACCCATCAGTCGCCCCTGGTCCTCGACACCTGTCGCGCGTACTCGGCAATGTTGCTTTGCGCACTGCGCGGGCAGCCGGCGCAGGACTGGTTGCGGGCCGTCCCCGAACCCGTGCCCGGGTGCTGGACAGCCAAACCGTTGCGCAAAGACGTGCAGGCTGCGGTTGCCAACGCGCCGCCTGCCGAAGTCGCCACGGCGACCGGTGGCACGATCGATGTGGTTCAGGCGCTCGCGCTCGCGCGTCGTATTGCCGGCGACGCAAAGGATTTCGATGCCGCCATCGCTGCCACAAGACGCAACGCGGGCGACGAAGCAGCCCTGGTCGCCGGGCTCGTCGGCACGATGTTCGGCCTGCAGCACGGCGTCGATGCCCTGCCCGCGGACGCGCTCGGCCGGCTTGCGGGCCGCTCCCACCTCGACGTTGCAGTCGAACACTGCGTTGCGCGCCTGACGGCGACGGGCGGAGTGGCGAAGTGAAGCCTCGTCGGCGCCGGTTGCGCGAACCCGCGTGGACGCGGCTCGACGACGAGGCGCTGCTCGACATGCGCTTCTGCGACCTGCGCCTGTCGCTTGCGCGGTCGGGCCTCGACCAGCCGGTGCAGCGCCTGTACGAGGAATTGCGGGTCAAGGGCATCCTTTTCCGGCCGCACGTCTGGCTGTCCGAAGAATGGTTCTCGCCGGACGGGGTCCCCGGGATCGCCATGCCGTTCTACCTGGCGCACCCGCGGCTGCAGCGCCTCGAACGGCGCTTCATGCACGAGGTCGAGGGTGGCAACGACAAGTGGCTGATGCGGATCCTGCGTCACGAAACGGGGCACGCGATCGACACGGCGTTCGGCCTGCGGCGGCGCAAGACCTGGCGCGACACGTTCGGCAAGGCCTCGCGCCGCTATCCGTCGCGGTATTCGCCGCGACCGACCAGCCGCCGGTTCGTGCTGCACCTCGGCCATTGGTACGCGCAGAGTCATCCCACCGAAGACTTCGCCGAGACCTTCGCCGTCTGGCTGCCTCGCAATTCGCGCTGGCGCAGTCAGTACGCCGGCTGGCCCGCGCTGCGCAAGCTCGAATACGTCGATGCGACGATGCGCAACCTGCATGGCAGGCGTGCGGCGTGCCTGAACCGGGAAGTCGTCGAGCCGCTGGCAGAGAACACCCGCACGTTGCGCGAGCACTACCGGCGCAAACAGCGACGTTACGAACTCAACACCGCGCGCACTTACGATCGTCGCCTGTTGCGCGTGTTCGGCACCGCGGAGGATCATCCGTCCGGTCCACAGGCCAGCCGGTTCCTGCGCAAGGTGCAGCCGCAGGTCGAGCGGTTGATGATTCGTCGTGCGAGAATGCACCCGTACCTGGTCCAGCACGTCCTGAAAATAGCGACCCAGCGCGCACGTCGCATGAACCTGCGGCTCAGTCACAACCAGCGCGACACCAAGCGTGCGGTGCTGGTGATGCTCGAGCGCATCATGCTCGAGATGCTGTTGCGGGACCGCGAGAACTACGCCCTATGACCAAGAAACCCCTGCGCGTGCTCGTGCTCGTGCACGAAACGCTGGTGCCTCCCGAGTCCACCGACGGCTACTCTCCCCAGGAAATCGACGAGTGGCGCACGGAGTTCGACGTGACCTCGTCGCTGAAGGCGATGGGGCACGAAGTGAAGGCGCTCGGCATGGGCGACAACCTGGCCGAACTGCGCTCCACGATCATGGAGTGGAAGCCTGACATTGCTTTCAACCTGCTCGAGGAGTTCCAGGGCATCGTCACGTACGACCAGTACGTCGTGGCCTTTCTCGAACTGATGCGGCTGCCGTACACCGGCTGCAACCCGCGCGGCATGATGATCTCGCGCGACAAAGTACTGTCGAAACAGATTCTCGCCTACCACCGAATTCCCACCGCGCGCTACGCGCTGCTGCCGCGCAAGCGCCGCTACGTCGAGCCGCGCAAGCTCAAGTTCCCGCTGTTCGTGAAATCGGCGACCGAGGATGCCTCGCTCGGCATTTCGCAGGCGTCGATCGTCTACGACGGCCAGAAGCTGCGCGAGCGAGTCGAGTTCATCCACGAGCAGACGAATTCGGATGCACTGGTCGAGGAGTACATCGAGGGCCGCGAACTCTACATCGGCGTGATGGGCAACGAGAGGCTCACGACCCTGCCGGTGTGGGAACTCAATTTCGGCACCCTGCCCGACGTGATGTCGATCGCGACGCGCAAGGTGAAGTGGGACCGCAAGTACCAGGTGCGGCACGGCATTGGCACGGGTCCTGCCGAGGACCTGCCGCCCGGCCTGTCGCCGCGGCTGGCCACGCTGGTGCGGCGCATCTATCGCGCGCTGTCACTCAGCGGGTATGCGCGTATCGACCTGCGCCTGAAGCCGGACGGCGGGGTGTACGTGCTCGAGGCGAATGCGAATCCCAACCTCGCCCAGATCGAGGACTTCGCGACCTCGGCACTCGCTTGCGGCATGGGGTACGACGCCGTGCTGGAGCGGATCCTGCAGTACGGGCAGAACTACGACGCGGCGTGGCGGCAGTCCTGAGTACGCGCTGATGTCCGAGGCGTGCGATTCGGCGCCTTTCCGCGAGCGCGTGTCTGCCTTTCCAAGCTCGGGGAAAGACTCCGAATCACACTCCTGGACAGTTAGAGCGTGTGGCCGGTCTTCTGGAAGTGCGTGCGTTCGAAGATCGTCTGGCAGTCGATGCAGCGCAATGCCTGCGGCGTGAGGTTAAGCCGCCTCACATCGATCGGCTTGTCGCACGCTTCGCAGACGCCGTAGCTGCCATCCGCCACTCGCAGCAGCGCTGCGTCGATCGCGCGCAGTTCGTCGAGGTCGCGATCGATTTCGGCGAGGCCGACGTCCACGATCAGGTCGGCGAATGATTCGTCCTCCAGTTCCCGCACCGAGTCGGCGATCTGCAGATAGTGTTCCGAATCGCTCTTGATCAACGCCTGGCGGATTTCTTCGCGCAGCTGGACTTGCCGCGCGCGCATGGCCGTCTGCAGCGACTCGAGCTGCTTGTTCTGGAGGTTGCGGGTCATCGCGATCTTCCTTGTGACACTGCCCAAGGATCGGACGCGATCCGCGCCACATATATAGGGAAGATGCGAAATTCATTGCGCCAAATGCGGCTGGTCCTGCGGGTGGCCGAGTCAGTCGACCGGCAGGGAACTGCGGTCCGGAAACAGTTCGTCTTCGAAGCCGAACGAGCGCATGTCCACGATTCGCATCGGATAGAGAATGCCGTCAAGGTGATCCACCTCGTGCTGGACGACGCGCGCATGGAAGCCCTTCACGGTGCGGTCGATCGGCCGGCCGTCGAGGTCGAAGCCGCGGTAGCGCAGGTTCGTGTGGCGGGCAACCACGCCCCGCAAACCCGGGACCGACAAGCACCCTTCCCAGGCTTCGTCGCGCTCATCGCCGAGCAGATCCAGCACCGGGTTGATCAGTACGGTATGGGGTACGGGCTCGGCCTGCGGATACCGTGGGTTGTGCGTGACCTCGAAGATCACCGCTCGCAACGACACGCCGATCTGCGGCGCGGCGATCCCGGCGCCGTTCAGTGCGCGCATGGTGTCGTCCATGTCGGTCACGAGCTGGCGCAATTCGGCGGTACCGAAGCGCTCGACGGGGGCGGCGACCCGCTGCAGCAGCGGATGACCCATGCGAAGAACGGTGCGGACGGTCATGCGGGATTCCACGGGGCGGGAACGCAAGCGTAATCGACTGCGGCCGATTGACAAGGCCGGGAGGGGAGCGTAGCTAAGGCGCGATCCGAACACTCCCGGGAACGACCGATGGACAATGGATTGCACTGCTGGAAATGCGGAGTGTCGCTCGCCGACTATTCGCTGCCGCTGCGGCGACTGGAGGAGTGCCGGGCATGCCATGCGGAACTGCATGCCTGCCGCATGTGCGAGTTCTACGACACGGGCAAGGCCAAGCACTGCCGCGAGACCATCGCCGAAGAAGTGAAGGACAAGCAGGCGGCGAATTTCTGTGACTATTTCCGGCCGACACCCTCGGCCTACCGACCCGAGGCCCTGAGCGCGGCGGACAAGGCCAAGGCCGAACTCGAAGCGCTGTTCGGCCATAAGTAAAGACCAGGAGACGACTGTGACGATGATCCGACGAGCGGTACTGACAGGCATCACGGCCATGACGCTGCTGGCAGGCGTGGCAGGCGCTGGAGAGAAGGTCGCCCCGGAGGCAGCGCCTGCGATGACGGCAGTGCGACCTGAGATCTACGCGCCGGTGACGCTGGCGGTGGACCTGTCATCCCTTAGCGCCAGTGAACGACAGATGCTCGGCCTCTTCATCGAGGCTGGGGAGATCATGGACGACCTTTACTGGCGGCAGACGTACGGCGACCGTGATGCGTTGCTGCAAGGCGTTGCCGATCCGCGTACGCGCGACTTCGTCGCGCTGAACTATGGCCCCTGGGACAGGTTGGCCGACAACGCACCGTTTGTGCCCGGTGTCGGCGTCAAGCCGGAAGGCGCGGAGTTCTATCCGCACGACATGACACGCGAAGAATTCGAGAAGGCGAACCTGCCGCTGTCCCGCAGCGAATACACGCTGCTGCGACGCGACGCCAAAGGCGCGTTGCAGGTCGTGCCATACCACGTCGAGTACCGCGATGCGCTCGAAAAGGCCGCGCTCAAGCTCGAACAGGCGGCCGCGCTGGCAGAGGACCCCGGCCTGAAGCAGTACCTGTCGCTGCGTGCGCAGGCGCTGCGTTCCGACGACTACCGTGCGAGCGATCGCGCGTGGCTCGACATGAAGTCGAATCGCATCGACCTGGTGATCGGCGCGATCGAAACCTACGAGGACGCGCTGTTCGGCTACAAGGCCGCCTACGAGGCCTACGCGCTGATCAAGGACATGGGGTGGAGCAAGCGCCTCGAACGCTATGCCGCCATGTTGCCGGCACTGCAGCGCGGCCTGCCGGTCCCGGATGCCTACAAGGCCGAACAACCCGGCACCGATTCCGACCTCAATGCGTACGACGTCGTCTATTACGCGGGCCACAACAACGCGGCTTCGAAGACCATCGCCATCAACCTGCCGAACGACGAGCAGGTGCAGCTCGAGAAGGGCACGCGCCGGCTGCAGCTCAAGAACGCGATGCGCGCGAAGTTCGACAGGATCATGCTGCCGATCGCCGACGAGCTGATCGTGCCGGAGCAGCGCAAGCACGTGACGTTCGACGCGTTCTTCGCCAACACCATGTTCCACGAGGTGGCGCACGGCTTGGGCGTCAAGAACACGCTCGACGGCAAGGGCACGGTTCGTGAAGCGCTCAAGGAACAGGCGAGCTGGCTCGAAGAGGGCAAGGCCGACATCCTCGGCCTGTACATGGTCACGAGGCTGCACGAGAAGGGCGAACTTGGCGGGTCGCTCGAGGACTACTACGTGACGTTCCTGACCGGCATCTTCCGCTCCGTGCGGTGGGGCGCCGCCGAGGCCCACGGCCAGGCGAACATGGTGCGCTTCAACTACTTCGCGGATCGCGGCGCGTTCAGCCGTGATGCCAACGGCCACTACCGCGTCGACATGGCGAAGATGCGCAAGGCGATGGATGAACTGTCGGCCGACATCCTCAAGCTGCAGGGCGACGGCAACCACGCGGGGGTCAAGGAGCTGCTCGCCCGGCTCGGCGTGCTGAAGCCCCAGTTGTCTGCCGACCTCGCGCGCCTCGGCGCCCGCAACATTCCGGTCGATGTCCGTTTCGAGCAGGGCAAGACCGTGCTGGGCCTGAAGTAGGCGCGGCCGTGTCGAGTCCGGTCGAACGCGTCATCGAACCGCGGCCGCGCGATCTCGGCGATTTCGCCGTGCGTCGCGTGCTGCCCGCGGTGGGTCTGCAGACTGTGGGTCCCTTTATCTTCTTCGATCACATGGGACCGGCGGACTTCGGGCCGGGGCAGGGTGTCAACGTGCGGCCGCACCCGCACATCGGCCTCGCCACCGTGACGTACCTGTTTGAAGGCGCTTTCATGCACCGTGACAGCCTCGGCACGGCGCAATTGATCCGTCCGGGCGACGTCAACTGGATGGTGGCCGGTCGGGGCATCGTGCATTCGGAGCGCACGCCACCGGAGGTGCGCGACGCGAAGGGCCACACGCGTGCGCACGGCATCCAGACGTGGATCGCGCTGCCGCGTGCGGAGGAAGAACGGGAGCCATCCTTTGCGCATCACGACGCTGCCAGCTTGCCGCGTATCGAGCGGCCTGGCGTGATCCTCACCGTGATCGCCGGCACGGCGTACGGCGAGCGGTCACCGGTCGCCGTGTTCTCGCCGACACTGTACGTGGATGCGCAGTTGGCCGACGGGGCCGTGATCGAGGTGCCGGACGAGCACCTGCAGCGGGCGGTTTACGTCGCGCAGGGCCGGATCGAAATTGCCGGTCAGGACTACCAGGAAGGCCAGTTCATGGTGCTGGCGCCGGCTGCCGCTCCAGTGTCGATCCGGGCGCTACAGGCCTCGCGCGTGATGCTTGCCGGCGGCGCACCGCTCGACGGACCGCGGCACATCTACTGGAACTTCGTTTCGAGCACGCGCGAGCGCATCGATGCGGCCAGGCGCGACTGGCGCGAGCACCGGTTTGCGCCGGTGCCAGGCGATGCGGAGAGGATTCCCCTGCCCGACGAGTGACACCGCGTCCCTGGGCGCGGCACGATTCGCGTCAACGTTAGTTCAGGCGAGTGCCGCAACCGCGCAAGGTCTGCCCACCCGATTCCAGGGTCACGCCGTAGTCGAATTCCACCTCACCATCGTCCACGCAGCGCTCGGCCCGGATCGTGGCCTGGATCTTGACCGCATCGTTCTGCGCCGTGTAAACGATCGCACCGTCAGGCGCGGTGGCTGCCTGCGCTTGCTCGAAGTCGTAGCGGTCCTGGCCGAAATTGGTGGTCCAGCTCAGCCTGCTCGCGGGCCCGACCTCGAGGACCCAGCCCGGTTCGTTGCCTAGCGCGCGGTAAACCACGCCACGCACCCGGGCGTCCTCGCGCAGGGAGGCGGCTCGCCGTTCTTCGCATTGCACGGGCGGCGTGCCCTGGCGCTCGAGCGTTGCCGTGCCGCCCTTGGTCCAGAACACCACCACGCTGTCCGCGTAGCGCACGCCAGATGCGCTGACCGTCTGGTCGAGCCGCCGCGTGCCGTCGTGGAAGTCGATGGCAATCGCCTTTTCGCGCAACAGGTTGCGCATGACCAGCGTCTGGCCATCCGTGCACTGCCACACGTAGGCGCGAAGCACGCCTGCGGGAACTTCGTCCGTGGCAGGCGTCGGTTCCGGTGCGGTTGCAGGGACGGACGCCTCCGGCTTCGCGTCCGCAGCCGTTTCGCCCGCGGGCGCTTCCTTGCGCTGGCAGCCTGAGGCTGCAATCAGCGCGATACCCGCGCAACAGACGATCAGCAGGCGGGAGGACAGCGTGGGCGAAGTCGTCATGCGGGTCACCTGGCAGGCGGGGTGTGCCCGATTTTACACAGGACGCCTCAACAGTTCGCTTCGTGCAGGCGGGCCTTCGCTTCGCGCCAGCGTTCCCACAGCCTGCCAGCCTCGCGCGCCGAGTAGCCTGTACGCATGCGCGAATCGAGGCTGTCGAGCGTCGCCTGCAGTTTCTGGCAGATCGCCGCGCGTTCGGTCTCGCTGTCGTCGGTGTCGGCATCCTCACGCCCGGTTGAAATTCCGTGGCTCGGCGCCGCTCGCTCCCTGGTATTGCCGAGCTCCGGTGACGCTCCCGCCGCAGTGGGTGCAGGCGCGCTCACCTTCAGTTCGCGCACTTCCGGCAGAGGGCCGCACGGACGGTCAGAAAACGTGACCAGGCCTGGCGCAACGCAACTGTAGACGAGCCGGCGTGTCGATTTCGCGCGGGGCGCGACCGGCTCGAGCACGACGGAGCCGCCACCCCCCGCCGGGCTATCGACGGCCGGCAACAACAGCGCGTTGGCGGCTCGCGGTGACGTGGACAGGAAGAGCATCGCCTGGGCGGCGACGAGCAGGCGTACGGCAGGAAGTGTCACGGCCAACCCTCCATGGACTGAACTGCCATGCTCGGGTCAGCGCTAACGATTGTCTTGCGCGATTCGTGGCGCGTGCGCGCAATTAAGCGCCGGGCCTCGTATTGGTCACGGACCTGTCACGCGTGCGACCGCGCTTCAGGCGCGTCCGACGTTCGAGTCGGTGGGGGCGTGGAAGTACTGGCTCTCTGCCGAGAACTGTTCAACCAACCGGCGCAATTCGGCCATACGGGCTTCGGCAGTGCCGATCGCCAGGCAGTCCTCGCAGCGGGGGTCGCCGCAGGGCTGTCGAGTGTAGAGCCAATACTGCACGGCTCCCGCGAGCAAGCCATCCGCGATGTCCCACAGGTCGGCCTTGTCGTCGCCGTCCGCGATCTGGTTGCCGAGGTCGACGGCACGACTGAAGGCCTGGTCGAACGGTTCGGAGTCTTCGATTTGCGTATTGGCGGTCACGTTGGGAAATGCAGTCAGGGGACCAGCCGCAATGATACCAGACACGCCGCTTGGAACGTCGTCGAAATGTACAAAAACTGCTTATAAATCAGGTGATTCTGGCGCTTCAGATGCCGGCCTTGGCGAGCGCGTCGACGAATGCGCGGACGGCGCCGGCGAGGCCCGGGTGTTCCGTTTCGAGGCGCACCGCCGCGTTTTCCAGTGCGTCGGCCGGCGCGAGGTCCTGGACGGCGCCAGCCTGGCCCTGCGGCGCCAGTGCCCGTTGGATGTCCGCCAGGGCTGCTTCCAGCAGCGCACGTTGCTGCGGGTCGAGTTGGGGGACGTCGGCCAACTCGCGGTGCAGGTCGCGCAGCGTCTGTTGCAGGTCGTTCATCGCTTTCCTCCGCCGAAGCCCATTGCCACGAGTGTAGCAGCGGCCGGAGTCGCCTCGGCTGTGGAAAGACCGGACGCCACCACGTCGCGGCCTACTAGAATGGGGGTCTCGAAAACCGGGAGTGCCGCATGAATTCGTCGACCAGGTTGTCTTGGATACCGCTGCTCGCAATGGCCGCGCTGTGCGCCGCGCCGCAGCTGGCGCAGGCCGAGTCGCCACGCTTTGAATTCACTCCGTTCGTCGGCGGTCGAATGGGTGGCGGTTTCGACGTCACGGCCGCGGACGGCACCAACAGTTCGGTCGACCTCGACGCCGGCGTGAGCTTCGGGCTCGATCTCGGGCTGTATCGTGATGACCGTTCCTTCTACGAACTGCTCTATTCGACGCAGACGACGAGCTTCGACTCGACGGACCCATTGCTTGATCGTGTGGACCTGCGCGTCGACTACCTGCAGTTCGGTGGCACCGCCTTCTTTCCGCAGGACAGCGAGCACTTCATGCCGTACCTGTCGCTCACGATCGGCGCGACGCTGCTGGAACCGGACAGCGGTGGGTACGACTCCGAGACCAGGTTTTCGGGCAGCATCGGCGGCGGCTTCCGCATTCCGTTCAACGACAACGTCTCGCTCAACCTGGGTGTGCGTGGTTACCTGACGTTGCTCGATTCCGATTCGAGCCTGTTCTGTGTCAGCGATTCCGGGGAGGCCGGCTGCCTCCTGCGATCGTCGGGCAGCACGTTCTTCCAGGCCGAAGGCCTGCTTGGGCTCAGCGTCCGGTTCTGAAGGTGATCGCAACCGGCCGGCGTTGAGTTTTCGGCGCCGCTGACTCCGCCAGGCTCATAGCGCGGGGACCGAACTCGCATCCTCCAGCTCGGGAGGCGATTCCGAGAACAGCACCCGCAGGCGCACGCCCACCTGCTCCGGCGGCGTGAGCCCGCTGCGGTCGCGCATGACGCGCACCAGCGTGGCCGGATCGTCGGTGATGACGTTGTCCACGTCGCGCTCGATCATGCGCAGCATCACCTCGGGCTTGTTCACGGTCCACACGTGGACCTTCTTGCCCGCGGCCCTGGCCCGGCCCACGAGGCTCGCCGTCGCGCGTGCGGAATTCAGGCTCACGAAGTCGGTGTCGGTCTTGATGACGTTGCCGACCGCCGCCGTCACGATCAAGCCGGTCTCGAGACTTGGTTGCAGCTCTTCGATCTGCCGCAGTGACGCGTGGTCGAGTGACGTGATCACGACCTGGTCCAGGAACTGCTTCTCGCGCAGCAGTGCCACGACAGCCGCGGCCAGTTGCGGGTCCGGCACGTTGTACTTCAGTTCGATGTTGATGCGGAACCTGCCGCGCGCGAAATCGATCACTTCGGCCAGCGTCGGCACGCGTTCACCCGTGTATTGCGGCCCGCGCTTGCTGCCGATGTCGATCGTCCCGATCTCGGCGAGCGTCAGTTCACTCACCTTGCGCGGGTCGCCGGCCATGCGCATCAGGTCGCCGTCGTGGATCACGACGATCGCGCCGTCGCGCGTGCGCTGCACGTCGAGTTCGACGTAGTGGGTTCCAGCCTCATACGCCTCGCGGAAAGCGGCCAACGAATTTTCCGGCGCCCGCATCGAGGCGCCCCGATGGGCCGTCACGGCGACGTCCTCGCGCACGTCCAGGCGTTGCAGCAGGAAAATCATGGCGAGTGCGGCCAGTGCCGCGACGACCAGCACGGCGAGCAGGAGCGGCCGACCCACGCGCGCTCCAGTCGCATTGGCGACAGAGTCTTCGGGTGCCTGGAGCAGGATCGCCGCTTCACGCCGCTCGGCGTACATGCGGGTCGCAAGGAACTGGTGACCCGCGAACTGCAGCGTCGAGTAGACGAAGCTGAAGGCGATGGTCACGGCCATGAAGAGCGCAACCAGCGGCAGGACGCGCTGCGGATCGACGCCAGCCCAGCTCATCGCAAAGTCGGTGAGGTAGCGGCCGACGCGCAAGCAGAGGGCGGCGAGCGACGCCAGGCACAACCACCACAGCAGCAGCGGCGTGATCGACTGCAGCAGCCGTCCCTCGAGCATGCGCTCGCTCGCGAGCAGCACGTCGGCAGACTTCAGGGCGTGGAACATCGCGATCGGCAACGCGAAGATCCAGCGTGCGAACTGCGCCAGCAGCACGAACGCGAACCCTGCACCGGCGACTCCCGCTGCCAGCAGCGCACGGCGCCATTCCGGTGGAGACTCGGACAGGTAGTAGTTGACGTCCCGTCCGGCAAGCGTCGCGAACCAGACGATCGCGATGATCGCGAGGAACGGCAATGCCAGCAGCACCACGCGCGCGAACATGCGGCCGCCCAGCCGGACCAGCAGTCGCAGCTTGTCCATGACGGCGCCGATGGTTCCCCACAGCGTGACCGGGCGTTGCCCGATCACATGCCCCGAGATCCAGGCATAGCCAGCGAGTTGTGCAATCTGGTAGCTGATCGCCGCGCCCGCCGCGAGCAGCACGAAGACGACGCCAGGCGGCGACAGCACGAAGCGGGCTATGTCGAAATTGCTGATCACGTCTGACCCGGAGCGGGCGACGATCCGTTCGGCGAGCCAGCCGGCGAGCGGGGCGAGCACGATGAACCCGAGCAGCTGCACGAACAGTTGCCAGGCGATCACGACTCTCCAGCGCCGTCTGAAATCAATGCGGGTGCGTTTGAAGAGTCCCGGCAGGTTCATGTGTAGCGCCCATTCTTGTGGTCGTTTGCGCAGCGCCGGGCCCCCGTTACGTCAGACGAGGACCCGTTCGATGCCGCCTGCGTTGGCCCGTTGCACGTAGGATTCCAGCCAGTCGGGGCCCAGCACGTGCCGCGCCATCTCGACCACGACGTAGTCGGCGCCGGTGCCTGCGTCGTCATCGTACCGCGACAAGCCCTGCAGGCACGAAGGGCAGGAGGTCAGCACCTTCACTTCCCCGCTGAAGCCATCGCCACGGAGCTTGCTGGCGCCCAGTTCCATCTCGCGCTGCTTGCGGAACCGCACCTGGGTGGCGATGTCAGGCCGTGCGACCGCGAACGTGCCCGCTTCACCGCAACAGCGATCGTTCTTTTCGATCCTGCCGTTCGTCCCGGCGGCCAGCAGCGTGTTGACGACCATGAGCGCGTCGTGCGTCTTCATCGGCGAGTGACATGGGTCGTGATACATGTAGCGCACGCCCGTCGCGTTCTCGAGCCGGATGCCCTTTTCGAGCAGGAACTCGTGGATGT
Organism: uncultured Pseudomonadota bacterium; assembly: GCA_963748985.1. Classification (GTDB taxonomy): domain Bacteria; phylum Pseudomonadota; class Gammaproteobacteria; order Steroidobacterales; family Steroidobacteraceae; genus RPQJ01. The sequence continues at coordinate 305,852 of CAVVKQ010000001.1, forward strand.
CGAGGATGCGCGAGCCCGGGAAGATCTGGTCGAACTCGTAGCCCTGCAGCTGGTCGTGGCAGGTGCCGCAGCTCACCACGACGGTCTTGATGTCGAGGTAGTTGAGCGTGTTCGCCACGCGATGGAACAGGACGCGGTTGTCGGTGATGATCTTCTCGGCCTGGTCGAACTGCCCGGCGCCGCGCTGCGGATAGCCACAGCAGAGGTAGCCCGGTGGCAGCACCGTCTGCACGCCGGCGTGCCAGAGCATGGCCTGTGTCGCGAGCCCCACCTGCGAGAAAAGACGTTCCGAGCCGCAACCCGGGAAATAGAACACTGCCTCCGAATCGCTCGTCGTGCCCACCGGATCGCGGATGATCGGCACGTAGTTGCGATCCTCGACGTCGAGCAGCGCGCGCGCCGTCTTCTTCGGCAGCCCGCCAGGCATCTTCTTGTTGATGAAGTGGATTACCTGCTCGCGCACGGGCGGTCGCCCGCCGGTCGTGGCCGGCGGACGCTTCGTCTGCGCCGCGCCGAGCTTGCCGAGCGTCCGGTGGCCGAGACGCTGCGCCTTGTAGCCCCAGTCGATCATGAGCTTGCGCGTCAGCCTGATCGTGCCCGGGTCGTTCGTGTTGAGAAAGAACATCGCAGCCGACTTCGCAGGGTTGGCGCCCTGGTTGCCCAGGCGTCGCAGCACGTCGCGCATCGCCATCGAGACGTCACCGAAGTCGATGTCGACGGGGCAGGGCGCTTCGCATTTGTGGCAGACCGTGCAGTGATCGGCGACGTCGCCGAACTCGTCCCAGTGCTGGATCGAGATGCCGCGGCGGGTCTGTTCCTCGTACAGGAACGCCTCGATCAGCATCGAGGTGGCGAGGATCTTGTTGCGCGGCGAATAGAGCAGGTTCGCGCCCGGCACGTGGGTGCTGCAGACCGGCTTGCACTTGCCGCAGCGCAGGCAGTCCTTGATCGCGTCGCTGATCCCCGCGATGTCCGACTGCTGCATGATCAGCGATTCGTGGCCGAGCAGGTTGAAGCTCGGCGTATACGCGTTGCGCAGGTCCGCGCCGGGCAGCAGCTTGCCGGCGTTGAAACGGCCTTCCGGATCGACGCGACGCTTGTAGTCCCGGAAGCCGAGCATTTCGTCGTCCGTCAGGTATTCGAGCTTGGTGATGCCGATGCCGTGCTCGCCGGAGATCACGCCACCGAGTTCGCGGGCCACCCGCATGATGCGGCCGACGGCGCGGTTGGCCGCCTGCAGCATCTCGTAGTCGTCGGAGTTGACCGGGATGTTGGTGTGGACGTTGCCGTCACCCGCGTGCATGTGCAGTGCGACGAACACTCGACCGTGCAGCACGCGCCGGTGAATTTCCCCGAGCTCGGTCAGCAGCGGTACGAACGGGCCGCCGGCAAAGATGCGGGTGAGCTGACTGCGCAACTCGTGCTTCCAGGACACGCGAATCGTCCTGTCCTGCAGCAGATCGAACACTTTCAGGCCGGGTTCGCCGGCGCTGCGTCGAGTGGCGGCAGTCGTGATCTCTTCAAGCCCGAGCCGGTGCAGGTCCTCGAACGCGTCATCGAGCGGCCGGTCCATGTTCGTCGCGTACCACGACCAGCGTTCGCGAACCTGGGAGATGGCATCCAGGGCCTGGCCAAGCCGGGTGCCAAGCACTTCGTCGCGTGGCATGCGGTCGATGTCGGCGTCGCCGGTCTTGCCGAGCTTCGGTTCGCCAAGCAGGTACGCTTCGAGCGCGTCGAGCAGCTGCAGCTTGTTGGCAAGCGAGTACTCGATGTTGATGCGCTCGATCGCGTCCGTGTATTCGCCGAGGCGCTCGAGCGGGATCACGACGTCTTCGTTGATCTTGAAGGCGTTGGTGTGACGGGCGATTGCGGCGGTCTTCGCGCGGTCGCGCCAGAAGGCCTTGCGTGCCTCCGCGCCAGCGGCGATGAAGCCCTCGCCGTGGCGTGCGTTGGCGATGCGTACCACGTCCGAGGCGCAGCGCGACACGCCGGCTTCGTCGTCGCCGACGATGTCGCCGACAAGGACCATCTTGGGCAGTGCGCCGCGCTTCGATTTCGTCGTGTAACCGACCGCTTTCAGGTAACGCTCGTCAAGATGCTCGAGGCCCGCCAGCTGTACGTCGCCCGCGCGTCCCTGCCGCGCGAGTTCGTCGCGAATCTCGACGATCGCGGGAATCGCGTCGCGTGCCTGGCCGAAGAATTCGAGACACACCGTACGGATGTGCGCCGGCATGCGGTGCACGACCCAGCGCGCGGAGGTGATGATGCCGTCGCACCCCTCTTTCTGGATGCCTGGCAGGCCGCCGAGAAACTTGTCGGTGACGTCCTTGCCGAGGCCGGTCTTGCGGAACGTCGATCCGGGAATCTCGAGCCGTTCCGTGCGGAGCACGTTCGCGGTGTCGGGTGAGTGACGCCCGTCTTTCCAGGTCAGTGCGAACGTCGCGACCGGCGCGTCGTGGATCTTGCCGCGGTTGTGACCGATACGCGTCACCTCGAGCCAGTTGCCCTCCGGGTCGACCATGCGCCACCACGCGAGGTTGTCGAGCGCGGTGCCCCACAGCACGGCCTTCTTCCCGCCGGCATTCATCGCGATGTTGCCGCCGACGACAGACGCATCGGCAGAGGTGGGGTCGACGGCGAACACGAAGCCCGCATGGTGCGCAGCTTCCTCGACGCGACGCGTCACGACGCCTGCCTCAGTGAAGAGAGTCGGCACGTCGCCCTCCACTCCCGGCAGCAACTGCGGTTCGATGGCGCCGATGCGCTCGAGCTTTTCAGTGTTGATGACGGCCGCGAACGGCGTTAGCGGAACGGCGCTGCCGGTGTAGCCAGTGCCGCCACCGCGCGGAATGACGGTCAGGCCGGTCTCGATGCAGGCCCGCACGAGTCCCGGGATCTCGTCCTCGGTGTCGGGTGCAAGCACGACGAACGGTGTCTCGACCCGCCAGTCGGTCGCGTCTGTCGCGTGCGCAACGCGGGCATAGGCGTCGAAGCAGACGTTGTCGTCATGGGTGTGCGAAGCGAATGCCTTGCGTGCCCGGCGCCGCAATGCGTCGATCCTGGCGAACGAACCCGCGAAATCGAGGACGGCGACTTGCGCAAATTCGAGCAGCTTGCCGACCTTGGCGTCGCGCGCTGCGTCGGTGGTGTCGCGACGCTTTTCGATATCGGCGAGCCGGTGATGCAGCGCCTCGACCAGCAGCTCACGCCGCTTCGGGTTGTCGAGCAGGTCCTGCTCGAGGTACGGGTTGCGCCTGACGACCCAGATGTCGCCGAGCACTTCGTACAGCATGCGTGCCGAGCGCCCGGTGCGACGCTCGGCGCGGAGATCGTCGAGCAGCGCCCACCCCGGGGCGCCGAGCAGGCGGATCACGATCTCGCGGTCCGAGAAGGACGTGTAGTTGTACGGAATTTCGCGCAGCCGCGGCGGCGGATCGAGGTCTGCTGCGTGCGGCGCTGTCGCGGAGTCGGGCTGGAGGTGGGGGTCGGTGGTGAGTGAGTTCACTTAGCGGAGTCGAGCTTGGCCGTGGCCGGCAGGGCACCGCCAATGTTACGCGGCCGCGTCTCGACGGGTAGCGTGGATGTTCCGGTTGCGACGGAATCCAGGTCGGGTGCAAGAGCTGCGGCGGTTTCGTCGAATACGGGATCGCGCGCTTCGCCGATCCAGTCGCCACGCAGTTGCAGGCTGCTGACCAGCGAAACGACGACGGCAGCCGCGTACGGAATGGATTGCACGAGCAGCACGGTGACCCAGACCGTCAGGTCGGGGCTGCCGACGAGCCCCGGCTGGTCGCCGTCCATTTGCGGAATGCTGCTCACCGCAAACGCGGCAACCCACAGTCCGCACATCAGGACCGCTTCCTCGCGCGCTGCCGCGAGCGATTGCAGCCACGCGTGGCGCGTCGTCCGCTTCGGGGTCCGGAAGAACGGGCGGTCCTTGTTGACGAAGCCACTCAGCATCGCTGAACCGACCGTGTGCGACAGGCCGAGCCCGGCGATGGCCGCGGCGATGGTCTGCGTGAACGTCGCGCCCACCCGCGCCCGGTAGAGGTGCAGCAGCTTGACGAGCTTGAACAGGAACAGCGACAGCGGCAGCACCGAGAACAGCAACAGCGGCGGCTCGATGTGGCGCGGGAACAGCACCATCACCAGCGACCAGACCAGCGCGGCCAGGTTCACGAGCAGGTTGAAGCCGTCCGCGAGCCAGGGCAGCCAACCGGCCACGAAGTGGTAGCGCTGGCCCGTGGTCAGTCCCGTGTCGCGCCCGTGGATCAGCGCGCCGAAATGGCGGCGCAGGATCTGCATGGCGCCGAACGCCCAGCGCGACCGTTGCTTCTTGAAGTCGAGGAACGTGTCCGGCATCAGCCCGCGGCCGTAGCTGCGCGCGATGTAGGTTGTTTCGTAGCCCTCGTCGAGGATACGCAGGCCGAGCTCGGCGTCCTCCGTGATGCACCACTCGGACCAGCCGATGCGCTGCAGCAGGTCGCGCCGCACCATGGTCATCGTGCCGTGCTGGATGATCGCGTTGCGCTCGTTGCGCGTGACCATGCCGATGTGGAAGAAGCCGCGGTATTCCGCGTGGCACATCGCCTTGAAGGCGCTTTCGCCGGCATCGCGGTAGTCCTGCGGCGCCTGTACGACGCCGGTGCGCGGGTTGGCGAACGCCGGCACCAGGTCGCGCAGCCATTCGCGCCGCACCACGTAGTCGGCGTCGATCACGGCGACCACCTTGGCGTCGGGCGAGGTGTTGCGCAGCGCGAAATTGAGCGCGCCTGCCTTGAAGCCGTCGAGCGGCGCGACGTGGAAGAAGCGGAACCTTGCGCCGAGCCTGGCGCAGTGCGCCTCGACAGGCCGCCACACGGACTCGTCCCGCGTGTTGTTGTCGATGACCAGGACCTCGAAATCCGGGTAATCGAGGGCAGCGAGCGAGTCCAGCGTCTCGATCAGCATGTCCGGCGGCTCGTTGTAGGCCGGCACGTGGATGGAGACTCGTGGCAATTCGGCGTTCGCGACCCTGGCCGGTCGCAGCAGGCGGTCATGCGTCGTCACCCAGCGCGCCTCGGCCCACTCGTGCGCTTCGGCGAACAGCACGGCGACGACTCCCAGCATGCCGACCATCAGCACGGCGCCGACCAGCACGCTGCTCACGGTCAGGTACTGCTGCGAGAAGTCGTAGATCGTCCACACGAGCAGCGTCGCCGTGGAGTACACGATGACAGCCAGGAAGCTGCGGCCCCGGTTGCGCAGTGTGTGGCTGTGGAAATAGAACAGCCACAGCATGAACGCCGCCGCAAGAACCGACGCAGCAGCGAGCACATGCCAGTGCGGCACTCGCACGATCGGCGCGCGGAATTCGAACTTCTGCTGCCGGTCCGCGTCGTACACGCCCCAGTACGCGCCCACCTTGCCTTCGGCCGCCGTTTTCCACGGCTGATCGAACGCTTCCATCACGAAGTACTCGAGCCGCTGCTGTTCGGCGTAGGCAAGAAAACGACGCAGGAACAGCGCTTCGTTCGCGGTGGTCGCGACGGCGGACTCGCGCGTGCGGCCTTCGCTCGGCCAGCCCACTTCACCGATCACGATCGGCTTGCCGGGAAACGCGCTGCGGACTTCGCCGAGCTTGGCGACGACGTAACCGACGGCCGCTTCGACTTCGACGCCTTCCCAGTACGGCAGCATGTGTACCGTGATGAAGTCGACGTGCGCCACGAGCTCCGGATGCCTGATCCAGACGTGCCAGGGCTCGGCGGTGCTCACCGGCTGCTTCGTGGCGGCCCGCACGCGGTCGAGGTGCGCGATGAGATCCTCGATCGGCAAGTCGCCACGCAGGACAACTTCGTTGCCGATGAGGATGCGCGTGACGTTGCGATTGGTATTGGCGAGCCGGATCGCCGCTTCAACTTCGCGGGCGTTCCGCTCGCGGTCCGAGTCGATCCAGCTGCCAAGCATCACCTTCAGCCCGTGCTTGCGCGCAAGCGCCGGAATCTGCCCGAGGGTGCCGATCGAGCTGTAGGTGCGGACGGCACGGGTCGTACCGGCAAGCAGCTTCAGGTCCGCGTCGATCTGCGCGGCGGTCGGGTCTTCGCCTGCGATCGCGTCCTGGTCCTTCTGGTACGGCTGGAATGCGAACCCATGGATGACGCGCGGCAGCGCCGGTTCGGATGTCGGGCGATTGGCATAGCCCCATGCCGCCACCGTGAGCATGGCGAACAGGACGACGATCAGGAAACCCGACAGCTTTTTCATTCACCACCCGCGCGACGAGCCGCGATTCTAGGTGCCGTGCAATGTGGCGTGCGGGCTGCAGGGTGTCGGGTATTGGCGACAACTGAACGAACTTGGCGGGCCCCGCACCAACGTGGAGCGTTGTCGGTCCAGATCGGCGCGTCAGGCGGGCTGGAATGCCCGGGAGATCAGAATTTCCAGACCAGGTTCAACTGCAGGGTGTCGGCCGATGGCGTGCTGGTCGCGTTCTCGAAGTCCATCCAGCGCATCCGATAGGCGCCGTCGGCGGCCAACGAATTGCTGAAGTTGTAACGCATGCCGATGCCGACCTCGTAGGCGAGTCCATCGACCGTCCGCGTGTCCTGCCAGGACGTGCAGATGTAGCCCCACCATGGGTGCCACCAGCAACCGACCTCGGGTGGCGCGGAGGCGATGTTGGTGTCGACCCAGGCCCAACCCACGCCACCGACGACGTAGGGCGTCAACGGGCCAGTGAGGAAGGTATAGGCGGCATCGAACATCAGCGACATCGTGTCGAGGCTGCCTTCGATCGCATACGACTCGCCTGGGGAGTCGCCCACAACGTCGGCGCTGTAGTCTTTCTGGTCGAACGTGAAGGTCGACCCGACCCGCAGGCGATCCGTGAAGTGATAGCCGGCCCCAGCCATGAAACCGAAACCGCTGTCAATCGCGGCCGTCGTGCCGCCGTCGAAGTCGACGTCGCTCGAATTTGATGCGATGACGCCGACAGTGGCTTCCCATTGCCCGGCTTGCGGCGGCGCACCTCCGAGTTGCCATCCGCCGCCACCGCTGTCGCCCGCGTTGCCTGCTGCTGCGGTCCCTGCGACTGCAGCGCCTGGGGCCATCTGATCGGGAAGGGTGTATGCGTTAGCCTTGCGGACGTTGTCGGCGACCTGCGCCAGGTCATCGAGCTCCAGCTTGCGGTACGCAGCCGCAAGGATCTTGAGTGCGTCGTCCACGGCAGGCGCGCCGTCGAAGCCTGTGATGACGCCCTTGGCGCGATTGGCCGCACCGACGTAGGCGCCACGCTTCAGGTAGAAGCGCGCCACCGCGATCTCGTAATCAGCCAGCCGGTTGCGCAGGAAAATCATTCGCTGGCGCGCATCGGCCGAGTACGGGCTCTTCGGGTACTGCTGCACCAGCACCTGGAAGGCCTGGAACGACTTGCTTGCTTCATGCGCCGGGCGCTTGGCGATGTCGGCCTTGAACTTGCGCTCGAGCCAGTTGGCTCCCGACTCGAAATACACCAGACCGCGGACGTAATAGGCGTAGTCGACTCGCGGATGTGTCGGGTTTTCGCGGATGAACTGGTCCGCCTGGTCGATCGCCGCCTCAGCCGACCGGTTCTTGTAGTACGCGTAAATCAGGTCCAGCTGGCCCTGTTTGGCCTGCTCGCTGAACGGGTAGCGGGCCTCCAGCATTTCGTACCGCTGGATTGCGCCAGGGTAATTGTTGTTCTTGATGTCGCGGATGGCGTCCCGGTAGAGCTGCTCCGGCGAGCCCTCGATGACCTTGTCCCCCTTGTCCTTGTCCCAGAACTTGAGGCTGCTGCAGCCGCTGGTGCCCAGCAGCGCCAACGCGAGCAGGGCCGAAGCGAGTAAACGTCGGGAAAAGGCAGCAGCCATGGAGGATCCTGGGTCGAGCCCTGCGGAAGGGCGTGAAGTATATAGAATTCGACCCCATGCCGACCTCAACCGTTCAACTCAGCCTGCAGATTCCCGACACCGAAGCGGGACAACGTCTCGACCAGGCGCTTGCCCGCCTGCTGCCCGACTATTCCCGCAGCCGCCTCAAGACGTGGATCGAGGCCGGCGAGGTGCTGGTCGATGGGTCCGTTCGCCGCCCCAGGGACAAGGTCAACGGCGGTGAAACGGTCGCCGTTGCCGGCACCGTGATCGAGGAATCGACAGCGGAAGCCCAGGCCATTCCGCTCCTGATGGCGTACGAGGACAAACACGTCTTCATCGTCGACAAACCCGCCGGGTTGGTCGTGCATCCCGGCGCCGGGAACCCCGACCAGACGCTGCAGAACGCGCTGCTGTCGCGCGACCCCGAGCTCGGAAAACTGCCTCGCGCCGGCATCGTGCACCGGCTCGACAAGGACACGAGCGGGTTGCTGATCGTGGCCCGCACGCTCAAGGCGCACACCGCGCTGGTGCGGATGCTCGAAGCGCGCGAGATTCACCGCGAATACGAAACTATCTGCCGGGGCGTGATGACGGCGGGCGGCACGATCGACGCGCCGATCGACCGGCACCCGACCGACCGCGTGCGCATGGCGATCCGCGACGGCGGTCGCGATGCCGTCACGCATTACCGCGTGATCCGGCGTTTCCGTGCGCACACCCACGTCCGTGTGCAACTCGAAACCGGGCGCACTCACCAGATCCGCGTGCACCTTGCGCACGTCAACTACCCGATCGTCGGTGACCGCGTTTACGGCGGCCGGCTCGCGCTGCCGAAAGGGGCGACTGAAGATTTACGCACAGCGTTGCGTGAATTCCCGCGTCAGGCACTGCACGCTGCGAGGCTGCAACTGCAGCATCCCGTGACGGGCAAGCCGCTCGAAGCGCAGGCGCCGTTGCCCGAGGACATGCTGGGGCTCCTTGCGGTGCTCGCTGCGGATTTCGCCGCTGCCAAGGCATGACGCAGGGCGTGTCCTCGCCGCGGGGTTCGTGGCTGACGCCCGACTGGGACGTTGCGCCGAACGTGCGTGCTCTCTCGACGTTGCGCGGCGGCGGCCTGAGTGCAAATGCCTGCGCGAGCTTCAACCTCGCCCAGCACGTCGGGGATGACCCGGAGCACGTGCGTGCAAATCGCGCGTTGCTGCGAGCCGCAGCGAAGTTGCCGTCGGAGCCGCTCTGGCTCGAGCAGGTGCACGGCGTTCACGTCGTCGAACATCCCGGGCCTGCCGCCTCGCGTGCCGTGCAGCCGCGTGCGGATGCGGCCGTTGCCTTCGAGCCCGGACGAGTCTGCGTGGTGATGACGGCCGATTGCCTGCCGGTCGTGTTAGCGGATCGCGCCGGCACACGAATCGGTGTCGCGCATGCGGGCTGGCGCGGACTCGTGGGTGGCGTGCTCGAAGCCACCGTGGCAGCGCTGCAAGCGGGGCCCGATCAGCTCGTTGCCTGGCTCGGACCGGCGATCGGACCGGACGCGTTCGAAGTCGGACCCGAGGTGCGTGACGCATTCATCGCACGTGACGCCGCGAACGACGACGCGTTCGTGCGCAACGAGGCTGGCCGCTTCCAGGCCGACTTGTACCGCCTGGCGCGCCGCGCGCTGGCCCGTGTCGGCGTCCGCCAGGTCAGTGGCGGTGGGCGCTGCACACAGCGCGAGGCCGCGGAATTCTTTTCATTCCGACGCGACGGCGGCCGGACCGGCCGCATGGCGACGCTGGCGTGGCTTACGCCCGTCAGCCCTGCCGGTTCCCAGGAAGGGCGCGTGGTAACCTGACCGGCATTCCCAGCCCCGCACGCAGCAGTACGACCCTTGAGTAGCCTGGCCCTGATCGTCGTGTTCACGGCGCTGAGCGGTGTGTTGAGCGCCCTCGCGGCCGGCGTGTTCCTGGCTCTCGATGCGCGCTGGCGCACGGCCATGCTGCCTCACCTCGTCAGCTTCGCGACCGGGACGCTGCTCGGCGCGGCGTTCCTTGGACTGATTCCGCATGCGCTCGACGCAGCCGGTCCCGGTTCCGCTCATCGGATCTGCCTCGCGCTCCTGTTCGGCATCCTGCTGTTCTTCCTGCTCGAAAAGTTTGTGCTCTGGCGTCACTGCCACGACGATCCCTGCGAGATGCACTCGCCGAGCCACGACGCGCGCGACCGGGCCTCAGCCAGCCTGATACTCGCAGGTGACACGTTCCATAACCTGCTGGATGGCGTACTCGTGGCGGCAGCGTTCATGACGAACCCGCAGCTCGGTATCGTCACGGCGCTTGCCGTGTTCGCCCACGAAATCCCGCAGGAAGTGGGCGACCTGGCAATCCTGCTGCAGGGTGGATTCAGCCGCGCCCGGGCGATGACCCTGAACCTGGTCTCGAGTCTCACGTCAGTGGTGGGTGGCGTCATTGCGTACTACGCGCTCAGTACAGCGATGGATGTCCTGCCCTACGCGCTGGCCCTGGCGGCATCGAGCTTCATCTACGTGGCCGTGGCCGATCTCATCCCCGGACTGCACCGCCGCGTGGATCTGCGCGCGAGCCTGGGCCAGGTGCTGTTCATCGCCATGGGGGTGGGGCTGGTGTACCTGACGCACCAGGGAATGCACTAGGAAGGGGTTAGGGGATAGGGGTTAGGGGATAGGGCAAAGGGGTTAGGGGATAGGGGTTAGGGGATAGTCGGAGGTACAGCTGAGACTGCGATATCAACGTAAGTAGATGACCGTTCATGGGTTTTGGTCGCAGCTGTAATCCTTCCGAAGGGCGTTCCGACTAACCCCTATCCCCTATCCCCTAACCCCTTTTATATCGCGGCTCCGGCCCCACTTCTGGGCGCATACCGTCCCACGGACAGAGCCCCCATGCGCCAAGACAAATTCACGACCAAGCTCCAGGCCGCGCTGCAGGAATCGCAATCGCTTGCCCTGGGCCGCGACCACCAGATCATCGAGCCCGTGCACCTGATGCAGGCCCTGCTGGACCAGCAGGGCGGCACCGTGCGGCCGCTGCTCGACAAGTGCGGTGCCAACATCAACACGCTGCGCTCGCAGCTGCGTGCTGCACTCGACCGGCTGCCCAAGGTGGAGGGTACCGGCGGCGAGGTACACCTTTCGAACGATCTCGCGCGACTGCTGAACCTTACCGACAAGATCGCGCAGAAGCGCGGTGACCAGTACATCACCAGCGAGCTCTTCATCCTGGCCGCCCTGGAAGACAAGGGCCCGCTTGCCAGGATTCTCAAGGACGCGGGTGTGCAGAAGGCCGCGATCGAGCGTGCGATCGACGAGATCCGCGGCGGCAGCAAGGTCGACGACCCCAACGTCGAGGAGCAGCGGGGCGCCCTCGAGAAATACACGATCGATCTCACCGAACGCGCAGAGCAGGGCAAGCTCGATCCAGTCATCGGCCGTGACGACGAAATCCGCCGCACGATCCAGGTGCTGCAACGTCGCACCAAGAACAACCCCGTGCTGATCGGCGAGCCTGGCGTCGGCAAGACCGCGATCGTCGAGGGCCTCGCGCTGCGCATCATCAACAAGGAAGTCCCCGAGAGCCTGCGCGACAAGCGCATCCTCTCGCTCGACATGGGCGCGCTGATCGCGGGCTCGAAGTTCCGTGGTGAATTTGAAGAGCGCCTCAAGGGCGTCCTGAACGATCTCGCCAAGCAGGAAGGGCGGGTCATCCTGTTCATCGACGAACTGCACACGATGGTCGGCGCCGGCAAGGCCGAAGGCTCGATGGATGCCGGCAACATGCTGAAGCCCGCGCTCGCGCGCGGGGAGCTGCATTGCGTCGGCGCCACCACGCTCGACGAATACCGCAAGTATGTCGAGAAGGACGCCGCGCTCGAGCGCCGCTTCCAGAAAGTCCTGGTCGACGAGCCGTCGGTCGAAGACACGATCGCGATCCTGCGCGGCCTGAAGGAACGCTACGCGGTCCACCACAAGGTCGAGATCACGGACCCGGCGATCGTCGCCGCGGCCACGCTCTCGCATCGCTACATTACGGACCGGCAGTTACCCGACAAGGCGATCGACCTGATCGACGAAGCTGCGTCGCGCATCCGCATGGAAATGGACTCGAAGCCCGAGGAAATGGACCGGCTCGACCGCCGCATCATCCAGCTCAAGATGGAGCGCGAGGCGCTCAAGAAAGAGAAGGACGACGCGTCGAAGAAGCGTCTCGAAGCGCTCGACGAGCAGTTGGGCGAGCTTGGCAAGGAGTACGCCGACCTCGAGGAAATCTGGAAAGCTGAAAAGGCATCGGCGCAGGGTGCCGCGCAGATCACGCAGGAACTGGAGGATGCGCGACAGGCATTCGAGACCGCGCGTCGTGCGGGTGACCTCGCCCGCATGTCCGAATTGCAATACGGGAAGATTCCGGAACTCGAGAAGCGCCTGAAGTCGGCGCAGGACAGCGAGACGAAGGCGCCGACGCTCGTCCGCAACAAGGTGACCGAAGAGGAAATCGCGGAAGTCGTCTCGAAGTGGACCGGCATTCCAGTCTCGAAGATGCTCGAGGGCGAGCGAGAAAAGCTGTTGCGCATGGAAGAGGCGCTGGCAAAGCGCGTCGTCGGCCAGGACGAGGCGGTCAAGGCCGTTTCTGACGCGATCCGTCGTTCACGCGCCGGCCTCTCGGATCCCAATCGACCCAATGGTTCGTTCCTGTTCCTCGGGCCCACGGGCGTCGGCAAGACCGAGCTGTGCAAGGCGCTCGCCGAATTCCTCTTCGACACCGACGAGGCGATGGTGCGCATCGACATGTCGGAGTTCATGGAGAAGCATTCCGTCGCGCGTCTCATCGGCGCGCCGCCGGGATACGTGGGTTACGAAGAGGGCGGTTACCTGACGGAGGCCGTGCGACGCCGTCCGTACGCAGTGATCCTGCTCGACGAAGTCGAGAAGGCGCACCCGGACGTGTTCAACGTGCTGCTGCAGGTGCTCGACGACGGTCGTCTCACGGACGGGCAGGGCCGCACCGTGGACTTCCGCAACTCGGTCGTGATCATGACCTCGAACCTCGGTTCGAACGTGATCCAGGAACTCGCGGGTGAGACCAACTACGCTCGCATGAAATCGGCCGTGATGGAAATCGTCGGCCAGCATTTCCGTCCCGAGTTCATCAACCGCGTCGACGAGGTGGTCGTCTTCCACCCGCTGGGCAAGGAGCACATCCGCGAGATCGTCGACATCCAGCTGGGCTACCTGCGCCGGCGCCTGGCCGACCGCGACCTGGGCCTGGAACTGGACGATGCCGCCCGCGACCTGCTCGGCGAGGCGGGGTTCGACCCGGTGTACGGGGCGCGGCCGCTCAAGCGCGCGATCCAGCACCAGCTCGAGAATCCGCTGGCACAGCGCATCCTGCGGGGCGACTTCGAGCCGGGCGACGCGATCCGGGTGACGGTCAGGGACGGCGACCTTGCGTTCGAGCGTGTCGCCGTCCCGGTATAATCCCCGGCCGTTTCGACTACCCTAGGCCACGTTGCACGCCGCCGGACCGACCATGCCGATCTACGAATACCAGTGCCAGAAGTGCCACCACCACCTCGAGGCGCTGCAGAAGTTCTCCGACAAGCCGCTCCGGGAATGCCCCGAATGCGGCAAGCACTCGCTGCTGCGCCTGATGTCGGCGCCAATGTTCCGACTCGCGGGCAGCGGCTGGTACGAGACCGATTTCAAGTCGGACAAGGAGAACAAGCGCAACCTGGCCGGCAAGGACGATGGCCCGCCAGCCGAGAGTTCGACGCCCGCGGCCCCAGCCGACAAGGCTGACAAAGTCGCCACGGTCGACGCGAAGGTCGATTCGAAGGCCGAACCTGCAGCGCCGAAGCAGAGCACGGCGGCAAGGAAGCCAGCGACGAAACCTGTCGCCCGAGCCAAACCGGGCGCAAGAAAAGCCGCGCCGAAAAAAGTCGCCCGCAAGCGCTGAATCGCGCGGGGAGGTGGCCCGCGCCGGAGTGAACCGAGTGGCTGATCCGACATCGACCGAAGACGAAGGCGCGGACAACGGCAAGGGCCGCCGCAACTTTGCGCGCCGATTGCGCAATCACCTGATCGCGGGTCTCCTGATCTGGGTTCCCGTCATGGTGACCGTCTGGGTCATCCGCTTCCTGTCGCGCATCCTCGACCAGTCGCTCGTGCTGTTGCCGCCGCCATGGCGGCCCGAGGCGCTGGTTGGCCAGTACGTTCCCGGTGTCGGCATCATCCTGTCGTTCATCCTGCTGGTCACCACAGGCGTCGTGGTCCGCAACCTTTTTGGCGGGCGGATCGTCGCGGGTTTTGAGGACCTGGTGCGGCGCATCCCCGTGATCGGCTCCGTCTACGGTGGCGCCAAGACCTTCAGCGAGACTGTGCTCACTGACAAGGGCAAGTCGTTCAAGCAGGTCGTCATGGTCGAGTTTCCGCGCAAGGGCATCTTCAGCGTGGGTTTCATCACTTCCGAGGAACTCGAAGAAGTCCAGGCCAAGACGGAGCAGGACGTGGTCTGCGTCTTCGTGCCGACGACGCCGAATCCGACCACGGGATTCATCGTCCTTGTGCCCCGCGATGAGGTCGTTCGCCTCGACATGACCGTGGACGACGCATTCAAGATGTTGCTGACGCTCGGTGTCGTCGTGCCCAAGTGGCAAAACAAGCCCGTCGCGGCTGATCTTGCGCTGCAACAACCCTCTCCGTAACATCCTCAGGTTGAGCGCAGAGGACTGGCCCGGGCCGGTCCCCGCACCCCCATTTGACGGGATTTCCCCCATGTCCATGCGCACACATTACTGCGGCGACGTCAACGATCGCCTCGTCGGATCCACGGTCGAGGTGGCCGGCTGGGTTCACCGTCGTCGCGACCATGGCGGCGTCATTTTTGTCGACCTGCGTGACCGCGACGGCCTGCTGCAGGTCGTCTTCGACCCGGATGCCGCCGAAGTCTTTGCCGAGGCCGAGCGTCTGCGTGGCGAGTGGGTGATCAAGGTGACCGGCACGGTGCGGCCGCGTCCCGCCGGCACGGCCAACGCGAACCTGGCCTCGGGCCAGGTCGAACTGCTTGCGCGCGGCATCGAAGTGCTGAACCGTTCCGAGCCGATCCCGTTCCAGCTCGACGAAGAAGTGAAGGAAGAGACGCGGCTCAAGTACCGCTACATCGACCTGCGCCGCGACGTGATGCAGAAGCGCCTGCGCCAGCGTCACGCGATCACGCGCTCGATGCGCGAGTACCTCGACGGCAACGGCTTCATCGACGTCGAGACGCCGATGCTGACCAAGGCGACGCCGGAAGGCGCGCGCGACTACCTCGTGCCGAGCCGCACGCAACCGGGCAAGTTCTTCGCGTTGCCGCAGTCGCCGCAGATCTTCAAGCAATTGCTGATGATGTCGGGGTTCGACCGCTACTACCAGATCGTGCGTTGCTTCCGCGACGAAGACCTGCGCGCCGACCGCCAGCCCGAATTCACGCAGCTCGACATCGAGACGTCGTTCCTGACGCGCGACGAGATCATGGCCCTGATGGAGAGCCTGGTCCGCAAGATCTTCAAGGACGTGCTCGGCCAGTCGCTGCCCGAACCGTTCCCGCGCATGACGTACGCGGAGGCGATGCGGCGTTACGCATCCGACAAGCCGGACCTGCGCATCCCGCTGGAACTCGTCGACGTCGCCGACCTGGTCAAGGACTGCGAGTTCAAGGTGTTCTCCGGCCCGGCCGCGGACCCGGACGGCCGCGTCGCTGCGCTGCGCGTGCCGCAGGGCGGCGAGAAGCTGTCGCGCAAACAGATCGACGACTACGCCGCGTTTGTCGCGCGCTACGGCGCGAAGGGCCTTGCGTACGTGAAGGTCAACGACGCGGCGAAAGGCCGCGAAGGCCTGCAGTCGCCGATCCTCAAGTTCCTGTCGGACACTGCGGTGGCGGGCCTCATGCAGCGCACGGGCGCGCAATCGGGCGACCTGGTTTTCTTCGGTGCGGACAAGGCGAGGGTCGTCAACGACGCGCTCGGCGCGTTGCGCATCAAGGTCGGCCAGGACCTCGGCCTGGCAGCCGCAGGCTGGGCGCCGCTCTGGGTCATCGACTTCCCGATGTTCGAGTGGGATCCCGACTCAAAGCGCTGGGCAGCAATGCATCACCCGTTCACGTCGCCGGTCAGTGACGACGCGGCAGCGCTCAAGGCCAGTCCGGGCCAGGCGCTTGGCGCGTGCGTACGACATGGTGCTGAACGGCTCCGAGATCGGCGGCGGCTCGGTGCGTATCCATCGCAATGATATGCAGTCGACCGTGTTCGAGATGCTCGGCATCGGCGCGGAGGAGGCCGAGAAGAAGTTCGGCTTCCTGCTCGACGCGCTCAAGTACGGCGCGCCTCCACATGGCGGGATCGCGTTCGGCCTCGACCGGCTCGCGATGCTGATGGCCGGCGCCGACTCGATCCGTGACGTCATCGCCTTCCCGAAGACGCAGACCGCCACCTGCCCGCTGACCGACGCGCCGACCGAGGTCTCGGAGCAGCAGCTGCGCGACCTGCACATTCGCGTCAAGCTGCCTCGAGAAATAGGGGACATTCACCTATTTCCAGACGCAGTGCTGGTGGTGCATGGACGGTTGCCGGAAATAGGTGAATGTCCCCTATTTCTCAGCGCGAACCGGTCATCCTCGTTCACGGCCTGTGGATGTCCGGGCTGGAGTTCGGGGTGCTGCGCCAGCGCCTGCAGACGCGGCACAGTTTCGACGTGCACGTGTTCTCGTACCCGTCCATGCACGGACAGGTCGACGAGATCGTGGCCGAGCTCACTGCATTCGCACATGAACGCGCGGCCAGCACGGGTCGCGTTCACCTCGTGGGTCACAGCCTCGGCGGCGCGATCGTGTATCGCGCGCTGGAGCAGGGCATGCGTGACCTGCCCGGCAATGCCGTGCTGCTCGGCTCACCCTTGAACGGCAGCCGCGCGGCGAGCGGCGTGGGGCGTATCTCCATGCTGCGGCCGCTGATCGGCCCTCACGCATTCCACGAACTGGCGGAACCCTGCGGTCGATGCTGGCCGGCTGATTGCGGGCGCGCGCTCGGCGCCATCGCCGGTACTCGTCCGCTGGGCACCGGACAGTTCTTCGCGCACTTCGACGAAGCAAACGACGGCACCGTCGCGGTGAGTGAGACCGTGATCCCCGGTCTCAACGACCACGTTGCGTTGCCGCACAGTCACGTCGGCATGCTGTTTGCGAACGACGTTGCCGAGCAGGTCGGATATTTCCTGCGGCATGGGCGCTTCGCGAACGAGACTGGAAAGCGAACCCGGGCGGACGGCAGGTGAAGGTGTGTCCGGGCGCCCGCGGTTTTTCGCCTGATTCCGAGAAATCGCACGACGTTATCAACGTCGACGAGGCTACATTGCATGACACGCAGCGCTTGTGTCGTGCCAGTTGCCGGAAGCGGACGGTCAAAGGGGAAAATCGACCCACAGCAGAAGTTTGTCGCGCTACAAAGACGCTCAACGTCTAAGTTAAGCCGAGCCGCGAAGCGGCTTCGGCTTGAATGAACTGTTAGGCCCGCACCGGCAGGGCGAGTGACGGACGCGACCAAAGGATCAGCCTGAAGGTGCGCTTAGCTGCCAACGGCTTCGTCAACATCGCGCCGCATACCGAAGCCGTGCGCCTGCCGGTCTAGGTCGCCGGCACGAGGAAGACCCCACGCCGCCGTGCCGCGCGCAGCAGCAGCGCAACCGCGACCGTGGTCGACACGATCACCAGCAGCGAACTTTCCGGACCGAACATGCCCCCGGTCAGCCAGTCGGGCCCGGCATAGCGGCTTTCGAACGGCGCCAGCGCGCGCCAGTCCTCGATGCCGGAAAGCGGCACGCCGCTGAGCAGTATGGTGAAGTTCCATGCCGCGTGATTGGCAGCCACCACCCACAGGTTGCGCGCCAGGACGAACAGTCCGCCCCACAGCAGGCCCAGCAAGGTCACCGACACCAGCATCGCCACCACATCGCCAGTCCTGCCCTGGGGGACGTTTTCCAAGTGCCCCGCGGCGAATACCAACGCCTGTGCCGCCAGCGCAATGCTCGTTCCCAAGGCCCGCTCCAGCAGCCGGAACAGTAGGCAGCGGTAGACCAGTTCCTCTAGGATGGCCGCGATGCCGATGAGGGCCGCCACGCTCCACAGCGCCGGCGAGACGCCACGGAACAGCACCATTTCGTAGGCGCCGAGCGCGAACAGCACGGCGATCGGCAACGCTACCAGGACGGTGCCGCTTGCGCCGCCAAGCATCAGGTGAACCGGCCGCAGCCGCAGCTCGGTCGCCTCGCGTCTTTCATGCCAATGCACGTAAGCCCAGTAGCCCGCCATTGCCGACAGGAGGATGCCGGCGCGCCTGAACGCACTGAGCAATTCGGGCCCAGGTTGGAACACCGCGTCGATCAGCGGCAGCAGGCCCTGCCGAAAGGCCAGCACCGAGCCTAGGACCGCCGCACCACCCAGCAGCAGCGAGCCCAGCGTCCGGCCGGCGACGCGCATGCGCTGCCGTGCGATGCCTCCCGGTGCCACCGAAGGAGTGCGACTCGGGTCAAGGCGCTCAGAAGACATGGCATCTTCGCTGGATCGGGGCGCTTCGGAGTGGAGAGAACCTACAACTGGATCATGATCTTTCATGTCGGCCTAACGCGATCTGAAAGAGCGGCGGCTCGACTGTTCATGGCGGCGAAACACCATTGCGTCTCTCGCGTGCGGCCGTGGAAATCGGACGGGATGAGCTTGCCCGCCTTCTGAGCGATGTAGAGCCCAACGGCCGCGGATTCGGCGACGATGATCCTTGGCTGCGCAAGCTCCACGCGGACCGCCCAACAATATCAGCGCGGTGGACCACCTGTCTCACACGCGTCCGCGTTCCGGTCGTCTGCTTGTGGCCGCTTGAGCCTACGCGAATGTCCGCTTCGTACCACGGTTCCGACCAACCCCTAACCCCGTCCGCCTATTTCGCGGGCGTCCAGCCGCCACCGAGCGCGCGGTACAGGTCGACGTACCCGACCACGCGCGTGACTTGCGACTGCGCGAGTTCGATTTCCGCCGAGAACAGCTGCCGCTCGGCATCAAGCACCTCGAGGTAGCTCACGACACCGGCCTTGTAGCGCCTCTTCTGCAGGTCGAGCAGCCGCAGCGCCGCATCGCGCCGGATGATCGTCTCGGAAATGATCCCGCGCGTCTTGTCCGTGACGACGAGCGCGTCGGCCGTCTCGCGGTATGCCTGCAGCACGCCGCGGCGGTAGGACAGCTCGGACTGCTTCAACTGGGCCTGTCGACACTTCGACGGTGCCAGTGCCGTAACCGGACTGGTAGAGCGGCATGTTGACGAAGGGCCCGATCGAGAACAGCTCCTGCGCCGGGTCGTTGCCGTTCAGCAGGTTGCCGAGGTCCGGGCTGATCACGCCGAAGAACGACGTCAAGCCGAGCGACAGGTACGGGAACCTGCTGGCTTCGGCGACGCCGACGTTCGCCGTCGCTGCGTGCAGCTCGTTCTCGAGCTGGCGCAGGTCGGGACGACGCGCAAGCAGTTGTGCCGGCAGGCCGACCGGAATGTCGTCGGGGATCATGAATGCAAACGGCTGGCTGGTGCGTGCCACCGGGCCCGGATCCGCGCCCAACAGCAGGCGCAGCAGGTTCTCGGTCTGCACGCGCGTGAGCTCCGCCTGCGGCAGCTGCGAGCGCGTCGCTGCGAGCTGCGACAGCGCCTGCATCTCTTCGGTCGCTGAGGCCACGCCGTTGCGCTTCAGCGAACGCACGAGCTCGAGCGACGCGGCCTGGCTTTCGATCGTGCGCTGGATGATCGCGATTTCCTCGTCGATCTCGCGCAGGCGGAACCACGTCGTCGCCACGTCGGCCACGAGCGCATTGATCACGCCACGCTGGAAGTCCTCGGTCGCGAGCAACTGGGCACGAGCGGCTTCGCTCGCACGCCGCAGGCGCCCGAACAGGTCGATCTCCCAGTTGAGCGTCAGGCCGAGCGAGTAGCTGCTGTCGTCCGGCGCGCCTGGCGACGGCGACGTATTGCCACCGAGGCTCAGGTTGGGACCGAGGTAGCTGCGGGCGACGCGCGCGCGGCCACGGAATTCCTCGACCCGCGCCGCCGCGATCTTCAGGTCGAGATTGTTCTCGAGCGCGACCTGGATGATCTGCTGCAGTTCGGGATCGTTGAACACCTCGGCCCAGTGCTGGTCGGCAAAGGACGTCGCCTCCTGGGGCGAAAGCACGCCGCGGAACTCGACGGGCGCGGGCAGCTCCGGCCGCTCATAGTCGGGGCCGATCGCGCACCCCGTCAGCGCGACGAGCACACCAGTAGCAACCAGGTGGCGCGCGCTCACGCCGTTGCCCCCGTGGAACCTGCGGGCTCGCTCGGGACGGACGCGCTTGCAGCGGGAGGGCGGCCACCGAACCGCTCCGACAGTCCCTGGATCAGGACGTAGAAGGCCGGCACCGCGAGCGTCGTGAGGATCGTCGCGAAGATCATGCCGCCGAAGACGGTGATACCCACTGAAACTTTCGACGCTGCGCCCGCGCCGCTGGCAAGGACCAGCGGCACCACGCCGAGGATGAACGCGAACGACGTCATCAGGATCGGCCGCAGGCGCAGTCGCGCCGCATCGAGTGCCGCTTCAAGGATCGGCATGCCCTGCTCGCGGTTCATCTTGGCGAACTCGACGATCAGGATCGCGTTCTTTGCCGACAGTCCCACCAGCGTGACCAGCCCGATCTGGCCGTAGACGTTGAACGGGATGCCGACCAGCTTGAGCGCGAACAGCGCGCCCATCAAACCGAAAGGCGTGGCGAGCAACACGGCGAACGGCACGGCCCAGCTCTCGTAGAGCGCCGCGAGGAACAGGAAGACGACGACGATCGACAGTCCGAGCACGACCGTCGAGGCGTTGCCCGCTTCGATCTCCTGCTTGCTCTGTCCCGACCACTCGATGCCGTAGCCGTCCGGCAGGGTTTCCGCCGCGACTTCTTCCAGCGCGCGGATGGCATCGCCCGAACTCGCGCCGAGGGCCGGCGTGCCGCTGAACGCAGCCGTGCGATACAGGTTGTAGCGCTGCATGAAGCGCGCGCCTGTGCCGCGCTGCCAGCTCGTCAGCGTGTCGAGCGGCACCATGCCGCCGTCGCGATTGCGCACGAACAGCCGCGCGATGTCGGTGACCTCCTGGCGGAAGTCCGGTTCGGCCTGCAGCGTCACCTTGTAGTTGCGGCCGAAGCGGCTGAAGTCATTCACCTGGTAGCCGCCGAGGAACGTCTGCAGCGTGGTGAAGACGTCGCTCACCGGCACGCCGAGCTTCTTCGCCTTCTCGCGGTCGACGTACAGCTGGAAGTTCGGCGTGCTGGCGCTGAACGTCGTGCTGATGCGGCCGATCTCGGGACGCTGCTGGGCTGCGGCGATGAAATCCTGCGCCACCTGCGCCAGTTCCTGCGGCGGCTGGTTCGACTTGGCCTGCAGCATCAGCGAAAAGCCGGAGACCGAGCCGAAGCCGGGCAGCGCGGGCGGATTGAACGGCATGATGACCGCTTCGGGGATGCCCGCGCCGAGTCCGTACAGTTGCATCAGGATCGACCGCACGCCCAGTCTCGGCCGTGGTGCGCTCGCCCCAGGGCTTGAGCTTCACGATGACCAGCGCGCCGTTCGATGCGGCCGTGCCCGAGAGCAGGTCGAAACCGGATACACCAACGACCGAGTCCACGCCCGGGATCGCGCGTGCCAGCGGTTCCACCTGCGCGAGGATGGCGTCCGTGCGCTCCTGCGACGCGGCGTCGGGCAGCAGCACCTGCATGAAGACGGCGCCCTTGTCCTCGTCCGGCACGAAACCGGTCGGCACTGCCCGGAACAGCCCGACGGTCACGAAGATCACGATGCCGAGCGTGAGCAGGACGAGCAGCGTGCGCCGGGCGAGCACCGCCGCGGCCGCGCCATAGTGCGCGTTGACGCGGTCGAACCCGGAGTTGAAGGCCCGGAAGAACCGGGCGAGGAGGCCGTTGCTTTCCTCGTGCGGTTTCATCAGCAGGATGCAGAGCGTTGGCGTCAATGTGATCGCGACGACCGCCGAGAACATCGTCGACACGGCGACCGTCACCGCGAATTGCTTGTACAGCTGCCCGGTCACGCCCGGGATGAATCCCATCGGGATGAACACGGCCGCGAGGATCAGGGCAATGGCCATCACCGGCCCCTGCACTTCCTCCATGGCCTTGATCGTCGCCTCGCGCACCGCGAGACCGTTGCGCATCTTGTGCTCGACAGCCTCGACCACGACGATGGCGTCGTCGACGACGATGCCGATGGCGAGCACCATGCCGAACAGCGACAGCGTGTTGATCGTGAACCCGAGCACCTGGAAGGCCGCGAACGTCGCGACCAGCGACACGGGCACGGCCAGCATCGGGATCAGCGTGGTGCGCCAGTTCTGCAGGAACAGGAACACCACGATCAGCACGAGGATGAGCGCCTCGATGAAGGTGTGGATCACTTCCTGGACCGAGGCCTCGACGAACTCGGAGGTGTCGTAGACGATCCTGTAATCGAGCCCCTTCGGGAACTCGCGCGCCAGGCGCGTAATCTGCGCCTTCAGCAGTCCTGCCGTCTCGAGTGCATTCGCGCCCGGCACCAGCGACACGGAGACGAGCGCCGCCGACTTGCCGTCGAGCGTCGACACGTTGCTGTAGCTGCGCGCGCCGAGTTCGACCCGCCCGATGTCCTTGATGCGGATGAACGACCCGTCCGGCTTCGAGCCGACGATGATGTTCGCGAACTCCTCGGCGTTGACCAGGCGGCCCCGAACGCGCAGCGAGTACTGGAAGCTCTGGCCGCGCGTCGCCGGCGGCTGGCCGACCTGTCCCGCCGGCACCTGGACGTTCTGCTCGCGAATCGCCGCCGCCACGTCGCTCGCGGAGATGCCGAGTGACGCCATGCGATCGGGCCGCAGCCAGATGCGCATGCCGAAATCCGAGCCAAAGACCTTGACGTCGCCCACGCCCTTGACGCGCTTCAGTTCGTCGACGATGTAGACATAGCCGTAGTTGCTGATGAAGAGCGGGTCGTAGGTGCCGTCCGGCGAGTAGATCGCGAAGTACAGCAGGGTGTCCGGGGACTGCTTGCGCACGGTCACGCCGGCGTTGATCACCTCGGACGGCAGTTGCGAGTTGGCCTGCGCGACCCGGTTCTGCACTTCGACGGCGGCCAGGTCGGGATCCCGCTCGAGTTCGAACGTCACCGAGATCGACGCGCTGCCGTCGTCGCCGCTCACCGAGCTGATGTACAGCATGTCGGTGGCGCCGTTGATCTGCTGGTCCATCGGCGCGGCTACAGATTCCTCGACGACGTCCGAGCTGGCGCCGAGGTAGAAGCCGTTCACCTGCACAGTGGGCAGCGCAATGTTGGGGAACTCGCCGATCGGCAGGCCGATCAGCGACAGCGTGCCGATCAGCAGCAGGAAGAGCGAAATGACGATCGCGAAGACCGGGCGATCGATGAAGAAACGTGACATCGACGACTGCTCAGTGGGTCGCAGCGGCCGGGGCCGCATCCGGCGATGCTGGACGGTCGAAATCCTCGAGCGTCACCGCGACGACTTGCAGCGGTGAGCCGGGCCGCGCCTTCTGCAGGCCTTCCACCACGACGCGGTCGCCCGGCTCGAGCCCGCTGGCGATCACCTGGCGGTTGCCGAAGCGCGGGCCGAGCGTGACGGGACGCAGCTCTGCCTTGTCCTCGGCCCCGACCACGGTGAGGAAGTATTTGCCCAGTTGCTCCTGCACGGCGCGATCCGGCACGACCAGCGCATTGACCGACTGACCGGTGGTGGCGCGGACACGGGCGAACATGCCGGGTATCAGCGCGTGCTGCGGATTCGGGAACTCGGCGCGGATCTTCAGCGTGCCGGTCGTCGGGTCGACGGCCCGGTCGCCGAAATTGATGAGACCCGTCAGCGGATAGTCGGAGCCGTCGCTCAGGATCAGCTT
Organism: uncultured Pseudomonadota bacterium; assembly: GCA_963748985.1. GTDB lineage: Bacteria > Pseudomonadota > Gammaproteobacteria > Steroidobacterales > Steroidobacteraceae > RPQJ01. Next base: position 329,718 of record CAVVKQ010000001.1, read on the forward strand.
CACGATGCGCACAGGGTCGTCCGCCGCGATGCTGGTGGAGCCTTGACGCTTGGAGAACTCGAGAAATTCCGTCTCGCTGATCTGGAAATAGACCCAGGCTGGATCATCGCTGGAGATGGTGCCGAGCTGCGTCTGGCCGGCCGTCACGAGATCGCCGGGAAAGACCTGGACAGCGCCGATCCGGCCCTGCAGGGGTGCGCGAATCTGCGCGTACTCGATCCCGAGCCGGGTCTGGTCCAGCGCGGCGCGGCTGGCCTGGACCTGTGCTTCGGCCTGGCGGGCCGCGGCCACGGCGTTGTCGTAAACCTGCCGGGCGATCGCTTCATCGGCCAGCAGTGGCCGATACCGCTCGACGTCCTGGCGGGAACGCGAGAGGTTCGCCTCGGCGGAAGCCAGCTGCGCCTCGGCGTTGGCCACCTGCGCGCGGAACTCGCGCGGATCAATGGAGTAGAGGAGCTGGCCCTTCTCGACGCCGCGCACCATCGTCGAAGTGTTTCTGCAGCAGGATGCCGGAGACCATGGAACGGATGTCGACTTCCTGCGAGCCCTTCACCTCGCCGACCTTGTCGGCATACATCACCGTCGGGCTCGCCTCGGCCGTGATCGCCTTGACCTCGACCGGCGCGGCCGGTGGCACTGCCGGCGGCTTTCGGCCGCAACCGGCAAGGCTGAGACCCGCCATCAAGGCCAGGCACGCCGCGAGGATGAGTCGCAGCCGTAAACGCGTTGGTACTGAACTCACCGGGGAGTCTCCGGGTCGATTCTTGTTTTGCCTGGATTTCGGCACCCGCAGTTTAACTGCCTGCTGCGGCTGGCGTCAGTCGCCGTCGCGGATATCGTCCGGATCGAACTGCCCATTTTGGGCGCTCTTGACGCGCGGTGCAGCGGATGCCGAAGATTCGACAGGCATCCCCCGGAGGGGACTGGGCACAAATGATCGATCACCGCAGAATCCGCGAACGTCACCGCGAACTGTCGTACGTCACCGGCCGGTTCATGACCGAACACCTGATCCGCGTTCACAAGTTGTTCGAGGGTGACTTGACGGCCGCGATCGTGCTGGCCACGGTGGCCCAGCACAACGTACAGCGGTATTACGACGAGATCGGGCGGGATGCGCCTGAGGGTTTCGATCCGCTGGTCGCTGCCGACAAGCACCTGCCGCACCTGCGACCGTGCAATGCGTTATCCGTTAGTACGGCGACCGGTGTCCCGCGCGAGACGGTGCGCCGCAAAGTCCGGTGGCTCGTCGATAAGGGGTGGCTCAGCATCGGCGAGCGTGGCCAGCTGTGTGTCGTAAACGGGATGTCCAGGGATTTCCAGGACTTCGACATCGGGACAACCGAACGGTTGCTCGAATGCATGCGGGCCTTGACGCGGGTGCTCGACGCGCCGGCGGCTGGAAAGTGACGCAACGATCGACGCCGCGACCTCACGTCGGATCGTTGCGTTCGTCCAGCAGTTCCTTCAGCCGGTATAGCACGTCGAGTGCCGCGCGCGGACTGAGCGACTCGGGGTCGACGCCCTCGAGCATCCTGCGCAGCACGGATTCGGTTTCGTTCTCCGGCATCGACAATGCCAGCTCCTGCTGCGGCGTCGGCGGCCTGGTCGCGTGCTCCCGCTCTTCCAGCTCGTGCAGGTACCGACGGGCTTCCCCAATGACGGGCTTCGGCACGCCTGCCAGGCGTGCGACCTGCAGACCGTAGCTCTGGTTGGCCGGGCCCTCCTTGACGGCGTGCAGGAAGACGAGCTGATCCCCGTGCTCCGTGGCGTCGAGATGGACGTTGGCGCAAGCGGGCAGTTCGTCCCCGAGCGCGGTCAGCTCGAAGTAGTGCGTCGCGAACAGCGTGAACGCACCGATTTCGCGTCCCAGATGCCGGGCACACGCCCACGCCAGCGACAGGCCATCGAAAGTGCTGGTGCCGCGACCAATCTCGTCCATCAGCACGAGGCTGTCGCGCGTGGCGTTGTTCAGGATGTTCGCGGCCTCGGTCATCTCGACCATGAACGTCGAACGGCCGCCGGCGAGATCGTCGGCCGCGCCGATGCGCGTGAAGACGCGATCAACCGGTCCGATGCGCGCAGACTCCGCCGGCACGAAGCTCCCGATGCCGGCGAGGATGACGATCAGCGCGGCCTGCCGCATGTAGGTCGATTTGCCGCCCATGTTCGGGCCCGTGACGATCAGCATGCGTCGACCGTCGCGCAGGTCCAGGTCGTTCGGCACGAACGGACCGTCGATGTGCTGCTCGACCACCAGGTGCCGCCCGCCACGAATGTCGATGCGCGATTCATCGCAGAGTTCCGGCCGTGCCAGTCGCAGCGTGATGGCACGCTCGGCGAGATTGCCGAGCACGTCGAGCGCGGCGAGCGCTGCGGCCATCGCCTGCAATGCCGGCAAAGTCTCAGTCAGCGTGTCGAGCAACCCCTCGTAGAGTTCGCGTTCGCGGGCCATGGCGCGATCGCGTGCCCCCAGCACCTTGTCCTCGAACGACTTCAGTTCGCTCGTGATGTAGCGTTCGGCATTCTTGACCGTCTGTCGCCGCACCCAGTCGGCCGGTACACGGTCGGCCTGGCTGCGGCTCACCTCGATGAAGTAGCCCTGCACGCGGTTGTAGCCGAAGCGCAGGTTCTGGAAGCCGGTGCGTTCGCGTTCGCGCGCTTCCAGGTCGAGCAGCGCTTCGTCGCTGTGCTCGCTGATGCGGCGAAGTTCGTCGAGGCCGGCGTCGAATCCGGTGGCAAAGACACCACCTTCGCGCAGCAGCGCGGGTGGCGTTTCGATCAGCGCCTGCAGCAGATGCTGGTAAATCGCGGGATGCGTGCCGACGCCCGCGGCCAGGCGCTGCAGCAGCGGGGCGTCCAGTGTCGCGAGTTGCGTCTGCAGTTCAGGCAGGCAACCCAGGGCTGCGCGCAGCTGCGACAAGTCGCGGGGCCGTGCAGACCGCAGCGCCACGCGCGCGAGGATGCGTTCGACGTCTCCAACCTTGCGCAGCAGGGCGTGCAGCGACGAATGCGAACCTGCATCGAGCAGTGTCTCGATCGCCTGCAGCCGCAGCATGCGCGGCTCGACGCCACGCAGTGGACGCTGGATCCAGCGCCGCAGTTCGCGTCCGCCCATCGCCGTGGCCGTGCGGTCGAGTACGCCGAGCAACGTGCTGTCGCTGCGGCCGGACAGGCTGCTGTCGAGTTCGAGGTTGCGACGGGTTGCGGCGTCGAGCAGCAGGCTGTCTTCGCGCAGCTCCGTGCGAATTCCGCGCAGGTGGGGGAGGGCGGACTTCTGTGTCTCGCGCACGTAGTTGAGCAGGCAACCCGCGGCACCAATCGCGAGGGATTGTCCGGCGAGGCCGAAACCCGCGAGATCGCGCGTACCGAACTGTTCGCACAATTGCCGCTCAGCGCTGCCCGCTTCGAAGTGCCACGGCGGGCGCTGCCGCACGCAGATGTCGTTGCGACCCTGCAGCCGCTCCAGCGCGTTCTCGGGAACGAGCAGTTCCGCCGGGCGCAGTCGTTCCAGCTCTGCGGCGAGCGCTTCTTCGCCCGAGGCCTGCAGCGCATGAAAACGGCCGCTCGAGAGCTCGAGCCAGGCGAGGCCAAAGCCGTCGGCGCCGGGGGAGATGGCCGCCAGCAATGTGTCGCGACGCTCTTCGAGCAATGAATCGTCGGTGACGGTGCCGGGCGTGACGACACGCACCACCTGCCGTTCGACCGGGCCTTTCGCTTTGGCGGGATCACCGATCTGTTCGCAGATCGCCACCGACTCGCCCTTGCGCACGGCACGCGCCAGATAGTTGTCGAGTGTCTGCACCGGCACGCCCGCCATCGGAATCGGCTCGCCACCGGAGGTGCCGCGGGCCGTCAGCGTGATATCGAGCAGTCGTGAAGCCTTGCGGGCGTCGTCGAAGAACAGTTCGTAGAAGTCCCCCATTCGATAAAACAGGAGCACGTCCGGGTACTGCGCCTTGATGCGCAGGTACTGGGTCATGACGGGGGTGTTGGGCGGGGATTTGAGCTGTTCTGTCACGCTGTGGAATTCTAGCCTTTTGCCCTGTCGGTCAGCGAACGAGCCGGGTGCACGGCAGGCACGCTGCATCGTTTCGCCCCGAATGGGTCAAACTAGGACGCCCGGCCGCTCTGGCCCGCGAGGATTCCGCATGCGCAAGACGATCGACTTCCTGCTCAATGACTGGCTCGACGTCGCCGCGCTGGTCGAGCGGTCGCGGTACAGCGAACACAGCCGCGAAACGTTCGCGTCGGTGCTCGATACCTGCCAGCGCATTGCGGAGGAGAAGTTCGCGCCGTTCAACCGGCTCGTCGACGTGCAGGAACCGCGCCTCGAAAACGGGGTCGTCATCCTGCCGCAGTGTGCCTACGACGCGGCGCGGGCCTACGTCGACTCGGGAATGCTCGCGGCAACGCAGGACTACGACGTCGGTGGCATGCAGCTGCCCTACGTCGTCGAACTGGCCGCCAATGCCTTTTTCGCCAAGGCAGGGATCGGCCTCGGTGGCGGCGGCATGCTCACGGTCGGCAACGCCAACCTGTTGCTGGCGCACGGGACGCCGCGGCAGAAATCCGCATTTGCGCAGCGGGAGATCGACGGCAAGTGGTTCGGCACGATGTGTCTCTCGGAGCCGCAGGCAGGCTCGAGCCTGTCCGACATCCTGACGCGCGCGACACCCGACGGCGACGATTTTGCGCAGGACGAACTCGGCCCGCGTTACCGACTCACCGGCAACAAGATGTGGATCAGCAACGGCGAGCACGACCTGTCCGAAAACATCGTGCACCTGGTGCTGGCCAAGATTCCCGCCGCGGACGGCAAGCTCGTCCCTGGGGTGCGGGGCATTTCGCTGTTCATCGTGCCGAAGCTGCTGGCCAATGCGGCAGGCGAACTCACGGGTGAACGCAACGACGTCGCGCTCGCGGGCCTGAATCACAAGATGGGTTTCCGCGGCATACCGAACACGCTGCTCAATTTTGGTGAAGGCACGTTCCCGGTGCGCGGTCGTCCGGGTGCGATCGGCTACCTCGTCGGCAAGCCCGGTGACGGCCTCAAGTGCATGTTCCACATGATGAACGAGGCCCGCATCGGCGTCGGGCTAGGAGCCGTGGGTATCGGCTACGCGGGCTACGAGGCGAGCCTCGATTACGCCCGCAATCGCAAGCAGGGGCGTCCGTCGACGCCGGCCGGCAAGGATCCGGCGTCGCCACCCGTGAGCATCATCGAGCACGCGGACGTGAAACGCATGCTGCTCGCGCAGAAGTCGTACGTGGAAGGCGGGCTGGCGCTCGAGCTTTATTGCGGCCGGCTGGTCGACGAAGCCAGGACGGGATCTGCCGAGAGCGTGCCTGCGATCAAGGCACTGCTCGAGATCCTGACGCCGATCGCGAAGAGCTGGCCGAGCGAGTGGTGCCTCGAGGCAAACAACCTCGCCATCCAGGTGCATGGCGGCTACGGCTACACACGTGATTTTCCGGTCGAGCAATACTGGCGCGACAACCGCCTCAACATGATTCACGAAGGCACGCACGGCATCCAGGGACTGGACCTGCTGGGGCGCAAGGTGTTGATGGACGACGGCCGCGCGCTCGACCTGCTGTCGCAGCGCATCGGCCAGTCCGTGCAGCAAGCGGGCGGGCATGCGGAGTTGCAAGCCGGGTCCGCTGCGGTCACCCGTGGATTGCAGACGCTGCTGGATGCGACCCGCGCCGCGTGGAGTACTCGCCAGCCAGAGGAAGCGCTGGCCAACGCGACCCCCTACCTGCAGGCGTTTGGGCACGTCGTCGTGGCCTGGCTGTGGCTCGACGTCGCTCGTGTCGCGGTCGCCGCGCCTGCGGGCAAGGATGACGCCTTCCTGCGCGGCAAACTCCAGGCGGCAAACTATTTCTTCGATTTCGAGCTGCCGAAGATCGATGCGTGGCTGGCCGTGGTCGCGGCTCGCAATCCAACGTGTCGCGAGATGCAGGACGCGTGGTTCGAGAGCTGAGTGGTTCCCTGCCGCCAGGCGTTTCGGCCAGGCGCCGTCACCAGTTCTGCTCAAAGCAAAGCCGAGGCGCCCCGGTGGCGTTAGAATCATCGGCTGAATACCCGACGACGCCCGGACCCCATGGAGGTTCGGTCGTGCGTTGTTCCCGACTAAGACCACATGGAGCAGTTCAACAATGAAACTCGTCAAGCTTTCGATCGCGGCCCTCTGCCTGGCATGGGCCTCGGGCTGCAGCACTCCTGAAGTCGCCGCACCCGCAGCGGCTCCGGCACCAGCACCAGCACCAGTTTCGGCACCCGCTGCAGCGCCGGCTGGCAATACTATGGTCGCAACCGTCGAATTGACCGCGATCGTGACCGCGATCAACCATGCGACGCGTGAAGTCACGTTGAAGAAGGAAGACGGCACCGAAGTCACCTTCGTCGCCAGCGAGGACGTCAAGAACCTCCCCCAGGTAAAGGTGGGCGACGTGCTGCACGTGGTGTACGCCGAAGCGCTTGCGTATGAAGTCAGGAAGGGTGGCACGACCGCGGCCCCGGTAGTCGCGGTTGCCGGCGGCGCAGCCGAGCTGGGTCAGAGGCCGGCAGGTGCGCTGGCGCGCCAGACCACCGCGACGGTCGCGATCACGGCGATTGATCGAACGGTGCCCTCGGTGACGTTCCAGGGGCCCGCGGGCAACACGCGTACGATCAAGGTGCTGCATCCGGAACGACTCGAAGGCGTGAGCGTGGGTGACACGGTCGAACTGACCTTCACCGAAGCACTCGCCATCAAGGTCGTCGAGGCTTCCGCCAAGTAGGCCGGCGGCGCCCAGTTTGATGCCCGCTCGATTCGTTACGACTCGAGCGGGCGCGACCTGCACAGGCTGGAAGTCAGCGGAACGCGTATACCCACGACGCCGCGATCCGGTCCACGTTCGTTTCGCCCGTTGTCTTCGAATCGCCCAGCCCGTCGAAGTGCTGGTAGTCGAGTCGCACGCTCCAGGTGCCCGAGTACCGGTACGACGCGCCCAGGCCGTAGAGCATGTCCTGGGTATCTTCCGAGACGTTGTCCCTGGACGAGAGCGTGCTGTTGCGCGCGTGTGCCGTCAGCGTCGTCGTCGCGAAGATCATGCCGAGCCGCGCGTAGACATCCCATGACCGGTTGATCGGCCAGATGCCGAGTGCGGAGGCGGCAACGCCTTTCGAGTCCGTTTCTGCATCAAACGCGATTGTGTCGGTGGTCGTGCCGTCGGTCACGTCACCGCGCGCTTCGTACTTGCCGGTACCGAGCGTCAGCCATTCCGCCTCGACGGCCAGGTAGGGCAGGACGCGGTAGCCGGCGAACACGCCGAACGAAGCGTCGTTTTCGCTCGAACTCGAGGTCGCCGACAACGCGGTGAGTCCGCCCTGCGTCAGCGCATCGGACAGCGCGGCATCGTACGCGTTCTCGTCGATATCCAACTGGTCGCGCCGATGTTCACGCCGACGTAGAAGCCCCGGTTGTCGTCAGCCTGCGCGGCGGCGGCGCCGAGGGCGAGGGTGGCTGCGACGGTCAGGCCAAGGATGCGATTCATTGCCAACTCCAGTTGTCGTGTCAAACCTGACTCCACCTTATCCTGCCTGCTTCCGTTGCGCGAGCCACGGTGAATACCGACTGACCCATTTCACATATTTGCCGCGCGCCACCCAATAAAAAGCCGGGCCCCGTGGCCCGGCTTCGTCCCGCACCGCACGGGGCGGAGTAACGACTGCTACTTCTTCTCGACCGGCGCGACGGGGGCCGACTGCCCTGCGACGAACGGGTACTTGGCGAAAATTGCCGCTACCGCGTTGTTCAGGGTGCCCTCCTTGTCCTTCATCATCTTGGACGTGACGACGTCCTCGAGCCCGCCCTGGAACACGGCCTGGCGCTTCTCACGATCGATGACGTCCATGACCAGCGTGCCCACGTTGTAGCGGCGCGTCGTCACTTCCGTACCGCCGTAACCGTAGGCCCCGTAAGGTGCGCCGCCCCAGCCGCGATACCCGTACGACGGGCCGTAATACGGCGCTGGTGTCGACTGGATGTCGGTCTTCTCCTCGAGCTTGCCCTTGAAGTTGAGCAGCAGGTCCGGGTTGTCGGACCTGGTGTAGCCGCGCGCTTCCATTTCGCGCGCCGCCGCCTGCTGCAGCATCTGCTGGGCGATCGACTGGAACTCGGCAGGGTTGCCGCTGGAAGCCGAGAGGAAGTTGTAGGTCTTGTACTTACCGAAGTCGGCGGCACGGTCGTAGTCGCCGCGAACGTCGGGACCGCTGGCGCAACCGCCGGCAAGCGCTGCCGCCGCCACGACGGCCGCGACGAACGGCATGCGGGTCAAACGTAGATTGAACATGAATGGCTACCTCGCGGATTACTTGGCGAGCGGAATACCCTGGATGCTCGGCAGGCGCAGCAGCGTGTTCAGCTTGTTCTCGACCTGCACGAAACGCAGCACCCTGGCCGTTGGCAGGACTTTGTCCAGCCTCTTGGCCGTGGACTTGACCAGTGCCAGCTCATCGTCCTGCAGCTTGAACCAGTCCTTCAGCAGGCCCTTGGCGGCGTCGTCGGTCATGGAGTCGTAGTTGGAGGAGTAGGCATTGATCAGATCGACGCCGCGCTGCATCAGCTCCTTGCGGTCGGCCTGGTAGGCGTCGTAGATCGGCGTGAACGCGGTCATCTGAGCGTCATCGAGCGCCATGGCCTTGAGCACCACCGCGCGCTTGTCGGCCTGGATCTGCGCGATCAGCTGCTGTGTGTCGTCGTAGGTCGACTGCGCCTGTGCAGTGAACGGCGCCGCGATTGACAGCAGTGCAGTGGCGGCAAGGGCGATCTTGAGACTCTTCATGTTGGGGCTCCGTGGATCCTGGTTTGCTTACTGTGCGAGTGGGATCAGGCCGTAGACGTCGCGACGGATCATGTTGTCCAGACGAGTCTCGATCTGCGCGTAACGCAGCGCCTTCACCGGTGGCAGCGCCTTGGCTACTTTCTTCGTGTATGTCTGCTTGAGGGCCTCGCGGTCCTTCTCGATCTGCATCTTCTTCTTGAGCATTGCCGTGGCGTCGGCGTCGGTCATCGCGCCGTACTTGGCGGCGTAGTCGTCGACCAGCGCGAGAAATTCGTCGTTGAGCTTCTTGGCCTTGCCTTCGTATTCGTCGTAGACCGGCCAGAAGGCGTGGCTCTCCGCATCCGTCAGCTGCAGGTTCTGCGCGTAGACCGCGCGCTTGTCGGTCATGACCTGCTTGAGGATGATCTGCTCATCCGTCTTGACGCTCTGCGCCGCAGGGGCAGCCTGCGCGTGGGTCAGGACGGGGAAGGCAGCGACGGTGAGCGCCACTGCAAGCGAAGCGATTTTCATGGGTTCCTGCCTGTTTGTTGGTGATCCAAGCCTCGGCTTGCACGATAGCGACGGCGTGCCGCTGCTCGCAAGGGGCCGGTAGAATTGTCGCATGACGGCCCCCACCGATGTTGACCTGCAGCAGTTGGCCCGGTCCGTGGGGGAGCGTTTACAAGCCCGCGCCGGGACGCTCGTCACGGCCGAGTCCTGTACCGGCGGCTGGATCGCCAAAGCGTGCACGGACGTGGCCGGCAGTTCGCGCTGGTTTCAAGGTGGGGTGGTTGCCTACTCGAACCCCCTCAAGGTCGCGTTCCTTGACGTGCCGGAGGGTCTGCTCGAGCAGCACGGTGCCGTGAGCGAGCCGGTCGTACGGGCGATGGCGGCGGGGGTCCTGGCGCGTACCGGCAGTACCGTGGCCGTCGCCGTGAGCGGGGTGGCTGGACCGGACGGCGGTACGGTCGATAAACCCGCAGGGACGGTCTGGCTGGCCTGGGCCTGGCGCGAACAGGACGGTTCGTTGCGAACCGAGACACGCTGCGAACGGTTCCCGGGCGGGCGCGACGAGGTGCGGCGCTGGACGGTCCGATGCGCGCTGGACCGACTGCTCGCCGCATGAGCGACCGGCTCTTTTTCGCGCTCTGGCCCGATCCCGCCGTGCTGCAGGCGCTGCGTGCGCGCATCGATGAGATCGCGGCCTCGATCCAGGGCAAACTGCAGCGTCCCGACCAGTGGCACGTCACGCTCGAGTTCATGGGCCAGGTTCCCCACAACCGGCAGCCTGCGCTGCGGGCCGCCGCCGACCGTGTGAGAAGAACGCCGTTCATGATCGAGTTCGATCGGGTCGAGCACTGGTGCAAGCCGCAAGTCTTGTGCCTCGTGGCGAGTCGCGCGCCAAAGGGGCTCGCAGCGCTCGTCACCCAGTTGCGCGTGGAGCTCGCCGCGGAAGGTTTCGCGATAGAGGCGCGACCATTCCGCCCACACGTGACGCTCGCACGCAGAGTGCGATCAGCCGCGGATTCCCTGCTCGAGCCACCGCTTTCGTGGCGTGCCGACGGCTTTGCGCTCGTGCGCTCCGTGACCGATCCGGCAGGCTCACGCTATGAGCCTCTGCACTGGTGGAATCACGCGGTCGAAGGCGGCTGAGAATCCGGTGATTCCTGGCAATTTTTCGGACCGCCTGCGGGCAGGGCTGTGGAATAATGCAGCCATTCCGCTGATCTCCTTTCACGAGCCGGGCTGACCCGGCTCCCACGCCTGACTCACGAGCAACGCAATGGAAGAAAACCGCAAGAAGGCCCTGGTCGCAGCGCTCGGCCAGATCGAGAAGCAGTTCGGCAAGGGCTCGGTCATGCGCCTTGGCGACTCCAACAGCTACGACGTCGAAGTCGTCTCCACGGGCTCGCTCGGGCTCGATATCGCGCTCGGCGTCGGTGGCCTGCCGAAAGGCCGCGTCATCGAGATCTACGGGCCGGAATCTTCCGGCAAGACCACGCTCGCGCTCACCGTCGTCGCGCAGGTGCAGCGTAACGGCGGCACGGCCGCCTTCGTCGATGCCGAGCACGCGCTCGACCCTGCCTACGCCGAGAAACTTGGCGTGGACGTCAACGAGCTGCTCGTGTCGCAGCCGGACAACGGCGAGCAGGCGCTCGAGATCACCGACATGCTGGTCCGCTCGAACGCGGTCGATATCGTCGTCGTCGATTCCGTCGCCGCACTCACGCCGAAGGCCGAAATCGAAGGCGAGATGGGCGACATGCAGATGGGCGCGCAGGCACGCCTCATGTCGCAAGCGCTGCGCAAGCTCACCGGCAACATCAAGCGCTCGAACACGATCGTCATCTTCATCAACCAGATCCGCATGAAGATCGGCGTGATGTTCGGCAATCCCGAGACCACCACTGGCGGCAACGCACTCAAGTTCTACGCGTCCGTCCGTCTCGACATCCGCCGCATCGGCGCGATCAAGCAGGGCGAGGAAGTCGTCGGCAACCAGACGCGCGTCAAGGTCGTGAAGAACAAGGTCGCGCCACCGTTCCGCGAGGCCGAGTTCGAGATCATGTACGGCGTCGGCATCTCGCGCGAAGGCGAGATCATCGAACTCGGCGTGGCACAGAGCATCATCGAGAAGTCCGGTTCGTGGTACGCCTACAAGGGCGAGCGCATCGGCCAGGGCAAGGAAAACGTCCGTACGTACCTCACCCAGCACCCGGACACTGCGCGCGAAATCGAAACCGCCGTCCGGGCCAGGTTGCTGGTTCCGAAGAAGGGCGAGGCGGCCGCAGGTGAGGCGTCGGAAGCCTGAGCCAGGGGCGGCGGCGGAGGCGGATCAACGCACCGTCCAGACCGCGGCCTACGCCTTGCTTGCGGGGCGTGACTTCAGCCGTCACGAACTGACCGAGCGCCTGCTCCGCAAGGGGTATGGCGCTGCAGTCGTCGAGGCGGCGGTGGCCGCCATCGTGCAGGAAGGTTTCCTGCGCGAAGAACGGTTTGCCGAACAGTTCGTTACCCAGCGTGCGGGGCGCGGACAGGGGCCGCTGCGCGTCCGCTCAGGTCTGCGCGAGCGCGGCGTCGAACCCGAAACGATCGACCAGGCACTCGACACAACGGCAACGGACTGGATCCAGACGGCCCGGGAAGCACGCCGTCGCAAGTTCGGGTTGTCACCTCCAGCCGACTACCGTGAACGTGCAAAACAGGCACGCTTCCTCCAATATCGCGGGTTTTCTTCGGACCAGATCCGGGCCGCCCTTGGCCCCGGCGACGATGACCCAGACTTATGACAAGCACGACCCAGGCTCCAGCCCGCTTCATGACCAGCGCGCAGCTGCGCGCGGCGTTCCTCGATTTTTTCAAGGATCGCGGCCACGCCGTCGTGCCGTCGAGCTCGCTCGTGCCCGGCAACGACCCGACGCTGCTCTTCACCAACGCGGGCATGGTCCAGTTCAAGGACCTCTTCCTCGGCAAGGAAAAGCGCAGCTACGTGCGTGCAGCGACGTCGCAGCGTTGCGTGCGTGCCGGCGGCAAGCACAACGACCTCGAGAATGTCGGTTACACGTCGCGGCACCACACGTTCTTCGAGATGCTGGGCAACTTCAGTTTTGGCGACTACTTCAAGCAGGACGCGATCCGCTTCGCCTGGGATTTCATCACCGGCACGCTTGGCATTGCGCCATCGAAGCTCTGGGTCACCGTGTTCGACGAAGACGACGGCGCCGCTGAAATCTGGCTGAACGAAATCGGCGTCGACCCCGCGCGCCTGACGCGGATGGGTGCCAAGTCGAATTTCTGGGCGATGGGCGACACGGGCCCGTGCGGTCCGTGCACCGAAATCTTCTACGACCACGGTCCCGACGTAGCCGGCGGTCCGCCGGGTTCGCCCGACGAGGACGGCGATCGCTTCGTCGAGATCTGGAACCTCGTGTTCATGCAGTTCGACCGCGCGGCCGACGGCACGATGACGCCGCTGCCGAAGCCGTCGGTGGACACGGGGATGGGCCTGGAGCGTGTCTCGGCCGTCATGCAGGGTGTGCACAGCAATTACGAGATCGACCTGTTCCGCAACCTGATCGCGGCGGCGGCGAAAGCCACGGTTACCACCGATCTCGCCTCGAACTCGCTGCGTGTAATTGCCGACCACGTGCGCGCCACGTCGTTCCTGATCGTTGACGGCGTGCTACCGTCGAATGAAGGCCGCGGCTACGTGCTGCGCCGGATCATGCGTCGCGCGATCCGCCATGGCTTCATGCTCGGCCAGCGCCAGCCGTTTTTCCACACGCTGGTGCGAACGCTCGAGCAGGAGATGGGTGCTGCTTATCCTGAGCTGACGGCACAGCGTGCGCACATCGAGAAGGTCATCCTGCAGGAGGAGGAACGTTTCGCCGAAACGCTGGCGCAGGGCATGACGTTGCTCGACACCGCGATCGGCACGCTCGGCGGCAAGCAGGAAATTCCAGGTGAGACCGTGTTCCGCCTCTACGACACCTACGGCTTCCCGGTCGACCTCACCAACGACATCGCGCGCGAGCGCGGTCTCTCGATCGACGAGCCGGGGTTCGAGGCCGCGATGAATGCGCAGCGCGCGATGTCGCGTGCCGCCAGCAAGTTCAACGTCGACCTGCGTGGCGACTTGAGTGTCGACAGCCACACTGCGTTCGTCGGCTATGACGGCGAGACCGGCCAGGGTCGAGTCGTCGCGATATTCCGTGGCAAGGACGCCGTCACCGAACTGCAGGCGGGCGAGGAGGGCCAGGTCGTCCTCGACGTCACGCCGTTCTACGCCGAGAGTGGCGGCCAGGTAGGTGACGCCGGCAAACTCTCGACGCCCACTGCCCACTTTGCGGTCACGGACACACAGAAGCTCGGCAAGGCGCACGTCCACGTCGGCAAGCTTGCAGCCGGCACGCTGAAGGTTGGCGATACGGTTGTTGCAACGGTGGATGGCGTGCGCCGCGATGCTACCCGCGCGAATCACTCCGCCACGCACCTGCTGCACGCGGCGTTGCGCGAGGTCCTGGGTATGCACGTCACGCAGAAGGGCTCACTGGTCGCACCCGATCGCCTGCGTTTCGATTTCTCGCATTATTCGGGAGTCACGCCTGAAGAGTTGCAGCGGGTCGAGGCGATCGTGAATGCGGAAGTGCGCAAGAACGCCGACACCGAAACCAATGTCATGGATTTCGACGCCGCGGTGGCCGCGGGGGCGATGGCGCTGTTCGGCGAGAAGTACGAAGACAAGGTGCGCGTGCTGCGCATCGGTTCCTATTCGACCGAACTCTGCGGTGGCACCCATGTGCGCCGCGCCGGCGACATCGGCCTGTTCAAGATCGTGAGCGAAGGCGGCGTTGCAGCCGGCGTGCGACGCATCGAAGCGGTCACAGGCGAGGGCGCTTACCAGCACGTGGTCGAAACAGACCACAAGCTGCGCGACGTGGCTGGACTCGTTCGTGGCTCGCGCGACGACGTCGAAGACAAGGTCAGGCAGTTGCTCGACCGCGCACGCCGCATGGAAAAAGAGATCGCGCAGTTGAAGGAAAAGCTGGCGAGCGGCAGCGGTCGCGACATGGCAGCCGAAGCGTTGACAATCGGCAACGGCGTGAAGCTCGTCGCCGCAAGCGTCGAAGGCGCGGATGCTGCCGCACTGCGCACGGCCGTGGATCAGCTTAAGAACAAGCTCGGCAGCGCGATAATCGTGCTGGGTTCATCCGCAGGCGAAGACAAAGTGGCGCTCATTGCGGGCGTCACGGACGACCTCACGGCGCGTGTGAAGGCGGGCGACATCGTCAATCACGTGGCGAAGCAGGTTGGCGGCAAGGGCGGCGGTCGCGCCGATCTCGCGCAGGCCGGTGGCACGCAACCGGGCAACCTTGCCGCTGCGCTGAAGGGCTTGGCGGCATGGCTCGCTCCGCAAGTGTCCTGATGCGCTGACGTTTCGCTCATTGCGCGGGCACGATTCGAAAGCCGTTTCTTTGGATGAGAAAGAAAATTTTGCATCCAGAATGGCCGAATCGCGGGTGAGCCCTTACTGACTTTTATCCGCGCGCGGCGTATCGTGCGCCCACGGAAAAGTCATGCATTTTTATGCACATACGCTGCCGCATGTGGATTCCGGGATGAAGGGACTCAAGTCCTGCGCGTACTCAGCCAGGCTGACCAGGAGATCTGCATGTTGATACTCACGCGACGCGTAGGTGAGACCGTCATGATCGGTAACGACGTGACCGTCACCATACTTGGCGTAAAGGGCAACCAGGTGCGCGTCGGCGTCAACGCGCCGCGTGACGTTGCAGTGCACCGCGAAGAGATCTTCGAGCGCATCAAGCGCGAAGAACAGGACGGGAGCGGCACGACGTCGGTGCGTCCGGCCGCTGTGCGCTCGAACGGCAACGGCCATGCCGCCAATGGCATGGATAGCGAACCGTATCCCTGAACCGAGAACCCCTGCGTCCGCTGACTGGCCATTTTCCGGCCCCAAGCTTTACGGGGCGGCTCCGGACGTTTATCCTTCGCGGCTCTCCTAAAAACGGAGAGATGGCCGAGTGGTCGAAGGCGCGCCCCTGCTAAGGGCGTAAGGGTCAAAAGCCCTTCGAGGGTTCGAATCCCTCTCTCTCCGCCAGGACATTCATAACGCGCCCGTAGCTCAGTTGGATAGAGCGTCTGGCTACGAACCAGAAGGTCGGGAGTTCGAATCTCTCCGGGCGCACCAGTGAAATGGAAAAGGGGTCTTGCGAAAGCAGGACCCCTTTTTCATTTCACACGTTTGTCTACGGAGAGCCTTGAGAACTCCCGACGTCGTCGGGAGGTCGACAACCACGCGCAGCGTGGTTGGACGTTGTCGATTCGCGGCAGCGCATCGGCAACGGTCCCAACGGGACGGCCAGTAGCGGAGCGGGGCCGCCATCTCTCCGGGCGCACCAGTAAATCTGCGGTCCCTCGCTTTACGCGGGGTGCACCGCGGGGTTCTCGTGGACCCGCGCCTGGCTCGACTCGTCGCGCAAAACCCAGATCTTGGGATCAGCCTTTACGCGGTCGGCGTATGTTGAGGCGGCCCTGTCCAACGAAAGCACTGCACTATCTCGTGAAGCAGCTCGGACAGCGACTGAACAGACCTGACGGAGATCTCCACCTCGCCATAGTGCCCGTCGGCCATGGTGCATCCAAATCGATTGCCGATCAGTGCGTCAAGCACGAGCGCACCGCCCGGCGCGTTGACAAGGAAATTTTCGACCGGTTGGAGTACGAGCGGCCTTGGACTCCTGCCGGCACCCAATCCACGGGAGCGGTCTTCAAGATGCTGCACGGTGTTGCGGACTCCGCGAACATCCGGAAACAGGAGGCTAAACTCCTCCGACAGTTCTGCGACACGCGCCGGCACTCCATGTTCCTTAGCTAGAACGATCAGTAGCTTGTCGAACCCGTCCAGAGCGTAAACAAATGCGCGGGCGACTATGGTGGTCACATTGATCTCGAGTTCGCGAGGCACATGCCCCCTAGCCCACTTCTCTCGTTTGAAGCGCAACTCCGCCTCGCACGAAACGCGACACAAGGCGTCCCCCGACATTTCCGAACCCAACTCCGCTGCGACCTGTCTTCGAATGTGGGCGCGACGATCCGCGTCGGCCGCCCATTGTTCAGTGTTGCCCTGTGCGTGCCGACGACCTACAGCCTCTTCGAAAAGATTTAAGGCGGCATTTGCCTCGAAGAACCGACTCTGAAGTCCGTGGAGGATCCTTTCAATCTTCCACGACTGATCCCGTTCCTCCCAATCCAGGCGACTGCCAGGAGTCGTAACTTCAAAGATGTGCATAGCTTTCTGCCTTCGCCGCGAGCACCTCGATCCGCTCGCTAGACTACGCTCATGCGTCTTTGGTCATAGCTCATGATTGCGGTCGACTCGTACGCCGAAGACTCTCGATGGCTCGGGTGCAATAGCTCAGCGGTTGGTACGTGCTTCAGGATGCCGTACCTATTGATGAGCGGAGCGAAGCCTTCTGCGCCTTCACCAGTCGTCCCATTGTAAAAGAGCAAAAGCAACTCGTACTTCGACAATTGCGCACGTGCAATGTTGGCGTAGTGGACCTTCTGGTGCTCGCTTAGATCGCTTGTGTGCACGAACTTGAATACGTGAAACAGCAAACGAAGATATTGCCCCAATTCAGCTTCGTGTTCTTTATACAAAGCTGCGTACAAGGTCGACGCGACTTGCAGGCTTTGCGGCGTATCCGGAATCTCATACTCGTCGTATTTACGCTTCAAGCTACGATAAAACATTTGAAACGCAGAACGCCCCTGAAAGTCAGTTTCGCGCGGTGGCGTCGTACTGAGCGCATAGAAATACTTCGGCCGAACTTCTATCGCTTTGAGGGCGTCGTCGAATCGCTGCAGCATCTGGAAAAATGTCGAATCGAAATTCTGTTGCCGCGATGCACGAAACTCAATTGTCTGCAGCCGCAGTGTTGCGATCACCGCCAGCAGTCCAAGAAAGCTCAGAATCGGCCCAAGGGCTCCACCGAAGAAGTCACCGAAGTGCCCCCACCTCGCCGAGTCGACCTCCAGGTTTCCGTGGAATTGGGTCAAATAAATCGTTAGAAATAATAAGATGGCGCCTATGCCAACCGCGATTAAGCCGTAGATGATTCGGCCAAACCATCTCTCTTGGTGCTTAAAATTCGCAGGTAACAAGGGGCGCTCCACGACGCACGAATTGCAGCATGTACCCGCTCAATCACAACACGTCAAGTGGAAGAGCCAAGCCAGCGTCGATCGCTGCGGGTCGACGCGACGACATATTGCCCAGCATCCTCCGCCCAACTGTTTCAAGAGCGTCGAATGCCTAAGATTACGTCCGCACGTCCAAAGATCGAGTTCACGGCGCAGAGCCGAAATGTCATGGCGCTACTGCACATGTACGAACAGCTGGACTCCTCTCGAAGGAAGGCCTACGAGTTGTTGCCCATTATCGTGTTTGCAGGGTTTGCGATCGAGTCATATCTGAACTCTCTCGGAGCGAGGCGTCTTCCGATCTGGGATGAATTGGAACGATTGCCTTGGCGGAAGAAGATCTCGATCCTTCATAAGTCAACCAACAACACCGCGACCTGGAGCGAAGACCCGCTGCAGTTCGCGACAGAGATCTTTAGTATTCGTGACCGCTTGGCCCACGGTAAGCCCGAGTTAGTTTTCGGTCCCGAGTTTGTGGAAGTAGATGCTGCGAGCGCTTTGCTGCACAGTGGGCGACTGGAACCAGACTGGTACCTCAAGATAACAAGTCAGTGGGTGCGCGATACAAGACCTCGTTTTGAACGGCTGATGGCTTACCTCGCAGCGCTGTACCGTCTAGACGCGGACGACTACCTACATGTCGCGTCACCTAGTATCGAAGTCAAAGTGGAACACCGTTCTTAGGCATCGCTGAGTGGTCTGGTCACAGCGACTCGAATGGACAGGCGACTCTTTCCGGTTACTGGGTGTGAACAGGCGGTGAAATTTGACCAAGATTGTGGCCCATCACGCGTCGAAGACTAACCAGGGTTCAAGCGGCATTTCTCAATGAGAATCGTGGGCTTGTCTCTTTTGTCGCATGGTCAACACTGGACGCCGGAAGCTGGTCAGTCCTCGACGCCGGTTCACAGTCCGTGGGACCTGAGCGACAGTTTTGACAACTGTGCCGCCTGCTGCGGAAGGCCGAGATGGTGGAAGATTCGCAGTTAGCGTAAGGTTTTCGACGGATAGAGAGCGTCTATCGGCGTCAATAATAAGGGACCGTCATGAAGACCGTGTTCGTTCGAGCAGGTACGTTCGCGGTGTTTGCTACGGCATTACTGATCCTCGGCGGTTGTGCGGTGGGAAATCGGTACGACTACGGCAACGCGATCAGCGGGCTGCCGGTGTCCGGCAGCGGCAAGCTGGCCGTCGACGTCGTCGATCACCGTCCATACGTGCTGAGCGGTGACAAGAAGCCGGACTTTGTTGGCCTGCAGCGGGGTGGCTTCGGCAATCCGTTTGAGGTTCGCACCGGGAGCGGCCGGCCGCTCGCGGCAGAGATGCGCGACGCGATCGCCAAAGCGCTCCAGCAGCAGGGCTTTGCGGTCGTGGGCGGCACCGAGGGGGCGCCACGCAAACTGGAGCTGCGCGTCTTCGAATGGAAGACCGACGTCATGATGAAGATGAAGACGCTGTACGACCTGCAGCTCAGCGTCTTCGACGGCAGCGGTACGCTTCTGGCGCAGAGCAGGACGAAGGGGGAGGACGTCGGCAGCGGCGGCTTCGAATCGGGCAACGCGACGAACGCCGCCCGGACTTTCGAGCTGCGGTTCACCGAACTCGTGCGCGACGAAGCCGTCCGCAGCGCGCTCTCGAAGCCAGCCCCGTGATTCCAGGAGTATCGCGATGAAAACATCGTTCGTTTCTCGGCTGTACCGCATCAGTCTCGGCCTGCTGGCCCTGTCGCTCGTCGGCTGCGTCGGCAATACGTCGGGCCAGCTGACGCTGCCGAAGGAGCAGGTGCAGGCTGGCAGCTACTTCGTGCAGCGGCACGACAAGGATGACCGCGACCTCGCCTCGACGATTGCAAAGGCGATGCAGGCGCGAGGCCTCCATGCGACCGCGGGGACGGTCTCGCAACGCCCGGCCGAGGCGACCTACGTCGTGACCTACGTCGACAAGTGGATGTGGGACATGCGCATGTACCTGTACGACCTGCGCATCGATCTACGCGACGCCCGCGACCAGTCGATCCTCGGGTATGGTCAGTCGATGCAGAGTTCGCTGAAGGCCATGGGTCAGACACACGAGGACGTCATCAATCGCGCCCTTGACCAGTTGTTCCCGCCCGGTAAGTAGCGGTCGGGGGTGCCAACTGGAAACGGCGGGCACCCCTCCTTGTATCAAACGGGTCCGTCTGCAAGGTATTACTTCAGTTTGACGACGGTGCCCTTGAGCGTGACGCCGGCCATCGTGGCATCGGCACCGCACCGTCGACCTGCGCGCGCCGAACGGTGCGGTCCTTTCTCCTGGTTAGAGCCCTCGCGGGGGTTTTGGGACCACTGGAATCAAGCGCGCACGCGATCTGTGCTTTCTCTTGGCAATTGAAAGTCGTGCCCGCTTTGGCGCAATGTCCGAGAAAGTGGCGTATCGGTTCGGCGCTGAACTTGAACTTGAACTTTGCGTTGACTTGTCGGATCAGCTCTCGGTGCTGTGTTCAGGCGATGTAGTCGGCTTGCCGGCCAAGTCCAGGATCAAACGGCCGACCGCACCTGCACCAAGAACGAGCATGTCATGCCTCTGCAGCGTCGTCTGAGGTCCGTCGCCATACTGCTGCTTGCCAGTCTGGTTGCCAGCCAGGCTATGGCAGCTGAAAAGCCCCTATGGGAACTGGGCATCGGCATGAGTGCGCTATCTTTTCCGGACTATCGTGGTTCTGACGAATCCAGCTTCTTCGCCATCCCCTTTCCCTATGTCGTTTATCGCGGCACATTTCTCAAGGCGGACAAGGACGGCATCCGCGGCGCCTTTTTCGACAACGACCGCATCGAACTCAACGGGAGTGTCGGCGCCTCGGTGCCCGTGAGCAGCGACGACAACCGTGCCCGGCAGGGCATGCCCGATCTACAGCCGACGGTGGAGCTCGGTCCCTCGTTTGACGTCAACCTTTGGCGCACCCGAGACCGGCGATACGAACTGGACTTCCGCCTGCCAGTACGTGCCGCTGTTACGGTGATAGGGGGGATGGATTATGTTGGATGGGAATTTTCGCCGCGCCTCGTTCTCGACGTCAGCGATGTTGCAGGGCTGGTCGGCTGGAATCTGGGGTTGCTTGCTGGGCCCATTTACGGCTCGGAACGTAGCCACGACTACTTCTATTCGGTAGCGCCGCAATACGCTACCGCCGACCGTCCGGCGTTCGATGCCGCGGCGGGCTACGCCGGCAGTCAGTTCCTGGTGTCGTTATCGAAGCGCTACCCGAAGTACTGGGTCGGTGCGTTTGCCCGCTGGGACAGTCTTGAAGGCGCCGCCTTTGCCAACAGCCCGCTGGTCAGGCAGCAGAGTTACTTTGCTGTCGGCGTCGCCATCGCCTGGATACTCGAGGAATCGTCCAAAGTTGTCGAGGCAGATGAGTAAATCTGGCTCGCGCAGCGGGTTCAGCCGATTGTCTGACGATCGATGTGCTGCCAGAGCGGGCCTCGCATGCCGAACTTGCGTAGCACAGCGAACGTCCTCGAGTCGAAGCTGATGCCGAGGTGAGGCACCACCCAACGCGGTTGGTGCGTGGCGCGTTCCCGAACTCGCTCGTAGACGGCGTCGCGAAAGCGACGACGCTCCAGTTCGGTCCGTGAGTCGAGGACTTCGAGGTCTTCCACCCAGACGAGCATGATCGCGGCAAAGGGGTCAAGCTCCGCCACGAAATCGAGCGTACGGTCGATGTGCTCTAGCGTCTCGCCGGTCGTGCCGAGGATGAATGAGTGGCAGTCCTTCAGGCCGTGCGCCTTCGAGATACGCGAGAGGCGTGCGATCTTGTCCGTGTGAAAACCCTTGCGGAGTCGATCCAGGATGTCGTCACAGCCGCTGTCCGACCCGATCTCCATGCCGACGGCCCCTGCGCGCACCATGAGTTCCGCTAGCTCGTCGTCGAATGCCACTGGATTTATGTAGCTCGTCCAGGGCGTGCGGTTGCCGCGAGCCACGAGTTCACGGCAGACCTCCTTCGCATGTCGCAGCGGAAGATTGAAGACGCTGTCTACGATGAAGAGGTGCTCCACGCCGGAGCGAGAGCAGATCTCAGTGAACTCATCGGCGACCTTGCCGGGGTCGCGCAGGCGGCCCTGTCTCCCTTCGATCAGGGGATAGGTACAGTAGTCACAGCGCAGGGGGCAGCCGCGCTTCGTCTGCAGCGACTCGATCCCATAGTCGCTGTAGTAGCGCTCAGGCAGAACGCTGCGGTCCGGTCGGGGCAGGTCGTCCAGTGCGAGAAAGTGACCGGAGTGCCCGGCGAAGCGAACGTGCCCGTCTTCGCGGTAGTACAGGCCGTCGATGCGATCGAGCGCCGGCTCCGGCGTCTCGAGTTCGTCAAGCAACTGTGGAAAGGCTCGCTCGCCTTCGCCGGCAATGCCGTAGTCGGCGCCGAGGTCTTCCATAAGGGCCTGCGGCATGACGGAGAAGCCGCCACCGCCGAGCACGATTGGCGCCGGTGAGTTTGCGCGCACGGTCCGGATGATCTCGCGGTAAGCATCCAGGTTCGCCGTGATGTTTGTGTAATCCATGTTCTGGAGATTGCGCAGCCCGATCGCGACGAGGTCGGGCTGCGACTCGCGAAGGTTGCGGGCGACCGTCTCCAGGGGTTCCGGCTCGAAGCAGAGATCCCAGAACAGCTTCTCGTGCTGCTTGGGGGTTGCAGCCATCACCGACAGAATGCCGATAGGGAGGACGGCATCCGGCAGCTTTTCGCGGTTTGCGGAAATGAAAGCGACGCGCATGATTGGTGTCGTCAGGTTTGCCTAGGAGTGGTCTCGATCGCTGCATGAACTCTGTCTCATGCCGGCGCTGGCTGGGCGAAAGACCTCGCGCACGCCTGCCAGTTGGCGCATGAAGTCAATAAATCCGCGGTACGTCTGCTGCGGAAATCGTCGCCGACGAAACCAGTATTCGGCGGCGAAGAATGCACCGACGATCAGGTAGTTCAGTACGTTTGCGAAAAGTGACCATGTGTCGAGCGCGACTGTGACCGGCAGAGTCAGCCCGACGGCAAGCAGAAATTCCGCCAGGATGAGCCAGCGCGGCCAGGGTGAGGTTTATGGCCGACAGCAAGATGAAGAGGCCTGCCCATAATAGTGTCAGGCGACGAGCGTAGGCGGCTATGTCGCTGTCCACGCTGACGGTATTTCCATGCAAGATTCGAATGATGCGTTCGATCAATGGCAGCCGGCCCGACAGTAATGTGTGACCGAAGATCCATGCCATGAAGCCATTGATGAGGATAGGAGGCAGGAACAGCAAGAGCAGGGCTTGCTCACGACCGGCGATCGCAAGCAGGCCAAGACCGGCGACGACCAGCAGCACCCAGGCGGCCACGCGCCGTCGCCGAAGTCCGGGCAGCAGGATGATCAGAATGAGTATCGCAATGCTCGCAGCGATAAGCGTCGGGTCTTTGGTCAGGACCGCGGCGTGTGCAAGTAAGGGATAGGACAGCCCGAGCACTGTCACGGTCGTGGCAGTGTCGCGTCCGAGACTCGCGGTGTCGGGCGGTTTCATATCGGGGGAACGGTGTCGCTTATCAGGCGCAACCGCAAGTGGCATCATCGCTACTCATGCCGACGATCATGGCCCACGACTCCGTTTGCTGCTCGGGCCATTCGGCCGTGTGCACGGTCGCATCCAGCAGATCGGCCGACGCAGCAGTCCAAGCCGCTGCAAGTCGCAGTGTCGGTCGCGGTGCAAATATCATTGCTTTCCATCGTTGCGTCGTGGGAATCTCGGCGCGTCGTTCGCCAGCGACGTCAATCAAGCAGCATTGCCGGAGGGCGTCTGCGAGAGGCAGTCGCAAGGCCTTGGCAAAAGCCTCCTTCAGCGTCCAGAACTCGTAGAAGTTTGTGCAGAGTGCCGATGGATCATCCAGCGACGCGAGGTAGTCCGCCTCGGCCGTGGAGTAGGCGAGCCTAGCAATGTCCTTGAAGGCACGCGGTATAAGGGATTCGACGTCGACACCGACAGAGCTTGGTTCGGTCCCGACGGCAAGGGCGGCAAACCCGCGGCTGTGGGAGAGGCTTCTAGCTTGGCCGTCCGCGACCGGAACTGCTGCTATCAGGGCGCGACTGGATGCATAGTCAAGGCGTCGACGGTTTGTGCGTAGGGCTGCCCATTCGGCATGGGCGTCGCTTTCGAGTCGCGATGGATCGAATTGCTTCGCGGCATCGGGCGTTCCAAGCCAGACAGCCCGCGCCCGCGGCGATGGAAGTGGCGACATCAGCCGGCCCGCGAGGGGGCAACTGACAGCATGGAAGAGCGGCAGACATATCTTTGGCGAATCTTCGTCACCGGGACTTGCTTTGTCCTGTTCGGTCTCAGTGGCCTTATTCTAGGGCTCTTCGTCCTGCCCGTGACGCTGTTGTTGCCTGGGGGGGCTGCGCGGCGGCGCGCCCGCACGCGCGCGCTCGTCCAGCGTGCCTTCCGCTTGTTCGTGGATACGATGAGTGGTCTGGGCGGTGTGAGCTATGCGTTCGCCGGCACCGAGCGCCTCGGTCGGCCCGGGCAACTGATCATTGCCAACCATCCGACACTGGTAGACGTGGTATTCATCGTCGCATTCACGCCTGCCCCGGCGTGCGTCGTAAAGGCCGCCATCTTCAATAACCCGTTTACCCGCTGGGTCGTGCAGGCGGCTGGTTACATCCGCAATTCCCCTACCGACACCATGATAGAGCAGGCGATTCTTGGGCTCAGGTCGGGTGATATTCTGATCATGTTCCCGGAGGGGACGCGGACGCGACCAGACCAGCCGCGCCACTTTCACCGTGGCGCGGCCAGCATCGCGACCCAGGCCGCTGCCGTATTGACCCCGGTTTACATAAGCGTCGACCAACCGTTGTTGCACAAGTCCCAGCCGTGGTATCGCGTGCCCCGACGTCGCCCCCATCTGTCGCTCAGGGTCGGTGAGGACATCGATCTGGCGCAGTACCGTGATATGCCGCCGCCCCGGGCGTCGCGGCAGCTCAACACATGGCTACTAGCGCATTACGAGACAGAGTTGGGGCACGCTAATGTCTATAATGAAAAACGATGGACAGGGAGGGGCATGCAGCCGCCGCGTACGCTGTTACAGGTGCCTTTGACTGAGTCTTGAGGGGGGGGCATGCAGACAAGAGACGAAGTCCTGGAGCAGATCAAGACGTCACTGGTTGAACTGTTCGAAATCGAACCGGCGCGGGTGACGCTCGAAGCAAGGCTCAACGAGGATCTGGAGATCGACAGCATCGATGCGGTCGACCTGATAGATCGGTTGCGACGCCAGACGGGCCATAAGATCTCAGCGGATGATTTCAGGTCGGTGCGGACGGTGGGTGACCTCGCCGACGCCGTTCATGCTCTCGTAAAGGCGTGAGCCGAGTTCTCGAATCCAGTCGGGTACCCGGCCTTCGATTCGAAAGTCTCGCAGCCCGGTTGCGCACGCACCCCTGGGTGCGAGATGCGCGCGTTTTCCTGTCGGAAATTGAAGCCGACGTTCCCGTTGGCGCAGGTCCCATGAATATTCTGGCCGTCCCCAGCGTGTCGGGTGAGGGCGTCCTGCGACGCTGCGGGAAGGTTCACATCGTCGCAGAGCTGGAGCGATATCTGGGAGGGTATTGCACTGCGAGTGAGGTGCGCATCGGTTGGTTCCTGACCGAAAAGTTGCCGGAGCTAGGCCAGGAGCACAGTCACGTCTTGTTGCTCCGATCGGGTATGCCGATCGTCTCTGATCTCGTGGTCGATATCAGTTCGCGAATTCTGGATTGTCACCTGCGTGTGCCTTTTGACCTTCCGATTTTTTGCGGGCACTTTCGCGACATACCAATTGTGCCCGGTGTCACGCAAGTGGGCTGGGCCATCGACCTGGCCCGCATGCATGGAATCGTTTCGTCGCGGGTCGTCGGTATCAGTGCCTCGAAGTTCTGTCGCCTGGTCCAGCCCGGCATGTCCTTCGACCTTCGGCTCGCGCCCGGTGCGCATGTGGAGCAGCTTCAGTTCACTTATCGGAAGGGTCAGAAGGTCATATCGACCGGTCGCTTGCAGTTCGAGGGCGGCCATGTTTAGCGTCTGCGTCGTGATTCCCGTGTACAACCACGAATTGGCCATCGCCGAAACGCTGGCTGGCCTGCGCGGCCAGGCGTTAACGGTCCTGTTGGTGGATGATGGATCGGAGCCTGCGTGCGCCGCCGTGTTGCGGAGCCTGGCGGATACCGACGCCGATACGCGCCTGCTGCGCCTACCTGAAAACCGCGGCAAGGGGGCTGCGGTCATGGCGGGACTGGCATTCGCTGCGGAAGCGGGTTTCACGCACGTCCTGCAGATCGATGCGGACGGGCAGCACGATTCCGCGGATATCCCACGGTTTCTCGCGGCAGCATGCGCCGAACCAACCGCGCTCATCTGCGGCGAGCCTGTCTTTGACGCGTCTATTCCTCGCCACCGTCTGTACCTGCGGTACCTGACGCATGTAATGGTCTGGATTAACACGCTATCCTTCGACATTCACGATTCCATGTGCGGTCTGCGCGTTTATCCACTGTCCAAGGTGCTCCCGGTCATCGAGAAGGAGCGTCCGGGCAGCCGCATGGACTTTGACATCGAGATACTCGTGCGCCTGCATTGGAACGGAGTGACCATGCGGTGGTTGCCGACCCACGTTGGCTACCCACGCGACGGCGTTTCGCACTTTCGGCTGGTGCGGGACAACTGGCTAATCACGCTGATGCACACGCAACTGTTCTTCGGCATGCTTCGCCGTGCGCCAATGCTGATCGGGCGGCGACTTCGTCTGGCGTTTGGTGCCGTCCCTGGAGTGACGACGTGAGAGCGCAGGGCGCCTTGTTCACCGACATCGAACTCGAGGTGCGGTTCCATGACGTGGACATGGTCGGTGTCGTGTGGCACGGTCATTATCTGCGCTACCTCGAGAATGCCAGGTGGGCATTCATGAATGAAATGGGCTACGGCCTGGATCGAATGCTCGCATCCGGATTCGTGTGGCCGATTGTCGAACTGCAGACGAAGTACCTGAATCCTGCTCGCTTCGGTAATGTTCTGCGTGTGCGCGTCTCTCTCATGGAATGGGAAAGTCGCCTGACGTTGAACTATCTGGTCACCCGAGTGGCCGATGCTGCACGCATCGTGCGCGGACGAACGGTTCAGGTCGCTGTCGACGCCCGGTCGAGCGAGCTGCAATTCACGACACCGCTTGACTTTCGGTCATGTGTTTATGCCGCCCTGTCGCGGGCTGCGGATTGATGCCGATGCAATTGCCGTTGCCCGCCGAATTGCTTCACCACACGGACGGTGCGCTATTGCTGGATGAGCTTCGGTGCGTCGACGGGAACCGCTTGGAAGCCCGCGTGGTTGTGCGGTCCGGCACCGCGTTCAGTGACGCTTCTGGCAACCTGCCGTGTTGGGTTGGGCCGGAGATCATGGCTCAGGCCATTGCGACTTTGTCGGGGTACCGGTCGCTGCGCGACAACGGTCGTCCTGCGGCAATCGGACTGCTGCTGGGTGTGCGCTCGTATCAGGCCGCCCAGCACGAATTTCTGGTTGGCGAGACCTTGGATGTCGAAGTGGTTGAATCGTTGCTGGATGAGGAGGGTCGGGCCGTTTTCGATTGCAGGATCAGCTGTTCCAGCAAGGTAATCGCTTCGGGCACTTTGACGGTCTTTCAGCCACCCGACGGTTCGTTCCTTGCGGGGGAGTCCGGACGCGATGATTGAAGCTGGCTCGATATTGGTAACGGGCTCCAGTCGTGGCATCGGGCGCGCAATCGCATTGCGTCTGGCCCAGGATGGGTACGACATCGTAGTGCACTGTCGCGCACGCGTCGCAGAGGCAGAGGCAGTTGTTGCGGAGATACGCGACAAAGGTTGCTCCGCACGCCACCTGCGGTTCGATGTGGCCGAACGCAAGGATTGCGCCGAAGTCATCGCCGCCGACATTGCCGAGCACGGCGCCTATTACGGCGTCGTGTGCAATGCGGGCATTGCGCACGACACGGCGTTCCCAGCGATGAGTGAAGAAGCGTGGGATTCCGTGATCCGGACCAATCTCGATGCGTTCTACAACGTGCTGCAGCCGCTCATCATGCCGATGGTGCGACGCCGTGCGCCTGGCAGGATTGTCACGCTCTCGTCGGTGTCGGGGTTGATTGGCAACCGGGGACAGGTGAACTACAGCGCAGCCAAGGCCGGCGTCATTGGAGCGACGAAGGCCCTCGCCATGGAACTGGCCAAGCGTGCGATCACGGTCAACTGCGTGGCGCCGGGGCTGATCGAGACTGACATGGTAGATGAGCACGCGCCCGTCGAAGAAATTCTCAAGGCCATTCCGGCGCAGCGCATGGGCACCACGACGGAGGTGGCTGCTGTCGTGTCCTTCCTGATGTCACCGGGGGCGTCGTACGTGACGCGCCAGGTCATCGCGGTGAATGGAGGGCTCTGCTGATGCGACGGGTCGTCGTCACGGGTCTGTCCGGCATTTGCGCGCTCGGGTCTGACTGGCCGACTATTGAGGCTGGCTTGCGCCTGTGCCGGAATGCGTCGCGCCGGATGTCCGCTTGGGACAAATACAAGGACCTCAATACACGACTGGCCGTCCCTGTGGCGAACTTCGAGCCTCCGACACACTGGAGCCGCAAGCAGCTGCGCAGCATGGGGCGTGTCTCGCAACTAGCTGTACGGGCTGCCGAACTAGCACTGGCCGATGCGGGCTTGCTGGGTGACCCTTTGGTGCGCTCCGGCCGGATGGGTGTCGCATGCGGTTCATCTATCGGCAGCACTCCGGATATCAGCGATTTCGCGCAGATGTTGCTTACCGGTGACGCGCCGAACCTGAATGCCAATTCGTATGTGCGGATGATGCCGCACACAACCGGCGCCAACGTGGGCATTTTCTTCGGCCTGCGCGGTCGGATCATCCCGACGTCTACCGCCTGCACCTCGGGCAGCCAGGGCGTCGGCTTTGCATATGAGGCGATCAAGCACGGATATCAGGACGTCATGCTGGGTGGCGGGGCGGAAGAGCTCTGCCCCAGCGAGGCGATGGCGTTCGACATGCTGTACGCCACGAGTCGCCGCAATGATGAACCGAGTACGACGCCGCGTCCCTACGACCGGGACCGTGACGGGCTGGTGATTGGCGAGGGTGGTGGAATGCTGGTGCTCGAGGAACTGGAGCACGCCCAGGCGCGGGGCGCCCGCGTCTATGCCGAGGTTGTTGGCTTTGCTACGAATTCCGATGGCTCGCACATCACGCGTCCCGAAGAGGAGACGATGCGGATCGTGATGGAACTGGCGTTAAATTCCGCGGGCATCGCGCCGGCGGCGATCGGATACGTGAACGGGCACGGCACCGCGACGGAGCACGGTGATATTGCTGAGACCCGCGCCACCGCTGCACTGTTTGGGTCGCGAATCCCGCTCAGTTCGCAGAAGAGCTACCTCGGGCACACTCTTGGCGCGTGCGGGGCACTCGAATCCATGTTCAGCATCCAGATGATGCGCGCTGACTGGTTCGCGCCAACCGTGAACCTCGAAAACGTGGATCCGCGCTGTGGCGAGGTCGACTACATCACAGGCGACGGTCGCAGGCTGCAGGTCGAATTTGTGATGAATAACAACTTCGCTTTTGGCGGTGTCAACACGTCGCTCGTGTTCCGGCGCTGGCGATGAAATGTGTGAGTACCTCAAATATAGGAAAGTGACCGTGAGAAGGCTGCAAAGTTTGACGATGACCTGTCTGGTGCTTTGCGCTATGGGGCTGGGCGGCTGTGTGGTCGGGCAGTCGCTGCCGGCAAATTACGAAGCAGGTCCCGCTGCCGTCGCTGCCAAGGGTACGGCAGTCGCCGTGGCAGTCCGTGATGAGCGGCCTTATGTCAGGAGCGGTGATAAGCCTCCGTATTTCATTGGCAAGTATCGGGGCGGCTTCGGCAATCCCTGGGATGTAACCACCAAGGGCAAGCAGCCCCTGGCATCGTTGCTGGAGCGTGACCTGGGCAAGGAATTGCAGGCGTTGGGTTACAGCGTCGTCGCGCGGTCAGGTGCGCAGCGCGTACTCGACGTGGCAATTGTCGACTGGAATTTTGACGGCATGGTGGACGGCAAGTTCTGGTATGAACTCGATGCCAAGGTGTTCGGTCCGGACGATTCGCAGCTTGCGGGCAACAAGGTCAAGGACGGACAACATATCGAGGGCTCGATCTGGACGGGAGCCAAGAGTGGCTTTGAGGCGAAAATGCCGGAACTCTATGCCGGCGCCATCCGCAAACTGGTGCGCGACAATCCGAAGATTTCGTCGGCGTTGGCCAGTCCCACGCAATAGATGCGTGCGATCGATCTGAGCGCGGAATGACCCCAGCTCGACTAGTCTCGCTCTTGCTGTCGGATCGGCCTGAGCGACAGTTCATAAGGCAGCACCAGGGCACGCTCGATACGGGACGCTTCCTCGCGCTGGCGCGTTCGTTGGCGGCGCAACTGCCGGATAGTCCTGCCGCTGTGAATCTCTGCGAGCGACGCGACCATTTCCTGATCGCATTCGCAGCCATGTTGATGCGCAAGCAGTCTTGCGTACTGCCGCCATCCAGGGTCCCTGCAGTCGTAGGGGAAGTGATGACGGAGCACCCGGGTTGTTACACCGTGGACGACGCGTTCGTTGAGTGTGTGCGCGGAGCCTGCGACGTCGCACCGATGCCGCAGGTAGATGCCGCACAGGTCGCAGTCATTGGCTACACGTCGGGCAGCACGGGCGGTCCTAAGCCCAATCCCAAAACATGGGGCGGATTTGCTGCATCGACAGCCTTGAATTTGGCGCGACTGCAAGATGTCCAGCCAGCGACACAGCGGGAACGTCAGTCGTGGATCGTGGCCACCGTGCCGCCGCAGCACATGTACGGAATGGAGTTGTCCGTCCTAATGCCGCTGCTGGGTGGTATGGGAATACACGCGGGCCATCCCCTGTACCCAGCCGACATCGCGGCTGCGTTAATGGAGGTGCCGGAGCCACGCATCTTGGTCAGCACACCAGTGCACCTGCGCGCGTTGCTCGAGTCCGGTGTCGACCTCCCGAAGATGCAAACCGTGGTTTCGGCAACCGCACCCCTTTCCGGCGATATAGCGAAAGCCATCGAGACGCGCTTCGATACCGTCCTGCTTGAGTTCTTCGGCTCGACGGAAACCTGCGTTTTCGCTTCGCGTCGTACCGCAATTGAGGATGCGTGGCTGCTGCATCCCGGCGTTTCGCTGCAGCCACAGGATGGTGGCACGCTCATAAATGCCCCGTGGTTCCACTTGCCGGTGTTGTTGCACGATATCGTTGACGTCCGTGCTGACGGCTCCTTCACAGTGCTGGGGCGAAGCGCCGACATAGTCGAAGTGGCCGGCAAGCGTGCATCACTCGCGGACCTCACGCGACGCTTGATGGCGATTCCGGGCGTGACGGACGCCGTCGTGTTCCAGCCCGACGAATCGGGCATCGCCACTGTGCGACGACTGGCGGCTCTGGTCGTGGCGCGAGACCTGACGGAGTCCGAGATACTGGCGCGCCTCGCGGCCGCAGTCGATCCGGCTTTCCTGCCGCGCCCGCTCCTGCGAGTGCCGCGCCTGCCGCGCAATGGGGTTGGCAAATTGCCGCGAGCGGAATTGCTGGGCGCGCTGAAACGCTGAGTGGGTCAGCTGTGCGGTCAGTGCGCCAAAGTGTTCGGAATCTGTACGGCCTCGATTTCAATCAGCAGTTCGGATCGACAAATGTCGGCGGCCAAGATCACGAGCGGCACGTCGTCCCCGAGGCGGTTCCGCAACCGCTGCGCGATCGCCGCCGCGTCGACGCCGGGCCGCAAGTAGACTTTCAACAGGCTCTCGGGGCCGAGGCGCGCCGAGTCGAAGTGGCCGCCGGCATGCGCTCGCTGCAATAGAACGTCAAGATTGGCTAGCGTCTCATCGAGTTGCGCAGCTGGGTCACCCTCGTGCAGGGATGCATGCCCTACGATACTCGCCGTGCCGGAGATCAGTAGGGCGGGGTCAGGGATCAGCACCGCACGCGAGAACGTCGGTGCGGCCGGCCCGTACTGACGCGGATAGTGATAGGCGGCGATCTGGCGTGGGTTCTCGAGCAATGTGCCGGGATCTCGACCGGCGAGCCAGCAGACCTGCAGATGGCGCAGTCCCTGCGGCTTTCCGACCGCCGTTGCCGCGGGGTAGCCGATGCTAGGCGACGTTGCATGCGCCGCCGCGAATGCCCTCGCGCGGCCAAGGGAGAACAGCTTGTAGCGCTCTTCGTTACCATGGCCCTCGTTGATGGCCGTTATGAAATTCCAGATCCGCCATATGTTGGGGAATGGCGATCCCGCGTGAAATCGCAACATGCCCAAGTATGCTGCTTCAGAAGCCTCAACGAGCCCACCGAACCTTGCTTCATCAAGATCGACCCAGCCGAGCAGGCGGTGGCCGTCTTCGACGAAACGAATCGGCCCCGACGTGCCCAGCCGGACCTTGCCGACGCCACGCCAGACCTCGCTCAGTCCAGTGCCTACGAGCGGTTCGAGATCGATCCGCAGGCAGCGCGGATCCGGCGGGCACGGTGCGTCTTTGCCGAAGACGACCGCCGCCAGCACGTCGGCGCCGAGGGGTTGGGCGGCGTCGAGTCTCGAATATCCGACACGCAGTGCCAAAGTCGGGCCCAATGGAGTCGACATGTCAGGCGCCGTCCTGACCGGTCGTGCCCCCGGTGAAGACCGCTCGGGCCTGGCGGCGCCTGAAGAAGTACGCGCGCGCTTGTTCTTTGAGGTCGCCCAGTGCCGTGATGACATAGATCAGTTTGAAGACGCGCAGACGCCACGCGACGCCGTTATTGCGGAAGACATCGCCCGCCAGCATCGAAATCATGGCCTGCTCCAGCTGTAGGTCGTTGCGTGGAGCAGCGAAGAGCTTTCGCATGGCCGGCGACGTGAAGCGGAAGATGAACCACGAGAGGGTGCGTAGGCCGCGCCTGATCTGCTGCGAGTAAGCGCGCTGCAATCTCCGTTCGTAGCCCGGATCTCGCAGCGCGCCATCTACGACGTCGGTGACGGCTTCCGCGCCATGCATGGCGAGGTAGACGCCGCTGGAGAAGATCGGATCGACGAAGCCGTACGAGTCGCCGGCCATGATCCAGCGCCGGCCAGTAATCTGTGTGCAGGTGTACGAGTAATTGCCAGTGGCGTGCAGATTGCCGGCGATCTCGGCGTGTTCCATGCGCTGCCAGAGGTTCGGTATGGACCGCAGCGTCTGCAGCAGGAACTCGCGGTTGCCCGTCCGCCGTCCCTTCAGGTAGTCGGGCCAGCAGACTGCCCCAATACTGGTAATGTCGTCGCGCAGCGGGATGAGCCACACCCAACCCTGATCGTAACGATAAATGCTGATATTGCCGGCGTCGGATCCTGGTCGCCGCTCGACCCCGCGGAAGTGCGCAAAAATGGCGGCACTCTGGTGGCGCGGATTCTTGCGCTTCAGCCGCAGCTGGCTCCCGACCAGCGTATCGCGGCCGGTGGCATCGACGAGGTAGCGGGCCTTGCAGCGAAACGGCTGCCCCGATTCGGCGATCCCCTCGACGGTGACTTCGTCCCGCCCTGTAGCGAAGGTCGTCACTCGTCGCCCCTGCCAGGCGCCGACGCCGTTGGCTATAGCGTTTTGAAACAGCAGTGTATCGAATTCGTCCCGCCGCACCTGGTACGCGTGCGCCCACGTCGAGTCCAGGGCGCGGTCGAAGCGAAAGGTGTTGTAACCCTCGGTCATCGGTGCCGGGAAATCGGCCCCACCCTTGCGCACGCCAATGGCCGCCACGGCGTCGAGAACTCCCAGCCGTTCGAGGATCGGCAGGTTCATCGGCAGCAAGGATTCGCCGATGTGAAAGCGCGGATGGCAGCTCTTTTCGAGTAGGGTGACCGACCAGCCGCGTCGGGCCAGCAGCGTGGCGGCGGTGCAGCCGGCCGGACCGCCGCCTACGACGATTATGTCGCTCTCGGCTGGAGGTACAGCTTCGACTGATCCATCAGTGCTGGACACGGTTGCGCTCGCTGCTCGCTGCAAACCGCATGATACACTTTACAAATATAGGCATTTCGCCCGTGCACATCGCATTCATCATGGCTGCAGCTCAGACACCCGCACAGCGGGAACTCGCCGAGTTGATCGTCTCGGCGCTCAATCTCGAAGGCGTTGAACCCGCCGGCATCGATCCAGACGCGGCGCTTTTCGGCACCGGCACCGGCCTCGGACTTGATTCGATCGACGCGCTCGAACTCGCGCTCGAGATTTCCAAGCGGTACGGCGTGCAGCTAAAGGCCGATGATGAGGACAACAAGCGGATCTTCGCGTCGCTGCGCGCGCTTTCGGACTACGTCCAACAGAAGCGGGCGGCCTGACCTATAACATCATGGCTAGGGGTAGGCCGCACCCGGCCCCGCCGGCCTTGGGGGTATCGTCGATGCGGACTGCAAGACTTAAGGCTCTGTTTCTGTTGCCGATCCTCGTTCTGTTGATGGCAGGGACGGTCCCGCTCGTGGACCCCGAGCCTCTCGCCGTGCCTCCTGGCCTTACCGACAAGGTCGTCGCCAAGGCCGTCCGGGTCGGTGTGTCTCAGCGCGGCTGGCTAGTAACCAAGCAGGAACCGGGCTTCATCGAGGCCACGCTGAACCTACGCACGCATACGGCGAAGATCGGTATCAATTTCGACACGGGTCAAGTGAAAGTGCGTTATCTGGAGAGCGCGAATCTCGACTATGAGATGAAGAAGGGTGTACCGCGCATCCACAAGAACTACCTGAAGTGGGTCAACAATGTGCTGCTGGACATCAACGCCCAGTTGCAGGCCGCGGCGGCTGACCTGGAGGCCGGTTGACGCCCGATCGGAGCAGGTCCGCGACATCGACAAACATGTGACTTAAGTGACGACTCCGGTGCCCAGGATGTTGCCGCTGCGGATGACGGGCCAGT
Source organism: uncultured Pseudomonadota bacterium (assembly GCA_963748985.1). Taxonomy (GTDB): domain Bacteria; phylum Pseudomonadota; class Gammaproteobacteria; order Steroidobacterales; family Steroidobacteraceae; genus RPQJ01. The sequence continues at coordinate 364,229 of CAVVKQ010000001.1, forward strand.
CCATCGCCTGCGCCGCAGGGATCGGCACGCCAGCGTTGTCAGTGGCCTTACGCAAGCGTTTGAGCGGCCTGCGGCAGAACGATTTCGGTGAATCGCCGCTGCCCACTTGGATCGGCCGTGTCGCAGGCGTCGAAGCCGTTGAACTGCCGGGGCACCTGGCAGCTTGGGACTGCCGCAATAACCGACTCGCTTGGCTGGCGCTCAACTCGGACGGCTTTCTCGAACTCGCAATGAACGCGCGTGAGCGCTATGGTCCCGACCGCGTCGCGCTCGTAGTTGGCACGTCCACCTCCAGCATTGGTGCCACGGAGGAGGCTTACCGCACGTTGCTGCCGGACGGCCAGTTTCCCGAGGACCTGCGCCGTCCGATCGTGCACACGCCGCATTCGCTGGGCGACTTCGTGCGCGCCGCGCTCGGGCTCCAGGGAATCGTCGTTACCGTGGGCACCGCATGCTCTTCGAGCGCGAAGGTATTCGCTCAGGCAGAGCGGTTCATGAGGCTGGGTCTCGCCGACGCTGCAATTGTCGGTGGCGTAGACACGCTATGCGGCAGCGTGCTGTTTGGTTTCAACTCGCTCGAACTGGTGTCATCCGAGCCGTGCCGCCCATTCGATCGGTCGCGTCGTGGCATCAACCTCGGCGAGGCGGGCGGTTTTGCGCTGCTCGAACGCAGCGGAGAACGCGGACCCTGGCTGCTCGGTTATGGCGAATCGAGCGACGCTCACCACATGTCGTCCCCGCATCCGCATGGAACCGGTGCGCGCCTCGCCATGCAAAATGCGCTCGAGCGCGCGGGACTCACGTCCAACGTGATCGACTACATTAACCTTCACGGCACCGCGAGCCTGAAGAACGACGAAGTGGAGGCACGCTTGGTCACCAGTATGTTCCCGGCGTGGACGCTGGCAAGTTCGACGAAGGGCTGGACCGGCCACACGCTTGGTGCGGCGGGCGTCGTCGAGGCCACAATCACCTCGCTGGCGATGGAAACAGGTCTGGTTCCCGGAACGCTGAACGCGCAGCATCTCGATCCAGCCTGCGGCCCGCAGATTCGTATCGAAAACACCGTGACTGACGTGCGCTTCGCGATCAGTAACTCGTTCGGCTTCGGCGGCAGCAACTGCTCGTTGCTATTCGGCCGGTCACCGCAGGGCTGACCAGTCATGGTTCCTCGCACCGCATTTGTGAACGGCGTGGCCTTTTGGTCCTCACGCCTCCCAGGATGGGATATCGCGGCTCCCGTGCTGCGCGGTGAGGCGCCTGCCCTGGAGCAGGTTGCTCCGCGCCCGTCCCCAACGTTACTTGCGCCGACTGAACGGAGGCGCGCGCCGGATACAGTCTCCATCGCGCTCGAAGTTGCAGTGCGCGCGTGCGAGAAGGCAAATGTCGACCCGAAGCAATTGCCGAGTGTATTCGCCTCGACGGATGGTGATCTGGCCATCAACGACTACATGTGCGAGACACTGGCGCGGACACCGACGTTGATATCGCCGATCCGCTTCCACAACTCGGTCCACAATGCCGCGGCAGGGTACTGGTCGATCGGCACGGGATGCCACGAACCGTACACAGCGCTCACCGCATACCAGGACACGTTTGGCGAGGGATTGCTCGAGGCCCTCTCGCAGGCGGCTTGCGACGATCGCGCCGTCCTTCTCGTGGCGTACGACATCGAAGCGCGCGGGCCGCTCGCCGCCGTCGTACCCAGCCGGGGTATCGTGGGCGCTGGGGTTGTGGTCTCGCCGTATGCCGGAACGAACCCGCTGGCGCGAGTTTGTTGGCGAACCACGCGCGGCACACACCGGACCGAGACGCTTGCCCGCAATGGTGAAGTTGTGGGGAGTAATTCCATGGCAAGCTGCTTGCCGTTCTTCGAGGCGCTCGCCCGGGCCACTCGACGGACGATTCACGTGGGATTGAGCCCCGCACTCTTGCTTGAGCTGGATATTGATTTCTTGGCCGGCATGCACGGATAACGACTGCTGGACTGAATTTGATCCACATCATTCAAGCAGACGTCGCAATATTGGGCGGAGGGCTCGCGGGTCTCACCCTGTCCCTACAGTTGCGGCAACGATTTCCAGACCTTGATATCGTGGTCCTCGAGCGTGGCCGGCACCCCGTGCCGGAGGCTGCGCACAAGGTCGGCGAGTCCTCGGTCGAGATCGCGCGCGCACTACTTCGACCCGGTGCTCGGTCTCGGCGAACACCTTGCCAGCCGGCAGCTCAAGAAGTTCGGCTTCCGCTTCTTCTTCTCGGAGGGCCGCCGCGACATCGACGCGGTACTCGAGCTCGGCGCGAGCACGCTACCTCTCCACGCCGAGCTACCAGATCGATCGCGGCATCTTCGAGAACTTCCTCGGCGCAGTACGCGCGCGAGGCGCGGCGTCGAGTTCCTCGACGGGGTCTCGGTGCGTGGCGTTGATCTCGCCTCGGGCGAGGCAACGGCACGTCGTGCGCTGTGATCGCGACGGCAGTCGCCTTCGATGTGGCCGCGCGCTGGGTCGTCGACGCGTCGCGGCCGCGTCGGGCTCCTCAAGCGGCAAGCTCGGTCTCGCGCTCGACAACGACCACGACGTGAACAGCGCCTGGTTCCGCATCGGCGCCCGCATCGACGTCAACGAGTGGTCCAGGGACCCGCAGTGGCTCGCTCGCTGCGATCCGCCGTATCGCTGGCTCTCGACCAACCACCTGGTCGGCGAGGGCTACTGGGTCTGGCTGATTCCGCTTGTCGTCGGGATCGCACTCGGTCGGGCATCGTCGCCGACGGTCGCGTCCACCCGCTGGAGCAGAATCAACAGCTTCGAGCGCGCGCCATGGAGTGGCTCCGCGAATTTCAGCCGCGGCTTGCGCGACGACCTCGAGTCGAAGCGCGACCTGCTGCAGGACTTCGCCTTCCTCAAGCACTTCTCCTACGGCTGCAAGAAGGTCTTCTCCGGCGCGCGCTGGGCGATGACGGGTGAGGCCGGGCGTGTTCCTCGACCCGTTCTACTCCCCGGGCAGCGATTTCATCGCCATCGCCAACACCTACATCACGGAACTCATCGCCCACGACCGTGCCGGCGCAACCGGTTACGTCCTATGCGCGCATTTACGAGCAGTTCTTCATGTCGTTCTACGACAGCACGATGTCGCTGTACCGCGACCAGTACGCGATGTTCGGCGACCCGGAGGTGCTGCCGGTCAAGGTGATCTGGGACTACACGTACTACTGGGGCGTGCTGTGCCAGCTGTTCTTCCAGGGACGGCTCACTGACCTGACGATGCTGTCGCGGCTGCGGGACGAACTCGGCGGCAGCAAGGCGCTCAATTTCGCGATGCAGGACTTCCTGCGGGAGTGGTCGGCCCGCAGCCGCCGCCGCAACCGGCCGGTGCTGCTCGACCAGGCGCAGGCTCGAGCTGGTTCGCCGAGCTGAACCGGGGCCTGCGCGACGCCCTCGACGACCGAGGCCTTCAAGGCGCGCATCCGCCGACGACGCGGCAGCTGCGCCAGCTCGCGCGCGAGATCGTCGCCACCGCGACGCGCGCAGCATCCCGATCTCGACGCCGGGCCCGTGCTGGCGCTGCTCGACGGACTAGTCCGGCGCGACCGAGGCGTCGCATGCTGTTCGACTCGGCGGCCTGATCGCCCGAACGCATGACCTCATTCGCCGCTGCTGCTGCAACTGGTGCTGATCCTCGGCACCGCCCGGCTGCTGAGCCTGGTGCTCAGGCGCCTCGGTCAGCCGCCTGTGATCGGCGAGATGACCGCCGGCATCGTGCTCGGCCCGATCGTGCTCGGCGCGCTGCTGCCCGAGTGGCACGCGAAAGTCTTCGAGCCGTCGAGCCTACCGGCACTCGACGGACTGTCGCAGGTCGGGCTAGTGTTGTTCATGTTCATCGTCGGCGCCGAGCTGCGCGCCCCGCAGGGCGCGCGTCCGGCAGCTGGTCGACGCCGCGTGGGTCAGCCTGATGTCGGTGTTGGTGCCCATGGCGTTCGGCCTCGCAGCCGCCGTGCTCCTCTACGAGGGATTCGCGCCGGAGGGCGTCGCCTTCCCGACTTTCGCGCTGTTCATGGCGTCCGCCATGTCCATCACGGCTTTTCCGATCATGGCGCGGATCCTCAAGGAGCGCGGCATGACGCACTCCTTGATCGGGCGGCTGTCGCTCACTTCGGCTGCGATGGCCGACGTGCTGGCGTGGATCATGCTGGCCCTGGTGGTCGTGCTCGCCGACGCGCGCGAGGACTGGAGTCGCTTCTGGCAGATGCTCGGTCGGGCTCGCCGCGCTGAGGTGCGATCGTGCTCGGCCTCGGGCGTCCGCTGCTCGCACGCCTCGTCGCGCGGTTCGCGCCGCGATGGTCGGCCCGAGGGATCACTGCTGGCGGTGCTGCTGATCGGCACGTTCGCCTGTGCCTACGCGACCAAGTGGCTAGGCGTGCACCCGGTGTTCGGCGCCTTCCTTTTCGGTGTCGCCCTGCCGCGCGACGACCGGCTGCTCGAGGCGCTGATCGAGCGCGTCGAGTACGTCGCCATCATCGTGCTGATGCCGGTGTTCTTCGCGCTCGCGGGGCTCAATACGACGCCGTCCGCCTTCGTCGGCGCCGGGTTCACGGCACTGCTGATCGTGCTGGTCGCCGCAGTGGCGGGCAAGGTGCTCGGCGGCGCGATCGGCGCCCGCATCGCGGGCTATCCCTGGCGCACCGCGCTCGCGGTGGGCTCGCTCATGAACGCACGCGCGCTCATGGAGTTGATCGTCATGAAGGTAGGGCTCGACGCCGGCGTCATTGGCCGGGACCTCTTCACGATGCTGATGGTGATGGCGATCGTGACGACCTTCATGACCGGCCCGCTGCTGACGCTGTTCGCGGGACAGGGCGAGGATCAGGTGGCCGACGCGAGCGAGACGACCGCACGACCCTGAGCCAGCAGTCGCGTCCGGCGTGCGCTCACCCGGAACTCGTACTGCCACGCCGCGCCGCTGTCGTGCAGGCGCCGGGCCTCGACCTCGAGTTCGCCCGGCAGGTCGTGGACGAAGTCGCGCGCGAGCACGACGTCCCGCAGCGACACGAGCAGCCCGGGCCGCGCACGCTCGCCGCGCGCCCGCGCCTGAGGCCACCGTGCACGGCCATGGCCTGGGCACCGTACTCGCAGAGGTGGATCGCGTGCAGCCGTCCGTCGCTGCGCAGCGGATTGGCCGGGTCGCGGTGCGTGGTGGTCGCGAGCGTCACGCTGGCGTCGTCCCAGCTCGACCACGCGCTCGAGCAGGCACATGCTGCCCGCGTGCGGGACGAGTTCCGCGATGCGGGGCTCGGACGTCACGGGCGGCGCCCGGCCGGCCGGGTGAGCAGCAGTGCCAGCACGAAGTTGCTGACCACGCCGGCCGCCACGGTCACGCCGATCGAGCGCAGCACCGGCAGGCTCGACAGCGCCAGCAGCGCGAACACCATCAGCGTCGAGAGCGAGCAGACCAGCACGGCGTGCAGCGTGCGGCGCTGCTCGGCGGGGTTGTCGGCGGCGCGCTCGAAGAACAGCGCATAGTCGAGGCCGAGTCCGGCGGCGAGCACCAGCGCGATCAGGTGGAAGAGGTTGAGCGACACGCCGGACGGCGTGGAGCAACGCCGAGCACGACCAGCGTCGTGAGCACCATCGGCGCCAGCACCCGTCGCACGCGCGTGCCCTCGCGCAGCGCGACGGCGACCACCAGCACCAGCAGCACCGCGGATCCGGCCAGACTCCACAGGATGCGCGTGCGCTGGTGTGCGACGAGATCCTGCGAGGCCTGCTTGAGGTCGAGCAGGGTCGCGCCGTCCACCGCCTCGGCGAGCCGCCCGAGTGCCGCCGGGTCCCGCGAGGTCGGTCAAGGTGACGAGGCCACTCCAGTGCCCGTCCCGCTCGAGCAGCAGGCCGCCGACGCGGGCCTCGAGCGGCGTTTCCGCGAGGTCGTGCGGACCGAGCGCCGGCAGACTTACGGGCTCGTTCGACGTCCGTCCAGGAAGGGCTCGAATACGCCTGGCTTGAAGGGCGTCGCCTGCAGTGCCGCGAGACAGCGCAGCGCGCAGCTCCGGGCATCCGAGGGCAGCGCCGCGCGGCGGCGCTCCTGGCGTTCGATGGTCGGCAGGTAGCGTGCCGCATGGTCGTAGCCCCCCAGCGCGCCCGAGGCCACCAGCTCGTCGAGTTGCGGGCCGAGGGCCGTAACCTTCGCCAGCACGCGCTGGGCGTCCGGTCCTGGATCACGAGCAGGTACCGCACGTCGGGCGCGCCCAGCTCGCGGCGCAGCGCCGAGTCCCGCTCGATCAGGGCCCGCGGCACCGGCGTGAGTCCCCCGAGTTCGTCCTCCCAGATCGGCCGCGGGGAAAGCCACAGGATACCGCCGCACAGCAGGCCGACCGCGACACCGAGCCAGAGCGGACGCGGCAGGCTCGCAACCCGGTCCCAGAGCCGCCCGAGCAGCGCCGACTCGGCGGCGTCGCGGCCCCGTGCCGGGATCAGCCACGGCAGCAGGTACCGGGTAGTGAGGCCCGCGACCGCCAGACCCGCGACGGTGAACACCGACAGTTGGGCGAGACCGCGCACACCCGAGAACAGGAAGGCGAGGTAGGCGATGCAGGTGCTCGCGACACCGGTGGCGAGGGTCGGCCACAGTGCACGCGCATTGTCGCGGGGATCGACGCCGCGGTGCTGGTGACTGAACAGGTGCATCGGGTAGTCCTGTGCCACGCCGATCAGCGTGAACCCGAAGGCGAGGGTGATGCCGTGGACGGTGCCGAAGATTGCGCTGACCGCCGCGAGACCGGCCAGCCCCGCGCTCGCGAGCGGCAGCAGGCCAAGCACCAGCACGAGCAGGCTGCGATAGGCAACGAGCAGCAGCACGACCATGCCGATCGTCGCGAGGGTGCCGAGCCGTTGGGCTTCGCGTTGCGTGCGTTCCTGCATCAGGACCGAGAACGCGCCGGGGCCGCTGACCTCGAGGCTGAGCCGTGGATCGGTGCGAACCTCGTCGAACGCGCGCTGCAGCGCATGCGCGGCGGCGCGCTGCCCCTGCGGGTCGAAGCCCGCGGCGCGGGTCTCCGCGACCAGCAGCGCCGTCTGACCGGCCGAGTCGAACCAGACGTCGAACAGCAGCTGCGGCTGGCGCGCGGGTTGCCACGACTCGAGGAGTCGTGAGAAGTTCGAACGTCGGGTCCCGCGGCAGCCACTGCTCGAGGAACGCCGGCTGCAGGGGAGGTCAGGTCGCGCAGCCGCTCCTCGAGCTGCGCCTGGCAGGAACTTCGTGTCGAACCGGGCCTCGTCGAGGGTCGGCGACAGCAGGTAGCGATAGGCCAGCAGTCCGGTCGGGTATCGCGTCAGATCTCGCCGCCCCGTTCGCGATCCAGTGGAACTCGTTGCTCCCGGCGCAGCGCCGCGACGAGCGCCTGGGATGTTTCGGCCGCAGCCTGCGCGTCCGCCACCGGCGATGGCCAGCAGCAGCATGCGCGAGCCCGGGCCTTCGCCGATCTCCTCGAGGAGCAGTCGCTCCTCGGCCGTGCGCGGCGAGGGCATGAAGAGCCGCAGGTCGGCGCCGACGACCAGGTTGCGCTCGACCATCCATCCGAGCGCGGCCAGCACGGCGATCCATGCGGCGAGCAGCAGCCCCTTGTCGGCGGCGGTCATGCCGTCAGCGCTCCGCCACGTCGCTGCACCATCGAGCCAGCTGCCTCGCGCTCCAGGGACGCCGGCAGGGCGGCGCGATCCGCGACGCCCAGCGCCATCACGCTCGCATCGCCGTCGGGCTCCGTAAGCGTGAAGCAGCGCGCAAGGTCCTGCACGCCATCAACCCGCACGAGCGTCAATCGCTTGCGCAGCGCCGCGTCGACGGGCTTGAGTTCGATGCGCCAGCCGGCATCGCTGCCGCCGATGGTCGTGCTGAAGTAGCGGTCGAGCATGGCGCGGTCGCCCGTGAGCAGCGCGCCGAAGCTTGCCAGCATGCCGCGCAGCTCCGGCGCCCGGTCCAGCGAAAAGCTGCGCGGCCGGCTGCCCTCGCGCTCCAGCAGCACATTCTCGCCGCGCAGCACTGTCGTTTCACGGTAGGGCTTGGTCACCCGCCTCACTAAGGCCCCGTCCTCGCGGTGCTCGAGCACGCCCGACGCAACGAGGGGTACCGCGACCAGCGCGGAGTAGCGCACCTCGACGAACGTCGTCGTGTCGGGTGGTGGACGCGCCAGCCGCGCGAGCAGGGCGTCGGTGTCCGGGTCAGCGGCTTGCGCCGCGAGCGCCATAAGCGCCATCGGCACCAGTATCGGCGCCGCTGTGCGCAGGCTCTTGCCAGAAGTCATAGAAGTTGAACCAGTTGTAGGGAGCGGTGCGCACCACCGCGGCCAGGCGATCGGCGTACTGCTGCACGACCCGTTGCAGCTGCTGCTGCCGTTGGCGGCGGTCGACGTGCAGTTCCTCCTCGACCATCTCGAAATGCAGGTCGTACCGGTTGCCGCCGCGGTACAGCCCGACACATAGCACCACCGGCACGTGCAGGGCCGCGGCGATCTGCCACGGGGCTGTCGGGAACTCCGCGGCATCGCCCAGAAAGTCCACACTGGCCGTCACATTTCCGGGGCGGCCTCGGTCCGCCAGCATCGTGACCAGCGAACCTGCGTTCAGTGCGGCGCCAATCTCCAACGCAACAGCCGTGCCGTTCTGTCGCGGGTTGATGATGCCAGCCGCCATTCTAGGGTTCAGCTCCTTGAGGATCGCCGATAGCGCCGGGCTGTGGTCGGCGTCTAGTACGACACGGACGGTCACATCGGGACGGTAAGTACTGGCTGCGCGCAGTGCGTCGAAACTACCGACGTGAGCGCCGATCAACAAGACCCCTCGACCCATGTCCATAGCCCGATGCAGATCCTCCAGCCCATCGAAACGGATATCAAAACGCCACAAGCTGTCGGTGAGGAAGTACAACCTGTCGAGGGTCACCCCGGCGAAAGTGTGAAAGTGGCGGGCAACGTCCAGCCAGGTCGGGGGGTGGCCGAGCACTCGTGCCAGGTACGCGCGGGAAGCGCGACGCTCAGGCGCTCGACGTAGCAGGAAGTAGATAGTGATTGGCACCAACACCAGACGTGAGGCGGTTCGTCCGAGTGTCAAAGCCAATGTCCTTAGCGTTCGTAGCGCCAGTGCATTGCCGCCTTCCGGTCTATGCAGCCAGTCCACCGTCATGATGCGGTGCCGTCCCCGCTATCAAATGCTCCTTTGGCAATCAGCGTTCCACCCCGGACGACGTTGAAAGCGACCTTGCCCGGCTTGATTTCAAAATCGATGTCCGCGATCTCGCCAGGCCGGAGAGGTTGCAGGAATTTGACCTCAGCCAGTCTGCGTAGGGGCGTCGGGCACGACTGTGATGCTTCATAGGCACGCAAGACGTATTCCAGGATCAGCACACCCGGAACAACTGGATTGCCGGGGAAGTGACCTGCTAGCGCCGGATGGTTGGCCTGCACAGTAAACACAGAAGGATCCGTTGATGTGGCTGTCATTTCGTCAAATGCACCGGAGGCAACCGAGCAGCACACGAATAGCGCGCTAGCTTACGGTGGTCGCGATGTTACGCCCACCTCCCGGGCCGCACTGCCTGTCACGTTCTTCGTTCGGCCGACCGAAAGTAAAACGGGGGCTCGAAGCCCCCGTTTTACGGTCGCGAAAGCTCGCTACTGGAAACGATACACCACACTCAGCGAGAGGAAGCCCGCTGACGCGTCAAGTTCATCGTCAAATTCGGAATTCTCGCTGTCAAACTTCGGGGCCACGTCGAACCACTCGTATTCGAGCCTAAGGCCAGCGTTCCCATTGTTCCAGCCGGCGCCTCCACCAATGAAGAACGCGGTACCGTTGTCGCCTTCGCTGGCCTTTTCGGAGATGGTCGGCGAGCTGTAACTGAAGGATGTCTCCGAATCCCAGTATGCGAAACCAGGCTTGAGGAAGAGTTCGAAGCTGTCGCCGATAGGGAGCGAAAATACAGCCGCCGCGACGAGGCTCTGCACCTCGACGCTTAGACTCGCGGACTCGCTGCCCGCCGTCTCTCTAATCTCCGGACTTCCTCCGTCCAGATAAATGCCCTCGACGCTGAGCCAGGGGAAGAATTTGTACCCACCGAATAGCTTGAATCCGAGGTCATCTTCGTCGAAGTCGAAGCCCGTGCCGAATACGTCATCTATCTGGGTATTGACCTGGCCTACGCCGGCTCCAAGGTAGAAGCCCGAATCCGCAGCGTTAGCGGGTGACGCAGTGAGCAGCAGTCCTGACGCCAAAAGGTAGATTGGCAGCTTCATTTAACATTCTTCCTTGTTGCTTTGCTTCTAAGCTTCTATATTTTTCGCGCATTGCGCTGCCGCAACGCTAGGCGCTTTCTTGCACGGCCTCTATGCCGGAAATCACTCATATAGTGAAACAGGTGGCATGACCTACTGCGAGCCGAGAGTTTGAGTGCTTTCCGTTGGACCGGAACGATGCTCCGGCAATTCTAGATTTCGGTTAGAGAACGTAAGTCGTAGGCCGCGATCTGAACGCGAACTCCGCCTATTAGCTTGGAGTACATATGTAGTCAATTCAGGCTCGGCGGGAAGGCTCCTACGTCCTGGTTCGGGAGCGTTATCAATCAAGCTCTCTCAGATCAGGCCGCGGTGACGCGGGGTGCCCGCGCTACTCGCTTGAAAGGATTTTCAATTTCTGCGCGTCGAACTCAGCCTGCGTGATTATTCCCTTCTGTCGCAGTTCTTCCAGCTTGAGCAGTTGGGAATAAATATCCTCTTTCTCTGCTGGTTTGCTTGAGGTTTCTGGTGGGGCCGTACTTGGATCAATCGATTCGGATAACCCGTTCTTTCCCACGGACAGTGCTGTTGGCTTTGCTGTCGGGTCGCTTGGATCAACAAGCCGAAACTGATACTCAACGCTGGGCCAGCGAAACGTAAATGGGACGGCGCGCGTTTCCTTCGTTGAAATTGCGATCGCGACCTTTCCGTGCTTACTTGCAAAGTCATTTGCAAGGGCAATCGCTTTTGCCTTTAGCGTTGCCATTGACGCAAATGCGCCCGCCTTTGAATCGCAGAGGGCCATGTATGTATCGGGGGAAAGCTGGACCACGCTCTCCCCAGCGACGGCCGCCACGAATGGAGCCAGAGCCAACACGATGGACGCTACAGCTTCCGTTCCGCGCATAGCCTTTGCTCCAAGTTCATCGGCATTTGACCGTACCCAAGCGGCATTTGGCGAAGATCCGTAGTCTACGCTTCAATATGAGTCGCAACTTCTGGAGCCGCCGACACCTACGCGCAACCCTAGAAGTGGATCATTCCGCGGAGTAAACCAAAAACAGAGTCCCCGGCCCAGGGCATCGCTGGGGCGTCGACGCAATGGCCTACCGCCGGGAAATCGTGAAGCTCCCCACGGCGACCCCGAGGTCCCAGCCGCGTCCGGTGCCGCTCAAGGCTAGCGATACCTCTCCCTTTGTCACGACCTGGGCCTTCGTTGATGTCACAGCACCGGCGTGGGCTTCCGCCGATGCGTAGGTACCAATCAGTTCGCCTATGCTATTGACGCCCGAAAACTCGCCGCGCCCGTCGTCGATCGTCGACTTGCCGACCGTCAGTCCACCGCCTTTGGCCTCCAGCTTCACGGCCATCGACTGGCCGTTGGAGCACTTGATCGTCCCGCTGCCGCTCGACTCCTTGTAGAAGACCGACCAGCCCGACATCTGAAAGCTGAGTTCGCACGTAACGGTGCCTCCCGCCGACGCGGGCAGCCCGGCGAGCATCGAGCAAGTCCCAAGGATCATTCCTTTGATAAGTTTGTGCACGTGACCTCCTGGTCAAGCATCTGTCGTAAGTTTACCGCCCGCGGCTCGTCCGCGGCGCTTGGTGGGCTCCGAGCTTCATTAACCCGCCACGTCGGTCAGGGTCTCCGATCATGCGCTCAATCTGTGGACCAACCTGAGCTTGAGAGTGCACCGGGCGTTGAGTTAGCTGGACGGGTAGGACCAGTTATCGGTACAGGAGGATCGCGCCGGGCAGTTCGTCTTCTGTGGATCGCATTCAACGCGTCACACGCGACGGAGATCGCGGACCGCGACCATCCTTGCGACCAGGCGGTGTTCCTGCCGTTTCCCCGCAAGCTGGTGAAATTGGACGAGACGAATGCACGGGTTGAGAGTCTGAATACGCCGGGTATCAGTCTCTGTAGATCAATGGGTTACGCGCGAAGTCTGCCCAGACATATTCAGGCTTCAAAGAGCTATTTTTTCATTCACAGTCAGTGAGTTAGGAGCGCTTGAGCGCCAGCCTACGAACCAGAAGGTCGGGAGTTCGAATCTCTCCGGGCGCACCAGTGAAATGGAAAAGGGTCACCTGCAAAGGTGGCCCTTTTTCATTTCACCCGGCAACACCGGGAAGATGTCAGGAAATCCCGACGTCGTCGGGAGGTCGACAACCACGCGCAGCGTGGTTGGACGTTGGCGATTCGCGTCAGCGCATCGGCAACGGTCCCAACGGGACGCCGCAGTAGCGGAGCGGCGGCGCAATCTCTCCGGGCGCACTAGTGACATCAAAGGCTTACGTTAACCCGTAGGCCTTTTTTGTTCCCGGCGTGGGAAATCGTAGATTCCAAATCATGCCGCTACTCAGAAGCGGGGGGCGTCGCCTTGGCGACCGGTGCTCCGGCGGTCCCGACGACCGTCCCAGCCTTCACCAGCGTCATCGTCGCCGGATCCAGGTGTTTGCTGATCGCGCCGTTGACCTCGTCCCGCGTGATCGCCTTCACGCGTGCCGGGTATTCATCGACGAATTCGAGCGGCATGCCGCGGTTCAGCATCGCCAGGATCGTCCCGGCCATGCCGGCACTCGTGGCGAGGCCGACCTGGTAGGTGCCGGCAAGCTCGCTCTTGGCGCGCGCCAGCTCTGCGTCTGTGATGCCTTCGGCGTGCCAGGCGTCGAGCTGCCGTCGTGTCGAGGCCAACCCCTTGTCGAGCAATGCCGGTGCGAAGGCCGCCTGGATGCGCCAGTCGCCGTCGGTGAATGAATCGCCGGACAGGAAGGCGCCGATGCCGTAGGTGAGCCCCTCCTTGTCGCGCACGTTCGCCATCAGGCGCCCGGCGAACCCGGAGCCGAAGATCCGAGTGCCGAGGCGCAGCGCCAGCGAATCCGGATCCGAGAACTTGAGCCGCGTGGCTTGCCCGAGCACGACGCTGACGCTGGTTTTGTCGGCCATGAACACTGTCTCGGTCCGCGCCTCGGCAGCTGCATCCGCCGACGTCGCGGTGGGCGGCAGCGAGCCACCGGTCCATCCGGAAAATGCCTTGCGCACTTCCGCCTGGGCCGCAACTGAGTCCACGTCGCCAACGATGACGAGCCGCATGCCGGTCGGCCCGTAGTACTTCTCGTGGAACTGCCTGACCTCGGCGATCGTCGTCTTGCCCATGTCGGCGAGCATCTGCTCGGCCGCGGGCTGGTGATTGGGGTGCCCGACTGGATAGATGGCGCGCGAGAATGCGTCGCCAGCCCGGAAGTCCGTGTCCTGCTGCTGCTGCCGGACGGCGCCCTGCAGCTGCACCTTGAGCTTCGCGAACTCCTGTTCCGAGAATGCGGGAGTGCGCAGTTGTTCGGCCATCAGGCCAATCAGCATCGGCAGGTCCTTCCGCAGGCAGCGGCCGCGGATCTCCAGCGTATTGGTATCCACCGAGAAGGAAAGCGTAGCCCCGACGCCACCCAGTTTCTGGGCAATGGCGAACTTGTCCTGTGCCATGGTGCCCTTGTCGAGCATCGCGCCGGTCAGTGTGGCCAGCATGACGTCGCCGGTCGGGCTGCGGTCGTCGCCAGCGGGAAGCGAGCCCACGACGTTCACGACGTCCTGCACACTGGTGCGAAGAGCAACCACGTCGATGCCCCCGACGTCGGTACGGACCGCGTCATTCGCTACGGAAGCGCGGGCGCCAGGGGAGGCCAGCAGGACCGTGACGCAGGCAATGAAAGCAGGAAAGAATCTCATTTGGGCAACTCGCACGGTGGCCGGTTCGTTCATTTCGCTGCACCCGCCGCTTCGGGCGGCACAGGTATGAACCAGCCGGTCGTGCTCTTCTTCACGTCCAGGTACTTGTTCGCGACCCGCTTGATGTCGGCAGCCGTCACTTTCGCCGTGGCATCGTCCACGGTGTAATACAGAGTCCAGTCACCTGCGGCGATCGACTCGTTCAGATTGCCGGCAATAGAGAACGTGCCATCCCTGCCGTAGGCCGTTGCGGCCTTGTACTTGCCGAGCGCGGTCGCGACCTCGGCATCGGTCACCCCGTCCTTCTTGATGCGCTCGATCTCCTCGAGCACCACCTTCTCCACCTGCGAGTGTTCCACGCCCGGCGCAAGGAACGCATAGACCTGGAACAGTTGCGGGTCGTGGAAGAACCCGGCGCTCGCCGTGGCGCTGAGCGTGAGGTTTGTGTCGGTCAGCGCTTTGTAGAAGCGGCTCGTCTTGCCGCTGCCGAGGATCGTCCCGAGCATGTTCAGGGCCGGGAAGTCCGCGTCGCTGCCGGCAACGCTCTTGTAAGTGATCCCGACGATGCCAAGTTCGCCTGCGCGCCGCAGCGTGACACGCCGTTCACCCTGCTGCTCTGGCTCGGCCGTGTAGATCGTCTGGATCGGCTGCGGCGACCGCGGGAATGGCCCGTAGTACTTCTTGATCAGATTCAGAACCGCCGCCGGCTCGAAGTCGCCGATCACCGACACCGTGGCATTGTTCGGCCAATAGAAGGTGTCGTAGAACGCGCGCAGCTTCTCGATCGGCACGTTCTCGATGTCACTGCGCCAGCCAATGGTGGAGTGGTGGTACGGGTGGGCGGTGATCGCCGCGGCGTTGATCTCGACGTCCAGCGCCTGGTGCGGATCGTTCTCGCCCTGCTCGAACTCGTTGCGGACGACCGTCATCTCGCGCTGCCGGTCCTCCTCGCGCAGCCACAGGTTACGCATGCGGTCTGCTTCGATCGCTACGTAGCCTTCGAGGAACTCTTTGCCGACGACCGCATAGTAGTTGGTGCGGTCGAGCCAGGTGGTCGCGTTGTAGTTGCCGCCCACGGTCTCGAGGTACTGCTTGACGCTGTTGCCCTTACCGTCGTTGAAGGCGTCGCTCCCCTTGAACATCAGGTGCTCGAGCAGGTGGGTAGCTCCGGTGGTGCCGGTCACCTCGTTCCGGGATCCCACCATGTAAGTGACCATGAATGTCACCACCGGCGCCGATCGGTCCGGCATCAGTAGAACGGTAAGACCGTTGGCCTCGAGCGTGTACTCGGAAATTGAGCCCACGGTCCGGACGTACTTGAATCCGGGGACTGAGGCCGGAGTGTCGGCCGCCTGCGTGGGGACCGGCCCGACGGTCAGGGAGACGACCATCGAAATTGCTGCGATTGCTCGTTTCATATAGGTAGCGACTCGTTCTCGGACGCGCAAGCTTACCGCAAAGACGGCGCATAGCACTTTCGAACATGCGTGATTGCCGGCCACGGGCAGCTGCCTGGGGGACGGAAGTCTGGAGCGGTTGGGCTTCTATGGCCCAGGTGACGA
>CAVVKQ010000002.1:0-148051 GCA_963748985.1 uncultured Pseudomonadota bacterium
TTTCCTGCTGCAGCGGGAGAGGCCCAGGTACGCCTCTCGCGCCGCTGCGGGAGAGGGCGGTTCAGGCAACCTTGCCCGCGATGCGCCCACCCAGCAGGCAGCCGCCGAGGAACGTGCCCTCGAGGCCGCGCTTGCCGTTCATTCCGCCACCGCCGAAGCCGGCGCTCTCGCCCGCGGCAAACAGGCCCGGAATCGGTTCGCCGGAGTGATCGAGCACGCGGCAATCCAGGTCGGTCTGCAGGCCGCCCATGCTTTTGCGGCTGATGATGAACTCGCGGATCGCAATCAGCGGACCCGCCGACGGCTCGAGGATCTGCTGGAACTTGCAGGTGCGCAGCCGGTCACCGATCCAGCGGCGCGCGAACTCGATGCGACGCAGTTGGTCATCGGTGTGGAACCGCGGGCCGAGACCGATGATTTCATCGTAACGGGATGCAGCCGTGCGGACCGCGTCGACGTCGACCGACCCATCACCCGCCAGCACATTCATCTTTTCGACGAGTGTTTCCACCGTCGGTGCGACCACGACGTCCGGACAGAATTGCGTCATCTGGTCGTAGAGCCAGTGGTTGCCGAACACCATGTCGCGTGCGACCGCGAGCCGGTTCTTGCGCCGAAACGCCGGATTGAATTCGCCGCCCGAAATCGCGAGCTCCTTGAGCATGATGCGGCGGTTCAGCAGCTGCCACGAATAGGCGCGTTCCTGCCGGCAGATCTGCCCGACGAGGTCATGCGTGTCGAAACCCGTGACCAGCGGCATCGGGCCGATGCGTTCGCCGCGCCAGTTGAGCCACAGGGCAGATTTCGGCGGCACGAGCGAAAGTCCGTGCGACGGTTTACGCGGCTGCCAGTGATGCACTCCCGCCGCGTAATTCCATTGCCAGTCCAGGTGCGTGATTCGCGCGCCGTGCACGGCCGCTGCGTCGTGCAGGATGCCGTCGGCATATTTGTGCGAACCGTTCAGCAGCGTGGCCGGTGGCTGTGACCAGTCCGTGTGCCAGTTCCGCCGCACGCGTTCGAGGTTGCCATTGATGCCGCCACTCGCGATCACGACATTCTCGGCGCTCGCCTCGAATTCGTCGTCGCTGCCCTCGAGCCGCCCGCGGCAACCGGTCACGCGGCCGTTGGTAACGATCAGTGACTCGACGCGGTGATCGAATCTCAGGTCGAGCCGCTCTCGATTCGGGCGCGATTGCAGGTGATCGTTCAGCACCACCTGCAGTTCGTGCCCGGTACCCCAGACGATGTGCCAACGCGGCACCGAGTTGCCCGGTGTATGCAGGCCGCGCTCCACCCACAACGGCATCGGCATGAATTGCACGCCGATGCCGCGGAGCCAGTCATAGATCTCTGCGTTGGCACGATGGACGTAGGCCTCGGCCCAGGCGCGCGGCCAGTGGTCGTCCGGTCCGAACTCCGCGAACGCATGCCAGTCACGCAGGCCCTGCTGTTCGCCGTCGCGGATGCCGTAACGCTTCTGCAGCGGCGTGCCGGCAAACCAGATGCCGCCGAAGCTTTCCTTCGCAAGGCCACCCATGTTCTCGGCGCTGTCGCGATCGAGCAGCAGGACACGCCGGCCCCGGTTCAATAGTTCGATGGCTGCCGTCACGCCCGCAATGCCGGCGCCGATCACGATCACGTCTGCCGAATACCGGGTCATTCGTCCACTCCGGGGAGGATGGCGAGGTGCCGAGAGTAACGCACCGGTATCATTCCTCGCATGAGCAACCTCCGCAGGCCACGCGAATCGTTGTCGCTGCCCGAGGCGAGGCGGGTCGCACTCGCGGCGCAGGGATTTGGCCGCCAGCGCCCCGAGCGGGACATCGTGAAGGCCGACGTGGTCCGCACCGTGCGCGCGCTGGGCTTGCTGCAGATCGACTCGGTCAACGTGCTCGTCCGGTCGCACTACCTGCCGTTGTTCTCGCGGCTCGGGGCGTACGCCATGCCGCTGCTGGACGAGGCCGCCTACGGCGGGCGTCGGCGACAGGTGTTCGAGTACTGGGGTCACGAGGCGTCATTGTTACCGGTCGAGTGCCAGCCGTCGCTGCGCTGGCGCATGCAGCGCGCAAAGAATGGCGACGGCACCTGGGGAAACGTCGCAAAGTTCGGACGTGAGCGTGCCGCCTTCTGCGGCGAGGTGCTTGCAGAGATTCGCGATCGCGGTCCGCTAGGCGTGTCCGAGATCGGCACCGGCGATCGCCGCAAGGGCAGCTGGTGGGGCTGGAGCGAAGGCAAGATTGCGCTCGAGTGGCTGTTCTGGACTGGGCAGATCACCACCCATTCACGACGACGCTTCGAGCGCGTCTATGATCTGACCGAGCGGGTGTTGCCGCAAGCAGTGGTAGACGCGCCGACGCCCGCAGTCGAGGACGCGCACCGCGACTTGTTGCGCATCGCGAGCCTCGCGCTGGGCGTCGCGACCGAGCGAGACCTGCGCGACTACTTTCGACTGGGTCCCGTGGACGCGAGGGCGCGCGTCGCCGAACTCGTCGAGTCGCGGGATCTGGTGCCCGTGCAGGTGCAAGGGTGGAAAGGTCCCTCGTACCTGGCGGCCGGCACGAGAGTGCCTGCGCGCATCGAGGCCCGTGCCTTGTTGTCGCCGTTCGACTCATTGGTCTGGTTTCGTGACCGGCTGCAACGCCTGTTCGATTTTCACTACCGCATCGAGATCTACACGCCGGCGCACAAGCGGATCCACGGCTACTACGTCCTGCCGTTCCTGCTGCACGACGATCTCGTCGCACGCGTGGACCTCAAGTCCGACCGCGAGGCCGGCAAGCTGCGCGTCATTGCCACTCATTACGAGCCAGACGTGGATCGGCGCGCTGTCGACGCCGGCTTGCGCGACGAACTCGATTTGCTCGCGCGCTGGCTCGGGTTGCGCGCCGTCGTGCGGGGCCGGGCGAGGAAGAAATCATGACGCTCGACCTGGATCGAAACGCGCGCGCCTTCCGCAATCGTCCGATCGGCGCGCTACTGCTGTTTGTCGCAATTGGTTGCGTGATCACGGGTTGTGCTTCCACTCGAGCAGGGCAGGCCGATGCAGGCGCAACTGCAAACGCATTCGTGTCGAGCGCCACCCGGGCGCCCGCGGCCGAGTTTGCCGATGCAAATGCGGCGCAATCCCTCGTGCAAGGCATCGACGAGCGATTGACGCTCATGCGCGATGTGGCCGCCGCAAAATGGCTGTCGGGTGCACCGATCCTCGATGCCGCGCGTGAGGCCGTTGTCCTGCAGCAAGTGGCGGCACGGGCGGAGTCACTCGGCCTGGATCGCGTGACGACGCAGGCGTTTTTTGCCGGGCAGATCGGTCTCGCCCGCGACGTCCAGCAGCGCTGGCACGGTGAATGGAAACGGGCCGGGCATTGCGCGCCGTGCGACGAGCCCACGGATCTGCAGACGGTGCGTGAGCGCATCGACAACGCGAACGAACGGCAATTCGCCGCGCTGTACCTGCTGGCGCCGTTGCGGGACGCCACGGCCGCCGCTGTGATGGAGCAGATGCAAGCCACATTTCGGCGCCACGAACTTCCGGCCGACGAAGCCACGGCTGTGATGACTGCCCTGCGACACGTGGTCCGTGTCGCGGGCGGCCCCGTCCTGGATCGCGTGCGGGCGACACATGTGCTTCGCATAGCCACCACCGGCGATTACGCTCCGTTCAGTCTCGACGCCAACGGTCATCTGTCCGGCGCAGACATCGAGTTGGCGCGCGACCTGGCCGCGCATCTCGGTGCCGAGCCGGTGTTTGTCCGCACCAGCTGGCCCGGTCTCGTCGATGACCTGCGCGACGGACGCTTCGACGTTGCGCTGAGCGGCATCGGCTACACCGAGGAGCGTGCTGCGCTGGGCTTCTACTCGGCTGCCTACCACGTTGGCGGCAAGACGTTGATTGCGCGCTGTGTCGACCGCGAGCGGTTCGACACACCAGCCGAACTCGATCGCCCCGGTGTGCGCGTAATCGTGAATCCGGGTGGGACCAACGAGCGCTACGTGCGCGAGCACGTGCACCAGGCGCAGATCTTCGTGCATCCGGATAACCGCGGAGTGTTCGCGGAGATTGCGGCCGGCCGGGCCGACGTGATGGTCACCGACGACGTCGAGGCCGAACTGCAGGCTCGCCGCCGACCCGGCCAGTTGTGCCGAACGTACCCCGGCACGTTGACCCGGGGTGAAAAGCGGATTCTGATGGCGCGCGACCCCGCACTACAGGCAGTTGTGGACGAGTGGCTGTCCAAGGTGATTGCCGCTGGCGAGCCCACGCGTGAGATCGAACGGGCCATGGAGGCATACGTAAGCGACAATCAAGTCCCTTGAACGGGTCGAACTGCTGCAATGCCGATGACTAAAACAGGTGCCAGGATGCGGATGCGACTGATGGGATCGATGGCGGCTCTGGTGTGCGGCCTAGCGTCGACGGCGCACGCTGCGGCCCCAGGCAACGTCCGAGCGGATGCGCGCGTCATCCTGGACAAGATCATCTCCATGCCGAGCTCCGCTGGACTCGGCCAGGTTCCGGCAGTCGCCATGTACCTGGCGGATCGCTTCCGGGCGGCCGGGTTTCCCGAGGATGACATTCACATCCTTCCCTCGGGCGAAACTGCGTCGCTGGTCGTGCGTTATCGCGGCAACGGCAAGGGTGGCAAGCCGATCCTGCTGCTCGCGCACATGGACGTCGTCACGGCGAAGCCGGAGGACTGGGAGCGCGATCCTTTCAAGCTGATCGAGGAGAACGGTTACTTCTTCGGCCGCGGCACGATGGACGTCAAGGGCGAGATCGCCCTGATCGCCGCGACGTTCCTGCGCCTCAAGGCCGAGAAGTTCGTGCCGACGCGCGACCTCATCATTGCGTTCACGGGTGACGAAGAGACGCAGATGGACACCGCGCGCGAGCTCGCGACGAAGTACCGCGCGTTGACCGATGCCGAATTCGCGCTGAACGGCGACGGAGGGGGTGGCACGCTCGACGGGGAAACGGGCAAGCCGCGCTTCTACGCGTTGCAGGGCGCCGAGAAGTCCTATGCGAGCTTCGCTCTGACAGCCCGCAACCCGGGTGGACACAGTTCGCAGCCGCGACCTGACAATGCCATCTACGACCTCGCCGATGCGCTCAAGGCGCTGCAGGGATACTCGTTCCCGGTGATGTGGAACGACTGGACGATCGGCAGCTTCAAGGCGTCGGCTCCCGTCACGCCTGGTGAGCTGGGGCGGGCCATGACGAAGTTCGCGGTTCACCCGGGCGACGCCGAGTCCGCTGCCGTCCTGGCGAAGACGCCGGCCATGATCGGACGCACCCGCACTACTTGCGTCGCAACCATGCTCACCGGCGGACATGCGGACAACGCGTTGCCCCAGTCAGCGACGGCCACGGTCAATTGCCGGATCTTCCCGGGCAGCGGCGTTGCTGAAGTTCGCGACTCGCTGCAGCTGGTCGTCGGTGACAGGATCGAAGTAAAAGTGCTCGGCGAGCCGCATTCCAGCCCGCCGTCCCCGATGCGCAGTGACGTCCTCGCGGCTGTGACCAAGGCGGTCCGGACGGGCTATCCTGGCGTGCCCATCGTGCCGGACATGGCCCCCTACGCCACCGACGGCTCCATCTTCCGTGGTGCAGGCATTCCAACCTACGGTGTCAGCAGCCTCTTCATGAAAGAAAAGGACGAGTTCGCGCACGGATTGAACGAGCGCCTTCCGGTTGCGGCGTTTTACGCCGGATTGGATCACTGGTACGTGCTGCTCACTACGCTCGCTGGCACGAAATAGCGGTTTCAGGTAGACTGCCGGCACAGTTTGCCGCCGCGCAGTCCGGTCTGCGCACGAGGTTCTTCAGTGCTTCCCTCCCTGGGAATGCCTATGCGGCCCCTCCTGCAGACTGATCGAAGTCTGCATTTCGCTGCTCGATTCATCAAAGTTACGGCGCCAGTCCGGTGCCTGCGCGTGCTTGCACATGCAGGTTTGGTGCTCGGATAAGTCTCTAAATGTCATTTGAAAATTTCGGCCTCCAGGCCGAGCTCGTGCGTGCGGTCCTGGAAATGGGCTACACGCAGCCAACCCCCATTCAGTCACGCGGCATCCCTGCAGTGCTCGAAGGTCGCGACCTGCTCGCCGCCGCCCAGACGGGCACCGGCAAGACGGCCGCCTTCGCGCTGCCGCTGCTGCAGAAGCTGCACGAAGACCAGCCGAACCCGCGTGGCTCGCGTGCGCCTCGTGCACTCGTGCTCGTTCCGACCCGTGAACTCGCGGCGCAGGTGCAGCAGTCCATCGCCGATCTTGGCGCTCACCTGCGCCAGCAGTCGGCGTTGATCTTCGGCGGCGTCAGCCCGCGCCCGCAGATCGACCTGCTGCGTCGCGGCGTCGACATCGTCGTCGCCACGCCGGGTCGCCTGCTCGATCACGCGAACGAACGCAACATCGACCTGCGCAACGTGCGTTACCTGATCCTCGACGAAGCCGATCGCATGCTCGACATGGGTTTCATCCGCGACATCCGTCGCGTGCTCGCGATGTTGCCGCCGAACCGCCAGAACATGTTGTTCTCGGCGACGTTCTCCGATGACATCCGCGGACTTGCGAATGGGCTGCTGCGAAATCCGCTCACGATCGAAGTCGCGCCGCGCAATGCACCGACCGAGCTGGTCGATCACCGCGTGCACCTGGTCGCGCAGGGTGACAAGCGCGCCGTGCTCAGCCACCTGCTCAAGTCCGGCCCCAATGCGCAGACGCTCGTATTCACCCGCACCAAGCACGGCGCCAATCGCCTTGCCGAGCAGCTGACGCACGACGGCTTGCAGTGCGCGGCGATTCACGGCAACAAGTCGCAGAGTGCGCGCACGCGGGCGCTCGAAGACTTCAAGGAATACAAGGTGCAGGTGCTGGTCGCGACCGACATTGCAGCGCGCGGACTCGACATCACCGAACTGCCGCAGGTCGTGAACTACGAACTGCCGCACGTGCCGGAAGACTACGTGCACCGCATCGGCCGCACGGGTCGCGCCGGTTCCACGGGCCAGGCGTTGTCGCTGGTCTCGGACGACGAGCGTGATCGCCTCCGCGCGATCGAGCGCGTGCTCGGTCGCAAGATCAACGTGCTGCCGCTGGACCGCACGCAGATTCCGCGGCCGTCGGGCGAAGGCAAGGCGCGCGAACCGCGTCACGTCGATCCGCGCGCCCAGCAGCAGCGGCACGCCAAGCCGCAGACCCAGCGTCATCGCCAGGGAGCTGGCCAGGCCCAGGGCCAGGGCACCGGCGGCCAGGCGCATGGCAGGCCAGGCGGTGGCGCCCGTCGCCCAAAACCCAGGAGCTACGGCTCGCAGGCGTAGACCAGGATGAGGCCCGGCATAGTCCGGGCCTCAACTTTTGTGGACGGCTACTTTGGCTTGACGCAGCGGTGGGTGCGATAGCGAACGGAACCTGGCGGCGGGAAGCGGCAAGCTGAATCCCACATTCGATGGAAAACGGCATGCAACATTCACACGAACAGACCGACGTCGCGTCCATGCGCATCCGCGCTCGCGCCCGCATCGATGAAGGCGCCGTCACCGCGGGTTACACGGCTGATCGCAACGCCGTGCTCCAGATGCTGAACGATTCACTGGCCACGGAACTGGTCTGCGTCCTGCGCTATCGCCGCCATCACTTCATGGCGCGCGGAATCCATTCACAGAGCGTTGCCCAGGAGTTCCTCGTTCATTCGAACGAGGAGCAGGGGCACGCCGACCTGATCGCCGCGCGGATCGTGCAGCTTGGAGGCGAGCCGGACTTCGCGCCGGACGGCCTTTCCCGCCGCAGCCACGCGGAATACATCGCCGGCGACTCGCTCGCGGGGATGATCAAGGAGGACCTGGTGGCCGAGCGCATTGCGATCGACAGCTACCGCGAGTTCATCCAATACCTGGGTGACAAGGATCCGACCACGCGCCGCATGCTCGAGGAGATCATGGCAGTGGAAGAAGAGCACGCCGACGAGCTCGCCGACCTGCTGGTCGCCTTCCCGTCATGACCATCACCGCTGGTCACTCATCAATCAATGCCTCAAGGAGCAAGACTATGGAACGCATGGACATGGGCAACGGGCAGATCGTGCAGGACCTGAAAGCCGTCGTCAGCGATGCGGAAGCATTGATGCATGCCACTGCTGGCGATGTCAGCGAGCGAGCCATCAAGGCCCGCACGCGCGCCGAGGAGTCGCTGCGTCACGCCCGGACTCGCGTCATCGAGATGGAACAGCAGATGATGGAGCGAGCAAGAGCCGCCGCGCACGCAACCAACGGCTATGTTCACGAGAAGCCCTGGCCGTCGATCGGCGTTGCGGCCGGCATCGCGTTCGTCGCGGGACTGCTGGTCGGCCGGCGTTAAGCCACGGCGACGATGGACATGCCCCTGGTCCGCCACGAGAAATCGGCCGGGCTAACGCCGGGCGGCCTGTTCGAGTCAGTGCAGACGCTGCTCGGGACTCTGGTCGCGATTGCGCGGACACGAGCAGGGCTGTTCGGAAACGAACTCGAGCAGGAAATCCGCCAGATCGTCGAGATGCTCGTCGGGGCGATGATCGTGCTCGCGCTCGCAAGCCTTGCCTTGCTGTTTGTCGCGTTGACGATCGTGGCATCCGTCTGGGAGACGCACCGCGTCACGGCGACCGTGCTGGTGGCCGTGGGCTTCGTCATCCTTGCGGTAGTCGCTTACATCGTGACGGCGCGCCGCGGGCAGCGAACGACGCGACTGCTCACAGCGACACTCGGCGAACTCGAGCGTGATTTGGAGCAACTCAGCCCGCGCGCGCCATGAAACGCAGCGAATCTCTCGCCCTGCGGCGGGCCGAGCTCCTCGCGCAATGCGATTCGCAGCGTCGCGACCTGGCGCTCACGGCCGACAACGTCGGGCGATCGCTCTGGGTCGTGGATGCCGCGGTCGTTGCTTCGCGGCGAGCGGCCGCACATCCCGCGCTGCTGGTGGGCCTCGTCGTCGTGGCGACCGTCGTGCTCCGGCCCAGCCGCATCATTCGGTTGCTAACGTTGGGATTGCCCGCCGTCCTTTCCGTTCGACGCGTGGCAACCTTGTGGCTGCATCGGCGACACGACGGGCGTGAGTTGCACGATAGCTGACGTCTCAGTAGCTATCGAAGCGGTATGCGTCCATCGACAGCGCCGCGCCTTCCATGCCCGCGTAGATCCGGCTCGATTTCACATTGGACCCAGCTGCTCCCAGTGCAACGAACAACGGCAGGAAGTGCTCCTCCGTTGGGTGGGCACGCGCGGCTTCCGGCGCCAGTTCGCGGTAGGCGATCAGTGCCGCTTCGTCGTCGCTCGCCAGGTGACTTTCCAGCCACTGGGAAAATTCGGACACATACGGCAGGGGTTGCAATAGTTCACGGCTCGTCATCCAGTCACGCAGATTGTGAGTGACGTGCCCCGAGCCGATCACCAGCACTTCGCGTTTCGCGAGCGGCTCCAGTGCACGCCCCATCTGCAGGTGATGCGCGGTGCCGAGCCCCGGCTGCACCGACAATTGCACGACGGGCACGTCGATCGCCGGGTACATCCAGCGCAGCGGCACCCAGGCGCCGTGGTCGATGCCGCGACAGCCGTTGCTCGATGAGGCGATCCCGTTGTCCCGCAGCAAGGCCGCTGCTTCGTCGGCGAGTGCGGGTGAGCCCTGCGCGTCGTAGCGCAGCTTGTACAGCGGTTCGGGGAAACCCCCGAAATCATGGATCGTCTGGAGCTGAGCGCCACTCGTCAGCATTGGCAGGGACGTTTCCCAGTGCGCCGACACCATCAGGATCGCCCGCGGCTTGGGCAGCGAATCCGCCGTCGCGCGCCAGGCCTTGCCGGCGCCGCCTGGATCGAGCGCGTGCATCGGTGACCCGTGCGAGAGAAACAGTGTGGGGAAGCGTTGCATCGAGATCGCCCCGTGAGGCGTGCGTTACTTCGCCAGGCCCTCGGCCTTCAGTGTCTTCTGCACCGCAGGGCGCGCGGCGACGCGCGCACGGAACTGCTGCAGGGCAGGCCAGGATGCAAGATCGACCTTGTGGTAGTCGGCCCAGTTCAGCACGACCCACAAGTAGGCGTCGGCAATCGAGAACGTGTCGCCCGTCAGGAACGGCTGTTGTGCGAGCGTCTTCGAGATGAACGTGAACCGGTTGCCGAGCGCCTGCACGGTCCGCTCGCGCACATCGGTGGGGTTCTGCGGGTTCCACAGCGGACCAAAGCCCTTGTGCACTTCGGTCGAGATGAAGTTGAGCCACTCCATCAGCTGCCAGCGTGCCTTGGTGCCGAAGACCGGCGCGATGGTGCCCGGCTTCTGGTCCGCGATGTACTGCAGCAGCACACCCACTTCCGTGAGCCGCGTGCCGTCGCCCAGTTCGAGCATCGGCACATAGCCCTTCGGATTGATCGAGTAGAAGTCGGTGCCGTCCGGCAGCGTGTGCTTGACCAGGTCCACCTTGACCGGCTCGTACGCGAGCCCGAGTTCGTTGATTGCAATGTGCGGGGCCTGCGAGCAGGCGCCAGGCGTGTAGTACAACTTCATGGGTCGAGTCTTCCTTGGTTACGTCTTTGTCTGCCGTTGAGCCGGTGTTCGTGCCCGGGATCGGCGTCTCGAGCGTGAACCCATCCTGATCCTTCCAATAAAGGGGATAAATACGATCTTAGGGGATTCATAATTGCATAAAATGCAATAATTGATGGATGGACCGCTTCCTGGCCATCAACACCTTTGCCAAAGTCGTCGAACTTGGCAGTTTTGCGCGGGCGGCCGAGCGGATCGGTCTGTCCACCTCGGCCGTGTCCCGGCAGGTGTCCGAGCTCGAATCGCACTTGAACGTGCGTCTGCTCAACCGCACGACGCGACGCCTGTCGCTCACTGAAGCCGGGCAGTCGTTCTACGAACACAGCGTGCAGTTGCTGTCGGACCTGGAGGACTCCGAGGCCTCGGTGCGCGTAACGGCAGCGGAGCCCAAGGGAACGCTCCGCGTGACGTGCGGCGTCAGCTTCGGGATGCGGTACCTCGCCCCGGCGCTCGCGGAGTTCGGTGCGATTCATCCGGACCTGCTGCTCGACCTCGATCTATCCGATCGTGTCATTGACCTGGTCGAGGAGGGTTTCGACCTCGCGATCCGCATCGGGCACATCGGTTCGCAGGGCATGGTGTCGAAACGGCTCGGCTGGACGCAGATCGTCTGTTGCGCATCGCCTTCGTATGTCGCGCGGCGCAGTGAACCGATCCGCACTCCTCTCGACCTGCAGCAACACGAGTGCCTGAGCTACACCAACGTCGGCATGCCGAACACGTGGCAATTCGAAAGCACGGAGGGGCGCGAATCGCGCGTGTCGGTGCGCATCCCGTCGCGGCACCGCGCCAACAACGGCCAGGTGCTCGCGTCGCTCGCGGTGCAGGGCATGGGCGTCGTTTACGAGCCTGATTTCATCGTGGCGCACGAGATCCGTGCCGGACAGCTCGTGCCGTTGCTGCCGGACTACCGGCCCCCGCGGTCACCCATTGCCGCGGTCTATCCAAGCCGGCGACACCTGTCGGCCAAGGTGCGCTCGTTCGTCGAATTCCTGGCCGTCCGTTTCGAGCGGCAGCACGAGTGGAGCCTCGACGACATCCTCGGTGCACACGGACTGTCGGGTGCGTGATCGCTGCTGCAGCCGCAACTCGTCAATTCACATCTCTTGCACGGGTGTGTCGGGCTTCCAGGTCGGATCGTCGAAATACTGGCCGTAAGCCTTCAGCGCGCCGTGGACTAAAGCCGCGCCGTCGTGACGTGACCGCGCAGTGCCCTCGCCGCGCATGAGCGAAACGCCCTGCAGCAGATCGGCGACGACGAAGTGCAGGTTCGCGTCGGCATCCGCCGGCAAACGACAGTTGGCCACGATCGACTGCACCTGCTGCTCGATACGCGTTGCGAGTGCGGCGTACTGGGCGTCGGTCTGCTTGCCGGCGTGGATCGCCGGATGGTCGGCGTCGAAGGCTGCGCGGATACTGGCCATGCCCAGTCGCAGCGAGGCATCCGTCTGCCATTCCTTGCCGTCGTTCAGCTGCAGCTGTGTCACGGCGCCACCGGAGCCGTGCATTTCGTGCTGCTGGTGCTCATGCTGGGCCAGCGCGAGTTTCGGCGTTGCTGCCAACAGCGTGAGACTGGCCAGCGTGGCGAGCAGGTGCGTCAGTTCCATGTGTCCTCCCTGGGGATTCATCCGCCGAACATTTTCCCGAAGAGCTTCAGTACCATGTCGAGCGCTGCTTGCGGATTGCTGCCCGCTTCGGCGGCGAAATAAAACAGAGCACCGACGTAGAGCACCGACAGCAGCGCCACCAGGTGCCCGAACAG
Source organism: uncultured Pseudomonadota bacterium (assembly GCA_963748985.1). Classification (GTDB taxonomy): domain Bacteria; phylum Pseudomonadota; class Gammaproteobacteria; order Steroidobacterales; family Steroidobacteraceae; genus RPQJ01. The sequence goes on from CAVVKQ010000002.1 coordinate 12,323, forward strand.
CAGCAGCGCGCCATCGCGTTCCGCCATGCCGAGGCACAGCAGGATGACGCCGATGGCCGGCAGTGTGTTGGCGAGGGGAATCAGCGGCAGTGGCGCCATCAGCGCGACGACGACGATGACGAGTGCAACGCCATGCACGGCGTTTACGCGAGGTGTTGCCGTCAGCTTGAGCATCCGGGGGCGCACGAGATGCTCGAAGCGATCGAATGTCTTCACCGCTCGCTCGAGCGCGTGTTGCACCGTCGCACTCGGCAAGGAGTGATCGAGCACGCGATCGGGCAACCAGGGCACGCGGTTCGTCGTGACGGCGTATCCGATCAGCAGCATGGGTACCCCCAGTGCCGTGCTCATGAACGGCAGCGACACCGGCAACAGAAATGGCATCGCGAGGATCGCGCAGAAGACGAGCAGGCCTTGTTCGCCGACCAGCAGCAGCAATTCGCGCAGCGTGACCTGGTGCCCCTCGATTTCGCGCCGCGTCGTCGCCAGCGCTTCGGAGAGGCGGACTTCGGGATTGCGGAACTGGACGACGGTCATGAGTCGTAGCGTATGCGGCGCGCGACGGCGCGGTAACCGAGTGCGCCGACAACGCCGGCCGCGACCAGCACCAGGATGAGCTGCACCAGCCGCCAGTACACGTGGTCGACCAGCGACACAAGTTGCCCGGTAACGCGCTCCGAGGCGTGGTTCAACGCCGGCATCTTGCCGTCCGCCTGCCCGAGCAGCACCTGGAGCTGCTGCGCCGTTTCGCCCATCACGCGCAGCGCCGCGGTGTACTCCGTCACGTCGAAGGGTCGCGACTCACTCCGCGCAGTGGCTGATGCGGGGCGGTCGAAGCGGGCCAGCAGCACGTCCAGGGCAGCGATGGTCTCGCGAACCGAGTCGGACGTCGTGCCGCCGGCCTCGAGCGTCGAGCGCAGCTCGACAACCAGCGCCTGCAACTGGCCCTGGCGCTCGTCCAGGATTCCGGTCAGTTGCTCGATCGCAGCGGACCGCTCCTCGGCCAGCAAACGCGGCAGGTCCGCGGCCAGGTTGCCCGCGGTCTGGGCGGCGCCGCCGATACGGTCGACGTTCTCCAGCAGCACCGCCGACTCCGGGGTCATGGCCAGCTCGAAGGCCAGGCGCTGCGCCTCCATGCTGATGAGCTTCGGTGCACGCTGGCCGTAGTAAACGGCCCGCTCGGCCAGCTGGCGTGTCTGCGCGAGTTCGCGGACCGCAGGGTCGAGGTTGCTCAGCGGATCGATACCCAGGAAGGAGAAGATGCTGCTCGACGACGTGGTGCCGGTGGGCGTGGCGCCGGTGGCGAACACGAAGTCCTCGAAATGGATGAACGGCACCGCACGCACGACCGGATTCTTCCGATGCCAGGCCTCGATGCCTGAGCGCAGCTCGATGACCTGCGCCTCGCTCAGCAGCATGGGTGCAAAGTTCCAGGCGCGTTCCTCCAGCCCCTTGTGCGCGACGAGCAGGCCTTCGGCACGCGGGCCGTAGAGTTCGCCGACCCAGCGGTCCTCGATCACCATGCGGCTCAGGGTGGCGAACACCAGCATGTCGATGGCGTTGAGCTCCGGGTTCGGGCCGGTCGCAATCGTGAAAGCGCTGGTGGCTTGCGAGACCAGCCACGACTGTGCTGCCAAGCGCTCCCCGGGATCGTCCGTGGACTGCTGAAACACGCCGACCCGCTCGGTGATCCACGCGGTGTACTCGTCGGCGAAGCGCATGACGGAAAGCTGTATCTGCAGCAGCGCGGCCGCACGCTCTTCGGCGGCCCGGTCGCGGAACAGCCTATTGGTGGCGGCGCACCCCGACAGCAGGGTGGCAAAAATGAGCAGCGCGAGCAGGACCCGGGACGCCAGGGCAGGGTGAATCATGATGACGCCGTTTTCGCCTGGGGGCAGGGTACGCGGGCGCATTGTATCGCCTGCCGCCTAACGGCCGTCCCGGCGATTTGCCGACCTGGTGGGACCTGCATAGAATCAACGTCTGCCAGCGGGTGTAGTTCAATGGTAGAACTGTAGCTTCCCAAGCTACTAGCGTGGGTTCGATTCCCATCACCCGCTCCAGTCTCATATCTGGCTGAGACCGCGTCAGCCAGCTCCAGCCAAGGATTCTCGCGCGACCTTGGTCTTGATCGCGCGTTCTCTCCAAGTCTTCAACCTGCCCGGCGTTGGCTGCTGTTGTCAGGCGCCCGCGCGGGTTTCACACGCGGTCTAGTGACCGCAGCCGCCCGTTTTCGAGCGGATCGCGGTATTCGAAGCGGAAGTTCGCGGCCGGGCACTGTCGGTATTTGTTTACGGCTCAATTCACGCAGTGTCCGCACCCCGGCCCGGCGGTGGTCATGCTCAATAGTCAGGATCCAGGAATTTCGGCTCGCGGCCCTCGTGAAAAGCCCGGCTGCCCTCGACGCGATCCTGATGTACTACCGAGCGCCAGTGCTCGTCCATCATGATCGCGCTGGCCTGCTCAATGGGCTCGCCCGTCCCAAGGACGACCGCGCGCTTGACTGCCTGGACTGCCGTCGGCGAGTTGCTGGCAATGGTGTTTGCGATGCGCAGCACCGCGGGCATGAGCTCCGAGCGCGGGTAGATTTCGTTGACCATGCCCAATCGGTACGCCTCTTTGGCGCTGAGCGGCTCCCCGGTCATCAGCATCTGCATCGCCTTTCCCGGTGGAAGCAGGCGCGGCAGAAAAACCGGCGCGCCGCCACCGGCAGACAACCCAACGATCGCTTCCGGCTGGCTGAAGGCAGAATCGTCGGATGCGATGATGAAGTCCGTGCTGATTGCGATCTCGCAGCCCCCACCGTATGCCATTCCATCGATGGCAGCGATGATCGGCCGGCGGAACTGACGTACTGTGTAGATGAGCCGATCAAAGACCTGGCGCTGGCGCAGCCACTGTTCCTTCGTCATCTCCTTGCGCTGGAACAGGTCACCACCGACCGAGAATGCGCGATCCCCGGCTCCCGTTAGGACTACCACTCGAATCGAGACTCGAGCAGCGATCGACTCCAGCGCTTCGATCAGCTGCGCGGCCAGTTCGGTCGTTATCGCGTTGTCGGCCTGAGGTCGGTTCAGGGTGACCACGGCGACCGTGCCGTCGGACACATAGTCAACGAGCACCAGGTGATCAGGTTCCACAGCGCTGGTTGGCGCCCGGTAACCGAGTTTCGCCATGCGCGTAGACGCCTCAGTCTGCCTGGGCGCCGTCAGTGGCTGGGCCTGTGGCGTCGCCTGTCCCCACGCTAGAACCGGCATGCCCAGAGCAACAAGGACAGCGGCGATTGTGAGCGATCGAAAAATTAGCATTCTATTACTCCGATTCTGAAACCCTGATTGCCGTCCGTCGCGCTCCAGACCGCGCTAGTTCACTGCCTGCACACTTCCGGTCTGGTCCGCTAGAGGCTGCCGAAGCTGTGGCGGTCGCCGCCGTCTGGCATCGACACGACCTACCGTTCCGTTGGCAGCACCATGCGGTCCGGTTCGACCTTGTATGTCCACGGCAACCCGGAATTCCGCCAGCCGTTCACGTGGCGCTGCCCCCGGTACACGCTGTCCGGGTCTTTCACCGTGTCCCCCTCGAACCCATCGGTGATGTTGTAAACGTTCTTGAAGCCCGCCTGAGCGAGCGCGTTGACGGCCATTGCACTGCGCCCCCCCGAACGACACATCACCAGCAACGTGTCCTCAGGTTTGGCGATACTTCGAACTCGATCGACGAAGTCGGGCAGCGGGCGCATCGGAAACTGTTTCTTTACCGCATCCCATTCGAACGCCTGGGCGGCGAGCGGCACATTCCAAGCCATGTCGGCGTGCCCGATGAAGAGGTACTCCTCAGGAGTACGGACGTCGAGGATCTTGACCGCGCCGGGCGCCTGCCGCCATTTCTCATAGGCCTGCAGCGCCGTGAAGTAGAGGCCAAGCGTCGTCTGCTTTTCCGCAACCAGCTTTGGCGCTTCGTCGGCCCTCGCCACTGACGGGAGCGCAAGACATGCCATCGCAACAGCGACGGGCAGCAAGCGAAGAATTGTTAACACGATCAGATCCTCGATCAGCGGCGATCGCGCAGTTGCCCGCGTTGACGAACGTGCGCCCGGTAAAGCCGGCCGCACGTCGCGTAGATACGTTCGGCCTAGCCGATCCGCCTCGATTCCGCCTGCAACTCGGTCACCTCAGGCAGCTTCTCCGCGGATTTCTTCTTCCACTGCTCCTCGATCAGGTCCTTGGCCGCCTGCTCCATGAACTCCGGGGCGGCCCAGGCGCGCACGTCAAAGTCGTTCTTGATGTAGCCGTGCTTGAGCATGAACTCCTTGCCGGTCTCGACGCACTCGAGGTTCTGGGGCGACAGGTTCGGCACCAAGTCGACATCCTTGATGCCCTGGTACGTGTCCTCGGGATCGCGGTAAAACGTCTGCCGGTCGAGCAGGTGCGCCGCGGCTTCCGGGAACTGGTTGGCCCAGCGCCCCACCTTGATCATGGCCTTCATGTACGTGACCACCAGTTCGGGGTGCTCGTTGGCCATCACGTCGGTGCAGGTGATCACGGCGGGCGTGTTCGCAACCTGCAGTCGATAGTCCGGGTAGCGGGTCAGGTCCTCGATCATCCTGATCTTGCCCGTGTCTTCCTGCAGGTGCTGGAAGACCTTGCTCTGCGTGTAGATCGCATCAACCTTGCCGCTGAGCAGCGCGGCCTCCATCGGACGGAAGGCGAGGTCGCGCTTGTGGTCCCGCGTCGCCCAGAGGTCCGTTGGATTGATCAAAGGCTCCAGCATCTGTGGCTTGTCGTACCAGTCATCGGCATAGGGGAATTCGACGATCTGCACATCCTTCATGGTCATGTCGTTCAACATGAGCATGTTGGCGATGCCCATGTGCTCCTGGATGCGCCACCAGTCGTTCTTGATGGTGTTCAGGCTCTTGGAAAGCGCGATCCGCTTGCCCTTCAGGTCCTTCATCCGGTAGATCGGGTCGTCCGTGCGCACGGCCATGCAGCCGCCTTCGTAGACCCAGGTGCAACCGAGCAGCCGGGTCCTGCGGATATCGGCCTGGACGTGGATCGGGGGGTACAGCCCGCCGAAGCGGATCAGGTTGTCCTGGTTATGGATGTAGTGCGGATACCAGTCGGTTTCGCGACGGCTGCGCATGTACGAGTAGTCGACGCCGATCGCCTTGAAGTCGGTCTTGCACCAGCCGAGTTCCTGGTCGATGTTGTTCGCCGACACCATCGGACAGTTGGTGAAGTAAACCTCCTTCCAGCTCAGGGGCACGGTGCCGCCTTTGCGGCCGCCTGACGCTGCTGCGGGAGCGGCCTGCGCCTGCGCGCCTGGCGCGACCGACGCCAGCGCGGCCCCGGCAGCCATCGTTCCGGCAGCGAGCAATGCCTCGCGTCGAGTGAAGCCGCGTTTTGAATGTTCGCTCATGTCCTGCTCCGGTGAATTTGAGGCCCATGCTCGGGCCAATAAGAACGACAGTTCACCAGATGGGGCCCGAGCTAGATACACAGTTGCCGACACTCGAAGCACATTTTCTGACATGCTTTGCTGCGGCTTTCCACAGTCTTTTGGCCACGGGTCACAGTTCGCATGGTGTCCGGACGCGCACTTCGCAGATCCCGTAACTCGACGCTCGCGATCGGTCCGCTGTTGGCGGCTCCTGAAGTCCTCGAGGGGCTCGGCGCTGACGTTGCCACCGTGCTCGCGGAAGCCCGGATGACGCGCAAGCAGTTCGAGAGCCCTGACAACGTGATCTCCTACGATGCGATGGGCCGCTTGTTTGCGCGCGGGGTAGCGCACACGGGTTGCCAGCACCTGGGGCTTCTCGTTGGCCAGCCGGGCGGCCTGGCTTCCCTGGGCCTGGTCGGTCTGCTCGTGAGATCCTCGAGGGACGTCGGAACGGCGCTACGAAGCCTGGAGCGCCACTTCCATCTGCGGGTCCGCGGTGCGGCCCTGGTCCTGGACGTGGACGGTCCCTCGACGCGAATGGGTCACGTCGTTCACGACCGAGTCGAGGCGACCGAGCAAATCAACGACGGTGCGCTCGCTGAAGTCTTCAATGTCTTGCGGGTTCTGTGTGGACCCAGGTGGCGGCCTACGGAGATCCAGTTCGCTCGCCGGAGGCCGGTTGACCTTCGCCCGTTCCGGCGTTTCTTCGACGCACCGTTGCGCTTCGATGCAGACATGCACGCCGTGGTATTCAGCTCGCGATGGCTGAGCCACGAGCTCCCGGCCGTCGACCCGGAACTGCAACGCTTGCTGTCCCGGGAGATTGCCCGACTCGAGCAAACGCACGGCGAAAATTTTCCGGACCAGATCCGGACCGTGCTGCGGTCCTCGCTGTCGACCGGAACCGTCTCGGCGGAGGGCGTCGCCGGGCTGTTCTCAATGCACCCCCGGACCCTGGCGCGCCGTCTCGAGGGCTTCGGCACGGGGCTTCGGGAACTGCTCGAGGAGGCGCGCCACGACGCCGCGCGAGAGATGCTGGCGCACACGTCGCTCGACGTTGGCCAGATCGCAGAGTCGCTGGGCTACGCGCGCACAAGCGTTTTCACCAGGGCCTTCCGTCGTTGGAGCGGCACCACGCCCGTCGCCTGGCGCAAGATGCGCCTAAGCGCGCGGTGACCGGACCGGCTTCCGGCCGTTCGGAGTCAGCGGGCAACGTCCGCTTCCACGGATCACGGGCGTCGCCGATGAGTCGATCCCGGTCCTACAGGGTATGCAATTGGGGCCATGTTCTTTCGCGAGGGATGGTTCGCCGGATATTCACACGACAATCACACGCGAGATCGTCGCCGCGCGTAAGTGATTGATCCGGCGGGCGGAGCGGGCCGACTCACGTGGGTTCGATTCCTATCACCCGGAGGTTCGATTGCCGGCCGGTGCGACCAATCAGCCCTCGCGCGTCATCACCATGTGCACGTTACCGAGCGCGCGCTCGGCGAAGCCTGCCTCGCAGTAGGACAGGTAGAACTCCCACATCCGGATGAAGGTGTCCGGGTAGCCGAGCCTGCGCACCTCGTCGAGGCGGGCGTGGAAGTTGCGCCGCCACGCCGCGAGTGTCGTCGCGTAGTGCGGGCCGATGTCCTCGAGGTGCACGAGCCGCAGGTCGCTTGCCGCGACCATGGCGGCCGTGAGCGCGCCCACCGACGGGATGCAACTGCCCGGGAAGATGTGGCGCTTGATGAAGTCGACCTCGTCCCGGGCGCGCTCGTAGTGTCGGTCGGCGATGGTGATCGACTGCAGCACCATCCGCCCGTCGCGTGTCAGCAGGTCTGCCGATCGGCGGAAGAACTCGCCGAACTGCCGGTGACCGATGGCCTCGATCATCTCGATCGAGACGAGCCGGTCGTAGCTGCCCCGCAAGTCGCGGTAGTCCTCGAGCAGGACGGTGATGCGATCCTCGAGGCCGGCCGCTCGGACACGTTCTCGCGCGAGTTCGTACTGGCTGGGCGAAATCGTGGTCGTCGTCACCCGGCAGCCGTAGCGGCCGGCGGCGTGCAGGGCGAAGCCGCCCCAGCCGGTGCCGATCTCGAGTACGTGGTTCGCCGGGCCGAGCTCGAGCTTGCGGCAGACGAGATCGAGCTTGGCGCGCGAGGCGTCGGCGAGGGTCATGTCCGGGCGCTCGAACACCGCGCACGAGTACATCATGGTCTCGTCGAGCATCAGCCGGAAGAAGTCGTTGCCCAGATCGTAGTGCGCGGAGATGTTGCGCCGGCTGCCGGCTCGGGTGTTGCGGTGCAGCCAGTGCGCGGCGAGGCGCAGCGGTGCGGAGAACTTCGCGAGGCCGCTCTCTAGCGAATTGAGAGCCGCTCGGTTGACGAGCATCAGGCGCAGAAGCGCAGTGAGGTCCGGCGTTGACCAATGGCCGAGCGTGTACGACTCGGCGGCGCCAACCGAGCCGCCATAGGCGAGTTCCGAGTAGAACGACGGGTCGCGCACTTCGATGGTAGCGGCCATACCTGCGACCGCTCCGCGAAACTCCTGGACGATGTCGCCCTCGTGCACGCGCAGCGTGCCGCACTGCAGGGCCGCGAGGCGCCCGAGCACCAGCTGCTTCGCCGCGGTGTCAAGCAGGTTCGGGCGGGGCGTGATCGGCGCGCGCTCGATCAGGGTCGTGTCGTTCATGTGCGTCGCTCGTCGGCCCGCACGGCCGGGTGGGCGTGAAAGGGAATGCGCCTGAGCCACAGGCGCAAGGCCTGCCAGTAGATCCTGCGGAGAATATTGAGAGTGGCGAACGGGTACCGTGCCAGTGTCCAGGCAAGGCTCGCGCCGCTGATCTCATGGCGCTCGAGCGCGAGGCCCGCATCGAACACCCGCTCGCCGTCCCGGCGGTTCACCATGCGCACCCGCAGGGTTGCGCCGGGCTCGCTGAAGGTCCAGTCGTACTCCTGGTCCATGGGCATGAACGGCGATACGTGGAAACGCTTGCCGAAGCAGAAGCGCAGTCCATTGCCGTCGCGGGTACCGGTCGTGGCGGGCAGCACGTAGGCGTGGCGCTCGCCCCAGGGCGTGTTGGTGATTTCGGCGACGACCGTTTCGATGAACTGCCCGTCGGAGTCGTAGCAATAGTAGAAACTCACCGGGTTGAAGCAATGTCCCCAGGTGCGCAGCTGCGTGAGGAGGCGGACTGGCCCCGCGGGCCGCCGACCGGTCTCGGCCTCGACGCGGTCGCGCAGGGCAGTGTCGAGCGGGACGGCGGCGTCGCCGAGATAGTCGGCGCGGCGCAGCCACGCGAGCGCAGGTCGCCGTGTCGACCACAGCCACCGGCCGCGGAACACCTCGTTCAGTTCCGCGAGGTCGAGCCACGCGTAGCAGAGCGGGTAGTCGAACGCGTGCGATACCGGGCGCCGCCGGTGATGGCTAAGCCGACCGGTGTAGAGCGCGCTGTGCATGGTCGTCCCGGAAATGCCCGACGGCGGCGAGTGCGCTCGCGACACCATCTTCATGGAAGCCGTTGCGCAGCCACGCGCCGCAGTAGTAGGTGCCCCGCGCGCCATCGATCTCGCGGTGGCGGGCCTGGGCGGCCACCGACGCCGGGGTGTAGAGCGGGTGGTGATAGATGATGCGCTTGATGACGCGGTCGGGGTCGATCGCGTCCGTGTGGTTCAGCGTCACCAGGAACGGTGTCGGCGCGTCGAGGCGCTGCAGGATGTTCATGTTGTAGGTGAGCGCCACCGGGCCGCCATCGGGCCGCACGTGGTAGTTCCACGCAGCCCAGGCAAGGCGGCGGTGCGGCAACAGGCGCACGTCGGTATGCAGCACCGCCTGGTTCGCCTGGTACGGGATGGCGCCAAGCACTTCGCGCTCGGCAGTGCTCGGGTCGGCGAGCAGCCCGAGCGCCTGGTCGCTATGGCAGGCGAGGAACACGGCGTCAAAGCGCACCGATTCCTGCCCACGGGGTTTCACGAGCACGCCGCCCGGAAGGCGACGAACCTGTTCCACCGGAGTTCCGAGGTGGATGCGGTCACGGAACGGCGCCGTGAGCTTCTCGACGTATCGCGCCGAGCCGCCGTCGATGGTGCGCCACGTCGGCCGGTCGTCGACGGAGAGCATGCCGTGGTTGTGCAGGAATCGCACGAAAAAGCGCGCCGGGAATTCCATCATCGACGCCGGGTCGGTGGACCAGATTGCAGCCCCCATTGGCACCACGTAGTGGTCCACGAACGCGCGCCCATAGCGACCGCGCGCGATGAACTCGCCGAGCGGAAGCTCACCGCCGGGCTCGTCGAGCAGGCGCGGCGCCTCGCGGTTGAATCGCAGGATGTCGCGCACCATGCCGAGGAACGACGGTCGCAGCAGGTTGCGTCGTTGCGCGAACAGCGAGTTGAGCGACGTGCCGTTGTACTCGAGCCCCGCGACCTCGTCGCGCACCGAGAAGCTCATGCTGCTTTCCTGCGACGCGACGCCCAGCTCGTCGAGCAGCGCGATGAAGTCCGGGTAGGTGCGATCGTTGAAGACGATGAAGCCAGTGTCCACGTGCCAGGTACGGCCGTGCATCTCGACTGCGTGCGTGTGCGTGTGGCCGCCGACGTGGTGGCCTGCCTCGAACACCGTGACGTCGTGCTCACGGTGGAGTTCGCGTGCCGCGACGTTGCCCGCGATGCCGGCACCGACGACCGCAACCTTCACGGCTGCCTCCGCCGGCGGCGGCGTCCGGCCTCGAGAATCGACAGGGGCACCGGCCGCAGGTCACGCACGATGCCGAGAGCGGCGAGCAGGCGCAGGCCGTACCAGCTCAGGTCGAGTTCCCACCAGTAGAAGCCCTGGCGCGCGGCCCCGGGGTAGCGATGGTGATTGTTGTGCCAGCCCTCGCCGAAGGTGACGAGTGCCAGCAAGGGATTGTTGCGTGAGTCATCGTCCGTCTCGTAGCGTCGCGTGCCCCAGCAGTGCGCCAGCGAGTTGATGACGAAAGTCGAGTGGAACAGCACGACGGTCGAGATGCAGAAGCCCCACACGACGAGCTGCCAGGCACTGGTGCCCAGCGACGGGTGGGCGGCCTCGAGCCATGCGCCGAGCGCCCACAGCGCCACGAAGAGCGCGGCCGGCACGGCCACGTCGTAGCGGTCGAGCCAGCGGAGTTCCGGATAGCGCGCGAGGTCGCGGACCAGGCGCATGCGCGTGGCGAAGTTCTCGCGTGCCAGGAACCAGCCCATGTGGCTGCGAAGGAAGCCTTCCTGCCGGGCCGAGTGGACATCTTCCGGCCAGTCGGAGTGCACGTGGTGATGGCGATGGTGCGCGGCCCACCACAGTGGTCCGCGCTGCACTGCAGAGGCGCCGAGCACGGCAAACACGAACTGCCAGCCGCGCGACGTGCGGAACGCGCGATGCGAGAAGTAGCGGTGGTAAAAGGCGGTGATCGCGAACATGCGCACTGCGAAGAGGACGACGGCGAGGCCCGCTGCAAACGGGCTCCAGCCGGTCCAGATCGCGCCGAGGCAGCCGAGATGCAGCGCGACGAACGGGACGACCCGTGGCCAGTCGATGCCGCGCGGATCACCGCGCAGCTGGTCGCCCTCGGCTGAGCTGTCGACCCAGCGGCGCAGCGCGACGGCGAGGCGGGTGGTCACGGCCTGGCTCCGCGAGCCTGTGCTGATTCCGGCCAGCGTTGCGGTACCTTGCGCAGCTTCGACAAGTCGTAGCCCATGGCAGCGACGAAGTCTGTGAGACGCGCGTATTCGGCCTCGCTCAGCTGTGGTGAGCGCGCCATGATCCAGACGTAATCGCGCGCCTCGCGGGCGATCACGGTCTGGCTGTAGTCGCCGGACAGGTATGAGATGCGGTAGTCGGCCTTGATCGGCCATACGAACTGCATTCCCCACACCGCGTTGGAGGTCCGGTCCACCACGAATCCGCGCGGTGTATAGAGTCGCTCGGGCCCGTCGAAGTCGCCTGAGTTGAACGTGAACGTCGTGGCAATGGTGCCGTCGGGATCGAGCTTGTAGGACTCGATCGCGTTCCAGGCGTCCCGCTCGATGTACGTGGGAATGGACGCGATCACGTACCAGTCGCCCATGAACCGCTGGAGATCGACGTGTTGTACGACGGGTACCGGCGGTCGCGGCACGCTGCTGCAGCCGGCAACGGCGAGGGCGGCGACCGCGGCGAGAATCTGTCTGTGAAGCATGGAATGAACGCTCATCAGAGTTCGTAACGCAGTGTCCGACCGCCCGGCGTCGGCGCCTCGAGGGCGACCCAGCGGCCGTCGGCATACCAGAGATCGATCTGCAGGTTGGGGGCCGACAACCGATGGCGAGTCGCCGCGACGGTGCGTCCTGCGACGCTGACCCGCTCCGTCCCACGTTCCGCGACGCTTACCGGCAGCAACTCGCCCGTCTGCGAGTTGAGGAGACGGGTCGCGCGCAGGATGCGAGGGTCCCAGTACGCAAAGCTCATGACGCAGCCCGGCAGGCGTGCGTCCCCGGACGGACCGTCCACCACCACGGCGTCGTCGTACGCCACCGCGGCCACTTCCTCGACTCGGCCATTGGTCTCGGTTCGGGACTCGAGTTCGTCGAGGCAGGCGCCGCGCCAGCGCTCGCGTGCGGTGTGCCGGTAGCTGTAGGCGTTAAGCAGCAGGAACCGCACATCGAACTGCGCGCGGCTCTCCACCTCGGTCGACGCGCCGTCCCCGCGCACGACGTAGCGGTGCCAGCCGACTTCCTTGCCGTCGAGCAGCACGCGGAAATTCCACTCGTCGCTTGCAGCCGGCGCTGCAGGGCTCGAGAAGGCGGTCGGGGCCAGGACCAGCAGCGTGGCGAGCACCGCGAAGCCGCACAGCGGCGCGAGCAAGGTCGAGGTTTTCATCACCCGGCGGCCTCCGTCGCGGGGCGCTCGAACAGGTAGTGGCTCACCCACCACTCCTGGCCGTCGCGGTAGCCGAAGAGCTCGGCGCAGGCCATGAAGAACACGCGCCAGCGCTGCAGCCACTGCGGCGCGGCCTGCCCGTACGTTGCAGCGAGCACATCGAGCACGGCCGCACGCCGCGCGTCCAGGTTCGCAAGCCAGGCGTTCGCCGTGCGTTCGTAATGCGTGCCGTCCCAGCGCCAGCGGGCGAGGATGCGCAGACGGTCCTGGAAGTGCAGGGCGAGGTCGTCACTCGGCATCATGCCGCCGGAGAAGAAGTGACGGCTCATCCAGTCGGACGGCCCGCCATCCACGAACGCGTACGGCGTCGAGCGATGGCAGAACACGTGCATGAGGAACCGTCCACCGGGCACGAGCCAGTCGTGCGCGCGACTGAAGAGCGTGCGCCAATTTCGCATGTGCTCGAACATCTCGACCGACACGATGCGATCGTAGCGGCCGGGTGCGGCGAACAGGTTCATGTCGGCCGTGATCACCTGGACGTTCGTCAGGTTGCGTTGGCGCGCCTCGGATTCGATCCAGGCGCGTTGCGAGGACGAATTCGACACGGCCGTAATGCGACTGCCGCGGTAATGCGCTGCCATCCACAGCGTGAGCGAGCCCCAGCCACAGCCGAGCTCGAGGATCTCCTGGCCGTTCGCCAGTCCGGCGTGATCGCACGTTGCCGCAAGTGCGCGGGCCTCGGCCGCCTCGAGCGTCTGCGTACCTTGCGGCCACCAGGCACTGGAGTACTTGAGGTTCGGTCCCAGCGCGAGATCGAAGAAGCGCGCGGGCACTTCGTAGTGCTGCTCGTTCGCGAGTTGCGGCACGGGCGCGAGTTCGGCCACGTCCATGGCCGCGACGAAGGTTTCGGTCGCGTCCGCGGCGCGCTCGCAGTCGCCGGCCGCGATCTCGCGCAGGCGCTGCTCGCAGAGCCGGCGGATTCCGGCGCGCACGACGGCGTCCGGGACGAAACCTTGTTCGACCCAGTCGATGGCGCGGCGGGTGGCCTGGCTCATGTGGCGTGCTCCTCGGAAGAAAGAGTGCTTGCGAGGAGGCGCACGCCGTCCTCCAGGTCCATGCCAAGCGGGATCGCGCCGGCGGTGGTGATGGCGCGGCGGTGCCGCACCGAGGTTGCGCCGCCGACGAAGACCGGCACCGCGACCGACGACACGAGTTCGCGCAGGTCGCGCTCGAGAACGCCGTCGTGCGGATCCACGGAGGAGGAGATCACGATGCCGTTGCCGCCCGAGCGGCGCAGGGCGATGGCCATGTCGGCGAAGGGCGTGTCCGCGCCGAGCAGCACCGGCCGGAATCCGGCGTTGCGCGCCTCGAGCGCGAAGAGCAGCAACCCCACCTCGTGCTGCTCACCCGGTGCGCAGGCGATGACGAACCGGGGGCCAGACGCGTATCGCATGCGGTATTGCAGGCGCGCGCCGAGCTTGCTGCGCAGGTAGGTGGCGAAGAAGTGCTCCTCGGCGATCGCGCCGTCGATCTCTTCCCAGCGCGCACCGAGCCTCTCAAGCAGCGGCAGTACGACGCGGCGGGTCACGTTCTCGATGGAATGCAGCGACAGCGCTTCGTCGTAGACGTCGTCGAGGTTTTGTTCGTCCAGGCCAGCGATCGCGGCCGCCATGCGGTCCTGGTAATCGGTCCAGGGGTTGCCCGTGGCGTCCGGTGAGCGCGAGGCGGTCTCGTCGTCGAGGACCTGGCGCACGCGACTCACTGGGATGCCCCGTTCGACGAGCGCCAGCACCCGCCTGACCTCCTCGACGTTCGCGTGCGTGTAGAGCCGATGACCGGACGGGGTGCGCACCGGGCGCAGCAAGCCATAACGGCGCTCCCAGGCGCGCAGCGTGCCGGTACTGACGCCGGTCAGGGCAGATACGGTGCGTATCGGAAACTGTTCCCGGGTGGGCATTGGTGGGGTGATCGGGTTACACTAAAGTTATACATAAACTATACAACACGTAGAAAAAAGTCAAAAGAAGCTAGACAAATATTGCACAACAATGAGGTGGGCTAGGGAACGGGCAGCCACTTGCTGTTGACGCTGCCCGGAAAAGTTGCAAGCTTCCCGCTCATGGCAAACACACTCTGGGTGGGGACGCGCAAGGGACTTTTCGCCCTGCGTGGCAAGGAGGGTCGCCGCGACTGGAAGGTCGTCGGACCGCAGTTCCTGGGTCACGTCATTCATCACGTCGTGCAGGACCCGCGCGATCCGAAAGTCGTGCTCGTGGCAGCGAAGACCGGTCACCTGGGGCCGACCGTGTTCCGTTCGAACGACCGCGGGCGTTCATGGAAGGAAGCGAGTCAACCGCCGGCGTTCCGCAAGAGCGGTGAAGGCGAGGCGCCCAAAGCGGTCGACGCGGTGTTCTGGTTGACCGCCGGACATGCCGGCGAACGCGGCACGTGGTACGCCGGCACGTCACCGGCGGGACTTTTCCGCAGCGAGGATGCGGGTGCAACCTGGCAACCCGTCGCCGGGTTCAACGATCATCCGCTGAATGCGACGTGGATCGTCGGGCAAGGTTCGCCTATCGGCCAGCTGCTGCATTCGGTGCGCGTGGATCCGCGCGATGCCCGGCATCTCTATCTCGGTGTGTCGAGCGGCGGCGTCTTCGAATCGACCGATGCCGGCGCCGACTGGAGGCCGCTCAATGGAGGCTGTGCCGCGGACTTCATGCCGGATCCAGACCCGCAGTACGGCCATGATCCGCACTGCATCGAAGTGCATCCCACGATGCCCGATCGGCTGTATCAGCAGAACCACTGCGGCATCTATCGTCTCGACCGGCCGGGTCAACGCTGGTCGCGTATCGGCGACGCGATGCCTCGCCGGATCGGCGACATCGGCTTCCCCATCGTGTTGCACCCGACCGATCCGGACAAGGCGTGGGTGTTTCCGATGGACGGCACTACGGTGTGGCCGCGCACGTCGGTCGACGGCAAGCCTGCTGTCTATGCCACGGCCAACGGCGGCAAGTCGTGGCGCCGGCTCGATCGTGGCCTGCCGCGCAAGCAGGGATGGTTCACCGTTTTGCGCCAGGCGATGTGTGCAGACGACGAGGTGAAGAAACTCGGGCTGTATTTCGGCACGACCTCCGGTGAGATCTGGGCGAGCCGCAACGAAGGGTCGTCCTGGGCCTGCCTCGCGCGACACCTGCCGCAGGTGTTCTCCGTGACGTGGGGCAATGGCTAGGGGCGCGCGGGTGAGCGTCAGCGAGCGAACAGTCGTCACGACCCGCGTCGCCAGTCCGCTTCGCTCCTACACGGACGGTCGGTCGATCGTCGAGTCGCAAGGTGCAACGGTGCGTGAGGCACTCGCCGACCTCGACCAGCGCTACCCCGGCATGCGCTTTCGCATGATCGACGAGCAGGACCGCATCCGGCCCCACATCCGCCTGTACGTCAACACCGACGCGGTCGAACAGCTCGACCATCGGATCGGCCGTGGCGACACGCTGCACCTGATCTGCGCGCTCAGCGGAGGCTGACGTGACGACGCTGTCCGCTGCCGAACGCGAGCGTTACCAGCGACACCTGAGCCTCGAGGAAGTCGGAGTTTCGGGACAGGAAAAGCTGCAGGCCGCGCGCGTGCTGGTCGTCGGTGCGGGCGGCCTCGGATCGCCGGCTGCGCTGTACCTGGCGGCGTCTGGTGTCGGCACGCTGGGCGTGGTTGATCACGATCGTGTCGATGCATCGAACCTGCAGCGTCAGGTGCTGTTCGACACAGCGAGCGTCGGGCGTCCCAAGGTCGAGGCGGCACGCGAGCGCCTGCTTGCCCTCAATCCCTGCATCGATGTGCGCGCCCACGACCTCGAGGTGCGCGCCGCGACGGTCATGGACCTGCTGCGCGGTTACGACATCGTCCTCGACGGCACCGATAGTATTCCGACGCGGTACATCGTCAACGACGCTTGCGTCCTGCTGCGCAAGCCGCTCGTGTCGGCCGCGATTCATCGCTTCGAAGGGCAGCTGATGACGTACCTGCCGGGGCATGGACCCTGCTATCGCTGCCTGTACCCGGAAGTGCCGGAAGGTTTCGTGCCGAACTGTGCCGATGCCGGGGTGCTTGGCGTGTTGCCGGGCGTGGTCGGCGCAATGCAGGCGACGGAGGCGATCAAGCTGATCGTGGGTGCAGGCAGTCCGGCCAGCGGGCGATTGCTCGTGTACGACGCGCTCGACCTGACGGTGCGCGAGTTCCGCTTCAAGCGCCGGCACGATTGTGCAGTCTGCGGCGATCACCCGACCATCGTCGCACCAACCGATCCGTCATCCGGACTGTGTGATGCGACGACCCTGCGGGACCGCGTTCGCCGGCTGCGACCGGCGGATTTGCAGGCCTTGCTGTGTAGCGAGCTTTCGCACGAGCGGCGTGAGTCGTCGGTACCCTGCATCGTCGACGTCCGCGAACCTCGCGAATTCGCGACCGGCCACATTGCAGGCGCCTTGAACATTCCCGTGGCGGAGCTGGCCGAGAGATTGCATGAGATTCCGCCAGGCAGGCTGCCGGCGTTCATCTGTCGCAGCGGGGCGCGCAGTCTCATTGCGTGCAGCGTCGCCTTGCGTGGAGGGGTGGCGCAGGCAGTCAATCTCGAAGGCGGCATGCTCGCCTGGGTGGCCGAAGTCGATCCGACGCTGGTCGTCGCGGCGGCGCGATGAGTTCCTGCGCGAGTGAAGGCGCCGGGCGTGCAAGGTTGCGGGAGCGGGGGAGCAGGGCGTAGCGGGCGATGGGTGACCGCAATCCGAAGCATCTGTGGGCGGAACTGCGGCGGCGGCGCGTGGTGCGTGCCGCGCTGTACTACATTGCTGGCGCGTGGGTTCTGGCACAGGCGTTCGACCTGCTCCTGGATGCATTCGATGCCTCGCACTACATGCGCTTCGTCGTCGCCGGCCTCGTCCTCGGACTGCCGGTTGCCACCGTGCTCGCCTGGATGTTCGACCTGACGCCCGCTGGCATCGAGCGTACACCCGCACTGACCATCCCCACGGCCGACCCACCCGAGGACTCGATTGCTGTGCTCCCGTTTGCGAACCTGAGTAACGAGGCGGCAAACGAGTATTTCTCGGACGGCCTGGCGGAGGAGATCCGAAACCAGCTGGCGCGGGTCCAGGGATTGCGCGTGGCTGCGCGCAGCTCGTCGTTTGCGTTCAAAGGCCGACACGACGACGTGCGCGAGATCGGCCGGCGCCTGAACGTTTCCTCGGTGCTCGAGGGTGGCGTGCGCAAGCAAGCGGATACCGTGCGCATCGATGTGCAGCTGGTGAGCGCGGTCGACGGCTACCAGGTCTGGTCGGAAACCTTCGAGCGGCGGCTCGATGACATCTTCAAGCTGCAGACCGAAGTGGCGTGCGCCGTCATCGCCGCGGTGAGGCCCCGTGCGGCTGCCGCGGAGCGGCCGCGGCTCGAACCAGCGACCCAGAGTTTCGATGCCTACAACCTGTACCTCCTCGGACGCCACCACTTCCACAAGCGCACCGAGGCGTCGCTGCGGCGGGCGATGGACTACTTCCGGCAGGCGATCGAACGCGATCCACGCTATGCATTGGCCTATTCGGGCCTGGCCGATGCGTACACGCTGGCGAGCACCGGCTACTACGGCAACATACCCATGGGCGAATCGATCGCGAACGCCCTCCCTGCCGCCCTGCGGGCGCTGGAACTTGCTCCCGCGCTTGCGGAGGCGCACGCCTCGTTGGGTCTGATCCGTCAGAACCAGCGTGACTATGCAGCCGCCGAGCAGTCGCTCGCGCAGGCCATCGGGCTGAACGCGAGCTACACCATGGCATACGTCTGGCGTGGCCTGGTGCTGACGTCTGAGGGCCGATACCGCGAAGCCGCCGCGCACATGCGCGATGCCTTCCGGCTCGATCCGCTGTCGCCGATCATCAACACCAATGTCGGTTTCGACGCCCTGCGTTTTGGCGATGTGACGGAAGCAGAGGCTCGTTTCGCCGCAGCAATGGAGATCGACCCGGAGTTTCAGGTCCCGTATTCGGGCATGGCGCGTTTGCACGCATCGCGCGGTTCGCTCGAGGAGGCGCTGCGCTGGTTGGACCGTGCGATCGAACGCGCGCCGACGCGGGCGTTCTATCTCTCACGCAAGGGGCTCATCCTGGCACAGCTCGGCCAGATCGACGCCGCCACCGAGGTCGTCGAGGCAGCCTGCTGCAACCCCACCGGCAACCACTTCGAAGCCGACCTCGTGGTGGGCCTGCGCATCGTGAGCGGGAACCGCAACGCGCTCGAGTCGATCGCGAACGATACTTGTGTGTCCGCCTGGGCTCCCGCCCAGTGCGCGCAGGCGCGGATTGCAGTCAATGACCTGCCGGGGGCACTGCAGGCGTACGCGGAGGACCCACCCGATCCCCGTGCTGCGATCAACGATCTGGTCAACGACGAATGGGTCTGGCGCCTGCCGCACGTGGTGAACTACGCTCATTTGCGTATCCTCGCCGGTGACGAAGGCGGGAGGGACGCCCTGCATGCGCTCGTCGTGCGAGCCGAGGAATTACGCGCGGACGGCATCGTGAACGCTGATGCCGTCTACCTGATTGCGAGTGCGCATGCCGTCATGGGTGAAACGGAGCGGGCGCTCGAAACCCTCGAGGAGGCGGTGATGCGCGGCTGGCGCCACGCGTGGTGGGCCCGACACGACTGGAACTGGGTCGGACTCGAGGGCAACTCTCGTTACCGGGACCTGCTCGCACGCGGTGCCGTGTCGGGTGCGCCAATGTACCGCGCTGAAGCGTCCGTTCTGAACGCGGGCTACGAAACCAGCGGTACAAAGTGATCGAGCAAGTCCTCGAATTCTCGACAGTGCCACTGGCGGCGCAACTGAACGCAGCATGCCAGTGCATCTGGGTCGATCGGACGAAATTGCGCGACCAGCTCCGCGCCAATCTCGGCGACGCAGCCAGCCTTCTCGAATTGCAGGCCGGACTCGTCTCGGGCAGCGTTGTGTTTCTTGCTCCGGGCGAAGCAATCGCAATGGACCGGACCGTCCGGCTCATCACGCGCGCACTCACCAGCGGCCCCTATCAGCAGAAGATCGCGAGGAACGCGCCCGCGCTGGCGCGTCGCCCCCCGGCAAACGCGGGCGGTATCCTGGGCTTCGACTTCCATCTCGGCGGTCCGACTCCGCAGCTCATCGAGATCAACACTAACCCGGGTGGCCTCCTCGTCAGTCTCGAGCTGGCGCGCGCCGCCACGGCGGGGTGTGACTGCCTTACAGAACCGTTGTCCGTACTGGCCGCCGCCAGCGTTGACATCACTCAACTCGGGCAGCGCATCACGGATGGCTTTTCCGCGGAATGGGCAAGCGTGCGCGGCGAAGTGCCGCTGCGAACCGTCGCAATCGTGGACGATGAGCCGCAAAGCCAGTATCTCTATCCTGAATTCCTCCTGTATCAGCGATTGCTGGAACGCGCTGGATGGCGCGTCGTGATTGCCGATGTCACGGGCCTTGCCCTGAGGGACGACGGGGTCTTTTTCGCCGACGAGCGTATCGACCTGATTTACAACCGTGTGACCGACTTCTACCTGGCCGACGAGCGGCACTCGGTCCTGCGACGCGCCTACGAGTCGGGTCTCGCGGTGATCACACCGCATCCAGCCGCGCATGCGCGATGGGCAGACAAGCGCCTGCTGGCATGGCTGGGAGACGAAGAGTTACTGCAGCAGGCGGGTCTCGACGCTGATGATCGATCGCATCTGCGCCTGACCATTCCGGCGACGGAGGTGGTCGAACCCGCCGCAGCCGACGATCTCTGGAAGCGACGGAAGCACCTGTTCTTCAAGCCAGTCGATGGCTTTGGCAGCAAGGCCGCGTATCGGGGTGAGAAGCTCACTCGAGCCACGTTCGAGCACATCCTCGCGCATCGCTACGTTGCGCAGACCATTGCCCCGACATCGTTTCGGCGCATCCAGTCCGCAGACGGTGGGGAAGCCGATCTCCGCGTCGATGTCCGCAACTACGCCATGCACGGTGCAACGTGGTTGCGAGCAGCGCGCTTGTACCGGGGACAGACGACGAATTTCCGGACCGTCGGCGGCGGCTTCGCGCCGGTGCTGACCCTCCCGGCCTGACTGGCTCGAGGAGATCCGCTGACCGAACTTCGGGTTGATCGAGTTCGGCTGGCAGGGCGCGCAGTGGGCTTCAGCGCGGCCAGCGAGCGCTCCGCTCGACAGCGTTGAGATCGAGATGGTTGCGCATGTATTGGTTCGAGTCGTCGCGCCGCGGCGTGAACTCCCAAGGTGTGTGGACGCCTGTGCGCAATGCTTCCATCACGAACCGCCGACGCGCCTGGTCCCGCAGTACGTCCTCATGCAACCGCGCCAGGTCCCACCGCTGCGCGACCTCGGCGCGGAATTCGACGACAGTCGCGGCCTGCCCCGGGTGGCCGGCCAGGTTGACACGCTCCCTGGGGTCCGCCGCGAGGTCGTACAACTGGTCCGGGTCGACTGGGCAGTGCACAAACTTCAATGCGCCCCGGCGCAACATGACGATCGGGGCGCAGGCGCCCTCGGCCGCGTACTCGCCGACGACGGTTCGGTCTTCCAGCCCGCCTTCGCACAGCGGCAGCAGTGAGCGGCCGGCCAGCGTTGCGACGGCGTCGGTCACGACACCACCCGACAACTCGATGAGGGTCGGCAGCACGTCGACCAGCGAGACCGGAGTCGACACGCGGCGCGCGCGGAAGCGGGCCGGTGCGTGCACGACCAGCGGGATGCGCGCGGACCCCTCGAAGAAGTTCATCTTGTACCAGAGCCCACGCTCGCCCAGCATGTCGCCGTGATCGGCGAGCAGGATGACGACCGTATCGTCCGCCAGCCCGAGCGACTCGAGCGTGCGCAGGAGCCGGCCAGTCCAGTCATCGACGTACGAGACGTTGCCCAGGTACGCGCGACGCGCACGCCGCACGTCGTCATCGTTGACCGGCGTGCGATTCATATCGCACGCCGCGCGCAGACGCAGCGTATGCGGATCGGCTGTTACGTCTGCGGCAGACACCTCAGGCAGCGGAACATCGACGCCTTCGTAGCGGTCCCAGTACTCCTGCCGCGTCACGTATGGATCGTGCGGGTGCGTGAAGCTGGCGACGTGCAGGAACGGTCGCCCATCATCGGCCCGGGCCGCATCGTGCAGCGCGCGCACGGCGTGGAAGCCGACCTCGTCGTCGAACAGGAGCTGGTTGGTGACTTCAGCCACGCCGGCGCCCGCGACGCTCTCCATGTTGTGATACCACCAGTCGATGCGCACGTCGGGCTGGCGCCAGTCCGGCGTCCAGCCGAAGTCCGCTGGATAGATGTCCGTCGTGCGGCGCTCCTCGAAGCCATGCAGCTGGTCGGGACCGACGAAATGCATCTTGCCGGAGAGCACCGTACGGTAACCGGCTGCGCGGGTGTAGTGCGCAAACGTCGGGATCGTGCTGGCGAGATAGGCGGCGTTGTCGTAGCCGCGGGTGGATGAGGGCAGCTGCCCCGTCATCATGCAGTACCGCGCAGGTGTGCACAGCGGGCTATTGCTGTATGCAGCGTCGAACACCACGCCTGCCGCGGCGAGACGATCGATGTGCGGTGATTTCGTGACACGGCTGCCATAGCAACCGAGCGCCGCAGGGGTCAACTGATCGTACATGATGACCAGTATGTTCGGTGTGCTGTTCATGCGGCGATCCTGATGGTCAGCTGGCGGTGCGACAGCGCTCGAACCGGGCCAGCAACGCGTCGTGGACAGCTGGCTCGACCGGTCCGATCGCAATCCACTCGAGGGCCAGATCGTCGAGTTCAGCCGGGGTAACGCGTTCGCCATGTCCCATCGTTTCGACGAGTCGCCGCATCTGGTATTCGCGCCGCAATTCCAGGTCGTCCGGCGGCGTGGATGCACCCGCGATCAATTCCGCGCGGATGCACAGCAGTCGCAACGCCGCCTCGTTGGCGGCAACGTCTGGGTTGACCTTGCCGGCGGCGACTGCTGCGAGCCGTTGCTCGAGGATGCTGCGCATCGCCTTGGGAGCATGCGCGAGATCGGCGATCGCAGACGCGGCCGACGCCAGCAACGCCTCACACTCGGTTGGCGATCGACCCTGCACGGTCGCGAGTGAGTACGCGCGGATCCGGGCAGCAGCCGTAAATCCATCGGTCCAGCCACGGCGCGCCGCCGTCGCGCGATGCCTGCGGACGGCTTCGGCACAACGATCGGTCGCGTGTGAAAACCGTTGCTGCAAGGCACGCGCGGACGCTCGCGGCAGGTCCAGCGACTCGAATTTCGCGCACAGCTCGTCCAGTTGCGGCACGGCGGACAGCAACGACTCGTCGGTCAGCCCGGCTATCCGCTCCAGTTCGTCGCACACGCCGGTCGCCTGCGCCTGGTTGGCTTCGAGGGTGACAGCGTACGCCGCCGATTCCTGAGAGCTGCGCTGGAAGACGGCGTCGCACTGCTGCCTGAACTCGTCCCACAGCACGTTGTCCAGGTTCCGCGGAACGATGCCGACGGTCTTCCAGGTCCGCTGCAGGTTCATGGTTTCGTCGATGGCCTTGCGCGTGTCCTCGAGACTGAGGAGCTCGGAGGTACGGGCGATCAAGTCGCGCTTGGTCTGCACGTTGCGAGCGTACTCCGCATCGAGGCGCGCCTGCAGCTCGCCGACCAACGCATGAAAACGTGCCTGCAGCGGCTTCACGATCGCCTGGTCCACCGGCGCATGCTGACGCCACTCGCGCCGCGACTCGACGATGGCCTGGTTGATCGAGCGCCAGTTCGGGTTCTCGCCCGCCTGCTCGGCAGCAAAGGTCGTCAGCCGTTCGATGAGTGCTTCGCGTCGTTCCTGGTTCTCCTTGCGCAGCTCGGCTTGCCGGGCAAAGTGTTCGCGACAGGGCTCGTAGGCCCGGTCTGCTGCATCCTGGAACTGCTGCAGTTCATCCGAGCGATCCTCACCCGCGCCCCGGTTGAGAGTCCGCCATTCGTCCCGCAACTGACGGATCTGCTGCGCGAGTTCCTCGGGCGCCAGGTCGGCGCCGACGAGCGACTGCATCTGCTGCACCAGCTCGGCCCGCTTCGGCACGACCCGGAAAGTCTTCCAGTCCTGCAGCTCGGCAAGCTGCGAGTCGACCTGCTCCAGCTGCCGTGCGAACCACGCAGGCAGGACAGGGGCATCCGGCAGCTTTTCCGTGATTGAGGCGCGGAGCCGGGCAGCGCGTGCCGTCCCGCCGTGATCGAGCGCCGCTCGTGCCTGTCGCAGCAGCCCAAGGATTTCGTGTGTCCTGGATTCGTCTGCTGCACGTTGCGCCTGTTCGGCCTCGCGCAGGGCCTCGCGTTCGGCATCGCGTATCCGAGCTTGCTCTGCGGCCGCTGTTGCTGCCGCCTGCGCCTCGAGTTCCCGCCGATGCTGCGCCTCTGCAGCGGCGACGGTGGCGGATCGCTGCCGCTCGGTTTCCGCCTCGAGCGCCTGGCGGTGATGGACGACGACTTCGTGCGCACGTTGCAGGTGCTGCGTCACTTCGCTGCGCAGGTCCGGCGGCGCCTGGGGTGCGAGCGTGCACCACCGGCCCTCGAGCTGTGCGAGGGTCGTCGGGTAAGACGCGTCGTACGGGCGCCCGCTGTGCCGGGCGATGGCCGTGGCAGCCTCTTCCAGATCCGACTGCAGCTGCTGGGTGTTGCGGATCTCGGCGAGCAGCTCATCACGCCGGGAGGTGAGAATCCGATGGACCTTCTTGTCTTTCCCGTGGCGCGTGGCGGGGATCAGTTCCCGCAACTGGTCCGGATCCGTGACATTGTCGTGCCGCCATCTGGCGGATTCGAGTCGAGCTTCCATCGAGTACCCACTTGCCGATCGCGGCCATGTCACCGGCGACGATGGCCTGCGACAGGCTCGCTTCCTCTTCCCTGGCGCGGATGGAAGGGTCGGGTGGGGGTGGCGATTCACTTCCGGCAACACGTTCGCGGGTTGCCGGTGGCTCGGCCGCGGGCGGTGACTTACCAAACAGGCGTGAGAAGAGTGACATGGTGGGTTCTTGGTTCGGGCCGGCCCGTCCAGCTATCGCCAATGTTACCTGTGCCGTGCCTGCGTGCGGCGGCCGTCGCACCTGTCCGTGGAATTCGTGTCGCGAAATCTACTGGTGACGGTCCTGTTCGCCCGCTCGGTAACCATCCTTAATATCACCCGCCACGATTGCTCGCGACAGGTATCGCATGTTGTGAGCATTGGCAGGCCCGACTAACGCAGCGGGTCGAAGAATGCTATTTTTGGGCCACTGGGTTCTCACTGGCTTCAGCGGGATATTGGCATGATGTTTCGTCGGCTCACAGCAACGTTGATTCTCGTTCTCGCTCCTTCCATGGCGGGCATTGCCGTCGCCGATGCCGGGATCCGCCAGGAAGCGGTGCAGTTCGCCCAGGGAACATCGTCGGCCGACATCAAGGGGCAGCTCAAGGGCGATGCAACAGTCGATTACGTCGTGCGCGCCGCCGCGGGACAAACCCTGTCGGTCAAGCTGCGGAAGTCCAATGCGCAGAATTACTTCAATGTGATGCCGCCCGCCTCGCAGGGCAGCGCGATGTTCGTGGGCGACAACGGCGAGAACTACTCGGGTGTGCTGCCGGCGGATGGAGACTACACAGTGCGTGTCTACCTGATGCGTCCGGCGGCGCGGCGCGGCGAGAGCAGCGATTACACGCTCACTGTTGGCGTCAGCGGACAGGCGCTCGCGCCGACTGCAGCCTCCAGTGACGCACTGATCCCGGGGACCTCGTACCACGCATCCGCGAAGATCAAATGCGTGCCCGCATTCGAAACTTCGCCGCGCGAGTGCGATGCGTTCGTGATCCGCCGCGGCTTCGATGGTACAGCCACGCTCGACATTCACGGCAGTGTCGAGAAGCGCAGCATCCTGTTCGTGAAAGGCATGCCCACGGCATCGAATGCGCGTTCCATGGATACGCTGACGTCCGAACGCAGGGGCGAGGTCACCATCGTGAGGCTGGGCGAGAGCGAGCGTTACGAGATTCCCGATGCGTTGATCGCGGGCGGCTGAACACTCCGCAGCCGCAGATCGCCGGCAACCAAGTCGGTCAGGCACGACCTGATCGGGCGTACTCCATTCACTGCTTCACGGCGTATTCCGGTCCCGGGCGAAGTCGTGCACGGCACGATGCCAGCCGGTATTCCACACGGCCAGCGAACGCACCCGGCCGCGACGGGTCGAGCCCTCTTCGAGGCCCGAGGCCCGAACCTGGCCGCTGCTGGCTCGCGTCGTCCAGTCTCCACTTGCGGCAGTGCACGAGCGTTCCTGCACCGTGCGCTCGAAGCCGAAACGACGACGCGTGTCGAGCATCCAGTCAAGCATTGCGAAAATCCTCGAACATCTGCAGGACAAACAGCAGGGCCGTGGCCACCAGGGCGGTGATACCGAACAGAACGACGAAAGTGGACAAGATATTCTCCGGGCAGCCGGCGATGCGTTGGGTAAACGACGGGATTCAGGCGACAGGCACGAAGGCCCGATTCGAGACGGCGCCGTGAAGGCGGCGAACCGTCAATGCTGAACAGCGGCCCGCAGTATACGCCAAACCGGACAGGAATGCTGCAAAGCAGCATGCCGACTGTTTTGTCGTTATTCGCTAGACTTCGCTCCATGCCGGTGCGTTCCCAGCAGCGTATTTAGCACGATGCACCGGCTCAGGAACTGGCAGCTGTTTGCGATCTGCGTGCTCACGTGGGGCACGACCTGGTTTGCGATCACGTTCCAGATCGGGCACGTCGCGCCCGAGGTCGGCGTGGCCATGCGCTTCGCGCTGGCCGGAACGGTGATCCTCGTCTTGTGCGCCTTGCGACACGAGAACCTGCGCTTCAGTCCGACCCAGCACGCGGTGTTCGCGCTGCAGGGTGGCTTCATGTACGGCGTTTCGTACGTCTGCGTCTACCACGCGGAGCAACACCTGGTGTCGGGGCTGGTGGCAGTGGGCTACTCGGCGTCTCCGCTCGTGGCGGGTCTCGGTGCTCGCGCGCTGTTCGGCGTCAACCTGCGGCCGCGCTTCATCCTCGGCGGCTTGCTCGGCATCGCCGGCGTTGCGTTGATCTTCTGGCCTGAGTTCGGCAAGGCCACCGGCGATCGGAACACGCTGCTTGGAGCGCTGTTTACCGTAGGTTCCGTCTTGCTGTCCACGGTTGGGAGCCTGACGGCAAGTCGCAACCGTGCTCGCGGCCTGCCGTTCTGGCCGGCGCTCGGTTTCGGCATGCTCTACGGGGCCGCCGCGGCTGCGTTACTTGCATTGATGCAGGGCCAGAGCTTTGTTCCCCCGGCCATCGCATCGTGGTGGCTGGCCTTGTTCTACCTCGCCCTGGCCGGGTCGGTGCTGACGTTCGCTTGCTTTCTCACGCTGCAGGAGCGCATCGGACCGGGTCCCACGGGCACTATCGGCGTCATGACGCCGCTCCTGGCGTTGGTGGTGTCGATGGCCTTCGAGGGATTCCAGCCGGACGCCCTTACGTTCGTGGGCGCGGCGCTGGCCGTGGGCGGCAACGTCCTGATGCTGCGGCGGACCTGACGCGTATTCGTATCAGATCATCGCCTCGATCAAGCGTGGACCGCGCTGCTTGAGCGCCGAAGAGTACTGCGCCGCGAATTCCTCGCACGTCGTCGCGCGGCTGGCCTCGACGCCGAGGCCTTCGGCAATCTTCGTCCAGTTCATTTCCGGGTTGTGCAGGTCGAGCATCGACATCGCGACCGGACCACTGCCGGTCGCGCCGACGCGCCCGAGTTCGATGTTGAGGATCGCGTACGAGTGGTTGGCGTAGATCACGACCACGACGTCGAGCTTTTCACGCGCCATCGTCCAGAGCGCCTGCATCGTATACGCCGCGCCGCCGTCGCCATGCGGGCAGATCACCTTGCGGTCCGGTGCAGCGATGGCCGCGCCGACGGCGAGCGGCAGGCCCTGACCGATCGAACCGCCGGTCAGTGGCAGGTGCGTGTGTGGCCGGGCCCGCGCCATCGTGGTGAGCAGCGAAAAAGAAGCGGTCGCAGATTCATCGGCGAAAATGACGTTTTCGGGGGTCATTGCGGCAATCACCTGTGCGACGCCGAGAGCGGTCAGCGGGCCGTTCGGCAGTTCCGGCAGTTGCAGCGGAATTCGCACAGGTGAACGCGCCGGGGCGCCGAGTGTGTCGGCCACCGCCGCGAGAGCCTGGGCACAGTCCTGGTGCGCGTGAGCAAGGTAACTGAGGTGCGAACCCTCGGGCACGCACCAGCTCGGCTTGCCGGGATATGCGAAGAAGGACACCGGCGGCTTGGCGCCGACGAGAATAATCTGCTCGAAATCCTTCAGGAAGTCGACGATCTGTTCCGCGAAGTAGGGAATGCGCTCGACCGGAACGCGGCCTGCGCCAAGTTCGGCGTGCGGCGCGAACGTGTCGCAGAGCAATCGTGCGCCCGTCTTCGCCTGCACACGGCCGGCGGCCTCGAGGCCCGCGCCGTAGAGCGATGCACCGCGTAACAGCAGCGCGGTCTTCCTGCCGTTCGACAGCAGCCTGGCGGCCGCATCGATGGCATTCGCGCTGACCGGCGCAGCAACCATGTCCGGCAGCTTCTGCTCGGCACGCTGGGCGTCGTTCCAGGCGGTGTCGGCCGGGAGAATCAGCGTGGCCACGCAACCGGGCGCCGAGCGAGCAGCCTGGACCGCCCGCGCAGCATCCGACGCGACGCCGTCAGCGCTCTTCGATTCGTGGATCCACGAAGACACCGGGCGCGCGAAACCGACGATGTCGGACGTCAGCGGTGCGTCGTACTGCAGGTGATACGTGGCGTGGTCGCCGACGATGTTCACGAGCGGCGTGCTGGCGCGACGCGCGTTGTGCAGGTTCGCGAGGCCGTTGGCAAGGCCAGGCCCCAGGTGCAGCAGCGTGGCGGCTGGTTTGCCGGCGACGCGCCCGTAGCCGTCGGCTGCGCCGGTCACCACGCCTTCGAACAGGCACAGCACGGATCGCATCTGCGGCACCGAGTCGAGCGCGGCGACGAAATGCATCTCCGAAGTACCGGGGTTGCCGAAGCAGACTTCGACTTCGCAATTGACCAGGGTCTGCAGCAGGGACTGGGCGCCGTTCATTTGTCGTTCTCCGTTTCAGGCCGCTATTTTAGACCCATGGCCCACCGGATCGCCCACGTCACAGCGCCGAGTGCCGTCACGCTGCCAGCCCAGATCACGACAAACCAGAGCAAGCGTTGCCAGCGTCTGGGCGCCATCGTCAGTGGTAACCGCCGCCGCCTTGTTCGATCTTGCCGCGGAACACCCAGTACGAGTACGCGGTGTACACGAGGATGACCGGGATCAGGAAGGCGGCGCCCGCGAGCAGGAACCCGAGGCTCGACGGCGGCGCAGCCGCTTCCCACAGCGTGACCGATGTCGGCACCAGGTACGGAAAGAAACTGATCAGGAGTCCGACGAAGCACAGGACGAACAGCGCCAGCGATGCGAGGAAGGGACTCAGCTCTTGCCGCCGTCGCAGCCCATTGAACAGCATGTACCCGGCGAGACCGACAAGGGCCGGAACCGGCGCCACGAACAGTATCCGCGGCCACGAGAACCAGCGCTGCATGAACACGTCACTGAGGAAGGGGGTCCACAGGCTGACGAGCCCGATGGCGGCCAACGTCGCGCCGCCGGCAAGGCTGGCGAACCGATACGCCCGCTGCTGGGTGGGACCCTGCGTCTTGTAGATGAGCCAGGTGGCACCGAGCAGCGCATAGCCAGCCACGAGCGACACGCCGGTAAGCACGCTGAAAGGCGTGAGCCAGTCCCACCAGCCACCGGCATAAGCGCGGCCCGCCACCGGGATTCCCTGCACCAGCGCGCCGAGCGCGACTCCCTGGGCGAACGCGGCCAGCGTCGATCCGGCGGTGAATGCGCCATCCCACAGGAACTTGCCGCGCTGTGTCTTCCAGCGAAACTCGAAAGCCACGCCGCGAAAGACGAGCCCAAGCAGCAGGGCGATCACGGGCGCATACAGCGCTGGCATGATGATCGCGTAGGCCAGCGGAAAGGCCGCGAACAAGGCACCGCCTCCGAGCACGAGCCATGTCTCGTTGCCGTCCCACACCGGCGCGACCGAGTTCATCATCTCGTCGCGCTGCATCTCCCCGGGCATGAAGGGAAACAGGATGCCGACGCCGAGGTCGAAACCGTCCAGCACGACGTAAGCGAGCACCGCGAAGGCGATGAGTCCGGCCCAGATCAGCGCGAGATCGAGGTGCATCATGCGCGCGGCACTTTGCGCATGACCGGTCCGGGCATGAGGCCGCTCGCATGCATCGGGTGGGAGGGTGCAAATTCCGGCTCGGTAGACTCCGGTGCCTTGCGCATCAGGCGCAGCATGTAGAACGCACCGGCACCGAAGACCGTGAAGTACACGATTGCAAATGCGGCGAGCGAAGCACCCACTGCCGCGGCGTCGATCGACGATGCGCTCTCCGCGGTTCGCAGCAACCCGTACACGGTGTAAGGCTGTCGGCCGACCTCGGTGGTGATCCAGCCCGCAATCACGGCGACGATGCCGATGGGGCTCAAGGCGACTGACGCGCGCAGCAGCCACGGCTCGTCGTACAGGCGCCGTCGCGCCCGCAGCGCCAGGCTCCACACGCCGACCGCGAGCATCGCGAGTCCGGCCCCGACCATCACGCGGAAGCTCCAGAACACGATCGTCGCATTCGGGCGATCCTCGCGCGGCCATTCCTTGAGCCCGCGCACAGTGCCGTTCCAGTCGTGGGTGAGGATCAGGCTGCCAAGCTTCGGCACCTCGACCGCGTGCCGTGTCCGCTCCTGCTCCATGTCGGGCCAGCCGAACAGGATGAGCGGCGCGCCCGCGCGAGTCTCGAAGTGACCTTCCATTGCCGCAACTTTGGCCGGCTGGTGCTCCAGCGTGTTGAGCCCGTGAAAGTCGCCGGCGACGATCTGCAGCGGCGCGACAATCGCGGCCATCCACATCGCCATCGAGAACATGATGCGCGAGGCCGGCAGGGTCGCATCGCGCAACAGATGCAGCGCGCCCGTGCCACCGACGATGAACGCCGTGCTGAGGTACGCGGCCAGGAGCATGTGCACGAGCCGGTAGGGAAACGACGGGTTGAAGACGACTGCGACCCAGTCCACCGGAACGAACTGGCCGACCTCGTTGATCGCGTAGCCGGCCGGCGTCTGCATCCAGCTGTTGACCGACAGGATCCAGAACGCGGAAATGAACGTGCCGAGCGCGACCATCAGCGTCGCCAGGAAGTGCAGTCGCGGCCCCACGCGCGACAGGCCGAACAGCATGACGCCGAGGAATCCCGCTTCCAGGAAGAAAGCGGTGAGTACCTCGTAACCCATCAAGGGTCCGATGACCGGGCCGGCCTTGTCGGAGAACACGCTCCAGTTGGTGCCGAACTGGTAGCTCATGACGATGCCCGACACGACGCCCATGCCGAACGCTACTGCGAAGATCTTCTTCCAGTAATTGAAGAGGTCGAGGAAGACCGTGCGGCCAGTAAAGAACCAGAGACCTTCGAGCACGGCGAGGTAGCTGGCCAACCCGATCGAGATCGCCGGGAAGACGATGTGGAAGGTAATCGTAAAGGCGAACTGCAGCCGCGCGAGTGTCAGTGCATCGATATCCATGGCCCGTCCGCGGTGCCGCCAGCGTCCGTCAAGACTAGCCGCTCGGACCAGGCCTGTCCCGTGCTTTCCGGTCCCTGGGAATCGCGATCATCAGGTTCGCAGGTCGGCGAGCGCCCCGGGGCCGCCCGCCCTTGTGCGCGTCCCGGCATCGCGCGACCATCGATCGCCCCTGCCGGGCTGCAATGGATCGGAACGCGATGAACCTCACGCTGGGAATGATCGGGCTCGGTCGGATGGGCGGCAACATGAGCCGTCGCATAGCGCGTGCTGGCCACGTGGTGATTGCCTGGGACCGCGCGGCCGAGGCCCGTGCAGCAGTGGCCGGCGAGCCGCGCCTGGTTGCGGTCGTCACGCTGGAAGAACTCGTGGCGAACCTGCCATCGCCGAAAATCGTCTGGCTGATGCTGCCCGCCGGCGCGCCCACGGATGAAACGCTGGCCCGGCTGGTGCCGCTGTTGTCGCCTGGCGATGTCGTCATCGATGGTGCCAACGCGATGTACAAAGACAGCCAGCGGCATGCGACAGCACTTGCCGCGCACGGCTTGTCGTTCGTCGATGCCGGAGTGTCGGGAGGCGTTTGGGGCCTGGAGAACGGTTATGGCCTGATGGTGGGCGGTGACGCTGCGGCCGTGCGCACGATCGAACCCGTGCTGCGTGTACTGGCCCCGGCGGAAGACCGCGGCTGGGTGCATTGCGGACCGGCCGGTGCCGGGCACTTTACCAAGATGGTCCACAACGGCATCGAATACGGAATGATGCAGGCCTACGCCGAGGGACTGGCGTTGATGCGCGCCAAGAGCGAGTTTGCTCTCGACCTGCCGCAGATCACGGAAGCCTGGCGACACGGCACGGTGATCCGGTCGTGGCTGCTGGACCTCACGGCCGAGTTCCTGGCGCACGACGCGACACTCGAGTCGACGGTGCCATTCGTTGCGGATTCGGGGGAAGGCCGCTGGACGGCCATCGAGTCCATCGAACTCGGTGTGCCGACGCCCGTCATGACGCTCTCGTTGATGGAGCGCTTCGCGAGCCAGGGCAAGGATGATTTCACCAACCGGTTGCTGGCACGCATGCGCCAGGCTTTTGGTGGGCACGCGGTGAAGACGAAGTAACGGGTGAGGCCGTCGGGACGCCCGGTGCCGGGGTGCCGTCTGATCAGCCGCAGGGTGTCGAAGTTGAAACCGATGGCGGGTCGTACCAGCCACCGAAGCGCTCGACCATGCGTGCAGCGGCGTCCGGTCCCCAGCTGCCCGAAGCATACCGTTCAGCCTGGGGACCGCTGGCCAGCAGTCGATCCACGATGTCCCAGGCCACCTCGACGGAATCCTGGCGCGCGAACAACGTCGCGTCGCCACGCATTGCATCACCCAGCAGTCGCTCGTATGGCGTCATCTCGTCAGTCCGCGAATTGCAGGCATAGAGTTCGGTCTCAACGCCCACCATGGCTTCGCCGGCATCCTTGGTGCGGACACCGAGCGCAATTGCAATTCGGTCCGGTCCGAGCCGGAACCGCAGGTAATTCGCGCGTGGCGGCAGTGTTTCATCGAACAGTCGCTGTGGCGGACGTCGAAACGTCGCCATCACCTCGGTCGCTGTCACGGGCATCCGCTTCCCGGTCCGGATGAAAAATGGCACGTCGGCCCAGCGCCACGAGTCGACCTCGAAGCGCAGCGCCGCGTACGTTTCGGCATCCGAGTTGGGACTGACGCCCTCTTCGCTGCGATACCCCTCGTACTGGCCCCGCACGATGTCACGACGATCCGGGTGCCGGATCGCGCGCAATACCTTCATCTTCTCGTCGCGCATCGCTTCGGGGCTGGTGCCGACCGGCGGTTCCATCGCCAGGATCGCGAGGACCTGCAGCAGGTGGTTCTGCACGACGTCCCGCACCGCGCCGAGTTCCTCGTACAGCCGGCCACGGCCCTCGATGCCGAATTTCTCGGCCATGGTGATCTGCACGTGCTCGATGTGCGTGCGGTTCCAGAGCGGCTCGACGATGGAATTGGCAAACCGGAAGTACAGGAGGTTCTGCACGGCTTCCTTGCCGAGAAAGTGATCGATGCGATAAATCGATTTCTCGTCGACGACCTGTTGCAACGCGCGGTTGATCGTCTGCGCGCTCGAGAGATCGCGCCCCAGTGGCTTCTCGACGACGACGCGGGCGTTCGTTGCGCAACCGGAGCTGCCCAGCTTCGCGGCGACCGCCGCGAACAGGCTCGGCGGAATGGCCAGGTAGTGGCAGGGACGCCGGGCGCCGTCGAGTGCTTTGCGCAACGCGACGAAGGTGGAGTCGTCGCGGTAGTCGCCGTCGATGAGTTGCAGCCTGGCTGCAAGGCGTCGCAACGCTTCCGGGTCGGTACCGTCACCGTGCTGCGCCAGGCTTTCCCGCAGCCGGGCGGTCAATGCCTCCCGCGTGACTCCGCCTCGCGCGACGCCGACGACGATCTCCGGCAATCGTCCGCGTCGTTCGAGATTCTCGAGCGCGGGCAGGATCTTCTTGAAAGCAAGGTCGCCCGTGATGCCGAACACGACCAATGCATCGGAGTAATCGCCATTCATGTCGTCAGTTGCCTGGGTACCGACGGCATGAACGCGTTACGGTCGTTCCGGCAGCTGCAGGTGCTTGAGCACCCGATTGAGGTTCCTGCGGATTTCGGTGAGCTGGCCCAGTGCGGCGAGAGTCCGCATGAAGTCCTTCAACGGCTGCAGCGGATAGCCGCCATAGTGTCCCGGATCGGGCACGTCGCTGGTCACCGTCGAACGCCCTGCCAGCACGACGTCGTCTGCCAGCTTGAGGTGCGCCGACACCACGCTGTTGCCGCCAGTCATGAAACGTTTTCCGATCGTCGTCGAGCCGGCCATCATGAAGCCGGCGGTGTAGAACCCGTCTTCGCCCAGGTCGCAGTTGTGCGCGATGTGGCAGAGGTTGTCCAGTTTCGTGCCCGAGCGGATATGGGTGGACGACAGCGTCGCGCGATCGATCGCGCAATTGCTGCCGATCTCGACCTCGTCGCCGATGCACACGTTGCCCAGGTGCGACAGCTTCTGCGGCCGCCGGCTCGCCCCAACCGCATAGCCAAAACCGTCGCTGCCGACGCTGCTGTGCGGATGCACCTCGCAGTCGCGCCCGAGTTCGCATCCGGCGCCGACGAAGACGTGCGGGTGCAGCAGGGTGTTCGGGCCGAGGCGCACGTCGTTCTCGACGACGGTGTGCGACCCGATGCAGCAGCCTTCGCCGATGACGGCGTTGGCGCCGATCACGCAGTACGGACCCAGGAGGACGTCCGCCCCGATCGAGGCCGACGCGTGGACGATGGCCGTGGGATGACGCTCGCCCCATTGGGCGAACCGCTCGCGCTTACGGTCGAAATGCTTGAGCAGCACCGCCATGCCCATCGGCATGGCCTTGACGGAGAAGCAGCAGCCAAAGCCGGTTTCCACTGCGACCAGCTGATCGGCAATGTCGCGCTGCACGACGAGAATGGCGGCTCCGCGTTCCCGCGCGGTCGCGAGCTGCGCCTGATCGCTGACGAAGACGAGGCTGTCGGGACCGGCATCGCACGGCACGTGGCAGTGGGAGGCAGCTGCGTCCAGGTTGCCTTGCAGGTACGCGAAGACGTCCCCATGGCTGCCCTGGACGGTGTGTGCATCGAGCATGGGGATCCCTTCTAGTAATGACGGCCGGTGCTCTGTGGCCCGGCCGGTAGCGGCTTCAGGCGGCCGCGTTCGCCAGCGTCACGCGGGCGGTCACCTTGCCGTCGAAGTCCAGCCACTGGTGACTGGCGAAATCGTACAACTTGCAGCGTCGCACGACGTCCATGTACGTGCGCCGGTTGATGCGGTAATCGCAAAGATCCGGGAACTTGTCGCGCAGCACCTGCTGGGCTGCCCGCAGCATGAACATCGGGATTCCCGGGTTCAGGTGATGCGCGTTGTGTTCCATGATGTTGTGCATGAGGCGGTCGATGCCCCACGGGAAGCGCACGCAGGCAGTGGAGGTGAGGTAGGCACGGTTGCGTTGCCATTCCTGGCGGTTCTGGAACCAGGCGATGCCCGGGTTCGTGTGATGGAGATACACCACGAAGCCGATCACGCCGTTCCACAGCAGGAACGGGAAGATGACCGCCAGCGTAACGAGCAACGAGGCTGATTGCCCGGTTGCAGCTGCGCCGTACACGACGATGCCGACCCAGACGGCGGCGAACGCCGTCACGAGCAGGCTGTCGAGCTTGTACTTGCGGCGGCTCGAGCCGACTTCTTTCTTGCTGGCGAAGAACAACTTCTTCCACCACATCTCGTACAGGTAATACGCGCCCCAGCCGAGGCCTGACCGATACAGCCGCTCGAGTGCCCGGCGGTAACCCGGCAGCGCATCGAATTCGACCTTGGAGTAGGGCGCCCAGACCTGGTCCCGGCCCTTGAGGTTGTTGAAGCCGTGGTGCGCCGTGTTGTGTCCCATCTCCCACAGGCTGAAAGCGGTCATCGACGGCAGGAACGCGATTCGTCCGCAGACAGCATTGAGTCGCGCGCTCGAGAAGAAACTGCCATGGCAGGCATCGTGGCCGACGAGAAACAGCCGGACGATCGCAAACGACACGACCAGCGAGCCGAGCAGTTTCAGCAGCAGGCTCTCGGCCAGCAGGACAATCGCGGTTCCCGCACTGAAAAATGCGATATCGAGCAGCAGCACCAGGGCCGGCAGCAGGATCTGCGTCCTGGAAGTCTCGAAGGAACACAGCAGGGCCTTGCGGTTCCAGGTGTTCGCTTGCGTGCTGGCTTGCATGTCGTGGGGCGCCTCAGCGGTCCGTAGGGAGACAGTGCGGACGCGACAGCAAAAGGCAGCGCGCGGTCGCTCATTATACCCCAGGCGGGCCGACGTGACTTGACGCGGTGCAATGCGCGGTCTGGATGGTCCAGGCCAGCGCAGCGAGCAGGCCGGCGCGCGCGTCAGCGCTCGGGTTTACGCTCCGTTACGAGTCGGTCGTGGCGCCGCAGCATTTCCTGCAGTCGCGCGTGATCGATCGCCACGAGGCGATTGCCGTCGATGCCCGTCATGGTTCGCGCCGCCACCAGCGCGTTGACGATGGCCTCCTCAGTGGCCAGCACCGTGGCTTCAAACAGGCCGTCGAGCCGGTCGTTCGGAACGAAGGCAGCCTGCTGCAGGCTTTCCGTCGCGGTGGCTGCGGCCGAATTCGCCGTGGAGAACGCGAGGAAGATATCACCCGAGCCGTTGCCCGCCGTGCCACCGGTACGCGCGATTCCCATCGCAGCGCGCCGCGCGATGCGCTTGAGTTGCGTCGGCAGCAGCGGCGCGTCTGTCGCGACGACGACGATGATCGAACCGAGTTCGTTGACGGGGCCGCTTTCCTTGGTGAACGGCGAGTCTTCGGGCCAGTCGCGGCCGATAGGGATGCCGGCCACCTGCAGCTGTGAACGACGGCCGAAGTTGGACTGCACCAGGACTCCGACCGTGTAGTCGGCAATACCATGCACCCGGACGCGACGTGACGACGTGCCCGTGCCGCCTTTGAATTCAAAAGTGTGCATGCCTGTGCCGCCGCCGACATTGCCTTCGGCGATGGCGCCTGCGCGCGCACCGTCGAGCGCGGCAAAGACGTGTTCGCGCCTCACGTGGAAGCCGTTGAGGTCGTTGAGGTAGCCGTCCCAGGTCTCCGCTACCACGGGCAGACCCCACAGTTGCTCCGTGCCACCGTTCTGCAGCATCCATGCGATCACCGAATCGCGCACGACACCCACGCTGTGCGTGTTCGTGATCAGTATCGGAGTGCCGACGATGCCGGACTCTTCGATCCAGATCGTTCCCGTCATCTCGCCATTGCCATTGCCAACCGCGTAGGCGCCGAAGACTCCGCTCAGGTCTTTGCGGCCGCGCGGCAGCACGGCGGTCACGCCAGTGCGCACCGGGCCTTTGCCGACCTCGAGCTTGCCTTCACCTGCGACCAGCGTCGTGTAGCCGACTTCGACGCCAGCGACGTCGGTGATCGCATTGAGCGGCCCGGGGGAGCCCGGAAACGGAATGCCGAGGTCGCGGGCTCGCGGTTCGGCGGCGGCAACTGTGCCCATGCTGAGGATCACTCCGAGGAAGGTGACGCGAATGCAGGCGCGCATGAGGGACCAGGTGAGTTGCGAAGGCATGTGGGTCACCGTCGGCGGCTGCGCCGGAAATCATCCGCGAGTACGTGGGCAGGGTTGCCGGCGCCGTGCAGCCAGCAGGGTCCGACGAAAATACGTCTTTGGCCCCGTTAGTCAAGGCGCGGCGCGGCAAGCGTCACGGCCGGCGCCGCCGCGGTGGCAGGCTGGCCTTGTCTGGGGCCAGCCCGAGCCAGCACACTGTTGCAATGTGGATGAGTCCGGCGAGGCCTGGATCGGCGGGCAGACGCAGACGGTCGTCGAAGGAGCGCTGAGCTGGTGAATCGCCAGATCCCGGTGCTGGAACGAAGGCAGGAAGTAAACGTGCATCCAGAAATTCGTGCCGGTTCCCGGCGAGCGGGAATTGGGTTCAGTGGCGTTGCTCCAATGGCGATCATGCTGATCGCCCTGGCTCAAGGTTTCGCGGTCAACGCCGCCGATGCGCCGACGGTATTCGCAAGCGCCGCAGACACCGATCCGGTCAAGCTCGGCTGGATGGCGGGATACCCGCCGCCACCCGACAAGCAGATCCGGTTCGACGACGGCAGCCACTATCGCTTTCCGCAATGGCGCTGGAGCTTCTCGCACTGGCGCGAGGTGATGGCATCGGCAGAAGTATCGCGGGGAACTGGTCCCGTGGCCCCGCTGGTTCGCGCTGAACGCGATGACCTCGATGCGGTCACCTTCACGCCTCTTGGCGGATCCACGCCGCTCACCTGGGCGGATTCACTGGCGGCCAACTACACCGATGGCATCGTCGTGCTCCATCGCGGGCGCATTGTCTACGAGCGGTATTTCGGGGCGCTCTCGGCCGAGCGGCCCCACATCGCATTCTCGGTCACGAAGTCAGTCATCGGCACGCTGGCAGCGATGCTGGTGGCCGAAGGCAAGCTCGACGCGGCGGCGCCGGTGTCGCGCTACCTGCCAGAGCTGGCGGTCAGTGGTTTTGGCGATGCGACGGTGGGCCAGGTCCTCGACATGACGACGGCACTGGATTTTTCCGAGAACTACGTCGGCGGTTCCGATTCGTTTCTGTCGTTCGCCCGCGCTGCGGGCGTATTTCAGCGCCCGGCGGGGTACGCGGGCCCGTCGTCGATCATGCAGTTCCTGCCGACGATCGCGCGCAAGGGCAATCACGGTGAGGCGTTCTCCTACCGCTCGCCGAACACGGAAGTCCTCGGCTGGCTGATCGGTCGAGTGACAGGCAAGCGACCCGAGGTCGTCCTGCAGGAGCGCATCTGGAGCCGGTTGGGCGCGGAAGCTGATGCGTTCATCGCGTTGGACCCGTCGGGTGCGGCTGTCGCCTCCGGCGGATTCAATTGCAGGTTGCGCGACCTTGCACGGTTCGGCGACATGATTCGCCTGCAGGGCAGGTACAACGGGCAGCAGATCGTGCCTGCAGCTGTCATCGCAGACATTCGCAAGGGCGGGAGCCCCGAGGCATTCGTGCCCGCGGGCTACAAGACCTTGCCGGGCTGGAGCTACAGGAAGCAGTGGTGGATCTCGCACGACGACCACGGCGCCTTCATGGCTCGCGGCATCCACGGGCAGGCGATCTACATCGATCCGAAAGCGGAAATGGTCATTGCACGGTTCGCGTCGCATCCGCTGGCGGGCAACATGCACTTCGATCCAACGTCGCTGCCGGCGTATCGGGCGATCGCCGATCAGCTGCTGCGCAAGGCACGCTGAACGCGGCGCTTCCTCGGTATAGTGCCGCCTTGTCGG
The DNA here is from genome assembly GCA_963748985.1 of uncultured Pseudomonadota bacterium. Lineage (GTDB taxonomy): Bacteria > Pseudomonadota > Gammaproteobacteria > Steroidobacterales > Steroidobacteraceae > RPQJ01. Next base: position 51,187 of record CAVVKQ010000002.1, read on the forward strand.
CCAGTCACTGGGAGAGCGCGGGATGACAATGCGGAAAGTCGGGAAGGTGTTGGCATGGATCGGCGGCCTGCTCGTTGCCGGCCTCGCCGTGGCATCGATGTGGTTCTGGTTCACGCCCGTCGGGCTGAACAACTACGTCAACAAGATCACCCTGCAGCTGACCACTGACTCACCGCAGATCCTCACGCAGCTCGGCTTCATCGATAACACGCCATTGGACTTCCACAGCGGCAAGCTCGACGACCAGACCAAGGCGCACGAAGACGAAGTCCTGGCCCGGCTGCGAAAGGCGCGCGCCGGCCTCGACAAGTACGGTCCTGACGGCCTTTCGGGCCAGGAACTCATTACCTGGAATACCACGGCGTGGTTCCTCGACGACCTGATCCGCCAGGGCGAATTCGAGCACAACGGCTACCGCGTCAACCAGATTTCCGGCGTCCTGGTCAGCACCCCGCAATTCCTCACCGACGCCCACGTCATCAAGAACGAGCGCAGCGTCGAGCGATACCTGTCGCGCCTCGCAGAATTCGGACGCGTCCTGCGCGAGACAAAGGTACGGGTCGAGGACGACCGTGCGGCCGGCGTGATCCCGCCGGATTTCGTGATCGACCAGTCCCTGGTCGGCATGCGCGCGTTCATCGCCGACGGCGCCGCGAAGAATCCGCTGGTCACGACGCTGCCGGCGAAGCTCGAGAAGGTCGAGTCGCTCACGGCTGACGAGCGCCAGGCCTACATCAAGCGTGCCGAGGAACTCGTCGCCAGCGAAGTGATCCCGGGCTACCAGGCGATGATCGCCCTGTTCGAGGACATGCGTCCGCAGTCAAGCCACGACGCCGGCATCTGGCGCATTCCCGACGGCGATCGCATCTACGCGGCCGGATTGCAGTCGAGCACGACCACCAACCTGTCGGCCGACGAGATCCACGCGCTCGGCGTGTCGGAGGTGGAGCGCATCGAACTCGAGATGGTGGCGATCCTCGATGCCCAGGGAGTCCCGGGGAGCACGCTTGCCGAGCGCATCGAGCAGTTGAACACCGCTCCGGCACAGAACTTCCCGAATACCGACGCCGGCCGCGCGGAAATGATCGCGTATCTGCACCAGATCAACGACCGTGTCATGGCGGCAGCGCCGAGGTTCTTCCTGACCATCCCGCCGCAGCCGCTCGAGATCGTGCGCGTGCCGGAGTATTCCCAGGATTCGTCACCGGGCGGCTATTACAACCCGCCGGCGCTCGATGGCTCGCGGCCGGGCCGTTTCTACATCAACCAGAAAGACACGGCCGACAACCCGAAATGGACGTTGCCCACGCTGATGATTCACGAAGGCGCGCCGGGTCATCACTTCCAGCTCTCCGCACAGCAGCTGATCAAGGGCGTGCCGATGTTGCGCAAGGTGCTGCCGTTCGGCGCCTATGCCGAAGGCTGGGCGCTCTATGCCGAGCGTGTCGCAAAGGTCGACATGGGTTTTTATGACAAGGATCCACTCGGTGACCTCGGCCGGCTGCAAGCCGAGATGTTCCGTGCGGTTCGTCTCGTCGTCGACACCGGCATGCACGCCAAGCACTGGTCGCGCGAACAGTCGATCGAGTACATGGTTGCGAAGACCGGCAAGACCGAAGCCGAAGTCACGCGCGAGATCGAGCGCTACGTCGTGTGGCCAGGTCAGGCAACGTCGTACAAAGTGGGGCAGTTGGCGATCCTGCGAATGCGCGACGAAGCCCAGCAGGCCCTCGGATCACGCTTCGACCTGCGGGGGTTCCACGAAGTGGTCCTGATGAACGGCTCGATGCCGCTCGCCGTGCTCGAGGATGTGGTGCGGGAGTGGATCAAGACGCAACAGGCCAAGCCATCCGCCTGACCGCTGGCGGCAGCCTGGGCGCGTATTTCACCGAGTACCCACCACCCTGTCGAAGTGCTAACTTTTCGGTCATGAACACCATCGAATCAGCCGTCTCCACCGACGCCAGGGCGTCCGGCCCGCTGACCGACCAGAGCGTCGCCAAGCAGTTGCTGTTCGGCAACGTCCTGGAAGAAAACCTGTTCCCGTACCCCGCGATCAACGACCGCGATCGCGAGGTGCTCGGCATGATCGTCGAGTCCATCGACCGGTTTCTCGAAGGGAAGCAGGCCGATTTCGCGCGCTGGGATCGTGCAGCGCGCCAGCCTGACGAGTTCGTCCAGTCGCTGCGCGAGCTTGGCCTGTTCGGCTTGATCATCCCCGAGGAGTTCGGTGGTCTCGGCCTGTCGAACGCAGCCTATGCGCGAGTGCTGGCCCAGACCAGCAGTTACGACAGTTCGGTGTCGCTCACGATCGGTGCGCACAGTTCGATCGGCATGAAAGGCCTGCTGCTGTTTGGCACGGGCGAACAGAAGTCGCGCTACCTGCCGAAGCTCGCCACGGGCGAAATGATTGCTGCTTTCTGCCTGACCGAGTCCGGCGCCGGCTCCGACGCTGCTGCCATTCGCACCGCTGCGAAGCGCAATGCGGACGGCAGCTTCACGCTGAACGGCGAGAAGCTCTGGATCACCAACGGCGGCATCGCGGATTTCTACACGGTGTTCGCCCGCACCGACGGACCTGAAGGCAAAGTCACGGCATTCATCGTCGAAGCCGCCTGGCCCGGCGTCAGCCATGGCGCGCACGAAGACAAGATGGGTATTCGGGCCTCCTGCACGACCACGGTTGCCTTCAATGACGTGCGCGTGCCGGCAGAGAACGTACTCGGCGAGGTCGGCAAGGGCTTCAAGGTCGCGATGGGGATCCTGAACAACGGTCGCACGGGCCTCGGCGGCGGCGCCGTCGGCGGCATGAAGGCGCTCATCCGCCGATCCGTGGCGCAGGCGCAGGAACGCAAGCAGTTCGACAAACCCATCGCGGAATACGGGCTGGTGCGCGAGAAGATCGCGCAGATGACGGTCGAGTGCTTCGCCGCGGAGAGCGCGGTCTGGATGGTGGCGCACTACATCGACAGCGGCTGCGAGGACTACTCCGTCGAGGCGGCGATCACCAAGGTGTACGCCAGCGAGGCCATGCAGCGCACGGCCTACGAGAGCCTGCAGATTGCGGGCGGCAACGGCTACATGCGCGAATTGCCCTACGAGCAGTACGTGCGCGATGCCCGCATCCTGCCGATCTTCGAAGGCACCAACGAGATTCTCCGGCTCTACATCGCGCTGTCGTCGCTGAAGGACGTGGGCGCTTCGCTGAAGGAACTGCAGTCAGCGGTCAGTTCGATCTTCAACGATCCGATCAAGGGCTTCGGTGTGCTTTCGGGTTATGCCGAGCGGCGCTTTGCCCGCGCAACGGGCCTGGGTGCCGCAGTCAAGGTCAGCACGCCAGTCGCACCGGCATTGCGGCCGCTGGTGGACATCTACGAGAGCTACGCCCGCGCAACCGCACGCGTGGCCGAGGGCGTGCTGCGGAAGTACGGCAGGGGCATTTCCGAGCAGCAGCACTCGCTACGGCGCATCGCGGACCTGATGACCGACCTGTTCGTCGGGCTCTGCGTCGTCTCACGCGCGGACTCGATCATCAGGAGCGACCCGGCTTCGGCGACCCAGGTGACCGACATCGCCAAGGTTTTTACTCACCAGGCGCGTCGGCGCATGGTCCGTAACGTGCGTGGGTTGAGCCACAACGAGGACCAGTCGATCGAGGCGCTGGCGGGCGCGATCCTGGAAAAGGGTCGTTATCCGTGGGACGTGCTCTAGGGCAGAGCTTCCCTAGGCAGCCAGGTCTTCGACCTGCGTGAGCAGGTAGAGGACGATTGCGGCGAGCATCACTGTGGCTGCGAAATCCATGGCGGGTCTCCTCGGCGCGCCGACGTGGCGCTGTGTGACTGATGACCATGAGATGCCGCAGCAGCGAGCAGGGTTGCACACAGGCGATGGATCGCGACGAAGCGTGCGCCGCGTACGATGAGCCGAACGAAGGCAGGCAGGGCGCGCCGTACTAGTGCGCGACGTCGAGCATCAACTTGCCGATGTGGACGCTCGATTCCATCACGCGATGCGCCTCGGCGGCCTGTTCGAGCGCAAAGACCTGGTGGATGACGGGGCCGGCACGGCCGGCGTCCAGCGCGGGCCAGACGCGCTCGCGCAGATCCCTGGCAATCGCCGCTTTCTGGGCCGTGGTCCGTGGACGCATCGTCGACCCGGTGATGGTCAGGCGACGCCGCATGATGTCGAACAGGTCCAGGCTTTCGACGCGCGTACCCGCCTGGGTTGCAACTTCGACCAGCCGGCCGTCCATCGCCAGGCACTTGAGGTTGCGCTCGAAATAGGGTGCCCCGACGATGTCGATGACCACGTCGACACCGCGACCACCGGTCAGTTCTGCAATTTGCTCGGCGAAGTCGGTCGTCCGGTAATTGATGGCAGCGTCTGCGCCCAGTCGCACGCACGCAGCGCACTTCTCGTCGTTGCCGGCGGTGGCGTAGGCGCGCGCCCCGAACTCGCGCGCGAGTTGAATGGCCGTGACGCCGATGCCGCTGCTGCCACCGTGCACCAGCACGGTCTCGCCGCGTGCGAGACGCCCATGGACGAACAGGTTGGCCCAGACCGTGAAGTACGTTTCGGGCAGGGCCGCGGCCCTGATCGCGTCGTAGCCCCCTGGCCAGGGCAGGCACTGCGTTACTGGCGCAGCGCAGTACTCAGCGTATCCGCCCCCATTCGCGAGCGCGCACACACGGTCGCCGATCGCGAAGCCCTGCGCTTCACCCCCAAGCGCGACCACTTCGCCTGCCACCTCGAGCCCGATGATCGGGCTCGCCCCGGGAGGCGCCGGGTACAGTCCTTTGCGCTGCGCAACGTCGGGACGGTTCACGCCTGCGGCCTGCACCCGGATCAGGACTTCGTCGGGTCTGGCTTGCGGCACGGCCGTCGTGCCGATCGTCAGGACTTCGGGTCCGCCGGCGGCAGTCGCGGCAACGTAGCGCATGGTCTCAGGAATCATGTGGAGTCCGTCAGTCAGGTGTTCGAACGTCAGGCGCGAGGCAATTCCGGGACACGGTGTGACGTCAACGCAGCCATTTTTCCAGTTGCGAATACACCTCGGGACGGCCAAGCAGCTCGAGGTGTCCCATCTCGTAACCAATCCACTGTCGCTCCGTCGGGAGCACGAGGGTTCGCGCGCTGTCGCTGTGCTTGCCGAGGGCACTGTTGAGCGGAACGAGACCGTCACCTACCAGTCTTTCTGCAAGCACGCTGCGACGCTTGCCGAGAGTGGCGGCCAGCGCATAGCACTCGACGTCGGCCGGCAATGGGACGAACTCATGCTCGATATCCGTGATGCTGCCGTAGCGCAGGTTCGTGATGCCTGCGCTGCGGGCCTTGCCCAGGCTCGTGAACGGGGCCACGTACGGACTCAATTCCATGACGTAATCGAGACGGTTGCCGCCGCGTTCGAGCGGTGCCCCGTGGTGGGGCGTGCCCAGCGAAAACAGCTTGCGCAGCAGGCCCCGCCACGAATGCCCGGCGGCGGTGCCGTGGTGAATGGCGCTTCTCGCCACGAGACCGCCCATGCTGTGGCCCACGATCACAAGCTGCGTCACAGGGACCGGCCAGCGCTCGAGCAACGCCTCCAGCATCACCGCGAGGCTCCTGCCGTTGGTGTCGATCGAGCGGCCGCTGTTGTAACGAAGCTGGACCATCGTGTGGCCGGTTGTCTCCGCCACGTTTGCGATGCGGTGATGGCCGTCGCGCGCCCAGTGCTGTTCGTTGAGGCACAGGCCGTGAATTGCCAGCAGCACTTTGCCGGAGGCGTCCTGCACGACGTCGCCGGGACGTTCGGGATCCACGAAGTCGCTGCCGTGCAGGAAACTCATCTCGATTGCCAGTGGATTGGCCGTCCGCTCGAGGTGATCGCCGTAGACGCCGTTGATGGCCGATACCCATGCGTTCCTGCTCGTCGTCGATTCGCCTGCGGGCAGGAGGGCTGCCATCGGGGCGAGGCCAGCGTCGAGCCCCTTGCCGATGACGCGTGTCGTGCCGCGGATGCTGCGGTAGATGAGGCCGGTCAGGCCGCGCGTCGAATCTGCCCGCGACGCACCGAGCGGCGGGTGCACGAGCTGGATGGTGTGATGCATCTTCTCCACGAGCGTGGTGATGCCGAGCGTGGCGTCGAAGGCCAGGCGCGCGGCGCCCCGCAGGTCCGAGACAGTCGTCCGGTTGATCGTGCTCATGGTGTGTCCTGGCTCAGTTGGTGAGGGCGCGCATGACCGCGACTGGATCGTTGCGGATTGCGCGCAGCAATGCACGTGCGGGACCCGTGGGGTCGCGCCGCCCCTGTTCCCAGTTTCGCAGCGTCGATACTTCGATCGACAGGAGTTCCGCGAACTTCGACTGGCTCAGGCCAGTCGCGGCGCGGATGGCGCGCACGTCGATCCCGGTCTCGCTGCGGGGGCGGGGACGCCCGCCGACAACTCGCGCCAGGCGGGTCAACCGGCGCACGCGCTGCTGGCGCAGTTCGCGCGCGGACTCCAGCAGCTTGATGAAGACGTCGTGGCTCATCGCCGCAGCAAGGTACGTCAGTGACGCAGGTACGTCAATGGCGTACTGTGTGCAGGCGTGATGCCCGCGCCACGCCGGGTCGCTGGATGGCCGGCGCTCAGGCTGCCGAACTGCCCCGTTCGTACCAGTCCTTGCTGGAATTCACGATCTTCACGACCAGCAGCATCACCGGCACTTCGATCAACACGCCGACGACGGTGGCCAGCGCCGCACCCGACTCGAAGCCGAACAGGCTGATGGCGGCCGCCACGGCGAGTTCGAAGAAGTTCGATGCACCGATCAGTGCCGAAGGGCAGGCGATGGAGTGCTTCTCACCGAGCGCCCGGTTCAGCACGTAGGCAAGCGACGAGTTGAAGAACACCTGGATCAGGATCGGCACCGCGAGCAGGGCGATCACCAGGGGCTGCTGCAGGATCGCCTTGCCCTGGAAGGCAAACAGCAGGACCAGTGTCACGAGCAGGGCCACCACGGACCACGGGCCGATCTTCGCCATGGCCGCATCGAACGTTGCCTGTCCCCCGCGCAGCAGCGAACGTCGCCAGGCTTGCGCCAGGATCACCGGAATCACGATGTACAGCACCACCGAGGTGATCAGCGTGGCCCACGGTACGGTGATCGCCGCGATGCCCAGCAGCAGACCCACGATTGGAGCAAAAGCGATCACCATGATCGAATCGTTGAGTGCGACCTGCGTCAGCGTGAACATGGGATCGCCGTTCGTAAGCCGACTCCAGACGAAAACCATTGCCGTGCAGGGGGCGGCGGCCAGCAGGATGAGTCCGGCGATGTAACTGTCGATCTGGTCTGCCGGCAACCAGGGTGCAAACAGGTGGCGGACGAAAATCCACGCCAGCAACGCCATGGAGAACGGCTTGACGAGCCAGTTGACGATCAGCGTCACGCCGATGCCGCGGACATGCCCGCGCACTTCGCGGAGCGCGCCGAAGTCCACCTTCACCAGCATCGGAATGATCATCACCCAGATCAGCACGCCTACGGGCAAGTTGACCTTGGCCAGCTCCATCCGTCCGATCGCCTGGAAGAAGTCGGGGAAGTAGTGTCCCGCGGCGGTGCCGACGACGATGCAGGCGAAGACCCAGAGCGTCAGGTAGCGCTCGAAGGCATTCATCGGCGCGTTCGTCGTCCGAATTGCCGGTGACCGGGCGTCGCTTGCTGCAGACATGTCCTATACCTCAGCGGACCTGTTCGCCGATTCGATCAAGTTCCAGTTTCAGGCGCGCACGATCCTGCTGCAGGTCGTGCAGCGGCAGCGCAACGAAGGCTTCGATGCGCCGGCGCAGCGTCCGGTAGGCCGCCATGAACGCTGCATCGATCTGCACGTCGGTACCCGTTGCGTGAGCCGGGTCGTCGACGCCCCAATGTGTGCGCAACACCGGACCCAGGTACGCCGGGCAGGTTTCACCTGCTGCACTCGAGCAAACGGTGATGACGATGTCAGGGGTCACGGGCAGCGCATCCCAGGACTTGCTGTGACAGGCGTCGATGGCGATGCCTTCGCGTTGGAGCAAGGCGAGCGAGCGTGGGTGCACCTTGCCCGTGGGCTTGCTGCCGGCGCTCATCGCGTGCCAGCCCTCCGGGGCGAGGTGATTGAAGGTCGCCTCCCCCAGGATCGACCTGCAGGAGTTGCCGGTGCACAGGAAAAGTACGTTCATCCCGGTCTAGGCCGTGCAGCAGCGGAGGTCAGGGGCGGAGGCATGGACGGCCAGGCGTTTCATGCGGATTTCCTCTTGCGACGGACGGCGACAGGGGATGCACATTCCGGCGCGCACGTGGCTGCGAGGCTGCAGCAGTTGTCGGTCAGGTAACTCACCAGCGTGCGCATGCGTTCGAAGTTCGGGCTGTAATGGATGAACCGGCCGTCCTTGCGTGCCGACACGAGGCCCGCTGCCGCCAGTTCCTTGAGATGGAAGGAAAGGGTGGGGCCCGGGATTGCGAGTTGCTCGCTGATCTCACCAGCCGGGTAGCCGTCTGGTCCGCGCTGCACCAGCAGGCGAAAGACCGCGAGCCTGGATTCCTGGGCAAGTGCCGCGAGTGCCTTGACGGCATCGTTTTCGTTCATATTTCCAAATATATCGAAATATTACCGATCAAATCAAGTCCGGTCGAGCCGTGGCTGGATGGGCACGAACGACACTCCGTTCGCAGACGACGAAATCGCACCGGGGTGAACCGATGTAGCCCTGCGAATCAGGATGTCCGGCGGGATGCATCGAGCGTCTTTCACGTGCCAGGCGTGCGCAAGTGCGGACGTTTGCCGCCCGGGTGGCTATGTAAGACACTACGCCGCGATTGAAGGAGTATCGATGTCCCGGTTGGCGCGCATTGCCGCGGCGATGCTGTCGTTGTTTTCCTGCGCCGCCTCCTTCGCCGAGGAACCGGTTCGCGTCTTCGCGGCCGCCAGCCTGACCAATGTCCTGACCGAGATCGCGGCGCAATGGGAGCAACGCGGGCACCCTGCGCCACGGCTGGCATTCGGCGGCACAGCGACCATGGCGCGGCAGCTCGCGGCAGGAGCTCCGGCGGATCTGTTCGTGGCAGCGGATGGTCGCTGGATGGATGAGCTCGAGAAACAAGGGCGACTCGTGCGTGGATCGCGGACCAACCTGCTCGGCAATGAACTGGTCCTGATCGCGCCCAGGGATCGCGGGTTCGACGTTGAACTGCGGCCCGGCTTCCCGTTCTCTCGCAAGTTCGCGGGCAAGCTGTGCATCGGCGAACCCGATGTCGTGCCGGCAGGAACCTATGCGAAAGAGTCACTCGAGTCGCTGCAATGGTGGGACTCGCTGCAGGGCCGGATCGTCGGCACGGAGGACGTCCGCTCCGCACTCACGTTCGTCGAGCGTGGCGAATGTGGCGCGGGAATCGTCTACACGACGGACGCAGCCATCAGCGACAGGGTCGTGGTGATCGCTCGCTTCCCTCGGCAGAGCCATGCCCCCATCGTCTACCCGGTCGCATTGGTCACGAATGCAGCGCCGCAAGCGCACGACTTCCTCTCGTACCTCCGCAGCAAGGCGGCCGCAGCGATCTTTCGCCGTCACGGGTTCGTCCCATTGAGCGCGAGTCACTGATCGCCATGCTTTCGCCCGCCGAATGGGAGGCACTCCGATTGTCGGCCCGGGTGGCGCTGTGGGCCACGCTGCTGTGCCTCCCCTTCGGCATCCTGGTCGGCTGGCTGCTCGCCCGCCGCGAATTTCGCGGCAGGTTCCTGGTCGAGGCGCTGGTGCAGTTGCCGATGGTGCTGCCGCCCGTCGTTCCAGGCTACGCGCTGCTCCTGCTGCTCGGGATGCAGGGACCGATCGGCCGCTGGTTGTACGAGTCTTTCGGCATCACGCTCGCCTTCACCTGGAAAGGGGCAGTCGTCGCGTCCGCGGTCATGGCTTTCCCGTTGCTGGTGCAGCCCGTGCGAGTCGCATTTCGACTGATCGACTCCCGGCTCGAACAGGCGGCGACGACACTCGGCGCGACGCCGTGGAATGCGTTTCTCACCGTCGCGTTGCCCCTGGCGCTGCCGGGCGTGCTTGCAGGTTCCGTGCTGTGCTTCTCGCGCAGCCTCGGTGAGTTCGGCGCGACGATGGCCTTCGTCGGTAACATCCCGGGCGAAACACGGACACTGCCGCTCGCCATCTACAGTTTCATGAACGTGCCTGGCGGCGAGGGTGCCGCGATGCGGCTGGCAGGTCTCTCCATCGCGCTCGCACTGTTCGCGCTGGCCGCGAGCCACTGGCTTACGCGTCGAGCAGAACGGCGACTCGGCTACCTCGACCACCGCGTGCCGCGTGCTTGAGTTCAACCTGGAGTTCGAACGGGGCGGCTTCCTGTTGCAGGCAGCTGCCCGCATCGAGGCCGGCGCGACCGGGATCTGCGGCCCTTCGGGTTGCGGCAAGAGCACGTTGCTGGCACTGCTCGCCGGGCTGTTGCCGCCACGCTCCGGAACACTGTCGTTTCGCGACCAGGCGCTCGTCGACGTCGCCGCGAAGAAATACGTGCCGGCCTGGCATCGGCACTTCGCGCTCGTGTTCCAGGACGGGCAACTGTTTCCTCACCTCACGGTGCAGGACAACCTGCTGTACGGGTACCGGCGTCGCGCGGCGGGTGAGCGACGTTTCGAGCTGCAGCAAGTGCTCGACCTGCTGGAGATCGGTCCGCTCGTGGCGCGGCGTCCCGCGCAGCTTTCAGGTGGCGAGCGTCAGCGCGTCGCGCTCGGTCGCGCACTGCTCTATTCGCCGCGCCTGCTGTTGTTGGACGAGCCGCTGGCCTCGCTGGACGAGCGGCTGAAGCAGCAGATCCTGCCGTTCCTGCGGCGCGTCAAGGAAGAGACCCACCTGCCGATGCTGTACGTGTCGCACGCGCGCGCCGAGGTCGAATACCTCGCCGATCACACGCTGTGGATGGAGGCTGGGCGGTTGCTGGCGTAAGCGCTGACGCGCCGTTTTCGCACCTGCGGATTCCGCCGGACTCGAGTCCGGCGGAACCGCTGCAGCCCGTATTACTCGGCGAGCATGTCGCCTGAGCCGCCGAACTCCTTCGGGAAGTCCTTGAACTTGGGCAGGCCGTCTTTCACGGCCATGACCTTCTCACCGTAGTGCACGTGCAGCGTGGGCTTGTAGCCGAGCCCGGCCACTGAGCCCGCCGGCACGTCGACCATGCTCATGCCCGGATGATCGACGAGGACCGCGGCGCCGCAGCTCTTGCAGAACTTGCGGTGGCTGTTCTCCGTCTTTTTGTAGAGGCCGAGGTTCTCAGCGCCCTTCGTGACCTTGACGCTCGTCGCCGGCCAGAGCGCAGCCGCGTGGATCGGCGCGCTCAGCCAGCCGCGGCAGGAGCTGCAGTGACAGAAGGCCTGCACGGCCGGATCGCCCGTGATCTCGAGCTGTACTGCGCCACACATGCAACCCGCTTTGTAAGTCGACATTGGTTTTCCCTGCCCAGTGAATGCGACCGGGGGTCGCGACGGGGCAAGAATAGTCCGCCTCGAAGGTTTCGTGCACGTGGCGTTGCAACAAGAGCCCGCCATGCGGATGACCAGGACGGCCGCAGTGGAAACCGCGGAACGTGGGCTCAGCGAACCTCGACCAGCAGGCTGCAGCAAGTCACGCCCGATTCGGCCTTGGCCAGCTCCACCTGCGGCACGGTCACGACGGTCAGTCCTGCTGCCTCGAGTCGTGCGCGCGTGCGGACATGTTGCAGTGGATGGATCACCATGCCACCCAACGCCAGGGCGTTTGCGGCATGCGGTTCGGCGGGATCGGTCGTCAGCGCCCGATAACCGGCGAATGCGTCCGCTTCGACCCAGGCCGGATTCAGCAGCACCAGGTCGTCGGCGACTCGTGTCACCGCTGACTTCAGATGCAGGCAGCCCGTGAAAGCCAGGGGAATCACTTCGTAGCCATATGGCGCGAGCTGATCAGCCAGTTGCTGGATCGCATCGCGAGACGTGCGCGACGACAGGCCGATGTAGATCCTGCGTCCGGCGACCAGTACGTCACCGCCGTCGAGGGTTGCGGGCGCGCGAACGTGAACCAGGGGTCGATGTGCGGCGAGCACAGCCTCGACGGACACCGTCTCCGGCTGCCTGGACGGTGCGCCCGGCCGAGTGATGACAGCCACGTCGTCGAGCACGACGGCCGCGTCTTCGACAAATACGCCGTCGGGCAACTGCGGTGTCGACGGCAACCGCCGCACTGTTGCGCCGAGGCGTTCGAGCACCGATTCGTACACCTCGTGCTCGACCCGTGCGCCGGCGACGTCCAGTGGCTCACGCTCGAGGTGCGTCAGCTCGCAATCGGCAAGCGCCGGGCTCACCTCGCGGGTGTAGGCAATCAGCATCGTTCTGGTCCGGCCCGGTAATCCGATCGTAGCTCACACTACCAAGAAACGATGAGCCGCAGGCCGTTGGGTGCAGCCGGCAGGCGCTCAACTGCCGTGGCCACGCCAGAGTTCGAACCGCTCCGTGACCCCGTCACGCGTGCGCACAATGTGCGCACCGGGTGTGTCCCGCAGGAATTGCAGCTGGTCCCGGGTGATCGGTGCCGTCAGCGGCAGTGCATCGCGTGACGGGACGGGAATCGGCGGTTCATTGATCCCGATCGAACGGAACCCCTCGGGCATCGCCTGCAGCGGCAGCGTGCGGTCGTCGGCGACGACCTCGTAGCGGCTGTCGCTTTCCTTGACGGCACGCTTGTCCAGCGTCGACCAGGCGTAACCCACGAGGTGCGTGGCATGCCGGCCGGCCGTGTTGACGTCCACGGCCGTCAGCGTGACGTAGTCGCGCGCGTTCACGCCCAGTTCGGGGCGGTCGTAGGCGAAGACCATGGACTCGCCGGCGACCGTGATCGTCGCCGCGGTGCGTTCGTCGAGATATTCACGGGGGCCGGCGGGCTGCTCACTCGCGCATCCGGCGAGGTGGACCGCCGCGAGCAAGGTTCCCGTTGTCAGCGCGATCGAGACGGACCGGACGATCCTCGTCCCGCGGGTGCGGGACCGACCGCTAGAAATCATACCGGTAGCCAAGGCTGAAATAATAACGGGTGGCGTCCTCGGAAATCGTGCCCATGTCGCGCGAGCCGATCTCGGCCCCGCCTTCCACTTCGAATGTCAGGTGCTTGCCCCGCATCTCGGCCCGCAGCGCCGGTGAGTATGTCAACGAGGTCGAACGGTCGACATCCAGTTTGCGCTGATCCAGTCGCAGCCGGGGTCCTACCCGCCAGCGCTCGCCGATCGGCAGCTGCGTGCCGACGCCCAGCGAAAGCATCTGCGCATTCTCGCCGGTCTGGTACTGCAGGCCCAGCGAAGTGACGTCGCCGCGGCCGAAAAGCCCGTAGCCCAAGGCCTGCGTCGAAATCGCGGTATCCGTACCCGACGAGGGTGTCGCGGGCACTCCGCCCGATTCGCGCGTCGAGCCGAGCGTCATCGTCGATGCATCGAGCGACCACTGCCAGCGTTCGCCGAAGGGCCGCGAGACGCCCGCCGAGTACATCTGCGATTCGGCCGTGCGGTCGAGGGCCAATTGCTCGATCTGCTGGGGTGAGTACAGGCCGAACAACTCATCAAACCGGCGTACAGGCTGGCCGATCATGGCATTGCGCGTCGCCAGGCCCGGGCTCTTGCGGTGATCGACGTTCAGGTTGAGCGTCCAGCGCGCAGGCAGCGCGAAGGTGCCCAGCAACATCATCGTATTGAGCGTGCTGTAGTGGATGTCGAAGTCAGCGATCCCGACCACGGTGATGCCCGGCCGGAAATACCGCACCTCGGTGCCTACCGCCTGCCGGTCCGTGACGCCGGAATACTGCTGGTCGACGGCATAGAACGAAAGGTCCCAGGCATTCGCGAGCGTGCCGACGTCGGCCGAGACACCGACGAACTTGCGCTCGCTGTCGGGTCCCTCGAGTGTCGAGTCCACGGGAAACCCGAAGAAGCCATTGACGCGCAGCTTGGGCCACAGCTGGTATCCCGCCTGCATCCCATCGAATGTCCCCATCAGGGCGCCCGAGCCTCCCGCCTGCCGGCCGAGTCGGGCGTACCAACCGGCGACGCGGTCGGTCATCTCCGCGAAAAACAACGACACCCGCGACTGGCTTCCCGGTCCGTCGGCGAGCATGTCGTAGCCGTAGCCCGCGCTCGCGCGGGTCGTGAAGTCGAAGCGCTCGCCGTGGCGGCGCGCAACGAGACTTACGTCGCTGAGCAAGGCGTCCTGCGTCGTCTGATCGCTGACGGCGAGACCGTTCTCGATGCGGCTCTGGTCCCGCCGATAGATCTGCGAGAAACCGCCATAGACCCGCCACGGGGACTCGTCCCCGTCGCCGCCTTGCGACCCGTCGCGGCCAGGCCGAGCGGCCCACGCCAGCGCCTGCAGTCGCTTGCGCACGCGCGTGGCGCCGTCGCCCGCCGGATACCGCTGCAGATAGTCCTCGTACTCGGCCTTGGCGTGAGCGACCTGGCCGCTGCGTTCGCGCGCGAGCGCGAGCATTTCCTGGGCATCGGCCCGCTGCGGAAACTCGGGTTGCTGGGTGAGCTGCGTCAGCAGCGGGATCGCCGTGGCATAGTCCTTGTGGCGGAAGGCGTCCTTGGCCTGCGCCAGGGTCCGTTTGATTTCATCCGGCGTCATCGAGGCGTTGAGCTGCGGCGCCGTCGGCCGCACGGTCGCCACGCCGGACGGCGTGCCGACTTCGTTCAGCGTGTCGTCATCCGAGATTGCCACCCACGCCTTCGGGAACTCGCCGCGCGAGTTGGCGAGCGCCTGCTTGGCGGCCGCCTCGTTGACGAAAGGCCCGGCGCGCAGGCGATACCAACGTTGTTCGTCGACCACGGTCTCGGAGACATAAGTTCGTGCGCCAACGGTCTTTGCAGCCGCGGCCAGTGTTTCGGGCGGGAAGGGGGTGGTCGACGAGGCCAGGTTCACCGCGTAGGTCGAAACGCCCTGGGGCAGTTCTTTCACCGTCACCTGCGGCGATTCTGCGCGCAGCAACCTGACCCGCAACTGGCGCCCGTCCATCGATGGCGTCAGTACGAACGTCTCCGTGCGCGACCAGCCGATCAGGACCTGGACATCCGAGCCGAACGGCCGCACCAGGTCGATCGAGCGCACGTAACCTGCGGCGCCGGCCAGCATCGGACGCGGTTCCGATGCGGTTGCCCGGCCACAGTCCGGACCCGCCGAGAAGCGGACCTGCACGGCTTCGCCATCGGTCGCAGGGGTGTGCGACAGGTAACGCAGCGAGCAACTGAACAGCAGCGTCACGGACACATAGCCGCGTTGCTCGCTCGCGACGACGTCCTCGATGATGCGACCTTGCGCCCAGGCCGGTGTTGCCGCCAGGTTGCACAGGAGGGCGCTCGCGGCCAGCAGGTTTCGAAGTCTGGAATTCATCAGTCGAATTTCGAGTCCGTGATGCGATGCTCCGGACCGGCCCGGTTCCTGGAGATGGTCGACAGCGTGGAATCCGTGTACGTGTGGCACGCACCCGAGCAGTTGCGAAGTTCGCTGACGGTGTAGTTCGTGTTGCCAAACTTCTTGTGCTCACCGGGTTCGAAGTCGGACGCATGGCAGCCCGCGCAGTCCGGCTTGTAGGCCGGCGTGCGCCAGGTGGCCGCATCCGTGCCGGTCGAGTGGCAGCTCCTGCAGGTGAGCGCTACCCGGTGATCGCCCGGGTACCCGCCACCCGCACGATGCTTGAACGTGTTCGGCGTCCAGGCCTTCGTGCTGTGACACTGGTTGCAGTCGAAGTTGTTGACCGGGAAGGTCATGTGGCCGGTCGACGGACCCGTTGCGTTGGTGCCGTTGTGGCAGCCCTTGCAGTCGGTGATGTTGGTATGGTTCACCTTCGCCGGCGTCCAGGCCAGCGTCGAGTGGCAGCTGCTGCATTCGGAGGTCGTCGCTATGTGCGAGGTCGGCTTGCCGGCAGCCTTCACGCCGTTGTGACAACTGGAACACGAGCCGGTCACGTGCGCGTGATCGACCCGGTTCGTCGGCTTCCACGCCGTCGACTTGTGGCAGCTGTCGCACGCATTGTCGCTCGCGATGTGGCCCGTGTTCTTGCCCAGGGCCAGCGTGCCGTTGTGGCACGAGAAGCAGCTGCCGATCACCTGGGTGTGATCCACCTTCGCCGCCGGCTTCCAGCCGGTGGGTGTGTGGCAAGACTCGCAGGTATTGCTTGTCGGCAGGTGATTGTTGTCCTTGCCGGTCGCCTTGACGCCGTTGTGGCAACTGAAGCAGTTGCCGGTGACGCCGTCATGGCTGAACCCGGTGGCCGGCTTCCAGGCGACCGTGCTGTGACACATGCTGCACTCAGACGTCGTCGCGACGTGCGTTGCAGGCTTGCCGGTGGCCTTGACGTTGTTGTGGCAGCTCGAGCACGAACCCTGCACGTGCGCGTGATCGACCCGGGTCGCGGGCTTCCAGGTTGTCACGGAGTGACAGGCTTCGCAGGTCGTTGACGTGAACACGTGCGCGGCGTTCTTGCCCGGCGCCTTGATTCCGTCGTGGCAGCTTGCGCAATTGTTCGTGATGCCGGTATGCGAGAACGTTGCCGGCGTCCATGACACCGTCGCGTGGCAGACACTGCACGCGCCGCTGGTCGGAATGTGGTTGACGCCCTTGCCGGTCGCCTTGGTGCCGTCGTGGCAACTGGCGCAGGTCCCTGTCACCTGGGTGTGGTCGACCCGGGTTGCCGGCTTCCAGTTCGCCACGGCATGGCAGGTTTCGCACGTGTTGCTGCTGGTGATGTGCGCGGTCGGCTTGCCCTGTGCCTTGACGCCGTCGTGGCAGCTTGCGCAATTGTTCGTGATGCCGGTGTGATCGACGCGCGCCGGTTTCCAGGCGAGCGGTGAATGGCAGTTGTCGCAGGCGTTGTCGCTCGGGATGTGAGTGGGCGTCTTGCCGCTGGCCTTGGTGCCATCGTGGCAGGAGAAGCAGGTGCCGGTGACCTGTGCGTGATCCACTCGGGTCACGGGCTTCCACGTGTCCGTCGCGTGGCAGGTTGCGCAGGCGGTGCTGGATGCAATATGACCCGCGTTCTTGCCGGTGGCCGTCGTGCCGTTGTGGCACGAGGCGCAGCTGCCGCTCACCTGTGTGTGGTCGACCCGCGTGACCGGACGCCAGGAGAACGTTGCGTGGCACGTGTCGCAGGAAGTGCTCGAGAGGATGTGGGTGGTGCTCTTGCCCGTGGCCCGTGTGCCGTCGTGGCAGGAGGCGCAGGCTTCGGTCAGCCCGGTGTGCGAGAAGTTGGCGGGTTGCCAATGGGTCGTCGTGTGGCAACTCTCGCAGGCGTTGTCGGACACGATGTGCGTGGCGCCCTTGCCGGTTGCAACGGTGCCGTCGTGACAGGAGACGCAGTTGCCGAGCACCTGGGCATGATCGACACGCGACGCGGGTTGCCAGGCCGCGATGACGTGACACGACTCGCACGTCGTCGAAGTCCTGATGTGGGTCGGGCTCTTGCCAGCGGCGCGGGTGCCGTCGTGACAGGAGGCGCAGTTGGTGGCGATCCCCGTGTGATCGAACCTGGCTGGAGTCCATGCGTTGGTCGCATGGCAGCTGTCGCATTCCGCCGAAGTCGGAATGTGATTGGTGGATTGCCCCTTGGCCGCAACTCCGTTGTGGCAGGTCGAGCAGCTGCCCAGCACGTTGGCGTGGTCAACCCGTGTCGTTGGCTGCCATGCCGTCGTCGAATGACACGCCGAGCACGTGGTCGTGGCCTTGATGTGACGCGTGCCGGTGCCGGTCGCACGCGCTCCATCGTGGCAGCTGTAGCAGCCGTCGACGATGCCGTCGTGGCTGAAACTGGCCGGCGTCCACGCCGCTGTAACGTGGCAGGTGTCGCAGGCAGCCGTCGTCGCTACATGCAGCGCATGCTTGCCCGTCGCAGCCTGGCCGTCATGACACGACGCGCAGGTGCCGCTGACCTGCGTGTGGTCCATGCGGGTGATCGGCGCCCAGTCCACCGTCGAATGGCAGGATTCGCAGGTGTTGGTCGTCTGGAAGTGCGTCACGGACTTGCCCGTGGCCTGCACTCCGTCGTGGCAGGAGGTGCAATTGCCGGAGATGCCGGAGTGATTGTACTTCGCGGGACTCCAGGCGGTGCTGCTGTGGCAGCTCGAACAGTCCCGGTTGGTCGCGACGTGACCGGCTGACTTGCCTGTTGCCTGCATTCCGTTATGGCAAGTCGCGCAATCGCCGCGTGCTTCCATGTGATCGAAGCGACTGGCGGGTATCCAGGCCGCGGTGGTGTGGCATGCGCCGCACACGTCCGTGGAGGCCACGTGAGTTGACGACTTGGGGGTTGCGCCGATCCGGGATCCCTGCGCATGACACGCGGCGCAGATCCTCGGCGTGCCGGCGAAGACGGCGTCCGCGTGGCAGCTTTCGCAGGCCTGCAGGCGGTGCGCGCCAGTGAGTTCGAAGCCCGTCGTCAGGTGGTCGAAATTGCGCCCGGTCACCTGGGCTGACGCAGTGCCCCCGGCGAGGAGCAGCAAAAAGGCAGCAGTGCACGGCGGATCCATTGCAAGGTCATAGTTGCCTCTCCCTCACTGTAGCCGCGCGGCTTTGAAAGTCGTGGTCACGTGGCAGCGCTGGCATTGGCGGCCGAACTGACCGAGATGCACGTCGTCTTCGGAGTGACAGGCCGCGCAGTCCTGCGCTGGCTTGACCAGATGCGCGGGTTGCTTGTGGCAGCCCTCGCAGGTCACCTTGGCATGCGCGCCTGTCAGTGCAAATTTCGTGGACTTGCCATGATCGAATTGCCAGAGGTTCCAGCCATTCACCGAATGGCAGGCCTCGCAGTCCCGACCAAGCGAGCCCTTGTGACGATCGTCCGTTTCGTGGCAGTCGACGCACGCCTGCCGCGCTTCCTTGAACGACGTGGAGCGATGGCACGCGAAGCACGGAACGGCGACGTGCAGGCCAACCAGCGGGAACGTCGAGAAGTCGTGATCGAACTGCAGGTGACCGCGCCAGGTTTCCACGCCGTGGCATTGCGCGCAGTCGGTGCCAAGCTTGCCCGTATGCACGTCATCCCCCCGGTGACATCCGGCGCAGTCGGTGCCGAGCTTCTGGCTGGCGACGACCGCGGTGTGACAGACATGGCAGTCCAGTTTCTCGTGCGCTCCGCGCAGTTCGAACTTGCCGTCGCGCGTGTGTTCGAAACTCGCCGGTGTCCAGGCAGTTGACGCATGGCATTTTTCGCAGGCTGCACCGAAGCGGGTGGCGTGTGGCTCGTCGCTGCGGTGGCAACCGGCGCAATCCCTCGGCAACGGGTCCTTGTAGTTCGATGTCTTGTGACACGTCTTGCAGTCGAGCGTGGAGTGGGCGCCGGTGAGGGCGAACCCGGTGGCCTTCAGGTGGTCGTACTTCGTGCCCGACCAACCGGTCGTCTGGTGGCACTCGCCGCATGCGGCTCCGCGTGCGCCAACGTGGACGTCGTCCGGTACGTGGCAGGCAGCGCACTGCGTTGGAGTGTCCTTGTACCGGTTCCCCATGTGGCAGGCGGCGCAGGTCGCCTGCGCGTGCTTGCCGGTCAGCGCGAACTTTGTCTTCGCGTGATCGAACCGAACCCGCGTCCATCCGCCGGCCTCATGGCAGCCGGCGCAATCGCGGCCGAGCTTGCCCTCGTGCGGCTCCTCCTTCTTGTGGCAATCGATGCACGCGGCAGCCGCCTCACGGTACTTGCGGCCCGCGAGGTGGCAGGCGGCGCACGCCACCGTTGCATGCGCTCCCTGCAGCGGAAAGTCGGTCTGCGCATGCGGGAAGGAAGCGGTCTCGAGCTTGACGACGTCGGCCTTGCGACCCTTGTGCTCGGTGTGGCACGCGCTGCACTGGGCAGTTTCCGCCGCGGGCAACCGGCCATGAAAACCCTTGTGCTGTGCGATGTCGGCAGCAACCTGTTCATGACAGGTGCGGCAAAGCGCCGCCTGCCGCGGACGATCCGCGCGATCGTGGCAACGCGAGCACTCCTGCTCGTACTTCGCGTGACCTGCGATGACCGGTCCGGGCATCAGCAGCGTCTCGATGTTCGCGGCGTGGGCGTACCAGGGCGACATGGCGAGTACCAGGATCGCGAGCAGGATTCGGCAGGCGCTGCGCCAGCGGGGCATGCGGGCGACTCCGGCCGGTCAGTAGAGGTGTACCGCGACCACATGGACGGTCCCGGCGATGATGAGCATGAAGAAGAGCGGCATGTGCAGGGCGTGCCACAGCGAGAAGAGCTTCTGGAAGGCACGAAACTCGAGCACGCGCCGCGCCGCGCTGATGCGATCATCGATGTAGCGATACGCCGTCTGCTGCAACGACTCGCGGCTCGGATCACGACGGCGGTCCGCCCCCTTCGCAATGGCTTCACGGACTTCGCGTCGAAGCCGACGTCGTGCCGCCATGGCCCACATTGCACCCTGCAGCGGTCGCAGCAACAAGGGGGTCGCCGCAAATCGCCGCTCGACAACGGCCTGTTCCTCGTCGATTCGCCGCGCCAGCGCGGGCAGGAAGGACACGGTCGACGTCTGCTGCAGCCGGTTCGAGAACTCCTTCAGCTCGTCGAGGGTGGCCTCGCGTCCATTCAGTTCGAGATGGATGTGGCGGTAGAAGTAGCGGCCGAACAGGCCGCTGCCGGAGACGATCAGCATGCAGACCAGCGCCACGTTGCTGTTGGTCGCGCCGAGGCTGAAGTTCGAATGAACCAGGATGAGCGCCGGTCCAAGGATGCCAAGCGTCATGTGCAGCCTGAACCATGAGCGCGTGGATCCGACGTAGCGTGCACGCGGCATGCGCTTGCGGACCGGGTACAGCAGGAGCAGCAGCATCATGCTGCCTCCCGCGATGCCGAGTGCATAGCCGAGACCGGATTGCGGCGACAGGTAGGCTGACGACGGCAGGTTGACGCCGAAGGCGATGGCCGCGAGAACGGCGACGAAGTAAATGCCGGCTGGCGTGAGGAACCGGTTGCGTTGGGTGGCCGTCAGTCCGGATTTCACCGCTCGATCGTCAACGTGCGGGCGCGGTGGTTCGACGATCGCAGGCGTTTTCCCGCGCGACGTTTCCTTGGCGACGACGTCGCCATACCGTTCACGGAGGAGGCGTTGCGCGGGCATCGTCAGCCCTGGCTCGCGGCAAGGCGGGTCGCTTCAGCGATGTTCGCCTCGATGATGCGGGCGTCGGACGAATCGGCCGGCACCACGGCCAGCAGGTTGCGCCACGTCTTGACGGCGTCGCGATAGCGCTGTTCCTCGTGCTCGAGGCTGGCCTTGAGCCACAAGGCCTTGGCATGCCGCGGATCGAGCGCGAGCGCCTTCGCCAGCGCATCGGCTGGCGCACCTTTGAGGCTCGACCCGGCCGAACCCAGCGCGTCGGCGTAGTCGGCCCAGGCGTCGGCATTCATGCTGCCTGCAGCTGCGGCGCGCTCGTAGACTTCGGCGGCTTCCTTGAATTTTCGCTGGCGTCGCAGGTCGTCGGCCTGCTCAACCAGGCTTGGCGATCCGGAGCGGGGCACAGCACCGGGCATCGTCGCCTGCGCATTCGCTGCGGGCGCAGTGCTCATCCGCAGTGTCGTCATCACTGCATCGCCGAGGCCGCGCTCGGTAATGCGCGGGTGCCCTGCCGGTGCCGACGCCATGGCGGCAGCCGGCTCGAGCGAGCGGGCGGCGGGTTCAGTTCCGAACGTGGCAAATCCCTTGCCGACGAATACTCCTAGGCCAAAACCTGCCAGCGCGATCAGCGCGGCACCCTTCTTGTTCATGGTTATCTCCAAACCGGTCACGGTCGGCCGGTTCGTTCATCGTCGTCTGCAAGCCACTCACGGTCGACCGGATGGTGCGACCATAGCGAGGCACGCGGGTGAGCGACACCAACTCACGTGAACAGTTGGCAGTATTCGTGACGTAGTCGACACCGCGGGGGGCGGGCGGGATGCGAATCTCGCCCGAGGCGCTATTGTTGCATAATTCCCCTGACAGCCGCAGGTACCGGTCACCCGTCGATGTCATTGCTCGCTGTCTATCTGCTGCCGCTGCTATCGATCTGGGCGTGGTACATCCTCCGGCGCCGGCGGCACGAGCATGCAAGCCTGGCCACCCGCGAACAATCGCAGGCCGCCGGGTTGCTCGATCCAGTATCCCTGCATCCGGTCATCGATGCGGTTCGCTGCATCGGCTGCGGATCCTGCGTTAGAGCGTGTCCAGAACAACCGGAACATCACGTACTAGGCCTGATCGGAGGCAAGGCACACCTGGTGAGTCCGACCGACTGCATCGGGCACGGTGCTTGCCGTGCCGCATGTCCAGCAGACGCGATCACCCTCGTCTTCGGCACGGAACGTCGCGGCGTCGAGATCCCATTGCTCAGTGCCGAGTTCGAGTCGACCGTGCCGGGGATCTTCATCGCAGGAGAGCTGGGAGGAATGGGACTCATTCGCAACGCGCTCGCGCAGGGCAGGCAGGCAGTCGACGCAATCCATCGCAAGCGGCGCACCACCCTACCCGGGCAACTCGATCTCCTGATCGTGGGTGCGGGTCCGGCCGGGTTCTCGGCCAGCCTTGCCGCGAAGTCGCACGACATGCAATTCGTAACGATCGAGCAGGAAAGTCTTGGCGGCTGCGTGTTCCAGTACCCGCGGGCCAAGCTCGTGATGACGCAGCCGGCAGATATTCCGCTGGTGGGCAAAGTCAGCTTCCGCCAGACTTCCAAGGAGGAACTGCTCGAGTTCTGGCAGGACATCGAACGCAAGACCGGCATTGGCGACAACATGCAGTACCGGGAAAGCGTCGAGAGCGTCAATAGCGACGGTGCGCGCGGCTTCACCATTCGCACCACACGTGCGGAGTACCGGGCTGCGAACGTACTGCTGGCGATCGGCCGGCGTGGCACACCACGCAAGCTCGATGTGCCGGGCGAGGACCTGCCCAAGGTCGTTTACCGGTTGATCGACGCGGAGCAATACCGCGCACAGCGCGTCCTGGTCGTGGGCGGCGGTGACAGCGCCCTGGAGGCGGCTGCCAGCATTGCGGAAGCCGGCGGCCGGGTCGCGCTCTCTTATCGGGGCGACGCCTTTACGCGTGCCAAGCCGCGCAACCGCGAACGGATCGCCGCGGCGGAGCGTGCGGGACAGTTGCAGGTGCTGCTGAACTCGCAGGTTGAACGCATCGAGAAGGAGCGGGTCCTGTTGCGTGGGAAGGACGGTCACCTGATCCTGCCGAACGACGCGGTGATCGTGAGTGCCGGCGGTATCCTGCCGTCGGATTTCCTGCGGCGAGTCGGGATTCATGTGGAGACGAAGTATGGGACAGCGTAGCTCAGCGGCTGCAGGTGCCGCCGCGCTGGTGGCCGTGCTCATGGGTGCTTTCGTCGCCGGGGGTACCGTTGCAGCAGTGCCGGCAACGTTCGCCGCACCGGACGTGCTCGAGCCGGCCAAGAGCGCACTGCGCCTCAAGCAGTTCGCGGATGCGGCTGGACGACTCGCCAAGGATCCGCTGGCCGCTGATCCGCGCGCGCAATACCTGTTGGGCTCCTTGTACCTCGCCGGCCTCGGTGTCGGCGAGGATGTCCAACGCGCGCAGACTCTCTTCGCTGCTGCTGCGGCCAAAGGCGAGCCACGCGCCGCGTACGCGCTGGCAGCGCTTGCCGCGCACGCCACGCCCGCCGACGAAGCGGCGGCTCGGACCTGGCTTGCAAAAGCTGCGGCCGCCGGGCACCCCGATGCAGCGCGACTGCAGCAGGCGGGCCAGTTGCCACTGCAAGTGGATCCCCGTGCCCTTGCAACCGAACCCGCGGTGACTTTGTCGATGACCATTGCGGCCGCGCGCCGCGGTGACGTCGACACGCTGGCTACGCTCTGGCCGCTGCTGCCAAAGGACGCCAGCGACGCGTTCCGACGTTCCGTGCTGCATCACGCAGCAGAATCGGGCGCTACGGAGTCGGTGCGCTGGCTGGTCAAGCACGACACCCGGGTCGATGCGATCGACGCGCAGGGAATCACGCCCTTGATGTTGGCTGCGACGGCTGAAAGTGCGGACGCCATGGACGCATTGCTGCAATCCAAAGCTCACGTTGCCGCGGTGGATGCGCTCGGGAACTCGGCTCTTTTCTACGCGGCACGCCGCGGCCGCGTCGCGCAGGCCGAGCGCCTGGTGGCGGCCGGCCTCGATCCAAAGTTGCGCAATGCGGGTGGCTGGAGCGCCGTCGACTACTCGGTGCAATCGAAGCAGGACGCTGTCACCACCTACCTCGTCCAGCAAGGCGCACAGCCGGCGCGCCGGCACAGTACGGGTGCTGGTTCTGGCTCGAGACCGTCTGGTCCAATACTTCGCTCCTCGGCGGGCGATGCCTACGCCGGTTGGCCGGACGTGGCGCTGGCCGCAAGTCGCAGCGATCCGGCCATGCTGAAATCGGCCCTGGCGCGTGGCGGCGACCCGGAAGCAACGACTGCCGCCGGCCAGCCAGCGTTGCATGTCGCGATCGCCTCGTCATCGCCCGCTACCGTCGGGGTCCTGCTTGCCGCAGGGGCCTCACCGACACGCCCGGATCGCGCGGGCCACACGCCGCTTGGCGTAGCCGTCAGTCAGGCCAGCAAGGATATCGTGCTGATACTGCTCGAGCGCGGCGCCAACCCGAATGAGCATGGCGCCAGCGACAGCACGCCTTTCACTACCGCGGTTCGCCGGGGCGATGCAGGCATCGTGCAGATGTTGCTGGGACACGGAGCCAAAGCGGACACCGGCAAGGGCGATGAGGCACCGTTGGTTCTCGCGACGCTGCGAGGCGATGCAGCCACGGTGTCGCTGTTGCTGCGAGCGGGTGCGGGGCCTGAAATGACAGATGCCACTGGTCACACCGCGCTGTGGCACGCCGCGTGTCGCGACGACGCCGCTGTCCTTGCGCTGCTGCTGGGTGTTGGAGCCAATGTAAATGCAGCCGCCGCGGACGGCATCACCCCTATCGCCTGTGCCGCGGCGCGCGGCAACGATGCGGCATTTGAAAAGCTGCTGCGTGCGGACGCCGACGTGCGGGCGCGCAGTCAATCCGGCGACACGCCGCTGATGCTTGCGGCTCGTGGCAACCACGCAGTGATCGTGCGCAGGCTGGTCGCGCTGCGAGTCGGACTGGATGCGCAGAACACGTTCGGTGATACCGCGCTGATCCTGGCAAGTCAGGCAGGCGCAGGCGACGTGGTCGATCTGCTGCTGCAGGCGGGTGCGAAAAAGACACTGCGCAACCGTGATGGGGTTGCCGCCGCCGACGCGGCAGCCGCGCGCGGCTTCGACGCCGTGGCGGCACGCATTCGTTCGGGCTAATTCAAGTGCCCGCGGCGCTCGGCTGGAATCGTCACTTCGACCCGCAGCCCACGACCTGTAGCGCCATTGCGGAAGCCCACGGCACCGCCGTGCAACTCCGCGATCCGCTTGACGATCGATAGCCCCAGTCCGCTGCCCGTGGCCGTCGCCTCGGCCGCGCGGTAAAAACGCCGGCCAAGTCGTTCGAGAGTTTCCGGTGTCACGCCTGGCCCCGTGTCCTCGACGGTGAGTCGAACCTCGCGGTCCTGCTGCACCAGCTTGACCCGTACCTCGCCGTCTGGTCCGCCGTGTCGAAGCGCGTTGTCGACCAGGTTGCGCACCAGCGCCTCGAGCAATGCAGCGTCGCCAAGGACGCGCCCGGGATCCGCCGCCTCCAGTGCTACCGAAGTTCCATCCTGCATCGCTGCCGGCGCGCTGTCCGCCAGCACGCGTTCTGCAATCGTACGCAGTTCGCAAGATGTCGCACCTGCAAGGTGACCGGCTTCGTCCGCACGGGCAAGTTGCATCAGCTGCGTCACGAGGCGTGTCATCCGGTCGCAGGCCTCGATGCCGTGACGCAGTGCGGCGTCCCGAACGCCTGGGTCCCTGGTTGCCAACGCCACTTCCGCCTGCGCGCGCAAAGCAGCAACCGGCGTGCGCAATTCATGGGCAGCGTGCGAGGTGAACCGTCGCTCCGAATCGAGCGAGTCACGAACACGCAACAGGAGTTCTTCGAGCCGTGCGGCGAGACCTGTCAACTCGACGGGCATCGGTCCCGCGGCCAGCGGCCGAACGTCTTCGGGACTGCGGTGTGCGAGTTCATCCGCCAGCCGCCGCAACGGACGCAGCGAACGTCCCACGACCCACCAGATCGCGAGTCCGAGCACGGGCAGTGCGACGAGCTGTGGGACGAGTGCGCTCAGTGCGACGCGTCGCGCGATCCGTTCGCGTGTTGCGTGGTCTTCCGCGACGTGCACGACCACGCCCTGCTCGGCTTCGGTCGCCGAGTACACGCGCCAGCGAATGTCGCCGAGCGCCGCTTCGCTGAAACCATTGACCGTCCCGGCGAAAGGTGTCGTCGGGGCGTTGGCCGAGCGCAGGATGAGCTTCCCGTCAGCATCGCGCACCTGGAAGGCAACCTTGGTGCGGAAATCGGGCGGTGTGTCCGAGTCCTCGTCGAAGTCGAGCTCCTCGAGTTCGTGGCCCGCCTGCGCCACCAGCAGTCGCGCGGCCTGCATCAGGTGTGCGTCGAGCAAGGCATCGATGCCCCGGTGCGCGTCGCGATAGGTCAGGGCCGCGGACGCCAGCCACGTGCCAGCGAGCGTGAGCAGCAGCAGCGTGAGCATGCGGCGGCGGATCGAGGGAGTTCGCACGTTTCAGTCTTCGCGCGGGATCATGTAGCCAACGCCACGCACCGTCCGGATGAACGCGGGTGCGAGCTTGCGGCGCAGATGATGGACGTGGACTTCGATCGCATTGCTGTCGAGGCTGCGATCCCATTCGTACAGCTGGGTCTCGAGCTGCGTGCGGGTGACGACGCGGCCCGCGCGCAGCACGAGTTCCTGCAGCAGCGCGAACTCGCGCGGCTGCAGTTCGACTGGATTGCCTGCGAACGTCACAGCACGCGAGGCGAGGTCCAGCGACAGGCTGCCCACGACGATCGATCCACTCCCAATGCCCTGCGCGCGCCGGGCAATGGCGCGCAAGCGGGCCGCGAGTTCCTTGAGTGCGACGGGTTTCACGACGTAGTCGTCGGCGCCGAGATCGAGGCCGCGCACGCGATCATCGACCGCTTCGCGCGCGGTGAGGATGATCACGGGCGTGTGATCGCCACGATTGCGGACACGCTGTAGCAATTCGAGTCCGGACATGCGTGGCAATCCAAGGTCGAGCACGATTGCCGTGAATTCGTCGGCGGCCAGCGCGGCCTCTCCGGCCGCACCGTCCCTGAGCCACTCAACCGCGAAGCCTTGCTCGCGCAGGCCGACCTGCAGTGCGTTGCCGAGCAATGCATCGTCCTCGACCAGCAGGATTCGCATGCCTCAATCGTCGTCGGTTTCGCGTCCTGTCGCCAGTTCGGATTGTTCGTCCTGTCCCGGACCGGCACCCGGCGCCACGCCTCCGGCGGTCGCAGTCCAGCCCCAGAAGCCCAGGATCGCAGCGACCATCGCCAGCCCGAGGCCACGCGCATCGCGTGGCTCGACGCCTTCGGCGGCCCCGCGCTTCAGTCCGGTGATCATCGAGCGCGCGAGGTTTTCGCGCTGCATCACGCTGCTGAACACGACGCCGAGTATGTGCAGCCCTGCGAGCACGAGCCAGGCGTTGGCGAAGGCTTCGTGCAGGCCCTCAATCGACTCGCCACCCAGCTCGTTGAAGTTGAGGTAGCCGGTCACGCCGGTGACCGCGCCGAGCATGAGCAGACCGAAGACGGCCCAGCTGCCCGCGGGGTTGTGGCCAAGATGGCGCTGCGCCCGGCCTCGCAGTTCATCCCGCAGGTAGTGGAATGCCGCGACCGGGCTGTGAACGAACGAGCTGAAACGCGCATACCGCGGGCCGATGAAGCCCCACACCAGACGGAACGCGAGCAGTCCGAGCACGGTGTAACCGAGCGCAACGTGGACGTTGCGCAGCCGTTCCGAATCGGAGAGGACGTAGGCGCCGGCAAACGAGGCGGCAAGCGCCCAATGAAAGATGCGGGTCGGCAGGTCCCAGACCCTGGTATTAGTGGTCATCGGTGTTACCTCGGAATGCGGACAGAATGTTCGTCAAACTGGTCACGCTCGGCACCGGCATGACACGCAGTGCAGTTGGCGGCGCTGCGCACGGCCGGAGAGCGAAACAGTTGCGCTGATATTTCATCGTGCTCCTCACGGAACCAGCCTTGCTGCGTGATCCGTGGCGCGGCCGTGGTAGTGGCTGCGCTGGCGATGGCGGGATCCACGCCCAGCTGCCTCGCCACTGCCGCACGTGTCGTGGCGTCGAGCGATGCATCGACGCCGAAGTGACGGTCGAGTGTTGCCAGCACGACGGCCCAAGCCGCTGGCCGCAGCAATCTGGCTGGATAGGCCATGTGGCATGCGCCGCACTCCTCCGCGTAGGCGATGGGTTCGGCGGCTTGGGCGGGTGGAACTGCCGCCACGGCGGCATGGGCGAGAAACACGGCCGCGAGTGACCAGACGATCCAGTCGATGCGACGAATGCCCGATCGTGCGTGCATTGTCATGCTCCTTTTTTCGCGTCGAGGAGAAACGCGATCAAGTCAGCCTTTTCCGCGGGCGAACACGGACGACCGAGCGTGTCGCTGCAGTTGCGTTTGAACCATTTCTCGACCTTGGCGGGATCGCGAAACCGCTCGGGGTTGGCACTGGGTGCAAGCGGGCCGATCTCCTTGCCGGTGATGGCGTGGCGGCCCGTCGCGGTGGGCCGATCCGTGTGACAGGTTGCGCAACTCCAGTCGCGCGGCTGCTGGTGAAACAGTCGGCGACCCGCCGCGGGGGACGGGCCGGCATAGGATGCCGACGTGGTGCGTGCCTGTTCGGCATAACCCCGCATCAGCGACTCCGGGGTGTCGGCCAGGGCGGGGGCCGCCAGCAGCACCGTGGCTGCAATGAGTGCCTTTCTGAACATCGATCCATCTCCTGCATGGGGATCGATGCGAAGGCTAGGCGGCGAAGATTATCGGCCCCTTAACGCGCGGGACGACCTGGAGCGGTCGCTCCCGGCGGTGAGGAGACGCGCCGGCAGGTTCGCGTCTCCTGTATCGAACTCGACTAAGCCTGCACCTGGATCATCCGCGTGAGGTTCGCGGGCGTCGGCGCGGGCCAGCCTGCTTCCTTTGCGACGCGCATCATCGCCTGGTTGGTGTCGAAGTAGACCTGCCAGTAATGATCGGTGTGGCAGTAAGGGCGCACCGCGATCACCGTGCCGAGCAGGTTGATGTCGAGCAGGCTCACTTCGGGCGCGGGTCGCGCGAGGACGTTCGGGATCTGCGCGACTGCCGCCTGGAAGCGCGCGATCGCGTCGTTGTGATCCACGCCACCGGCCAGCTGTGCCGTGCGCTCGACGCGACGGTGCGGCAGCGACGAGAAGTTCTGGATCGTGTCGCTGAAGATCTTGCCGTTGCCGACCAGCGTGAGGACGTTGTCCGGGGTCACGATGGTCGTGCCGAACAGTCCGAGTTCATGCACGGTGCCCGTGACGCCGGCGATGCTGACGAAGTCCCCCACCTTGAACGGCCGCAGTACCAGCATGAACGCGCCAGCGGCAAAGTTGCCGAGCATGCCGCTCCAGGCCGCGCCGATCGCCACACCCGCGCCGGCCAGCATGGCAGCGATGGAGGTCGTCTGGATGCCGAAGTACCCGAGGATTCCGAGGACCAGGGCGATGTTCAGCGCGACGTTGATGATCGAGCCGAGGTAACGCGTCAGCGTCGGGTCGATCTGGTTGCGGTGCATCGTGGCCTGCACCAGGTGAATGACCCGGCTGATCAGCCAGCGACCGACGAACCAGAAGACGATGGCCGCCGCCACCTTGACGGCGAGCGCCGCTACCGTGGTGCGGAGGAAAGTCTCGACTGTTGCCATGTCCATTGAATGCTCCCGGAAGTTGGTCTGATTCGTCCTGGCCCCCGCGCGGCAGTTTCGGGAGAAGGGGGTCGTCCGTCAATCGTTGCGCGACTGAGCTAAGCTCCTGCCCGGCCGGCCTGATGCCGGCGCAGGAGGCGCGGGTGGCCACGGAATCTGCAGGCATCGGTCTCGGTCATGCGGTCGTCCTGCTGGCGGCCGCCGTCATTGCGGTCCCGCTGTTTCGCAAGCTCGGCCTGGGCGCCGTCCTCGGCTACCTCTGTGCCGGCCTGCTGATCGGCCCCTTCGGCCTCGCGTTCTTCCACGACCCGCAAGCCATCCTGCACGTCGCCGAACTGGGCGTCGTGCTGTTCCTGTTCCTGATCGGGCTCGAGATGCGGCCGTCCAAGCTGTGGGCGTTGCGCAGGGAAATATTCGGACTTGGACTCACGCAGGTGCTGGTCTGCGGCACGCTGCTCTCGGGCGTCGGACTGGGGTTCGGCTGGCCGCCCGCGGTAGCCGTGATCGGCGCGATGGGTTTCGTGCTGTCGTCGACGGCCGTGATCATGAAGATGCTCGACGAGCATGGCATGACGGCTTCGCCCGCGGGCCAGCGCGCCGTATCCATCCTGCTGCTCGAAGACCTCGCGATCATTCCGCTGCTGGCGCTGGTCGCGTTTCTCGCCCTGGCGAATGGATCCGGCGTCGAATCCTCGCGACCCGCGTGGCTATCGGCGCTGATCGCGCTCGGCGCCTTCGGCGGCTTGCTGGCGGCGGGGCGCTGGGCGATCAACCCGTTGTTCCGCATTGTCGCCGCACTCGGTGGTCGGGATGTCATGACCGCCGCGGCGCTGCTGGTCGTGCTTGGCGCCGCGCTGTTCATGCAGTGGGGCGGGCTGTCGATGGCGATGGGAGCATTCATCGCGGGCGTGCTGCTGTCCGAGTCGACGTTCCGGCATCAGCTCGAAGCCGACATCGAGCCGTTTCGCGGCATCCTGCTTGGCCTGTTCTTCCTTTCCGTCGGCATGTCGCTCGACCTCGGCGTCGTTGCGTCCGACTGGCAGATCGTTGCGGCCGGTGTCGCGGCGTTCATGGCCGTGAAAGCGCTCGGCATCTACGCAGTCGCGCGCACGTTCGGCGCGGATCACCGCGAAGCCGTGCAACGCTCGGCCCTGTTCGCGCAGGGGGGCGAATTCGCTTTCGTGCTCTATGCCGCCGCGCTTGCAGCGGGCGTCTTTGACGCGCGGGCCGGAGCGGTGATGTCCGCCATCGTGATCCTGTCGATGGCCCTCACGCCGGTCGTGGTCCTGCTGCTCGATCGCTTCCAGCCACAACCCGCGATCTCGATGCACGGCATCGAGGAACCGCCGTGCCTCACCGGTCGCGTCCTGATCATCGGCTTCGGCCGGTTCGGCCAGGTCGTGAGTCAGCCGCTGCTGGCCCGCGACGTCGATATCTCGATCATCGACGCCGACGTCGACATGATCCGCGCGGCCGGCAATTTCGGGTTCAAGGTCTACTACGGCGATGGCGCCCGGCTCGATGTCCTGCGCACGTCCGGCGCGGGCAAAGCCGATGCCATTCTCGTCTGCATCGACAAGCCGGAACTCGCCGATCGCATCGTCGAACTGGCGAAGCTCGAGTTCCCACAGGCACGGCTTTACGTGCGGTCGTTCGACCGCGGGCACACGCTGCGCCTCATCCAGGCTGGCGTCGATTACCAGGTGCGCGAGACGTTTGAATCGGCGATGACGTTCGGCGAGCACGTGCTCAAGGGCCTCGGCTACCAGCCGGACGAGATCGCGGAGACCCTGGCGGACGTTCGTCAGCGCGACGAGGACCGCCTGGGACTGCAGTTGATCGGAGGCATCACCGCGGGCCGTTCGCTGATGCGCAACAACCAGACGACGCCGGAACCGGCGCCGCTGACGCGGCCAAAGCACGCAGCGCATGCGTTGAACCCTGAAGCGACCGAGGTCGTGGAGCAGGGCGGCGTGCGTGGCGACTAGTCGCGCGGCTCCTGCTCCTCTTCCTGCTTCGCTGCGAAGGGGTAGGCGCTTTGCGCCCCGCCCTTTTTCGGTGGAATCCTGAGCGACAGGATCATCGTCAGCGCCAGCACGATGACGGTGAATCCGAGCGACCAGGACACCGGGATCTTGTAGATGTCCAGCAGCAGCATCTTCGTGCCGATGAAGACCAGCACGATTGCCAGGCCGTACGAGAGCAGGTGGAAGCGCTCGTGCATCTCGGCCAGCATGAAATACATTGCGCGCAGGCCGAGGATTGCGAAGACGTTCGAGGTCAGTACGATGAACGGGTCCATCGTGATGGCGAAGATGGCCGGGATCGAGTCCACGGCGAAGACGATGTCCACGATGGCGATCAGCAGGATGACTACGAACAGCGGCGTGGCCAGCTTTACGCCGTTCTGCACGGTGAAAAACTTTTCGCCGTCGTAGGTCGGCGAGATCTGCATGTGGCGCCGAATCCACTTGAGCGCCGGGTTCGCCTCGAGGTCGGGCTCGTGCCCGGTGGCGACCCACATCTTGATGCCGGTGAAGACGAGGAAGGCGCCGAAGATGTAGAGGATCCAGTGGAATTGCGCGATCAGCCAGGCGCCGACCAGGATCATGATGGCGCGCAGCACGAGTGCGCCCATGATGCCGAACATCAGTACGCGCTTCTGGTATGCGGCCGGTACCGCGAAGTACGTGAACACGAGCAGGAACACGAAAATGTTGTCGACTGCCAGTGCCTTCTCGACCAGGTAGCCGGTCACGAACTCGAGCGCCTTGGCATCGGCGACCGGATTGCCGTCGATTCCGCCGAGGTACCACCAGAGCCAGGCGACGAAGACGAACGAGACCGCGACCCAGATCAACGACCAGATGGCCGCTTCCTTCATCGTGACCTTGTGGGCTCCCTGCTTCTCCATCGCGAAGAAGTCGACGACCAGCGCGACCAGCACGAAGGCCACGAACAGTGTCCACAGCAACGGCGTGCCAGTCGTCATCATCCAGGTCGGTCCCTGCAGTGTGTTTCGGCGCTGCGTTCAGCGGCCGGTGAGTCCGGGTACGGCAACGATGAACGAGTGGACCCGTTCCTGCAATTCGAACCTCGCTGGCTCCTGGGTCCATGCGCGTGACGTATGCTTGCCATGCCGGGTTTCGATTTGTATCGCCCGGCAAGCTGTGGCTAGCTGCCGTCCAACGGCGCCGTTCGTGCCTCAAGTCAATCAAGGAGTTGCAGGTGCAGAAGTCTCTCCGCCGCGCGCGCCCGGTCGTGCTCGTTCTGGTTGCCTGCCTGGTCGCATCGACGGCCGCCCGCGTCCAGGCGGCGACCGATCCCCTGCCGTCATGGAACGAAGGTGCGGTCAGGGCGCGCATCGTCTCGTTCGTTCAGGCCGTGACCGATCCCACGGGAAAGGACTACGTCGCGCCCGCGGCCCGAGTTGCAGTTTTTGACAACGACGGCACCCTCTGGAGTGAGCAGCCTGTCTACTTCCAGGCCGCTTTCGCCCTGGACACGGTGCAGGCCATGGCGGCAAAGGATCCAGCCCTCGCGGCGAACCCGGCGATCGCGGCGGCGGCTAAGGGCGACTTGAAGGCGCTCGGCGAGGTCATCGCGATCACGCACGCGAACACGACCAGCGAAGAATTCGCCGCGCGGGTTCGCCAATGGACGGCGACCGCGCAGCATCCGACGCTGCACCGGCACTACACGGAACTCACGTACCAGCCGATGCGAGAACTGCTGGATTACCTCGAAGCCAATGGCTTCTCGACGTGGATCGTGTCGGGCGGTGGCGTCGAATTCATGCGTGCATTCGCCGAGGACGTCTACGGCATTCCGCCCGAGCGTGTCATCGGATCGAGCATCAGGACGAAGTACGAGGTCCGCGACGGCAAGCCCGTGATCGTGCGTCTGCCTGAGATCGAGTTCGTCGACGACAAGGATGGCAAGCCCGTCGGGATTCACAAGTTCATCGGCAAGCGCCCGATCATGGCCTTCGGTAATTCGGACGGCGACTTCCAGATGCTCGAGTGGACGACTTCGGCACCTGGCCCGCGGTTGGGCGTGATCGTGCATCACGACGACGCCGTCCGTGAGTTCGCTTACGATCGCGGCAGTCACATCGGCAAGCTGGAACGTGGACTGGACGAAGCGGGCGCGCGCGGTTGGTCGCTGATCAGCATCAGGAACGACTGGCGGACCGTGTACACGCCACGCAAGTGATCCATTCCCTGGAAACGCACCGAATGTCCACGCGCATGGCCCTGCACCCCGCCGCCGTCCTGCTCACCCTGCTGCTCGCCGGGTGCTCGTCGCTCGCGCCGCGACCTGAGCTTCCCGCCCAGAACGCCGTGGCACTCGCACAGGGAACCGCCCTCGATGACCTCATTGGTCAGGCGGAGGCTGCGCATCCTGGCCAGTCCGGCTTCCGGCTCGTGCGCGAGGGCCCCGAGGCGTTCGCAATTCGCGCGCATACGGCGCTGGTGGCTGGCCGCAGCCTCGATGTGCAGACCTACATCTGGCACGACGACGCCACGGGTGCTTTCCTGGCCTATCGCGCGATCGAAGCCGCCGATCGCGGCGTGAAGGTGCGGTTGCTCGTCGATGACATGGATGCCCGCGGCAAAAACTACAAGTTTGCGGCGCTCGATGCGCACCCGAACATCGAGGTGCGCATGTTCAACCCGTTCGGTTCGCGCACCGGGGCCCTGCAGTTCGCCTTCGAGGCCCTGGGCAGCTTCAGCCGCATCAACCGGCGCATGCACAACAAGTCCTGGATCGCCGACAACCGCATCGCCATCGTCGGTGGTCGCAATCTGGGCAACGAGTACTTCGGCGCGAGCAAGGAGGTCAACTTCGTCGACCTCGATTTCGCCATGGTGGGGCCCGTCGTGCGCGACGCTTCCGCGTCGTTCGACCGCTACTGGAACTCCCCGGCGGCCTATCCCATGGCGCTGCTGGCGCCCGACGACGTCTCGGCCGCAGCTCTCGATGCGCTGCGAAAATCCGCCGCGTCTCGTATCGCTGAAGCGCAGAACCATCCCTTTGCGGTCGAACTGCGCAACAGCGACGCGATTCAGCGCCTGGTGGCGGGCGACTGGCCGATGCACTGGACGTCGCAGTTTCTTTTCGTTGCCGACGACCCGGCCAAAGCGCTTGGCGATGACGGCGGGGTGGCGGGTTCACAGGTCCTGGCCATGATCGGGCCGATGGTCAAGGACGCGAAGCAGCACGTCTCCATCATTTCGCCGTACTTCGTGCCCGGCAAGCAGGGCAGCAGCTTTCTCACGAGCCGGGTCGGCGCAGGCACCGACGTGCGAGTGCTCACCAATTCGCTCGCAGCAAACGATGTGGCGATGGTGTACGGCGGCTACTCGAGGTCGCGACCGGCATTGCTGAAGGGCGGAGTGCAGATCTGGGAGCTGAAGCCCCTGCCTGGCGTGCAGGCACAGCGGAGCATGTTCGGCTCCTCCGGCGCGAGCCTGCACACGAAAGCCCTGGCCGCGGATTCCTCGAGACTCTTCGTGGGCAGCTACAACCTCGATCCGCGGTCCACGTCGCTCAATTGCGAGCAGGGCGTGTTCGTCCAGGAGCCGACGGTCGCGACCCAGCTCGAGGCGATCTTCGACCAGGAATCGTCGGGTGAGCGTGCGTGGGCCGTCACGCTCGAGCATGGCAAACTGCGCTGGAGTGACGGCAGGCGCACTTACAACGACTCGCCCGAAGCCTCAGGCGGGCAGAAATTCCAGGCCTGGCTGGCGAAGGTGCTGCGGTTGGATTCCCAGCTCTAGTCAGAATGGCGCCCCGAGGACGAAGCGTACCGCCGAGACATCGCCGGCGAACCGGTAGCTGAGTCCAACGCGCGGCAGCGGTATTTTCCAGATCCTCCATTCGGGGCGTGCGCCGAACACGACGCCAGTTTCGAGTTGCGTGCGCGGGACGTCGATGCCCGTGGTCGGTCCCGTCGGCGGATCCGCGAAAACATCGATCGTGGCAAACAGCCCATATTCGATCGGGTGGTCGCCCAGCGAGAATCCTGCGTAGCGCTTGAGCTCCAGGCTGTTGCGCAACCGCAGAAAGTCGTCGTCGGGCAGCGAGTCTCCGTGATAGGCGACACGCGAGTACACGGCGGACCCGGCGTAGAGGCCGTCGAATTCGCCGGCTGCGAAGGCTCGCTCGGCCCGGATGCCGGCGCCGAAGAGGTCGGTCTCGACGTCCGATTCGCTGGCGGTGGACAGGCCCCCCTGCACGTACGGCAGCAGTCGCCAACGTTCGGCGACGACGAACGCGAATTCGACTCCAGGTACGACGCTGACCGAGTCGACCCTGTCCGGTAGACCCGTCTCGATCACGTCGGCCGCGTGGAAATCGAGGAAGCCCAGCGTGACGGGCAGCCGCAGGCGCAGCCCGGCCTGATCCTTGCCCGGTTCGATAGCGGTCCAGCCGAAGGGTAGGCCGTACACCTGCAGCGTGCGGCCATTGAAGTCGTATACACCCGAGCCGAACTCATGCGCGAAGGCATAGTTGGTGAACCTCAGGTCCGCGCGGGTCGTGGCGTCAGCGCCGTAAACCGTCGGCGAGGCGGCAACTGCCAGGGCGAGCGCTGCGGGCAGGCCAACCGCAAATCGGCGGTGGGTGGCGAAGCGCGCGGGCTTCGTGCGCGAAGGGTTCATATCCGGGTGCGGGCCGCTGCGTCGGCATGACCATAGCATCGCCAGTGTCGCCCGATGGAAATATCACATCCCATGCGCGACCATGTACCCATGGACAAACCCACCGTGCCTCCATCGTTCGATTATTCGCGCATCCCCGAGATGCCGGCGTCCGTCTTCGTCGCACCGCTCAAGAAGGCCGTCAGGAGTGGGCGACGACTGGCTCGAGCCCGCGCAGCGCAAGTACAGCCCGGAAGAGCACCGGATCTGGGACGAGCTCTACCAACGCCAGATCGGGCTCATGCCCGGACATGCCTGCCGCGAATTCATGCGCGGACTCGAACGTCTCGATCTCGGCCGCGGCGGAGTGCCGGACTTCAGCGAGATGAGCGAGGAGCTGCGCAGTCTCACCGGCTGGAGCGTCGTGCCGGTGCCGATGCTGATTCCCGACCACGTGTTCTATTACCACCTCGCCAACCGGCGCTTCCCGGCCGGCAACTTCATCCGTTCGCGCGCACAGTTCGACTACATCCAGGAGCCCGATGTCTTCCACGACGTGTTCGGGCACGTGCCGCTGCTGACCGACCCGATTTTCGCAAGCTACATGGAAGCATATGGGCGCGCCGGCTGGAAAGCGCTCAAGTACAACCGGCTCAAGGCGCTGAGCGCGCTCTACTGGTACACGGTGGAGTTCGGCCTGATCCTCGAGGACGACCAGCTGCGCATCTACGGCGCGGGAATTCTCTCGGGCCCGACGGAAACGGTGTTCTCGGTCGAGGGGCGCTCGCCGAATCGCATCCACCTCAATGTCGATCGCGTCATGCGCACCGACTACACGATCTCCGACCTGCAGGCGACATACTTCGTGATCGAGTCGTTCCGCGAGCTGTTCCACCTGACGGAGCAGCGCGGGTTCGAGCCGATCTATGAATCGCTCGCGCCTGCGTTCCAGTACGCGAATACGGCCGCGCTCGACACGGATCACATCTATCACCGCGGCACGCAGGAATACGAGCTGCGGGGCGGGCGAGGTTCGGGGGCGAAACCCGCCTGAGCAGCGGTCGGGTCAGCCGATGGGTCGCGACAGGTAAGACGCAGCGATTGCGATCGCGGCGCACAGCAGCACGGCCTGCGCCGCGTGCAAGCGCGGATTGAGGCTCACGATCCCGGGCAGCAGGATCAGTGCGATCGATGCGCGCACGCCGCGGGCCCCGGACAGGTCGAAGTTGTCATCGATGACGAAGTGCGACAACGCGCCCGCGACGACGACGCCGAGCAGCAAGCCCTGCGTCCAGCGTGCATGGCGAAAGTAATAGCTACGCATGTCGTGGATGCGATCGTCCTCGAGGTCCGGCACGGCCAGGTGACTGATCAGGTACAACAAGATGGGCACGCTGAGCAGCAGCAACGCCTGCAGCACCGTCCACGGCGCGTGTTCATGGAAGCGCCAGATCGTGAACCAGCTGACGACGTGGCCGACGAATGTCAGCGCGATCCAGCAGCTGTGTACCCAGTAGAGGCGCACGCGATCGCGCGCCTCGATCAACTGGCCCACGCTGGTCACGAGCAGCGACACGCCGAGGCCAGCGACGATCGCGTACAGGGCGAGCAGGAATTCGAAGACGGTCACGCAGCAATCGACCTGCGGGTGCGGTGCCGTCGCGCGCTCACTTGAGCTTCTGACCCGGGGTCAGATTCTCCGGCACGGGTGAGATTGCCTTGAGTTCGTCGAGACCCTTGCCCGCGATCGAGGCCCACTGCGAAAACAGCGAGCGGAAGTCCGCCTGGTTGGTGACGCGGTTCGCCGGCTGCATCGCAACCTGAGAGCGTGTTTCACGACGATCGACCACGCGCCCGAGCAAGGCATTCGTCCGCGAATCACGCACTTCAAGGATCAACGTCGCTTCGCCAGCCTCGGCGGTGTACGTATGCACCCGGCCGGCTTCCATCGTGTCCGGTGCGTTGATGTAGAGGTTGGCAATCGAGGTCGACAGGCGGAGCACGTCGGGACCAGGCGTTGCGACCACCTGGTATCCAGCCTTGTCCAGCGCCTTCGTCCAGACGTCGGTGAAGTTGGAGGAGGCGGCGGCCATTATCTTCGCCGCTTCGTCGTCGTCGATCTTGCGCGACACCGAGCGGGTGTCGTTCATGTTCTTCTGCCAGTCCTTGCGGAAAGCGACTTCGGTCTTGTCCAGCATGACTTTCGTGTAGGGCCGGAAGTCCGCGCCCGGCAGGACGTAAACCAGGTCCATCCGCTTGGGCTTGATCTGGACGAGGTCGTCCCAGTTGTCCGGCGCATCCTCCGCGCTGGCGACCGCGCCGAACGTGACGAGGCAAGCCGCAAGGGCAGCCTTGAGCCAGCGGGTTCGGGTCATCATGCATCTCCTGACTTTTCGAGGCAGGTGCCAATCTTACCGCCGAAACTGTCAACGGATCTTCGGTGTGGCACCCGGGGCCGCCCGAGCTGGAAACCAGCAGCGCCTGGCTGTCGCGCAGGCGACGCACTTCGGTAAACTCGGCGGCCGCCGAGTCCGGTGACTGATCACCGGACTTGCATTCCGAACCGTCCGTGCCTCGGGGAGCGTCATTGCAAGTCCGTCGAATTCTCCGTGAGCCGCTGCTGCACTTCCTGCTGCTCGGCCTGGCTTTGTTCGCTTACTACGGGCGTGTGGCGCCGGACGACGACGGCAGGCGCCGCATCGTCGTGACCCAGGCCGAAGTCGACCTGCTGGCCACCCAGTTCGAGGGAACCTGGAACCGGCCGCCGAGCCCGGTCGAGCTCAACGGACTGGTCGATTCCTACGTGCGCGACGAGATCCTGTACCGCGAGGGCGCTGCGCTCGGCCTCGACCGTGACGATGCGGTGGTCAAGCGCCGCGTCCGCCAGAAGCTCGACGTGCTGTTCGAGGAATCCGTCGCGCAGAACCCTGCAACCGACGCCGACCTGCAGTCCTATCTCGATGCGAATCCTGCCGCGTTCCGCCAGCCCGCGCTCGTGAGCTTCGACCAGATCTACTTCGGCTCCGACGCAGACACACCGCGCCGGCTCGAGCAGGCACGCGCGGCCCTTGCGCGGGGCGCAGATCCCGCGACGCTGGGCCAGGCAACCCTGCTGCCATCCCACCAGGACGCCATGCCGCTCGATCTCGTCGCCCGCGATTTCGGCGATGAGTTTGCCGGGCAGCTTGCAAATGCTCCCGTGAGCGAGTGGTCCGGACCCGTCGCGTCCGGGTTCGGCGTACATCTCGTCCGCGTCAACTCCATCCAGGCCGCGCGGTCGCCCGCACTCGCCGACGTGCGCGAAGTCGTGGCTCGCGAATGGGAGAACGAACGGCGCAAGCAGGCGCACGCGGCCGCGCTCGCGAAACTGCGCCAGCAGTACCAGGTCGAGATCCAGGCCGCCCTGCCGCCGGAGCCGTCACCTTGAGTGCGCGATTGCGTCGGCTGATATGCGTGCTTGCGCTGTTCGTCGCGTTCGTGGCGCCGGCGACAGCCGACGACTTTCGCCCGGCCTACCTGCAGCTCAAGCAGCTCGACGCCACGACGTATGACGTGCTCTGGCGGGTCCCGGCACTCGACGCGAATACCACGTTGCGGTTGCAGCCGGTCTTTCCGCAGGGCACCCAGGACCTGACGGCACGAACCAGCAGCTATGCGGGCAATGCCGCGGTATTGCGCTGGCGTATCCGGGTCGACGGGGGCATGGCGGGCCAGGCGGTCGAGTTTCCGCAGCTGCCCGGCAGCCGCGTAGACGTGCTGGTGCGCGTGGAGCGCGCCGACGGCACCGAGCAGCTCGGTCGTGTGTTGCCGGTCGATCCGCGCTTCACGGTGACCTCGAGTCCCGGGCACCTCGAGGTGGTCCAGACCTACACCGTGCTCGGTATCGGACACATCCTGCTCGGTTTCGATCACCTGCTGTTCGTACTTGCGCTGCTGCTGATCGTCGACGGTACGCGCCGACTGATCATCACCATCACGGCATTCACGATCGCACACAGCATCACGCTCGCGCTGGCCTCGCTCGGCGTGCTGAACGTGCCCGGTCCGCCGGTCGAAGCGCTCATCGCACTCAGTATCGTCTTCGTCGCGGCCGAGATCGTGCACGGTCGCCAGGGCCGGCCCGGGCTCACCCAGCGTTATCCGTGGGTCGTGTCGTTCACGTTCGGGTTGTTGCATGGGCTGGGGTTCGCAAGCGCGCTGGCCGAGGTCGGCCTGCCGCAGAACTCGATTCCGCTGGCGCTGCTGTTCTTCAACGTCGGGGTGGAGATCGGGCAGTTGATTTTCATCGCCGCCGTGCTCGTGCTGATTGCGGCCGGAAAGCGCGTGGCGGCTTCAATGCGACTGCGCAGTCCGGCGTGGCTATGGCGCGTGCCGCCCTATGCGATCGGCAGTCTTGCGAGCTACTGGGTGTTCGAGCGCGTCACGGGGTTCTAGCGCCAGGCGGTTCGTTACGCGGTCTCTGGTAACTGGTCGTCTTTTCCAGTCAGGAATTGACGCGGCGTCTTGCCTGTCCAGCGCCGGAACGCGCGTGTGAAGTTGCTCTGGTCGGCAAAGCCGAGCAGGAAGGTGATGTCGGCGAGAGTGTGCTGGCCTTCCTTCAGGTATTCGAAAGCGAGCTCGCGCCGCGTCGTATCGAGCAGACGCTGGTACGTGGTGCCTTCGCGGCG
Source organism: uncultured Pseudomonadota bacterium (assembly GCA_963748985.1). Lineage (GTDB taxonomy): Bacteria > Pseudomonadota > Gammaproteobacteria > Steroidobacterales > Steroidobacteraceae > RPQJ01. The sequence continues at coordinate 92,365 of CAVVKQ010000002.1, forward strand.
CAGGCGACGCTGCAAGGTGCTGGCGCTCTGGTTCAGCGTCCGCGCGATTCCATCCTGATCGAGATCGCCGGACGACATTGCCTTGAGCAGCAATGAACGGACCCGCGTCGCCGCGGTGTCCGGCGCGAGGCCCTCGATATAGCGCGCCGCCATGCGATCGGCTTCGGCAGCCAGCTCGGGATTGCCAGTCAGCACCGGGCGTGCCGCGAGCTCCGCATCGAACTTGATGGTGAAGCGATCCGCACCGAACTCCACCGGGCAGCCGATGACCTCCTGATAGGTCTCGGGCGGCACGTCGCTCTGGTACGGCAAGGTGACGAGCGTGGGAATGGCCGAAGGACCGGCGCAGAGGCGAAGTATCCGGCACACGGTGACGACGAACGCGTCGAAATACTGCGCGCACGGCACAATCGTCAGCTCGGTCCGCCGTGTTTCCAGGCTCGCCTGCGGCCCCTCGACGAGCAGCACGAAACGGCCATTGGTGCTGACGACGCTGCTGTAGCGCACGATGCGTCGCAGGGCGGCGAGCACGCTCGTGCTGCTGACGATGCCGAGACCGAGCGCATGAAAGATTCCAGGCCGTGCCAGCTGGCCTGCGCGCAGGCCAAAGAGTGGATCGTTTGACTCTTGCGCTGCAATTCGCCACAGCTTCTGGATGCGCGCCGAGGGCAACCGTTGCCCGGGGCGCGTCAGCAGCTCCGGGTCGATTCCGGCGCGGTGCGCCAGCGCCGAGAAGTCGATGCCGTACTGGGGCAGGACGTCCTTCAGCGGGGCCAGTGTCATCGCCAGTGCGGTTGGTTTATTCCACATCCCGGGCTATGAATACGATTGAATTGCCAGAAGTGCAAGCTACTGGATTGCTCAGCACGTGGGAATCAAAAATCTGCAGTCCATGGACCAGATTTTGCCGTCCAGCGACCAGAGGCCGTGGCAGACCTTGCCTACAGTGCCCGCCCATGGACGACACGACAAGACCAAGGCGATCCAGACCAGGGCCAACCAGATCGGAACCGCGGCCAACGGACGTTGCGGATGACCCGGCGATGCTCGCACTCGCGGAACTGCTTGATGCCGAGCGCACGCTGGCGACCGTCGAGGAGCCGTTGCTGGTGGAACGCGCCGACACGGGCAGGATGTGGCTCCTGTGGTTCGCAATCGGCGCTACCGAAGAAGTCTGTCGGCTGACGGGACGCTGCTCCGAAACCGATCGTAACCAGGTGTTCCGACGCGTGGTGGCCCTGATTTTCAGCGAAGGCGTGCGCTCCGACGTCAATCCGGTGTTGGCGGATCGACGGCTCATCGAACTGTTCGAGTCGGCGGGTTCCCGCGCGGTGCGGGCTTGCCTCAGCGGCGAGACCCGCCTCGGGTATTACCTTGACGCACTGCGTACGGCAACCGGACAGCATGGCTGAAGCATCGCAACGGCAGTGCGGGCATCATTGCGCATGCCGTTGCAGATCCTGCTCGGGCTGATCGCAGCTCCCGTCGCAACTTCCGTCGCAGCCGAGATGCCCACGACTTTGCAGATCGTGGCTGTCGCGCCGGACTATCCGGGCAGGCTGCCGGGCGATGAGCGCTGGCTGATTTACCTCGACGGCCCGGTCGATCCGGGAGCGACGTCGCGTGTCGTGAGCCTGATCCTCACCGAGCACCTCACCCACGCGGTCGTTTACCTGAACTCACCCGGTGGCAGTCTCGTGACCGCGATGCAGCTCGGTCGCGTGCTGCGCGAACACAAGTTCGACACACGCGTCGGAATGCGCACGACGGACGCGACGCGGGCAACGGCAGGGACGTGTCACAGCGCGTGTCCTTTCATCCTCGCCGGTGGCGTCCAGCGTTCGCTGGAGCCGGGATCCGCCGTCGGGTTGCACCGAGCCGAGAATCGCGAGCCCCCGCGCGACGTGGACGCTTTCCAGCACGTCGTCAGGACGCAGGTCGTCGAGTACCTGGCCGAGATGGGCGTGCGCGCTGAAGTCGCCAACATCATGGAGGCCATCCCGCACGACCGGATCCGTGAACTCACCGTCGACGAGGCCCTGCAGTTGAATCTCGTGAACGAGAGGCGCTGAATCCGGGTGAGTGCCCGCGCGGCTGATCGCCAACGGCATCGAGAGGACATGATCATGCCAGCTTCGACACCGGAATTCCTGCGCACGCCTGACGAGCGGTTCCGCGACTTGCCGGGCTACCCTTTCATTCCTCACTACGCCGAAAACCTGCCGGGCTTCGCAGGCCTGCGCATGCATTACCTCGACGAGGGGCCCCGCGACGCCGGCCAGGTGTTCCTGTGCCTGCACGGGCAACCGACGTGGAGCTACCTGTACCGGCGGATGATTCCCGTGTTGCTCGGCTCCGGCGCGCGTGTCGTTGCGCCCGACTTATTCGGCTTCGGGCGCTCGGACAAACCCGTCGACGAGGCCTGGTACACGTTTACGCGGCACCGCGATTCGCTGCAGGCCTTCGTGCGGGCGCTCGACCTCCGCAACATCACGCTCGTCTGCCAGGACTGGGGTGGCATCCTCGGCCTGACATTGCCGATGGACGACCCGCAGCGATTCACGCGTCTGCTGGTCATGAACACGGTGCTGGCGACCGGGAAGCAGTCGCTCGGTGCAGGTTTCGACGCCTGGCGCGCGTGGGTCAATGCGAACCCCGACTTGCGTGTCGGTGCCCTGATGAAGCGCAGTTGCCGGCACCTCACCGAAGCGGAGGCGGCCGCATACGACGCGCCATTCCCGGACCGGCGGTTCAAGGCGGGCGCCCGCCGTTTTCCGAATCTCGTGTGCGATCACCCGGACGCGGATGGCGCAGAGGCTTCACGTGCCGCAGCGCGCTGGTGGCGCGACCAATGGCAGGGCCAGGCGTTCATGGCAATCGGCATGCAGGACACCGTGATTCCACCGCCCGCGATGCAATCGCTGCAACGGTTGATCCGGAATTGCCCGCCGCCGCTCGAACTGGCCGAGGCCGGGCACTTCGTGCAGGAATGGGGTGATGAGGTTGCGCGCGCGGCACTGAGTCACTACGGCTGAACGAACGATTCATCCTGCGTTCGGCGGTTGCCGCACCTGCAACATCGTCAGTCCGTCGCCTCAGATCCGACGCACGACAATGTCCAGATGGAAGGGCGCGTCCCGCGTAATGACCGGGTTCATCTTGTCGCTGACGAACAACAGCCGACTGCCATTCTCGATGCGCACCTGTACGGCGTAGGTATGGGAGGGCTGGATACGCGATGCGTCGTACGCGAGCACGAACTCGAACGGAACCTGTCGTCCTGCCGTGACGATGACCTGTTCGGCGATCAGCACCGCAGGTGCATCCGCCAGGGAAACATCCACCAGCTTCACGGTGACCACTGACGACGGCGGCAGCGCGATGCGCTCACGGTACGTTATGGTGCCAGTGACCTTGCTGGTGGCCGTGCCAGTGCCGGTGGCGGGCACGACAGGCACCGGGGTGCATCCGGAGAGGAACAGCACCAGGCTCAACAGGCCGCGAGGGAATGGCTTCGGGTCGGACATGAATGCTCCTGGCATTGGTTCAGTTGCGCCTGGTCCGGGCCGCGACCTCGTTCCCCGAGCGTACAGCGCTCTTGGGGCGTTTCCCCGGGGCATGATCTTTCAGCAACCTGCGCTCGAGCTGCGTCGCGTCGTGCTCGGCATCGAACACGAACTCGCGCAGTTTCTCGGCAGCCTGGGTCCAGGGGCGACCGCGGACGCTGACGAGGCCAAACTGCAGATACAACCACGGCGCCGTGGCCAACAGGACGACGCGCCCAGCGTCGAGTTCTTCGGCGATGCACGGCAGGATCGTGGCTGTCACGATGTTTGAGGCAGTGAGCAGCCGCTTGACCGGCGACAACCCGTTGCACTCAACCGCGGGAAACGGCCGCGTTGCCGCCAGTTGCGAGGAGCCTTCGCGATGTGCGGCCAGCAGCGGTTCGAGCACGCGCGGCGGAATTCGCGACGGTGCGACGAAGGGCCACCTCATCACGTCTGCGACCCCTGCACTCGCCTTGCCCTGCGCCAACGGGTGCCCCGCGCGTGCGCAGAAATAGACCGGGTGCTGCACCGGCATCGGCGTCATCTCGAGGTCCGGTTCACCCGTCAACAGGCTGGCGTCGGCAACGAAGAAATCGAGCGTCCGGCTGCGCAGGCGGTGGGCGAGATCGTCCCAGCTGCCCGAGAGCAGTTGCACGCTGACCCGCGGAAACTGCTCGACGAAGCGCGCCGTTGCCGGTCCCAGGAACGAGTCCGTCGGGTACGGGCCACCACCGATCGACAGACGCCCGGTGCGCTGGGCCGCATGTCCGATTGCCTCGCTTTCGAGATCGTCCGCCATGCGCAGCAGGTCGCGGGCGCGTTCGATGTACAGCCGGCCGAGATCGGTGGGTACGACTCCGGCGGCGGAACGCAGGAACAGGCTGTTTCCGAACCCGCGCTCGAGGTTCTGGATGCTGCGGGACAGCGCCGGCTGGCTGATGTGCAGGGCAGCGGCCGCCCGCACGAAACTGCGGTGGTCGGCAAGGGCGACCACCTGGCGCAACTGCTGGAGTTCCATGGCCATGCCTGAAGAGTATGCCTTCGATACAGAACATGCATTGGACACATGGGCTCGGCTAAGCCAAGTTATGCTTCGGATTCGCTCGCGAGTCACCGGGAGGCCATGCCCGGCAATAACAGAATGCAGCTTTCAGCAGGGGTCGGAAACACATGCAGAAGAGAATCGCAGGAGTTTGCGGTGCCGCGCTGATCGCGGTGCTGGGTGTGCTGGGCGGACCCGTCCACGCACAAACGCAGAAGCCCAACATCCTAGTCATCTGGGGCGACGACATCGGCGGCTTCAACATCAGCGCGTACAACCGCGGGATGATGGGTTACAAGACGCCCAACATCGACAGCATCGCGGCCGAAGGCGCGCTGTTCACCGATTGGTACGGGCAGCAGAGCTGCACTGCCGGCCGCGCGGCGTTCATTACCGGCCAGTCGCCGATCCGCACCGGTCTCACCAAGGTGGGCCTGCCAGGCGCCCCGGAAGGCATGATGGCGGCCGACCCGACGATTGCCACGTTACTGCGGGCGCAGGGCTACGTCACCGGGCAGTTCGGCAAGAACCACCTCGGCGACCGCGACTCGATGCTGCCGACGGCACACGGTTTCGATGAGTTCTTCGGCAACCTCTACCACCTCAACGCCGAGGAAGAGCCCGAAAACGTCGATTACCCGAAGAACCCGGAGTTCAAGAAAAAGTTCGGGCCGCGCGGCGTCATCCACAGCTTCGCCGATGGCCGAATCACGGACACCGGTCCGCTGACCAGGAAGCGCATGGAGACGATCGACCGCGAAGTGACGGAAAAGGCACTCGACTTCATGGATCGCGCCGCGAAGTCCGGCAAACCGTTCTTCCTGTGGTGGAACTCCACTCGCATGCACATCTTCACCCACCTGCACGCGGACGCAGAGGGCAAGACCGGCCTGGGCATCTATGCCGACGGCATGGTCGAGCACGACGGCCACGTCGGGCAGGTGCTGGCCAAGCTCAGGGACCTGGGCCTCGAGCAGAACACCATCGTCATGTACTCGACCGACAATGGCGCCGAGACCTTCACGTGGCCTGACGGCGGCACGACCATGTTCCGTGGCGAGAAGAACACGCAATGGGAAGGCGGTTACCGTGTGCCGACCATGATCAAGTGGCCGGGCGTCATCAAGCCGGGCACCGTGATCAACGACATCGGCGCACACGAAGACATGCTGACGACGTTCCTTGCTGCCGCCGGCGACACGAACGTGACGGCTGACCTGCTCAAGGGCCGCAAGGTCGGTGGCACGACCTATAAGGTCCATCTCGACGGCTATGACCTCGGCCCGGCGCTCAGGGGCCAGGCGCCATGGCCGCGCAAGGAGTTCATCTACTGGACCGACGACGGCAGCGTCGCGGCGCTGCGCTACGAGAACCTGAAGATCACTTTCCTCGAGCAGCCTGCCCTGGGTCTCAAGGTGTGGCAGGAACCTTTCACCGAGCTGCGGGCACCGAAGCTGACCAACCTGCGCATGGACCCGTTCGAGCGTGCCGAGGAAGAGAACGCGATGGGGTATCAGCGCTGGTACATGGAGCGCATGTTTGCCATCGCCCCAGCCGGTGCGTATGTCGGCAACTGGCTGCAGAGCTTCCGGGAGTTTCCGCCGCGGCAGAAGCCGGGCAGCTTCAACCTCGACCGCGTGATGGAAGCGGTGATGTCGAGCTCGAAGCAGTAAGCCGCCCGTCACAGCGTTCTAAAATTCCACGGCGCCCGCGCGGGAGCCGCCTGCATTCCCACCCCCGCAGGCGGAGTCCCGGGCGGTGCGCCGTGGCTTCGTTGTCAGCAGGAACCTTCGATAGAGCAGGCAGTGGTCGAGGCGGCACCATGGATGGCTGGTGGCCCGCGTGAATTGGTGGGCCAACAACCGCTGGAAGGCGAGCATCGGTTACGGCAACATCGACCTCGATTGCTCCGGCGTCACCAGCAACACGAAGATGCTGCTGACCCGCCTGCAGTGGATACATTGGGCATTGAACGATGCTCGGCGAGGCGAACCGCGCAGAAAATGATGCAGTGGAGACCGGCATGAATCGACCCGAGCCTCTGCGGACCCTGCTGGTGCTGGCGGTCTGTGGCGTGTGCGCGCCGTTGAATGCGGAAGCACGCAAGACCAGTCCCGTGGCCAGTCCTGCGCCAAGCGCGCACTTTCATCCGCAGGGGCAACCGCCGTCGCCAGCGACCGAGGCGTTACAGCGCATCGCACGGTCATCCCTGCCGTTCGAGGACAAGAGGGACTTCGAGGAATCGAAACAAGGATTCATCGCGGCGCCCACGTACACCGAGATCAAGACGGCGGAAGGCGCACCGGCCTGGAACTTCGGCCGCTACGCGTTCCTCGACACGAAGCAGGACTTCGACAGTATCCACCCGTCGCTGCAGCGACAGGCCGTGCTCAATGCCCAATACGGGCTTTACGAAGTCGTGCCCGGCCGGATCTGGCAGGTGCGCGGCTTCGACCTCTCCAACATCACCTTCGTCAAGGGCGATTCCGGCTGGATCGTCTTCGATCCGCTCGTCTCGAAGGAAACGGCCGCCGCGGCGCTCGCATTTGCCAATGAAAAACTCGGCGCCCGTCCCGTCGTGGCAGTCGTGTACTCGCACTCGCACATCGACCATTTCGGCGGCGTGCGCGGCGTGATCGACGAGGCCGACGTCAGGGCGGGCAAGGTGCAGGTCATCGCACCCGCCGGCTTCATGGAAGCGGCCATCTCGGAGAACGTCTACGCCGGCAACGCGATGATCCGCCGTGCGATGTACCAGTACGGCATGCTGCTGCCGTCGAGCCCGTTCGGCCACGTCGACCAGGCCATCGGCAAGCGGGCCTCTTCGGGCACCACCGGCCTGATCGCGCCAACGCAGCTCGTAACCAAGGACATCGAAGAGATCGTCGTCGACGGCGTGACGATGGTGTTCCAGAACACGCCGGGCACGGAAGCGCCGGCCGAAATGAACACCTGGTTTCCGCAGTACAAGGCGTTCTGGGCGGCCGAGAACATTACGGCGACGATCCACAACATCTACACGCTGCGCGGCGCGCTCGTCCGCGATGCGCTGCAATGGTCGAAGTACATCAACGAGGCGCTTTACCTCTTCGGCTCCCAGGCCGACGTCATGTTCGCGGCTCACACCTGGCCCCGCTGGGGCAACGCGCGCATCCAGGAAGTCATGCGTACCCAGCGTGACGTGTATGCAAACCTGAACAACGACGTGCTGCACCTGGCGAACCAGGGCGTGACGATCAACGAGATCCAGAACGTCTATCGCCTGCCCGCCAGCCTGCAGCAGGACTGGGCGGCGCGCAGCTACCATGGGTCGGAAGGGCACAACAGCCGCGCAGTCATCAATCGCTATCTTGGCTACTGGGACGGCAACCCGGCCACGCTGGTGCCGGCCTCCCCGCGGGATTCCGCGCCGCTGTACGTCGAGATGATGGGGGGTGCAGACAAGATCGTCGCGCGGTCGCGCGAACTGTACGCGGCGGGCGAGTATCGGCTGGCGATCGAGTTGCTGAACAAGCTCGTGTACGCGCAGCCAACCAACCAGGCTGCCAGGAACCTGCTCGCCGACGCCTTCGAACAGGTGGGCTACCAGAAGGAAAGCTCGAGCCTGCGCAACAGCTTCCTCGCAGCTGCGCTTGAATTGCGGTCGGGCATCCCGGGCGGCCTGATGCCGCAGTCGGCTTCGCCAGACACCGTGCGCGCCATGACGACGGAACTGTGGCTCGACTACCTGGGCATCCTGCTCGACAGCCGCAAGGCCGATGGGCTGGCGTTCAAGATCAACCTCGTCACACCCGACAATGGCGAACAGCATGTACTCGAACTCAGCCATTCGACGCTGACGAACATCCAGGGGTACCAGGCGCAGGACGCGGACCTCACCATCACGATCAACCGGGCCGACCTCGAGCCGATCATGATGCGCAAAGCAACGTTCGCCTCCCAGGCCGCGGCGGGCCGCGCGAGCCTGGCCGGCAACGCGGACGTACTGAAGCGACTGATGGCGAGCCTCGGCGATTTCGATCAGTATTTCGAGATCATGCCGGGGACGAAGGCGGTCGTGCCGGTCGCGCCAGCACCCTGAGCCCTATCGCGGCTCGTCCGCAGAGAGTCGAGATTCGTGCCCCGCAAGCAAACCCGCGCGCAGCAGCAGTCCAAAGTGATTGGTGGCGCTCCTGCGCCTGACGACTCTGCCGATGGGTCGAGCCGGATGACTGCGCTGTGGGTCGGCATACTTGCGGGCATTGCGATGCTGGTCCTCGCTGCCTGGTATTTCTTCGCCGGGCGGCAGCCAGGGGTAGCCGAGTCGACGGCCGGCACCGAGCCAGTCGCCGTAACCGCCGCATACGTCGGCTCGCAGTCCTGCGCGCGATGTCACTCAGTCGAATCGAAGGCCTGGCAGACGTCGCAGCACGCAGTCGCCATGCAGCAAGCCACCGGACAGACAGTGCTCGGCAATTTCAACGACGCGACCTATAGCTTCCAGGGCGTCCAGTCCAGTTTCTTCCAGCGCGACGACAAGTATTTCATCCGCACTGACGGGCCTGACGGCCAGCTCGCGGACTTCGAGGTCAAGTACACGTTCGGCGTCGCGCCGTTGCAGCAATACCTAGTCGAGTTGCCCGGTGGGCGCCTGCAGGCCGTCTCGCTGACCTGGGATGCGCGATCGCGCGCGCAGGGTGGCCAGCGCTGGTTCCGCCAGTATCCCGACGAGAAGATCGACCACACGGACGAACTACACTGGACGCGTCGGTCGCAGAACTGGAACTTCATGTGCGCCGACTGCCACTCGACCCAGGTGAGCAAGGGCTATGACGCGTCTGCTGATTCGTTCAAGACGACCTACGCCGAAATCTCAGTGGGTTGTGAGGCGTGCCACGGGCCCGGCTCCGCCCACGTCGAATGGGCCGGCCGTAAGGGCACGGAGGCGGGCAAGGGCCTGACGGTGCAGCTCGACGAGCGACGCGGCGTGACCTGGGGGCTTGACGCTGGGACAGGCCAGCCTGTGCGCAACAAGCCGCGCACCACCGAGCGTGAAATCGAAGTCTGTGCGCAGTGTCACGCGCGTCGCGCACAGATCGCCGATGCGTACGAGCCCGGGCGCCCGTTCATGGATCACTACCTGCCGTCGCTGCTGGTGCCGGGGCTGTATCACGCCGACGGTCAGCAGCAGGACGAGGTGTTCGTCTGGGGTTCGTGGCTGCAAAGTCGCATGCACGCGGCCGGCGTCACCTGCAGCGATTGCCACGATCCGCATACGCAGGCGCTGCGCGCACCGGGCAACACAGTGTGCGCGCAGTGTCACGATGCATCGAAGTACGATGCCAGCACGCATCACAGGCACCAACAGGGAGCGGCAGGCGCGCAATGCGCCAACTGCCACATGCCGCAGAACACGTACATGGTCGTTGATCCCCGGCGCGATCACAGCATGCGTGTGCCACGACCCGACGAGAGCGTGGCGTTCGGCGTGCCGAATGCATGCAATGCGTGCCACACCGAGCGCGATGCGAAGTGGGCAGCTGGAACGGTGCGCGATTGGCTCGGCCGCGATGCTGCCGGTTACCAGACGTTCACGACAGTCTTTCATGCTGCCGAAAGTGGTGAGCCATCTGCGCTCGATAAGCTCGCCGCTGTTGCCGCGGACACAGCACAGCCTGCCATCGTGCGTGCTTCTGCACTCGCGCGACTCGCCGGCAGTGGCCAGTTCACGCGCGACTTCGCGCAGAGCATGTCTGGGGACGCCAATCCGCTGGTGCGACTGGCAACGGTGCAGCTGGCTGACGTGATGCCCGCCGAAACGCGCGCGACGGTCCTCGGGCCGTTGCTCGGTGATGCGAGCCGCGCCGTCCGTATCGAGGCGGCGAGGTCGCTTGCGGGCGGCCAGGAACGGCTGCTGCAGGAACTGCTGCCGCGCTGGGAGGTCGCGTCGCAGGAGTACATCGCGACTCTGCAGTACAACGCAGACCGACCCGAGTCCCGCGTCGCGCTCGGGGGCTTCAGGGCAGCATTGGGGCAGGCTGACGCGGCCAATGCCCAGTTCATCGCCGCAATCCAGCTGGATCCGGAGTTCGTGCCGGCCTACGTCAATGCGGCAGACTCGCTGCGCGCGCAAGGACGTGACCACGAGTCGGCTGAAATGTTGCAGCGAGGTTTGCAGCGTGTGCCGACAAGCGCCACGCTGCATCACGCGCTGGGCCTGGCGCGTATACGCCTGCAGCAGCCGGAACTCGCAATGGGGTCGCTCCGGCGCGCCGTGGAACTCGACCCCGGTACAGCTCGCTACAGCTACGTCTTCGCGGTGGCGCTGCATTCGACGGGGCAGGCGGAGGAATCGATCCGCCGCCTGCAGGATGCCGTCAAGCGCTGGCCCTACGATCGCGACATGCTGATGGCACTGACTTCGTTCCAGCTCGAGTCGGGGAAGCGCCAGGATGCGCAGGAGACGGCACGCAGGCTCGTGGCCTCCTATCCGGCAGACCCACAGGTGCGTGTACTGGCAGCACAAGCGCTCGGCGAGCAATCGCCCTGATCAGTTCGAAGCGCTTGCCGCGAGGTTCGTGCCTCGCTGCTTCTCCGCCGAGCCAATGCCGAGAAACATCATGCCGTCCGCCAGTGTCGTTTTCAGAAGCGACTTGATCCGGTTCACGTGGGCTCCGCTGGCGGTGAAATTCCAGTCTACACTGCGGCTCCCTGCTGCTGACCTCGAAGCCCGTCCATGACTGCACGCCGTCGCCGATCCCCGCTGTCGAAGCGTCCGCGCGTGGCCATCGTCGGCGCAAATTTCGGGGGCATGCGAGCGGCCCAGGAACTCGGTCCCGAATTCGACGTAACCGTGTTCGATCCGTCGCCGTGGTTCGAATGGCTCCCGAACATTCACGAGCTCGTCTCGCGGGCCAAGCGGCCGGTCGACCTGAGGCTGCCGCGGAAGCGGCTCGTGGCCGCGGCGGGCCATCGTTTTGTGCGCGACGCCGTCACTGCCATCGATGCGAGGCGCGGAACCCTGACGACGGCAGGCGGCACGGTCGACGCGTTCGACTTTTGTATCGTTGCCGTCGGTGGAATCAACGCGACGTACGGAGTCCAAGGCGTTGAACGCCACGCCTTGCCATTCAGGTGTGTCGAGCATTGCGACGCGATCGGTCGCCGACTGGCGGCACTGATGAAGGGGCGCAAACGGCGTTCGATCGTCATCGCAGGCGGAGGCTTTGCAGGCGTCGAGGCGCTCGGTGAGATCCTCCGGCGTTACAGGTCTCGCGATAACCTGACGCTGCACATCGTCGAGGCGGGCCCTGGACTGATGTCGGGAGTGTCGCCGAAGATCGACGCTGCCGTGCGCAAGCATGTACGGGCTTACGACGTGCAGATCCACGCGAGGGCCCCAGTCGCGGCAATCACGCCAGCTGGCGTTCGTCTGCAAGGTGGCAAGCGGCTTCGCTCCGACCTCACGATCTGGACGGGCGGTAGCGTCGCACCTCCGCTGCTGCACGATGCGAGGCTCGCGCCGAAGGCGTTGCAGTGGGCGCCCGTCGATGCAACGCTGCGCAGTCGCCGCCACCGCAACGTGTTTGTGATTGGCGATGCGGCGGCATTGCCAGTGGCCCTGCCGAAGCAGGCATTCCACGCGCTCGAGATGGGTGAGTGCGCGGCTGCCAACGTTCGACGCGTCGTTGCCGGCCGTGCGCTGCGTCGCTATCGGCCGTCGCGCACGCCGCTGCTGGTAGCGTTCGGCGATCTTGATACGTTCCTGGTTGCGGGCCGCTCGGTCGTCGCGAATCCAGCGCTCGCTGCGGGCAAGGAAGCCGTGTACCAGGTGACGATGGCGCAGATCGACCCGCCCTCGAACGTGCACGCGCTCGGCCAGCTGGCATCCCGCGTCATTGGCGTCACGCGCAGGCTGGTGCCGTCGCGGTGAGAGGCCCGCTGCTCACTGCACGCGTGCACCAGCAAATGCTCCTTGCGCGGCGTCGCGGCGAGCAGGTACTCGCGTGTTCGCTCGATCTGGATCGCTCGGAGGCTCAGGTAGAGCTTGGTACGAATGAATGGCGCTGGCGCGAGCGATCGTACCCGTACCTCGAACGCTGCAGGGAGCGGACGATCTATCACTGGACCGGCGCCAGGTTCGAGCCGGTCGCGCGCTTCGGCACCTCGCTGCTCAAGCTCGTGCCAACCGACTGGGGCCCACCGACGTTCGAGATCGACGGCGTGAAGATGCTGCCGACGAAGCAGGTCTCGCCGTACGACGATGCGCGCCGCAAAGTCGCCTTGATCGAACCATGCGGCAAGCGTGTGCTGGATACCTGCGCGGGTCTCGGCTATTTCGCAGCATGGTGCCTGGAGGGGAGGGCGAGCGCAGTAACGTCCTATGAAATCAACCCGGATGTCCTCTGGCTGCGCACGCTCAACCCGTGGTCGCCGGCGAACGGACCTGGTCTGAATGTAATCGCCGGTGACGTCAGTGCGGCGATACGCGGACTCGCGGACGCTTCTTTCGATGCCATCCTGCACGATCCGCCGCGCTTTGGCCTGGCCGGCGAGCTGTATTCGCAGGCCTTCTACGACGAACTCGCGCGGGCCCTGACGCCTGGCGGCCGGTTGTTCCACTACACGGGCACGCCGAATCGGCTAACCAGCGGGCGCGACGTTCCGCAGGAAGTTGCGCGGCGACTGCGGTTCGCCGGCTTCACGACCCGGCTGGAAGGCGATGGCGTACTCGCCGTGCGCGGCAACTCATGCGGCTGATCGCGACCTGTCCCGAAGAAGCCAAACCAGCCCTCGTCGCCGAGCTCGAGGCGCTGGGTGTCACGGACCTGGCGCCGACGTTTCGCGCCGTGCTGTTCACTGCGACGCCACGCCAGTTCTACGAGCTGCACCTGCGCGTGCGCACGGCGAGTCGCATCCTGCGCGTCGTGCGCGAGGTGCCGGCTCACGCGCCGGCCATGCTGCATTCGCAGGTTCGTCGCCTGCACTGGCCCGAATGGTTCGAAGCCCGCCACGGCTTCATGGTCGAAAGCACGGGTGATGAGGGCGGCGGACTGACGCCGAAACAGGTCATTACGCAGGTGCGCGAGGGTGTGCGGGAATCCTTCGCACGGCTGGGTGAGCAGGTTCCCCCGGTCGACACGGAAAACCCGAAAGTGGTGATCGTGGCGCACGTTGCGCGCGGCCGCTGCATGCTCAGCTTCGATACGTCCGGCAAGTCTCTGCACAAGCGGGGTTACCGCGAGCAAGGGCATCCCGCGCCGCTGAAAGAAACGCTGGCGGCGGCGATCCTGCAGTTTGCGGGTTACGATGGCAGCATCGCATTTCTTGATCCGATGTGCGGCAGCGGCACGTTGGCCATCGAGGCGGCGATGATCGCCGTGCGCAAGGCGCCGCAGATCCATCGCAAGAAAGGCGAATTTTACTTCGAGTGGCTCGCGGACTTCGATCGGGTGCTCTGGCGCGAAACGCAGGACAGCATCCGTGCCGAAAAGCTGGACGCGCCGTCGTGTATCGTCGCGGCCTCCGACATCCGGGCCGAATACGTCGACATGGCACGCAAGAGCGCGCTCAAGGCGCGGGTCGAGAAGTACATCCAGTTCGCCGTAATGCGTGTGCAGGACGTCATGCCGCCCGCGCCGACTGGCCTGCTGGCGACGAATCTGCCGTACGGGGATCGCATCGGTGGTGGCGAAGTCGAGGTGCGTCAGTTGTACGAGGAGTTTGGCGACACGCTGAAGCAACGGTTCGCGGGTTGGCGTGCCGCCGTGCTCGCGGCCAATGCCTCGCCGTACAAGGCGATCGGGCTCAAGCCGTCGCGAACGCTCAACCTGATGAACGGCAGCATTCCGTGCCGGTTGCTGTTGTTCGATCTCTATGCAGGCAGCCGGCGTGCCGCACTGCAAACGACGGAGTCGGCGCCACGGGAGTGACGTCGAGCCCCGCCAGCCTCGACAGGATCGCTGTCAGCGCACGCAGTCGGCCGAGCTGAAGCGCGCTGCGGTCGTGCTAGGCTGTGTCTTCCTGCATCTGGGGGGTGACGACGCATGGAAAACACCGCCGCCAGCGGCGCTCGCTCGCGCTGGGTCGCCGAACGACGTTTCTTCACGGGCATGGCCATCGCAATGCTGCTCGTTGCCTACGTTGGCTTCGCGCGCTCCTTCTTCCTGCGACCTTTGTTTCCCGAGTGGCCGTCTCCGTCCGAGCCGATCTTCTACGTCCACGGGGCGTTCTTCTCGGCGTGGTGCGTGCTGCTCGTGACCCAGGCCATGCTGGTCGGAGTCGGCCGCACGGACGTGCATCGCAAGGCCGGCGTCCTTGGCGCGGTCATCGCGCTGGGCATGGTGATCCTCGGGGTCGCCGGTGCGCTGGTCGCCGCCAACCGGCCGACCGGCTTCAACGGCGTGCCCGTGCCGCCGCTGCAGTTCCTGGTCGTGCCAGCTGTTCGATATCGCGTTCTTCAGCGCTTTCGTCGGCCTGGGGATCGCCAACCGCACCAATCCGCAGAGTCACAAGCGCTGGATGGTGCTGGCGACGGTCGCCCTGCTCGGCGCTGCGTTCGCACGCTGGCCGTACGTGTGGCAGCTCGGGAACCCGTTCGCGTACTTCGGGCTCGCGTATCTATTCATTGTCGCGCTCGCGATCTGGGATTTCCGAACGCGCGGCACGTTGCACCCGGTGACCCGCTGGGGCGGTCTTGCGCTGATCGTGTCGCTGCCAGCTCGACTCGCGCTATCGGGCACCGCCGCGTGGCTTGCATTCGCCTCCTGGCTGACGGGACTCGTGCGCTGAAACAGCAGGTCGACGACGACAGGTGCAGGGGAGGTCGCCCCGCCGCGCTGGTGGACTGAACCCGCAAGATGTGACTTGGTGGTAACAGCGCGGCGGAGCTAACGCGCAGAGTGAAACCCACGCGCTCGCGCGCATTCTGCGTGCTGCAGCGTCGCGAGTCCAGTGTTGCGTCAGATTTGAATGCGAACGCGCGTCAGGCGAACAAGAGTTTTTCGATGTGCGCAGCCGCACTCGCCGCGAGCGAGCGCAGGTCGTAGCCACCTTCGAGTGTCGAGACGATGCGACCCTGTGCATGTCGATCGGCGATGCCACAGGCAACTTCCGTGACCCACGCGTAGTCGGCCGTCGTGAACCGAAGGTGCGACATGTCGTCGGCTCCGTGGGCATCGAAGCCCGCGGAAATCAGCAGCAACTGCGGCGCAAAAGCCTCGAGTGCAGGCAGCCACTGCTGCTGCACGGCTGCGCGGAACGCATCGCCGCCACTGCCCGGGGGCAATGGACAGTTGACGATGTGTCCGGGCCGCGTTGGTGGATTCATGTCGGGCCAAAGCGGGTACTGGTAAGACGAACAGAGCAGTACCCGCGTGTCGTCTTTGAAGATGTCCTCTGTGCCGTTGCCCAGGTGGACGTCGAAGTCGAGGATCGCCACGCGCTCGAGGCCGTGGTGGTTGAGGGCGTGGCGCGCCGCGACCGCGACGTTGTTGAAGAAGCAGAAGCCCATCGCCGTCGCCCGCGCGGCATGGTGACCGGGTGGCCGGACGCTGCAGAAGGCGCGCGATGCCGCGCCTGTCAGTACCAGGTCCGTAGCCAGCACGTTGGCGCCGGCGGCGCGGAGCGCGGCCTCGAATGTCTCCGGGCACATCCAGGTGTCGGGATCGATGTGCGCCAGGCCTTCGGCGGGAGACCGGTTGGAGATGTCTTCCACGTAGGCGAGTGGATGCACGCGGAGCAGTTGCTCGATGCTGGCGCGCGGCGCCTCGTGATGCAGCAGCACGTCGTACAGGCCGCGCGCGTGGAGTTCATCCTCGATCGCGTTGAGTCGCGCCGGCCGCTCCGGATGGTGGTCACCCATGCGATGCAGGCGACAATGGGCATGAGTCACGAAGGCGACTGCCATGGGCGGCTCCAGTTGCGGTGACCCGCAATGATCCTGCAAACGTTGGAGGCTAGCATTTACGAGTTCTGCTTACCTCCGAGAGTACACTTGAGCCATGACCGCGAAACGCATCGAGGCAGTGCTGCGCCCCGCGTCCATCGCCGTGGTCGGCGCGAGCGATACGCCCGGTTCGATCGGTGAAGTCCTGTGCCGGAACCTGCGCGAAGGCGGTTTTCGCGGCCCCGTTTTTTACGTCAATCCGCGGCACGCGACCATCAACGACGAGCCATCCTATCCTGACGTGCGCTCGCTGCCGCAGACGGTGGACGTCGCGATCATCGCGACCCCTCCGCAAACGCTGCCCACCGTGCTCGAGCACTGCGGCGAGCGCGGGGTGCGCGGGGCCATCATCGTTTCAGCAGGCTTTCGCGAGGGCGGCGAGGAAGGCGCGGTTTGGGAAAGGTCGATGCTGCAGGTCGCGAGCCGGTACGGGCTGCGCTTGCTCGGGCCGAACAGCTTCGGCGTGATCCGCACCGAAAACGGGCTCAATGCCTCCTGTGGCGCGGCGCTCCCCCAGCCGGGCCGACTCGCGCTCGTGTCGCAGTCGAGCGCGCTGTGCGCGGCAACGCTCGACTGGGCTCGCTCCCGGCACGTCGGATTCTCGACGGTGATCTCCACCGGTGTCAGCGATGACATCGGCTTTGGCGACGTGCTCGATTTCCTCGCGCGCGATGCGGCGACCGACGGAATCATGCTTTATCTCGAGGGCGTCGGCGACGCGCGCCGCTTCATGAGTGCGCTGCGGGCTGCCGCGCGCGTGAAGCCCGTCGTCGTCATGAAAGCGGGGCGTTCGCTCGAAGGGCGTGGCAGCCTCGCCTTCCACACGGGCTCGCTGGTGGGTGGTGACGATGTCTTCGACGCGGCGATGCGTCGCGCCGGCGTGCTGCGCATCCGCGATTTCAGCCAGCTGTTCAGTGCCGCAAGTACGCTCGGTGCAGGCGTGCGGATGCGCGGGCGCAGGCTGGGCATCGTGACAAATGCGGGCGGGCCCGGGCAGCTGGCGGCTGACCGCGCCGTTGATCGGGGGCTGCCCGTGGCGGAGCTGAACGACGCGACGCTCGCGCGGCTGCATGCGCTGCTTCCGCCCAGTGCCGCAGATGGCAATCCCGTCTACGTTCGCGGCGACGCGTCCGCACAGGTCTACGCACAGGCGGCGCAAACGTGCCTGCAGGACGGCGATGTCGATGCGTTGCTCGCAATCCTGACGCCATTCGCGCTCACCAATGCGGACCAGTTTGCAACCGAACTGATCGCGGTGGCCACGGCCCAGCGCAAGCCCGTCTTCACCTGCTGGATGGGGGGGGAGGCGGTGACGGCGGCACGCCAGCGGTTCGCTGAGAATCGGGTGCCGGCCTTCCAGACCCCCGAAGCTGCGGTCGACGCCATTGCCGCGCTCGCACTGTTCACTGCCAACCAGGAACAGTTGCTGCAGGTCCCCGCGCCGCTCGGGCCGACCTCGACACCCGACCGCGCCACGGCGCAACGCTTGCTCGACGCGGCGCACGCGGCGGGTAACGAGTGGCTCAACCCGGCCGATTCCAAAGAACTGCTGGCAGCGTTCGGCATCCCGATCGTCCGCAGTCGCCCCGCGTACTCGGCGGCCGAGGCCGTGCAGGTGGCGGAGGCGATCGGCTTCCCGGTGGCGATGAAGATTCTGTCGCCCGACATCGCGCACAAGACCGACGTCGGTGGTGTGCGGCTCGGCCGCACCGACGCGCGCAGCGTGCGCGACGGTTACGAGAACATGCTGCGCGACGTCGCCATCGCCCGACCGGACGCGAGGCTCGAAGGTGTGCTGATCGAGCCGATGTACGTCGAGCGGCACGGGCGCGAGCTGATGATCGGCGTAGTGCGCGATCCGGTGTTTGGCCCGGCGATCAGTTTCGGGCTCGGTGGCACGATGGTCGAGGTGATCCGCGATCGCGCGGTGGCGCTGCCGCCGCTCAATCCGTATCTGGCACGGGACCTGATCCGTCGCACCCGTGCGAGCATGGCCCTGCAGCCTCTGCGCGGAGCGCCGGCCGCCGCGCAGGAAGCCATCGAGGAGATACTGCTGCGCGTGTCCGAGATCGTTTGTGAACTGCCGGACGTCGGTGCGATCGATATCAACCCGGTGATCGTGACTGCCAGGGGTGCCGTTGCCGTAGATGCGCGCATCGGCGTGATGCCCGCGCCCCAACCACAGCGGCTCTATCGCCACATGGCAATCCACCCGTATCCGAGCGCGCTGGAGTTTCCGCTCGACACGCCGGACGGAAAACAGGCGACGATCCGCGCGATCCGACCGGAGGACGCTGAACTCGAGCGGGACTTCGTCCATCGGCTGTCAGAACAATCACGGTTCCTGCGTTTCATGTTCGGCCTGCAGGACCTTTCGCCGGCAATGCTGTCCAGATTCACGCAGATTGATTACGACCGCGAGTTGGCCCTGATCGTGGTCCTGCGCCTGCCGGATGGCGCGGAACAGCAGATCGGCGTGGCCCGGTACATCACGCTCCCGGACGAGGAGTCGTGCGAGTTCGCGATCGTCGTGAGTGACGAGTGGCAAGGCAAGGGCGTGGCCCGGAGCCTGTTCCAGCGCTTGATCGACATTGCCCGCGACCGGCGCATCAAGGTGATGACCGGGATCACGCTACGGGAGAACACCCGCATGATCGACCTTTCGCGGTCGCTCGGCTTCGCGACGCGCTCCGACACCGACGAGCCCGAACTCGTGCGGATGACACTTACCCTCTAGGAAGTCCCTGGCATCGCTGCTGCGGAAATTGCCAGGGCAGCGGCTGCGCGGTCCTTTCCCGAGCTTGGAAAGGCAGACACGCGCTCGGGAAAGGACCCCGCAGCCGCTGCCCTCTCACCTGCGTCCGTAGCCGGGCAGCTCGCCCGAGACGCGCAACTCACCTTTGTCAGCCAATGATGGCTGCATTCGGTCTCCGGGTCGGCAGCACTGAGTCAGTGCGTACGTCAGTGTGTGAGGCGGTGCCCGCGGCGGGTGCCTGGGCGGGCCCTTCTCCGAGCGCGTGTCTGCCTTTCCAAGCTCGGCGAAGGGCCCGCCCAGGCACCCGCCTGTGCGTTTGAGCTGTCAGCGACGACTGCGCAGTGCCGTCCGGACCTGGTCGCGCAGCCAGCGGTTGGCCGCATCCCGTTCCGCGTTCGCCGGCCAGTACATGTAAGTTTCGAGGGTGATGCCATCGAGCGGCAGTGCCACGACCTGGTTCGCGTCGCGTTCGAGGACGTGACGCGCATACGTCTCCGGCAACGTCACGACCAGGTCGGTGCCGGCGGTGGCACGGCAAGCGGCCGCGTGACTCTGGCAGCGCAACCGGATGCGCCGCGTCCTGCCGAGCGACTGCAATGCGACGTCTTCCAGCGAGTGACCGCGGCGGCGCGAAGATACCTGCACGTGCTCGAGTTCAAGGTAGGCGTCCAGGCTCCAGCCGCCGCGCTTCATGCGTCGCAGCCGTGGATGGTCCTTGCGCGCGATCACGACCAGTCGATCGGTGAGCACGCGTTCGTGCGGCACGCGATCCGCCACCGGCAGCAGCACGTCGAGTGCGACGTCGAACTCACCGGCGGCCAGGTCCATTTCGAGGCGAGGCCGGTCGTGGCGCGCGGATGCGAGGCTGAGACGCTGGCCTGCCGCGCAGACGGCCTGGCTCAATTCGGGCAGCACGCTCGGTTCCAGCGCCTCGCGCAAGCCGATGCGGAAGTGCCGCTCGGCCGTGGTCGGATCGAACCTCGCAGCCTGGCCGAACGTGCGTTCCATCGCTCCGAGTGCTTCCCGGACCGGTCCCGCAATCGAGCGAGCGAACGGGGTCGGCACGATCCCGCGTCCCTGGCGCTCGAACAGCGGCTCGCCGAACACGTCGCGCAAGCGCGCGAGGGCGTGACTCACGGCCGGCTGCGACAGGTTCAGCTTGCGGCTCGCGGCCGTGATGCTGCCCGCCGCGAAGACGGTGTCGAAAACCACGAGCAGGTTCAGGTCGATCCGCGATAGATGCATGGTGTGAATGATTATTCATTAAAACATTGCACTAGGGAAATGCCAGTGCGGGCCTACACTGGCCGCCAGACCTACCCCGGAGCGCCCGTCATGGATTTCGAATACAGCCCCAGCACGCGCGAGCTGATGCGTCGTGTCGACGACTTCATGCAGGCGCACGTCTTCCCGGTCGAGGCGGAATACGAGGAATTCGTGCAGGATCCGGCCAGGCGCTGGGTGGTCCCGCCCATGATCGAGGGGCTCAAGGCCAGGGCGCGCGACGCCGGGCTCTGGAACCTGTTCCTGCCCCACGAGTACCAGCCCTGGAGCCCGGGCCTGACCAATCTCGAGTACGCACCACTCGCGGAGCTCATGGGGCGCGTCGACTGGGCCTCGACGGTCTTCAACTGCAATGCCCCGGACACCGGCAACATGGAGGTGCTGGCGCGTTACGGCAACGCCCAGCAGCAGGCGCAGTGGCTGACGCCGTTGCTCGAAGGTCGCATGCGCTCGGCGTTCCTGATGACGGAGCCGGCGGTGGCGTCGTCCGACGCGACCAACATCGAATGCTCGATCGTCCGCGACGGCGACGACTACGTCGTGACCGGCCGCAAATGGTGGTCGAGCAACATCTATCATCCCGACTGCGAAATCATGATCGTGATGGGCAAGACCCGCTTCGATGGTCCGAAGCACTCGCAGCAATCCATGATTCTCGTGCCTCGCAGTGCGCCGGGCGTGCGGCTCGTCCGTCCGCTCAAGGTCTTCGGGGAAGTGCACTCACCGAGTGGTCACGGCGAAGTCGCGCTCGAAGGCGTGCGCGTGCCGGCGTCGAACCTGCTGCTCGGCGAAGGTCGCGGCTTCGAGATCGCGCAGGGCCGGCTCGGCCCCGGTCGCATTCACCATTGCATGCGTCTCATCGGTGCGGCGCAGCGGGCGCTCGAACTGATGTGCCGGCGAGTGGACTCGCGCGTGGCGTTCGGCCGCAAGCTGAGCGAGCAGGGCAGTCTGCGTGAAGCGATCGCGCGTTCACGCTGCGAGATCGAGCAGGCGCGCCTGCTGACGCTCGCTGCAGCGGACAAGATGGATCGCGAGGGTAACCGCGGCGCGGCGGACCTCATCTCGATGATCAAGATCGTCGCACCACGCATGTGCCAGGACGTCTGCGATCGAGCCATGCAGGCGCATGGCGGAATGGGGTTGTGCCAGGACACGCCGATACCGACGGCCTTCGGCTATGGGCGCTTCGTGCGCCTGGCCGACGGCCCTGACGAGGTGCACATGGCCCAGCTTGCCAAGTGGACGATCGCCAAGGCGCTGCAGGGCGGCAACTCCGGCTGAGGTTGCCCGGCGGAAAGACGGCATAATGCGGCGCTTCGCAGCGCCGCCGTGGGCGGCGCGCGACCGCACGGGTTCCAGCATGTCACCGACCGGCCGCCACGACGCGCACGTCCACGTTTTCGACACCAGCAGTCCGGTTGCCGAGCGCCGCACGCGCCAGGTGATGTGGCTCACGCTGGTGATGATGGTCATCGAGATTGCCGCGGGCACGGTGCTCGGTTCGATGGCGTTGCTGGCCGATGGCTGGCACATGAGTTCGCACGCCCTGGCACTCGGCGTCTCGGCGGGCGCGTATTACCTGGCGCGACGCCATGCCCACGACCCGCGTTTTGCGTTCGGCACGTGGAAGATCGAGGTGCTCGGCGGCTACACCAGCGCGGTGTTCCTGGTCGGTGTGGCCGCGTACATGGGAATCGAGTCGGTGTCCCGGCTCTTCAACCCGGCGCCAATCCGTTTCGACGAGGCCATACCGGTCGCCATCCTCGGTCTCGCCGTCAACGTACTGTCAGCCTGGCTGCTGTCGACCGGGCACGATTCCGGTAATCGGCACCACGGGCACGAGCATCATGCGCACGACCACGGCAACCACGGCCATGCGCACCATCACGACCTGAACCTGCGCTCGGCCTACCTCCACGTCGTGGCGGACGCCGCCACTTCGGTGCTGGCGATCATCGCACTGGCGGGCGGCAAATACTTCGGTGCGACCTGGCTCGATCCGGTGATGGGGATCGTTGGCACCGTGCTGGTCGGGCGCTGGGCGGTCGGATTGCTGCGCGACACGGGTCGCGTGCTGCTCGATGCCGAAATGGATTCGCCGGTCGTGCAGGAAGTGCGCGAGGTCATCGCCGCATTGCCCGGAGCGCCGCAATTGCGCGATCTGCACGTGTGGCGGGTGGGGCGGGGGAAGTACGCCTGCATCGTGCACCTCGCCGACGCGCAGGCGATGCACGCCGCCGAAGTGCGCTCGGCACTTGCCGTGCACGAAGAACTCGTGCACGTCACGGTCGAGTTCGAGCGCTGACGCAGCAGCTTATGCTGCGTTTGCGCCGAGTCGACCTCATCGAGCCGTACGCGCCTCGATCCAGCGGTTGACGCGGGCTTCAAGCAGGTCGAGCGGCATCGGCCCGGCGCCCAGGACCAGGTCATGGAACTCGCGCAGGTCGAATTTCACCCCGAGCCGCGTTGCTGCCCGCTGGCGGAGTTCGATGATTTTCAACTCGCCGATCTTGTAGGCGAGCGCCTGGCCCGGCCACGCGATGTACCGGTCGACTTCGAACTCGATTTCCGCCGGGGCAAGCGCACTGTTCTCCTGCAGGCAGGCCATCGCGCGGTCGCGCGACCACCCCATCACGTGCATGCCCGTGTCGACCACGAGCCGGCACGCGCGCCAGATTTCGAGCGAGAGCCGGCCGAACTGTTCGTACGGGTCGCGGTAGATTCCCATCTCTTCGCCCAGGTACTCGGAATAGAGTCCCCAGCCTTCGACGTAGGCGGTCACGTCGTCGGCGCGCCGGAACTCGGGCAAGTCCGTGAGTTCCTGGCTCAGCGAGATCTGATGGTGGTGGCCGGGGACGCCTTCGTGCAGCACCCAGGCTGGAATGCCAAAGGTCGGCATCTTCTCCGCCATCCAGGGCTTGTAGACCACCATGCCCGCGGCGCCTTGCTCGGGCGCGCCGGGCAGGTAGCCGTTGGCGCTGCTTTCGAGGCCGGCGGGGATCGGCAGCACGCCGTAGGGGAGGCGCGGCAGCTTGCCGAAGTACTTCGGCATCGCAAAATCCGCGCGCTTCGCGACTTCGCTGCACTTTTCGCCGTACTCGGCAGCGCCGACATAGAACCGGGGGTCCTTGCGCACTGACGCGAGGAACTCCTGGAACGTGCCCTTGAAACCCGTTTGCGCGATGGTCTGGTCCATGCGTGCCCGGATGCGCTTCACCTCGCTTTCGCCGAGCGCATGAATCGCGGCAGGCGTCATCTTCGTCGAGGTGTGCCGGCGCGCGAGGTACGCGTAGTACTCCCTGCCCAGGGGCACGCTGCTGATGCCAATTTCCGCTCGCGCGGCGGGCAGGTACTCGTGCTCCAGGAAATGCAGCAGCGACTGCTGGGCGGGTCGCACCTGCGCGTGCAGGACGGTGCGGGCGCGGGCCTCGAGCGCTGCGTGTCGATCTGCGGGAAACGACTGTGGAACGTTGCGGAAAGGGGCAAGCAGCGGCGTCTTGTCGTCCGTCTGGGCGACCTGCCCGCGCACGTCCGCAATGGCCCGCTCGACCGTGCGTGGCGGTTGCGTCATGCCCGTCCTGATGCCGCGACGCAGGTTCTCCGTCTCGCGTGCGTAGTAGGCTGGCAGCGCCTCGAGCCGCGCGATCCAGGCGTCCGCCGCCGCTTCGTCGCCGAGCGGCGTGTTGAGAGCGGCGTAGTCCGCCGTCGTGTAGAAGCCGTCGCCGCTGATGAAGGGCATGCGCTCTTCATCAAAAGCGAGGCCATCGAGCGCGAGGCTGACGCGGTCGAGCAGCAACTGGCGGTTGAGGTCGTCTTCGCCGGCCAGGTCCGTGGCTGGCAGGGATTGCAGTCGACGCTGAAACGCCTGATACGCGGCCTTGCGTGCAGCGATGGCCGGCGGCGAATTGTCCGGCCAGATGCGCGCGGCCTCCTTGTCACCGCGCTGGGCGGCACGAATCGGGTCCTGCGCGCGGTTGAACGCGTCGAAATCCTTGACGATCGCTGCGATGCCATCGGCACCGGCCGCGGGAATGCTCGCGTGGGCAAACTGGAAAGTCACGAATAACCCCGCCATGAGTGCGAACAGGATCCTGTGCATGCGTCCTCCGGAAACCGGTAAGCGTCAGCCCGTCGCGGCAGTGCGCGGCGCGGCGATTGATACGTCGTCATCTGCGTCCTCGCCGAGGAATCCGCCGCTCTGGTGCGCCCACAGGCGTGCGTACAGTCCGCCTTGTTCCAGCAGTGAGCGGTGATCGCCTTCTTCGACGATGCGACCCCTGTCCATGACGACGAGACGGTCCATGGCCGCGATCGTGGACAGGCGGTGCGCGATGGCTACGACGGTCTTGCCTTCCATGAGCCGGTAGAGGCTCTGCTGGATCGCGTTCTCGACCTCACTGTCGAGTGCGCTCGTCGCCTCGTCGAGCAGCAGGATCGGCGCATCTTTCAACATGACGCGCGCGATCGCGATGCGTTGGCGCTGGCCGCCGCTAAGTTTCACGCCGCGCTCGCCGACGTGCGCGTCGTAACCGCGTCGGCCCTTGACGTCGGACAGGCTCTCGATGAATTCGTGCGCCTCGGCGCGCCTGGCTGCCGCGATCATCGTGTCGTCTCCGGCATCGGGCCGTCCGTAGACGATGTTGTCCCGCACCGAACGGTGCAGCAGCGACGTGTCCTGGGTGACCATCCCGATCTGCGCGCGCAGGCTGTCCTGGGTTACGTGTGAAATACTCTGCCCGTCGATCAGGATCGCGCCCTGCTCGACGTCGTAGAAGCGCAGCAGCAGGTTGACGATCGTGCTCTTGCCGGCGCCGGACCGCCCGACCAGGCCGATCTTCTCGCCCGGCCGGATGTGCAGGCTCAGGTCGTCCACGACGGCGCGCTGGCCGCCGTAGGCAAACGTGACGTGCTCGAAGGTGATCTCGCCGCGTGTGACTTGAAGCGGCTGTGCATCCGGCGCGTCGACCACCGCATGCGCGCGGGACAAGGTGCGCATGCCGTCCTCGACCGTGCCCACGTGTTCGAACAGCGAGGCGACTTCCCACATGATCCAGTGCGCGAGGCCGTTCAGGCGCAGCGCCATGGCGCTCGCGGCGGCGACGGCGCCCACGCCCACTTCGCCCTGCACCCACAGCCACAGGGCCACGCCGGCGGTGGCAGCGATCAACACCATGCTGAGCACGTGGTTGGTGATCTCGAACCCGCTCACCAGGCGGCCCTGGGCGTAGGCCGTCTGCATGAATTCCTGCATCGAGGCGCGCGCGAAGCTCGCTTCGCGGCTCGCATGCGAGAACAGCTTCACCGTCGCGACGTTGGTGTAGGCGTCGGTCACGCGCCCGGTCATCAGGGAGCGCGCGTCCGCCTGTGCCGCGGCGACTTTCCCCAGGCGCGGCACGAAGTAGACCAGGCTCACCGAGTACAGCGCGAGCCAGCCGACAAAGGGGGCGAGCATGCGCAGGTCGAACGTCCCTACGATCGCGAGCATGGTCACGAAGTAGATGACGATGAACGCGAGGATGTCCGTGGCGGTGAGCCAGGCGTCGCGCACGGCGAGCGCCGTCTGCATCACCTTGGTCGCGACGCGGCCCGCGAACTCGTCCTGGTAGAAGCTCATGCTCTGGCCGAGCATCAGCCGGTGGAAGTTCCAGCGCAGCCGCATCGGGAAATTCGCGAACAACACCTGGTACTTGAGCAGGGCGAACAGTCCGACGACCAGCGGGCTGACAGCCAGGACCCCGATCAACAGCAGGAAGTTCTGACGCTGCGTAGCCCAGAGCCGGGAGGGTTCGATATTTGCCAGCCAGTCGACGAGCTGCCCGAGCATCGCGAACAGCATGGCCTCGAACGCGCCGATGACGGCGGTGCAGAGCGTCATCAGCAGGATGTACGGTCGCAGGCCGGCCGAGGACTGCCACAGGAAGGCAAAGAACGTGCGCGGCGGGGTAGCCGGCTTGGTGTCGGGATAGGTTTCGACCAGGCGTTCGAAGCGACGGAACACGGCGGGACTCCTCGGCCGCGCAAAATACCACGGGCCTTGTGGCAGCGAGGTCTTGCTAGACTGGCCGCCGGGGAAAAAGCTGAGGAAGACCGTGGTTTGAGCCCAATTAACGACGCGAATTCCCTGCGCTCGATCCTGCTGGTCAAGAATGTCGAGGAGCAGGACCCGGACGGCTCGGTCCTGCCGCTCGCCGAGCGCGATGCCGCGACGCGCGATGCATTGCGTCGACACCCGGCCGGCAACGGTGATCGTGCGGTTCACGCCTGGCAGGTGCTGGCAACGCGAGCCGACTCGTTGCGGGCGAAACTGGCGGAGCGCCACCCCGTCGTTACACGGGCGGTCGGCCTCGAATCGCAACTCGCGGGCGTGGGCGGGCTTGTCCTGCTCGCCGCGTTCGGGCTGGGTCTCGCGCTGTCGCTTCTCGACAGCCGCGTGCGGATCGAGATCCTGGCGTTCCCCCTGCTTGGCGTTGTGCTGTGGAACCTGGTCGTCTACGCAGTGCTGGCTGTGTCGTCACTGCGCCGCGAACCTGCCCCGTCGGCAGGTGCCACTTCGATGTTGCCCGATTGGACCTTGTGGCCTGCGCGTTGGACCTGGCAGCGTGCGTCGAAGCTGATCAGGCGGTCTTCCTTCTATCACCGGCCGCTGTCGGCGGCGCTGCGCCGCTTCTCCGACGAATGGTGGCCCATCGCCCAGCCGCTGCTCGTGTGGCAGGGCAAGCGCCTGTTTCATTTCGGCTCGGCAGTCGTCGCGCTCGGCCTGATTGCCGGTCTTTATCTGCGCGGCATTGCGCTCGAGTACCGCGCCGGTTGGGAGAGCACGTTCCTCGGGGCAGAACAGGTTCGCGCACTGCTCGGTCTGATCTACGGTCCGGCTACTGCAGTTACCGGCATTGAGTTGCCCGCGGATGACACCGCGGTGGCATCGCTGCACTGGCGCAACGGCGAGGGCGGCGGTCCTGCGGCGCCGTGGATCCATCTCATGGCTGCCACCGCCATTCTTTACGTCGTCGTGCCTCGCTTGCTGCTGGCGCTGACGGCGACACTGCGCCTGGCGCGCGCCAGCAAACGACTGGCGGCCCCGGAATCGTTGCTGCCCTATGCGCGACGCGTCCTCGGTGGCAGCGATGCTGCCTTGCCCACGCAAACGGCGCGGCTGACCTGCTACGCCTACCAGCCCGCCATAACTTCGGAGCAAGGCGTGCAGCGTGTATTGCGTGCGGCCTTCGGTGCGGATACCCGGATCGAATTCGCGCCTGTAGTTGCTTACGGCGACGAAGACAGCTTCAGCACGCCCGCCAGCGGTGACGCGAGTGATCTCGAGACCCTGCTCTTCAGCCTCGCCGCCACGCCCGAGATCGAGAACCACGGACGGATCCTGCAGCTGGCGCAGGACCGCTGGGCGCGCTCCAAGGCCGGCTCACGCTGGCTCGTCCTCGTCGACGAAGCCCCGTACCTCGCCCGTTTCGGTGGCGATGCCTCGCTAGCCGCCCGGATTGAGCAGCGCCGCTCGGCATGGCGCGACTTCGTCCGCGCGCACGGGTTCGAGGCGTGCACGCTGGATTTCGGTTCGATCCCTGCCGGAAGCGAGGTGCCCCAGGCAATCGTCGATCTGGTGCTTCGCAGTTGCCGGCGTGCAGCCGCATGAGCGATTCCGTCACGACCGTCAGCCTCGCCTTGCTGTCGCACACGAACGTCGGCAAGACGACGCTGGCACGCACGCTGCTGCGGCGTGACATCGGCGCCGTAATGGACCGCGCCCACGTCACCGAGGTCGCCGAATCGCACGTCCTGATGCGCAGCCCGGCGGGCGATGAGCTGGTGTTGTGGGATACGCCCGGGTTCGGCGACAGCGTGCGCCTGCAGCGGCGACTGGCAGCGAGCGGCCAGCCCGTTGGCTGGTTTCTCTCGCAGGTGTGGGATCGGTTCGCGGACCGTGCGTTCTGGTGCAGCCAGCAGGCGATGCGAGCGGCGCGCGATTCGGCGGACGTCGTGCTGTACGTCGTCAACGCGACCGAAGATCCGACCACCGCCGGTTACGTCGAGCCGGAACTGCACATCCTCGACTGGCTCGGCAAGCCGACGCTCGTGCTGTTGAATCAAGTCGGCACCCGCCTCGACACCGCGCTCGAACGACAGCTGACTGAAGAGTGGAGCGCGGTGCTGCGGCCGCACGCTGCAGCAGGTGCGCGCCGGGTGATGACTTTCGATGCCTTCGCACGCTGCTGGCTGCAGGAGCACGCGCTGCTCGACGCCATTGCCGATTGCCTGGACGAGCGGCAACGCCCTGCGTTCGAACGGATCGTCGAGGCATGGCGTGATCGTGACCTCGATGTGCTGCGGCAGAGCGCGGCCGTCATTGGCCGGCAATTGCATGGTCTCGCGCGCGATACGGTGCAACTCCCGGACGCCAGGCTCGCGGATAAGGTGAGCCGCGCGTTGCAGGGCGGTGCGACCGACGCGCTCGGCGTCGAGGAATCGCGTGCCCGCCAGGACATGCTCGATCGGCTCGATGATTCCGTGCGCGCCTGCACCGCAGAACTCGTCGCGCTGCACGGCCTCACCGGCACGGCCAGCGAAGACATCCTGCGACAGGTCACGACGGGATTCGAAACACGGCGCGCGCCGGACGCCGACAAGGCCGGCCTTTGGGGCGGTCTCGTCACCGGTGCGCTCGGCGGTCTGGCGGCGGACGTGGCTGCCGGTGGGCTGACGTTCGGAGCAGGCGCGATTCTCGGTGGCATCGCCGGCGCACTCGGGGCGCGCAAGCTCACGCAACGTTACAACGAGGAACGCGGGCTCGCTGGCGGTACGGTACGCTGGTCAGACGAGTTCCTGGACGCGCGGCTCGGTGCGGCGGTCATCCGTTACCTCGCAGTCGCGCATTTTGGCCGCGGTCGCGGCGACTTTGCCGCCAGTGATCCGGCGCCGCGCTGGCAAGCCGTCGTCTCCGCCGCGCTCGCACGACATGCGGCGGGGCGCGGGACCCTGTGGTCGGGGCGCGACAGGAAAATGCGTCGCACGCGCATCTCGATCCGGTCATTCTCACCCTGCTTGCCGATGTGCTGACGCAGCTTTATCCCGAGCCTGCGGCATTCTTTCGTGGCAGGCTCGCGTCGACGGCGCAGCGCGAGTCAGGCGTGGTCTGAGCGGCAGTGCTCCGCGATCATCACGGCGATTCCGGACATGAGTGCCGGCGGGAAGTCGTGGCCCATCCCGGGAATGAGCTTGAGTCGCGCACCGCGAATGTTGGCAGCCGTGTCGCGTCCGCCAGCTGTGCGCACCAGGGGATCGTCCGTTCCGTGAATCACCAGCGTGGGTGCCGTGATTCCATGCAGCATTTCGCGCCGGTCGCCCGAAGCGAGGATCGCCGCGAGCTGGCGCGACGTGCCGGCCGGATACAGGCCGCGGCGCGCGACCCGCTCGAAGTGCGGGCGCAGCTGCGCGGCGTGTTGCTGAAAGCCCGGACTGCCGATGACACCGAACACGAACAGCAGGTGGTCGACGGCCTGTTCGAGAGTGGGGTTGGGTGGTGGGCGCTGCAGCAACGCGCGCAATGCCCGTGCTTTGCCTAGCGCGATGCTGGGTCGCGGATTGCCCGTCGTGGACATGATCGAGGTCAGGGTGCGCACGCGCTGCGGGTACGTCGCCGTGAAGACCTGGGCGATCATGCCTCCCATCGAGACGCCGACAACGTGAGCTCGCTCGATGCCCGCCGCATCGAGGACGACCCGAGTATCCTCCGCCATGTCGCTAAGGTTGTAAGGTGCGGTGACTGGTCGGCGCAGCAGTGCCCGTGACATCGCCCGTGCAATGTTCGGCACGCCGGCATCCACCAGCCGCGATGAGCCGCCGCAATCGCGGTTGTCGAATGTCACGACCCGGAAGCCTTCGGCCACCAGGGTCTCGACGAAAACGTCGGGCCACATTGCGGCGGGCATGCCGAGGCCCTGGATCAGCAGGATCGCCGGCGCGTCGAGCGCGCCGGACGACTCGTAATCGAACCGGAGCCCATTGTTTTCCGCGATCGGCATCCTGGTCAGCTTGCTACTTGCCCTTTTCTTCCACGGGGGTGGCCATGGCGCCGAGCAGCTCGACGTCGAACAGCAGCACCTGGTTCGCGAGGGGGCCGTTCGACCCGTACGCGAGCTCGGGCGGGATGGCGAGCTGGGCTTTGGTGCCGACCTTCATCAGCTGCAATGCCTCGGTCCATCCCGGGATCACACCCGCGACGGGGAACGTCGCCGGCTGGCCGCGCTTGTAGGAGCTGTCGAACTCGGTGCCGTCGACGAGCGTGCCCTTGTAATGCACGGTGACGGTGTCAGTTGCGGCCGGCGTCTTGCCGGTGCCGGCCGTGACGATCTGGTATTGCAGACCGCTGGCCGTCGTTATTACGCCGGACTTCACGGCGTTCGCGGCGAGGTAGGCCTTGCCGGCCGCGGCCGCCTTCTCGCTGGCCGCTGCCTGGTCCTTTTCGCGCTGTGCGCCGACCTTCTGCTGCAGAGCCGCGAGCGCGGCACCCATTTCCTCTTCCGAGAGCTTCGCCTTGCCGCCGGTGCGGCCGTCTTCGACGCCCTTCAGCAGGTCCTGCGGGCGCGGCTCGATCGCGACCAGGTCGCGCCCGAGCTGATACCCCAGCGCGTACTGCATGCGCGCGGCTTCGTCCATGGCGGGCTCGGCTGCCAGCACCGACGTGGCGAGCGTGGAGGCGAGGATGAGCGTGGCGCAGGTGGGAATCAGTCGCATGAGCATTGCCTCGGGGCGGAGGGGGAAGCGCGCGATCTTACTGGGGCTGCTTGCGGTTGTCCCCGATTTCGCGCGGCCTTTCCCGGTCGAAACTTCGCGGATGAGCTCCCCGTGTACCGCGCGCCATACGGTCTGGCGACACGTGCCGAATACCCTGAGCCTGGCTCGGATCGTCTGCGCGCCGGTACTCGTACTGATGGCGGTAGTGGGCGAGCAGTCGATCTATACGTGGGTGCTGGTGCCGGCACTCCTGACGGACGCCGCGGATGGCTGGATCGCCCGCGGTTTCAGACTGCAGTCCAAATTCGGGGCGCAGCTCGATTCGCTCGGGGATTCGCTCGTCTGGTGCGCGGGCCTGGCCGGGCTGTTCGCGTTTCAGCGCGATGTAATCGCGGCTCATCGCTGGTTGATCGGCGCGGTGGTTGCGGGCTGGATGCTCGAAAACATGCTCGCCTGGCTGCGCTATGGTCGGCTGTCCAGTTTTCATACGGTGCTGTCGAAAGTCGCCGGTGTCCTGCTCAGCATCTACATCGGGGTCCTGTTCCTGTTCAGCCACTGGAGCTGGCTGCTGTGGCTCGCCGCCTCGGCCAGCCTGCTGGCGAGCGCCGAAGAACTATGGCTGCTTGCCTTGCTCCCGCAGTGGCGCGCGGACGTGAAAGGGGTCTGGTGGGTACACCCGGTGCGGATTCCACGGAGGCCGCGCCGGTGGCCAACGTCCTAGGCTAGCCCGACGGCCGGGATACCCATGAAGACAATCATCGAGCCCTTTCGCATCAAGACCGTCGAGCCGATCCGGCTCACGACCAGGGACGAACGCGTCGAGTTGCTGCGCCGCGCGCACTGGAACCTGTTCGCGCTCCATTCGGACGACGTGATCATCGACCTGCTGACCGATTCAGGCACCAGCGCCATGAGCGCGGAACAGTGGGCCGCGGTCATGCGCGGGGACGAATCCTACGCTGGCTCTCCGTCCTACTATCGCTTCGAGTCCGCGGTGCGCGAGTTGATGCCGTTTCGCCACATCATCCCGACACATCAGGGCCGTGCGGCAGAAGCGATCCTGTTCTCGATCGTTGGCGGACCCGGCCGGATCGTGCCATCGAACACGCACTTCGACACGACACGCGGCAACATCGAGGCGACCGGCGCGGAAGCCGTGGACTTCGTCATCGCCGAAGCCCATGACCCGACCAATCGGCACCCCTTCAAAGGCAACATGGAAGTCGCCCGGCTCGAAGCCCTGCTCGCCAGGTTCGCGGATCGCGTGCCGCTCGTGATGCTGACGCTCACCAACAATGCGGGCGGCGGCCAGCCCGTCAGCCTGGAGAACGTTCGCGCCGTAGCCGAGGTGGCGCACCGCCACGGCAAGCCGCTGGTCATCGATGCCTGCCGCTTCGCCGAGAACGCGTGGTTCATCAAGTGCCGGGAGCCGGGCCAGGCGGCACGTTCGGTCACCGACATCGTGCGTGACGTGTTCGCCGCCGCGGACGGCATGACCATGAGCGCCAAGAAGGACGCGTTCGCCAACATCGGCGGCTGGCTCGCCCTCAATGACGACGAGCTCGCGGCGGCAGCGCGCAACCGGCTCATCCTGACCGAGGGATTTCCCACCTATGGCGGCCTGGCCGGCCGCGACCTCGACGCGATCGCCGTCGGGCTGCGCGAGATCGTCGACGAGCAGTACCTGCGCTATCGCGTGCGCACCAACGAATACATTGGCGAGAAGCTCATGGCGCTCGGTGTCCCGATCATCCAGCCGGTCGGCGGGCACGCGGTGTTCGTCGACGCGAAGCAGTTCCTGCCGCACATCCCGCCACTGCAGTATCCGGGCCAGGCGCTGGCCGTCGCGCTGTACGAGCGTGGTGGCATCCGGGCATGCGAGATCGGCACCGTGATGTTCGGGCTCAAGCCCGACGGGACCGAGGTTGCGGCCGACGCTGAGTTGGTGCGCCTGGCAATGCCGCGCCGCGTGTATACGCAGTCGCATGCCGACTACGTCGTCGAGGTATTCGAGGAGATCGTGACGCAGCGCGAGCAGCTGCGCGGATTGCGGATCGAGCAGCAGCCGGCGCAGCTGCGGCACTTCACTGCGCAGTTCGCTCCGCTGTGAATCTGTAGCGGATTCCACGTTGGCAGCGAGGGGCCTCGCGGTTTAGTCTGAAAGACCACGGTTCACAGCCATTTCTTCCCTGCCAGCCCACCGTCATGGACACCAAGAAGCCGACTTCCACCCGTCGCAAGCCCCGCGCTGATGCATCTCGCCCGAAATCGAGGCGGTCGTCCCGGACGATGGCGCGCACCGCCGCCAAAGGCGACATTGCGCCGCACCTGACCGCGAATGGCATCGAGCGATTCTCGGTCAGCGAGGCCGTCGATGCGGCACACGAGTCGAAGGCGTTTGCCGTCGGCGACATCATGCGACGTGCATTGCAGGAGGGTCCGGCCTCGGCCAGCGAATCGCTGGAGGCGATTCTGGACGGCGCCTCGCCCGACGACGTCGATGCGCTGCGCAGGCTGCTGCTCCGTCGCGGCGACGAAGCGCGCGCACTGCGTCGCGCATCCGAGGACTCGGAGCTCTCCGAGGGGTGGCGCGACGGCGGCTACCCGTACCGCAACCTGATGTCGCGCAAGACTTACGAGCAGCACAAGTACCGCCTGCAGGTCGAGTTGCTGAAACTGCAGGCGTGGGTCAAGGACACCGGCGCCAGGGTCGTGATCCTGTTCGAGGGGCGCGATGCAGCGGGCAAGGGCGGCACGATCAAGCGCTTCATGGAGCATCTGAACCCACGTGGCGCCCGCGTCGTCGCGCTCGAGAAGCCGAGCGAAGTCGAGCGCGGGCAGTGGTATTTCCAGCGCTATGTCTCCGAGTTGCCGACCGCCGGCGAAATCGTCCTGTTCGACCGTTCCTGGTACAACCGTGCGGGCGTCGAGCGGGTCATGGGGTTCTGCACGGACGATGAGTACGCCGAGTTCATGCGGCAGTGCCCGGAGTTCGAGCGCAACCTGGTGCGCAGCGGCATCCACGTGATCAAGTTCTGGTTCTCGGTCAGCCGGAAAGAGCAGCGCCGTCGCTTCAAGGAGCGCAAGTCGCACCCGCTCAAGCACTGGAAGCTCAGTCCCATCGACCTGGCCTCGCTCGACAAGTGGGACGAGTACACGACGGCCAAGGAATCGATGTTCTTCTACACCGATACCGCCGACTCGCCGTGGACCGTGATCAAGTCGGATTGCAAGAAGCGCGCGCGGTTGAACTCGATGCGGTACGTCCTGCACCGGTTGCCGTATTCGAACAAGGACAGCGACCAGATCGGGCCGATCGACCCGCTGCTGGTCGGTCGTGCCAACGTGGTGTACGAGCGCGGCGAGCGGCACGCGATCGCGATGGCCTGATCGCCGCGGCAGGGCAGATCTCTCAACGATTCCAGGACACTACGGCTGAGGCATCCTCGGGCGCTTCCACCCGATAGTCACGCCGCGGGACGGCACAAGTACGTCCCTGTAGCCTCCGCGCGCGCCGTCCATGGCGCGCGACGGCCCGCTGCGTGACCATCGGGAGGAATCACCGCGGACGCAATCACGTTCGGTGGAGTCGTTGCGTAGCTCGTGTGCGCATGCGATGCGGGTGGCGCGGTCCGGTTCTCCGAGGTGGGGGACCGTCACGCGCCATGGACGGCGCGTGCGAGCCTACAGGGAGTATTGCGTGTCCTCCGCCCTCGAGAGGGAACCGGATGTGTCGTATTGCCGCGCTATTCGGTCGCTTGTACTACTTGCCCGACAGGAACCTGTCGCACGCCGCGGCCGCGCCGCGACCTTCGTTGATCGCCCACACGACCAGCGACTGGCCGCGTCGGCAATCACCCGCGGAGAAGACGCCCTTCACGCTCGTCGCGTAGCGACCATATTCGGCCTGGACGTTGCTGCGTGCGTCGCACGCGACGCCGATGTCCTTCAGCAGCGACTGCTCGGGACCGAGGAAACCCATCGCGAGCAGCGCGAGCTGCGCGGGCCGCACCTGCTCCGTGCCCGGCACTTCGACCGGCACCATCGCGCCTTTGTCGTTGCGTTGCCATTTCACCTCGACCGTCACGATCGACTCGAGGTTGCCGCTGGCACCGCCAACGAATTTCTTGACCGTCGTCAGGTAGACGCGCGGATCGTCGCCATACTTGGCGGCGGCCTCTTCCTGGCCGTAGTCCATCTTGTAGACCTTGGGCCACTCCGGCCACGGGTTGTCGCCGGCGCGCTCGACCGGCGGCCGCGCCATGATCTCGATCTGCGTGACGCTCCTGCAGCCCTGGCGAAGCGCCGTGCCGACACAGTCGGTGCCGGTGTCGCCGCCACCGATGACGACGACGTCCTTGCCGCGCGCATGGATCGGCGAGTGGTCCGCGCCGCCGTTCAGCAGCGCGCGCGTGCTCGCCGTGAGGTATTCCATCGCGAAGTGCACGCCACGCAGGTCGCGTCCCTCAATGGGCAGGTCACGCGGCTGCGTGGCGCCGGTGCAGATGACCGTCGCGTCGAAATCGCGCAGCAGCAGCTGGGCCTCGACGTTCTCGCCGACGTTCGCGTTGCAGAGGAACTTGATGCCTTCGGCTTCGAGCAGCTTGATCCGGCGCTCGACGACGTCTTTCTTGTCGAGCTTCATGTTCGGGATGCCGTACATCAGCAGGCCACCCGGGCGGTCCTCGCGCTCGAGCACCGTGACCAGGTGACCGGAGCGATTCAACTGCTGCGCGGCCGCGAGTCCGGCCGGGCCCGAGCCGATGACCGCGACCTTCTTGCCCGTGCGCGTCGCCGGCGTTTCGGGCAGCACCCAGCCTTCGTCCCAGCCGCGGTCGATGATCTCGTTCTCGATGTTCTTGATCGTGACCGGCGGCTCGTTGATGCCGAGCACGCACGAGCCTTCGCACGGCGCCGGGCACACGCGGCCGGTGAATTCCGGGAAGTTGTTCGTCATGTGCAGGCGGTCGAGCGCTTCGCGCCACAGGCCGCGGTAGACGAGGTCGTTCCACTCGGGAATCACGTTGTTGACCGGGCAACCGGCGGCCATGCCGCTGATCAGCTTGCCTGTGTGGCAGAACGGGACGCCGCAGTCCATGCAGCGGGCGCCCTGGTGGCGGAGACGCTTCTCCTCCAGGTGCGGGTGGAACTCGTTCCAGTCGCCGATACGCTCGAGTGGCGCGCGGTCGACAGGAAGCTCGCGCAGGTATTCGATGAATCCGGTTGGCTTGCCCATCGTCGTCTTCCGCTCAGTTGCCGCCGACGCGCGCGAGGTCGCGTGCGTTCTGCTCGAAGGCCACCATGATCGCCTCGTCGCCGACGAGCCCCTGTTCCTCGGCGCGTGCGATGGCGGCCAGCATGCGCTGGTAATCCTTCGGGATGACCTTCACGAACTTCGGCACCATGGCGTCCCAGCCGTCGAGCACGAGCCGCGCGCGGTCGCTCGACGTATGGTCGAGGTGTCGTTCGATCATGCGCCGCACGTCGGTGGCCTCGGTTTCGTCGGTCAGCTGCTCGACGTTGACCATCTGCGAGTTCACGTGCGCACCGAACGTGCCGTGCTCGTCGAGTACGTAAGCGATGCCGCCCGACATGCCGGCGCCGAAGTTGCGCCCCGTTGCGCCGAGCACGACCACGCGGCCGCCCGTCATGTACTCGCAGCCGTGATCGCCCACGCCTTCGACCACGGCATTCGCACCGCTGTTGCGCACGCAGAAGCGTTCGCCCGCCATGCCGCGGATGTAGGCCTCGCCACTGGTGGCGCCGTAAAGCGCCACGTTGCCGACGATGATGTTGGCCTCGGCCGGGAACCTCGAGCCGGTCGGCGGAAACACCGCGATCCTGCCGCCCGAGAGGCCCTTGCCGACGTAGTCGTTCGCGTCGCCCTCGAGCGAAAGGCTCATGCCCGGCGGGATGAACGCGCCGAAGCTCTGGCCGGCAGAACCGCGGAAGTGCAGGCGGATCGTGTCCGCCGGCAAGCCCTTCGCGCCGCGCCGTCGCGTGATCTCGCTGCCGACGATGGTGCCGGTCACGCGGTTGACGTTGCGGATCGGCAGCTCGGCGACGACGTCCTCGCCGCGCTCGATCGCCGGTTCGCACAAGGCCATCAGCACGGTCATGTCGAGCGAGCGCTCGATGCCATGGTCCTGCTCGTCCTGCTTGAACCGGCCCCAGTCCGGGTCGACTTCGGGCGAGTAGAGGAGGGTCGAGAGGTCGATGCCCTTCGCCTTCCAGTGCTGCACGGCCTTGCGCGCTTCGAGCTTGTCGACGCGGCCGACCATTTCCTCGAGCGTGCGGAAACCGAGCTGCGCCATGATCTCGCGCAGTTCCTGCGCGACGAACCGCATGAACATCGACGACGTGCTCGGGCTTGCCCTTGAATTTCTCGCGCAGCCGCGGATCCTGCGTCGCGACACCCGCGGGGCAGGTGTTCAGGTGGCAGACGCGCATCATGATGCAGCCCGTCGCCACGAGCGGCGCGGTGGCGAAACCGAATTCCTCGGCGCCCAGCAGCGCCGCAATCGCGACGTCGCGTCCCGTCTTCAACTGGCCATCGGTCTCGACCGCGATGCGGCTGCGCAGGTTGTTCAGCACCAGTGTCTGGTGCGCCTCGGCGAGGCCGAGTTCCCACGGCAGGCCCGCGTGCGTGATCGACGTCTGTGGCGATGCGCCGGTGCCGCCGTCATAGCCGCTGATCAGCACCACGTCCGCATGCGCTTTCGCAACGCCGGCCGCAATCGTGCCCACGCCGACTTCGGCCACGAGCTTCACGCTGATGCGCGCACGGCGATTGGCATTCTTGAGGTCGTGGATGAGTTCCGCGAGGTCTTCTATCGAATAGATGTCGTGGTGCGGCGGCGGGGAAATCAGGCCGACGCCCGCCGTCGTGTGCCGGGTCTTGGCGATCGACGGGTACACCTTGGTGCCCGGCAACTGCCCGCCCTCGCCGGGCTTCGCGCCCTGCGCCATCTTGATCTGGATTTCCCTCGCGCTGACGAGGTACTCGCTCGTCACGCCGAAACGGCCCGAGGCCACCTGCTTGATGGCCGAGCACTTCGAATCGCCGTTCGGCAGCGGCACGTAGCGTTCCGGATCTTCGCCGCCTTCGCCCGTGTTGCTCTTGCCGCCGATGCGGTTCATCGCGATCGCGAGCGTCTCGTGCGCTTCCTTGCTGATCGAGCCGTAGGACATCGCGCCGGTCTTGAAACGCTGCATCAGGGTTTCGATCGACTCCACTTCGTCGATCGGCACGGCATCCGACGGCTTGAAGTCGAGCAGGCCGCGCAGCGTGCAGAGGTTGGTGGCCTGGTCGTTGACCAGCGACGAGTACGCCTTGAACGTCTCGAAGCTGCCCGTGCGCACCGACTTCTGCAGGCGATGGATGCTCTCGGGGTTGAACAGGTGATACTCGCCTTCGGCGCGCCACTGGTACTGGCCGCCCACCGGCAGCGTGTGGCGATCGGCGGCGGGACGGTCCGGGAATGCGGCGTTGTGCCGCAGCAGGACCTCCTGCGCGATCACGTCCGTGCCGATGCCGCCGACGCGCGATGCGGTCCAGCTGAAGTATTCGTCGATCACGTCCTGGCGCAGGCCGAGCGCCTCGAACACCTGCGCGCCGCGATAACTCTGCAGCGACGAGATCCCCATCTTCGAGGCGACCTTGATCACGCCCTTGGAGGCGGCCTTGACGAAGTTCCTGCAGGCCGTCCTGTGGTCGATGTGGTTCAGCAGGCCCTCATGGATCATGTGATCGATCGTTTCGAAGGCCAGGTACGGGTTGATCGCGCTCACCCCGTAGCCGATCAGCAACGCGAAGTGATGCACCTCGCGCGCTTCGCCGGTCTCGAGCACGAGGCTCGCGCGCGTGCGCAGCCCTTCGCGGATCAGGTAGTGATGCAGGCCCGCCACCGCCATCAGCGCCGGGATCGGCGCGAAATCCTTGTTGACCCCGCGGTCGCTCAGGACGATGACGTTGACTTCCTCTTCCTCGATCAGGCGCCGTGCCATCAGGCGCAGCTCTTCCATCGACTTCACGAGACCTTTCTCGCCGCGGCTCACGCGGAACAGGATCGGCAGCACGCCGATGCGCAGGCCCGGCAGGTCCATGCGGCGGATACGCGCGAACTCCTCGTTGGTGACGATCGGATACTTCAGCTCGAGGCGGCGGCAATCCGCCGGCTGCGGGTTCAGCAGGTTGCCTTCGGAGCCGAGGCGCGTCTCGGCCGAGGTGACGATCTCCTCGCGGATGCAGTCGATCGGCGGGTTCGTGACCTGCGCGAACAGCTGCTTGAAGTAGTCGTACAGCAGGCGCGGCCTGGCCGAGAGCACGGCCAGCGGCGTGTCGTTGCCCATCGAGCCCACGGCCTCGATGCCGTCGCGCGCCATCGGCGTCAGGACGATGCGCTGGTCCTCGAACGTGTAGCCGAACGCGATCTGCCGCTGCAGCAGTGAGTCGGGGTCAGGCTGCGGGAGCTCGGGTGGCTGCGGCAGGTCGTCGACGTGGATCTGGTACTCGTCGAGCCACTCGCGGTACGGGCGCGCAGTCGAGAGCGTGCGCTTGATCTCCTCGTCGTCGACGATGCGGCCCTGTGCCGTGTCGACCAGGAACATCCGGCCGGGCTGCAGCCGGCCCTTGCGCACGATGTCTTCCGGCGGCACGTCGAGGACCCCCGCTTCGGACGCGAGGATGACCAGGTCGTCCCTGGTCACGTAGTAGCGGCCGGGGCGCAATCCGTTGCGGTCGAGCACGGCGCCAATCTGCGTGCCGTCGGTGAACGAAATGGAGGCGGGGCC
Source organism: uncultured Pseudomonadota bacterium (assembly GCA_963748985.1). Lineage (GTDB taxonomy): Bacteria > Pseudomonadota > Gammaproteobacteria > Steroidobacterales > Steroidobacteraceae > RPQJ01. The sequence goes on from CAVVKQ010000002.1 coordinate 132,456, forward strand.
GTCCCACGGTTCCATCAGGCTCGAGTGGTACTGGTAGAAGGCGCGCTTCTCGTCGTCCATCGACTCGTGATTCGACCACGGCTCGGGAATCATCATCATCACGGCGTGCGGGAGCGAACGACCGGAGAGATAGAGCAGTTCGAGCGTGTTGTCGAACATGCCCGAGTCGCTGCCATTCGGGTTGATGATCGGCCGGATCTTCCTGATGTCGTCGCCGAACGCTTCGGCTTCGAAGCGGGCCTCCCGCGCGTGCATCCAGTTGGCATTGCCGCGGACCGTGTTGATCTCGCCGTTGTGCGCGATGTAGCGGTAAGGGTGCGCGCGGTCCCAGCTCGGAAACGTGTTGGTGCTGAAGCGTGAATGCACCAGCGCCAGCGCGGTTTCCATCAGCGGGTTGTGCAGGTCGGTGAAGTACTGGTCGAGCTGCGTCGTGAGCAGCATGCCCTTGTAGACGATGGTGCGCGCGGAAAGGCTGACTATGTACCAGTACTCGGCGCCCGAGAGCGTCGAGGTGCGAATCTCGTTGTAGGCGCGCTTGCGGACCACGTAGAGCTTGCGCTCGAACGACAGGTCGTCGTCGATGTCGGGGCTGCGGGCGATGAACACCTGCCGCATGAACGGCTCGCAGGAGCGCGCAGTCTCGCCGAGCATGCCGTTGTTGGTCGGCACAGTGCGCCAGCCGAGCACGGCCAGGCCTTCCGACTGCACGACCTGCTCGAACTTCTGCTCGACCTGGCGACGGACCGTCGGGTTGCGCGGCAGGAAGATGACGCCGCTGCCGTACTGGCCGGCCGCGGGCAGCGGTATACGCGCCTTGCGGCACACTTCTTCATTGAAGGCATGCGGCATCTGCAGCAGCACCCCTGCGCCGTCGCCCGTGTTGACTTCGCAGCCGCAGGCCCCGCGGTGGTCCAGGTTCTTCAGTACCTGGATCGCCTGCTCGAGGATGCGATGCGATTTGTGCCCCTTGATGTTGACGACGAACCCCTGGCCGCAAGCGTCGTGCTCGTTGCGCGGGTCGTAGAGACCTTGCCTGGCGGGCGGTCCCAGCTGCACGGGCTTGCCGCCGCGGACGCCATCGACCGCATCCGTCGCAGAGGAACTCGGTTGCTGTGCGCTCATCGTCGGCCCTGCCTGTGGTTCTCAGGCGTCGCTCAGGGGCAAGGAGCGGCCGCCGCTCGCGCGGAGCCGGCCCGCCTGAACCTGTCGACGGTCGTGGATACGTCACTGATATGACATGTGATTCCAGCTGCGTCAATGCACTGCAACAAAGTGGTCTAAGTCTCAGCCAGGAAGCCATGTCGCCACGGTTGAACGGGGGTAGCGCGGGTCGCTCCATTGCTGCTAGCGTGCGCCCCGCGGGTGGATCGAAAAACAAAGGGGATTCAAATGGATGCATCGACGGCAGCCGGCACGGTAGGGGCTGGCTTCGGAATCTTTCTGCTGGTCCTGGTGGTGGTTGGGGCCATCAGCGGGCTCATCGTCGGCGGCATTGCCCGTTTCCTGCTGCCCGGTCCCGACCCGATGAGCTGGCCGCGCACGATCCTCTATGGCATCGGCGGCTCGTTCGTGGGCGGCTTGATCGGTCGACTCCTGCATGTCCCCGAGGCTCTGGGTTTCGTGCTGTCGGTCGCCTGCGCCGCCGGCTTGATCTGGTTCTTCACGCGCCGCAACAAGCCCGCGGCCTGAGACCTGGTCCAGAGTCAAGCTCTCGTAACAGATTGATTTGTAACGAATCACAGGTCGGCAAGGGAGCGAACCCGACCGACTCTGGTAGCGTCGCTGGAACTTTCAGGTCGACGTTCCCGTCCTAACCCGGCCGAGCGAAACGGCGGCCACCCCCACAGCCACTCATGGAGGGCTTTGCGCCGGCCGCACCCACAACGTGATTCGTGTCACTGAGCCGGAACCTCGCTTTGACCGAGGCCCCCCGGAGTCCGTACACCGACACGGCCGGACTGCACAGCAGCAAGGAGCCCAGCCATGGCCAACCATCGAACCGCGCGCAGGGATGCGAAGCCGAGCCTGACCACCCTGGTGGCGTTGGCCGCACTTGCCCTCGGTTTGCCCGGCGGCAAGGTGCTGGCGGACAAGCAGTCGTCGGGCCCGGGCGTTGCCGAGATCGCATCGGCCATCGAGCGTGGCATCGTCACGGTGCAGGAGGGCGTCGTCTCCTGGTACGGCGCGCAATTCCACGACCGCAAGACTGCAAGCGGCGAGCGGTTCGACTCCGGTGCTTTCACGATGGCGCACCCGAAGCTGCCTTTCGGCACCATGGTCCGTGTCACCAACCTGCGCAACGGCCGCAGCGTGGTTGTCCGGGTCAACGACCGCGGACCGTTCGTCGGCAAGCGCATCGCCGACCTGTCGCAGGCTGCCGCGTCCGAGATCGGCATGATGCGCAGGGGCGTGGCGCGGGCCCGCATTGAAGTACTCGACCGGGAAGCGGCGACCACTTCGACCCCCTGACCGATTCGTCGGTCGCAATCCTGTCTCGATTTCGGCGAAGCTCGCGGCGTCGCCTGCGCTATCGTGCGTCAGGGCTGATTTCGGGCGCAGGTTTTAGTGACGCAAGCGATCTCGAGCGAGGGCTGGTTTGAACGACTGATTGCCGCAGTGCTGCGCGCTGTGTTGCGCGCGACGTTGCGGCCGACGTTCCGTGCCGGTCGTCCCATCCCGGAGCAACGACGCCGGCTCGAACTCATCACCAGGCTGACGCTGCCTGCCCGCGGCGTGGACTACTGCGCGGCCAGTCTGTGGCGGCGTCCCCGGCGAGTTCGTCCGCGCTCGAGGCGTTGCCCCGGGCTCGCGCGCGATTCTCTACCTGCACGGCGGCGCCTATTGCGTCGGTTCGCACGTCACTCACCGCTCGGTCACGAGTCATCTGGCACGCAGGACCGTCGCGAACATCTTCGTTGCGGACTATCGCCTGGCCCCGGAGCATCCGTGTCCTGCCGCCGTCGACGATGCGATCGCAGCCTATCGTGGCCTGCGCGAGCAGGGCTGGGCGCCCGGTCAAATTGCATTCGCCGGCGATTCCGCGGGCGGCGGCCTGACGCTGTCGACCGCGCTCAAGTTGCGGGAGCTGGGCGAACCCCTGCCTGCCGCGCTTGTGCTGTTTTCACCCTGGGTCGATCTTGGCAATCCGGACCGCGGCCAACCGCCGCCCGGTGAAGTCATGATTTCGCTGCCGTGGGTGCGCGAGTGCGCAGGGCTGTACCTTGCGGGACGCGATGCACGCGACCCATTGGCTTCGCCGATCCAGGGGGAACTGCGTGGATTGCCGCCGACGCTGATCCAGGTCGGCCAGGACGAGATCCTGCTGCAGGACTCGCGCCGATTGCATGCCGCGCTGGTCGCGGCGAACGTGCCGGTGCAGTTGGAGGAGTTTCCGCGGCGCTGGCACGTGTTCCAGGCGAACGCGGGCGTGCTGGCTGACGCCGATCGCGCGCTGGAGTCGGCCGCCGGATTCCTGCGGCAGCGCTGGGCTGCTTAGAGCAGGTCCCGGTTGGTCACTTCCCGTGCATGCTCGTCGATGAACACGGCAATGTCGCGGATTGCCTGCTTCGCTTCCGGCAGCAGTTGAAACAGCGGGAACACGTGCGGCATGTCGGGCCAGACGTCGATGCGCGAGCTCGTGCCGGCCTGCTGTGCGCGGTCGTGTGCGCGCACGGAGTCGTCCAGCAGCATCTCCGTCGAGCCCGCCAGGAAATACAACGGCGGCAGTCCGCTCCAGTCACCGTGCAACGGGGAAATCAGCGGCAACGTGCGCTCGAGGCCAGGGCAGTACAGGTCGGGTAACAGGTCGCCCGCGCCCGCGCTGAACATCGGATCGGCCTTGGCGTTGTAACGGATCGACGGACCGCTCATCGTGATGTCGGTGGCGGGCGACAGCAACACGGCGCATGCAGGCAGCGGCAGCTTCGCGTCGCGCGCCCGCATCAGCGTGATCAGCGACAGATTGCCGCCGGCGGAATCACCCGCGATGACTCGTGGCCGGCCGGCGGATTCCTCGACCAGCGCGCGATAGACGGCCAGGCAGTCGTCGACTGCCGCCGGAAACGGGTGCTCCGGCGCGAGCCGGTAATCGACGAGCAGCACGCGCATCCCGGTCGCGGCCGACAGTCTGGCCGCAAAGGCGCCGTACATGCCGGGCAGGTGCACGCACCAGGCGCCGCCGTGCAGGTACAGCAGCGTGCCGTTGCGGCTGGCGAGGTCTGGCGAGCCGTACCACTTCGCCGGCACGCCATCGATCGTGACCGACTCGGTGGCGCAGTCAACCCGGCGTCGCCCCAGCCGCGCGTCGGTCCTGGCCGTGTGCCGGCGGATCGCGTCGATCGTAAGGCCGGGCCGCCACAACGGCTTCACCGTGAGTCGGAGCATGGTGTTGATCATTCGCGCGCGAAAGCTCGGCATGTTGGTGCTCGTCTAGGCGGCGGGTTGCGACACCATGCGCTCGACCTGGCGGCGCTGCGGGCTGCGCAGCAGCGGACTGAACAGCGCGACGAAGTGGCGAATGCCATCGTGGATGTCGGTGGACTGGATGGCGCGCCTGCGGTCCATGATCTGCCGGTGCGTGAACCACTGTGTCAGCAGGATCCACGCATTGGTGGTCAGCAGTTCCAGTTGTTCGGGCGTGGCGTCCATCCATCCGGCCGTCACCATCGAGTCGAAGATTGCGCGCGAGCGGACGCGCACGCGCTCGGCGAGGTCGCGATAACGTTCCCTGAGGCCCGGCACCTCCCGCAACAGCGAGTTCACGTCGCGGTAGAAAAAGCGAAACTCCCAGAGGTGCCCGAAGACGTCGTCCAGGTAGCGGAGCACGGTATCGAACGACTGCGCTTTCGCGCCGTCGCGCGGCGCGAGTATGGCCTCCAGTTGCGCCTCGATGCGTTCGTACAGGCAGAGGACGATCTCTTCCTTGTTGGCGAAGTGGTAGTACAGGTTGCCCGGGCTGATGGCGAGCCGCGCCGCGATGTGCCGCGTCGAAACCGCATGCGCACCGTCGGCATTGAACAGGGCCAGTGCCGCGTCGAGGATGCGGCCGCGGGTGTCGGGCGTCTCGGCGGTAGCGCGTTTCTTGCGGGGCATGCGAGTCGTGGCGGGGGGGCAATGGTTTTGCAGTGCAAAGTATACCCGGCACGCAGCGCCATTTGACACGAGCCGCCGGCTCCGGCAAGCTATGTTTAGAACATTTGTTCTAGAAAATTGCCCGGTCCCTGGAGGGACACCATGGTCAAGTACGCTCGGTTCCTGGCTGTATACCTGTTCTCGCTCGCCACGCTGACCGGCATCCTGCTGGGCGGCGCCTGGATGTGGCTCGGTTTCGTCGTGATCTACGGCGTCATGATCCTGGGCGACGAATCCCTCGGCGACTATCTCGAGGAACCGGCCTACCGTCATCCGCGGCTGCTGAACTCGCTGCTGTATTTCGCGCTGCCCGCCCTGTTCGTGCTCGGTGTCGCGATGGCCTGGATGGCGGGCTCGGGCGACCTGTTCGGCCTCGGCGCGTGGGCGCAGGCCAACCTCGGCCTCGACCTGTTCGCGCGTCGCGAGGCGACTGCGCCCTGGCACTGGCTCGGCGCCATCCTCTCGTCCGGCATCACCTTCGCCGCGCTCGGCACGAACATCGGGCACGAACTCACGCACCGCACGACCGATCCTGGCGCGATGGTGGCCGGGCGCTGGCTGCTCGCCATCACGTTCGACGCCGAGTTCGCGATCGAGCACGTCTACGGTCATCACCGGCGTCTCGCGACGCCGGCGGATCCCGCCTCGGCACGCCGCGGCGAGCACTTCTATTCCTATCTCCTGCGCTCGGTGTTCGGCCAGACGAAGAGCGCATTCGAGCTGGAGCGAAACCGCCTGCAGACCCTCGGCCACGGCACCTGGAGTCTGCACAATCGCTACCTGCGCGGCTGGCTGATGTCGGCGCTCATCGTCGCCGCTTTCGGCCTCGCCGCGGGTCCGAAAGGCGTCTTCATCTTCGTGCTCGCGGCCCTCGCCGGCCGTTCGGTGCTCGAGGCCGTCAACTATTTCGAGCACTACGGGCTGGTGCGCGATCCTGGCCAGCCGGTCGAACCGCGCCACTCCTGGAATTCCAACAAGCGCCTGAGCAACGTCATGCTGTTCAACCTCGCGCGCCACTCGCATCACCATGCCGAAGGCGACGCACAGTTCTGGCAACTACGCGCCTACCGCGATGCGCCGACGCTGCCATACGGCTATCTCACCTGCATGCTGCTGGTGTTCCTGCTGCCGGGCTGGTATCGCAACCGCATGACGCCCTTGCTGCTCGACTGGGATCGTCAATTTGCGACGACCAGCGAACGGCGCCTGGCTGCCGAGGCCAACCGGGCGAGCGGCGTGCCCGCGCTGCAACTGGCCGCACAGGGAAGCTGATCGTGCTGCGCAATCTCTTCAAACGCAGCGAACCGGAAGCGGCGAAGGTCAGCGTCGAGCCGTTCGGCTGGGAGTTCGACGTCGCGCCGGGGCAGACGATCCTGCAGGCCGCGCTGGCGCAAGGCCTGCCGTGGCCATCGCGGTGCCGCGTCGGCAGTTGCACGACGTGCCGGTGCCGCCTGCTCGATGGCGACGTCCGCGCGCTGACGGACACGTCCTACGTGCTCTCGCGCGAGCAACTGCAGCAGCGGTACGTGCTCGCTTGCCAGTCGCAGCCGAAGGGCAGGGTGCGAGTGCATCTGGACCGGATGAAGGCTACGCTCGCCGCGGATGTCTCCAGTCAACCTGCCGCTGCTGTCGACTGAACCGCTGCAGCTCAACCTGCCGGACGCCGACGTCCGGCTCTGGCGACCTGCTTTCCAGCCCGCCGAGGCCGACGACCTGCTGGCTCTGTTGCGCACGCGGATCGACTGGCAGCAGGAGGAGATCGTGATTTTCGGCGAGCGCAGGCGCGTGCCGCGACTCGTTGCGTGGCACGGCGATCCCGGGACGGCGTACACGTACTCCGGAACGGCGCACGAGCCGTTGCCGTGGACGCCCGAACTGCAGCGGATTCGCCATCGTGTCGAGGAACTCACGGCGCATCGCTACAACAGCGTGCTGCTGAACCTGTATCGCGATGGCCGCGACGGTATGGGCTGGCACGCCGACGATGAGCCTGAACTCGGTCGCGAACCGGTCATCGCCTCGGTGTCCCTCGGTACGACCAGACGGTTCAAGTTGCGTCACCGCCGCTCCCGTATCGCGGCGAGCACGCTGGATCTGGCGCACGGCGACCTGCTGCTGATGGCGGGGCAGACACAACACAGGTACGTGCACGCGGTGCCAAAGACCGCCAGGCCGGTCGGGGCACGCATCAACCTGACCTTCCGGTGGGTGCGCCCGGATCGCTGAGCGGCTCAGCAACCAGTGCCGTGCTTTGCGCGACGCATGCGCCCGGTGGTTAAATGCGCACCCGCTGCGAACAAGCAGGGCGCAGGATTACAGGCGCCGACGGGGGAATTCGAGGTGTTGATGCGGCCGAGCCGGATGTCACGATTCGGGGCATGCCTGTCGGCATGCCTCCTGAGCGTCGGTGCGTTCGCCGCCACCGGGCAACAGATCTATGCCACCTGCGCGGTCTGTCATGGCGCACGGGCAGAAGGCAATCCAGGCCTCGGTGCACCTGCGCTTGCGGGCCAACAGCTCGCGTACCTGCAGCGGCAACTGCTGAACTTCCGCACGGGTCTGCGCGGCTCGCACAAGGACGACGTCTACGGAGCGCAGATGCGTGCGGGCTCGCAGGCGGCGCTGCGCGACGAGCCGGCAATCACTGCGGTCGCGACCTATATCGCCGCGCTGCCCCGGACGGACGTGAAGCCAGCCGGCAAGTTCGACGCGCGTAACGGCAACAACCTGTACCAGGGCAAGTGCGGCGCGTGTCACGGCGGCCAGGCCGAAGGCAACGATGCGCTGTCCGCGCCGCGACTTGCCGGCCTGGATGCCGCATACATCAAGCGCCAGCACCGGAACTTCGGCAAAGGGCTGCGCGGCGCGCAGCCACAGGATCGCTACGGCAAGCAGATGGCGCTCATGGCGGCCACGCTTGCCAGCGAGCGCGAACTCGACGATGTGATCGGCCATATCCACGCGGCCGGAACTGTGCGGTGACGAATTGAATTCCAGGTCCGCACGGCCGTTGCTGCTCGCCAGCGTGCTGGTAGTTGCTGCGGCAGTTGCAGCGGTGGCGTTGACGCGTGCCGGCATGCGCTCGGCGACGGCGAGGCCGGCGGACGGCTTCGTCCTCAGTGAACACTGTCCGCCGAGCTTCGAGCGGATGGCCGACGGCACCTGCGAACTGCGTGATCGCTACCAGTTCTACGATTCGCTGCAGGACCGGGGTGTGGGCGGAACGCGCACTTCGCTGCCGCAGCACCGGGACGGCTTCCGGCCCGAGCAGATTGACCTTGGCCGCTACCTTTTCTTCGACCCGCTCCTGTCTGGCGATGGCACGCAGTCCTGCGGGAGCTGTCATCGGCCGGATCGCGGATTCGCCGACGGCAAGCCACGTTCGATCGGGATCCGCGGCCAGGATGCCGGCCGTGCGGCGCCGACACTCTGGAACGTAGCGTTCCTGCAGTCCTTCTTCTGGGATGCTCGCGTCAGCTCGCTGGAGGCGCAGGCGCAGGGTCCGCTCTTTTCGCCGCGCGAGATGGGCAACGAGCCGGCACGACTGCTGCGCAACCTCAATGCCAATTCGACCTATCGCCGCCTTTTCCGCCAGGCGTTCCCGGGTGGCGGCGACGCGATCACGGCGGCACAGGTGTATACGGCGCTGGCGGCCTTCCAGACGTCGCTGGTATCGCTCAACAGCCGCTACGACCGCTATGCACACGGTTACGCGGCCGCGCTGACCGAGCGGGAGCTCGCGGGTCTCAACGTATTCCGCTCGTTCGTGGCGCGGTGCGCGGAATGCCACACGCCGCCGCTCTTCACCAACGGGCAGGTCGCCGTGATCGGCGCGCCCGAGCCGGCCGGGCACGCGTTCGATGCCGGCGCCGAGAAGACCTTCCATGCAACGAAGCTGCGGGGCGGATTCAAGGTGCCGACGCTGCGCAACATCGCGCGCACGGCGCCGTACATGCATTCCGGCGCTTTCGGCACGTTGCGCGAGACCGTGGAGTTCTACAACAAGGGCCGTGGCAACGCCGTTCCACCAGGCGAGACACTGTACCTGCACTGGCACATCAGCTCGCCGAACCTGACCGCAACCGAAGTGGGCCTGCTCGTCGATTTCCTGCAGACGCTGACCGACGAGGCCTTCATGCCTGAAATTCCGCGACGCGTGCCTTCGGGCCTGCCGCCGCTCGATAACCCGAGGGAAAGCCGCACATGAACAAGATCGTCAAGACCGCAATTGCCATCGCTGCACTTGCCGCCGCGCTTGCGGGCGGCGCCTACCTCGGGCGGGCTTCGAAGTCGGACATGGTGATCACTTCGTCGGCCGGCGGCGCGGAGTACGCGGGCGGGTTCAAGGCCGAAGGCGAGACGGCCGGGAAGGTGCAGGCTGTCGCAAATGCCGGCTCGATCAAGTCCGTGGCGGGGCCCCCGGGCCCGCACTCCGTCGTCGTCAAGGAAGGGGAATCGATCCTGCAGGCCGTCAAGAACGCGGAGCCCGGCACGACGATCCGCGTGATGCCCGGCACGTACTCCGAGACCGTCTACATCGACAAGGACAACATCCGGATCATCGGCGTGATCGAGGCGGGCCGCCGTCCGGTACTCGACGGCAAGAAGCAGCTCAACGACGCGATTCTCTATTCCGGCAACAACTTCGTCGTCGAGAACCTCGAGATCCGCAACTACAAGGGCAATGGCGTGATGGGCCAGGCCGGCAACAACTTCGAGATCCGCAACAACGTGATCATCGATACCGGTGTCTATGGCATCTTCCCGCAGCTCGGCCAGAACGGCGTGGTCGAGCACAACGTCGTCTCGCGCATCGCGGACGCGGCGATCTACATCGGCATGAGCGACAATGTCCACGTCGCGCACAACGAAGTGTTCGACAGCGTGGCCGGCATCGAGATCGAGAACAGCCGCCATGCGATCGTCGAGAACAACTACGTGCACGACAATACGGGCGGGCTGCTGGCGTTCGTCACGCCGGGCCTGCCGATCAAGACCACGCAGGACGTGATCTTCCGGAACAACTTCGTCGTCGACAACAACACCAGGAACTTCGGTGCACCCGGCTCGACGGTGGCGGGCATCCCTTCCGGCACGGGCATCCTGGTGATGGCAGCGGACGATGTCGTGATCGAGGGCAACGTCATCTCGAACAACAAGGTGGCGGGAATCATCGTCACTGATCACGGCCACGCGGCCAACATCACGATTGACCCCGAGTCGGAGCCGAACTCTGACCGCGTGCGGTTGCTGGACAACGTGATGCTCAACAACGGCTACGACACGATCCCTGAGGGCAAGGCGCTGTTGCTGGCCGAGGGCAAGGGCGGGAAGAACCTCGACATCATCCGGGTCGGCCCCAGTCCGGGCAGTTGCATCGTCAACCGGCACCAGTACGTCACGGCCGGTGTCGGCGATTTCGTCGAATGCGACTTCACGCACACTGCCAACATCTCGACGTACCTGCTGCCGCCGGTGCCGCCGCGCAAGATCGACATCGGCGAGCGCGGCAAGGTCGCGTTCCTCGGCATCTGCAGCGGCTGCCACATCTACAACGGCCGGATGATCGGGCCGCCGGTGCAGGTGATCCAGGCGCTCTACCTCGACAACCCGCAGGGCCTCGCCGACTACATCGCGAAACCGGTCAAGAAGCGGCCGGATTACCCGGAAATGCCGCCGCAGGACTACCTCGATCCGGAGACGCGCCTGGCCGTCGCGAAATACATGCTTGCCGTGAAGAACTGAGCCGACTAAAAGCAGATGAAACACTCATTGGGGGATTCGATGATTCAACGCAATCGCAAGCTGACGCGCGCCATCGCGGCTGTCCTCGCCAGCAACGCTGCATTTGCGGCGCTTGTCGCACCGCGACCGGTCGTTGCGCAGGACGCAGCGGCGGTAACTTCCGTGCTCGAAGTAGTCGTGGTTACCGCGCAGCGGCGCGAGCAGGCGCTGCAGGAGGTGCCGATCGCGATCCAGGTCGTCGGCAACGATCTGCTGAACGACGTGGCGGCGGAGGACATGGGCGACCTGAACGGGTTCGTGCCCGGTCTGGTCGTCTCGAGCGACAGCCCGACGCAACCGAAGTACCAGATCCGCGGCGTCCAGACCAGCGACTTCGGCGTCGGCACGGATTCGGCGGTCGGTGTCTATGTCGACGGCGTCTATTCCGCCCGGTCCGGGTCGTCGCTGCTGGCGTTCAACGACATCGAGCGCATCGAAGTGCTGAAGGGACCGCAAGGCACGCTGTTCGGACGCAATAGCGCGGCGGGCGCCGTGTCGATCGTGACACGCCAGCCGGCGGACGAATTCGACGGATTGGTGAAACTGCGCCTCGGCGAGAACAACAAGCGGCGGATCGACGGCATGGTCAACGTGCCGCTCAGCGATACCGTTGCGCTGCGCGTGAATGGCGTCTGGAACGAGAGCGACGGCTGGGTGCAGGATGCCGCGACGGGCAAGGACCTCTGGCCGGAGGAAAACTGGGCCATGCGTGCCGCGCTCAAGTGGGATATCACCGACGATACGTCGGCTACGCTGACCTGGGACCACGACCAGATCGACCAGCTTGCGCGTCCTGCGATCGGCCTGGTCGCGCTCGGCCCCAACGACACGACCGCACCGTTTCCGCCGGATCCCGCAACCTACCTCAATCCACTCAAGGCTCCGGTCTACAACGACGTCATCGGCAACGAGGAATCGCGCAAGCTGGATGCTGCGACGTTGTTCATCGATCACGCGTTCAGCTGGTCGGACTTCCGTTCGACCACCGCGTGGCGGACGTTCGAGACGGTCAACCGGGAAGACGAGGACGGCACCAACCGCATCGCGCTGTATTTCGACACGGCCAACGTCGAGGACAACACGAGCTTCTACCAGGAGTTCAAGCTCTCGGGCCAGAGCGACGCGATCGACTGGGTGGCGGGCGTGAGCTACTACTCGGAGGACGCGAAGCAGGCAAGCGACACGCACGCCTTCACCGACAGCATCGACACCGTGCTGCGCAACCTCGGGCTCGCGGGCACGCCCGACGGCACGCTGTTCGGATTTACCAGCGACGTGCTCGCTGCCAACGGAATTCCGCTGACGATGCGCGGGTTGCCGTGGCGCGAGGTGATGAACAACGAGGGCACGTTCGAGGCGACGGCGCTGTTCGGCGACGTGATCTGGCACGCGACCGACCGCATGAACGTCACGTTCGGCCTGCGCTACACGCACGACGAGAAGGAGTTCAGCTGGCTGAACGGTCCGCGGCAGGCGCCGGAACTGGACGCTACCGTCGCGGCCCTGGAGGCCGCCGGATTCTTTGCCGATCCCGCGTGGCCGATCCCGCCGGAGGCCTACAACTTCGACGTCGTGTTTGCCTTCCCGCCAATCAACGGGCAGACGATCGAGGGGCAGAAGGTGAAATTGCAGGATTCGTGGGACGACATCAGCCCGCGCCTGGTGCTCGACTACAGGGTTACGCCGGACGTGATGGTGTTCGGGTCGCTGGCAAAGGGTTACAAGGCTGGCGGCTTCAACAGCGTGCAACCGCTGTCCAGGTTCGACAACGAGGACGTCTGGAACGTCGAGGGCGGCGTGAAGAGCCTGTTCGCGGACATCGGCCTGATCGTCAACGCCTCGGTCTTCTACTACGTCTACTACGACAAGCAGTCGATCTCGCTCGAGTGCCCCGCAGGCGAGGTCTGCAGGTACCTGATCGATTCCAGCGACGACGAGGCCTACGGTCTCGACGTCGACGCACGCTGGCAGCCGGTGGACGCTTTCACTCTGACGGCCAACCTCGCTTACATCGACGCGACCTACAAGGACTACGTCACGCCAGGCGGCGTCGACCTCTCGGGCGAGCCGACCGGCGAGCCTCGCTGGTCGTCCTCCCTCGGCGCCAGTTACGTCTGGTCGTTCGGCACGTACGGCAAGCTCGACCTGTCGGCCATGTACGCCTACCGCGGCGAATCGCGCTGCAATGCCGATTCCCAGCTGCAGGGCACCTGCCAGTCCAGCCCGAACTTCCAGGTGGGCGAATCGACGAACCGCACCGACCTGCGCCTGGCGTGGTCCAGCACCGACGATCGCTACGGCGTGGCGGCGTTCGTGACGAACGTGTTCGACGACCAGTACGTGACCGGCGTCAACAACATCACCGCCAACACGTTCGGCACGCCCTTCGCGTCGATCTCGGAGCCCCGTGCATGGGGCTTCGATTTCCGGGTCGCGTTCTGACGTTGCGCCTCTCCCGGCGACGTGCCGGGAGAGGCTGCGCGCAGCACGGGTGGGCCTGCCGCCGCAGGCTCCGTGTGTCTTTCCGCGCTCCGGGTCTCCCGCGCATCTCTGCGAAATCGGGGACGCTCACCTATTTCGCTGATGCTCGCGAAATAGGTGAGCGTCCCCGATTTCGCAGAGGCGAGCCTTGCTCGAACGGGCGCGAGGCGATGGTGCCAGCGGCTGGTCGGAAAACGCGGCGCCGCCTCGCGCCTGCGTTCGAGCTGCGGCGTCCGACACGGAGCGCGGAAAGACACACGGAGCCTGCAGCGACGAGCCTACCCCTGCCTTCTCCCACTGACGCGGCAGCGGGAGAGTCGGACTCCCGGCAAAGCCGGGAGACACCATTCCTTTGCTCTGTCACCGATACGTGTTGGCTACTGCCGCAAGTTCCAGTAGAAAGCAGACGTTCGCGAATTGGTAATATCGGCCAGGAGCGGACCCAGTTTACGTCTGAAGCTTGCTATGTGGGAGTTGCTCCGCACCAGCGAATGCTGACAACGGGTGTTGCTAGCGGTAGCGGGATTGCGAACACTCAGGAACTGGAAGTACCGCTAACACGGTCGTCGTCCAAGGATCTGCGGTGACGAAAGAACACCTCTTTATTCCCGGGCTGCAATACCTCGCCGAGGGTGGTCAAGAAACCGACTGATGTACGGCCAGGGCTTCGCGCGCCTCAATTCGCCATGTTCCCACTGCTCGACGACGCACGCGATGAAGCGCCTGACGAGCATGTACCAGTCTGTGTTGGACTTGGTGGTGCGGCACCGCATGCGCATGCTCTTGGCGGTTCAATTACGAGCCAGTCGAAATCGGCGAGTCGCGGGCTTAGACGCGATGCGCTCGATGAAATTGAATAGCCGTTCCAAAGCAATTCCTGCGCGGTTGCAGACCCCAACCGGGCCGACTGCCACACTTCTTACGCGGGATCGTCGGCCCACAGGGGGACGCCTACCAACGCAATGTCACTGTCACCAAGCGTCTGCAAGGCGTACCACGCCACGCAAATCGCCAACTTGGCTGCTGCAGGGTCTATCTTGTTACAGGCTATGACCCTGACAAGCCCTGACGAGCACTTGAGTGGTCAGCGCGGCGCGTGCATGCGGACTCCCCATTGTGGTGTCCTTCATGGCCGATCGCAGCGACACCGCGAACGGCATCGCATCCTTACGCGAGACCATAGAGCGGGTCGACGCGGCGACCGACGGCTATGCCACTTTTTTTGGTGTCAACTGCTCGCACCCTAGGGAGATTGAGCCACTGTTTGACGAACCTGGAAAATGGATAGACCGCGTCGGTCTGCTGCGTCCCAATGCATCCGCAAGGGACAAAGTCGCGCTCTGCAAGATCGGCCACCTTGAGCGCGGTGACCCCGACGACCTGGCTAGTGCTATGGGGAAGCTGTCGCAGAGGTTACCGAAGGTAATTGTCTGGGGCGGTTGTTGCGGGACATGGGATCAGCATCTCGAATTGATTGCAGACGCCGTCACATCACGGTCGTAGCAGGTTCGCCGGTGCAGTAACGCAGGGCGAGCGTCGCTTCCCCGACGCGGCCTGCAGGTCTGCTTCGGGTCGTTATTCCCTGTTGACGGTCGGCTTTCGGCGTACGGCACGCATCAGAACGAGTCTCACCAACACGTTCTGGTGACGGAGCCATGGAAATTGCCGGTTGCGAATCATCGGTAGACGGTCTTGCGATGTCACCGCTTTGACGCTGCATGCGCCGTACGAATTCTCGTGCTTTGACGAGAATTCGTTCAGGCGCGGTCGATCAGGCGTTCGGTCCGGGTCTTTTCCGGGCGAGCGTGTCTGCCTTTCCGCTCGCCCGGAAAAGACCCGGACCGAACGCCCTCACCGACCGTCCGCTTGCGGGACGCGTCGGCAAGGTCACCAACACGAATTGGTGACAGTGCCTACTTCTTGGCTGCAGTTGTCGCTGCCGCCGCTCGATCCTGCTGCGAGCGTTCGATGATGTACGCCTGGATGTCCGCAACGTCCTGCTCGCTGACGAGGTCACCCATCCGCGGCATGCCTGCCGAATGGATCACGCCGTCGTAGACGATCGCCTTGAAGATCGAATGTTTTTCCGCCGTGAGTCGGCGCAGGTCCGGCACTACGCCGCCTGATACCACGAGCGCGCCATGGCACACCATGCAGGTGGCGGCGTACCTGAACTTGCCGTTCTCGATCTGTGCTGCCGT
>CAVVKQ010000003.1:0-78407 GCA_963748985.1 uncultured Pseudomonadota bacterium
CCATGAGCGCCCCGCCGTCGGCCATGTTCACGCCCAGCCAATCCCATCCGAGCGCGCTCTTGTCGACGTAATCACTCGACCATTCATGGTCGAACCACGCCTGTCCGCTGACCTTCCGAGTGCTGCCACCCACCGTCACGTCGCCGGTGACCGCAAGCTGCGGCAGGCTGTAGTAGTAACTCGCCGCAAGCGGGTCCGGCCCCTTGCGGCTGAAGCCGCGCTCACCCTGCAGCAATGGCGGCTGAGTCGAGGCGAGCGTGAGTTCGAAGGCGAAGTCCTCGCCATGACACACCGTGACGTACTTGCCGGGTGCCACCTGCCGGATTGACCAGTCGTCCAGCGTCACGTCCAGTTGGCCCTCGCGTGCATACGCCAGGTCGAATCCGGTGCGTGCGCTGCGTTGCGCAGGATGGAGCTTGCCGCTGACCGGGTCGGCGAGTGCAGCATGCGCAAACAGCACCTGCCGCGGCGCGAAGCTGCTCGGATTGTCGGCCGCAAGCCCCGTGCGCACGCGAAAGAACGTGACCTGAAAACCGAGCGGTGCCTTGACCTTGCTGGCGCCATCCTCGAGCTGGCCGGTGACGTACCACCACTCGATACGGTAGTCAGGGTGACTGCCTTCGTCGCGCGGAAATTCGAGTTCGTAGCCCGGCACGACCGGTGGATACACAGCCTGGCGCCGGGAGGAAGCGCGGGGCAACGAGAAGCAGCAGCGCGGAGGCTCCTGCGCGCAGGACGACGCGACGCGACTCACCAGTCCTCCTTCACCGCACGGACCACGTCCTCGCCCATCGCGCGACGTCCGCTGACAGCCGCTGTCGCCGCAGCGGCACCGATCAGGACGACGCTCAGGACCGCAAGCAGGCCCCACGGCACGTGCACGTCCATCGTCCAGTGAAACGACTGCCGGTTGACGACGAAGATCAGGATCATGCTGACGATCGCGCCAACGACAAGACCTGCGGCAACCCCGATCGCGCCGAGTGCCGCCCCTTCGAAGGCGAGCATGCGTCCAATCTCGCGACGCGTGACGCCAAGGTGCCGCAGCATGCCGAACTCGCCGCGCCGGGCGAGCACCTGCGAACTGGCGCTGGCACTGATGCCGAACAGGCCGATCAGGACCGCGACGGCTTCGAGCAGGTAGGTGACGGCGAAGGTGCGGTCGAACAGGGCGAGCGAGCGCCTGCGGATCTCGCCTGGAATGGCGATGTCGTAGTCGCCGCTGCGCGCAATGGCGTCGCGCAATCGTCCGCTGAATTCCCCGGTATCGGTGCCTTGCCGCAGCCAGAGCGCCGCCGTCGTGGCGGTGTGTTCGCCGCTCAATGCGATGAAGGTTTCGCGGTTCATGACGATCGAACCGCCCGGACGCTCGTAATCGCGCCAGATGCCGCGAACAGTTGCGCGCACGACTTTGCCGCCGATGGGCAGGTCGAATTCCGTGCCGATATCGAATCCGCGCAAGTCCAGCGCGGCTTCGGAAGCCCAAACCGGAATGGCTCCCTGCGGTGCGGACCCGGGCGCCGACTGTCGGATCGGAATCACCTGGTCGGCGGTCGACTCGAGGATCGGGCGCGCGATGATGGTGAGGGGCAGGCGCTCGCCGGGCAACAGCACGTCCTGGAACTTCACGAAGTCCGCACGGACAATCTCCGGCAGTGACGTGATGGATCGCTGCGCATTCACGTCCAGGTATGCGCCGGCCGCGGCTGAACCCGCGCGCACGTAGAGATCTGCCGGCAGGATGCGCTGCATCCATGCCTCGAGCGACATGCGGAACGAGAACACCATGATCGCCATTGCGACCATCAAGCTGAAGCTGACGAGCACGGCGGCAATACTGACGGTCGCGCGACGCGCGGTGCCGCGGAGCTGGGCCACTGCCACCTCACGCCAGGCCGGTCCGTCGGTGCGGAGGCGGGAGAACACGGTGGACGCGATACTCGGCGTCAGGAAGACCGCGCCCAGCAACAGGCAGGCGATCGAAACGTAGCCCGGCAGCGCAATGCCTTCGAGCGGCGGCAGGGCAAGCGCGAGTACGCCGGCTGCGAACAAGGCGAGAGCGATCCTGCCGTGCGTGCGCGGCGCCAGCGGAGCTTCGTCACCGGCCTTCAGCGCTGCGGCCGCTGGCACGGACGCTGCCTCGCGAGCGGGCCCGAACGTGGCGACCAGCGCGGCGCCGACGCCGAGCAGGAAGAAAACGAGGTATTCGCCCGCGGTGACGTTCAGCGCAGGTGCGACGCCGCGAAAATAGCCGGCCCCGAGGTCGGCGCCGAAGGAAGCGAGCCCCGCACGTGCCACGAGCGCACCGAGGACGACACCCAGCGCGGCGCCGAGCGCACCCACGATCATTCCCGCCAGCAGGGACGCCGTAAGTTGCTCGCGCACCGACATGCCAATGGCATGCAGCAGCGCGATTTCGCGGCGGCGTCGCGCCACGGCGAGCGATTGCGTGGCGTAAACCAGGAACGCGCCGGTGAACAGCGCGACCAGCGCGAGTGCGGTCAGGTTCGACCGGTACGCGCGGGTCAGGCGCACGGCGTCGTCCGTCGCTTCGCCCGGCGTGACGACCTGCGCACCGGGCGGCAGCAAGGCAACGATGGCGGCACGAACGGCCTGGCGGTCAGCCTGAGGCACGAGTCGAAGGTCGACGCGATCGAGTCGGCCCAGCCGTTGCAGTCGCCACTGCGCCTCGCCGATGTCAAGCAGTCCGACGGGTTGGGCGTAAGCACCGGGCGGCAGTACGCCAGCAACCCGGAAGCTCACGCGGTCGAGCGCCACCTGCACGTCGAGGTCATCACCGACCTCGAGTTCCAGTGACTGAGCCGCCGCGGGACTCAGCCAGATCGAACTCTCGGCAAGCAGCCCCTGCCCTTGCCGTGCGGTTGTCGCACCGGCGCCAGCGAGCGCGGGTTGCATCTGCAGCGCACGGAATGGATCGATGCCGAGCAGCTTCAGGTTCCGCTCCCGCCCCGGCAGTCGCACCTGTACTTCGACGACCGGACTCGCCGCAGCCACGCCGGGCACGCGCAGGAGCCGAGGGAACAGCGACTCGTCAAAGCCGGAGCCCGGCGACTGCACGGTGAGATCGGCGAGACCGAACAGCGAGCGCGACGCTCCCTGCACCTCGTCTGCGGCGACGCGATTGATGAGATAGACCGCAAAACCGAGCGCGACGCCGAGCGCAATCGCGAGGACGGCCAGCAGGGTGCGGCCCAGCGCCTGGCGCAGCGGACCGAAGGCCGCGGCATCCAGCAGCGACAGCCGGGCCCGCAGCGCATTCCTGCCCGGAGGCAGTGCCTGTGCCGCAACGCTCATGTTCGAAGTGTCAGCCCGGCGCGCGTGAGTTCGTAGACACGGTCGGTCGAAGCTGCCGCCGCGGCGGAGTGCGTGACGAGAATGCCCGCCGCGTTGTCCCGCTTGATCTGCGCACGCAGCACTTCCAGGATCATCGCCGCATTGTCGGGATCAAGATTGCCGGTCGGCTCGTCTGCGAGTACCAGCGCTGGACGGTGCGCCAGCGCGCGCGCCACGGCGACACGCTGCGACTCGCCGCCGGACAGCTCGCGCGGGAAACTGGTCGCGCGATCGGCCAGGCCCACGGCCTCGAGCAGTTCCAGCACGCGCTCGTCGGCTGCGCGACCCGCCAGTCCGTTCAACGCCAGCGGCAACGCGACGTTGCGGGCGATGCTCAGGTGCGGCAACAGGTGAAACGCCTGGAACACGAATCCCATGCGGGTGCGACGGACCTGGGTACGGTCCTCCTCGCCGAGCCGGGCGAGGTCACGCCCCTCGAGCAGCAACTGGCCGCTGTCGGGTACGTCGAGTCCCGCGATCAGGTTCAGCAGCGTGGACTTGCCGACACCGGATTCGCCGACGATCGCCACGTACTCGCCCGGCACCACGGTGAGCGCCACGCCGTCGAGCACGCAGCGGCCGGCCGGGCCGCCGAACGATTTGGAGACATCGCGGAGCTGGAGCATCTGGCGCAATCGTAGGCCCTGCAGCGATCGGATTCACGGATCTCGTCGCGACCGTGTCGATTTCGCGTCCGCTGCGGCCTACAGCCCGGCAGCACGCAGCGCCGCAACCAACCCATCGATATGAGCGCGTTCATGATCCGAGAAGACCGCAATTCGAAGCACGCCGGTGCGGCCCGAGCCGCCATACCCCCGCACATGCGGCACGTAGATCCGGGCACGCAACAGGTGTTCGTGCGCGCGAGCCAGGACGTCTGCGTCGGTATGGGTGATGCAGCGGATGGGCGCCATCGTGCTTTGGACACTGCAGGCGAGAACCCGCAGCTCCCGGTCGAGATACTCGAGATTGGTGGCGAGGCGCGCGCGGAGCCCTGGTTCCCGGAGTGCGATCTCGAGCGCGACGGCCGATGCCGCAGCTGTTGGCGCAGCCGGTGGCGCAGCGGCGCTGTAAACACTGCTGCGCGCCGCCATTGCGTCCGCAAGGGCTCGATCACACGGTACGATTCCGCCATACCCGCCGAGCGCCTTGCCGAGCGTGCCGCAGGCAAACAGTCGAGGCCCCCCGCAGTTCGTCCCGAGCCGGTTGACCCGGGCCCACAAACCGGCAGCGTCGAAGACGCCTCGCCCGTTTGAACCGATGACGCCCCACCCATGAGCATCGTCGATCAGCAGCCCCGCGCCGTCGCAGGTGCTCAACAGCGACACGATCTGGTCGATACCTGCCAGTTCACCGGTGGCTGAGAGGACTCCATCGCAGAGCACCAGGGGTCGCGCGCCGGCGGCGGCGGCGATCTGCATGGCCGACGCGAATTCGATGCCCGGCGTGCTTACCTCGACCGTCTCCACGGGCAGGCGGCTGCAGGCCGCCGCATCGCGCAATGCGGCATGCGCACGCCGATCCAGGATCAATCGATCGAACGCCGGCAGTACGGCCTGCAGCAGTAGCCATGGCGACAGGTATCCGCTGGCACAGTGCACTGCGGTTTCGGTCGCAAAGTACTCGGCGGCGGCGCGTTCGACGGACACGAGGGCCGGCGACACGCCTGCGCGCACACGTGACGTAGCTGCGTGCACGCCGTAGTTTGCTGCCGCGGTGGCGATCGCGGCGATCACTTCCGGGCGGGAATGCAACCCGAGGTAGCTCGTGCCGCTGAAATACAGCATGTCCCGGTCATCGAGCCGGACGATGGGTCCCGGTGGCGAATGCAGCAGGGCAACGGCACGGGATTCGGCCCGGGTGGACTCGACATCAGGTTGTAACTGGCGAATATTGGCCATCGGTTAAAAAATCGGGTAGTGTTTCAAGAACCGCAGGATAGCAACTTGCCGTTGCGGGGTCTGGTCCATGGTTTGCGCTCATCTGCTTGCGTCGTTGCTGCTGCTCGCATCGTCGGGTGCGCACGCTGCGGCACCATCGGCGTCGCCGGCACAACGGGAAGACGCGTCCCGGCGCATCGACGGCGTAGCGCGCAATCTCGTCGATGCATCGCCTGATGACAGTGTGCGCAATGCGGTGCTGCTGGTGGATGCGCCCGTCGCCGGTCTGCACCACGGCACGGCGGCAGGCCTGGCCCGGGCGGATTCCCGTGCTCCGATGAGCATCGACCGCCCCTTTTACGTCGCCAGCATCACGAAGCCGATGGTCGCGGTCCGCATTCTGCAACTGGTCGAAGCAGGGCACCTCTCGCTGGACACCACCTTGTCCGCAGCCGGCTTGCTGCCACCGGATGCCTTGGCCCGCCTGCACGCAGTCAACGGTCGTGACTACGGCGGTCAGATCACCGTGCGGCAACTGCTGCAGCACCGAACCGGCCTGCGTGACGTACTGCTGGACGATCGAAGCGCGCTCGGCGACCAGTTGGAGACAGGCGTGGCGCCCGGGTCGATCGGCGGACAGTGGACCTCGGGCGTGCCGCGGTTCCTGGCGTGCCGGTCGCAACCTGGAGCCTGCACGGCCGACGAGTGGCAGGCGCTGGCACCGCGACATCGCTGGCGCGCCTGGGACGGCGCGGCCTGGCAACGCGATCCAGAGGATGCGCGTGCCGGAATGATCAATTTCTTCCTGGCACGCATGGGCGGTGCCGGGTTGTTTCCACCAGGCACGGAATTCCACTACGCCGACACCAATTACATCCTGCTCGGCATGCTGATCGAGAAGGTCACCGGGCGATCGCTCGACGCCGAACTTCGCGATGCGATCTTCCTCCCGCTCGGCATGACCGCAACCTACCTGAGCTATTCTGCGGACGAGACGTCGCGCCCGCATCGCACACCTCCCGCCGACTTCTGGATGGGCGACCTGCCAGTCGTCTCGAGCGGGCTCGATGTTTCGTTCGATTGGGCGGGCGGTGGCGTCGTGACGACCGTGACGGACCTGAGCCGGTTCCTGCGCGGCGTGCAGCACGCCGCGGTATTTCGACGGTCCTCCACGCGCGACGAGATGCTCGCCTGCGTGCCGACGCCATCCTCCAGCGGCAGGCTCGTCGGCTACGGTCTTGGAATCCGCTGCGTCGAAACGTCGTATGGCCCGATGTGGGGACACACCGGCGCGTGGGGCGCCGCGATGTTCCTGTTCCCCCGGTTCGACGTCGCCATCACCGGCACGGTCAACGGTGTTTTCGCATCCGGCCCCATGCAAGCCCAGGTCATGGACGCGATGGCGGCACTCAAGTCCGCCGGACTGCTCGGCACCGTGAGCCCGTGACCCAATCGTTCAGCTTGCGGGGCGACCCGCGGAGAATATTGTCGTGACTCACACATTCGATATCGTCGGCATGTCGCTCGCCGAGCAGCGAGCCTGCATCGGGCAGCAGGTCGGCACATCGCATTGGGTCCTGGTCGACCAGGACATGATCAATCGCTTTGCGCAGGTGACGCTCGATCCGGACCCGATGCACATCGACCCGGAGTGGAGCGCGCGCCACAGCCCGTTCGGCAAGACGATCGCATTCGGCTTCCTGACAACCTCGCTGCTGACCCACCTGTACCATGACGTACTGCAGTACGATCGTCATGGTCATGCACAGACGGGTGGATATCCCCTGAACTATGGCTTCGATCGACTGCGACTCATCGCACCGGTGCCGGTGGGCTCCCGCATCCGCGGTCATTTCACGCTCATCGACGTGCGCGAGCGGGGCCCGGGCGAAGTCGTGCACAAGACGAGTGTAGTGATTGAGATTGAAGGGCAGCAGAAGCCGGCGCTGGTCGGCGAGTGGCTCGGCCTGTGGGTGACGGAACCGGGACACCGCCGCATCCAGTCACCCCAGCCTGCGGCGTGAAGTGCTTCGCGTCGCGGGAGTGAGGTCCGACAATCCCAGGCCTGTGGCCCGCCTGCCGCAGCGTGTACTGCTCGGTTACGGCATCGGCTCGCTGGGCACGGGGATCTACTCCAGCACGCCAAGCGTCCTGCTGCTCTTCTTCATGACCGACACGCTCGGAATCCCCGCCTCGCTCGCGGCACTGGGCGTGTTCCTGCCGAAACTCTGGGACATGATCGCCGATCCGATCGTCGGCGACCTGTCGGATCGAACGCGCAGCTCGCTCGGAAGGCGGCGTCCGTGGCTGCTGGCTGGCAGCGTCCTGATGCTCGCCAGTTATGTCTTCCTGTTCACGGTGCCACAGTTCGCGAATCCGTTTTCGAGCTTCCTGTACGTGACCGTGCTGTTCACGATCAGCGCAACCGCCTATGCGCTGTTTGCAGTGCCCTATACCGCCATGGCCGCCGAGATGAGCGACTCGAGTGACGAGCGCGTGCGAATCATGGCGTATCGCATGACCCTGGCGCTGATTGGCATTCTCGCGGGCTCGGCTTTGGCACCGATGCTGGTGGCGGCACTCGGCGGCGGACGCGGTGGCTACGCGGGCATGTCCGTCATCATCGGTGCACTCGCCGCCGGCGCAATGCTCGTGGCCTTCTTCGCGACGCGCAAAGTCCAGCTGCAGGAACGGCCCGTCACCCACCTGCCGCTGCGCGAGCAGGTACGTCTGGTGCTTGGCAATCGGCAGTTCCTCTGTCTCGTGCTCGTCTACCTGGTGCAACTGCTCGCTCTTGGCGCGATGACGGCCGCCACACCCTATTTCGCGGTGCACGTGCTGGGCCAGGACGAGGCGATGATCGGCGCAATGTTCCTGGTGCTGATGGGGTCTGCGGCACTCTCGATGTCCGCCTGGACCTGCATGGCGCGCCGCGTCGGCAAGAAGCGCGCCTATGTCGGTGCCACCGTGCTGTATGCGGTTGCAAACGCCAGCTTGCTGTTCATCGATGCATCGACGCCGGTCGTCCAGCTGTACATCGCGCTCGCATTGATGGGAGTGGCATTCGGCGCCCAGCAGCTGTTGCCGTTCGCGATGCTGACTGACGTCATCCAGGTGGATGCCGAGCGTTCTGGACTGCGTCGCGAAGGCATCATGTCGGGCCTCTGGGTCGCCAGCGAGAAGGCCGGGCTTGCACTTGGACCGCTGGTGGCAGGACTGACCCTGGACATCGCCGGATTCGTGGAGAGCGTCGGAGCAGGTGTCGCACAGCCCGCCAGTGCGCTGCAGGGCATACGCGTAGCCTACGGACTCGTGCCGCCAGCCGTCGTCCTGTGCAGCCTGCTCCTGCTGCGCCACTATCGGTCCGAAGGCGAGTCACGTCCGGGATCGGCCACCACGTGAACGAATCTCTCGCTGCCGTGCGATTACCACCGCTGCTCGAGCGGATTTCCGACTATGTCGAGTACTACGCGCGACTCACGCCGCACGCGGAAGCGATGGTGCTCGACGATCGGCGCATCGACTTCGCAGAGCAGCAGCGCCGGGTCGACGACGTCGCCCGCGCATTGATCGCGGCGGGCGTCGAACACGGGGATCGCGTCGCGACCCTGTCGACGCCACATTCTGACTTCTGGGTGCTGTTCCTTGCGAGCGCATCCATCGGCGCGATCTGGGTTGGCTTGAACCCGAGGTATCAGCTCGACGAGTACCGTTACGTGGTCGGTGACTGCGAACCTTGTCTATTGTTTGCGCGATCGCGGGTCGGCGACCGTGATTTCGCAGCGGACCTCGCGGCGCTTGGCAGCGGCGCCGGCGCGCCGGGACGGACCGTCATCCTCGGCGGCGACCCGGTACCGCCTGGAGCGTCGAGCTTCGACGAGTTCGTCGCACTCGGGCGCGGCGTCCCCGACCCCGAGCTTGCCGCACGCCGGGCCCGGGTCGCGTCGACTGATCCAGCCTTGATCGTCTACACGTCAGGCAGCACGGGCCGACCGAAGGGCGCGCTGCTCCCTCATCGCGGCCTGACGCGCTGCTGCCGCAATCAAATGCGCTACTGGCGTGCGGATCCGGTCCGGGTCGTCAACTTCCTGCCGATCAACCATATCGGTTGCGTCGGTGACCTGTCCTCGTGGTGCCTCGTCGCCGGAGGCTGCATCGTATTCATGGAGAAGTTCGATCCGGCAGGCTCCATGCGCCTTTTCGCGCGAGAACGCTGCACGGTCTGGGGCGGCGTGCCGACGACACTCGTCATGTGCCTCGCCCTCCCCGACTTCCACCAGTACGACCTGTCGTCCCTGCAGTTGATCTTGTGGAGTGGCGCCGCTGCACCTGCCGCAACGATCCGGCAACTGCACTCGATCTCGCCGCGGCTCTCGAACTCCTACGGGCTCACCGAAACGGTCGGCTCCGTCACTTTCGCGGGCCCCTGCGAGGACATCGATCTGCTCGCAGAAACGGTCGGGCATCCGGTGGATGACTATGAGGTCCGCATCGTGGACCAGGCCGGGCATCCAGTACCGCGCGGCGAACCGGGTGAGATCGTCGTTCGAGGTGATTTCGTGATGCGCGGCTACTGGCGCCGGCCACAAGAGACGAGCGAGACGATCGACGCGCAGGGCTGGCTGCACACGGGCGACCTCGCGCTCGAGCGACCCGACGGCGCGATCAAGCTCGTGGGCCGGTTGCGCGAAATGTTCAAGTCCGGCGGCTACAACGTCTATCCGCGCGAGATCGAACAGGTGCTCGAAGCACAACCGGGCGTCGCGATGGCGGCGGTGGTCGGCGTGCCCGACCCTGTCTTCAGCGAGGTCGGCCACGCATTCGTGTTGCGCGCGCCGGAGGCCTTGCTCGATGTCGCGGCACTCGATGCTGCGTGCAGGTCCCGGCTGGCCAACTACAAGATACCGAAGCGGATCACGATTGCCGACGAGTTGCCCTTGCTCCCGATCGGCAAGCTCGACAAGCGCCGCCTGCGCGACATGGCGCTGGCGACCTGAATCAGGTGCGATGGATTCCTGCGAGGCGGTTCCACAGCAACGGCACCACGAACGTCGCGATGATCAACCAGCTCAGGGTGCCGTATCCCCGCGCGATCAGTGCCACGATACCTACCCGGTCCGCGACCAGGATCGCGAACGCGGCGACGAGAAACGACGTGGCAGTGCGACGCAGTGCGTCGTGGCGCGCACCCGCCTGGCTATCGGAAAACAACCTCGCGGTGAATCCCTGGAGCACGCCGATCCCGGTCTGCACGAGCGTGCCGAAAATCATGACCTGCAGTCCGACTTCGAGCCAGGCGAGATCGATACGCTGCAATAGGAGTTGCAGTGGTATGGGAGCATCGAGGGCGGCCGGATAAACCGCGAGCATGGCCAGGTAAAGGCAGAGGCCGGGGAGGATCGCAATCGGGCCGCACAGCGCGCCGCTGATCAGCGCGTCGTGTCGAGAACGCTGGTGGCGAACGCAATAGAGTATCGCGGGGATCACCGCGACGTTGTAGCCGGCATACTGCAGTCCTCCGGCAACCCAGCTGCGTTTGCCCCCCGGACTGCTGACGAGCACGTCGACGATCGAGTCACGGAACAGCCAGAGACTTGCCGCCAGCAGGGCGGCGTAGGCGACACACATGCCGATGCCCCAGACGCTGAACAGGCGCTCGATGGCCGCGGTGCCGCAATAGGCAAACAGCGTGACGAGCGAGAGCAGGACGATGGCGCCGGCGAGTTTCGGCACGCCGAGCAGCGTCACGCCGATCTCGCCCGCTGCGGCACCCAGCACGCACAGCACCAGCACCAGGATGGCCACGTAACTCAGGTCGAACAGCGGCCAGGCCCGGCCGAGCAGCACCCGGAAGAACCGCCGGTAGTCGAACGCCGATGCCTCACGCGCGAGTTCAAACGACAGGGCCGCCACCACGCTCCAGGTCGCTGCAGTCACTGCGAGGCCGGCCAGGCCCGCAACCGGGCCAGCGGTCAGGAAGAATTCCACGATCTCCCGGCCGGTGGCATAACCGCCGCCAATGACGATCGACATGAATGCGAACGACGGCAGCCACCGGCGTTGCCAGGCGGACTCGATCACCGCGCGTAACCCCCTCGGTGGCGTGGATTGCCGCCGCGAACGATGTGACTATGCGACACGACTGTATCTTGGTATAAATATTGTCCATCGGTCAAATTGTGCTGTCGCACGGGTACTGAATTGAACGACATCGACCTGGAAGTGCTCGACGGCGTGGCTGTCGCCCGCTTCGCCCGCCCCGATTGCCTGAATGCATTCCGGCGTGGGACATACGCGGAACTGCGGGGAATCGCCGAGCGATTCGAACGCGAAGCGTCGTGGCACGCGCTCGTGTTGACCGGCACCGGACGTGCGTTCTGCGCGGGCCAGGACCTGGACGACATCGCCGGCATGGACGTCTCCGCGGACGCGGTGGCAAGGGCGATCGACGACATCCAGGGCATCACACGCGCGCTGGCCGCGTCTTCCAAGCCGACGCTCGCGGCCATCAACGGGCTCGCGGTCGGGTTCGGCCTCGAATGCACGCTGGCGGCCGACCTGCGCATCACGGTCCCGTCCGCGTACTTCATGCTGCCGGAGCTCGGGCGCGGGCTGTTCCACACCAATGGCACCTACCACTACCTGCCTGCGCTCGTGGGGCTGGGTCTTGCTACGGACATGATATTGACAGGTCGCCGGATCGACGCCACCGAGGCGTTGTCCGTCGGACTGGTGTCCCGCGTCATCCCCGACGCCGACCTCGCCTCGCAGGCGCTGGAGATGGCCGGGCGTCTCGCAGCCTTGGACCCAAAGGCTCTCGCCTGGTCGCGCAGGTGCCTGCGTGACCAGGGACCGCGCACGCAGCTCGACGCCGCGTTGCAGTTCGAAACGACGGCCTGCCTCGATCTACTTACCCGCACGAAATCAGTACCATGAAGAAACCGTTCATCCGCATCGTCGCGATCGCCCTGTCCGTGCTGGCACTGCAGCTTGCGCGGCCTGCCATTGCAGAATCCCTGCCCGAACAGACGCGCACGCGGCTCGCGGCCACCGTTGCGGAGTTCTACGAGCGCGCCGGACCACCGGCAGTGACTGTGCTGGTCGACCGCAAGGGTGAGACCGTGTTCGAGTTCTCGATCGGCCTTGCCGACATTGGCGAGCAGCGCGCCCCGGGCAGCGACAGCGTCTTTGCGATCGGCTCGATCACGAAGTCGTTCACGGCGCTCGCCACGCTGCAGCTGGTGGATGCCGGCAAGGTGTCGCTCGACGACACCGTCGGCAAGTGGCTTCCCGACTATGCCGGACCTGCACGCGACGTCACCGTGGCCCACTTGCTCGATCACACGTCCGGCATCCCGAACTACACGGAAATCAAGCCGCTGTATCCGAAGCTCGAGCGCAATGCATGGACGCGCGACGAAATGGTGGCGAACTTTGCGCCGTTGCCGCTGCAGTTCGAGCCCGGCACGCGCTGGAGCTACACCAATTCCGGCTACTACCTGCTCGGGCTGATCATCGAGCAGGCGAGCGGACTCGACTATTACGAATACCTGGGCCGGAACGTGTTTGTTCCGCTCGGCATGACGCGGAGTTTCAGCGGCAATGATGCCGAAATCGTGTCCGGCCGGGTGCGTGGCTATCGTGTTCGCGACGGCGTCACGTA
The DNA here is from genome assembly GCA_963748985.1 of uncultured Pseudomonadota bacterium. GTDB lineage: Bacteria > Pseudomonadota > Gammaproteobacteria > Steroidobacterales > Steroidobacteraceae > RPQJ01. The sequence continues at coordinate 12,898 of CAVVKQ010000003.1, forward strand.
CAACGCTTCGCCCTGGCACTACCTGGTGCCGTTCGCGGCGGGATCGCTATTGTCGACGGCGAAGGATCTCGCACGATATCGGCGTGGCGTTTTCACCTCGCCCCGGTTCTCCCCGTCGTTGCGCGCGCTCGTCACTCGCACGGTCCCTTTGCAGGACGGCACTGCCAACCTTTACGCGCTCGGAGGCCTGATCGATTCGGAATTCGGGGGACATCGCAAGTTGTCGCATTCGGGCGAGATCTTCGGCTTTCATTCCGACCATGCGTATTACCCGGCAGAGGACCTGACCATCGTCGTGCTGACGAACCGCGCGGGATTGATGCCGTCGCCGGTTTCGCTCGAGCGCAAGCTCGCGCGAATCCTGCTCGACGTCCAGGCGCCCGACACGATGCCCGTTGCGATCAAACCGGTCGAACTGGAGCGCTATGCCGGCGACTTCGACTTGCGCCCGTTCCTGTTCGGGCCGGAGCGCTACACGTTCGCGATCGAGAACGGTTCACTGGTGGTGAAGATCGGCGGAGCCGAGGCACCTGGCCTGCCGCTCATCCCCGTCGGCCGGCACCGCTTTGCAATGGCACTGGATGACGAGTGGACGTTCGACTTCGACGTACCGCAGCGAGGTCCGGCTTCGGGCTTCACGATGCACGTGGCGGACGGCCGCCTGACGGGCTATCGGGCAACGCACTGACTGCCAGCGTCGGACCCGCCAGGCAGTGCATTCGCTGCCGTAGCAGTTGCATTCGACGTCCTGACGTCAGCCGCAAGCCGCCCATGGTCGCGCAGCGCTTGCTGCAACCGGTCATGCGGCAGCGCCTGCACGGTGTTGCCGTTGACACCGGTCATGGCGACATTGGCGACCAGTGAATTGACGATGGCCTCTTCCGTCGCCAGGGCGGTGGCTTCAAGTACAGGGTTCATCTCGAACGAATCCACGAAGCGAGCCACCTGGTGACCAGGTCCATCCGCCTTGGCGGCGACTGTGCTGAACGCAAGGAAGATGTCGCCAGACGTCGTGCCGGACATGCCGCCCGTTCGGGCCATGCCGTGCGTGGCCCGCAGCGCCAGTCGTCGCAGCTGATGCGGCAGCAGGGGCGCGTCTGTCGCGATGACCGCAATGATGGAACCGTCCTTGCGTGACCCACGCGAGGGCATCAGGTCCTTGATCTCCGCGCCGACCGGGACGCCCGCGACCGTCAACTGGCTGCGGCCGCCGAAGTTCGACTGCACGAGCACGCCCACCGTGTAGCCGCCGAGTTCCGCCGGCAGCACGCGCGAGGATGTGCCGATGCCGCCCTTGAACGCGAATGCCATCATGCCGGTGCCGCCGCCGACGCTGCCTTCCGCGACCGGTCCGGCACGCGCGATATCCATCGCGGCGAAGGCATCCTCGGCGCGAACGTGCTGGCCGAAGGTGTCGTTGAGAAACCCGTCGTACGTCTCACCGACCACCGGCAGGATGTGGGGAAACAGCCGTTCCTCGTCAGGACCCAGTCGCTTGCGGTACCAGCCGATGACCGCGTCGCGCACGACGCCCACGCTGCCTGTGCCGGTGAGCATCACCGGGCCACTGAAGAGCCCCACTTCTTCGATGAGCGCACGACCGGTGAGTTCGCCGGTCCCGTTGGCAACGAACACACCGGCGTGCACGAACCCATCGAAAGTCCGACCCTGCGGGAACACCGCGGTGACACCTGTCCGCACCGGTCCCCGGCCCATGACCAGCGCACCGTCGCCCGCGACCAGCGTGCGGTGGCCGACTTCGACGCCGGGTACGTCAGTGATCGCATTGCAGGCCCCTGGTGTGCCCGGGAACGGCACGCCTAGGTCGCGCGCACGCGGCGATGCAGCGTCGCCGGGCTGGACGGGCGCCAGGCCGAAAGTAGCGACCATGAGAAGGGTCAAAACCGGGTGCTGCATGGTTTGCCGTCCGCGCTGGGTGAAAAGCCTTGTCTATCGTATAGTATATTGACCATCGGTCAATTTCAGCCAGGCAACGCCGTCGAGAGAGGCCCGTTCATGCACGCACGATCCCTGTTCCAGGCCGCGCTGGCCTGCCTGTTGGTGGCGTCGCCCGCAGGCCCGGCTGCGACCGGGACTGCACCACGCTACGACGTGCTGCTGCGCGGCGGGTTGATCGTCGACGGCACGGGCGCCCCGCCCTTCCGTGCGGACATAGCGGTCGCGGGTGACCGGATCGTACTGGTCGGCCAGGCGCCGCCGGACGCGGTAGCACGCCTCGAACGCGACGCAACCGGACTGATCGTGACGCCCGGCTTCATCGACCTTCACAGTCATGCCGACGAGGACGTGGAATTCCCGGACTACCGCGCGACCCCGGCCATGGTGCGCCAGGGCGTGACATTGGCCGTTTTCGGCGTGGATGGCGAAAGCGAGCCGCTCGCGGCACGCGAGTTCCGCCGGCGCCTCGGCAAGGACGGCATCGGCGTCAATCACATGACCTACGCGGGTCACAATGGCATCCGGCATGCGGTCATGGGCGACGCGCCGCGACCCGCCACGCAGCAGGAACTGGACCAGATGCGCGAGCGGGTGCGGGTCGGCATGAGCGATGGCGCAATTGGCTTGTCGACCGGCCTCATGTACCTGCCCGGACGTCACGCGACCACGGACGAGGTCGTGGCGCTTGCCAGGGTCGCCGCGGATTACGGCGGTCGCTACGACACGCACGACCGCGACCCCGCGAACGACATGCTCGGTTCGCTGGCTGAAGGCCTTGCCATCGGCCGCAGCGCCGGGCTCGAGGCGCACATTGCGCACCTGAAGGCGGTTGGCCGGCGCAACTTCGGCCAGGTTCCGGGGATCCTCGACCTGTTCGCAGTCGCGCAGAAGTCCGGCCCCGTGAGTGCCGATATCTATCCTTACGACGGCGCGGCTGCACGGATTGCAATGGAGATCCTGGTGCCACCTGCCGGCTCGGCCGCGGCGGCGACTGCAGCGCTACTCGAGAATCCACGCCTGGACGAGCATGAGCGTCGCGAACTGCTGAGGTCGTTGGAATCGCAGTGGCGGGAAGTCCTCGCCTCGCCGGGCTTGCGCGCAGCCGCGCAGAAAGCGACCGAGCACCCTGCCGCCGACGTCTACAGCTGGGTTACGGCGGTGGGTTACGAATCGTTCCGGGTCGTGAGCAGCGCGCGTCCAGGGCTGGTGGGACAAATGCTCGTCGACATCGCGGCCGAACGCGGTGTAACGCCCTTCGAGGCACTGGCAGAGCTCGTACAGGTCGAAGGCGCGCGGGCCAAGCTGACCCTGGGCGCTGTCGACGAAGCGGAAATGCGGCAGCTGTTGCGGCAACCCTGGATGATGGTGGCGAGCGACGGACGCGAGCGCGGCGTCGAGGGTGGGCGCGGCCACCCTCGCTTCCGCGGCAGCTTCGCACGCGTCCTGGCCCGGTACGTGCGGGACGAACGCGTGCTGACGCTGCCGGAGGCGGTGCACAAGATGAGCGGCCAATCCGCCGCCTATTTGAATCTCGTCGATCGCGGTGTGATCCGTCCCGGCGCTATGGCCGACCTTGCCGTCTTCGACCTCGCTGCGGTTCATGACCGCTCGACCTGGGATCAACCGGAACTCTACGCCGAGGGATTCCAGCACGTGCTGGTCAATGGCACGCCTGCACTGCTCGATGGCACACCGACGGGTGCGCTCGCTGGCCGCTTCGTGCCGTATTCGGGCAGCACCCGCGAGACGCCGCGATGACGAGCACCGCATTGCTGCAAGGGACACCGCTCCGCGAGGTGACTGCCGACGACATCGCAACCTACGAGCGCGACGGCGTAGTGCTGCTGCCTGGGATCTTCGGTGCCGATTGGCTTGACCTGCTGCGTGCAGGTGTCGATCGCTGCATGTCGACCCCGGGCCCGCATGCGGTGCTTGGCGATCGCTCGCAGCCCGGGTTCTTCTTCGGCGATCAGGACATGTGGTTGCGACTGCCGGAGTTCCGCCGGCTTGTGCACGAGTCGCCCGCGGCACTGATCGCGGCGCGAATCATGCGCGCGAGCCGGATCAATTTCTTCTTCGACCAGGTCATCGTCAAGGAGCCGGGTACCGAACAACGCACGCCCTGGCACCAGGACCAGCCGTACTGGGCCGTTTCGGGTCACCAGGTCTGCGCTATATGGCTGGCGCTGGATGACGTCGCAAGTGAGAACTGCGTGGAATTCGTGCTGGGCTCGCACCAGTGGGGCACGGAATTCAATCCGCAGCACTTCGCCGACGGCAGTGGCTACGCGGGCACCGGGTTGCCGCCATTGCCGGACATCGAAGCCCAGCGCGAGCAGTACCCGATCGGCAGCTTTGCGGTCCAGGCGGGAGACTGCATCGTTTTCAACGCGATGACGGTCCATGGCGCCCCCGGCAATCGTTCGCTCGCGCGACGAAGACGTGCCGTCTCGACTCGCTGGTGCGGCGACGACGCGCGATACCGAGTTCGCGCGGGCGAGGTCGCGGTACCGTCCTGCGACCCCGGATTGCAGGATGGCGACATCCTCGACTGTGAAATATTCCCGCGAGTCTGGCAGCACGAACCGGCCTGACTTGTCCTTGACCATCGCCGGCGGCAGCGTTCAGCGTCGGACCCGGCAGGCAAGTGGGCTAAACTACAGTCGCGAGCCAGGTGGACCCCACGCATTCCGGAACGAAGACTCGATGCCGACAGCAACGCCAACCCGCAAGAAAAAAGCGCCTGTGCGCGCGAAGCAGACGCCTGTGCGTGCGAAGCAGACGCCGGTGCGTCCCGCACCCTGGGACAGCCCGCGTCGCAGCGGCCGCGAACCTTCCTTCATCGAGGAAGCGCGACGCAAGCAGATCCTCGACGTCTCGCTGCGGCTGATCGCACAACGGGGCTACGACAGCACTTCGCTCGCGGACATTGCCGAAGCCGTCGGCGTCAGCAAGGGCGTCATTTCATACCACTTCGATGGCAAGAGCGATCTTGGCAAGCAGGTCCTGCGACACTGGATGCGGCAGTACAACCGCTACGTGACCGAGCGGTTGGGCAGGCATGCCAGTTACCGCGCGAAGCTGCTGGAGTTGCCCAGCGCAGCCATCGATTTTGCCGCCGAACGCCACGCGGAGGCCCTGATCTACCTTGATACGGTCGGTTGTTTCGGCACGACCGAGGAACGGCACCTGTTCCTCGCCTGGGCCGAGGCCGGCATGCGCGATTACATACTCGACGTTATCCGCAAGGCGCGTGCGGCGGGTGAAATCGGCGAGGTCGACGAGGGACCACTGGCCGACCTGATCCAGGCCATGGCCGATGGCGTGACGGGCCTGTGGGGCATGGATCCGAAAGCCGTCGACCTGGATGGTTGCAAGAAACTCATCCGGCAGATGCTGCTCAGCGTGATCGGCGGCAAGCGCTAGACCGCGACGTCGCACTGCGTGAACCCGCCCTCTCCCCGCCGACGCGGAGAGAGGGTCGCGCCAGCGGTCAGAACTCGAAACCAACCTCGATACCGTAGGTCAGCGGCGGCGCCAGCTGGTGCGTGTACTGCCCTGGCACGATCACACCGGCACGCCGGTCGAGGGCGTAGTCCTCGTCCGACAGGTTGCGTCCCCAGAGCCCGACCGACCAGCCTGCTGCTGCCGCGAGCGAGATGCGCGCATCGATCGTGGTGTAGGAATCCTGGGTCGCGAGTGGATCGTTCGACGGTTCGAAGAAGACGTCGTCCCGCCAGTTGGCTTCGAGTCGGGCGCTGAGGACGTAGTCGCCGAATACCGGCGCCTGGTACTGCAGCGCGGCGTTGAGGGCATTCTCCGCCGCCAGCGGCAGCACATTGCCCGAATAGTCGTCGCCTTGCGCCGTGGCGTTCCTGAACGAGTCAAAGTTCGCGTCGGTATAGCCATACGCGGCGCTCAGCTGTAACGCCTCGGTCGCTTGCCACAGGAACTCGACTTCCGCGCCCTTGCTTTCCGCCGTGGCCGCATTCGACGTCTGGTATTGCGGCACACCGCCCACCAGCACCAGCTGGTTCACCTGTAGGTCGTCATACGTCAACGTGAAAAGCGCGATGTTCAGGCGGGCGGCCCCTTCCAGCAGCGTCGTCTTCAGGCCGATTTCGTAGCTGTCCACGAGTTCGGGTTCGTAGGCTGCGTCGTCCGTCGGCGTGATCGAAAAGACATTGAAACCGCCCGCCTTGAATCCCTGCGCGTAGGAGGCATAGGCGAGGACGTTCTCGCTCGGTGTCCAGTTCAGGCTCACGGATGGCGACGTCTGGCTGTCGTCGCGCGACACCTTGCGCTGCGGATACGTGGGCAGCAGCACCTGGAACGGGTCCCCCACCTGCGAGTGCGTGACGTCCTTCTGCTCGTCCGAGTAGCGCAGGCCCGCACTGACGCTCCATTGGTCGCTGAAGCGGTAGGTGCCCTGGGCGTACACAGCCCATCCGTCCGAACTGACGTCGCCGAAGATCTCGCCGGTCACCTCGTCCGGATAGATGCCGAGATCGGGCCCGACGATCGCGGTGGAGATCGTGTCGAGCGACTGGTCCTCGTAATAGAGGCCCGCGACGTAATCGAACTTCGAGCCGCCTTTCGAGACGAGTCTCAGCTCCTGGCTGAACTGCGTGTAGTCCTCGCTGATGCCGGAACTCAGCATGTTCAGCACGCTGAAATCGTTGTCGTTCATGTTCTCCCAGTCGAACTGCCGATAGGCCGTTATGGACGTCACGACGCCGAGCGCCGTGTCCCAATCGGCCTGCAACGACACCCCGGACTGGTCACGATCGCCACGCGCATCCCGGTCGTTCGCAACCTTGCGGTCGAAGGGATTCGCATCGGCGAACGGGGCGCCCGTGAACGCGCCGTTCAGGAACACTTCCGATGCTCCGGACGCTGTCCGGTTGCGCGCAGTATCGGCACGCAGGATGAGGTTGAGAGTGTCGGTGGCTGCAAAAGCCAGTGCGAGCCTGCCGCCCGTTTCATCGGCGTCTTCGAGCTCGTTGCCCGTGGCCGTATTGTCCATGTAGCCATCACGCTTCTGATAGCTGCCCGACAGGCGCGCAGTCAGTCGCTCCGAACCGAGCGGACCGGACACTGCGGCATGTGCCAGCTGCTGGTTGTAATTGCCGTAACCCAGGTGGACCTCGCCCGTGAACTCGGGAGTGGGCAGCTTGGTGATGAAATTGATCGCGCCCGCGATCGTATTCTTGCCGTACAGGGCGCCCTGCGGGCCCCGCAGGAATTCCACCCGGTCCAGGTCGTACAGGGATGAGTTCATCGTGGTCGGCCGGCCCTGGTAGACACCATCCACGAACACGCCCACCGCGGGGTCGACGCCGGGATTGTTCGGGTTCGAGGAGATGCCGCGTACTGTAATGACCGTCGCGCGCAGGCTCGCGCCCGTGTTGATGTAGACGTTGGGCACCGAGTTGGCGAGATTCTCGATGCGCACGATTCCGGCAGCCCGCAGCGTATCGGCCGTCACCGCACTCACTGCCGCCGGGATCGACTGCAGGTTCGACTCGCGGCGCTGGGCGGTGACCACGATTTCCTCGAGCGTTGCGCTGGCCGACTGCGCCCTGGAAATTTCCGGCGCGGCGGCGGCGCAGGCTAGGACCGAATAAACGACGGTTCGAAGTCGGACGCTGGGCATGAACGGCTCCCGGGGGTTCTGGATTGCTGCAACTGCGACCGGGCCACCGGCGCCGACCGCGTGCCTTTTATATGCCAGAACTGTCCGCCGGTCAAAAAATATATACGCACTATATAAATCTATCCGGCGTTAAGCCCGTGCCTGCCAGCGCGGACGGGACTTCCCGCCCGAGGATGGCGCTGGCGACGAGGAGCGACGCTGCCGGCGAGGTCTGGATGCCGTAGCCGCCGAGTCCCGCCGACCAGAAGAACCCGGGCACGCGCGGGTCCCGGCCAAGGACCGGGCTGCGGTCGGCAAAGAAGCAGCGCAAGCCGGCCCAGGATGTCATTACGCGATCCACGACCATGGTCGTCGCGGATTCGAAGCGCTCTATACCTGTTGCGATGTCGACGTCATCCGCGCAGGCGTCACAGGGGACGACCTCGGTTTCATCGGCCGGTGAAACCAGCAGGCGCCCCGCCTCGCCTTTGAAGTACCACTGCTCGCCGATGTCGACGACGAGCGGCCATCGCAACGCGTTCAGGCCAGGGTCCAGCGGCACTACCGCCATGCTTCGTCGCCTGGCTTGCAACCCGAGTGGCGCCAGTCCCGCCATGGATGCGATTGCATCGGCCCAGGCACCGGCGGCATTGACGACCACCGGCGCCTCGTAGACTTCGGATGCAGTCACGACGCGCCAGCAGTTGCCTACGCGATGCAGTCCTTCGACACGCCGCCGGCAGTGTATTTCACCCCCAAGATGCCTGAACGCCTTCAACCAGGCGCCGTGCAACGCGTCCACGTCGATATCCGCCGCGGCCGGGTCCCAGACGCAGGCGTCGAACCGTGCAGGCCGCAGGATGGGCACCTGTTCGAGCGCGAAGGCGCCGTCCCGAATTTGCGCGGTTGGGGCGAGTGGCTTGACCTGGTCGAAGAACGCTGCAAGCCGGGGGCGCTGGGCGGCCGTGGCGACGTACATGACACCACGTGGCGCCAGCAGTGGCCGCTCCAGACCGAGGCCAGGGTCGAGGAAATACGCGTGGCTGGCGGCCGTCAGGACCCGAATCGACTCGTTGCCGTGCGCACGATCGAACATCGCCGCCGACCGGCCCGTCGAGTGGTAGCCGACGTGGTCTTCGCCGTCCAGGATGATGGTCCGCCCGGCCTGAGCCAGTCGCCAGCCGACCGACGCGCCGGCGATACCGCTGCCGATTACGATGAAGTCTGCCGTTCGCATCAGGCTTCCTGTGTTGGTGGCGGCAGTGCGCTCACGCCCTCCACGATCATCGGGAATCGAGGACGAAATCGAGTTGCACGTCCCGTCCAGCGGCCAGGTCGGCGCCCGTTGCCGTGACCGGATCGTCCGGTTCGATGCTGGCATCCGCAGGCGCGCCGGCATCCGGGCGCAGCAGCCGGGCCGTCGTCAGGTTCAGGTAGTAGTCCGTGCCGGACAGCGCGGCGGGATACTCCGTGCCATTGAAGCTCGCCGAATTGCCCGCCGCCTCCCCGACGATGCGACCGAGGTGATTGTCCCTGACCAGCACGGCGAACAATGTGCCACTGCTGAACGTGCCGGCATCGGTCAGCAAGTACAGCTGCCGGCCCGGCAATCTCTGCGTCAACGGACGTTGTGCGATGCGGCTGCGCAGTTCCGCGAGGACCAGCGCCGGCGGCAATTCGTAGGTCCCGGCGTCGAGGGGTATCGGCGGCAGCCCTGCCTGGGCCAGCATCGGATTCAACGCCGCCGGCATGAGCATCGGCAGGGTTGCAGCCAGCACCGGCGACGGACGTGGCACGACGGTGAAGACTGAATAGCCGTCGAAGCCGAGCGCATCCAGCATGGCGACGGCGACACTCGAGTCGCCGCCAGGATTGCCGCGGATATCAATCGCAATCTTGTGCACGTCCGCGCGGGCGGCAGCCGCCAGGAACTCATCGAATTTCGTCACGAGTTCGGCGTCGTGATCGAATCGGTCGAACCAGAAGTGCCCCGTGCTGCGTTCCGGCCAGATACGGAATCCGACCCAGTGACGCACCGCCACCGGTGCATCCGGTCGCGCGGAAGCCTGCAGGCGCTCCGTCCTGCGGGAGCCGTCAGGGCCGATCATGCGCAGGCGGATGGTGCCGTCCTGCGAGACCAGGCCGAGATTTCGCAGCGTGTCGATCCTTGGCAGCAGGTTGGCACCGTGCGCGCGCACCCACTGGGGCGTTTCGTGCGGAATGCGCGCGCCGAGCGCTACCTCCAGGTCGTCCGTCGAGAGCGCCCCGATTGCCACGACCCTGGCACCGGTTGGCACACGCGGCACGCCGCTGCGGACCCAGAGTCCAGCCGAATTCCACTCGAACTCCACCGGCAGCGTGCGGCACGCCTTGGCAGACGACTCGAGCATACGCACTTCCAGGTGAGCATCACGCAACGGGACCAGCGCGCGGTTGAGCGTATCGGCCAATTCGCGTTGACGCGGTGCCCGGGAACCGATTCGTCGCGCGTCCTCCAGACCCAGCCGTACGCCCGCCACAAGGCCCGACACCGAGCCCACGTGGGAGTCGACGATCTGGCGCTCGACGAATTCGACCAGCTTGAGGGCGTCTGCGGCATCGAGCCGCGACTCGCCGCAGTCAGCGGCAATGCCTGCACGGGCGGCGAGGCACAAGGCAATGCAAGCGATGAACCTGGGCAAGGGCATGGGGTGGCTCCAGCACGTCGAGCGTGGCAAGTCTGCGGCGAGCCGCACCAGGCTGAACGTTAGCTGAGTTTTTGTCCGCCGGTCAACTTTTCAGAAATCCACTGCGGCCGGTGCATCCGAGCACGCGCGCCATGCTGCTGCAAATGCTGCGGGGGTGCTTCCGCCGCACGGACGGGGAGTCGATTGGACCGGCCGGGAACCGGGCAGGCTGCGCTCCATGCGTTCTGCACGGAGACGCACTGACGCCAGGACTACTTCTTGCGCGGCGCTGTCCGGACTTTCTTCTTCGCGGGCGCCTTGCGCGGCGCAGCCTTCTTCACCGCGATTTTCGCCTGGCGCACAGCCGCTTTAGCCTTGGCCTTGGCCTTGGCCTTGGCAGGCGCAGCTTTCACTTGCTTCTTCACAGCGACCGCCTTGACGACCTTGCCCCTGCCGACCCGGCCCTTGAGCCGCTTGAAGATCGCCGCGCCGAGTTCCGCGGGCGAGCGCACCGTCGTCACGCGAGCCGCTTCGAGCGCCGCGAACTTGTCTGCCGCCGTGCCCTTGCCGCCCGAAATCACCGCGCCAGCGTGACCCATGCGCTTGCCCGGAGGCGCCGTGACGCCCGCGATGTAGGCGACCACCGGCTTCGTGACGTGCTTGCGGATGAACTCCGCGCCCGCCTCTTCGTCGCTGCCGCCGATTTCGCCGACCATGATGATGCCTTCGGTCTGCGGGTCTGCCTGGAACAGCGCCAGCACGTCGATGAAGTTCATGCCACGGACCGGATCGCCACCGATGCCAACACACGTGCTCTGGCCGAGGCCGACGTTGGTCGTCTGGAACACCGCTTCGTACGTGAGCGTGCCCGAGCGCGAAACGATGCCGACCTTGCCCTTCTTGTGAATGAAGCCCGGCATGATGCCGATCTTGCATTCTCCGGGCGTGATCACGCCCGGACAGTTCGGGCCGACGAGTCGCGACTGCGAATCCTGCAGCGCCGCCTTGACCTTGACCATGTCGTTTACCGGAATGCCTTCGGTGATGCACACGATCAGTTCGATGCCGGCATCGGCGGCTTCGATGATCGCGTCGGCCGCGAACGGCGGCGGCACGTAGATCATCGTGGCATTGGCTGCGGTCTTCGCCACGGCATCGCGCACGGTGTCGAACACCGGCAGGCCGAGGTGCTTCTCGCCGCCGCGGCCCGGCGTGACACCGCCGACGAGCTTGGTGCCGTAGTCGAGGCAACCCTGCGAATGGAACGTGCCCTGCTTGCCCGTGAAGCCCTGGCAGATCACGCGCGTGTTCTTGTTGATCAGGATCGACATGGGTTACTTCCTCGCAGCGGCCGCAACGGCCTTCCTGGCGGCGTCGGTCAGGTCGCTGGCGACGATCAGGTCCAGCCCGCTTTCGGCGAGCAGCTTGCGGCCCTGCGGCGCGTTGGTGCCTTCGATGCGGACGACGACCGGCAGGTGCAGGCCGAGGTCGCGCGCGGCGCCGATGACGCCTTCGGCGATCATGTCGCAGCGAACGATGCCGCCGAAGATGTTGACGAGGATCGCCTTGACCTTCGGATTGTTCAGGATGAGCTTGAACGCAACCGTCACGCGTTCACGCGTGGCGCCGCCGCCGACGTCGAGGAAGTTCGCAGGCGAACCGCCATAGAGCTGGATGACGTCCATCGTGGCCATGGCGAGACCCGCGCCATTCACCATGCAGGCGATGTCGCCGTCGAGCGAGACATAGTTGAGGTCGGCTTCGCCCGCGATCCGCTCCATCTCGTCTTCCTGCGAGGTGTCGCGCATCTCGACCAGCGCCTGCTGGCGGAACAGCGAGTTGTCTTCGATGCCGATCTTGCCGTCGAGGGCGATGACATCGCCATCGCCGTTGACGATCAGCGGGTTCACCTCGACCAGGCTGGCGTCGCAGTCCATGTAGAGTTTGAACAGGCCGCGCGCGATCTGCTCGAACTGCGCGATCTGCTTGCCCTTGAGGCCCAGTCCGAACGCAAGCGTGCGGCAATGCGAACCCTGGATTCCCGTGGCCGGGTGGATTTCGACGCGGATGATTTTCTCGGGTGTCCGGGCCGCAACTTCCTCGATGTCCATGCCACCAGCGGCCGAGGCGACGAACGCCACGCGGCCCGTGTCACGGTTGAGAAGCAGGCTGAGGTACAACTCGCGTTCGATCCTCGAGCCGGTCTCGACGTAGACCTGGTTGATCGGCAAGCCTTCTGCCGATGTCTGCTTGGTCTTCAGTCGCTGGCCGAGCATGCCGGCGGCGGCGGCCGCGACGTCAGCCGTCGACTTGACCACCTTGACGCCACCCGCCTTGCCGCGGCCACCCGCGTGTACCTGGGCCTTGACGACCCAGACCGCGCCCCCAAGGCGCTTGGCAGCATCGACGGCTTCCTCCGGCGTGGAGGCGACGAAACCCGACGGCACCGGGATGCCATAGCGGGCGAACAGCTGCTTCGACTGGTATTCGTGGAGGTTCATGGGGCTCGGTCAGGCGGTGGAACGAAGCTCGGCAGTTTACCCCAAGACGCCTCTGCTAGAGTGCCGGGCCATGGCGCGAGTGCTCAGGACCGAGCTGAAGGAATCCCTGCACGGGGCTACCGGCATCGAGCTGCCGTGGCGGGTACTTTCGCTGCTGAACGTGTTCCGCCTGCTGCTGCCGATGCTCCTGCTGCTGGTGTTCTTCTTCAACGCCCCGAGCAACAGCGTCGGCAGCCACCAGCCCGGCCTCTTCATCAGCGTCGCGGTGGGGTACTTCGCCTTCGGGCTGGTCTGCATCCAGACCATTCAAAGCCGCATGCCCCCGGCCGAGTGGCAGGCGCTGGTCCAGCTGGTGGTCGACGCAGTGGCGATCGGCATGCTGATCCACTCCAGCGGCGGTGTCTCGAGCGGGCTCGCGACCCTGCTCGTCCTGCCGACGGGTGCGACGGCCACGATCCTGCAAAGGCGCTATGCGTTGCTCGGAACATCCTTCGTCGCGTTGTCGCTGCTGGTGGAAACGACGATCTCGTTCCTGCAGGGAGAAAGCTTCCGGTCAGACTTCCTGACCACCGGGCTGACCGGGGCCAGCCTCTTTGCGATCACCTTGCTCGCCGTTCCGTTCGCCATGCGACTGCGGGAGAGCGAGGCGCTGGCCCGGCAGCGCGAGATCGACCTTGCGAACCTGAACGAACTGAACGAATTCATCGTGCAGCACCTGCGCGAGAGCATCCTCGTGGTCGACGCGAGCGACAACGTTCGACTCATCAATGAAACGGCTGCGCAACTGCTGCAGGGCGGCACGGTGCCGAGCGGCACGGCCCTTGCTGCGGTGTCGCCACGCCTGTCGTATGTGCTGGAAAACTGGCGCAAGCAATCGGCGGGGCGACGCGACAACGTGGGTGAAATCGTAGGCGCCGATGGCGGCACCGTGATCCGGCCACACTTCGTGGCACTCGCGGAGAGCGGGTCCGGTCCCGTGCTGATCTTCCTGGAAGACACCAGCGTCATTGCCGATCGTGCGCAACAGTCGAAGCTGGCGGCGCTGGGTCGCTTGAGCGCCAGCATTGCGCACGAGATCCGTAATCCGGTCGGGGCGATGAGCCATGCGGGCCAGCTGCTGCGCGAGTCGCCCGCGCTGACCGACGACGACCGTCACCTCACGGACATCATCGAGAAAAACGGCGTCCGGGTCAGCCACATCATCGAGAATGTGCTGCAGCTGTCCCGGCGCGACACGACGAAGCAGGAACGCCTGGACGTGACGGAATGGCTGTCCGCGTTCATTGCGGAGTACGAACAGACCATGCAGCTCGATCGCACGTCTTTCCGCATCGACATGGATCGAAACGTCGGCCGCATCGACGTGCAGTTCGATCCCTCGCACCTGCACCAGGTGCTGTGGAACCTGTGCGACAACGCCTTCCGCCATGGTGCGGGACCGGATGCCACGGCCCGCGTCGATATCCGGTCGGGCCGCATTGCAGCCACCGGACGACCCTTCGTCGAAGTGGCGGACCGCGGCAATGGCGTCGACCAGGCGCAGGCAGAACGCATCTTCGAGCCGTTTTTCACCACCGGGTCCGGCGGCACTGGCCTCGGCTTGTTCATCTCGCGAGAACTGTGCCAGACCAACGGCGCACTGCTGCTCTACGAGCCGCGGCCCGGGGGTGGTAGCATTTTCCGCATCATTTTCGCCGACCCGAGCCGCTGGAAGGACTGATGACCGAACGCAAGTCGCCCCCCCGCGCCCTGGTCATCGACGACGAGCCTGACATCCGCGAGTTGCTGTCCATCACGCTCGGTCGCATGCAGATCGAGGTCGTGACCGCGGGTGATTACGCGAGCGCAATCAAGGCGCTCGGCCCGGAACGATTCGACCTCGTGCTGACGGACATGCGGTTGCCCGACGGGGACGGACTCGACATCGTCGATTGGATCCAGCACCACCGCCCTGGCGTGCCGGTGGCGGTGATTACCGCGCACGGCAACGTCGACACGGCCGTGCGGGCGCTCAAGCTGGGCGCCTTCGACTTTATTTCGAAACCGCTGGACCTGGGCTCGCTGCGCAAGCTGATCAAGGCGACGCTGAAGCTGCGTTCCGCGGACGGCGCGGAATTCGATGCCACGCAACCCATCGTCGTGCCGTCGGGCTTGCGGCTGCTGGGCCAATCCAAGCCGATGCAGAAGTTGCGGGAGATGATCGCGAAGGTCGCGCGCAGCCAGGCACCGGTCCACATCGCGGGCGATTCAGGGACCGGCAAGGAACTGGTCGCACGGCTGATCCACGACACCGGGCCCCGACATGACGGGCCTTTCGTGCCGGTCAACTGCGGCGCGATTCCGTCCGAGCTGATGGAAAGCGAATTGTTCGGCCACAAGAAAGGCAGCTTCACCGGCGCCGTGGGCGACAAGGAAGGGCTGATCCGCTCGGCCGAGGGCGGCACGCTGTTCCTGGACGAAGTCGCGGACCTGCCCCTGCACATGCAGGTCAAGCTGCTGCGCGTGATCCAGGAGAAGTCCATCCGGCCGGTGGGTGAAACGCGCGAGATGCCGGTCGACGTGCGCGTGCTGTCGGCGACGCATCGCAAGCTCGACGAGCTCGTGAAGTCCGGCAAGTTCCGCGAGGACCTGTACTACCGCATCAACGTCATCGAACTGCAGGTGCCGGCACTGCGGGAACGCCTCGATGACGTGCCACCGCTCGTCGACATGCTGCTGGATCGCATCGCCGGCCAGATCGGCGTCACACGCCCGCAGATCAGCGACGAGGCGATGGAGAAACTGCTGTCCTATTCGTATCCCGGCAACGTGCGCGAACTGGAGAACATCCTCGAACGCGCGGTGACGCTGTGCTCGAACGAGCGCATCGAGCCGGAAGACATTCAGCTGAAACCCGGGCAGTTGCTGACGGACCTGCCGGAGATGGCGGGCCGGGATGTAGCCCTGGGTGGCGAAGGCGGCGCGGATGGACTGGAGGGCCAGCTCGAGCACATCCAGCGTGAGGCCATCATCCGTGCGCTCGAACAGACCCGCTACAACAAGACCAGGGCGGCGGAATTGCTGGGGATGACTTTCCGGCAGCTCAGGTATCGCGTGAAGAAGCTGGGGATCGAGTGACGGGCGAGCGTGACCGGGCAACGGCCATCCCTTTTTGTCACCAAGTGACACAACACGTCACCTCGAGGCGAGCCAAGCTCCCACCCAGCTGAGGCGAAACTCGCTTGTTCCTTGTGGATGCTGGTGAAATTCCGTAGGTCACACGTTGGCACGACACTTGCTTTGTCTGGATCGCAGATCACTTTTGATCGCTGACCAAACATCTTCTCTTAGGAGTCATGAAATGATGAAGCAAGTGCAGAAGGGCTTTACCCTGATCGAATTGATGATCGTCGTGGCGATCATCGGCATCCTCGCGGCAATCGCGATCCCGGCGTACCAGGACTACACGATCCGTGCGCAGGCCTCGGAAGGCCTGGCCATGGCTTCCGCGACCAAGGCGGCTGTCGCCGAATACTATGCCGACAAGGGCACCTGGCCCACGGACGATGGCGCTCGGCGGCGGCGACCTCGGTTGGACGGCCGTCCCGTCGGGCAAGTACGTGGCCAGTGTCACCGTCGACGGTGGCGAGGTCATCGTGACTTACGGCGTGAATGCCAACACCAACCTGGGCACGACGGACGTCGTCTTGCACGCCGGCGCCACGACGAACGGCGACATCGTCTGGGTCTGCCAGGACGGCGATGCGATCACGGGTGCGACGATGGCAACAGCGGTAGCGCCGGCCAATGCCACCCCGGGCAAGTATCTGCCGTCGACCTGCCGACCGTAATCAAGTGCTGCTGCGGGATCTGCCCGCAAACAGCGACAGAGAGCCCCCGCCCCGCGGGGGTTCTTTTTTTCGCGACCGTGGGACAGCGCTCACGAACACAGTCGCTCGACGCGCGGCATGGCGTGGATGAAATGGCTCCAAACCGGGCCGGAATCGTGTTGCCCAGCCTGTGGACCGCCTCACACAATCCGGGGCCCCTGTCGGGGCACAATCCCCCTGGCGACTTAACATTTGCTAGTCTTGCGTTAGTGTTCCTCCGTCCGCCGGGTACCCCACAAGGGCAAGGCTAAGCCCATGAACGATTTCGCGATTTCCACACAGACGATCAGCCGGTCGGGCCTCCAGGGCCTGCCGCAACGCCTGGTGATTGACGGTCTCGTGGCCGATTCGGCCATGGTCGATGCCATTGCCGCGGCGAAGGAACGCCGGGTGGGGGTCGTGTCCTACCTGGTCGAGCACAACATGGCCGACGCGCGCGAGATCGCCATCGCGGCCTCGCAGGAGTTCGGCGCCCCGCTGCTGGACCTGGACTCCATCCAACCCGACCTCGACACCGTCCGCATCGTCAGCGAAAAGATCCTGCGCAAGCACCGCGTGCTGCCACTGGTGAAACGCGGCAAGAAGCTGTTCATCGCGATCTCCGATCCGACGAACCTGCATGCACTCGACGAGGTCAAGTTCGCCACCGGTTTCTCGATCGAAGCGGTGGTCGTCGAGGAAGACAAGCTCAGCAAACTGCTCGCTGTTTCACTCGAGCAGGTCGACACGTCGATGCCGGATCTCGCCGGCGACGACTTCGAGATGGACGGGCTCGAGGTCACCTCGGGCGACGACGAGGACTCTGCCAGGGACTCCGATCGCCAGTCCGACGCAGTCGACGACGCACCGATCGTCCGCTTCATCAACAAGGTGATGCTGGACGCGATCAAGAAGGGTGCGTCGGACATCCATTTCGAGCCCTACGAGCGCAGCTACCGCATCCGGCTCCGTCTCGACGGCATCCTGAAGGAAGTCGCCAATCCGCCGGTGCAACTGGCCATCAAGATGGCAGCCCGCCTGAAGGTGATGTCCCGCATGGACATCGCGGAGCGGCGCGTGCCGCAGGACGGCCGCATCAAGATGAAGATCTCGAAGAACCGGGCCATCGACTTCCGCGTGAGCACGTGCCCGACGCTCTTCGGCGAAAAGATCGTGATGCGTATCCTCGATCCGTCGAGCGCGATGCTGGGCATCGACGCACTGGGTTACGAAGCCTTCCAGAAGAAGCTGTACATGGACTGCCTGGCGCGGCCGCACGGCATGATCCTGGTGACCGGCCCAACCGGCAGCGGCAAGACGGTGTCGCTCTACACCGGCCTCAACATCCTCAACACCGAGGACACGAACATCTCGACGGCAGAAGACCCCGTCGAAATCATGCTGCCCGGCATCAACCAGGTGAACATCAACCCGAAGGTCGGACTCACCTTTCCTGGCGCCCTGCGCGCCTTCCTGCGGCAGGATCCAGACGTGATCATGGTCGGCGAAATCCGTGACCTCGAGACCGCCGAGATCGCGATCAAGGCGGCCCAGACCGGTCACCTGGTGCTCTCCACGCTGCACACCAACGACGCACCCAAGACCCTGACGCGCCTGGTCGACATGGGCGTAAAACCCTATGCGATTGCGACGTCGGTCAGCCTGATCATCGCCCAGCGCCTGGCGCGCCGGCTCTGCAACAGTTGCAAGGCGCCGGCGAAGATTCCGGCCGAAGCGCTGAAGAAGGAAGGCTTCGGGGACGAGGAAATCGCGAACGGGCTCCAGATTTTCCAGCCCGTGGGTTGCAGCAACTGCACGGACGGGTATAAGGGGCGCACGGGACTGTACGAGGTGATGCCGGTCTCCGACGAAATCGGCCGCATCATCATGGCGGGCGGGAGCGTGCTGGACATCAAGCAGCAGGCAACCCGCGAAGGTGTCTGGGGCTTGCGCCAGGCGGGCATCAACAAGGTGCGCATGGGGATCACGTCGCTGGACGAAGTGAACCGCGTCACCGTCGACTGAACCTGAAGGAACCGGGACTCCAACCACATGGCCGAACTTGCCGTAACCAAGCAGATGACCTTCCTCTGGGAAGGCAAGGACAAGAAGGGCAATCGCGTCAAGGGACGCGGCCTGGCGCGTGACGAGATGGAGATTCGCTCCGACCTGCGCAAGCAGGGGATCGCCGCGACCAGGGTCCGCAAGGAATCCAAGCTCTTCAAGAGCGACGGCAAGGTCACCGCCGAGGACATCGCTCTTTTCGCCCGTCAGCTCGCCACGATGCTCAACGCCGGCATCCCGATGGTGCAGTCCTTCGAGATCATCGGCGTCGGCAACGACAAGCCGGCGGTGCAGAAGCTCGTGCTCTCGATCAAGAGCGACATCGAGACCGGCAACTCGCTGCACCAGGCCCTCGCCAAGCATCCACTGTACTTCGATGACCTGTTCGTGAACCTGGTCGAAGCCGGCGAGCACGCAGGTGCGCTCGAGACGGTTCTCGAGAAGATTGCAACCTACAAGGAAAAGACCGAGGCCCTGAAGAAGAAGATCAAGAAGGCGCTGTTCTATCCGGCTGCCGTGCTGGCGGTTGCGGTCATCGTTACGGTCATCCTGCTGCTCTTCGTGATTCCTCAGTTCGAAAGCCTGTTCAGAGGGTTTTGGCGCGGACCTGCCGGCTTTCACCCAGTTCGTCGTCAACATGTCGCGCTGGATGCAGTCGAAAGGCTGGATGCTGCTGATCTTCGTGGTAGTCGCCGTATTCGTGTTCAGCTATTTCTACAAGCGTTCACGGCCAATGCGGCAATTCATCGACAAGATGTCGCTGCAGATCCCGGTGATCGGACCCATCCTGAAGAAGTCAGCCATCGCGCGCTATGCGCGCACGCTCGCAACGATGTTCGGCGCCGGCGTGCCGCTGGTCGAGGCTATGAAGTCCGTCGCAGGCGCCACCGGCAACATCATCTACCAGGACGCCGTGCTGAGAATGCGCGACGAGATCGCCACGGGCATGCGCATGCAGCGCGCGATGGAGAACACGGGTCTCTTCCCGAACATGGTCGTGCAGATGATCGCAGTCGGCGAGGAGTCGGGTTCGCTGGACGAGATGGCGAGCAAGGTCGCGGACTTCTACGAAGCCGACGTCGACGCCGCCGTCGACGCACTGAGCAGCCTGCTCGAACCGATGATCATGGTCATCCTCGGCGTGCTGGTCGGCGGCATGGTCGTGGCAATGTACCTGCCGATTTTCAAGCTCGGCGCAGTGATCTGACGCACGCGCCGCGCCATCGCGGATGAGATCGCCGAAGACGCCGCGCCCTGCGCGGCGTTTTCACATAGGTAAATGCACGAATGACCGAGCTTGCTGAAATTCTCGCGTCGACGCCCTGGTTGCTGGCCGCTTGCGTATTCCTCGTCAGCCTGCTCGTCGGCAGCTTCCTGAACGTCGTCATCCACCGCGTGCCGATCATGCTCGAACGCGAGTGGAAGGCGCAGGCGCGGGAGATGCTCGTGGAACCCGGACGCGCCGACGAAAGCGGCACGGTCGACAGTCGGACCGACCAGTCCCCGGAACGCTACAACCTCCTCGTCCCCCGCTCCCGCTGCCCCAGGTGCAACGCTGAAATCACGGCTTTGCAGAACATCCCGGTGATCAGCTGGCTGCTGCTCGGCGGGAAGTGTGCGAGTTGCCGCGCTTCGATTTCCGTCCGCTATCCGATCGTCGAGTTCGCCACGGCAGTGCTGTCGGCCGCGGTCGCGATGCACTTTGGCTGGCACTGGCAGACGCTCGCGGCGCTCTTGTTCACCTGGGCCCTGGTCTCCCTGACGGTGATCGACCTCGATCACACGCTCCTGCCCGACGTCATTACGATTCCGCTGCTGTGGCTCGGCCTGGTGCTGAGCCTTTTCTGGCATGCGGGTCTCACCGCAACCGCTCCGACGGATCCGTCCTCTGCGATCCTTGGCGCTGTCTGCGGCTACCTGATCCTCTGGACCGTGTACTGGGCCTTCAAGCTCGCCACGGGCAAGGACGGCATGGGCTACGGCGATTTCAAGCTGCTCGGCGCGCTCGGGGCGTGGATGGGCTGGCAGATGCTGCCGCTGATCCTGCTGCTCTCTGCGCTCACCGGCGCCGTCATTGGAGTCGCGTTGATCGTGCTCCGCGGCCGGGACCGCAACGTGCCCATCCCCTTCGGCCCTTACCTCGCGGCGGCTGGCTGGATCGCGCTGATGTGGGGGCCGCAGATCATGGGCGGCTACCTGACGTTGACCGGCCTGCGGCACTGACCACCCTCGTGACGCCGACGGCACCACAGTCCACTTCCCGACCCTTCCGCGTCGCCCTCACCGGCGGCATTGCAAGCGGCAAGTCCACCGTCGCCAATCTGTTCGCGGCCCACGGCGTGCCGTTGATCGACACCGACCTCATCGCCCGCGAGGTCGTCGAGCCCGGCCAGCCTGCGCTGACCGCTGTCGCACAGGCCTTTGGCAGTGAGGTACTCGGCCCCGACGGCAGGCTCGACCGGCGTCGGCTGCGCGCGATCGTCTTCAGCGACGCAACGGCACGCGCCCGGCTCGAGGCGATCCTGCATCCGGCCATTCGCGCCGCAATGGAGCGCCAGTCGGTTGCCGCGGCACAGGCCGGGCCCTACCAGATACTCGTGATTCCGCTGCTGGCCGAGGGTGGCCGACGCGACCATGTCGACCGCGTCCTGGTCGTGGACGCGCCGGAGTCCGTGCAGGTCGAACGGCTCATGGCACGGGACGCGGTGACCCGGGAACAGGCGGAAGCATCGCTCCAGGCCCAGGCGTCGCGTGCGACGAGACTGGACATGGCCGACGACGTGGTGACGAACACGGTGCAGATCGAGGACCTGCGCGACCAGGTCGCAGCGCTGCACGAACGATATGTGAAGTTGGCCGCGGCACGCAGGGAACGCCCGGTTGTGCCGCCAAACGGCCATGCCGCACAATAGTCGACCATGAACTCAACCGAGGCCGCAGTGCCCACCACGGATGCGGCGACCCGCGTCGTCGCGTACGAACAGCCGCTGAACGAGCGGATGCGCAACTTCCTGCGCCTCGATTTCCTTTACCAGCAGGCCGTGCACCATCACACCCTGCCCGATCCCTGGTCCACGCGGGCCGCGGTCAGTTCGTTGCTCGAGATCCTCGCGATCACGCAGCGAGGCGACATCCGCAGCGAGGTGCTGAAGGAACTCGAGCGGCAGATGCACCATTTGTCAGCCTTCAGCTCGCGACCGGGCGTCGACTCCGCGCGACTCAAGCTGCTGTTGACGAAACTGCACCGGATGCGCGAGGAACTCAGCTCGGTCGGCGCGCTCTTCATGCAGAAACTGCGCGACTCCGAGTTCCTCAACGCGATCAAGCACCGCAGCACGATTCCCGGCGGCACCTGCGAGTTCGACCTGCCCGACTACACCCACTGGCTCAACCAGCCGGACGAAATCCGCGGCGCGGACTTCGCGAACTGGCTGGCGGTGATTCGTCCGCTCGGCGACTCGATCTCCGAGCTGCTCTGGATGACGCGCGAGCAAGGCAAGACGCGTCGCGAAGTCGCAAACAATGGCGTTTATCACCTGACGCTCGAGCGCGACGTGCCCGTACAGCTGATCCGCATCTTGTTGCCGCGGGGCACCGACATCTACCCGGAGATCAGCGGCAGCCACTACCGGGTCAGCATCCGCTTCCTCTCCTGGCAGGACGCGGGCACGAATCCCGTGCAGATGACGGGCGAGGTCCCGTTCATGCTCGCGCTCTGCACCTGACCACGGGCTCCAGGCGCGAGCAGGCCGTCATGCCGACGTTTCCGTGTCCCACGTGCCAACGCCCGGTGGAGTGGTCCGACGCAGCGCGTTGGCGCCCGTTCTGCAGCGAGCGCTGCCGGCTGATCGACCTCGGCGCGTGGATGACTGAAAAGCACGCGATTGCCGGCGAGGAGATCTCGCCGGACGACGTCCAGCCCGCGAAGGACGAACCCGACGATCCTCCGCGACACTGAAGAAGCGCAGAAATTTCCATGGATCCCGACTTCTGGCATCAACGCTGGCAAGCCCGTCAGATCGGATTTCACCAGTCCGCGCCGCATCCATTCCTCGAACGCTGGTGGCCCTCGCTCGATGCAGCGGCCGGCTCGCGCGTCTACGTGCCGCTCTGCGGCAAGAGCCTGGACATGGTGTGGTTGTCGGTGCGTGGCTACCGCGTCGTCGGCTCCGAGCTGAGCTCGCTCGCAGTCGAGGAGTTCTTCGGCGAGCAGCAGCGGACCGACGTGCAGATCGAACAGCACGGCTCGTTCCACTGGCATCGATCCGGCGCGTTCGAGATTTTCGAGGGTGATGCGCTGCAACTCACGCCCGAGCTGCTCGGCCCGGTACAGGCCGCCTACGATCGAGCTGCGCTCGTCGCTCTGCCGCCCTCGATGCGCGAGCGCTACGCGCAGCATTTCGCCACGTTGATGCCGGCAGGCAGTCGCACGCTGCTCATCGCGTTCGAGTACGAGCAGGCGATCAAGGACGGCCCGCCCTTCTCCGTCGAACCCGACGAGGTGCAGAGGTTGTACGGCGATTTCTTCCGGGTCGAGGAACTCGAACGCGTCGACATCATCGGCGAAAGCCCGAAGTTTGCCGCGTCCGGCCTCGACGCGCTGCACGAAGTGGCTTATTCACTGACCCGCGCTCCGCGCGCCATCTCCCGCTGAGCAGGCCACGCAGCGATGCGGCGGGTCGGGCGCCGGTGGTTGCAGGCGATTGATCCGGGACCTTCCCCCGAGCTTGGAAAGGCAGACACGCGCTCGGGGGAAGGTCCCGGATCAACCGCTCGCGAGACGGCGCATGTAGCCTGATACGACGGGGGAGCCGACTCAGCGAGAAATGTCGGCGGTGTTCGCAGCGTCATTCGGGGCACTACCGCTGGAAGCTGCGTTCCGATGCGCTCAACGCTGCATGCGCCGTGCGACCTTTTCCGCTGCTGCGGAAAAGTCGTTCAGGCGCCGCCTCACAAGCGGTCGATCCGGTCGTCTCTTCCCGGCGCGTGTCTGCCTTTCCAGCTCGCGGAGAGAACGACCGGATCGGCCGCCTGCAGACCCGCACGCGCTGCCTCGAGCATCGCGCTCGGCCGCTGCAGAACCGGATGACACACTACCGCCGCGCCAGCGCCGCCACGATCGGCGCATCCGCCTCGAGAATGTCGTGCTCGCGCAGGCGCGACGGCTCGACCCATTCCAGCAGCTGCGCATCGAGCCCTCGTGGCTGACCCGACCACTCCTTGATCACCCACACGTCCAGCCAGATCGTCCGGCCCGGATAGACGGCGGCGTAGTACATCAGGCGTTCGGCATCCCCGGCCTCGATGCCGATTTCTTCCCGCAGTTCCCTGGCGATCGCAGCGTGCGCCGATTCATCGGCAGCGACCTTGCCGCCGGGAAACTCCCAGCGTCCGGCGAGTGACTTGCCAGTCGGCCGCTGCGCGATGAGTACGCGGCCACCGGCATCGAACACCAGCCCGGCGACAACCCACAGTTCCTGCATCGGTTGCCTTGGCCTCGTTGCGACGACGAAGGCGCCCGGACCTGGTGGTCAGATCTGGCCGTGGCAGTGCTTGTATTTCTTGCCGGATCCGCACGGGCAAGGCTCATTGCGCCCCACCTTGCGCCCATCGCGCACGACCGTCTCGCCGCTCGGCGACGCCGGACCGGCCGCACGCGCTTCGCCCCCGCCGAATCCGCGGGCGAACCCGGAGCCGGCTGCAGGCCCGCCGCCCATGCCACTGCCCGCTGTCGCCGCGCCTTCCGCAGCGCCATCGCTGGCAATGACGGACTGCGGTGACACGTGTTGTGTCTGCAGCTGGCGAGCCATCTGCCGTTCACGCTCCCGCTCCTGCTCTTCGATCTCCGCTTCCGTCCGCACCTGCAGCCGCGACAGCAGCGAAACCGTGTCGTGCTTGATGCGGTCGAGCAGCGCGCCAAAGAGTTCGAACGCCTCGCGCTTGTACTCCTGCTTGGGGTTCTTCTGCGCGTAGGCACGCAGGTGGATGCCCTGCCGCAGGTAATCCATCGCCGCGAGATGATCGCGCCAGTGACGATCCAGTTCCTGCAGCATCACGGCCTTCTCGAGGTGACGCATCACCGGCGCGCCTACGGCAGCGACCTTGGCCTCGTATGCGTCCTCGACGGCCTTCACTACGCGGTCGCGCAAGCCGGCTTCGGCGATTTCGTGGTCGGCAGTGAGCCAGGCCTTCGGATCGATCGGGGTGACGAAGTCACGTTCGATCGCGTCCTTGAGGTCGTCGAGTTTCCACTCCTCTTCGGGACTCTCGCGCGGCACGAACTGGTCGATCAGGTTGTTGACCACTTCGGCACGAATGCCCGTGACGGAATCGGAGATGTCCTCCGCCGCCATGATCTCGGTACGCTGCTGGTAGATGACCTTGCGCTGGTCGTTGGCCACGTCGTCGTACTCGAGCAGGTTCTTGCGCAGGTCGAAGTTGTAGGCTTCGACCTTGCGTTGCGCGCGCTCGATCTGGCGCGACAGCATCTTGCTTTCGATGACCTCGCCTTCCTTCATGCCGGCTGTGGTCAGCCAGCGCTTGGTGCGCTCCGGGTCGCCGAAAATGCGCATCAGGCTGTCTTCGAGCGACAGGTAGAACCGGCTCGAGCCCGGGTCGCCCTGGCGGCCTGATCGACCGCGCAACTGGTTGTCGATGCGGCGCGATTCGTGACGCTCGGTGCCGATGATGTGCAGGCCGCCCGACGCGATCACCTGCGCGTGCCGGCGCTTCCAGTCTTCCTCGACCGCGGCGCGCGCGGCGGCGTCCGTCGCGTCGATCTCCAGCAGCTCTGTCTTGAGGCTGCCGCCGAGCACGATGTCCGTGCCGCGGCCGGCCATGTTGGTGGCGATCGTCACGGTGCCGGAACGTCCAGCCTGCGACACGATGGTCGCCTCGCGGTCGTGCTGCTTCGCGTTCAGCACGTTGTGATCGATGCCCTTCTGCTTCAGCAGGCCCGAGAGCAGCTCCGAGGTTTCGACCGAGGTGGTGCCGACGAGGGCCGGTTGGCCGCGCTTAACGCATTCGCGGATGTCGTCGATGATCGCTTCGTACTTGTCTTTCTGCGTCAGGTAGACGAGGTCCGCCGCGTCGTCGCGGATCATCGGCCGGTGCGTCGGAATCACGACCACTTCGAGGCCGTAAATCTGCTGGAACTCGAAGGCCTCGGTGTCGGCCGTGCCGGTCATGCCCGACAACTTGCCGTACATGCGGAAGAAGTTCTGGAACGTGATCGAGGCAACCGTCTGGTTTTCCTCGCGCACGGTCACGCCCTCCTTCGCCTCCACGGACTGGTGCAGGCCATCGGACCAGCGGCGGCCCGGCATCGTGCGCCCCGTGAACTCGTCGACGATGATGACTTCGCCGTTGCGGACGATGTACTCGACGTCCTTGCGGTACAGCGCGTGCGCGCGCAGCGCGGCGTTGAGGTGATGCATCAGCCGGATGTTGGCCGGGTCGTAGAGGCTCTGCCCTTCCTGCAGCAACCCAGCCTCCAGGAAGAGGTCTTCGACGTGCTCGTGGCCCTGGTCGGAGAGATGAACCTGTTTCGACTTTTCATCGGACCAGTAGTCGCCCTCGCCTTCCTCCGACTCCTGCTTCGAGAGACGCGGCACCAGCTCGTTGATCTTCATGTAGAGCTCGGTGCTCTCCTCGGCGGGGCCCGAGATGATCAACGGCGTGCGCGCTTCGTCGATGAGGATCGAGTCCACTTCGTCGACCACCGCGAACGCGAGCTCGCGCTGCATGCGGTCTTCAATGCGGAAGGACAGGTTGTCGCGCAGGTAGTCGAAACCGAATTCGTTGTTGGTGCCGTACGTGATGTCGGAGCCGTAGGCCGCGCGCTTCTCGTCGGGCATCAGGCCGGCCTTGACCACGCCGACGCTCATGCCGAGGAAGTTGTAGATCGGCGACATCCAGTCGGCGTCGCGCTGTGCGAGGTATTCGTTGACCGTAACGATGTGCGCGCCCTTGCCGGCCAGCGCGTTCAGGTACGCGGGCAGCGTGGCGACGAGCGTCTTGCCTTCGCCGGTGCGCATCTCGGCGATCTTGCCGTTGTTGAGCACCATGCCGCCGATCAGCTGCACGTCGAAGTGGCGCAGGCCGAGGGTGCGGCGCGAGGCTTCACGGACGACCGCGAACGCTTCGGGCAGGAGGTCGTCGAGGGTCTTCCCGGCCGCGAGCTGCGCGCGGAACTGGACGGTCCTGCCAGCGAGGTCCGCATCGGACAGGGCCTGGATAGCGGGCTCGAACGCGTTGATCTTCCTGACGAGGCCGTTGTACTGACTGACGAGCCGCTGGTTGCGGCTGCCGAAAATGCGGGTGAGCCAATTAGCCACTGGGGTTCCGGGCGATAAGCGATGGAAATAAAGGCGGAAATTCTACAGCACTGCCGTAGGTGAGGCGGCTCTCCGTAGATACAAGGGGTTAGGGGATAGGGGTTAGGGGTTAGTCGGAAAACCGCGAGCGCTGCGATTGGACAGCGGCGAGACCTCAGGGTTTCGGCGGCCGTTGGGCCGAGCGGACTTTGGAGAAGTGCAGGTGGGGTTGGGTTCCGACTAACCCCTAACCCCCAACCCCTATCCCCTTTTCACGGCGCTGCGAGGTACTTCATCGGGTTGAGGACGTTGCCGTCCCGCAGCACCTCGAAATGCACGTGAGTACCGGTGGAGCGGCCAGTGCTGCCAATGATGGCGATGGCGTCGTTCTTCTGCACCGGCCGGCCAACCTGCACCAGGTTGCGCGAGTTGTGGCCGTAACGAGTCACGTAGCCCGTCGGGTGCGTGATCTCGACGACGTTGCCGTAACCCTGCTTCCAGCCTGAATACGTCACGACGCCGGGGCCGACGGCGATGACGCGGGAGCCCGTAGGACCGGCGAAGTCGACGCCCGCATGGAACGCGCCGCGACCCGTGAACGGATCGCTGCGACGGCCGAAATGCGAGGAAATCCAGCCGCCGATCAGCGGCAGCCCGCCCGGCATGATGCGCTGGCCGAGTTCACGCGACGCCATGACCATCTCGAGCGCCCCTAACTGCTGCGCGCGGTCGTTGATCTGTTCTTCAAGGGTGTCGAGCACTGCAGTGAGTTCAGGCACCTGCACGGAGCCACCCTGCGCCTCTTGTCCCTCGGGACCGCCAGCGGGGGGCGGCTTGGCAAAATCGAATTCACCGCGGTCGAGGCCGGCCAGGTCCGTGAGCCTGCGCCCCAGGGCGTCGAGTCGGATCAACTGGGCGTTCAGGGAACCGATTCGCGTGGCCAGGGCGTCGACCTTGCCATCGATCTGCCCGCGGGCGGCCTGCAGGTCAGTCTTCTGCTGGGCCATGGCGCGCGCATAGGCGCGCTGCTCGGCATTGCCGCCGAGCAGGAAACGCCCGAGCGCCAGGCCGGCGATGAAGATGCCGACGATGAGAACCGAGGCCAGCAGCAGGTGTGGCCCGGTGAGGTCGATCTCTCTGGTGCGGCCATGGGGGCCGGTAACGATCCGCAAATTCATGCCGCGCCAACCCCCGGGGTGCGTCCGTGGCGAAAAGCGACACGATCGCTGCATTGGCCAGCGGTCTTCATTGCGTCGTGTCACGGATTCGCGAGACTATGCCCCGACTGGCCACCTTTTGGCAAACAAATCGACTGTTTGCACAGTTTACCTTAACAATGACGGATCGCCTGAAACCGCTGTTCGGGGGCCTCGCACCGGGCCTGGCCGTCCTCGAGAAGAAGGCCGCCGCGGCGCAGTCATTGACCGAAAAAGTCCGCCTGGAGCTGACAGAGTCCCTGCGTCCGCACCTGGTGTCGGCTGCCCGGCGTGGCGACGACCTGGTCGTCATCATGGATTCCGCGGCGTGGACGCCCCGCGTGCGCTACGGAGCGCTGTCGCTCAAGGAACGGCTGGAGTCGGGCGGCGAACCAGCCATCGACAAGGTGGTGGTGAAGGTCAGAGGGAAGTGAATAGTGATTAGTGAATAGTGAGGATAGTCGGAGCCGCATGCGCTTGGCGCTCCTATTCCGACTAATCACTAATCACTATTCAATTCCTCACGTCGCCGCCGCGGCCGCCGCGACATAACTTATTGGCGCGTCCTGCAGCGTTTCGAACGTCACTTCTTCCCACGCGCTTGCATCCGCAACCAGCGTGCGCAGCAGGCGGTTGTTGAGCCCGTGGCCCGACTTGAAACCGCTGAACTCGCCGATCAGGCTGTGCCCGAGCAGGTAAAGATCGCCGATCGCGTCGAGGATCTTGTGCTTCACGAACTCGTCTTCGTAGCGCAGGCCATCCTCGTTCAACACCCGGTAATCGTCGAGCACGATCGCGTTGTCGAGGTTGCCGCCGAGGGCCAGGTTCTGCGCGCGCATGTACTCCAGGTCACGCATGAAGCCGAACGTGCGGGCACGGCTGACTTCGCGCAGGAACGTGGTCGTCGAGAAGTCCATCGAAGCGACCTGTGACCGGCGCTTGAACACCGGATGGTCGAATTCGATTTCAAAATTAACTTTAAAGCCGTCGTAGGGATCGAACCGCGCCCACTTGTCGCCGTCCTCGACCTTGACGCTCTTCTTGATGCGGACGAAGCGCTTCGCAGCGTTCTGTTCCTCGATGCCCGCCGACTGCAGCAGGAAGACGAACGGCCCAGCGCTGCCGTCCATGATCGGTACTTCGCTGGCGCTCAATTCGACGACGAGGTTGTCGATGCCGAGGCCCGCAAGCGCGGACATGAGATGCTCGACCGTCGAGACCGTGCCTTCGCCCGCCGTGAGGCTGGTGCCGAGCGTGGTCTGGCTGACGTTGCCGGCCTTGGCCGGAATGTCGATGAGCTGGTCGAGGTCGGTGCGGCGGAAGACGATGCCCGAATTCGCCGGGGCCGGACGCAGGACCATGAGCACCTTCTTGCCGGTGTGCAGGCCCACGCCCGTGGCGCGGATCGAATTCTTGAGCGTGCGTTGCTTCAGCATGAAAGAGATTTGGCCGGGGACTTAGCCGCGCATTTTACCACAGGCGAAAGAATAAGCCTAAGCCCATGTTTCTCATGGATTTATGAGGTTGCTGCGCGCTGCGCCTGGGCCCAGGCCAGGTCCGCAATCGCGTCGGTGAACGTCGCGTACTCACGGGCCCGCCCGCTGACGGCCGTTCCGCGCACCACCCGGCTCCGAATGCCGTGGAAGATGCCGGCCAGCCGGAACATGCCGAATGCCAGGTAGAACTCGAGGTCGCGCGGATCCAGCCTGAAGCCGGTGACCTGCTCGTAATGTGCCACGTACTCCGCTTCGGTCGGCAGGCCGAGCGCCACCGCGTCCCGGCCGCCGAGCATCGGGGTAGAAAGCGACGGCAGCCGATAGGCCATCAGGTGGTAGGCGAAGTCGGCGAGGGGGTCACCAAGCGAGGAGAGTTCCCAGTCGAGGATCGCCACCACGCGCGGTTCGGTCGGGTGGAACACCGCATTGTCCGAGCGGTAGTCGCCGTGCACGACCGCCGCGGACGGTTCCTGCGCCGGCATGTTGCGAGGCAGCCAGTCGATGACGCGCTCCATGGAGTCGATGCGACCACCCGCCGTGTCTTCCTGGTACTGCTTCGAGAACCGCGCGATCTGCCGGCTAAGGTACCCGGTGGGTTTGCCGAAATCCCCGAGGCCCGCCGCTGCGGGATGCACCCGATGCAGGCGCGCGAGGGCATCACAGAGCGCCAGCGAATGTTCACGTCGGTGTTCCTTCGCGACGTCCGGAAACGAGGGATCCCAGAAGATGCGTCCTGCGACGTGATCCATCACGTAGAACCAGGTCCCGATCACGGTCTCGTCGGTGCATAGCGCGTAGGTGCGTGGCACGGGCACGTCGGTGTGCTGACCGAGCGCGGTGATGACCTTGTATTCGCGATCCACCGCGTGGGCCGACGCCAGCAACTGGCCCGGTGGCTTGCGACGGAGCACGTACTGCTGCGACGGCGTCGTCAGCAGGTACGTTGGATTCGACTGCCCGCCCTTGAACTGGCGGATCGACAGCGGCCCCGCGAATCCTGCAACGTGCGCGTCGAGGTACTGCTGCAACCGATCGCGATCGATCTCGAGACCGGGACGCATCTCGGTCGTCGCGGCTTCAATCGTCGAGACGGTCGTCGTTCCGGTCATGCGCCCACCCCGCGACCGCTGCCGGTCATTACTTGCCCGTGAACTTCGGCGCGCGCTTCTCGCGGAACGCAGCGACGCCTTCGGCGAAGTCCTGGCTGTCTATGCACGGAGCCTGCAACCTGGCCTCGGCACGGATCGTCTGCTCGTAACCCATGTCGGGCGCGCTGCGCAGCAGTTGCTTCATGTAACCGAGCGCGACCGGCGCCGCATCGCACAACTGTTCGGCCCAGGCGACGGCCGCCGTCACGACCTGGTCGTCCGGCACGACACGATTGACGAGGTTCCATTCCAGGCATTTCGACGCCGGCACGCGCTCGCCGCTGATGGCGAGTTCAAACGCGCGACGGTGACCGACGCGTTCGGTGAGCAGCCAGGTGAGGCCGCCGTCGGGCACGAGGCCGATCTTCGCGAATGGCACCTGGAAGAACGCGCTTTCGCCCATCACGACCAGATCGCAGATGAGTGCGAACGAACCGCCAATGCCGGTGGCGAATCCGTTCACTGCCGCTATCACGGGTTTCGGCATGCGGGCAATCTCCCGCAGCGCCGCACCATATTCTTCGTTGAGCTGCCGCTCGACATCGGTGCCCGACGTCATGGGTTCGGCCTTGAGATCAGCGCCCGCACTGAAGCCCCGGCCGGCACCCGTCAGCACGACGGCGTGGACGGAGTCGTCGGCCGCCACTGCCTGCAGTTCTTTCTTCAAAGCATTGCGCAGGCCCGTCGTGAAGCCGTTCAGCGATTCGGGCCTGTTCAGCGTGACGATCGCGACACGACCGCGGCGTTCAACCAGCACTTCACTCATGGCGACTCGATCTCCTCACGAAGCCCTGGTCGCGGCCCTGGCCGCGCCTTCATAGTACGTCTCGCCCGACTGCGCACGCGCCAGCAACCCCTTGGTCGGCTTGAAACGCTCGCCGTAAGCCCGCGCGAGGCGCTTGCACTCGGCCACGAATTTTACGGGGCCGATCGTATCGATGTACGAGAGCGTGCCGCCCGTGTAGGCCGGGAAGCCCCAGCCGAGGATCGAGCCCAGGTCGGCTTCGTGCACGCTATTGAGCACGCCTTCCTCGAAACAACGCGCCGTCTCGAGCGCCTGGATGTACAACAGGCGGGTCTTGATTTCCTCGATGCCCGGCTGCTGCGCGAGGCGCGGATACTCGTTCGCAAGCCCGGACCAGAGCGCCTTCCTGCCGCCTTCCGGGTAGTCATAGAAACCCGCGCCGCTCTTGCGACCAAGGCGCTGCAGGACCTCGACGAAGTGCTTCACGACCGGCCAGCTGACCGGCTCCTTGTACCTGGCGCCGAGATCTTCACGCGACTGCTGCATGACCTTGTACGCAAGCTCGAGGCTCACTTCGTCGCTGACAGCCAGCGGGCCGACCGGCATGCCGGCAAGCTTGCCTGCGCTTTCGATCAGCTGCGGATCGATGCCTTCGGACAGCATCTTCGCGCCTTCAGCGGTGTACGTGCCGAAGCAGCGGCTGGTATAGAAGCCGCGGCTGTCGTTGACCACGATCGGTGTCTTCTTCAGCTGGCCAACGTAATCGAGCGCGCGCGCAATTGCCTCGTCACCCGTCTGCTTGCCGACGATGATCTCCACCAGCGGCATCTTCTCGACCGGCGAGAAGAAGTGAATGCCGATGAAGCTCTTCGGCCGCTTCGACGCCTTGGCGAGGCCAGTGATCGGGAGCGTGGACGTGTTGCTCGCGAAAATCGAGGTCTTCGGGATCACGGCCTCGGCCTTCGCCGTGACGTCGGCCTTGATGCCGCGATGCTCGAACACTGCCTCAATCACGAGATCGGCGCCCTCGAGTTGGGCATAGTCGACAGTCGGCTTGATGCGTGCGAGTACGGCTGCGGCCTGCTCCTGCGTGCGACGCCCCTTCTCGACGTCTTTCGCCAGCAGCTTCGCCGAATAGGCCTTGCCCTTCTCCGCCTGCTCGGCCGTCGAGTCGATCAGGATCACTTCCATGCCCTGCATTGCCGAAACGTAGGCTACACCTGCTCCCATCATGCCGGCGCCGAGCACGCCGAGCTTCGTGACCTTCGACTTCGGCACGTCCGCAGGGCGCACCGAGAGCTTGTCGGCATTGCCCTTGTTCACGAACATCGTGCGGATCAGGTTGCGAGCGACCGGGCCGGTCACGAGCGTCGCGAAATACTTGGCCTCGACCTCGAGGCCTTTCTCGATCGGCAGCAGTGTGCCTTCATAGACGCACGACAGGATCGCGGCGGGTGCCGGATAGTTGTGCAGAGTCTTCTTCGCGACGAGCGCCGTGGCTCCCATGAACGTCTGCGTCGTGCCTGCGCTGGCAAACGCCACGCCGCCCGGCACGCGATAGCCCTTCTGGTCCCACGGCTGTACCGTCACCGGCGAACCCATGAGCCAGCGCTTCGCGGCGGCAATCAGCTCGCCAGCCGGCACGACTTCGTGCACCAGGCCCAGCTTCTTCGCTTCGGCGGCCGCGATGTTGCCGCCTTCGAGCAGGTGCGGCAGTGCCTGCGTCACGCCGATCAGGCGCGGCATGCGCTGCGTGCCGCCGCCACCCGGCAGCAGGCCGACTTTCACTTCCGGCAGGCCGACGAACGCCTTCGGGTCATCCGCAATCACGCGGTAGTGGCACGCGAGGCACACTTCGAATCCGCCGCCGAGCGCGAGGCCATTGATGGCCGCAACGAACGGCTTGCCGCAGGTTTCGATCCGGCGCAGCAACTGGCCCAGGCCCGTGAAATTCTCGTACACCTGCACCGGCGTCAGTTGCGGGCCGAAGCTGCGCAGGAATTCGGTGAGGTCGTAGCCGGCGAGGAAGCTCGGCTTGCCCGACGTGATGATCGCGCCGCGGATGGCCGCGTCCGCGACGACTTGATCGACGATCACGGCGAGTTCCTTCTCGACCTCGGGACCGAGCACGTTCATCGAACGTCCCGGGCTGTCCATCGTGATCAGGGCGATGCCGTCGGCGTCGACGGCCAGGTTGAAGTGCTTGGACATACTGCTGGTTCCTGGTCGGTCGGCGCGTCAGACGCGCTCGATGATGGTGGCCGTACCCATGCCCGCGCCGACGCAAAGCGTGATCAGCGCGGTGTTGAGGTTACGGCGTTCGAGTTCGTCAAGGACGATGCCCGTGATGATCGCTCCGGTGGCACCCAGCGGGTGACCCATGGCGATGGCACCGCCGTTCACATTGACCTTGTCGTGCGGCACGCCCATCGCACGCATGAAGCGCAGCACGACGGAGGCGAACGCCTCGTTGACTTCGAACAGGTCGATGTCCTTGACCGTCATGCCGGCGCGCTTCAGCAACTTCTGCGTCACCAGCGCAGGGCCGGTCAGCATGATCGCGGGCTCGCTGCCGATCGACGTGAACGCACGGATGCGCGCGCGCGGCTTGAGGCCGGCCTTGCCGCCAAAACGCTTGCTGCCG
Organism: uncultured Pseudomonadota bacterium; assembly: GCA_963748985.1. Taxonomy (GTDB): domain Bacteria; phylum Pseudomonadota; class Gammaproteobacteria; order Steroidobacterales; family Steroidobacteraceae; genus RPQJ01. Next base: position 47,115 of record CAVVKQ010000003.1, read on the forward strand.
ACCAGCACGCCCGCAGCGCCGTCGACGATGCCGCTCGAGTTGGCAGCCGTGTGCACGTGGTTGATCGAATCGACTTGCGGGTACTTCATCTGCGCGACGGCATCGAAGCCTGCCTGTTCACCCATTGCGGCGAATGCCGGCTTCAGCGTGGCCAGGCTCGCAAGCGTTGCATCCGGGCGCATGTGTTCGTCGCGGTCGAGCATGACGCGGCCGAGGATGTCCCGGACCGGCAGGATCGACTTCGCGAAGCGTCCTTCCGCCCAGGCAGCGGCTGCACGACGCTGGCTCTCGACAGCGAAACCATCGACGGTTTCGCGCGTGTAGCCGTCGAGCGTCGCAATGAGATCCGCGCCCACGCCCTGCGGCACGAAGTACGTGTTGTAGGCGACGGCGGGGTCGGCCACCCAGGCGCCGCCGTCGCTGCCGATCGGGACGCGCGACATCGACTCGACGCCGCCCGCCACTACCGCCTGCGACTGGCCGGACATGACCTGCGCCGCGGCGTTGTTGATTGCTTCGAGGCCCGAGGCGCAGAAGCGGTTCAGCTGCTGGCCCGGCACGGATTCGGCGTAACCGGCGACGAGCGTGGCCACGCGCGCGATGTCGGCGCCCTGCTCGCCGATCGGCGAGACGCAGCCGAGCACGACGTCGTCGAGCAGGGCTCGTGTCGAGGCTGTTGCGATCGCGCACGGCCTGCAGCGTCTGCGCGGCGAGCTGCATCGGGGTGATGCTGTGGAGCGAGCCGTCGGGCTTGCCGCGGCCCCGCGGCGTGCGGACGTGGTCGTAGATGAAGGCGTCGGCCATGCGTGTGACTCCGGTCAGGCCGCGCGGGCGATCACGCTCCGCGTGGCAGTTCTTCAAAACCTGCGGGTTGGGGCGGACCCTTGGCCCAGGCCCTCCAGCATCATAAAGGACTGGTCAACGGACCGTCAGCTTGGCCGCGTGCCTCAACTAGGCCAGGCCACCGGCTGCGCGCAGCTGCTCGATTTCTGCCGCGGTGAACCCCGCTTCCGCCAGGACTTCACCGCTGTCGGCGCCCGCACGATGTGGCGCCTGGACCGGTGCGGCTGCGGTAGCGACTGAACCGTGGCGCCGGCGCATGCTGCTCGACACCATTCACCGTGGTGAAGCTGCCGCGCGCGACGTTGTGCGGATGCCGCGCGGCTTCGCCGAGACTGAGTACAGGTGCGACGCACGCGTCGGTGCCTTCGAAGATTGCGGCCCACTCGTCGCGCGTCTTCGTCCGCACTGCCGCCGCGATGGCTGCTTCCGCTTCAGGCCAGTGCCTGCGACTCCCCGGGTAGCCCGCCGCGAGGAATTTCCTGTCGACGCCAAGCTTCTCGATCAGCAGCGCGTAGAACTGCGGCTCGATCGAGCCGATCGCCAGGTACTTGCCATCGCTGGTCTCGAAGGTACCGTAGTAAGGCGCCGCGCCCGCGAGCATCAGCTACCCGTCTCGTCGCGGAAGTTCGGGATCGGAGGCACGCTGCGAAGAAACATGCTGAGCAACGCGATCGACACCGTCCGTCATCGCGGCATCGATCACCTGGCCCTTGCCCGAGCGGGAGGCCTCGAGCAGGGCCGCAAGCAGGCCGGCGAGCAGCATCATGCCGCCGCCGCCGAAATCGGCGACGAGATTCAGTGGCGGAACCGGCTTGCGGCCACGTTCGCCGATCAGGTGCAGCGCACCAGTGAGCGCGAGGTAATTGATGTCGTGCCCCGCCGTATGCGCGAGCGGTCCGGCTTGGCCCCAGCCCGTCATGCGCCCGTAGACGAGCTTCGGATTGCGCGCGAGACAGACCTCCGGCCCGACACCGAGGCGCTCGGTCACGCCGGGCCGGAAGCCTTCGATCAGCGCATCCGCGCCGTCAATGAGCCGCAGCAGCGTCGCAATGCCCGCAGGACTCTTCAGGTTGAGCGCGATCGACCGTCGGTTGCGCAGCAGGGTGTCGACCGGATCGGGTTCCCCGGGTTGCGCCGAGGCACGGTCGACGCGGATGACCGTCGCACCCATGTCGGCCAGCATCATGGCGCAGAACGGCGCTGGACCCAGCCCCGCGAGTTCGATGATCCGGATTCCCTGTAGCGGTCCCATGCGTTCCAGCCTCACGATGTGTTGCGAGCGATCGCCTTCCTACCATTGGCGCGCCGGCGAGGGAAGCATATCCTGCGCGGGCTTCCGCACACTGCCGGGTAAAATCGATGCTGCCCCTGCTGCAAGGAATCCGCGTCCTCGACTTCACGACGATCGTGCTCGGCCCGTATGCGACGCAGACACTCGGCGATCTCGGGGCGGACGTCATCAAGATCGAACCGCTGCAGGGCGACCTCTTTCGCACCGTGCGTCCGGGTCGATCGCGCTCGATGGGCGCGGGATTCATGGGTTTCAACCGCAACAAGCGCTCGCTCGCGATCGACCTGAAGCGGCCGGAGTCGCGCGCGGTGTTGGCGCGGCTGGTGAGCGGCGCCGACGCCATCGTGCACAACATGCGGCCCAAAGCCGCCGAGCCGCTGGGCCTCGCGTACGAACAGCTCTCGCGCATCAAGCCCGACCTCGTCTACGCCTTCGCGCCTGGTTACGACCAGAGCGGCCCGAACGCGAACGAGCCCGCGTACGACGACATCATCCAGGCCGCGGCAGGTGTCGCGGCTTTGAACGCGAATGCCCTGGGCGAACCGCGTTACCTTTCGACAATCCTCTGCGACAAGATCGGTGGCTTGCACCTTGCGATCGCGGTGGCTACGGGCCTCGCGCACCGCGCTCGCACGGGGAAGGGCTGCTGCATCGAGGCGCCCATGTTCGAAAGCACGGTCGCGTTCCTGATGTCGGAACAGCTGGGCGGCGCAACGTTCGTACCCGCGCTCGGGCCCACGGGCTACGACCGATTGGCCGCACCCAATCGCAAGCCGTACCGTACGCAGGACGGCTTCATGGCGATCCTGCCGTACAACGGCACGCACTGGGCGGCGTTCTTCGAAATCATTGGACGCGCCGAAATCGCGCATTCCCCACAGGTGCAGGACCCGGTTCTGCGCAGCCAGAGCGTGGATTCGCTGTACGCGATCATTGCCGAGGTGGCGCCCACGCGCACGACGGCGGCGTGGCTCGCGTCATTGCGTGCCGCCGACATTCCCTGTGCGCGCGTGAACTCGGTCGGTGACCTGTTGCAGGATCCGCACCTGGTCGCGACCGGATTCTTTCAGGAATACGACCATCCGACCGAAGGCCGCCTGCGCGCGCCACGTACCCCGTTCCGCTGGCACGACGGGACCGAACACGCGGATCGACACGCACCTCGCCCTGGCGGAGACAGTCGCGCAGTGTTGACCGCAGCGGGATTCGAAGCCGGCGAGATTGACCGCCTGGTGGCGGACGGCGTCATTGGCGTCGACACGGGAAGTGAGTAGTGATTAGTGATTAGTGATTAGTGAATAGTGAGTAGTCGGAGGTGCGGTGGGTCGCTGCAGTTGCAGCCGCTCGCCTGGCTTGTCACTAATCACTACTCACTACTCACCACTCACTAATCACTAATCACTTCTTCCTGGTCACCACTCGTTGTTGTAGCGACCCTGCTTGAACCGCGTGCCAGGCGTCGGTGGCGACTCCGGCGGACCCGCGAAACACTGCGCACTGGCCAGCCATTGCTGCGCGAAATCGCCCGTCACCGCAAGGTTCGTGTCGAGCACGTTTCGCGTCTGCGTGACGACGCGACAGAACTCCACCGCGCTGCCCTCGATGCGTTCCGCGGCCGAAGGCTCGTTCCACTCCCACAGCGCGCCGGACGGGCTCGTCAAACGCAGGTACGGCTTTACCGCGGGAACGTCACGACGGTTGACCTTGAACGTCCAGTCGAAGGTGTTGACGCCCATCACCGCGATGTTGCGCAGCCGGTCGTGCTCGACGCGGTCGATGCCGAGTGCGTCGAAGATCGCCTGCCCATGCGCCCAGGTTTCCATCTGCCGGGCACTCATGAACGACCGGGCGCTCATGTCGGGTCCGGCCCAGGCAAGGCGATGGCCAGGCTCGAAGTCGGCATAGATTTCTGCCAGCCGCTGGTACTGCGTGCGCCAGCGCTCGAGCAGGGCGGAGCCCGCACAGCCCCGCAGCCAGCGCCGTGAATAGTCGATCAGCGAGACGCCGGCAGCGCCCGCCTGGAAGATGTCGCGGAACAACGCCTGGATCTCGTCGCGACTGCGCGCGGCGATTTCGGCGGCATTGTCAAAGAAATAGAGGTGGCCGAGTACGTCGTCGAACGACCAGCCCTTGAACTGCGTCGGCTCGGCCCAGGCTTCAGCCGGCGCGTTCCCGAGCACCGCATGCAGCGCGTCGCATTCGTCGCGGAAGTCGAGCGCCTGGCCAAGGCCGGCGATGCTGCTGTCACCCATCTTTGTACACCCTGGAACCGATGGACAGAGCCAGGCGGAGGCCCGGAGCAGGGAACCTCCACCTGGACTCTGCATGCCTTTCCCGAGGCTGGCGGGAAAGGCGATCGTCGTCAGTCGGCTTGCCGGCGCAGGAATGCCGGAATGTCGATGAACGATTCGTCGCCGTGGTTGTGGCTCAGGCCATCGCCGACGGCACGCGCACGCTCGCGCAGGCGCGGCGGCGTGTCATAGGCCGAGTAGTCGCCCACGCCGAGCGGCGCACGACGGCGGTCGGCACGGCCCACGCCCTGGACCATCGTCGGCTGCGGCACAGCCTTGGCGACGGCGCGGCCAATGCCGGTGGCGACGACGGTGACGCGAATCTGGTCCGTCATCTCCGGATCGATCACGTAGCCAACGACGACGGTTGCATCGTCCGAGGCGAATTGCTTCACGGTTTCGCCGACGAGGTGGAACTCGCTGGTGCGCAGGTCCATCCCGGCCGTGACGTTGATCAGCAGGCCGTGGGCGCCCGACAGGTTCACATCCTCGAGCAGCGGGCTCGAGATCGCGGCTTCCGCGGCGGCGCGCGCGCGGTTCTCGCCGGTAGCGTGTCCGGAGCCCATCATCGCCATGCCGGTCTCGGCCATGACGGTGCGGACGTCGGCGAAGTCGACGTTGATCATGCCAGGTCGCGTGATCAGTTCCGCGATGCCCTGCACGGCGCCCTGCAGCACCTGGTTCGCCGTCTTGAACGCGTCGAGCAGCGTAATGTCGCCGCCGAGCACCGTGAGCAGCTTCTGGTTCGGGATCGTGATCAGCGAGTCGACGTACTTGTGCAGCTCGTTGATGCCCTGCTCTGCCAGTGACGTGCGCTTGTTGCCTTCCATTTCGAAAGGCTTGGTCACGACGGCGACCGTCAGGATGCCGAGTTCCTTGGCTACCTGCGCCACGATCGGCGCGGCGCCCGTTCCCGTGCCACCACCCATGCCGGCGGTGATGAAGATCATGTCCGAGCCTTCGATCAGCTCGACGATGCGGTCGCGGTCCTCCATCGCCGCCTGGCGGCCGACTTCAGGATCCGCGCCGGCGCCGAGGCCCTTGGTGATGTTCGAGCCGATCTGCAGGCTCGCCTTGACCTTCGAGTGCTTGAGCGCTTGTGCATCGGTGTTGATGCACACGAAATCGACGCCTTCGATGCCTGAGTTGACCATGTGGCTCACGGCGTTGCCGCCGCCGCCGCCCACGCCTACCACCTTGATGATTGCGCCTTGGTTTTCCGTATCTGCGAGTACGAACATGGGTGTGCTGCTCCGTATCAAGAAAAATGACGAATGACTTGTTGCCTGGCACGGCAGCCTTTACCGCGCCCCGAAAAAACTCTGTGTTCCCCTTCCTGCCCTTCCTGTCCTTCCTGCCCTTCCTGTCCTTCCTGCCCTTCCTGCCCTTCCTGCCCTTCCGACTAACCCCTATCCCCTAACCCCTAACCCCTTCAAAAATTCCCCTTGAACCAGTCCCGCATGCGCTGGATGGTCTTGCGCGGACCCATCCCGCCCTGCGACGACGGATGCACGTGGCGGGTGCTGCGCCCGAACAGCAGCAGCCCGACGCCGGTCGAATGAATCGGATTGCGCACGACGTCCACCAGCCCGCTCACGCCCTGGGGCAGGCCGAGCCGCACCGGCGCGTGGAAAATCTCCTCGGCCAGTTCGATGACGCCGTCCATTTTCGCGCTGCCGCCCGTGAGGACGATGCCGGCTGCGATCTTGTCGTGGTAATCGGAGCGCGCGAGTTCGTCGCGCACGAGCACGAAGATCTCCTCGTAGCGCGCCTCGACGACGCTTGCGAGCGTCTGCCGCGCGAGACGCCGCGCGGGGCGATCGCCCACGCTCGGCACTTCGATGGTCTCGTCCGCATTCGCGAGCTGCGACAGCGCGCATGCGTACTTCACCTTGAGTTCCTCGGCATGGTGCGTAGGCGTGCGCAGGCTCTGCGCGATGTCGTTGGTGACGAGGTCGCCCGCGATCGGGATGACGGCGGTGTGCCGGATCGCGCCGCCTGCGAAGACCGCCACGTCGGTGGTGCCGCCGCCGATGTCGATCAGGCAGACACCGAGTTCCTTCTCGTCGTCGGCCAGCACGGCGTAGCTCGACGCCAGCTGTTCGAGCACGATGTCCTCGACCTCGAGGCCGCAGCGCTGCACGCACTTGACGATGTTCTGCGCCGCGCTTTCCGCGCCGGTCACGATGTGGACCTTCGCTTCGAGCCGCACGCCCGACATGCCGACGGGCTCGCGAATGCCGTCCTGCGCGTCGATGATGAATTCCTGCGGCAGGATGTGCAGGATCTTCTGGTCCGCGGGAATCGCCACGGCGCGCGCCGCGTCGATCACGCGCTCGACGTCGCTCTGCGTGACTTCCTTGTCGCGGATCGCGACGATGCCGTGCGAATTCAGGCTCCGCACGTGGCTGCCGGCGATGCCGGCGAACACGGAATGAATCTGGCAACCTGCCATCAGCTCGGCTTCCTCGACCGCGCGCTGGATCGACTGCACGGTCGAGTCGATGTTGACGACGACGCCGCGCTTCAACCCGCGCGACGGGTGCGAGCCCACGCCCACGACGTCGATCGTGCCGTCCACGGTAAGCTCGCCGACGATGGCGACGACTTTCGACGTACCGATGTCGAGTCCGACGAGCAGGTTTCTTTCGGGCTTTCTAGGCATCGGGTGTCGCGTCCTGCTGCGGGGCGACGGCCAGTGCGGAACGGGCGTTCCAGCCCACGCTGAAGCCGTTCGTGTAGCGCATGTCCACGTAATTGATCTCCGCGACCCGCTTCGCCACCGTCGGGCTCGCGAGTCGAATGAAGCGTTCGAGGCGGTTCTTGACGTCCTGCCGGCCGAGCCTGACCTGCAGGCCATCCGCCAGCTCGAGTTCCCACGCACCGCGGTCGTCGAGCCGGACGCCCGTGAGGCGCAGTCCGGACTCGAGCAGGCGGCCCTGGGCATCGATGTACAGTTGCGCAACCTGCGACTCGCTGCCTTCCGGGCCTTCGAGCAGCGGCAGTTCCGGCGGCACGTAGCGCGCGTTGCGGATGAAGAGTTCGCCGCGCGCGTTCAGCAGCCCGGCGTCGTTCCACCGCGCCGCTGCCACCTCCTCGTTGATTACGACGCGGATTGCATCCGGCCACACACGGGTCACGACGGCACTGTCTACCCAGTCGGTCGACTCGACGCGCTTGCGAATGCGCTCAAGGTCCACTGAAGCCAGGCCGCCCTGCGCGACTTGCGCGACGGCGCTCTCGATCTCCGGTGGCGAGACGCGATGGAAGGTGCCTTCGAGCAGGACCCTGCGCACTGGACGGTCCAGCGCAAAGATCAGCAGCAGCACCACTACTGCACAGCCGGCGACGATGGCGGCCGTGGTCCCGATCGCGCTCCAGTCCAGGCTCTCCCACCACTTGGGCTCGGGTCGGGTCGCCTGCTTGCGCTGCTTCTTGCCGAACGGCAGTTTCATCGACGTGCCTCCTGGACACGGCAGCTCGTTTCGAGGACCCGCCAGACGAGCTCGTCGAATTCGATCCCGCGCTGGCGTGCGGCCTTCGGCACCAGCGAATGACTGGTCATGCCCGGCGCCGTGTTCACTTCGAGCAACCACGGCCTGCCCGCACGGTCGCGCATGAAATCGACGCGGCCCCAGCCGCTGCAGCCGACCGCAAAAAACGCCGCGAGGGTAAGGCCCGCAAGTTCCTGCTCCGCGGCACCCGTCATGCCGGGACACAGGTACTGCGTGTCCTCGGCGACGTACTTCGCGTGGTAGTCGTAGTACTCGCCAGCCGGCACGATCCGGATGGACGGCAGCGCTTCGAGCCCAAGCACGCCCACCGTGTACTCCTCGCCCTGGATCAGCTGCTCGACCAGCAGCGAGCCTTCGTAACGCGCCGCCAGCTCGACGGCCGCCACGAGATCCGCATCCCTGAAGCAGCGCGTGATGCCGACGCTCGAGCCTTCGCACGCAGGCTTGACGATCACCGGCAGGCCCAGCTTGTGGGCTGCCGCGACGACGTCCTCGCCGCGCTGCAGGTTCACGTACGCCGGAGTCGGCAGGCCGAGTGCGAGCCACACCTGCTTGGTGCGGATCTTGTCCATCGCGAGCGCGGACCCGAGCACGCCCGAACCCGTGTAGGGCACGCCCAGTGCATCGAGCAGCCCCTGCAGTACGCCGTCTTCGCCACCGCCGCGGTTGCCGTGCAGGATGTTGAAGACCCGATCGAACTTGCGGCCGCCCGGCGCGTTCAACGCAGCAACCAGGGCAGGAATACCGTCGACGGCCGTGGCGTCGACGCCGCGGCGTTGCAGCGCTGCGAGCACGTTGCGGCCCGAATCGAGCGATACCTCGCGTTCCGACGACGTGCCGCCGAGCAGCACGGCGACGCGGCCGAACCGGGTGGGATCCTGGATGAGCAGGGGCGAAGTCATGCGCGCTGGCCTCGCATCGCGACTGCAGCCGGCAGGGTGCGCGGCAGTTCGCTGGCGACGGCGCCGATGTGACCGGCGCCCATCGTCAGTACCACGTCGCCCTCACGCACGATTCCGGCCAGTGCGTCCGGCAGCTCGTCGAGCGACCTGAGCAGCACGGGTTCCACGCGGCCCCGTGAGCGGATCGCACGGCAGAGCGCCTTGCCGTCGGCACCGGGGATCGGGGCTTCGCCCGCCGCGTACACCTCGGCCACGACGAGCGCGTCCGAATCGGCGAGCACCTGCGCGAACTCGTCGAGGAGATCGCGTGTGCGCGTGTAACGGTGCGGCTGGAAGGCCAGCACGACACGACGTCCCGGCCAGCCCTGGCGTACGGCTTCGACGGTGGCAGCGATCTCTGTCGGGTGATGGCCGTAGTCGTCCACGATCGTGACCCTGCCGGCGCCGGTGTCGACGTCGGCGAGCCACTGCAGGCGACGTTCGATGCCCTGGAATCCGGCCAGCGCGCGCTGGATGGCGGCATCGTCGATCTCGAGCTCGGTCGCGACGGAGATCACCGCCAGGGCATTCAGCACGTTGTGGCGGCCGGGCAGGTTCAACGTGACCGGCAACGGCGGCGCGGCGCCCGGGCGCAGCACCGTGAACTTCGACTGGCCCGCGAGTCGCTCGACGTCCACCGCACGCACATCTGCGGATTCGTCGAAACCGTAGGTCAGGTAAGGCCGCGCGATGCTGGGAATCAGTGCACGCACGTTCGCATCGTCATTGCAGACGACCGCGAGCCCGTAGAACGGCAGGTTGTGCAGGAACTCGACGAAGCTGAGTTTCAGCTTCTCGAAGTCGCCGCCGTGTGTGCCGAGGTGGTCGGCGTCGACGTTGGTGACGATCGCAATCATCGGCTGCAGGTGCGTGAACGATGCATCGCTCTCGTCGGCCTCGGCGACCAGGAACTCGCCGGCTCCGAGACGCGCATTGCTGGCCGCGCTCTTCAGCCGACCGCCAATGACGAACGTGGGGTCCGTGCCGCCTTCGGCCATGACGCTGGCCATCAGGCTCGTCGTGGTGGTCTTGCCATGGGTGCCAGCCACGGCGATCGAATAGCGGAAGCGCATCAGTTCGCCGAGCATCTCGGCGCGCTTCACGACCGGAATGCGCCCGGCCAATGCACGCTCCACTTCCGGGTTCGAGGCGTCAATCGCGCTCGAAACCACGACCACGTCGGCGCCATCGACGTTCCCGGCGCGGTGGCCGATCAGCACGCGCGCGCCGAGCTGCTGCAGGCGTTCGGTGGACTCGCCTTGCTTCAGGTCGGAGCCCTGCACCGCGTAACCGAGGTTCAGCAGCACTTCAGCGATGCCACACATGCCACTGCCGCCGATACCGACGAAGTGGATCGTGTGAATCCGGCGCATGCGGTCCTTCATGCCGCCTCCCCTGCCGCCTGCATGCAGGCGTCGGCCAGGCGCTCGTCCGCGTCGACGATGGCGCTCGTGCGCGCCGCCACGGCCATGCGCGAGAGCAGTGGGCGTCCGGCCTCGAGCAACTTACGCAACAGGGCGGCAAGCGAAATCGGGGTCAGGTCGCCTTCGGGTAGAAGCTTCGCGGCGCCTGCCTGCACGGCGTACTGCGCGTTGCGGGTCTGGTGGTCGTCAACGGCGGCCGGGAACGGCACGAGGATGGCAGGCACGCCGGCCGCCGCGAGTTCGCTCACTGTCAGTGCACCGGAGCGACACACGGCGAGGTCGGCCCAGCCGTAGGCGCTCGCCATGTCGTCGATGAAGGGTCGCACGTCGGCCTCGATGCCACGCGAGCGATACGCCTGCACGGTTTCTTCAAAATTGTGCTTACCCGTCTGGTGCAGCACTGCAGGACGCAGCGCGGCCGGCAATTCACCGATGGCCGCAGGCAGCACGGCGTTCAGACGCGCAGCACCCTGGCTGCCGCCGAAGACCAGCAGGCGCACAGCGCCTTCGCGACCGGCGTAACGGCGCTCGGGCGGAGCGATGGCGACGATCTCCGGACGCACCGGGTTGCCGACGCGCTCGGCCCGCACGCCGCTGCCGAAACTGTTCGGAAACCCTTCGAGCACGCGCTTGGCGAAGCGCGCCAGTACGCGATTGGTGAGGCCCGCGACGGCATTCTGCTCGTGCACGACCAGCGGCCGGCCGAGCAACCATGCCGCGATGCCTCCCGGTCCGGACGCGAAACCGCCCGCACCAAGCACGACCCTGGGTTGATGCCTGCGGATCGCGCGCATCGCCTGATTGATGGCGACCAGCAGACGGAACGGAGCCGCCAGCAATGTCGCTGCACCCTTGCCACGGAGCCCGGTCACGCTGAGCCACTCGACCGGAATGCCTGCGGCTGGCACGAGTCGCGCCTCGATGCCTTGCTGCGTGCCGAGCCAGACGATGTCGTAGCCGCGGCGCTGCAACACGCGCGCGGTCGCGAGCGCCGGGAAGACGTGTCCGCCCGTGCCGCCCGCCATGACCAGTGCAACCTTGCGCGTCATCTGCGACGGGCCTCGCGCGGTGCGACGCGTACGCGTCCAGTGGCCTGCGTATCGTGGTGGATGCGCAGCAGCACGCCGATCCAGCCGAGCGTCACGAGCATGCTGCTGCCGCCGTAGGACAACAGCGGCAGCGTGAGGCCCTTGGTCGGCAGCAGGCCCATGTTCACGCCGATGTTCACGAACGCCTGCAGGCCCAGCCAGATGCCGATGGCCGCGGCCACGTACGACTGGTACGCCTGCCCGGCCTGCGCGGCCTCGCGCGAGATCATGAGCGCGCGAGTCACGAGCAGCGCGAACAGTGCGACGACGACTATTACGCCGAGGAACCCGAACTCCTCCGCCAGCACGGCGAAAACAAAGTCCGTGTGGGCTTCGGGCAGGTAAAAGAGCTTCTGTACGCTCGCACCGAGACCGACACCGAGCCATTCGCCGCGGCCGATCGCAATCAGCGACTGCACCAGCTGGAAGCCACTGTCGAACGGATCGCCCCAGGGATCGAGGAAGCCGGTCAGGCGGCGCAGCCGGTAAGGCGAGACGACGGCGAGCGCCGCGAGGCCGACGGAGCCGATGACGACCGGTGCGAGCAGGTGCACAACGCGCGCGCCGGCCAGGAACAGCACCCCGAGGCCAGTCGCGAACAGCACCGTGGCGGCACCGAAATCCGGCTCGCAGAGCAGCAGCACGGCGGCGGCCGCGAGCACACCGACCGGCACCATGAATGACTTGAAGTCGCTGCGCAGTTCGTCCGAGCGGCGCACGGCGTAGCTCGCGACGTACATCAGCAGCATCACGCGCGTCGCTTCGGACACCTGGAAGTTCATGAAGCCGAGCCGGATCCAGCGACGCGATCCGTTGACTTCGTAGCCGATGCCGGGAATCAGCACGGCGATGAGCAGCAGGAACGCGCCGCCCAGCAGGTACTTCGAATACTCGTCCCAGATGCGCGTCGGCACGGCCAGCCCGACGCAGCCGGCCGCGAGGCCCAGCGCCACGTAGACCAGCTGGCGCGTGAAGTAATGGAACGCCGCACCCGTCTCCTTCTCGGAGATGCCAATCGACGCCGACGCGACCATGACCAGGCCGATCAGCAGCAGGGCGCACACGGTGCCGATGATCCAGGGATCCAGCAGCAGGCGGCGCGGCTGGCCACTCGAACGAGCGTAACTGTTGACGGTGGAAGCCGGCGCGCTCATGCAGCGAGACTCCTGACGGCGGCGGCGAATTCGTCGCCGCGATGGATGTAGTCGCGGAACATGTCGAGGCTCGCGCAAGCCGGCGAGAGCAGAACGGTGTCGCCCGGTTGCGCGACGGCTTGCGCCGCACGCACGGCCGCCGGCATGCCGCTGGCGCGCTCTGTGGCGCAGACGTCGGCCAGCGCGGCTTCGAGCGCCGGGGCATCGCGGCCGATCAGCACGACGTGACGGACCTTGCCGCGGAACGCATCCCGCAGCTCCGAGAAGTCCTGGTTCTTGCCATCGCCGCCGGCGATGACGATGAGCGGGCCGGCCAAGCCCCGTACGGCAGCGAGCGTCGCACCGACGTTCGTGCCCTTCGAGTCGTTCACGTAGCGCACACCGCCGACATCGGCGACCCACTGCGAGCGATGCGGCAGGCCACCGAACGCGCAAAGCGCATCGAGCGCCGCAGCGACCGGCAGTTCGAGGGCTTCGGCCATCGCGAGCGCAGCCATCGCGTTCGCCGCGTTGTGCAGGCCCTGCAGCCGCATCGCCGCGAGCGGCAGCAACGGTTCACCCCGTCGCACGATCATCGGCGCAGGCGAGTGTTCCAGCGTGTAATCGGCATCGTGGGACACGAGACTGAACGACACCACGGACTGGCCCGGGCGCGGCATGCCGCGCACCGCCGGGTCATCGGCGTTGATCACGGCAACTTCGCAACCGTCGAAGATGCGGGCCTTCGCCGCGCCGTACGCCTCGAGACTCGCGTACCGATCCATGTGATCGGGCGTGACGTTGAGTACGGTCGCAGTCACGGTACGGAGCGAGTGTGTCGTTTCGAGCTGAAAGCTCGACAGTTCAAGCACGTAGAGCTCGGGCGTGGGACGCTCGAGCAGGTCGAGTGCCGGTTCGCCGAGATTCCCGCCCGCCACCGCGCGCCGGCCACCGGCGTTCGCAAGCTCCGCCACGAGGGTTGTCACGGTGCTCTTGCCGTTCGTGCCAGTGATCGCGGCCATCGGCGCCCGCGCCTCACGGGCAAAGAGTTCGATGTCACCCACGACCGGAAGCCCACGCTCGAGTGCTGCGCGCACGACCGGTTCCTGCAATGACAGGCCCGGCGAAATCACCACTTGCGCAACATCATCGAGCAGCGCCGAGTCGAACGCCCCCGCCCGCAGTTCAGCGGCCGGGACATTCGCGCGCAGCGCATCGACGCCCGGCGGATTCGCGCGCGTGTCCGCGACCCGCACCGCGAGACCCTTGCGGTCCAGGTAGCGTGCAGCCGACAGCCCGGTGCGACCGAGTCCCAGCACCAGGGCGCGGGTGCCGGCGGCAAGCGGAGCCAGTGGGTGGAGTGCCTCGGTCATCGGAGCTTGAGCGTCGCGAGGCCGAGCAGCACGAGGATCACGGTGATGATCCAGAAGCGGACGATGACTTTCGGTTCGGCCCAGCCTTTGAGTTCGAAATGGTGGTGGATCGGCGCCATCCGGAAAATCCGCTTGCCGCGGAGCTTGAACGACCCGACCTGCAGGATCACCGACACCGTCTCCATGACGAACACGCCGCCCATGATGAAGAGCACGATTTCCTGCCGGACGACGACGGCGATGACGCCGAGCGCGGCCCCGAGCGCCAGTGCGCCGATGTCTCCCATGAACACCTGCGCCGGATACGTGTTGAACCACAGGAACCCGAGGCCTGCGCCGAAGATCGCGGAGCAGATCACGAGCACCTCGCCCGCGCCGGCGAGGTACGGGATGCCGAGGTAGTTCGAAAACACGACGTTGCCCGACGCGTACGCGAACACGCCGAGCGCACCTGCGACGAGCACCGACGGCATGATCGCGAGGCCGTCGAGGCCGTCGGTCAGGTTGACCGCGTTACTCGAACCGACGATCACGAAGTACGTCAGCGGGATGAAAAGGACGCCGAGCGGGACGACGAAGTGCTTGAAGAAAGGCACGTACAGCGTCGTGTCGGCGGGCGACTGCGCGGTGACGTACAGCACGATCGCGGCGCCGAGGCCGGCGAACGACTGCCAGAAGTACTTGTACCGCGCGATCAACCCGCGCGAATTGCCGACGACGAGCTTGAGGTAGTCGTCCCAGAACCCGATCAGTCCGAAAGCGATGGTGACCAGCAGCACCACCCATACGAAACGATTCGCGAGATCGGCCCACAGCAGCGTCGCAGCGACGATTGCCGCGAGGATCAACGCACCGCCCATCGTCGGCGTGCCGGCCTTGCTCAGGTGCGTCTGCGGACCGTCGGACCGCACGCGCTGGCCGACCTGGTATTCGGCAAGCCAGCGGATCATGCGCGGGCCGACCAGCAGCGAGATCGCAAGCGCCGTCAGTGCCGCGAGGATCGCCCGCAGGGTCAGGTACTGGAAGACGTGGAAGCCTGAGTAGTACTCGGCGAGCCAGGCGGCGACGTGGCGCAGCATCTAGTGTCCCCCCGCCTGCGCCGTGCCACCCGGTACCAGGGCAGCGGTCACGCGCTCGAGTCGATTCACGCGCGAACCCTTCACGTAGATCGTGAGACCGTCGTGCAGTTCGGGCAGCAGCGCTGCCAGCAGGGCATCCGTGCTCGCATGCCAGGAAGCGCCGGGACCGAACGATTCCACGGCTGGCTGCGAACCCGCGCCGACGGCGAGCAGCCGGGTGACGCCGCACTCGCGCGCGAGTGCGCCCATCTCCGCGTGCAGGTACGCACCTTCCTCGCCCAGCTCGGCCATCTCACCGAGGACGAGCCAGCGCTCGCCCGGCACGCCCGCCAGCGCTCGCAGGCCCACGCGCAGCGACCCGGGATTGGCGTTGTAAGCGTCGTCGATCAGGCGTGTGCCGTGCAGCGCCTGCTTGACCTCGAGCCGACCCGCAACCGGCCGCATCGACTGCAGACCGCGCTGCACGGCGTCGAGACCTGCACCGGCCGCCATCGCAGCCGCCGCAGCGGCCAGCGCGTTCATGACATTGTGTTCGCCGGCGAGACCCAGCTCGATGGATCGTATGCCGGAGGTCGTGACCAGCTCGAATGTCGTCTCGAATCCCGTCGACCCGAGGTGGCTGCGCACGTCGCGAGCCGAGACATCGGCGCGTTCACGCAGGCCGAACGTGACGACGCGACCGGCGCGGCACGCGCGATCCCGCCAGAACGCGGCGAAGCGATCATCGGCGTTGATCACCGCCGTGCTGCCTGGCCCAAGCGCTTCGAACATCTCGCCCTTGCCCCTGGCGACGCCGTCGATACCGCCGAATCCCTCGAGGTGCGCCTGGCCTGCATTGATCACCAGGCCGACCGTCGGCTCGGCGATCGCGGCCAGGTGCGCGATTTCGCGCAGGTGATTTGCACCCATCTCGACTACGGCGCAACGATGCGTGGTTTCGAGCCGGCAGAGCGTGAGCGGCACGCCGATGTGGTTGTTGAGATTGCCCTGCGTCACGAGACACGGACCGAGTTCGGCCAGGATCGCGCCGGTCATCTCCTTGACCGTCGTCTTGCCGTTGCTGCCGGTGATGCCGACCACGACGCCGGCGAACGAGCGGCGCCAGGCATTCGCGAACGTGGCCAGGCCGGCGAGCGTGTCGGCGACGACGACCTGCGGCAACGGGCAATCGAACGGTCGGCTGACGATCGCGCCTGCCGCGCCCAGCTTTGCCGCATCGGCCACGAAATCGTGGCCATCGAAGCGGTCGCCCCTGAGCGCGACGAACAGCGCGCCCGGCTCCAGTGCACGCGAGTCGCTGATGACGCGAGCAAACGTCGCATTGGCGCCATGCAGCATGCCGCCGCTCACCCTGGCGAAGGTCGCGAGGTCGCGGCTGATCATGCAGCGCCCCCGGACAGGCAGGCCTGCACCGTTTCGCGGTCGCTGAACGCACGCGTCTCGCCACCGACGATCTGGTAGTCCTCGTGGCCCTTGCCCGCGACGACCACGACGTCACCGGCCTCAGCCTCGGCGATGGCCTGGCGGATGGCCTCGGCACGGTCGGGAACCACGTGCGCGGCTGCGGCGTCACGCATGCCGGCGAGAATCTGCGCGATGATCGCCGCCGATTCCTCGGTGCGCGGATTGTCGTCGGTGACGATCGCAACGTCAGCGCCGGCCTCGACGATGCCCCCCATCAGCGGACGCTTGCCGGGATCGCGGTCGCCGCCACAGCCGAACACGCAGATCAACCGGCCGCGCGCGTGGGCGCGGCACGCATCGAGCACTTTCGCGAGCGCGTCGGGCGAATGTGCGTAATCGACCAGGACCAGCGGTTGCGTGCCGCCGCCAAAGGACTCCATGCGTCCAGGCGGCGCGACGCACAATGCCAACGCGGCCAGCGCCTTCTGCAACGGCACGTTCCAGCCGAGCAGCACGCCGAGCACGGCGAGCAGGTTCTCCGCATTGAACTCGCCGACGAGACGCGAGCGCAGCAGGCCCGTGCCCCAGCTGGTTTCGACGTTGATCGTGAGACCCGCCGCCGTCGCGCGCAGCTCCGAGACGCGGACCCAGCCCGTCCCGTGCTCGGCCCACACGTCGTTCGCCGTGGTGTAGACGATCCTCTCGAGCGCCGGATCGAGTCGCTCGACGAGTTCACGACCGAACGGGTCGCGCACGTTGATCACGGCGCAACGCAGGCCCGGCGTGTGGAACAGCCGCGACTTGGCCGCACCGTAAGCCTCGAGCGTGCCGTGGTAGTCGAGATGGTCGCGCGTCAGGTTGGTGAAGACGGCGGTGTCGAAATTCACGCCAGCGACGCGGTCCTGGTCGAGCGCATGCGACGATACCTCGAGGCCGAGCGTCGACGCGCCTTCGTCGCGAGCCTCGGCAAGGCGGCGCTGCACCGTGACCGCATCAGGCGTGGTGAGCCCCGCCTCCCGCACCTTTCCGGGATGGCCGTGGCCCAACGTACCGACGTACCAGCCACGACGACCCAGGAAGTCCGACGCTTGTGCCAGCAGGAAGGCGGTGGTGGTCTTGCCGTTGGTGCCGGTGATGCCGGCGACGCGCAGGTCGGCCGATGGCCGACGAAAGAAGCGATCCGCGAGCTCGCCGACGTGACGGCTGAGGTGCGGGATGGCGATTGCTGCAACGCGCTCGGGCAGCACCGGCGGCTCGAGATCGGCGCCTGGCTCCCACAACACTGCAACCGCTCCGCGCTCGACGGCAGTCGCTGCATGCATGAGGCCGTGCGTCGTGCGGCCCGGGCATGCCAGGAACACGCAGCCCGGTGTCGCGGCGCGACTGTCCTGCACGAGATCCGTCACCTGCAGGCCGTGCGGTGCGGCGACGTCGAGACCCTCGAGCAGGCGGCCGAGCGTCATGTTGTAGCCGGAGCTCTGGTGGGTCTTGCCGAGTGCGTTCATCGCGCGCTCACCACGGATCCTGCGCCTGCACGAGGGTCGTGGCCGGCACGCGCTGCAAGTCGTCGGGAGGAATGGCGAGCAGGCGGAGCGCGCCGGACATCACCTCGGCGAACACTGGCGCTGCGACGTCACCGCCGTAGAACTTGCCGGCACTGGGCTCGTCGACAACCACGATCGCAGCGAGGCGCGGGTTGCTCGCCGGCACGACGCCACCGAACACGGCCATGTACTTGGTCGAGTTGTAGCCGCCGTCTGCCGCCTTCCAGGAGGTGCCGGTCTTGCCGGACACCCGATAACCCATGACCGCGGCGCGACGGGCCGTACCGGCCTCGCTCACGACGCTCTCCATCATCTGCACGAGTTCGCGCGCAACTGCTTCGTCCATGATGCGCTCGCCTTCCGGCGGCACATCCACGCGGCGGAGACTCACCGGACGGCGCGTCCCACCGGCACCGAGCACGGCATAGGCCTGCGCGAGCTGCAGCGGCGTGACCGACAGGCCGTAGCCGTACGACATCGTTGCCTGGCCGATCGAGCGCCAGTGATCGTAGCCCGTGAGGATGCCGGCCGATTCGCCGGGAAAGCCCGAGCCGGTCACCGAGCCGAACCCGAGGTCGCGCAGCGTCGACCACATTTCCTGCGGCTTCAACGTCAACGCAATCTTCACGATGCCGACGTTGCTCGACTTCTCGAGCACTGTGCGCACGTCGATCGTGCCGAGATTGTGCTTGTCCTTGACCGTCTTGATGCCGACGCGCAGCGAGCCCGGTCCGGTTGCGATCAGCGTGTCCGAGTGAAAACGCCCGCTCTTCAGGCCGGCGGCGACCACGAACGGCTTGATGCTCGAGCCCGGCTCGAAGAAGTCGTTGGTAGCGCGATTGCGGTAGCGCGACGGCAGGTACTGCTCGCGGTCGTTCGGGTTGAACGCCGGCTGGTTAACCATGGCCAGCACTTCGCCGGTCTGGATGTCGAGCACGACGACCGAGCCGCCGTGCGCCGAGTTTTCCTGCACGGCCTGCTTGAGCGCGCGGTAGGCCAGGTACTGCACGCGCAAGTCGATGCTGGTGCGCAGGTCCTGGCCCGGGCGCGGCGCCTTGATGCGCTCGATGTCCTCGATCGTGCGGCCTTCGCGGTCGCGCATCACGCGCTTGATGCCCGGCTCGCCGCCAAGCCACTGGTCGAACGCGAGTTCGAGTCCTTCCTGGCCCACGTCGTCGACGTTGGTGAAGCCGAGCAGATGGCCCGTCACTTCGCCCGCGGGGTAATAGCGACGGTATTCGCGCAGCGTGTCGACGCCGCCGATGCCGAGCGCCTTCACCTTCTCCGCATCGGCCGGGCGCATGTGGCGCACCAGGTAGACGAACTCACGGTCGAGGTTGCTGGTGACGCGCCGGGCGAGCCAGTTCTTGTCGCGGTCGAGCGCCTTGGCGAGCCTGGCGAATTCCTGCGGATGCTGCGCGAGCTTGCGCGGATCGGCCCAGACAGTATCGACCGGCGTGCTGACCGCGAGCGGCTCGCCGTTGCGGTCGATGATCATGCCGCGGTTCGCCGAGAGCTTTACGTCACGCAGGATGCGGGCATCGCCCTGCTTCGCCAGGAAGTCATGGTCGATGACCTGCAGGTAGATCGCACGCGCCAGCAGCGAAATCCCGCCCAGCGTCAGCAGCGCGCCCACGAGCCACAGGCGCCAGCCGCCGACCGCGGTCGCAGCCGCGTCGCGAGCGTGGTGATCGCGGAGCGACGAGCTGCGCCTCATGGTTGCACGATGCGAAGCTCGGACGCCTGCGGCGTCACCATGCCGAGGTCATCGCGCGCGACCCGTTCGACGCGGCCATGCGTGGCCCACGTGCTCTGTTCGAGCTGCAGCTGGCCCCACTCGATGTCGAGGTCGTCGCGTGTCGTCGTGAGCTTCTGCAACTCGCTGAAACGGTTGCGCGCTTCCTGCTTGCCGTAGACGACGCCGAGCGCGGACGCGAGCACCATCACCCACAACACTGCGATCACGAGCCGCCAATGCACCTGGCTCATGCCGCGATCCTCTCAGCCACGCGCAGCACGGCGCTTCGCGCGCGCGGGTTACGGGCGATCTCCACATCGTCAGGCATGACGGCGCCGCCGATGAGCTGCAGGCGCGGCCGGGCGTGCGGCGGCACGTTCGGCAACTCCGCGTAGATCGGATCGCCCTGGGCCTCGCGGCGCATGAAGCGCTTGACCAGCCTGTCCTCGAGCGAATGGAAGCTGATCACGCACAGTCGGCCGCCCGGCGCGAGCAGGTCGACGGCCTGGGGCAACGCCGCCTCGACTTCCTCGAGCTCGCGATTCACGTGGATGCGGATCGCCTGAAAGGTGCGCGTCGCCGGATGCTTGCCGGGTTCACGCGTCGGCACTGCGCCGGCCACGATGCCGGCAAGTTGCCGCGTGGTGCCGATCGGCGTCTCAGCGCGCGCAGCTACGATGGCACGTGCGATGCGCCGCGAGAATTTTTCTTCACCGAGCTTGAACAGCACGTCCGCAATCTCCCGCTCGCCCGCGCGCGCCAGCCATTGCGCGGCGTTCAATCCGGACTCGTTATCCATACGCATGTCGAGCGGACCGTCCTGCATGAAACTGAAGCCCCGGCCAGCCTCATCGAGCTGCGGCGACGAGACCCCCAGGTCCAGCAGCACGCCTTGCAGCCCCCCCTCCCAACCCGCCGCGCGGACCCGCTCCTCGAGCCGGCCGAACGACCCCCGAACCAGAGTGAGACGCGGCTCTGCCGCAAATCGCTCACGACCGGCCGCGATGGCTGCCGGATCGCGATCGATGGCGCAAAGGCGGCCAGCGGGACCGAGCTGCTGGAGAATGGCTGCGGCATGACCGCCGCGGCCGAACGTCGCGTCGCAGTAACGCCCGTCCGCTTTGACGGCGAGTCCGGCCAGCACTTCGTCGAGAAGTACCGGCGTGTGCGCCACCACCTCGCGCGCCTACAGCGACAGCTGCTCGAGTTCGGCGGGCAGTTCGCCCGGCTCGTCACCCGCTTGCAGCCATTCGTCGCGACGCTCGTTCCAGTGCTGCTCATCCCACAGCTCGAAACGGCTGCCCTGCCCGATCAGCATCGCCTGGCGTGAAAGGCCTGCGTACTCGCGCAACTTCGGCGGGACCAGCACACGACCGTGCGAATCCAGCTCGAGGTCCGTGGCGTGACCCACCATGAGCCGCTGCAACCGCCGCGCCTGCGGATTCAGGGTCGGCAGGCGCATCAGCTTGCGCTCGATCTCCTCCCAGTCCGGGAGGGGATAAATCAGCAGGCACTTGTCGGAACGGTCCACCGTCGCCACCAGCCGACCTTCGCTGCGCTCGACGAGCGTGTCCCGGTACCGCGCGGGCATGGCCACGCGGCCTTTGACATCGAGGGTGACTTTGTTGGCTCCACGAAACATTTCAGGCGTCTTCCGGGCCGGCAGCCCATTTCATCCCACTTTTTCCCACTCGCCGCCACTATAGGGGCGGGGCGCCGCCAGCGTCAACGGTTCGCACCAAAATTTTCCTAGCTCCGACAGTGACTTAGCTTGGAGACGGTCCAGCGCAACGAAACACGATTTTGCTTTGCTAAAACAATCATGTACTTAGCGAATGTTCCTGAACTGAAGGTCAGGATTGGGTGAGCGTGGGAAATCGCACTCAACGGCATCGCTTTGGTGCGATTCGGGGGCGCCTGCGCGGTTGGGACGCACCCTACGACGCGCTCTTTTGTGGGAGAAAGTGGCTGATTCTCAGGAACACCCAGCCCTCCCGGTGAACGAACCGGTGGGACAAAGTGGGTTGTCAGGCCCGTGGTGGGCCGACCTGGCGCAAAAGAGGTGGGAGTCGGCCGATAAGCCGGGTTCTGTCGAGGACAACCATCCATCTGGGACGCACGTCACCGTGCGCCTCGAGCGACCTACCCGGAAGCCCCTGCGGGCAGCAGGAACGGACCCGAAGGCCCGCGCGCTTCCCTATTTGGTCTTGCTCCAGGTGGGGTTTGCCGTGCCGCCGAATGTTGCCACCGGCGCGGTGCGCTCTTACCGCACCCTTTCACCCTTACCTGCCACGACCCGTTTGCACGTGCCATGACATAGGCGGTTTGCTTTCTGTTGCACTGTCCGTGGGCTCGCGCCCCCCAGGCGTTACCTGGCACCTTGCCCTATGGAGCCCGGACTTTCCTCCACGTCGTAAAACGCAGCGGTTGCCTGGCCGACTCCCGCGGCAAGTATAGGGGATAGTGAGTAGTGACTAGTGATTAGTGATTAGTGAGTATTGACTGGTCGTGACGCCGCAGTCCGACTGATCACTAATCACTAATCACTAATCACTACTCACTACTCACTAGTCCTCGCCCCCGCCCCTTGCTGCAGCGCGAGCGCGCGGTCGTAGAGATCCTTGCGACTGCGGCCGGTGAGCTGCGCGGCGATACGCGCGGCCTGCGACACCGGCAATTCCTGCAACAGCACTTTCAGAGTGCTTGCCGCCGCCAGCTCATCCGCATCGTCGTCGTCGCTCAAGGGCGCCCCCGCTACGACGAGCACGATTTCGCCCCGCGTCATGTTGGAATCCGACGCGCACTGTCGGGCCAGCGCGTCCAGCGTGCCGCGATAAACGTGTTCGAACCGCTTGGTGATTTCACGTGCCACGGCCGCTTCGCGCTCCGCGCCAAACACCGTCGCCAGGTCCTGCAGCGTAGCCTCGAGCCGGTGCGGCGCCTCGTAAAACACGAGCGTGCGTGTTTCGCGCGCCAGGGTCCCGAGCACCGCACGCCGCGCCGCGGCTTTGGCGGGCAGGAATCCTTCGAACACGAAACGATCGGTAGCGAGACCCGCGATCGACAGCGCCGCAATTACTGCGCAAGGGCCAGGGAGCGAGACGACTTCGACGCCCGCACGCCCAGCCGCGGCCACCAGCAGCGACCCTGGATCGCTCATCAGGGGCGTGCCCGCGTCGGTGACCAACGCGATGCGTGCACCGGCCTGCAGGCGCGACACCAGCGCCGGAACACGTTCGCGTTCGTTGTGCTCGTGCAGTGATTCGATCGAACTGGCAGGTCGCGCGATACCGCAGGCTTCCAGCAACGTGCGCGTATGCCGGGTGTCCTCGGCGAGCAACAGGTCGGCGTCGCGCAGGCAGGCGGCGGCGCGCGGACTCAGGTCCTGGAGGTTGCCGATGGGAGTCGCGACGACGAACAGTGCGCCGGCCGGCTTCCGCCCCGTAGAATCCGTCGCAATATCGGTCACGCGCGCCTCCCAAGGATTTCGCATGCTGCACGTATCGCCTCGAAGCGGGCAAGCTCGCCGCACGGGCCGCTGGGCCGGCTGGATCGCGTCGTCGATGATCCTGTGCGCTTGCATCGCACCGATCGCACACGCCCAGCAGTCCGCGCCGACCCTGGCGCAGGCGGACGCACTCGCACGCGACGGCAAGCACCTGGAGGCCGCCGGCCGTTACGAGCAACTCGCACGCCGCGGCTTCATGAACTGGGACGCCGCCACGGCGCTGCTTGCCGCGCGCGAGTACGTCATCGGCGGCGACGTGAAGGACGCTCAGCGCCTGCTCGACAAAGCCCGCAGTCGCGTCAAGAGCGACGACGAACGCGCATTGCTGGCCGAGGTCGCTGCACGTATCGCGCTCGCCCGTGGCGATGCAGCCCTTGCGCTTGGGATTCTGCGAACGTTGCCGCAACCCTGGCCGACGGAATCGGCGCCGGAACTGCTCGCGTTGCGCGGGCATGCCGAGTTCGCGACGGGCGATGCGCTCGGTGGCGTGCGCACGTTCGAAGAACGTGCTGCGCTGCTCGCTTCGCCGGCAGCACGGGCCGGCAACGACCGCCTCCTGTTTGACTACCTGCTGCAACGTCCGCCAGGCCCCGTCACTGCTGCCGGGGTGTCGGAACGCGAGCGCGGCTGGCTCGAGTTGCCGGCGATCGTGACGACAGGCGCCAATGATGCGGCACAGGCAGCGACCGTTGCTGCGTGGATGGCACAGCATCCCGGACACCCGGGCACGGCTTTCCTGCCTGATGCGGGCCAGGCTCTTGCTCAACCGGGCTTCGCGACCATCGCTGGCGGACCGTCGACGAGCATCGCCCTGCTGTTGCCGCTTTCCGGCAAGCAGCAGTCGGCCGGCAGCGCGGTGCGCGATGGGTTCGCAGCGGCATGGTTCGCCTCGTCGTCCGCCGACACGCGGCCGCGCATCGAGATATACGACACTGCGGCGCCCGGCGCAGCCGCTGCGTACCAGCGTGCGATCGCCGACGGCGCCCGGATGGTCGTCGGGCCGCTGACCAAGGAGGAGATCACGGCGGTCATTGCCTCGCAGCCGGCGGGACTGCCCGTCCCGACGCTCGCGCTGAATTCCGCTGGTACGGCGCCGGGAATGGCCGCGCCGGCCTTCCTGTATCAGTTCGCGATCGATCCCGAGCAGGAAGCGCGCGCCGTGGCGCGACGGCTCGCGGCTGATGGCTGGGTGCGTGGCGTCGCGCTGTTCCCGGACAACGCGTGGGGCCAGCGCGTGCACGACGCCTTCGTGCAGGAATTGGAGGCAGCCGGCAGCGTCACGCTGATGTCGTCGCAGTATTACGCCGCGGGCGCCAGGGATTTTTCCGGGCCATTGCGGGCGGTGCTCGGCCGTTACGGCGGTGCGGGCGATCGCAGCTCAAATCCGAACCAACCGCTGCCACCGCGCAATGCGGAGAGCGAACAGGCATCGGGTCCCCAGTTCGCATTCGTCGCGGCGACGCCGCAGGCGGCGCGAGCCATCCGGCCGCAACTCCGGTTCCAGATGACTTATGACCTGCCGCTCTATTCGACCTCCGACGCCTGGGATCCCAGCGTGCGCGCGGCTTCCGACATGGACGGCCTGGTGTTTCCAGAAATGCCGTGGCTGCTGTACGGCGGCCAGGGCGCACCTGAACTCTGGGATGCCATGCAGGAGGACTGGGCGGCGCGAGCGCGGGGTCGGCTGCGGCTCTTCGCATTCGGTTACGACGCATTCCGCCTCGCGCAGCAACTCGGCAGTTCCGGCGGCGCTGCGGCGGGTGTCGACGGACTGACCGGCATGCTCGAACTCGATCGCACGAGCGGTCGCGTACAGCGCAGCCTGCAGTTTGCCCGTATCGAGTCCGGCAAGCCGCAGGCTGCGGTGTCGACGGCTGCGGTCTTTCGCGACACTCCCGCGGAAAATTCGGCGAGCACGCCGCCGCCGCAATAGGCGAGAACGGGCAACCAGCCGTCAAGTCGACGGTATCAGGGGTGCCCTGTGGCTCGATCGCCCGACTCGACGCCGACCGCAACGACGACTACCGAGATCGGCCGGGCCGCCGAGTCAAGCGCGCTGCGGCATCTCGAGACTGCGGGCCTCGTGCTGCTCACGCGCAACTATCGGTGCCGCACGGGCGAGATCGACCTGGTCATGCTCGACCCGGAGGCGCAGGTGCTGGTGCTCGTCGAGGTGCGGTCGCGCTCGCGCCGTGATTACGGTCAGGCCGCGGCGACCATCGGCTTCGCCAAGCAGCGTCGCTGCTCGCTCGCCGCCCGTCATCTGCTGCTGACGCGGCGCGAACTGCGGCGCCTCCGCGCACGTTTCGACGTGGTCGCGATCGATCCGTCGCCGGAGCCGGGCGGCGCCCCGCTCGTCACGTGGATTCGCAATGCGTTCGTGCTTTGCTAGCCGTGCCTCTCAACAGGAACTGGCACACGAGTTCGCACAGCAGGCGTCTGATCACTCCGATTTACCGACTCAAGTCGGTGAGTACCAGATCGGTGACGTCCACGCGCGTTCCTGCTGCTTCATCGGGACGTCGTCGCTCATCTTCACGCCGAAACGCACCTGGTCGTACGCCGTCCACCGGGGGGTCGGAATCTCGATGACACGGACGTAATAGAAGGCGCGCTGTCTCGGCTGGAAGTCCGGGTCCTTCCAGACAGCCGCCAGTTCGGCGGTGCCGATCGAGTTTGTGAACGTGGCCCGGGTGACATCGACAGTGTCACCCACAGGTGGCAACTTGCCGTCCTTGCCGGGTTGGCGGTTGCCGGCCCACACGACGTCGTACACCTTTTCCTGTGCCGTGCCCGAGGCGTCGAGCCAGCCCTTGACGACCTGGATACGGTCGAGGTTCGCGCCCTGCGGGTCCTTGAGGGCTGCAACGAGGAAAGTGGGCGCCTTGCCGGCTGCTGCGGGCTTCAGATCACCACCCATCGGCACGCCCTTGGCGTAGCCGGCTTCGGCGAGATAGCGCGACTGCGCGTCTGCGGGCGTGAAGTCGTACCCGCCGAAGAAGCGCACCGTCATGCGACTGCCGGACGTGCCGTAGGTCTCGCGCCGCATCATTGCATCGAAGATCGCTTCGCGCGTGTTCTCTTTAGCCCACACGGCCGCGTAGCCGGCTGCGAGGTACTGCCAGGTATAACGCGCCTCGCCGCCACTGCCCTCGCCGGTTGCGGAACGTTGCTGCCAGCGGTCCGCGCTCGGTTCCTGCCCCGGGAACTTGCCGAAGAAGTTGTCCTCCTCGACGAAGGGCAGTGCGTTGTGCGCGTCGGAACTGCCGATGATGCCGGACTTGAACGGATTGACACCCAGCTTCGCCTCGTGTTCCAGGCCGCGCATGAAGCCTGCACGCACGTAGCTCGTGGGCATCATCGCCGGGGTCAGGCGTGAACCGGCGAGTGTCAGGTTGCCCAGTTCCCATCCCGCGATGCCGTACTCGAGGAACTCGTCGTTCGGGGACAGCTTCGGGTGGCTCTCGGAGGCACCCTTCATCTGCACGATTTCCTGCACCGGTTCCCAGCGCTGCCGGCGCTCGGCGTACTCCTTCGACAGCGGCGCGCCGCCGAACGTCTGCGCGGCGTACATGCGGCCGTTCGACAGGTTGCCGTTGTGCGGAATCGCGAGCACACGGCCTCCGGTGCGCTGTTCGTACGTGGCCATCCACTCCCAGAGCTGCTCAGGATCCTCGCTCTGCCACGAACTGAACGGGAATACCTGTCCTGCGCGGTCCGCGCCGTCGCGCAGCAGCACGTTGCGATGCAGGTTGTCGCCGCCCGGCGTCGGCGTCCACTCGAAGCCAATGAACGTGGTGAACTTCCCAGGCTCGTTGTACTTGTCCGCTGTAGCGGCCGCGCGCTGCCACACCGACATCATGAGCGGGCCCGCTACCTTCGGGTCGGTGAGCACCGATGGCAGCGTGTTGCTGGCCTGCGCGCCGATCAGTTCTGTCACCGCCGAGGCCGCCGTAGCGCCGCCCGCCTTGATCATTCGACTCCAGCGCTGGAGGGTGCTGTCGCCCATCAGCACCGGGTTGCCGTTGTAAACCTCGGTGATGAGTCCGAGCCCCTCGCTGTGGTCGCTGAGCACGACGAAGTCGAGGGGACGCGGTAGACGGGCCGGCAGGCCGGTCGACGAGATCACGTCTTCGCCGCGTGAAATGCGGTAGGTCTCCTCGGGCGTAAAGCGGGTGCCGGTGGTGAAGGCATCGCCGGAGTTGGCGCTGTGCAGGTGGGTGTCGCCCCACAGCACACGCGTCGGGAAACTGCGGCCGGCGTATGGCGAATAGGCTTTGGCCGCCGCGGATGGGGTGCCGGTCGGCAGCGGCATCGCGTCCTCGTAGGTATCGTCGACTACGCCGCGGACCGCCGCGGCCGGTGGCTGGACGGGCTGGGCGCCGGCCACCTGGACACCTGCCAGGATGGCGCCGACGAGAGTCCGTATAGCAGCGTTGGCGATCGATCGAACTTCGAGCTTCATTCTCACACCCTTGTCGCCCGCGGGCGGCAACCGCCGCCGCGCCGTCGCGAGTTGATCAACAAGACTCAGACGTGGCGCCGGTCAACGGGCGCCGAAGCGGTACATCACGCCGGCGTTGATCATGAAGATCTCGTTGTCGTGGAATGCGACGTCCGAGTTGCCCTCACCCCACAGCACGCTGCCGACCGCCTGCCAGCGACCGCTCTCGAAGGGCAGCCGATAAAACAGCGTCGTATCCACGATCACGCCATCGGAGTCAGTGCGGGTGCCGAAGATCGGGTTGCGGGCGTCAAAACTGCTGCTGCCATAAGCGACGTTGCTGGCCACCGTGTAGCCCTGACCAAGGAACACGTAGCTCAACTGCAGACGGTAACCGTCGCCGCTGATGGCCTCGCCGTCGCGGTCGTCGATCGTGTAGCGGAGCATGGGACGCACGATGTGCCGATTACCCTCGCCCAGCAGGTACCGGTAGGACGCGTCGAAGTGGTACTGGTCGCCGTCGCGCCGCAGCAGGTCCTGGCAGGTCGCATCGCAGGCCACGCTCGTGACGCCCTCGCCGCTGCGCTCGGTGTCGATCGAGATGTCCCGGTACGAGAACGTGAGCTCGAACGCGGTACCGAGCACGCGGTCCCACTGCAGGCGCAGGCCGGTCGAGTCGCGGTCGGTCTCATCGCGCTGCACGCCTTCGGCGTACGGGTCCTCCCAGACCTGCGTGGGAATGCCGCTGAACAGGAGACCGCCCTGCAGCGTGCCGGCTGAGCCCAGGTTCTTGCGGGCGCCAAGCTGCGTCACACCGTCAAGCGTGACGGCGTCCTCGATCGAGGTACCGAAGAAAGCCTGCCAGCCGTTAGCAAAGGTGTAGTTGATTTCTCCGGTGACGACAGGGTGGAACGTGTCGTCGCTGCTCGGTCGCTGCGCCACCGAGCTGATGACCGGCTGGCCGATGTCGATGAGGTTGTTGCCGGCGACGGTATTGCTTTTGAGGTCAGCGTAGCCACCGCCTACCACCACGAAGCCGCGCCATCCCGGCGTCGTCGGGATGGGTTCGATGGCCAAGGACGCCGGCGCCACGGCAACAGCAAACAGTGCGAGCAAGAACTGGTGTCGGTGGGTGGTATTCATGCGAGTCCTGTCATGCGGTCGAGTTGATTAACCAGGAAACAGCAGCGTCATCGTGGTCCTGACTCCGAAGCCATCGGCGCCTTGGGCCAGAAGCAGGTGCTCTGGAGCGTGTCGCCGGTCCCGGTCTGCGTTCCGGCACCCGGGAAGATGTCGGCCTGCCGCACGAGCGGCAGGATGGTGCGCGAGATCATGCCCCATTCATCGTTCAGGCTGATTGGACGGTGACCTTCCTAGGGCGCCCGGTCACAGGGCCCAGTTGCCGTACACGGTCAGCACGACGGCCAGCGACTGGTCGTACGAGCCGACCAGGTTGCCGCGCCCGCCGAGCAGCGGGGGCAGCACGCTGCGCTTGTCGACGTCGATGTTGCCGCCGTAGAGCAGCGCCGTCGTGAATCCCCACTTGAACGATTCACTGGCCTGTTTTTCGCCGCCGGCACCCAGCCGCCACGTCGAGTTGACCGGGAACAGCGGCGAGACGTCGTTGCCGTCCTGGAAGCCGGAGTCGTAGGCGAGGCCGGCGTTCACTTTCCACTGGCTGTCCGTGCGGTACTGCGCGCCAATTGCGACGTGCCAGGTGTCGTCGAACGACAGTGGGTTGGTGAGGCTCGACGGGTTCTGGGTGTTGTCGATGCCGATCTCGACCTCGCCGAACTCCGACCAGTCCTGCCAGCCGACGTTGCCCATCAGGGCCCAGCGGTCGTTGATCTCCGTGTACACGCTGCCCATCACCTGCTGCGGCACGATGGCGCCGACATCCACGGGCGCATCGAGCAGGCCGCGCGACTGCAGCAGCGCGGTCAGGATCGGCCCGACCCCCGAGAATTTCGCACGGCCGCTGAAATCGAGGTCGATCTCGGACGTGTAGGTAAGCCCCAGGCGCGTGCCCGCCGTCGGCTCGTACAGCACGCCGACATTGCCGCCCCAGCCCCAGGTGTCGTCGTCGATCTCGAGCCGCCCGTCGCCCAGCGACGGCACTGCGTTGTTGATCGCGACCTTCTGGTCGAAAATGCCGTACATGCCGTTGATGCCCGCGCCGAGCGACCACTTGTCGTTCACTCGATACGCGATCGACGGCATGACGGACACGCCGACGAGGTCGCCGACCTGCACGCGGTAGCGACCCACCCAGTCTTCGTCGTAGTCCAGCATGGAGCCGAAGTTGCCCGCCACGGCGAAGCCCAGCGCGAAATCGGGCGACACGCGATGCGTCAGGAAGGCGCCGCCGCCCGGGACGTACCCGTTCGAGCCGATGGCGCGGCCGCCGTCGCCACTGCCCAGGCCGGGCGAGGTGTCGCTGCCGACCGCGAACTGCGTGTTCAGCCACATCAGCTGGCCGCCCACGAGCACTTGCGTGCCGTCGAGTTTCGTCATGCCGGCCGGGTTCGTGAACGCCGTCGATGCATCCTGCGCACGCGCCGCATAGCCAGCCGCGGCGAGCCCGGGCTCGGCCGTGCCGAACTCGTACAGCAGCAGCCCGCCGGCCTGGGCGGTGCTGGCGATGAGCACTGTCGCCGCGACTGCAGCCGTCGCTGAGGCAGTAAGAATTGCCCTGCGTACCTCGGTCATGATCGAGCCTCTGATGGTTTGCAACTGACTGACCCGGACTCGGCGACCACCGGCACCCGCAGGGGCCCGATCTGCGCGTCGCCTTCGATCATCGCTCCCATTCATTACAGGAACACGGTTTGGCGCCAGTCGCCTGAGGGCGACTGGGCCAATGCAGGCGCGCCGCTGGCCAGCAGCGCGCCTGCGAAGAGAGCGTGTGACAGACGCCGTCCCCGAGCTATCGGCAAGCAGTTCATCAATCTCATCTCCATCGGATCAGTCAGTCACTATCAGGCCGGTGGCCGGCAGCGCGAACGACCGCCCAGGCGGCACCTGGCGCTGCGTCGGGGCGGTGCCCGGCAGGATCTCGAAATCCGGCGTGAACGTGACCATCAAGTCGCGCAGCTTGTGGATGATCGTACGATCGCCCTCGAAACGGGCCTTGCCTTCGTCCGCGAGCTGGTCGAAGGTCGCCACGCCCATCATGACCCGGTTGAGGTCCGCGCGGTTCACGGTGACCGTCAGGTCGGGCTTCGGCGCCAGGAAGCCCTGGATGTTCGTAAGCGTCGCGTTCTCGAGCTCGATCGCGTACTTCTCGCCGTTGTCAGGCGTGATGAGGTTGGCCGTGTAGTGCAGACCCTCGGCCTTCTTCGGGTCCATGCTGATGCCGAGGAAGTCGAGCCACTGCTCGGTGCTCATCGCCCGGACGACGTCGGGACCGGTCGAGCGCGGCGGCACACCGCCCGGCATCCCGTTGCGCAGCTCGAACGCGCCCTGCAGGAACGTGTTGCGCACGCTGGTGCTCTCGGCCTGGTAGCCGAGTTGCTCGTAGGCGTCGGCCAGGAGCCGGCGCGCCGGCATGTTCTTGGGCTCGGCGAACACCAGTCGGTTAAGGATCTCGCTGGCGTGCAGGTACTTGCCCTGCGCCACGAGTTCCTTGCCCTTGGCGATGATCTTGTCCGAGCCGCCCATCATCTCGACGTAGAGCG
>CAVVKQ010000004.1:0-120168 GCA_963748985.1 uncultured Pseudomonadota bacterium
AACCACTACCCGGCACTCGAACTGGTTCGGCTCACGATTCCGCGACGCGTGTACACGCAGGCGCACATGGACTTGACTGCTGAGTCGGTGATTGCCGTGCACGACGAACGACGGTCAGCGCGGGGGTTGAAGATCGTGTACGAGCCCCGTTACCTGCGCTTCTTTCAGGCCCGCTTCGCGCGCCCGTGATTGCCGTGCACAGCCAGACGCATTACGGTCACTATCAGGCAAAGTCAGGAGAATATCTGGTGCAGAACCAGCAGTATCGAATTCGCAATCGTTCCCAGTGGCGCGCGGCCATCCTCGCAACTGCCGTGCTCGCCGGAACCTGCGTTGCCGCGGTGGACGACACTGCCAACCGCAGCGGTACGACCCGCCCCGGGATCTCGCAGTCGGATCGTCCGGGCGTGACGACCTCGTTCGTCGCCTACATGGTCACCGTGAACGACCGAGCCTTTCCGGTCGCGGGCGAGTTGCGTGTCCCAAGAACGACCGGCGTCGACACGCGGCCCGCGGTCGTGATCGTGCACGGCTCGGGCGGAGTAGACAGCCGGGGCCAGCGCTATGCCACCGCGCTGAACGAGGCCGGGTTCGTCACACTGGAAATCGACCTGTGGGCTGCGCGCGGCATCCGCAGCCCGGCCGAGCGGCCAAAGGCCGTGCCGGAGACTCTACCGGACGCCTTCGGCGCGCTGGCACTGCTGAGCGCTCGCGCCGATGTCGACCCACGGCGCATCGGCATCATGGGGTTTTCCTGGGGTGGCGTCGTGTCGATGCTGAGCGCAACGCAGCGCTACCGGAACGCATTCGCCACCGGCGACCAGGCATTCGCGGCCCACGCCCCGCTCTACCCGGTCTGTTGGGTGTACAACGTCGTGCCGGGATACGAATTCAAGGACCTCGTCGGCGCACCGGTGTTCATCCAGGCAGGGACGGCGGACACTTACGACGCGCCCACGAGTTGCTCGCGACTGCGGGCTTCCCTGCCGGAGCAGTCGCGAGACCTGCTCGACGTGCACATGTATGACGGCGCAACGCACGGCTGGGACAGGCGCGAGCCGGACATGACGATCAACGACCCGTTCGCCCACGAAGGTCGCGGCGGTTCCGTCGCAATGCTCGGGGACACCAAGGCAACCCAGGCTTCGGTTGCGGCAGTCGTCAGTTACTTTTCCCGGGTGCTCAAGCCGCGGTGATCCGCGACCCAGGGCGGCTGTTCGACTGGAGAGCTGAAATGCCCGACGAGTCCTTGCTGGCGGTACGGTCCCGGAAGCGCCTGCCGTGGTCCGAGCGTTCCTGGCGAAGAATTCTGATCGATACCCAGATTCCGGACTGGGACCCGCGTTTCCTCTCGCGCCTTACCCCGGAGTCCATCGTCGAGGCCGTCGCGCACTCAGGGGCCGAGGCTGCCATGGTCTATTTCCAGTCGCACACGGGCCTGTGCAACTGGCCCACTGCCAGCGGCGCCACACACGGCGCGTTTGCCGGCCGCGACTTCATGGCCAAGACCGTCGATCTGCTGCATGCGAGCGGCTTGCCGGTGTGCGCCTACTACAGCGTCCAGTTCAACAACTGGGCCTACCTCAATCATCCGGACTGGCGCGTCGTGCAGTCCACGCGCAACAGCATGGGATCGTTGCCGATGCCGCGCTACGGACTGTGCTGCGCCAACAATCCAGGGTACCGCGCCTTCGTGATCGCTCAGACCCGGGAGATCCTCGCCGGCTACGATGTCGACGCCGTCTTCTTCGACATGATGTGGCAGCCGGGAATCTGCGGGTGCACCCATTGTCGCACGCGCTGCGAAGCCGAGACGGGTGCGCCCTTCCCAGAGATGATCGACTGGTTTGACACGGGCTGGTGCACGTTCCAGGCCGCACGGGAACGCTGGACCACCGCCTGGGCGGGCGAACTGCGGGAGGTCGTTCGCTCTGTCGACCCAAGCCTCGAGGTCTACCACAATTTCGCGATGGGCGTGGCGAACTGGTCGCGCGCGCAATCCTTTGCGTCGGCGCAGGCGCATGATTTCCTGGGCGGTGATTTCTACGGCGGGCGCGACGAACAACTGGTCGTCTGCCGGCTGATGCGCAACCTGTCGGCGAAGCAGCCGATCGAGTTCATGACGACGATCAGCGCGGGCCTGACGGACCACGAGACCCTGAAGAGCAAGGAGGAACTCGATCTGCTAGCCTTCGCGGCGACGGTGCACAGCGCAGCGTTCCTCGCGATTGCCGCCTGGGACCCGGACGGTTCAATCAATCCCGCGGCTCTGCAGCTGATACGGGCTTCGTTCGCGAAGACTAGACTCTACGAGCCATTTCTGGGCGGCAGCCCCGTTGAAGACGTCGGCATCTACTTCAGCAGCGAGTCGAAGGTGAACTTCGCCGAGAACGGCACGCCGCTGGCGGACCTGTCAACGTCCGCGGCGGCCAACTATCCACACTTCCATGCGGTGCGCGGCGCATGCCGGGCGCTGCAGGCTGCGCACATCCCCTTCGGCATCCTGACTCGGCGCCAATTGGGCGAACTCGACCGGTATCGGGTGCTGGTCCTGCCCAACGTGTTGCGCATGGATACCGAGGAGTGCGCGGCGTTGCGGGCCTATGTCGACCGTGGAGGCCGACTGTACGCGAGTCGCCTCACGTCGTTGACCGAGAGCAAGGGTGTCAGACTCACGGACTTCGCGCTGGCCGACGTTTTCGGTACGCATTTCGTGGCAGAAGAGCGCGGTCGAATGGTTTACGTCGAACCCGCGACCGGCGACGTGGCCCGGGCGATTGCCCCGCAACGGCTTCTGGCTCATGCCATCGATCGGAACGCTCTCACTGGAGCGGTGCGCGTCGTGGCAACCGGGGGCGAGGTGCTCGCTCGGCTGACCTTGCCCTACGGTCACCCGCATGAAGGTTCGGTCGACGATCAGCATTGGTCCAGCATTCACTCTTGGCCGCCGGACCAGCACCTCGAGGCGGCCACGATTGTGCGGCATGCCTTCGGCACGGGCACGGCGATATATGCCGCCACGGACCTCGAGGCCGCTGCCGGCGCTGGTCAGTCACTGTTCGTGGCGCTCATCCGGGAATTGCTGAGCGCCGCACCGCCGCAGGTCGAGGCAGATGCGCCCGGGTGTGTGTGGCTCACGGCCTTCAATCAACCCGAACGCCAACGCATGGTCGCGAGCCTGCTCAATTACCCGATCGAGGCGCCGGTCATTCCGATCGGCTCAATTCGGATACGCGTCTGTCATCCGCGCGGAGCGCGAATCCAGCGGGTGACGTTGGCCCCCGACCACGAGCCGATCGAGTTCGAATCGACATCCAGCGGCGTCGTTGCGACGCTGCCGCGCCTCGGCATGTTTGCGATGCTGGTGATCGACTACACAGCCGAGCGAGAGGAGACGAGCGATGCGCAACGGACGTGAATTGCCAGTCGATGTGCGCAGCCTGCACACGCTCTCCACGAAAGTGGGTCCGGCAGTTGATGCTGCGCTCGAGCGTGGCCACGGGCTTCTGCGATTGTCCCCGTGCTGGGTGCCGCGGTCGTTCCTGCATCCGGGCCGCCGACTGAAGCTCGACCCGCGCGACCTGTATGCGTTCGGAACCGCCCGCGGCGGCATCGACGAGCGCTGGTTCGGTTCCACAACGGAGGCAGCCAATGACAATCGCACGCCGGACGAGGGCCTGAGCTATGTCGTCGACGGAGACTGCAGGTTCACATTGCGCGACGCGGTCGTCGAGCGCGGGCCCGCGCTGATCGGCGAGCGTCTCTGGCGTCAGTACAAAGGCTGGCCTGTCTATTCCAAGTTCTTCGACAACATGGGTCCGATCCCGCTGCACATGCACCAGGATCGTGAGCACGCGCGCCTGGTGGGCCGGGAAGGCAAGCCGGAGGGCTATTATTTTCCACCGCAGCACAACGCCACCGGCAATGTCTTCCCTTACACGTTCTTTGGCCTGTCGCCGAACACGTGCAAGGCCGATGTGCGGCGAGCGCTCGAGCGCTGGTCAATCGGCGACAACCGCATTCTCGACCTGTCGGTGGCCTATGCACTGACTCCCGGGACCGGCTGGCTCGTGGGCCCGGGAATCTTGCATGCGCCGGGCTCCCTGTGCACCTACGAACCGCAATGGGGCTCGGACGTGTTTGCCATGTACCAGAACCTGTGCGAGGGCCGCGAAGTACCGCGCGAACTGCTGGTCAAGGACGTGCCCATCGATCGTCGCGACGACCTGGACCACCTCGTTGCACAGCTGGACTGGGAGGCGAACGTCGATCCGCGCTTCAAGCAGAACCATCATCTCGTGCCCGTCGACGTCGCCGACACGCTGGCGCAAGGTTGGATTGACCGCTGGGTCGTCTATGGACGTGTGCGCGGCGAGTTGCTGTTCACGGCACGCGAATTGACCGTCGACCCCGGGGTCCGCCTGACGCTGCGGGATCCCGGCGCATCGAGCGCGATCGTGGTCCAAGGCCAGGGAACAGCCAACGGCCTCGCCTTGAGTTCGCCAAGCATGATTGGTTTTCATGACATGACGCAGGACGAGATTTTCGTCACGGAGCCGGCTGCGCAGGCAGGCGTGGTGATCGAGAACACCTCGAGCGTCGAACCGCTGGTGCTACTGCGCTACTTCGGACCGGACACGGACTTGGAAGCGCCGGAAATCGGCAGTGCGCAGCCCGCACTTCACTCGGCGTAGCCACCCACGCCGGCGGCGGCGTAAATCGACTCGATGGCCGCGAGATTTTCCACGATGTCATCGACTTCGGTCGGCAGGGGGGTGCCCGAATCGATCGCGTCGACCACAGCAAGCAGTTGGTGGTAGTAGCTCGAGGTGGTTGCCGACCTTTCTTTGTGCCAGTCGCCGTCGCTCGAACGCCAGCGCAGTTCGTGCCCCCATTGGGGCGCGATTGGATTGCGCACGAACAGCTCGCCCGCGGTGCCGACCAGGTGCAGGGTGGCGGTGCGACCGCGGTCATGCGGCACCATTGAGCAGAACAGCGATCCCCGCGCGCCGGAGCCATAGCGGAGGTTGGCCCGGACGACCTGATCGACACCCGCTGGCGACATCTCGATGGTGGCGTCGGTCACCTCGAAAGTACCTGCGAGCGTTCGCAACCAATGCACCGGATAGCAACCCAGGTCCATGAGCGCTCCGCCGGCCAGGTCGGGCCGCCACCGGATCTGTTCGGGTTGCTGCGGCACCGGCACGTCGATCACCGCGTGTGTTTCCAGCAGCTCACCGAGCGAGCCGGTCCGCACGATCTCGAGGATCCGGTTGAAGAGCGGGTGGTAGCGGTAGTGGAACGCCTCGATCAGGCGCCGGTTCGCATGCGCGGCTGCGGCAATCATGCGGGCAGCGGCGGCACTCGACGGCGCGGACGGCTTTTCCATGAGCACGTGCTTGCCGGCTTGCAGCGAAGCAATGCCCCATTTTTCATGTAGCGTGATCGGCAGTGAGATATAGACGAGGTCAACGTCGGATCGCGACAGCAGTGCCTCATAGGAGGCTGCCACGTTCGGTATGCCATGCTCGGCGGCAAAGCCCCGCGCCCGCTCGAGGTCACGTGCGGCGACCACGGTGACCTCGACGGCGCCGATGTCACGGGCAGGAGCGACGAGCGCCAGCGGCGCAATACCCGAGGCGCCGAGCAGGCCGATCCGCAGGCTCATTCAGGTCTCTTTGTCACGCCGCACTGCCTCTCATTGCCCACGCAGCGCGACAGCGTCGATCTCGATGCGGACACCCGGCGGCAGCGCGATGCCCGGCACCGTCGTCCGGGCCGGGCGATGCTCACCGAAAAACTCAGCGTACACGGCATTCATGCCCGCAAAGTCGGCGGCATCGGCGAGGTAAACAGTCACCTTGGCCACACGGTCACGTTCGCTACCCGCGGCGCTCAGCAGTGTCTGGACATTCGCCAGCGCCTGTCGGGTTTGCATGCCGATGTCGCCATCCACCATCGAACGTGCCGTAG
The DNA here is from genome assembly GCA_963748985.1 of uncultured Pseudomonadota bacterium. GTDB lineage: Bacteria > Pseudomonadota > Gammaproteobacteria > Steroidobacterales > Steroidobacteraceae > RPQJ01. The sequence continues at coordinate 5,974 of CAVVKQ010000004.1, forward strand.
CATCGTAGGGCAATTGTCCGGAGAGATAGACGAAGTCTCCGGCGACTACTGCGGATGCGTATGGTCCGAGCGCTGGCGCACCAGCAGCCCTCACCTCGCGAGGGCTGGCTGGCACGCCGGATCCCGACGCGCAGCCCGCAAGAACGACGACCACGCCGATCACGGCCGCGCGCATGGCCATCTCCGGTCAGAACTTGACCGACGCGGTGATGCCCCAGGTGCGCGGCTGTCTGGCGGTCACGATTCCACCGAACAGTTCGAGTCCGTCCCGGGGACCGGCGCCGATCGCGCCTTTGACGAAATCAAGGCGTCTGCTGGGGTTCGGCACAAATGTTCCCACCAGGGCGGCATCCTCGTCCGTCAGGTTCTCGACCCACAACCGCACCGAATATCGATCCCAGTCGAAGCCGGTCCGCAGGTTCAGATTGGTCGCGTCGCCGACATAGGCATCAGCCGTCTGTACCGCGCTCTGGTCGGACTGGTAGGTCAGGTCGGCGCGGCTCACCCAGTCGAGCGTCGCCGAGACGGGGTACGTATATTCGCCGCTGATGAAGCCCTGCCACTCCGAAACGTACTGCAGGCGGGTGCCGTCGAGCACCGGATCCACACCGATCAAGGCCAGCGTGCCGAAGGTGTAGTCATCGTAGCTGGAGTCCGTATAAGCGAGGCCAGCATCCAGGGTGAGTCCATCGACCGGTCGCGCACGCACCTCGAGTTCGAGACCCTGCACGGTCGACTGGCCCGCGTTGATGTTCAGCAAAGCGCCGCTTGCACCGATGGCCCGCACGATCTGGTCGGTCCAGTCAATGTAGAAGGCGGCCCCATTCAACACCAACCGGCCATCCGCCCAGGTGGTCTTCGCACCGATCTCGTAGTTCCAGGCTGACTCTGAATCGTAGGTGCGCTCCTCTGGCAGAATCGCGCCGGCAACGGTAACGACGTTGAACCCGCCCACTTTTTCGCCCTGGGCGACCGAAGCGTACAGCAGGACATCGTTCGTCATCTGGTAGTCGAGCGTGAAACGCGGCACGAAGTTCTGGAAGTCCGTCTCATCGACGAACGTGCCCGTGACCACCCCCGGATTCAACTGGCTCTGGTCGGCCGAGTTGACCTTTTTCGTCTCATCCGTCCAGCGACCTTCGAGCGACACCCTCCAGCGATCGGTGATCGCGAAGCCAACCTGCCCGAAGATCGCGAAACTGTTGGTTTCCTCGGTGAGGTCGTTGATGAGCCCACCTACCAGGAAGCGACGCAAGGACGGCGGTACGGCCGCAGCGATCGGCAGGGCATCCGCCCCATAGAGGCTCTCCAGGTGCGTGTTCGTCTGCAGGTCGTAGTAGTAGGCACCGGCAAGCCATGTCAGGCGCTGGTCCCCCGGCGACGTGATCCGCAGCTCCTGGCTGAATTCCTCGGTGTCCGCGACCGTGGTGGCAAAATTGACGCTCTGTGCGGAGTAATCGGTGTCGACCGCCGTGTCATAGGTGAGATCGTTGTAACCCGTGATGGAAGTGAGCGTGTAATTGCCCACGGCCCAATCGACCGACAGGGACACCTGGGTGACCTCCCGATCGCTGTGGCCTGGCGTCACCGAGTAGTCGTCGAAGGCGTGCATTTCGCCGCGATAGAGCTGGTTGACGGCAGGAAACGCCGGCCCCGCCGGGCTGAACGGCTCGGCGTTGTTGACGACGTACCGGATTGGGTCATCACCGTCGCTGGTGTCCGAGTATGCCACCCGCAGCCGGATGTCGAGATCGTCTGTCGGCGAGGCCTCCAGCGAACCGGCAATCACGCCCGTGCGCCGCGTATCGAGATCGTCGCCGGTCAGGTTATTGGTGTAAGACCCATCGCTGCTCGTATAGACGCCGCCCAGTCGAAAGCCCAACCAGTCCGTCACCGGTCCACTGACCCATCCGCGCAGGTCCTGGGTATCGAAGTCCCCGTAGCTCGCCTCGAGCTTTCCTTCCAGTTCGTCGGACGGTCGTTCTGTCACGATGTTCACCGCGCCCGCAAACGTGTTGCGGCCATAGAGCGCGCTCTGCGGTCCCTTGACGACCTCGACCCGGGCCACGGAGTCGCCGAACATCGCATCCATCAACGCCCGCGAGGACTGATACACGCCGTCGACGAAGAAACCGACGTTCGGCTCGCCGATGGTCGTGGACTGGCCGCGAATCACGGGCGTCTGGGCGCCGCCGCCGAACAACGGTGCCATGGTAAATCCAGGGGTCAGCGAAGCAATGTCCTCGACGTTCCGAATCGCGGCACTTCGGATCGTCTCGGCGGAGAACGCGGAGATCGACAGCGGGACCGTCTGCAGGGCCTCCTCGCGCTTGCGGGCTGTCACGACGATTTCCTCGAGTGGCGTCGCTGTCGGCGCCGATTGCGCGTACACGGCCCCTACGGGCAAGCCGATGCACAACGGCGCGAGCGCGGTGGCCACGGCGGCTCTAAGGCTGGTTGGTCTCTTGGTCATCACGCCCCCTTTCCAATTGCTCTGCATGGACACTAGTGAACTGACTTTGGCTCGTTGCCCGGGCCGCGCAGGCGACTGTTCGCAACGATGTTCACGGTCTTCTATCACATTCGCTCAATATCAATCAATGGTGGTCACATTTAATCTGTAGGCAGACCCAGACGGTGGCTCGGAGGGACCACAAAATGTGGCGTCGCAACAGACTTTCTTGGGAAGCTCAGTTCGCGACCCTGGCGCAGACTGGTGGTCGCCGGGCGATTACTGGCGCACCTCCCAGACCGACTCGATCTCGACCGCAATGTTGAACGGCAGGGTGTTGACGCCGACCGCGAAGCGCGTGTGGAGCCCGGCTGCGCCGAACACCTCGACGAACAGGTCCGACGCGCCGTTCACGACTTTCGGCTGATCGTGGAAGTCGTCCGCACTGGCCACGAACGCTCCCACCCGCAGGCACTGAACCACCGCGTCAAGCGTGCCTCCGCATGCACTGCGCAACAGCGCGAGCACGTTGAGTCCGGCGAGTCGCGCGGCGGCGTAGCCCTCCTCGACCGTGAGGTCGTGCCCGATGCGTCCACGCGTCTTCGCCGTATCGCTCAGGGCCGGCCCGAGCCCCGCCAGGTACAGCGTCGAGCCGGACCGACGATACGCGACGTAGGTCGCCACCGGATTGGGCGCCGCCGGCAACTTGAGCCCAAGTTCCTTGAGCCGCAACTCGTGTTGGCCAGTTCCGCTTGTAACGGCCACGGCGGACAGAGATGCAGCGGTTCCGACGAGCGCGGGCCCCAGCATCCCCGCGGTGAGCAGCGTTCGGCGCTTCATGCCGTCACCCGCTCGCGACCGGCGCGCACCGCCGTGAAGACGCGCATGAAGTTGCCGCTCAGGAGCGCGGTGATCGCGGGCTCGCCCATGCCACGGCGCAGCAGCTCCGACACCAGCAGCGGCAACTGTCGGTAATTGTCCATGACGGGCTTGTAGTTGGCGTCCATGTCCGTGCCGAGCGCGACATGGTCGACCCCGAGCGTCTCGACCAGCGCGAAGACCCGGTCGACGAACTCGGCGAACGTCGTGATGCCGAGGCCCGCGGGCCAGGCGCCGATCACGCCGCCGCGCTCGGCGATCGCGCGCGCGAGTTGCTCCGAGATGAAGCGCGGGTGCTGTATCGGATCGCCCTGCAGGTGCGTGTGCGAGCACATGACCGGGCGCTCGGCGATTTCCACGGCGCGCAACGCGGTCGCCTCGGACGCGTGCGCGACATCGACGATCATGCCCAGGCGTGCCATCTCGCGGACCACGTCCGCGCCAAATGGCGTCAGACCGCCGTGCGGCGCCGAGCCAGTCTGGATGTCGCCGACCTCGCTGTCGCGGTAGTGCACGATCGTTACTGAACGAATGCCGTCAGCATGCAAGGTCGCCAGCCGCGACAGGTCGCCCTCCAGGAAGTCCGCACCCTCGGTGGTCCAGATCGCCGCAATATGACCCTCTGCTCTGGCTTTCGCGATGTCGCCGGGCTCGAGCGCTGACCGCAGCGGCAGTCGCTCGGTCAGCGCTTTGAGATTGGCGATCTGGCGCTGGTAGCTCGACCAGGCCTCGCCTGCGGCAAACGGCCGTGCAGCGAACAGCCCGGCCGTCTTCGAGAAGCTCAGGACCTGGAAGTCAGCGACCGCTGCGAAGCTCGCGGCCGCGAGTCTCCCGGCCAGCATGTCGTTGATTGCATCCGCCTCGCGGGTGCCTCTCAAGCTGAAGATCCGCACCGAAAGGGAGAGGTCCTCGGCATCCCGAAAAAAAGTACGGCCGGGGTGCGCATGAACGTCGACCGCTGGCACTCGATCGAGCAGCGCATTTGCCAGCGCCAGATAGTCCGGATCCGGCGTGAAGCCGAGCGGCGCCGGTTCGTCGCGCAGGAAACGTCGCGCGCCACCGGCCGCCAGGGCAACGCCACCGGCCACACCGCCGGCGAGCAACCAACGTCGTGACCGACTCTTCATGCTGATGTTTCCTCGCGCCGCTTGAGACGCAGAACGTGATTGCCGGCGCCGAGTGGCGCTGCCGCAGGGTCAAATCCCTCCGGCGAACAAAACTCCGCCTCGATGCCCACGGGGATGTCGAGCCAGACAGTGACGTCGCCGTGCGCGGACCGCTGCCAGCGCACACCGAGACCGCCGTGCACCGTCGGGTAAACGCCGTGGGCCGAGTCGAGATCGCCCAGTTGGGGCGCGATTCCAGTTCGCCGGAAGCCTGGTTCCGTGGGTGTCACGCCGAGCACATGAGCCGGTAGCTGATACACGGGCGTCGCCGAAAACGCATGACACAAGCTGGCGACGGGCTCGGTCGACTCCCAGAGCGTCTCCGTACCGGTCGCGAGCATGGCGCCGTAGAGTTTGCGCATGTGTTGCAGGGCGAGGTCGAAGCGTCGCGCCTTGCCGAGCGCCGAGTACAGGAAGTGGCAGAAATACGTGTTGGCGCGCACCACGTCGGTGGCCGCGTCGAACGGATCGGCCGCGAAAGTCACGGGCGGGGTGGCCGTACGCCGCAGTCGCCGCTCGTCGGTCATGTACTCGATGATTGCCGGGTACTCCTCGGGCCCGGCGATGTCGAACAGAATGGCCAGCGAGTTCGCCTGTTGCGATACAGGCGGGTCCTGCTGCCCGGACACCGGATCCACGCTGTCGACGAACACGCGGCGACTTTGGTCGTAGTGGCGGGTGCGCAGCGCGCCCCGGATCCGCCCGGCCCAGTCGAGATAGCGCTGGCTCAGTCGCGTGTAGCCAAGCGTCTGTGCCATGCCCGCCGCCGCCTGTAGCGCTCCAGCCAGCATGGCGTTGATGATGAAGGACTCACCGGTGCGCCCGACGCGCGCCCACTCGATGAAGTGCCAGTGCGGCACGTTCACCAGCAGATCGTGCGGGCCGGTCTGCCGCTCGAACCAGCCTAGCGAGCGCTGCACCGCCGGCAGGATCTGCTCGATGGTGGCCTCGTCGCCGGTGTGCATCAGGTAGTGGTGCGCAGCGCAGATCCAGTGCAGATTGAAGTCCGGGATGATGATGCCGCCGCGGTGATGATCGCCAGGCGCGAACATCTGCAGCAGTCCGTCGGCACGCTGGCTTTCGGTGGCCTGCAGCAGGAACTGGCGATCGATCGGTTGGGTACTGGTGCCGAATGCAGCCGCATCGATGAGATAGTGGACGATGCCGTCGCCGAGCCATTGACGCTTCTCGCGACCGGGACAGTCTTCCCACGCGTCGTGTGTGCATTGCAACGTCGTGTACCTTCCGACGTCCCACAGCCGGCTCAACAACTCATCGGAGCAGCGGAACGCGCCCTGGTATTCGACCGGATAGTGTGTCGCGGTCGAGCCGACACGCACGATTCGCACCCCATGCGGCGCATCGCGCACGACCAGTTGCAGGTACTTGACGCCGGTCCAGTCGAATTTCTCGAAGCGCTGACGGCCCGGCCCCGCCGTGTAGCGAATCACCTGTGCACAGTCGAGATACGATTCGCGCGCAATGCGGGGCAGACCGACACTCGCTGTTGCGTACTGGCCGGGGATCGTCTCCGCCACCGCGATTTCGATTACCTCACCGCCGCGCGCGTCGATCTCCACGAAGGGGTAACCTGCGTGCCGCCGGTCGAATTCCACCAGCACGCTGGTGTCGCGTTCGGCGCTGGTGCGAATCACCGACGCCGACTCGTCGTCGCGCAGCATGGCCTCCACGTCGTCCACGCAATGCGGCTGTGCCGGTTCCAGTAGTTCGTCATAGATCCGCCGGTCCAGCGCGAGGTCCGGGCGCCGGACGACGGCGGTCACGGCGACGATGCGCGACGGCAGGCAAACGCCCTCGACCAGCGACGGAATCTGTCGCGGCAGCAGCGTGGTGAATGGCTCGATGTCGCCCCAACCCTTCGCCACGTCCTCATCGTTCGCCGGCCTGAGCATTGGCTGCGCGCGATCCCAATCGGAATCGTCGAAGTCGACTTGCAGCCATCCTGCGGGCATCTGCCGCGCGTCGAAGTCCTCGATGAAACCCTGGCCCCAGCCGCTGCGCGGTGTGTCGCGCCGCCATGCGCGCGCCTCGGTGACCCGCCACTGGTCGTCCGACACCAGGTCGACGGCCCGGTTGCCGACGTGGACGGTCGCATCCACGTACAATCCGCCATCGCCGAATATCGATTGCGTGTAGTCGCGGACGGTCTCATACCAGGCGGTGTCGACCCCGTAAACGTGCACCAGCACGCCGATGACGTTGTCGCCGGGCCGCAGGTGTTCCTGCAGTTCGTAACGGTCGACCCGCGCGAACGCGGGTGTCGCGCGCCCTGGCCCGCGTCCCGCCCGGATGCCATTCACGTACAGGATATAGCGGCTGTCGGCGGTGATACCGAGTCTCGCGGCGCTGACCTGCCCGCGCAGGTTGAATCGGCGGCGAAACAGGTACCACCGGTTGGTGCCGTCTTCGCGCCGTATGGGTCCGCTGACCAGCAGCGAGCGGAATGTCACACCGCTGTCCACGGGCTGTCGCGGGGTCCAGATGAAATGCCCGCGCCGATACATGCAATTACTCTCTCGCGCCGGCCAGCTGGACCCGGATCCGGTCGTGGTGCGCCTCATCGAGGTCGTAGTGCCGCAGAAGCCAGAGCGCGATCAGCCAGAGGACGACCGGCATCAGGCTGTACGCGACACGCACGCCGAGGATGGCGGAGTCGGTCTGCGTCGCCACGCCTTCGCCGGGCGTGAACCCCGCGAGGCTGAACGTGGTGCTGGCCAGGAAGGCACCGAACGCCATGCCGAGCTTCATGCAGCCACTGATCGCACCGAAAATCATGCCATCGCGGCGCACGCCGGTTTCGAGCTGGCCCGCTTCCACGGTGTCCGGAACCATCGAGTGCGGAGCCAGCTGGCAAGCGGCGTCACCGACGCCAAGCAGCAGGAGCAGGCCGATGAAGATGCCGACGGAGCCATGACCAACCAGCAGAAAGATGCCAGCGTATGCTGCAATTTCAAGCACTATCGCAATCGTGTATACACGCTTCTTGCTGACGCCCCAGACTTTACCGGCGCGCATCCACAATGGGGTCACTAGCATCGCGACCGCAGCCGCCCCGGCCGCGAACCAACCGACGTGACGAACGTCGACCTGCATCACAATGGTCGCGAAGTACACGAGCGAGGTCGCGGACATGCCGATCGCGATGTTCTGCAGCAGGAATACCAGGACCAGCGCACGAAACGGACGGTTGCGTCGCAGCGCACGGAACTCGGCAGCCAGGTCGAAAGCCGCCACCGGACCCTCGTAACGCGGCGCACGTCGGGTGGCCCAGAAGGACACCAGGCCGCCGATCAGGATGATCACGGCGAAAACGGCGGCGAATACACCAAAGCCCGCCTTGAGTGTCGCTTGGGAGGAGAACAGGTAGGGCCCCGAGAGCCCTACGACCAGGATACCGATGCGCGAACCCAGCATCCGGTAGCCGACGATGCTTGTGCGCTCACGGTAGCTGGACGACATGTCTGCGGCCATGGCCGAATGTGGAATGCTGTAGACCGTGTAGGCCGCGCTCGCCAGCAGGTACATCACACCCGCATACAGCACCGTGTGAAGTGGCGACGCGAAATCCGGCAGGTTGAAAGTCAGGTAGAAAGTCAGCGCGAACGCCATCGAACCGAACAACAGGTACGGACGGCGCCGGCCCATCCGCGTGACCGTGCGATCGGAGATGACCCCCATCAGCGGATCCAGCGCCACATCGATGAGCCTCGGCAGCAGCAATGCCAGACCGGCCCAGGCGGGCGACAGGCCATGGGCTTGCGTCAGGAAGAAAAGCAGGTAGGCCATCGTGCCGCCCACATAGCAGGCGATACCGAGGTCGCCCGCTGCCCAGCCCGCTTTCATCCAGGCCGGCAGCGACCCGACGTCATTGGTGCTCACGGGCTTTGAGCCAAAGGCGCGCGCGGTGCCAGGCCACGTCGAAGCGAGTCAGCTGCACTGGCCGTGGCGCGCCGGGCGACCGCGAGATCGCGCGTCATCGACATGAAGCCGTGGATCACGCCGGGGTACTCCAGGTACTCGACGCTGCCGCCCCCCTCGATCAGGCGCGCTCCAAGACGACGGCTGTCGTCCCTGAGCGGATCGAGTTGACCGGCGATGATGCAGGCTGGCGGCAGGCTGTCGAGGCGAGCTCGCAAGGGGGCTGCACGCGGATCGTCGGCACTGCCTGCGCGACCCAGGTACATGGACCACAGCGCGTCCATGGCTTCCGTGCCCAAGCCGAATTGGCCGTCGCCGAAGTGCCGGTGCGAGGCAGTGTCGTGTTCACGCTCGTAGACACCGTAGACGAGCAGCATGTAGCGCAGCCATCGCTCGCCGGCATCCCGCAGATCGAGGGCAGTCGCCAAGGCAAGATTAGCGCCGGCTGAGTCGCCGCCGATCGCCAGCCGCTCGACATCGATTCCATGGTTGGCACCATGGCGGCGAACCCATCGCGCAACCTCGAGACATTCATTCAACGGCGCCGGGAACGGGTGCTCTGGCGCCAGGCAATAGTCCACCGAGAGGATGGCTACGCCGCTTTCCAGCGCCAGCAAGCGCAGTGCACGGTCGTTGCTGTCGAGGTCGCCGACCACCCAGCCGCCGCCATGAAAGCAGATCAGGGTCGGCAGCGGAGTGCCGTCACCGCCCGGAACGTAGAGCCGCACTGGCACCTGGCGCGACGACGTGGGAACGACGCTGTCCGCGATCAGCGGAACATCTGGCGGATCCGAGTTCCACGCGACGATGTCGTCGGCAAAACGGGCGCGCATCTCGGCCGGCGTGGATGTACCCATGGGTGGTCGCGTGGCCATGCGCTCGAGCATGCGCGCCAGCACGATCTTCATGTCGGGGTCGAGTTCGTAGGTCTCGGCCGGGCGTTCCTCACGCTGCATGTGCTCAGGCGTCATGTTCCCCCTGCGATCTACGAACCCGGCTGTACCTGGCCCGTCCAGCGCATCCTAGCGAGATTGGTCGATATTGCAAGAATGTAATCGATTATGAACGAGTTCGTGCCAACGCGCGCGATGAGCCCTCGCCTCTTCGGGTAGCAGCGTCGCCGCCAGTGACGGCCGCGCAGTCCCTTGCCACGCCGCGCCATGGGCAAGCGCCGCGGCACCCAAAGTCGGCCCGTCGGGGCAATCGCTGGCGAACACCTGATCGTCCTGCCGCAGCGCTGCGAGAACACCGAGATAGACCAGATTGGCCGCAAACGGACCATCGACCACGATGTCGCCATGAGCACCGACAAGTCCGAGACACACGTCCGTGACCAATGCGCAATAGAGTGCCGCGAGCGCCGCTCGGCCGACCGCCGACTCAGGCATCGGCCCGAGCAGACTGCCCTGCCCGCTCGCCTGCTGGAATGGCCCGCTGGTGGCAAACGCGGGCAATGCGATCGCTCCAGATTCCAGTACCTTCGCCAGGTCCTTCGCATCGGCCCTGGCGGCAAGGCCCGCCTCACCCGCGATGGCCGCGAACTCGCGCCCGCCCATGAAACGACTGCAGCCGAGCGGAGCGTCGAAGACGCTGACCGTGCCAGACGTATCGCGCCGGGGATCGAGCATTGCAGCGTCCGCGAGACTGCTCATGCACACGACCCAGGTGCCGGTGGACACCACGGTCCCGCTGCGGGCGGGATCCGGGAACTGCGCAACATAGGCCGCACTGCTGTCGTGCACTCCGCAGTGCACGGCGATCGGCGCTCCGCCGGCCAGTCCGAGTCGGCGCGGATCGATCTCGCCGAGCACTGTCGACGCGGCACGCAGCGGCGGTAATCGTCGATCCACTCCCAGGTGGACCGCCAATGCCGACGGTTCGCCCGCAAGTGGACACCACAAGTCGGTGTGCGAGCCGAGCGAGGACACCTCCGACGCAAACTCGCCGCACAAGCGCCATGCCCAGTACTGCGGATAGAGCAGGATGCGATCCACCTGCGCGTAGCGGTCCGCCCAGCGCTGCGATTGCCAGAGGATCTGCCGTGCGAGGTTCAGCCCGACTGGCAGGCTGGGCGACAGCGTCGCCTGGAACGAGTCGCGCAAGCGCTCGTACTCCGTGTCGAGTTCGGGGAAACCGGGCCATTCGTAGTCCATGACCGGCAACGCGAGCGTGTCGCCCGTCAGGAGCGCAGCCGTTGCGCCGTGCGTCGTGCAGATGACGCGGTGCACCGGGTGCGATGCGCACGCGTCCCGTAACGCAGTGCACATCCAGTCGAACAATCGATCCACATCGGCGTGTGGGTACGGCGCTTGCTGTCGAACCGTGTTGGAGATCCTGCGCCGCGCGACGACCGTCCCGTCCGCCTGGATCAGACTCAGCTTCGCGTGGGTCTTGCCCACATCGATCACTGCGCATCCCACCTGGTTCTCCGTGTGGCTTGCCTCGCTCAGGCATCGGCCTCGTCGGGTTCGACGAGCACGACCTTCACGCCCGCAGCCTGCAGCATGTCCCGGGCTTCGCGCGGGGCGCCGGTGTCGGTGACGAGCACGTCTATCCGCTTCAAGGGGCAGAGGATCAGGCTGGCGAACTGGCGGAACTTCGAGCTGTCGACCAGCACCACGAGTTGCTCGGCCTGCTCCATGAGCTTCTGCTCCGCCTGCACCAGCAGCGGATCGGACTGCATCAGGCCCTGCGACCGGATCGCCTGTGCCCCGATGAAAATCCTCGCGGCCCGGAAATTCTGCAGCACGCCATCGTCGAATGGACTCAGGATGACGTTCTGCTCGCGATAGATTTCTCCGCCGGGCACCAGCACCCGGGTGCGCCCCGAGCGGAAGAGCGCTTCCGCGATCGGGAACGAATTCGTCAGGACCTGCAGTGATCGCTCGCGGATGAAGTCGATCATCATGAAGGTGGTGGATCCGCCGTCGATTATGATTGGCTCGCCGTCGACACACATCTCTGCCGCACGCCGTGCGATCGCTTGTTTCTGACGCACCTGCACGGACCGGCTCTGCTCGAACCCCTGCTGTCCGACAAGCTGCTGTGGGCCGCCCTGATCGAGGTTCTCGGCACCGCCATGTACCCGGCGCAGCTTGCCGAGGGCCTCGAGCTGCGAAAGATCGCGCCGGATGGTGGCAGAGCTCGATTGCAGCTGCTCCTCCAGTCCGCGAACGGTGACGATCTGGTTGCGTTGCAGCGCCGCAAGGATGGCCCGCCATCGTTCTCGTTCATGCATGAGCGATTGTCCCTTGGCAGCCTGCGTGAAATGCTCAGTACGAAACCTTAACCTCGCACCGCAGGCCACACCAGCGGCGGGACGTCAGACATGTGCGCCCATTTTGCGCGTCACAACCCACGGACCGATTGTATATCTGACTGCATTTGCTTGTTTATGATTGTTTTTGACAAATCCCGCTGCTACTGTATTGAAACGCCTTCCCGTTCGTAGCCGATCGTTGGCCCGCTTGCAGGAGACGGGTTGCAAATGAGAACTCCGGAACATCGCTGGGACCCAGCGCGCGCCGCCACGATGAACGAGCAGCAGCAGCTGCTTTACCGTTCCAACCTTCTCGGTTCGGACCTCACGGTCACGAACTTCGGCGGCGGCAACACGTCGGCAAAGATCACGGAGCGGGATCCGCTCACGAGCGAGCCCGTGGAAGTCCTGTGGATCAAGGGTTCGGGTGGTGACCTAGGCTCAATGGGACTCGGTGGCTTCGCGACCGTTTACCTTGACAGGGTCCTGGCGCTCGAGGCCCGCTACAGCGGCATCGCTCAGCAGGACGAAATGGCCGATTTGCTTGCGCACTGCACGTTCGACCTGAATCCGCGACCCGCCAGCATCGAGACGCCGGCCCATGCGTTTCTCCCCTATACCCACGTTGACCACGTGCACCCCGACTCCGTGATCGCCATTGCCGCCGCTGCCGACTCCCAGCGCCTGACCGCTGACGTATTCGGCGGTGAGCTGGGTTGGGTACCCTGGCAGCGACCGGGATTCGACCTGGCTCTGAAGATGCGCGCGGCCGCTGCCAAGCCCGGATTTCGTGGCCTGATCCTGGCCGGCCACGGCCTGTTCACCTGGGGCGCCAGTTCGAGCGAGTGCTACGCAACCACGATCGAGATGATCGCACGCGCCGCCAAGCACCTCGCGCGCGCGTCTCGCCCCAGCCCCTTTGGCCCGGTCGTGCGGGAGGCGATTCCCGCCGTGGACCGACGGATTCGTGCCGGACGCATGATGCAGAGCATTCGCGCGGCGATCAGCGACTCCTCGCGCAAGGTCGGTCACTTCAACGATTCGCCCGAGATCCTCGAATTCGTAGGGTCCGCGCGGCTCGCCGAACTCGCAGCGCTCGGCACCTCCTGCCCGGATCACTTCCTCCGCACCAAGATCCGGCCACTAGTCGTGGACCTCGACCCGGACGCCGCAGATTTCGACACGCGGCTGCAGGCAGCGGTGGCCGAATACCGCGAGCAGTATCGCGCCTACTACGAACGTCACCGTCGCGCAGACAGTCCGGTCATGCGCGACTCGAACCCCGTCGTGTTCCTGGTGCCAAGTGTCGGCATGATGACCTTCGCGCGGGATAAGGCGACCGCTCGCATTGCGGGTGAGTTCTACGGCAATGCGGTCAACGTCATCCGCGGCGCGTCTGGCATAGACAGCTACGTCGGGCTGGACGAGGGTGAGGCGTTCGCGATCGAGTACTGGCCGCTGGAGGAGGCGAAACTGAAGCGCTTGCCGCCGCCGCGTTCCCTCGCAGGACGGATCGCCTACATCACCGGGGCCGCGAGCGGCATCGGTCGCGCTACCGCGGAGCGTTTCCTCGCGGAAGGCGCCTGCGTCGTGTTGACCGACGTCAACGCCGAGGAACTCACGCGTGCGCACGATGACTTAACAGCCCGCTTCGGCACCGATACCGTGCGCCAATTCCCGCTCGATGTGACCAATGAAGCGGCCGTAAGATCGTCGTTCGAGTTCGTGGCACAGGAATACGGCGGCCTCGACATCATGGTTGCCAGCGCCGGCATTGCATCATCGGCTGCGATCGAGGACACGACGCTGGAGCAGTGGCAGCATATTTTCGACGTGCTCTCCGCGGGCTACTTCCTCGCAAGCCGCAGCGCGTTTGGCATGATGAAGGCACTGGGAGGCTCGATTGTGTTCGTCGGCAGCAAGAATGCGCTTGCGGCTTCCCCGAACGCAGCGGCGTACTGCGCCGCGAAGGCGTCGGAGCTGCATCTCGCGCGCTGTCTGGCGCTCGAGGGAGGCCCGTTCGGCATCCGCGTCAACACCGTCAACCCGGACGCCGTGCTGCGTGGCTCCAGCATATGGAACGGCGATTGGCGCCGCGAACGCGCCGCGGCCTATGGCGTGGACGAAAGCGACCTGGAGAGTTATTACGCCAGGCGGAGCGTGCTTGGCCGACCCGTGCTACCCGAGGACATCGCGCACGCCGTCTATTTTCTCGCGGGCGACCAGTCGGCCAAGTCGACCGGCAACATCATCAACGTCGATGCGGGCAACGCCGCCGCGTTCGTCCGCTGAGATGTCCGTGGAGCCGCCAACATGACCGACGAGTTACCGATTGATCGTGCTTTGATCGGCGAACATAACGCCGCATGCGCGGAAGCACTGCGTCGGGACTATGAACACCTGGGCGAGCAGTTGGCACGGAGCGGCCTCGACCTGGACACCGTCAAGGCGCGCGTGGCTGCCCTGGAAATCGCGTTGCCGAGCTGGGCAGTCGGTACAGGCGGGACGCGCTTTGCCCGTTATCCTGGCCCCGGCGAGCCGCGCAACGTATTCGAGAAATTCGAAGACTGCGCCGTCGTCCAGCAGCTCGTGCGCTGCACGCCACGAGTGTCAGTGCACTTCCCATGGGACCGGACCGACGACCTGCGGGCGTTGCGAGCGTATGCGACGGCACGCGGGCTCGGCTTCGACGCCGTGAACTCGAATACCTTCCAGGACCAGCCCGGGCAGAAGTTCTCGTACAAGTTCGGCAGCCTGACCCACGTGTCTCCGGGCACCCGCGCGCAAGCAGTTGCCCACAATCTCGAGGTGATCGAGGCCGGCCGCACGCTCGGCTCACACGCGCTGACGCTATGGATTGGCGATGGCTCCAACCTGCCCGGGCAGCAGGACTTCCAGGGCGCCTTCGAGCGCTACCTCGAAAGCGCGCGATCGATCTATGCAGCCCTGCCCGACGACTGGCAACTCCTGATCGAACACAAGCTCTACGAGCCGGCGCTGTACTCGACCGTCATCCAGGACTGGGGTTCGAGTCTGCTGGCCGCCAATGCCCTTGGTCCCAGGGCGCGCTGCCTCGTCGACCTCGGCCATCACGCCCCGTCAGTAAACATCGAATTGATCGTCGCGCGACTCAGCGCACAGGGCAAGCTCGGCGGCTTTCACTTCAACGACAGCAAGTACGGCGACGATGACCTGGATTCCGGGTCCATCAATCCGCTGCAACTGTTCCTGATATTCAACGAGCTGGTGGCGCGCGAGATCGCGGACAGTTCATGGTCCCGTCCCGCCTACATGATCGACCAGTCGCACAACGTGACCGATCCGATCGAGAGCCTGATGTCGAGCGCTGACCACATCGCCGGCAGCTACGCACGTGCATGCCTCGTGGACCGCACGGCACTGGCCCAGTATCAGGCTGACAACGACGCGCTGATGGCGCACCAGACCCTGAAGCGCGCGTACGAAACGGACGTGCGGCCACTGATCGCCATGTGGCGTGTCGAGGCGGGCGGCGCCGCAGATCCGATCAGTGCCTACCGGCAATCGGCTTACCGCAGGCGCAAGGCCGCGGAACGACCGCAGGCTACGACGGGAACTGCCGGTATCGTTTGACGGCACAGGACGACTCGCCTTCGACGACCTCCTCGACTTCCTGTCCTTCCTGTCCTTCCTGTCCTTCTTGTCCTTCCTACGGCGTGTACCAGATCGGCGACGTGTAGGCGCGCTCCTGCGCCGTCATCGGCACGTCCGCCGTCATCTTCACCCCGTAACGCAGTGCCTCGTACGCCGTCCAGCGCGGCGTCGGAATCTCGATGACGCGCGCGTAGTAGAAAGCGGGCTGCTTCGCATCGAAATCTGGATCGGTCCAGGTCGTGCTGAGTTCCGGCGCGCCGATGGTATTCGTCCAGGTCGCCTTCGCCACGTTTACCGTATTGCCGACTGGCGGCACCTTGCCGTTCGCGCCGACCTTGCGGCCACCGCTCCAGGCGACGTCATGGACTCTTTCGTGCGTCTTGCCGTCCTGGTCCAGCCAGCCCTTGATGATCTGGATGCGGTCGAGGTTACCGCTGTACGAATCCTTGAGCGCGGCCACCAGGAACGTGGGCGATTTGCCTGCAGGTGCCTTGCGCAGGTCACCCCCCATCGGCACGCCCTTGGCGTAACCCACAGCGGCCGGCAGGCGCGAGCGGGCGTCGTCCGCGTTGAACTCCCATCCGCCGAAGAATCGCACCACCATGCGCGGGCCGGTCGTGGCGTAGGTTTCCTTGCGCTTCAGTGCATCGAAGATGGCCTCGCGCGTGTTCTCGGTGGCCCAGACGCCCGCATAACCTGCAGCCGCCTGCTGCCAACCATGGATGGTGAACTTGGGATCGGGCGCCTCGATCACGACGTGTTCCCAGCGATGCGGTCCCGGCTCGACGCCCGAGTGCTTGCCGAAGAAGTTGTCTTCCTCGACCGCAGTGAGCGACGTGTGTGCGTCGGTGCTACCGAGCATGCCGAACTTGAACGGATTCACCCCCAGCGTGCGCTCGAGCGACAGGCCCGTCTTCAGCGCTTCGCGCGCGTACTCAAACTTCAGCATCTCGGGCTTCTTGGCCTCGGTGCCGTTGAGGTTGGACTTGTCCCACTTCTCATAGTCGGCGAACTCGTCGCTCGGTGACAGGTACGGGTGCGATTCGCTGTCGCCCTTGATCTGCGTGGCCTCAATGACAGTTTCGAACCGCGCGCGCAGTGCCGCCAACTCCTTCGTGAGCGGCTGGCCGTCGAACGTCTCGACCGTGAACATGCGGCCGTTGCTGAGGTTGCCGTTGTGCGGGATCGCCAGCACTTCCGCGGCGTTGCGCTGTTCGAAGTCGGCCAGGAAACGCCAGAGGTCCTCGGGGTTCTGGCTGTCGAACTGCGAATACGGCACGGTGCGGTTCGCAATGCTGGAATTGCCGCGGAACACCACATTGCGATGAAGGTTGTCGCCGCCGATCGCCGTCCATTCGAACCCGATCAGTGCGGTGAAGCGGCCGGGCTCGTTGTACTTGTCGGCGAGCGCCGTGTACGCCTGCCATGCATTGCGCACCGCCTTGTCGCTCTTGATCGGCGCCTCCTTGCCCGAAAGCGAAGCGACGATTTCCATCGCCGTGGCGAAGATCGTGTCGTTGTTGCCGGACGTCAGCGCCGTGTGCCATCTCCTGCCGGCGTCGGTGGCGAGCACCTCGGGGTCGCCGCTGAGCAATTGCGGCATGAGCCCGTACATTTCCGCGTGGTCCGCGATGACGAGGAAGTCGAGCGGTCGCGCGAGCCTGGCGCGCAGGCCACCGGTGCTCGTGACTTCCTCGCCGCGTGCAAACCGGAAAGCATCTTCCTGTCCAACCCGGTTCATGGTGCCGGCATCGACCGAGATCGACGTGTGCAGGTGGGTGTCGCCCCAGAAGACACGCGTCGGATAGTTGCGGCCAGCGTAGGGCGAGAATTGCGGCGCGGTGACCCGGGCCACATCGCTCTTCGTCGCACCTTCGTGATTGCCGGGATCCACTGCACCGGCACCCGCTGCGCAGGCGCAACCCGCGAACACGATTATGGTCCTGCGTGCTTTGTTCATTTGACGAATCTCCCGCGTTGTTCTTCTTGCAGGCAAACATTGCCGGCACAAGTGGCGGCATCCGGACGCGCCCTGTTACGGCGATGATGACTCAGGACCTCGTCGCAGGGAATACCGCGGCCCGGCCACGCCTGATCCAGGCGGCGACGACTGCGCAAACTGCTGCGGTATGCCTACGGTGACGCTACTGCGCCGTGCAATGCTTTCGGGCCCGCCCGAAAACATTGCTCAGGCGCCGTATCGCAGGCGGTCGATCCGGGGCCTTTCCCAGGGCGCGTGTCTGCCTTTCCAAGCCCTGGGAAAGGCCCCGGATCGACCGCTTGCAACCCGCGCGTGTCTGCCTTTCCAAGCCCTGGGAAAGGCCCCGGATCGACCGCCCTGGCACTCCGGCGTCCTCAATAACACCGCGGCGCGCAACGAACTAATGCTGTGTGGAGGCTTCCGTCGCAACGGCCGCCTGCCGCCGCTCGCGCTGGATCAGGTACAGCCCCGCGCCGATGACGATGGACGCGCCGACCAGCGTCAGCGCACTCGGATACACGCTCCAGATGGCGACGTCGAGCAGCACACCCCACAGCATGGCGGTGTATTCAAACGGCGCGACGACCGCAGCCGGGGCGCTGCGAAAGGCGACCGTGATCAAGTTCTGGCCGATGGAACCCATGATGCCGACACCGAGGATCAGCGCGAGGTCCCTGCCCCACTGGATCGGCTGCCAGCCCGGAATCGCCAGCAGGCCCGCACCGATCAGCAGCAGCAGCGTGAACCCGAGCACCATGCTCTCGGTGGAATCGGTGCGCGACAGCAGCCGCAGCGAGACCACCGCGAGGGCATAGGTCCCCAACGCAACGATGGCCCACAGCGAGCCCGCCGACAGCCACTTGCCGTCGACCGGCCCCAGCATCAGGAGCACGCCCGACAGGCCAACCGCAATGGCAAACCACTGACCGCTGACGACCTTTTCCTTCAGCATCGGCACGGACAGCGCCGCGACGAGCAGCGGCGCGCACATGAAGATGGAATAGGTGGTGGCGAGCGAGGACTCACGCACGGCGGTGATGAAGCTGTACAGCATCAGCACCGAGAGTGCGCCGCGCAGCAGGTGCAGCCGGATGTTGACGGGCCGGATCCGCCCGAGCCGTCCGCGGATGGCGATGACGGCAAGGACGAACGGCAGCGACGACGCTGCGCGGAGGTATGCCACCTGCAGCGAGGGGTAGTGCTCCGACAGGAGCTTGAGCATCGAGTCCATGACCGAAAAGCAGGCCACGGACACGAGCATCGCGACGATGCCCCGGACGCGCTCCGACTGCGCGGTCAGCGCTTCATCGCCTCGAAGAACTCACCGTTGGTCTTGGTGTCCTTCATCTTGTCGATGAGGAATTCCGCGGCCGCCAGTTCGTCCATCGGGTGCAGGAGCTTGCGCAGGATCCAGATCTTCTGCAGTTCTTCCGACGACGTGATCAATTCCTCGCGGCGCGTGCCGGAGCGGTTGATGTTGAACGCCGGGTAGACACGCTTTTCGGCAATGCGGCGATCGAGGTGGATTTCGCTGTTGCCCGTGCCCTTGAACTCTTCGTAGATCACGTCGTCCATGCGCGAACCGGTGTCGATCAGCGCGGTGGCGAGGATCGTCAGGCTGCCGCCCTCTTCGATGTTGCGTGCGGCGCCGAAGAAGCGCTTCGGCCGCTGCAGCGCGTTGGCGTCCACGCCGCCCGTCAGCACCTTGCCGGAACTCGGCACGACGGTGTTGTAGGCGCGCGCGAGGCGCGTGATCGAGTCGAGCAGGATGACCACGTCTTTCTTGTGCTCGACCAGGCGCTTGGCCTTCTCGATTACCATCTCCGCGACCTGCACGTGACGGCTGGCCGGTTCGTCGAACGTCGACGAGACGACTTCGCCGCGCACGGTGCGCGTCATTTCGGTGACTTCCTCGGGCCGCTCGTCGATGAGCAGCACGATCAGGTACACCTCGGGGTGGTTGCCGGTGATCGAATTGGCGATGTTCTGCAGCAGCATCGTCTTGCCGGCCTTCGGCGGCGAAACGATCAGGCCGCGCTGGCCCTTACCGAGCGGCGCGATCAGGTCGATCATGCGCGCGGTGAGGTCTTCGGTGCTGCCCGTGCCGCGCTCGAGCTTGAAACGGCGCGTAGGATGCAGCGGCGTGAGGTTCTCGAACAGGACCTTGCTGCGCGCATTGTCCGGCGAATCGAAGTTGATCTCGCCGACCTTCAGCAGCGCGAAGTAACGCTCGCCGTCCTTCGGCGGGCGGATCAGGCCGGAAAGCGTGTCGCCGGTGCGCAGGTTGAAGCGGCGGATCTGCGACGGGCTGATGTAGATGTCGTCGGGACCCGCCAGGTACGACTGTTCGGGTGAGCGCAGGAAGCCGAAGCCGTCCTGCAGGATCTCGAGCACGCCGTCACCGTAGATGCTTTCGCCGTTGCGCGAATGCGCCTTCAGGATCGAGAAGATGATGTCCTGCTTGCGCGAGCGGGCCAGGTTCTCGAGGCCCATCGACTGGGCGAGCTCGAGCAGCTTCGGGATCGGCTTGTGCTTGAGCTCGCTCAGGTTCATCGACTTGCGGCTGGCTTCCAGCTCGGCCGGGCTGATGACGTCGAGGTCGTCGCCTTCCATCATGTAATCGTCCGGCGGCAGTTCGTCCTGCCGCGGGCCACGATTACCGTCTGGGCCACCACCACGACCGCGCTTGTTTCCGCCCTGGCGGTTGCGGTTAGGGTTGCCCAGGTAACCTCTCACAGGTTGCTGTCCAGAAAAGCCACGACGTCGCCCTTGCGGACCGCGCCGATCTTCTGGCCTTGCAGCTGACCGTTCTTGAACAGGATCAGAGTTGGGATGCCTCTGACGCTGAACTTCATTGGGGTTTTGGGGTTCTCGTCCACGTTCATCTTCGCGACGAGGACCTTCCCCGCGTACTCCGCCGCTATCTGATCCAGAATCGGTGCGATCATCTTGCATGGTCCGCACCACTCAGCCCAGAAGTCCAGAAGGACGGGGACATTCGACTTCAATACGTCCTGCTCGAAGCTCGAGTCCGAGACGTGAACGATCTGCTGGCTCACCAGAGATTACCTCCGCTGGCTGAAAAGGGTATTTGGGCACTTGGTACTTTCTTGAGGGGTTTGTGTGCGTCCCCGGAATCGGGTGACGGCAGGGGTCCGCGTAGGGCAAACTATCGAGATTGCTGGCCGTTGACTGGAGTTCTAAGGGGATTCCGTTGCGCCGGGTCCGCCGGTCAGGTTCACCGTTATGGTGGAACCGGGACTCAGGCCCGATCGGCCGGCGACATGCTCAGGCGGGAGCGGATTGTTCCGCGTTCCTGTTATTTGAACCCGCTTTTCCGTAATTTGCAAGGCCACATGCGCCGATCCGGGACCGATGTCAGACACTCACCTCAGCGACATTTCGTTTACTCACCTCCACTTGCCTGAATCGCTCGCCCGCGGCATCGCCGACGCCGGCTTCGAGCGCTGCACCCCGATCCAGGCGCAAACGCTGCCGCGCGCGCTCGCCGGATTCGACATCGCAGGACAGGCCCAGACCGGCACCGGCAAGACCGCCGCGTTTCTCGTTGCGATGTATTCGAACCTGCTGCGGAAAGAGGCTCCAGCCGATCGTCCCGTCAACGCCCCGCGCGCGTTGATCATCGCGCCGACGCGCGAGCTCGCCGTGCAGATCCATCACGACGCCGAGATCCTCGGCCAGTACACGGGCCTGACGCTCGGCCTGGCCTTCGGCGGCGTCGACTACGAGAAACAGCGCCGGATCCTCGAAGAAGGCGTCGACGTGCTGATCGGCACGCCTGGCCGCCTCATCGACTTCTACAAGCAGCGCGTGTTCGACCTGCGCGCCGTGCAGGTCCTGATCCTCGACGAAGCCGACCGCATGTTCGACCTCGGCTTCATCACCGACATCCGCTACATCATGCGGCGCCTGCCGGCGCCGGATCAGCGGCTCAACCTGCTGTTTTCCGCGACGCTCGCGCAGCGCGTGCTCGAACTGGCGTTCGAGCACATGAACGACCCGGAACTCGTGCGCATCGAACCCGACAAGATGACGGTCGATCGCGTGCGCCAGGTCGTCTACTACCCGTCGATGGACGAGAAGCCGCGCCTGCTGGTGGGCCTGCTGAAGCAGATGGACCCGCACCGCACGATGATCTTCGTCAACACGCGCCGTGGCGCCGAAGAACTCGAGGCGATGCTCAAGGCCAACGGCTTCAACGCCGAGGCGATCTCCGGCGACGTGCCGCAGAACAAGCGCCTGCGCATGATCCGCGACTTCCACAGCGGCGAACTCGCGATCCTGATCGGGACGGACGTCGCTTCGCGCGGCCTGCACATCCCCGACGTCAGCCACGTCTTCAACTACGACCTGCCGCAGGACCCGGAAGACTACGTGCATCGCATCGGCCGGACCGCGCGGGCGGGCGCCGAGGGCGACGCCATCAGCCTCGGCTGCGAGGACTACGTGCAGTCGCTGCCGGACATCGAGGACTACATCGGGCGCAAGATTGCGGTCGCCTCCGTGGCGCAGGAACTGCTCGCGGAGATCACCGTGCCGCGCTACGAGCGCCGTCGCTTCAGCGGTCCGGGCGGTGGTTCGCGCGGGGGCAGCGGTGGTGGTGGACGCGGTGGACGCAGCGGCCCGCCGCGCAGCGGTGGTGGCGGTGGCGGACGCAGTCGCAGCGGCAGCAGCGGTGGCGGTCCGCGTCGGGATGGGCATTCATCGTCGAGCAGGCCCTCGCCAAGGCCCAATCCCCAACCCTCTCCCGCGGTTGCGGGAGACGGCGCCAGAGCAGAACCTGCACCCCGGCAGCCCACTCCCGCGGGCGACGGCGAAAACGGCGCTCCCCGCTCGCGTCGTCGTCGCGGCGGACGCGGACGTTCGGGCGGCCCGCATGGCGAAAGCACCACTGCGCCTCAGGGCGGCGGTGATTCCGGCCCCGCGCCGGCAGAGAGCTGATCCAGGACGGAATCCCGCAGGTCTGCCAGCCTGCGCAGCCCGGCGATGCCCGCGACCGGGGAATGCGGCGGACGCGTCGAGTCCGGCTGCAGCACCTGATAGATCCAGCCCACTTGCGCCTGGTGTGCTGCCTGCAGCACGGCCGCGCTGTCGTCCACGAACAAGGTACGAGCGAGCGGCACATCGTGCCTGCGCGCGAGTTCCACCCAGAACTCCGGACGTTCCTTCGGCACGCCGAATTCGTGCGAGGACACGAGTTCGTCGAAGTGCCGCGACAGCTGTGTCTGCGAGTCCTTTACCTGCAGGCTGAGCGGGTGCGCATTGGTCGTCAGCAGCACGCGCTTGCCGAGGCCCCGCAGCAGGTCAAGGAAGTCCGCAGCGCCATCGAGGTAGCGGATCTCGTCGCGCAGTTCGTGCTTGAGCGCCGGAATGTCGAGCCCGAGTTCGTCGCTCCAGTGATCCACGCAGTACCAGTCGAGCGTGCCTCGCTTGGCGTCGAACCGCGGCCGCAGCTGCGCCATCGCCGCAGCGTGATCGAGGCCGCGTGCCTCACCCCAGCGCCGTGGCAGCACCTCGAGCCAGAACAGGTTGTCGAAATGCAGGTCGAGGACGGTGCCGTCCATGTCGAGGCACACGACGTCGACGCGGGACCATTCGGGGATCGGGAAGGAGGACATCGGCGCAGGGTGTCTGGACGACGCAAGCAGGTGGGCGAGGCCGGTATGATACGGCCGTCCATCACCGGGAGATGAGCTTGAACACTGCCGTAACCCGCGACCCTGCGTCGCTGCTGCCCGAAGTGCTGCGGATCGTCGACGCCGCCGGCACCGCGATCCTCGAGGTCTACGCTTCCGGCCACGACGTCGAATACAAAGCCGACGATTCGCCGATTACGCGCGCGGACCGCGCCGCGCACGACATCCTGAGCGCCGGGCTGCGCCAGCTCACCCCGGACATCCCCGTGCTTTCGGAAGAGTCGGCAGCCGAGCAAGCACCGGACGTCAGGCACCGGTGGAGCGATTTCTGGCTGATCGATCCACTCGACGGCACCAAGGAGTTCATCAACCGCAACGGCGAGTTCACGGTCAACGTCGCGCTGGTCCGTGACCACAAGCCCGTCCTCGGCGTAGTGGCGGCGCCCGTGCTCAACCTCGTTTACTACGGCGTCGCAGGCGCCGGCGCGTTCGTCGCGCACGAGGGTGGCGTTGCGCAGCCTATCCAGGTACGTCACCCCGCCGCGGACCCGCTCGTGATCGTCGGCAGCCGCTCGCATCGCGGCGACTCGCTCGACAGCGTGCTCGAGCGGATCGGCGCGCACGAAATGCGGCCGATGGGCAGCTCGCTCAAGTTCTGCCTGGTCGCCGAGGGGACGGCCGACTTCTACCCGCGCCTGGGACCGACCTGCGAATGGGACACCGCGGCTGCGCAGGCGGTGGTCGAGGCGGCCGGCGGGTCGGTGACGACGCTGGATGGCCTGCCCCTGCGCTACAACGAGCGCGACACACTGTTGAACCCGCATTTCCTGGCGTACGGCGACGCCTCCCGCCACTGGCACAAGCTGTTTTGAGCCCCGCCCACCGTGGAACTCTCGTGGAGCCTGCTGCTCCTGTGCATCGCCTTCAGCGGCTTCGTGCTGTTCTGGCACGACGCGCTCGGTGCACGTGAGCGGGCCAACGACGCAGCCCGTGAAACGTGCGTTGCGACGGGAGGCATCCTGCTCGACGGGACCGTCGCCTTCCGGTCGATCAAGGTCGTGCGGGCCGCCGGCGGGCGGCTGGCCTTCGAGCGTACCTATCTCTTCGATTACACGCTCGACGGCAATACCCGGCAGCAGGGGTTCGTCGTGATGTTCGGGCAGCGTGTGGAGACCATCGGGCTG
Organism: uncultured Pseudomonadota bacterium; assembly: GCA_963748985.1. Lineage (GTDB taxonomy): Bacteria > Pseudomonadota > Gammaproteobacteria > Steroidobacterales > Steroidobacteraceae > RPQJ01. Next base: position 30,124 of record CAVVKQ010000004.1, read on the forward strand.
GACTAGCTCCCTTTTTGCGCGGCCGGGGGCTAAAGTAGCTGCCCCGTACCGGACCACGAACAGCGCCTGCGATGGCTGAACAGACGGACAACGTCGACACCGAGACGTTCCAGAACCTGCACCGATTGCGGGGCCTGCGCATCGAGCATCGCGACCTCGACGACGTGATCCATCGCCTGCAGCTCGACCTCTACGTGGACCAGGTACAGCTGCGCCGGCTGAAGAAACGCAAGCTCCTGCTGAAGGACCAGATCGCCCGCCTCGAGAGCCAGCTGATCCCGGACCTCAACGCGTGACCGGATGAAAACCCAGCTGCAGGTGATCGGGGACGCCCTGGCAACCCTGCAACAGCCCGAAAACTTCCTGCAGCTGGTTGTCATCGCCGGCGCGCTGCTGCTCGGCTGGTGGGCCGCCATCCACGCCCGCTCGCACATCACGGTCTCGCCTGAGCCCGAAAACCTGCCCGACCGCGCGCGCGAACTGCTCTTCGTCGGCGCGCCACCGGCCCTGACCCTCATGATCCTGGCCGCAGTCGACGGCCTGCTGCACGCGTCGGGGCTGCAGGCCGGTATGGTGGACGTGGCGGTGCAGCTGATCGGGCTGCTGCTGCTGATCAGGGTGGTCATCTACGTGCTGCGCGTGTCGCTCGGTACCCGCGCCCGGCTCAAGGGCTGGGGCGCCGCGATCACCGGCGTGATCTGGATCTTTCTCTCGCTGCACCTGCTGGGCTGGGGCGACGAGGTCATCCGCGCCCTCGACGGCATCGGCATGCAGGCGGGCAAGACGCGCATCTCCGTCTGGTCGGTGATGAAGCTGCTGGTCACCGTCAGTGTCTTCGTGCTGCTCGCGCTGTGGATTTCGCGCTGGCTCGAGCGCCACGTGCTGAAGCTCGACGCGCTCGCCCCGACGATGCGCATCGGCATCGCGAAGTTCGTGCAGGCATTCCTGGTCGGACTCTCCGTGCTGGTCGGGCTGAATGCAGCAGGCCTCGACCTGACGACGTTGAACGTGCTCACGGGCGCGATCGGCATCGGCCTCGGCTTCGGCCTGCAGAGCATCGCGGCCAATTTCGTCAGCGGCTTCGTGCTGCTGATGGACCGCTCGATCAAGCCGGGCGACGTCATCAGTTTCACCGGCACCACGGGCACCGCGACCGAAGGGTTCGGCTGGGTCGAGGAACTGCGTGGCCGCTACGTCGTCGTGCGCGACCGCGATGGCGTCGAGACCCTGGTGCCGAACCAGCACCTGATCACCAACCCGGTGATCAACTGGAGCTACACGGACCCTCGCGTGCGGCTGAAGCTGCCGATCCGCGTGAGCTACAAGGACGACCCCGAAGTCGCGATGAAACTGCTGTTGCAGGCCACCGACGGACATCCCCGCATCCTGCACGAGCCGGCGCCGGTTTCACGCCTGATCGGATTCGGCGACCACGGCATCGAGCTCGAGCTGCGCTTCTGGATCCCGGATCCGCAGGAAGGCGTCAACAACGTCCGGTCCGACGTGAACCGCCGCATCTGGCGACTGTTCAGGGAAAACGGCGTCACGATTCCGGTTGCGCAGCGCGAGATCCGCGTCGAGATGGCACCCGCCTCGCCCGTCGCCCCGCGCGACTGAGAGCGGGCGGTGCCCTTCGCAATCAACGAATCGCTTTCGATTCCGGACGACCTGATCGAGTTCCGCGCCGTGCGTGCATCGGGACCGGGCGGCCAGAACGTCAACAAGGTCTCCAACGCCGTCGAGCTGCGTTTCGATTCAGCGCTCTGGAACGAGCTATGGCCGAACGCACGCGCACGACTGAAGCGTCTCGCGGGACGCCGCATGACGGACGCGGGAATGATCGTCATCGATGCGCAGCGTCTGCGTTCACAGGAACAGAATCGCGCGGATGCACTCGAGCGGCTGCGCACGATGATCGTGGCAGCCCTGGTCGAACCCAAGCCTCGCCGCAAGACGAGGCCGACGCGTGCATCGAAGGTGAAGCGCCTCGAGGGCAAGACGCAGCGCGGCAAAGTGAAGGTGTTGCGCCAGAAGAAGTTCGAGGACTGAATGCGATCGCGCAGAGGCATGGCGACCGCCGGAGCCGCCGCGCCGGACGATCAGAAGACCGTAGGACAAATCCTGCGGCAGTTGCAGCGGTTGTCCGGAGTTGCGGTTGACGGGCTTGGGCCATCATGCGCTTGGCGCGCTGCGGCGCCGCGACTTACACGGAGTATCAACATGGCCAGCAAGACAATGTTCATCACTGCCGCGGTCCTGGGCCTTGCGCTCGGCGCCGCCGGATGCAACCGGCAGGAGTCCGCGCAGGAAGTACGCGAAGACGTCGCCGAGGCACGGCAGGACGCGAACGAGAGCGTTGCGGAACAGGAGGCGGATCTGCTCGCAGCAGCCGGTGGCAGCATGGACGATCGTGCGGAGGCAGAATATGCCGCCGCAATGGCGAGAGCGGATGGCGATCGCAAGGTAGCCGACGAAGCTTGCGAAGCGTTGAGCGGCGACGCGCAGGCCAACTGCAAGACGCAGGCGGAACAGGCGCACGATGCGGCGAAGGCACGGGCCCAGGCGCAACTCGACGCAGTCCGCCACAACTCCATGGGGCCAGGCACCGCGGTGACGCCAGCCCCGACGGAATCGACGGGCGCTACGGGCGGGTAAACCGACACGAACGAGATCCCGCCAGCACCGAACCCCGGCGGCTCGTCGTCAGCGATGCACGACCTGCAGTATCGAGTTGCGGATCTGCTCGTGCAGCACGAACTGCGCATCCGAGGCCACCGCCTCGAGCACCTTCGCATCGAACACGAGCTTGCCCTCGGCGGCCTCGCTGACGACGTTGCGCGCGCGCAGGCGCCCGACGAAATTTCCGAACAGCGCGCGGTCGAAGAATTCGGGTGAGTTGAGTTCGTACAGCATCGCCATGCGTTGCGCGGTCAGCTGGCACTGCCGCTCGAGCGCTTCCTGTGTCAGGCGCCCGCTGCCCGCGCGCAGCAGCAGGGAGATTGCCAGGTAATAGCGCTCGAGGATCGGCACGCTGATGCGCGCCAGCACCGACAGCTGCACGGCTTCGCTCGATTCGGCGGCCGGCCGCCGCCATTCGCTGCGATCGTCCGAGGCCGTGAGCAAGCCGTGGTTGAGCAGGTCCTCGAGCAACTCGTCGACCACCGCCGGCAACTCGTGCTCGCGCCAGTGCAGGAAGTACTCGTCCGCGACGTACGGATAGACGCGGCCCGCCAATCGCAGCAGGTCGACCCGCCGCACGGAAGTATTGTTGAGGAAGGCGCTCGCCAGCAACGAAGGCATCAGCAGCAGATGCAGGACGTTGTTGCGGTAGTAGCTCGACAGCACGGCGGTCGATTCGGACATGCCGACAATGTCGCCGAGCGGATGCGCTTGCCGGTAAAGCATGCGCAGCGAGTCGCAGTGCCGGATCATCGTCTGGCCATCGAGCGGCGTGACCCAGACGCGCGGCGAATACGGCGCCTGCCGCATCAGTGACGCATACAGCTCGAGCTGCCGGGCCAGGTCGGCCTCGCCCATGCGCTGCCGCGGCGTCGCGAGCAGCACCGTGCCCATCAGGTTGACCGGCGTCACGCACGCGGCGGCGTTGATACGCGTCATGATCTGGTGGGCCAGGTCGACGCAGAGCGGCGACAGCCAGGCGGGCTTTTCTTCCGTGACCGGTTGCTGCCGATCCCAGCCCGGCACGTGGTGTGCGAGGAGGTCGTCGAGCGGCAGTGGTTCGCCGAAGCTGACGTAGACCTTGCCGAAGCGGCTGCGCAGTTCGGGCAGCGTGCGCAACATGCCGATGACCGATTCCTTCTCCTTCGGCCGTCCGGCCAACTCGCCGATGTAGGTGCGGCCCTCGACGAGGCGCTCGTAGCCGAAGTAAATAGGCACGAACACGACGGGGCGCACCGGCTTGCGCACGTAGGCGCGCACGGTCATCGCGAGCATGCCTGTCTTGGGCTGCATCAGGCGCCCCGTGCGGCTGCGGCCACCTTCGATGAAATACTCGAGCGAGTGGCCGCGCGCCATCATCGCGCCCAGGTAACGGGAGAACACGGCCGAGTACGTCGCGTTGCCGCTGAAACTGCGGCGCAGGAAGAACGCGCCGCCACGTCGCAGCAGCGAGCCGATGACCGGCATGTTGAGGTTGATACCCGCCGCGATGTGCGGAACCGCATAACCCTTGTGGTACACGACATACGACAGCAGCAGGTAGTCCATGTGGCTGCGGTGGCACGGCACATAAACGATTTCACTGCCCTCGTCGACCGACTGCAGGCTCGCAAAATTGGCGAGCTCGACGCCGTCGTAGAGCCGGTTCCACAGACGGCCGAGCATTCCCGACGCAAACACGACGAACGCGTGCGAATAGTTGGCCGCGATCTCGTACGCGTATCCGCGCGCCACCTTCAGCGCGTCGCGGCGCGAGACTTTCTTGTCCCGGACTTCCTGGCGCACCGCATCGCGTACCGCATGCGTGCGCAGCACTTCGGTCACGATCGTGCGCCGATGCGAGAGGTCGGGGCCGATCGTCGCCGCGCGCTGGTTGCGGAACTGCATGCGCAGCTGGCGCCACATCCGGCGCGGACCGCGCGGCATGCCCCGCGTCTCCGACATGGCGGACTGCACTGGCATCCTCTCGCCGAACAGCACCAGCAGGTTGCGGCCGTTGATCAGCAGCGAGAGGAACTTGCGGAAACGCCCGCCAATGTCCCAGTCCTCGGCAATCAGCAGCCGGAACCACGTGCGCTCACGATCCGGGGCGCGGCCCCAGAACAGGCTCACTGGAATCAGCTCGGGGTCGAACGAAATGTCCTCGCCAGCCGCGACCGTCAACGCGCGCAGTGCCTCGGGCATGCGGCGGTCGATGCGCTGCCCGAAAAAACCCGTGCGACGCTCGAGGAAGATCAACGAATCCGTCAGCACGGCCTTGGCGCCGACTGGCAGGTGCGGATCCGGCAAGCCCCGCTCGCGACAGACGTACTCGAGCACCGCGAGGTCGATCACGCTGCGCTTTTCGAGCGCGTACACGGGAACCCGACCGGTCCCGTGCTGCCACTTCGCATCGTCGGGCAGCACCGATGGCCGCACCCACAGGGCAACCAGCCCGCGGACGATCGGCAGTGCAAGCCGCTCGAAGGCGGAGAAGTCGCTCATCGCGGTGGCAGTCGGCCCGTGACGAGCAGATGCCGGTCGGAGACGGTCCTGACGCGGAAACTGTCGAGGCCGTGTGCCTGCAGTTGGGCGCGGATTTCGTCGGGTTCGAACGCGGCGCAAAGCGATGCGAGGAAGTCCAGGCGCAGCACGTCCGGTTCGTTCGCGGCGTACTGGTCGACGATGGCCTGCGCCGCCGCCACGGATGCCGGCCGTAACAGGTCCATCACGAGCACAGCTGCGCCTGGGGCACCCGCCTCGCGCACCGCACGCCAGAACACATCCGGATCGTGCAGGTGGTGCAGCAGGCTGTTGCTGATGACGGCATCGTAGGCCGGCAACGGCAGTGAGGCGCCCGGCAGCAATCCTTCGATGAACTGCACGCGGCCGCCGAGTTCCGGGGATTCGTGCAGGCTATCGCTGGCAAACCGCAGCATCGCCGCCGAGCCGTCGATGCCATGCACGGTGAGTCCGGCACGGCGAGTAGCCAGGCGCAGCACGATGTCGCCCGGACCGCAGCCGAGGTCGAGCACCGAGCCAGTCTGAAGTTCGGGAAACTCCGTCTCGAAATAGCCGACGAAGCGTTCATTGGGCTCGGCGAAGTCGGCCATCGCATAGGCACGCGCCTGCTCGGCCTCGTCCATGAGTTCAGGTTCAGTGATCCGCTGCATGGTCTCGCTCCGCCGCGGTCGCGGCGCGGCGCTAATTGCCGCCCGACTCGTCGCTCGCGTCGCCCGTCTGGGCGTCGATCGCCTCGTCGAGGTTGCGCTTGGCGTCCATGGTCACGCCTTCCACGGCGCGCGCCCTGTCCTGGGTCTGGATCATGTCGTCCAGCACCGTCTCGTCCGTATCCCGGCCGAGTTCCCGGGCTTCCGCCTCACTTGCGGGATCATCTTTCGGATCCGGTGCGGACGACCCGCACGCGACGAGCATCGACAGCGCGAAGGCGGCGAGAGGTACCCTGGCAGCGACAGACATGATGCTTCCCCCGGGCAAGGGCCCGGGCGGGGATTCTATAGGAAGGGGTTAGGGGATGGGGGTTGGGGGTTAGTCGGAGGTGCAGTGGTGGACGTCCAGTTGAACCGAACCTCCGACTAACCCCCAACCCCCATCCCCTAACCCCTTCCCTCAGTGGAACTCATCGATCTGGAAGAGGAAATACGCGAAGAAGTGATTGATCGCGCGGATCTGGTCGAGCAGCTGATGGTCCGAATCGACGACGTGCAACGTCGCCTTCTGCTCTTTCGCGAAACGGATGCTGTTGTCGACCGGGATCACCTCGTCGCGCCAACCGTGGACGATGGTCGTCGGACAGTGCGCGGGTCGCGGGCTGAATTTCTCGTAACCGGGCATGTAGAGCGCCGGCGCCAACAGGAACATGCCACGTGCCTGCAGCAGCGAGGAACCCGCCACCGACACGTAACCGCCCATGCTCGAACCGACGAGCACCAGCGATCCACGCAGGTCCTTGCAGAACGCGAGCAGTCGCGTCACGCGCGCCTGCGGATCCTCGATGCCGCGATAGTCGACGGATTCGACGTGGAATCCCTCCTCGCGCGCGATTTCTGCCATCGCTGCGATCTTGCTGCCCCACGGCTCGCTGTCCTTGCCGTGGGAAAAAACGACGTATCGCTCGGTCATCCGGGAAGCGCTCCAGTCCGCATGCCGGCCATGATAAGGCTTTCGCGCACTGCGTAACGCGGCTTGGGTCTCATTCACCCGACCACAGCAGCTGGTCCAGATCGCCCACCGCTGCGCCCCAGCCGTGCCGGGCCAGGTCCACGCGTCCGTGCGCCGCATCGATGCCTTCGGCGCGCAGGCAAGAAATCTGCCGGCCGCGCGCAGGCGAACCTGCCGGAAAGGCAATGCGCCCACCGGCCGCGACGACTCGCTGCCACGGCACCCCGCTGTCCCGTGGCAGGCCGGACAGCACCTTGCCAACGAGTCGGGCCTGGCGCGGGAGTCCGGCGCGAGCCGCGACGGCACCGTACGTCGTCACCCGGCCGCGAGGAATCCCGCGCACGACCCCGACGATCGCCGCGATCCGACGCTCCCTCTCTGCGACGTCCGCGGGCACGCGCGCGGCAGGCGCAGGTCGGGCAGGACGTGCGGGCTTCGGCATGATGGGCCACATCATGCCATGCGTCCGGAGACTGATCTGACGGTATATTGGCAGGCCCGGACGAGCCTTCCGGGAGCCCTTGACCAACGCTGGTTGCTGCCGCACGGGAGCCGGTCTCGATTGCCGCACACTGCACAACGCGAAACGGTCGGTTGGGCGTTCGCCGTGGATCGCGGCGGCACGTTCACCGACGTGGTCGGCACCGCGCCGGATGGTTCGCTGCACACCTGCAAGGTCCTGTCGCGGGACCCGCATCGGCCTGCCGATCCGGCATTGCGCGGCATCGACTTGCTGCTCGAACGGCACGGCGCCACCTGCGGCCGTCGCGTGGCTTCAGTGCGGCTCGGCACAACCGTCGCCACCAACGCATTGCTCGAGCGCGCGGGCGCCCCGACGCTGCTCGTCACTTCGCAGGGAATGCGCGACGCGCTGCTGATCGGCTACCAGGATCGGCCCGACATTTTCGCGCGCGCCATCCGTCGTCCATCCCCGCTGTACCGGGACGTCGTCGAAATTCCAGAGCGCGTGGACGCCATGGGGCAGGTGTTGCTGCCGCTGGACGAAGAAGCGCTGCACCGCGCACTCGTGGCGGCGCGGGCGGCGGGCATCGAGGCCGTTGCGGTCGCGTTCCTGCACGGGTTCCGGTATCCGGCCCACGAGTGCCGCGCCGCGGATATTGCACGCGCAGCGGGTTTCGAAGAAGTGATCGCATCGCACGCGGCTGCACCGCTTCTCGGCTTCGTGGCGCGCGGCGACACGACCGTGGCCGACGCCTACCTCTCGCCCATTCTTCTGCGCTACACGCAGAATTTCCGCGCGAGCCTGCGTGCGGCGCACGTCGACGCGACCGTCGCCTTCATGCAGAGCAATGGCGGGCTCGTCGATGCCGAAGGTTTTCGCGGCGTGAACGGCATTCTGTCGGGTCCCGCCGGAGGCGTGGTCGGAATGATTGCCGCCGGTACTGCCGCAGGCCCGCGACGGCTGATCGGCTTCGACATGGGTGGCACATCAACGGACGTCAGCCTGTCCACCGGCGACATCCCGAGGCGGTTCGCCGCCGAGATCGATGGGGTGCGGTTGCAGACTCCGATGGTCGACATCACCACGATCGCTGCGGGTGGTGGTTCGGTGCTGCGGTTCGCCGACGGCCGCCTGCAGGTTGGTCCCGCCTCGGCCGGCGCCGACCCCGGGCCGGCGTGTTACCGCCGCAACGGCCCAGCAACGATCACGGATTGCAACGTCGTGCTGGGACGCATTCCAGCGGATCGCTTTCCGCACGTCTTCGGCCCGGCGGGCGATCAACCGATCGAGCCGACGGCCTCACGCGCGCGACTCGCCGAGCTGGTCGCAGCGGCTAACGAAGAAGCGGGACTGGGGTACAGCGTGGAGGCCATGGCCGAAGCCTTCCTGCAGGTTGCCTGCGCGCGCATGGCCAACGCGATCCGCGAACTCGCCTTGCACCACGGCGAGGACCCGGCACGCTTCGGCCTGCTCGCGTTTGGCGGCGCGGCGGGGCAGCATGCGTGCGCCGTGGCCGGGCTGCTCGGTGCCGATGAGGTGTTGCTGCATCCGCTCGCGGGCGTGCTCTCCGCCTTTGGCATCGGCTTGACCAGTCGTCGCGCAATACGCCGCCGCACGGTCGAAGCAACACTCGATGCGTCGGGGCACGCGGCAGGCGGGCAGGCATTACAGGGACTCGAAACCGATGCGAGTGCTGACCTGCAGCGCCAGGGCGTCGCCGGGTCGCTCGTCGAGATGCGAAGCAGTGCACACGTCCGGCTCGCGGGCTCCGACACCACGCTCGAGCTTCGCTGGCAGTCCGCTGACACGCTTCGCGTCGCGTTCTTCGAGGCGCACCGCCAGCTCTACGGCTTTGCTGACGAAACCGCGACGCTGGTCATCGGCTCGGTCATGGCCGAAGCCATCGAACGCGTGGCAGCGGCCGCACCGAACCTGGCCACCGCCAGGGAACCGACGATTGCCGACGCTGCGACGCCGGCCGCGAGTGCCGCGGTATGGATCGAGGGGGCATCACGCACGGTGCCCGTCGTCGCACGCCGCGAGCTCTCACCGGGCGACCAGCTGCAGGGTCCCTTGCTGCTCTGCGAGGACGGCGCGACGAGCTGGATCGCTCCCGGCTGGGCGGGCCGCGTCGCACCGAGCGGCTTGGTTGTCCTGCACCGGTCGCAGGCCGCACGCGGCATCACTCACCTGGACGCGTCTCCCAGCGAGCCCGATCCGATGCGTCTCGAGGTGTTCAACGCGCTGTTCATGCACGTCGCGGAGCAGATGGGCGCCGTGCTGCGACACACGGCCAGCTCGGTCAACATCAAGGAGCGGCTCGACTTTTCGTGCGCGATCTTCGATGCCGCGGCGAACCTCGTGGCCAATGCGCCGCACATGCCGGTGCACCTGGGGTCGATGGGCGCAAGCGTGGCGGCCGTGCTCGCCATGTTCGGCGACGAGATGCGCCCCGGCGATGCCTACCTGGTGAATTCACCGTACGCCGGCGGCACCCACCTGCCCGACATGACGGTCGTCTCACCGGTCTTCGACGAGGGTGGCGCGCGCGTCGAATTCTTTACGGCCTCGCGTGCGCATCACGCCGACGTGGGCGGGATCTCGCCCGGCTCCATGCCGCCCGACAGCCGCACGATCGACGACGAAGGTGCGCTGGTGGCGCCGACGCGCATCATGCGGGAAGGCGTGCTCGACGTTGCACGGCTGCGCGAGCTGTTCTGCGGCAATCCCTGGCCCGCACGGAATTTCCCGCAGAACCTCGCGGATCTGCGGGCGCAGCTGGCGGCAAATTCCCGTGGCGAACGGGAATTGCGACGGGCGGCGGCGGACCATGGCGGCGCCACGCTGCTCGCATACATGCGCCACGTGCAGGACAACGCCGAACGCTGCGTGCGCCGCGCGATCCGTCGGCTGCGCAACGGCAGCTTCCGCTACGAGATGGACAACGGCCAGGTGATTGCCGTGCGCATCGCCGTCGAGCCGCAAGCCGGCACGGCCGCCGTCGACTTCGCGGGGACCTCACCGCAACAGGCCAACAACTTCAACGCGCCTCTTGCCGTAACGACTGCGGCGGTGCTCTACGTCTTCCGCACGCTGATCGACGAGCCGATCCCGCTCAATGCGGGTTGCCTGCGACCACTGACCATCGTCGTGCCGCACGGATCGATGCTCGACCCGATCGCGCCGGCGGCGGTGGTCGCGGGCAACGTCGAAACGTCCCAGTGCATCGTCGATGCGCTGTACGGAGCCCTGGGACTGCAGGCCGCCGCGCAAGGCACGATGAACAATTTCACCTTTGGCAACGATCGCTACCAGTACTACGAGACCATCGCGGGCGGCGCAGGGGCCGGTCCGGATTTCGATGGCGCGAGCGGCGTGCAGACGCACATGACCAACTCCAGGCTCACCGATCCTGAAGTGCTCGAGACGCGGTTCCCCGTGCTGCTGCGCGAATTCTCGATTCGTCGCGGATCCGGCGGCGCAGGCCGGCACCGTGGTGGCGACGGTCTCGTGCGGCGCGTGGAATTCCGCGAGGCGATGACGGCGAACGTCCTCGCCAATCATCGGCGCATCGCGCCATTTGGTCTCGAGGGAGGCGCGGCCGGGGCGCCCGGGCGCAACACGGTCAGGCGGCGCGGCTGCGCCGACTCAGAAACGGTCGCCGCGACGTTCGGGCTCGCCGTAGAGCCGGGCGATGAAATTCAGATCGAGACGCCGGGCGGCGGCGGCTTCGGGACGCAGGGTGCCTGAAGTTGCGGCGGGCCGCTGATCGGGCGGCGGCGCGAACAACTCCTGTGCCAGCGTCCGGCGTGGCGCGTTGTCTTCGAGCAAGCCGACGGACACGCGACGCGGCCGGTCGTGCACGGTGAAGCGCGTGCCTGGCGGCAACTGCCGCTGACTCACGGCCCGCACGGCACTGCCCTCGAGGCGATGCGTGAGCATGAACGAGCGGTTCTCGCCGAGCCGGGGCGTGGGCAGCGAGACCAGGCAGTGCACCACGCCATTCCTGAGGTCGTCCAAAGTATTGACGCGTTCATCACAGACGACTTCGCAGGGCTGCGCGTCCGCGCCTTTGCCAAAGGCGCCGCTCGCGGCAAGTCCGAGCAGGAAAGTCTGCACCTGCCGTGCGAGTCGCGGCCAGGTGTTGCGGTCGCGTCCTTCGAAACGCGCCCAGCGTGTGCCGCTCTCGATACAGTTGAGAGTCAGCAGCTGCCGCCGACGGAACGTGAGCAGTGAACTTTCGGGGCCGGCGCCCGTTCCACGCGCCAGCGTCTTGAGCTGCGCCGTGCCGGCAACGCTGGCACGGACGGCATGCAGCGGGTTGACCCCCTGCGCCGTGAGCTTTTGACAGTCGACATCCGACAACAATTGCAGCGGGCGCGTGCCGGGACGCAGCAGGATCTGCTCGTCGGGCAGGCCATCCCAGGGCGATCGGTGCGAATCCATGCGCGCAAGCGCACCCGCGACCGCGCCGCAGTTGGCGAAGGGCTCGAAGCGGCCGCGCAGCCGATCGAACGCCTGCACGCGCGGGAAGCAGATGAATGCAGAATCACTCTGGAACGCGAGTTCACGCAGGCCGTGCAATGCGTCATCGGTGGTCTGCCACGCAGCAGGCGGATCGACGACGAGCAGCGCGCGGTGGTCGCGGCAGAACTGCGCTGCGACGAGCAGCACGCCAGGCCCGATGTCGCGATCGCGCGCCGGCGGCGGCACGCAGACGAAGTGCAGGTCCTCCACATCGCGCAACGCGAAGAGGCCGGTGCCGCGTTCAGCCGAGCCGATCAGGTCGTAATCGGTGAGCGGCGAACCATCGTCACCGTCGGGATTCGAATCGACGTAACCGATCGGGTGACGCGCACCCGCACGGAACGTGCGGTCCGGACGTGAGTTCGGCACGGCTCCACGCACCCGCACCAACAGGGATTCCTGCAGCGCCGAGGCGACGAACCGCGTGGTGCCCGGTTCGGTCGACAGCCGCCGGAAAATTTCCTGGTCTTCGACCTGCTCGGAACCGAGCGTACGCACGCGCTGCAGGACGAGGTTGAAGCGATCGTCCTCGCCGGGTGCGATGTTGTCGTAGTCGACGGAGGCTCGCAGAATTTCGCGCGTGCCCGGACTGAGTGCTTCGAGCACCAGCTTCGCGTCGCCGCAAGGCAGGCTGATGGTGGCCGGCGCTCCGCCATTCACGACGCGTACGATGACCGCTTCGCGGCCGCCGTTGTCGAAGAACTGCTCGACGGCGTAGGAGAGCATGCTCGGCTGCCAGAGCCCGCCGAACACCTGCTGGTACTCGGCGTAATCGCGCACACGCACGGGACGGTTCACGGGGCCGCGCAACGCACGGCCGACGAAACCCGTCGTCGCCGTCGACAAACGAACGATCGGCACGTCTGCGCCAACCGCTTCCGTCACCGTGATGCCTGTGTGGGCAATATCGCGCAAAGCCGCGCCCCGCCTCGAAAAAGTGCCTTAAAGTATCATAAGTTATCGGGCATCGAAGCGACCCCTGACCGACCGCATGGCAGCGCGGTCGAATTCATGGACCACCGGTCGGGGTCGGCCTGCGGCGCTTGCGGCCGCCAGTGGACAGCCTACCGGACGCCGATGCGGACAGGCGCGCGCGACAGTGCCCGGCGAACCAACGCAATCCGACCTCGCCCGTTGCGATCGGGCCCGTTTCGTCGGCGCCCAGCATCCCCATCCCCTGCTGCACGCGTGCGAGCATGCGCGCATCTGCTGCGAAAGCCTGGCGCCGCACACGCTGATGCGTGTAACGCAGCAGGCGCATCTCGCGACCCGAATCGGGTGTCGCGTAGCGCAGCTCACGCAACGTGCTGTGACCGGTGGCGCCCGGCAAGACCTGCAGGATCGACAGGCCGTCGGGCGCGAGCTGCAGCAGCAGGTTTGGCCACAGGTAGACATATTCGGCACGTACCCGGGCCGGACGCCTGTCCTGTAGCAACTGGCGGTACATGCGCGACGACCACGTGTCGCCGAGGGCGCCCGTAGCGACTGCAGCTGTCGCACTCAGGGCATCACCCTCGTCCCGCTCGAAAACCATGGCGCAAACAACCGCGGCTTCAGCGCGGGTCGCGCAATGTCGAGGTGCGCGGTGTCGAGCGCGTGCTCGCACGCGAGTTTCCAGTCTGTCGCGCAGGGCGTCGCGCGCGGCTCGATCACGCGTCGCATCGGCGTCAGGTCCGGCCAGTCGCCGGCTGCGGTGTCGAGCACCTGCTCGACCGCTTGCCGCGGCGCCTGGAAGGCCGCAAAGACCAGGCCGCGCCACTGGGCGACGTGGAGCGGATGCAGCGAATGAGCGTCCGCGTCGAACTCATCGAAGTGCTGGCCAGCGGGAACGCTGACGAGCGCGCCCGATTCGTCGTACGTCCAGCCGTGGTACGGGCAGCGCAGGCGCCCGTCGATGCAGAACGCGAGCCCGGTGTGCGCATCGCCTTCGACGAGGCGTGCGCCCCGATGACGGCAGACGTTGCGAAAACCCTGCAATTTGCCTGCCTTCGTCCGCAGCACCACTGCAGAACGCCCGCTGCAGTCGAATCGCACTGCGGTGCCGGGCGCAGGCAGGTCCGAGACGTGGCAGACGAACTGCCAGCTCGGTGCGAAGATCACGGAGTCTTCGAGCGGTGCGCGGTCGGGGTCGAGGTACCAGCTGGCCGGGAGACCTCGCACGGTCGCCTAGCGTCCGCCGCTGGCAGCGACCGGAGCAACGGCGGCTGCCTCATCGCGGATCGGCACGGGCCGGTCGCTGCCGTCCCAGGTCGCACCCTCCGGGATGCGATTCTCGACCAGAAGCGCCGAGGCCAGGAACTGGTCGAGACCAACGGCCGGCTGCGAAACCGGCACGGCCACGCCTTTCGACGCGTTCACTACCTGCTCCACGAGCGCCCAGTCGACCGTGACGGCCGCCGGTTGCGCACGCTGCGTCATCTTTTCCTGCACTTTCTTGTTGAAGCGCTGGCCCTTGGCCGCCGCTTTCGCCTCCGGATGCTCCTCGTGCGGAGGGAACGACTGCACATAGAACTGGCCGTCCTGCACTTTGTACAGGAGCGGCTGGTTGACGACCGTGACCTTGGTGCCAATCGGCAACTGGGGAAACAGCGTTGCAATGTCTTCCGGATACAGCCTGATGCAACCATGACTCGCGCGCATGCCGACGCCGGCGGGCTTGTTGGTGCCGTGCATGAGATAGCTCGGCCAGCCGAGGTTCATTGCGAACGCGCCGAGCGGATTGTCGGGACCGGCCGGCACCCGCGCGGGCAGGATGTCGCCTTCGGCCGCGTGCTCCTTGCGCACGGAAGCTGGCGGTGTCCAGACCGGGTCCTTGCGCTTCGAGACGATCTTCGTGGCGCCTTCGGGCGTCGCCCAGCCGACCATGCCGATGCCGATCGGCACCGTGACCACCACGCGTTGCTCGCCCTGCGCGGGCTTCGGAAAATAATACATCCGCAATGCCGCGAGGTTGACGACCAGGCCTTCGCGTGGCGCATCCGGCAGCACGAACTGCGTGGGCAATACGATGCGGGTGCCCTCCTTCGGAAGCCACGGGTCGACACCCGGATTGGCATTGACGACTTCGTCGTAGCCGAGATTGAAGCGGCGCGCGATGTCGGGGAGCGTGTCTTCATGGGTCGCGATCGTCGCCTGCAAGGCGCCTACGACCGCCGTGGTCTGCGGGTCGAATGGGAACGTGTGCGTCGCGAGCGGCTCCGCGTACTGCGGTTTCGGCGGTTCCGGCGGCGGCGGTGGCTCCTGCTGCTGCGGCGTGAAGATGCTGCAGCCCGCAAGCGATGCGAATACGGCGACGAGCGCCGCGCGGCGCGTCGATCGGATGCCTGGAATATTCACGGTTCCAATCACTTTCCACCTCTCGTCAGTGCCGGACGGCCCACGGCCGTTCAGAGCACGGCGGGGCGGTTCGGCAGTTCGTCTTCGTCGCGCCCGCCGGGCAACGGCGGGTAGTGACGGGCCAGCAACCGGCCAGCCTCGTGCACTCCTTCTACCGCGCCCTGCGCATATTGCCCGGAGCGGAACATCTCTTCCATCGTGTTGCAGACCGCAGTCCACTCGGCAGGGCTCACACGACCGTTGAAACCCCTGTCCGCCACGATCTCCACGTCGCGATCCGCCAGCAGCACGTAGACCAGGATGCCGTTGTTCGCTTCGGTATCCCAGACCCCGAGCGCGGCAAAGACCTGCAGTGCCCTGGCCCGCGGCGTCCTGCCTTCCCAGATGTCGCGGGGCTCGAGCGCTGCTTCGATCGCGAAACGGATTTCGCCGCTGTGCAGGAGTTCAGATTCGGTGACCGCGGTTTCGATCGCCGCGAGGGCTTCGACCGGGAAAGCGCGCGCAAGTTTGCCACGCGTCGATGACAGGTGACGAAAAAGACGTGTCCAGTCCATGGCCATCACCAGCTGCCCGAGGCGCCGCCGCCCCCGAAACCGCCGCCCCCGCCGCCGAACCCGCCCCCGCCAAAGCCCCCTAGCCCCCCACCGAAGCCGCCGCCGTAGCCCCAGCCGCTGCCGTGACGCCGGCTGTACCAGCCGTTGCCGCCAGCACCCGGTCCGCCGCCTCCCATGCCACCCATGAGCGCAAAGATGAAGGCGACGATGCCCGCGAACAGCGAGATGCCGAGGATGCTGATCAGCATCCAGGTCAGGAAACCGACCAGTCCCCCGGTGGCGAGCGCGCCACCGACGCGACCGAAGAGGCGACGGAAGATCGAGCCGCCAACCAGCGCAAAGATGAACAGGAACGGCAGCAGGTGCACCATGCCAGGGATCCCCGCCGCCGGCGGGCTGAACTCGGGCTCAGGCAAAGGCTCGCCCTCGATCACCCGCATGATGCGATCGACGCCGGTGCTGATGCCGTTGTAGTAATCGCCGCGCTTGAACGCGGGCGTGATGTCCTGCTGGATGATCCGGTTGGCGGTCGCATCGGGCAGCGCCCCTTCGAGCCCGTAGCCGACTTCGATGCGCACCTTGCGGTCGTTCAATGCCACGAGCAGCAGGACGCCGTCGTCGACCTTGCCGCGGCCCAGCTGCCACTGATCGACGACACGGACCGAGTACTGCTCGATTGCCTCTGGCTGTGTCGTCGGCACTATCAGGACCGCGACCTGGCTGCCCTTCGACTGCTCGAACGCGGCCAGCTTGGCTTCGAGCGCCGAAGACTGGTCGGCCGCCAGGGTACCCGTGAGGTCAGTGACCCGCGCCGTGAGCTGAGGAACGGCGACGAGACCCTGTGCGAATGCGGGGCAGACGACTGCAGCCATCAGCAACAGCCACGCAGCGAGCAACGGGCCTCGCAGCAGCGGACGGGAATCGAGCGGGAAGGTCGCGTCGACCATGGGATCACCCCGCGTCGCGCCCCCAGTGGAGGCACGACGCGAGGAGTACCTCAGTTGGTCGCGGGTGCGGGCGTGGGCGCCGGGGCCGGGGTGGCCGACGGTGCGCTGAAGTCCACGGTCGGCGGCTTCGCGATCGCAGCTTCGTTTTCGACCGCAAAGTTCGGCTTTACCTTGTAGCCGAAGATCATGGCCGTAAGGTTGGTCGGGAACCTGCGGATCGTCACGTTGTAATCCTGCACCGCCTGGATGTAGCGATTGCGCGCGACCGTGATCCGGTTCTCGGTGCCTTCGAGCTGCGCCTGCAGGTCACGAAAATTCTGGTCCGACTTGAGTTCCGGGTACCTCTCGACCACGACCATCAGGCGCGAGAGCGCGCTCGACAGCTCGCCTTGCGCGGCCTGGAACTGCTGCAACGAAGCGGGGTCGTCGGCTTTCACCTGCACCTGCGTCGCCCGGGCGCGTGCCTCGGTGACGCCGATGAGCACGGCCTGCTCCTGCGCCGCGAAACCCTTCACCGTGTTGACGAGGTTCGGGATCAGGTCAGCGCGGCGCTGATACTGGTTGACGACCTCGGACCATGCCGATGTCGTCGCTTCGTCCTGCACCTGGATCGTGTTGTAACCGCAACCGGACAGCAGCGTGGCCGCCGCCACCAGCAAGAGCGCTTGCAAGGCTCGCATCGGAACGTTCTCCTTGGATTGCCGTTCGACCCACCCCTGGATCGACTGCAAATTTAACAGAATCCGGTCACCAGATACGGACGGCCTTTTCCGGTGCGAGGTACAACTTGTCGCCGGCCTTCACGTCGAACGCCTCAACAAACGCCGGCATGTTGCGCAGAGTGCCGTTGACGCGGTACTCGCTCGGGCTGTGCGGGTCCGTCTTCAGGCGCTTGCGCAGTTCGTCCTCGCGGTAGTTCCGTGCCCAGATCTGGCTCCAGCCGAGGTAGAAACGCTGCTCGCCGGTGTAACCGTCGAGCACGGGTGCTGGCCGGCCGCTCAGAGCAATCTGGTACGCCTTGTGCGCCACGGCCAGGCCCGACAGGTCACCGATGTTCTCGCCGAGCGTCAGCTGGCCGTCGACGTTCATTCCGGCGACCGGGCTGAACTCGTTGTATTGCTGCACGAGCGCGTTCGCTCGCGCCATGAACAGTTCATTGTCCTTGTCGGTCCACCAGTCGCGCAGGACGCCCTTGCCGTCGAACTTGCGGCCCTGGTCATCGAAGCCGTGGCTGATCTCGTGGCCGATCACCGCGCCGATGCCGCCGTAATTCACCGCGTCGTCCGCCTTCATGTCGAAGAACGGTGGTTGCAGGATGGCCGCAGGGAACACGATCTCGTTGGCAAGCGGGTTGTAGTACGCGTTGACCGTCTGCGGCGTCATGCCCCACTCGGTCTTGTCGACCGGCTGGCCGACCTTCTTCAACTCACGCTGCACGTTCACGGCACGCGCGCGCAGCACGTTGCCGAGCAGGTCGTCCTTGTCGACGACCAGGCCGGTGTAGTCCTTCCACTTGGTCGGATAACCGATCTTGACCGTGAAGTTGCGGACCTTGTCGTGCGCTGCCTGCTTCGTTTCCGGACCCATCCAGGCCAGCTCGTCGATCGACACGTCGAAGGCCTTGAGCAGGTTGCCGACCAGCACGTCCATGCGCTGCTTCGCTTCCGGCGGGAAGTGACGCTTGACGTATTCCTGGCCGAGCAGGTCGCCGGTCGAGCCTTCGAGTTCGCCGAGCGCACGCTTCCAGCGCGGCTTGATCTGCGGCGTGCCGGAGAGCGTCCGCTGGTAAAAGTCGAAGTTCTCGTCGGCGAACGCCTTGCTCAGGTAAGGCGAGTACGCGTCGATCGTGCGCAGCGTGAGGTAGTTCTTCCAGGTGGCGAGCGGCACGTCATTGATGGCCTTGCCCACTTCCTGGAAATAGTCCTTCTGCGTGAGCACCAGCTGGCCCGAGCCTGGCAGCGTCATGTCGGTGAGCCACGTCGACCAGTCGATGCCAGGCGTGGCCTGCTCGGCGCCTTCGACGGTCATCGGGTTGTAGAGCGCCTCGATGTCGCGCAGCTTCACCGCGGGCCAGGAGGCCTGGGCGAGGCGCGTCTCGAACGCCATCAGGTCCTTCGCGACCGCGGCGGAATCCTTGCGGCCGGTGAGCTTGAACACGTTGTCGATGTGCTTCTCGTAGGCGCCGCGGATCTCCGTGAAGCGCTGTTCCGTCGAGAAGTAGTAGTCGCGCTCCGGCAGGCCAAAACCCGACTGCGTCACCCACAGCGTGTTCAGGTCGGGGTTCTTCGCGTCGGCGAAGATCTGGGCACCGATCGGGTTGTCGATCATCAACAGCTGCGCGCGCGACAGGTACGAGAGCAACTGCTTGCGGTCCTTGATGGCCGCGATGCGGTCGAGTTCGGGCTGCAGCGGCGCGAGGCCGAGCTGCTCCGCCTTCGCTTCGTCCATGTAGCTCGAGTAGAAGTCGCCAATCAGCTGCTGGGCGGAGCCGGGCGCCGCCTTGGCCGCAGCCGCCTCTTCGACGATCACGCGCAGGTTCGCTTCGGCTTCATCGGCCAGCACCACGAAGGAGCCGTAGTTGGACTTGTCCGGCGGAATCTCGGTGTTCTTCAGCCACGTGCCGTTGACGAAACGGTACAGGTCGTCCTGCGGCCGCACGGTGCGGTCGAAGTTCTGCAGGAACAGGCCGGACGTGAGCGTGGCCGCGGCCGGCGCGGCGGCAAGCGCAGGGGCGGTTGTGGCGGCGGGCGGCTCTGGCGCCTGCGGCGCAGCATAGGCGGCAAGAGTCGTCAGGGTCAGGGCGACGGGCAAGGACCAGCGAAACTGCATCGTCAGGACTCCGTGAATACCGGGTGCGGCCGTAATGGGCCACGAGGCCGATGAGTATAGAGGAATCAGCTCCCGCCCAGCCGCAGGTGGATCGGCCAGTTGAGACGAAGCGTGCCCGTCGCGGGCCAGGGCGTTGCGAGTTCCGCTGCGAGGGCCGCCCAAGGGCCATGGCCGGGGTGCTGGTCTCTTGTGACGGCCATCGGGATGCGCCGCGACGGTGCGCTCTAACCGCGACGCCTGGCAACCGCCGAGCCACTACAATCACGCATTGGATCGTGCGAGGTTCAGCGCCGTGGATGGAATTGAAGTCGTCGACATTGCCCACGCGATCCAGCTCGCGCTCGCACCGGTGTTCCTGCTGTCCGGCATCTGGGTTTTCCTGGGCGTGCTGGCGAGCCGCCTCGCGCGTATCGTCGACCGCGCGCGCAACATGGAGAAGGAATTGCGCGTGCCTGAAGCACGTGACGCCGACCGCATTCGCGGCCAGCTGCAGGCGCTGTCGCAACGCGCCCGTTACATCAACATTGCGATCACGCTCGGCACCATCGCGGCCCTGCTGGTGGCCATCGTCATCGCCCTGCTGTTCTCGAGCACGTTCATTCCGCTCAATCTTGCGCCGCCGCTGGCGTTCCTGTTCGTGCTGGCGATGTGCGCACTGGTCGCCGCATTCGTGAGTTTCCTGGTCGAAGTGCGGGTCGCGATCGCGGTGCTGCGCATCGGCGACGTCTAGTCGTCGGCAGCCCCGGCGCGGGCGGCTGCCTGCTGCGGCTGCAGTCAGCCAACGAACGTGCGATAAGGATCGCCGACTGCACGGATCGGGGAGATCGATCAAATGACCGGCCCAACCGCTCGCGCCGCCGCACTGCTGTTCGCACTGTGCTGCGCTGCGCCTGTCCTCGCCCACCAGGAGACGCCGCCGTCGGCAGCCGTCGCGGTCGCCGGCAGCCTCGGCGAAACGAACTTTCCGAATTCCGGTGCCGCTGCGGCACAGCCGGATTTCATGCGCGGGCTGCTGCTCCTGCACAGCTTCGAGTTCGATGCAGCCCGCGAATCCTTTCGTGCCGCGCAGGCAAAGGACCCAGGGTTCGTCATGGCGTACTGGGGCGAGGCGCTCAGCCACAACATGCCGATCTGGGGCGAGCAGGACCTCGAGGCCGCGCGCGCAGTCCTGCAGCGCCTCGGGCCGACCCGCGAGGCGCGCATGATCAAGGCCGCGACGGAACGTGAGCGCGGGTACCTGGCGTCAGTAGAGGCGCTGTACGGCGATGGCTCGAAAGTCGAGCGCGATGCCGGCTTCAACCGGGCACTCGGCGAACTGGCCAGGAAGTTTCCAGGTGACCTGGACGCCCGCTCGTTTTATGCCTTGTCGTGGCTGGGGCTCTCCGGGTCCACGCGCGACACGGCCAACTACATGCGCGCGGCCGCCGAAGCCGAAGCCGTTTACGAAGTCGACCCTCGCCATCCGGGTGCGCTGCACTATCTCGTGCACGCCTATGACGATCCCGTGCATGCGCCCCTCGGCCTGCGGGCCGCGCGACGCTACGGCAAGGTCGCGCCGGCAGCCGCACATGCACAACACATGCCTTCGCATATCTTCTTCGCATTGGGTATGTGGGATGACGCGATCGCAGCCAATGTCGCATCGCTCGCGACCGCGCGCAGCCAGGGCCAGGGCGGCTATCACGCCCTCGAGTGGCTGGCCTATGCCTACCTGCAGCAGGGAATGCGTGACGATGCCGCGAAGCTGGTGCAGTCCGTCGCAGACGATGTCGCCAGGAAGCCCACGCAGGCCAATCGCACGAGCCTCGCATACGTCCGGGCGATGTGGCTCATCGAGACGGGCGGCGCCGACCCGATGGGGTGGGAAGATGTCGACGAGACGGGCATCAAGGCTATCTTTGCATTTTCGGCATACGATTTTGCGCGCGGCGTGGTCACAGCCCGAAGTGGCAACGTGTCTGCCGCTGAAGCCCAGGCGCGACGCTTGCAAGCCCGGTCCGACGCTGCACGCGCGAACGCGGTTGGCGTCGTCGCGAGCCGCTACGACTCCGTCACGCCGGAGGAGCTCGAGCAGGGGCAGATTCTCGCCACTGCACTTGCAGGAGCGATCCTGTTCGCGCAGGGCAAGCAGGACGACGGCCTCGACCGCGTGCGGGAGGCGATCGCCAGGGCCGACTCGATGGCATTCGAATACGGCCCGCCGTTCTCCGCGAAACCCCTGGACGAATTGCTGGGCGACCTCCTGCTCACTGCCGGAAAGCCGGCGGCAGCCGCCGCGGCCTACCGGAGAACGTTGGCCGTGCACCCGAACCGCAGGTTGGCCGTTGCGGGTCTCGCCACGGCAGTCGGCCCAGGATCACCCGGCGACTGACCTGATGCAGCGTCGGGTCCGCTGATTCCACCGGAACGGCCGGTGGACTCCAGGCCAAGAAAAAAGCCCCGGGCTTTTGGGGACCGGGGCTGGAGTGGGCGGACTTTGGTCGAAGGGAAGGGGAAAATCCGCCAGGGGAACCGTTGCGCCGTGGCGCTCAGTGCAGCCTTGCCCACTGCAGGACCTTGACGTCCTGCTGCGCGCGGCCGAAGTTGCGTGCGATGATCCGGGTCGCTTCGTTCATGCCCTTGGTCGGGCGCGGTTGGCTGTCGAGTTCGACCACGCCACGGAACTCTTCGAGTCCCCGCGGTTGCGGCTGCTCGACGATGAAATGCGCGTAGAACTTGATGCCCATGGACGTCAAGCTACTGCCCGCTCCCGGCCTTTTCCGTGACCTCGTGCACACTACTTCGGCACCCTGTACCTGCCTGCTGAAAACATGACGCGCTACCGAAAACCCGCCACGCCGGGCTCCAGGTATTCGACGCCCGCAGGTGAGCTCCGGCTGCGCGCCGAACTCGACGAGCTGTGGCGCGTCCTGCGTCCGCAGGTCACCAAGGCGGTGCAGGAAGCGGCCGCGCAGGGTGACCGCTCCGAGAATGCGGAATACATCTACGGCAAGCGGCAACTGCGCGAAATAGACCGCCGGGTGCGTTTCCTGCGCAAGCGACTCGAGGGAATGATCGTCGTGACGCGGCCACCGGACGACCGCGGCCGGATCTACTTCGGCGCGTGGGTGCGGGTGGAAGACGACAGCGGCAACGAAACCGGGTTTCGCATCGTCGGGCCTGACGAACTCGATCCGGCGCAACGTTACGTCAGCATGGATTCGCCACTTGCGCGCGCATTGATGGGCAAGCGCGTCGACGACGAAGTCACGATCGAGGTTCCAGGTGGACGACGCTCCTATGTCGTCGTCGACATCCGTTACGAAGACCCGATCGAGTCGTGACGCGGCAACCCGTCGTGGATCGCTCCGATCCACGGCACGTGTTCCAACCAGTGCACGTGCGCCTGTGGCTGCAGCTCGGCGGCCAGCAGCGGTTCGACGCTGCCGAGCGTGATGTGCAACTCACCCGGCCAGCGGGTCGATTCGAAGAATAGCGGCGTCCCGCAGCGACCGCAGAAACTTCGCGTCGCCTCGGGCGACGAATGGTAGGTGCACGGGCGCTCCGCGCCACCAGTGAGTTCGAATTGCTCGCCGTTGGTGCCGATCCAGGTGACGAAGCCGGCGCCCTGGGCGCGTCGGCACATCGTGCAGTGACAATGCGCAATCCAGAGCGGTGGCAGCGCGAAGCGATAACGAATTGCGCCGCAAAGACAGCTGCCCTCACCCCTGCTGCCCTCGCCCGCGTCAGCGGGAGAGGGCGAAGGTGATGCAGGCGTGCCGGGCGTAGTCACACCACGCGGACGTTCTTGAACTGCCAGGGATCCGTTTCGTCGAGATCTTCGGGGAACATCCGGCCGCGATCGACCAGCGGGTGCCACTCGGAATACTCGCCCACGACCAGGCCAAGGTAAGGCCGGCAGATTTCCAGGATGCGCTTGTAGTCGATGTCGTCGGGCTCGACGATGCCGCTGTTCGGGTTCTCGATCGCCCAGATCAGGCCCGCCATCGCCGACACCGTGACCTGCAGCGACGTTGCGCTGTTGTGCGGCGCGAGCTGGCGGGCTTCCTGCACGGAGAGCTGCGAGCCGTACCAGTACGCGTTCTTCTTGTGACCCGCGAGCAGCACGCCGAGCTCGTCCACGCCTTTCACGATGTCGTCCATCATGATTCGCTTGCTGTCCTGCATGCGCCAGTTGCGGCCGGCGAGTTCGTGCACGGACAGAACCGCGGCGTCGCTCGGGTGATACGCGTAATGCACCGTCGGGCGATAGACGACCTGCTCGCCCTTCTTCACGGTGAGGTAGTCGGCGATCGAGATGGCCTCGCTGTGCGTGATCAGGAAGCCGTGGAAGGGTCCGGCCAGCGGCGTCCAGGTGCGGACCCGCGTCGCCGCGCCGGGCTGCATCAGGTAGATGGCGCTGCCGCGGCCGAAGTCGTGCTTCTTGCCGTCGCGCGGCCAGTTCTTCTCATGCGAGCCCCAGCCGAGCTCCGCAGGCTGGCAGCCTTCGCCGACGAATCCGTCCACCGACCAGGTATTGACGAACTCGTTCGACTCCTTCTGCCGGTTACCCACCTGTGTGTCGCGCTCGGCAACGTGGATGACCTTCACGCCCAGCTTGTGCGCGAGCGCAGCCCAGTCGCCGCGCGTGCCCGGCTCGGCCGTTTCGACACCCGTGTCCGCAGCGATGTTGAGCAGCGCCTGCTTCACGAGGTGGGAGACGAGCCCCGGGTTGGCGCCGTGCGTGAGCACCGCCGTCGGCGCGCGCTGCTTCGAATCCTTGAGCGTCAGCGCTTCTTCGCGCAGCGCATAGTTGGTGCGGCGCGCGGGGGGGACCGTGGGATCGGTGTAGCCACCCGGCCACGGCTCGATGCAGGTGTCGAGGTAGAGCGAGCCCTTTTCCCAGCAGAACTTGATCAGCGCGATCGACGACACGTCGACCGACAGGTTCAGCAGGAAGTCGCCGCGACCCACGATCGGGTCGAGCACCTTCTTGAAATTCTGGCGCGTCAGCGCGTTCTTCACAAAATGCACACCGTATTCCTGCGCGATCTTTTCACCAGCCTCGTCGGCGGTGACGATCGTGACCTGGTCGGCCTGGATGCCGACATGACGCAGGATCAGCGGCAATACGCCCTGGCCGATGCTGCCAAAGCCCACGAAAACCAGGCGGCCGGGAAAGACGACGTGAACGGGATAACTGGTCATGATTTTTCTGTCGGGAACTCTGTATGGCCGACCCCGAACGGACGGCTGTTGGCTAGTTTACCGCGAAACCTTCCGGGGCCGGAGCCAGGCACTTCGAGCGTGTTCAGCTCCGATGGGCCATGTCACGCCAGTGCGGGGGATAGGATCGGTCGTAGCCCGGCAGCTGTTCCACGCGCGCAATCCAGCGGGCGATTGCCGGATAGGTCGACTCCATCGGCAGGAATCGCGACCGAAGGTCGCCGGCCTCGCGTCTTTCCATTGCGCGACGGAGCAGCATGATGCCCGGAAAGACTGTCAGGTCGGCCGCCGACGGCTGCTCGCCGACGAGCCAGTCCGACTTGCTGAGCCGACCCTCGATCGTGCGCGCTTCGCCCCCGACGAGGTGCATCGCCCGGGTGATTTCTTCAGCCTGCTGGTCAAGCTGGTCGAGGAACACCGCGGACACGATCTGCGTCACGAAGTTTTCGGCGTACGCCTGGTACTCGCAGATGACGCGCATGATCGTCCCGGCTTCCTCGGCCGACGTGCCGAAGAGCGGGTAATCAGGGTATTTGCGGTCGAGGTAGAGCAGGCAGGCCAGCGACTCGAACACGACGTAGTCGCCGTCCTTGAGCACGGGCACCCGGCCACGCGGATTCATCCGCAGCATCTGCGGCGACTTGTGCTCCTGCTTCGAGAACTGCAGCAGGTGCGAGTCGTAGGCGAGGCGCTTGTATTCGAGCGCGAGCTGCACGCGCCAGGAGTACGGGCTGCCACTGCCCCAGTAGATTTCGATGGCCATGAATCCTCCGCTGCGCCCCTTGCGGCACGGGTGTAACCGGATTGTACTGGCAGCTGCGGAGGAAGCGACGATGGCCTGGCAGACACTGGTGAGCGCGGAACAGGTGGCCGATCAGCTCGGCGATCCGCGGCTGCTGCTTTTCGACTGCCGCTACGAACTGGCGCGGCCCGAGGCTGGTCGTGAGGCTTACCTGTGCGGCCACCTCCCGGGCGCCGTCCACGCCGACCTGCATCACGACCTCGCGGGGCCGACGTCGCTGACCAGCGGCCGGCATCCCCTGCCGGATCCGCAGGCCTTTGCAGCGCGGCTGTGGCGCTGGGGTGTCGACGATGATTCGATGCTTGTCGCCTATGACGACGCCAGCGGCATGTGGGCCTCGCGCTTCTGGTGGATGACGGCGAAATGGCTCCGCCATCGGCACGTTGCAGTCATGGATGGCGGCATGCGTCGCTGGCTGCAGCTCGGCCTGCCGACGACGACGGACCCGGCCCCGTTGCGCCCGGCCGGTGACTTCGCGGCACGTCCCGATGCGGGAGCGTATGTCGATGCCGACACGACGCAGGCGGCTGCGCTCGATCCGCAGCGCAGGGTGCTCGATGCCCGCGCCGCGGAACGCTATCGCGGCGAGATCGAACCGATTGACCCGGTCGCGGGCCACGTGCCCGGCGCGCTCAATCATCCATCGTCGGGCGTTGTCGCTGCGGACGGCCGGTTGCTGCCGCCCGCCGCGCTGGCGGACGCATTCACTCGCACGCTCGGGCCCGTCAGTCCGGCCGACACGGTTGCGATGTGCGGGTCGGGCGTCACGGCCTGCCACCTGCTGCTGGCGATGGAACACGCCGGAATGCCCGGAGCGCGCCTCTATCCCGGCAGCTGGAGCGAGTGGTCTAGGGATCCCGCGCGCCCAGTGGCGCGCGGAAGGGGAAGGGGTTAGGGGTTAGGGGTTAGGGGTTAGTCGGAATGCGCAGCTCCGCTTCTGAAGTCCAGATGCTTGCGTCCAGATTTTCGGACTTTCACTGCACCTCCGACTAACCCCTAACCCCTAACCCCTATCCCCTATCCCCCCAGATTTCTGTTTACGTCAGCCCCCACAGTGACTATCGTGCGCGCCTCTTTTTTCCGGCCTGAACACCGGACACAGGTGGAACGACCAAGACAGTGGAAAATCCCGAACGCAAGACTGGCTACACCGGCCCCTGGAACGTCGAGGACTCGCTCGACCTCTACGGCGTCAACGCCTGGGGCAACGGCTACTTCGGCATCAATGCCGCTGGCCACGCCATCGTGCGTCCCGACTGGACCGAGGGCCGGGAAATCGACCTGCACGAGGTCGTCACCGGCCTCGCCGCGCGCGACCTGTCCACGCCCGTGGTCGTCCGCTTCTCGGACATCCTGCGTCACCGCCTGACGCGGCTGCGCGACGCGTTCGCCACTGCGATTGCGGAGAATGAATACACGAGCCGTTATTGCGCGGTGTTCCCGATCAAGGTCAACCAGCAGCGACTGGTGGTCGAGGAAATTTACGGCTACGGTCGCGAGTTCGGCTTCGGCCTCGAGGTGGGCTCCAAGCCCGAGCTGCTCGCCGTGATGGCACTGACCGAGGGCGAGTCCGAGCGCCTGATCATCTGCAACGGTTTCAAGGACGACAGTTACATCGAGGCCGTGATCCTGGCCGCGAAGCTCGGTCGCACGATCATTCCGGTCGTCGAGAATTTCAGCGAACTGGCCCTGATCTTGAAGCACGCGAAGAAGTACGACGTGCGTCCACGCCTCGGCGTGCGCGTGAAGCTCGCGAGCGAAGGCGCCGGACGCTGGCGCGAATCATCGGGCGAGAAGAGCAAGTTCGGCCTGTTCGTCACCGAGATCCTCGACCTTGTAGGCGTACTCAAGGAACACGGCCTGGAGGACTGCCTGCAGCTCGTGCACTGCCACCCGGGCAGCCAGCTGCAGGACATCCGTCGCGTGAAGGACGCAGTGACGGAGCTCGCGCACGTCTATGCCGAGCTGAAGCAGTTGGGTGCCGGCCTGCAGTACATCGACATCGGCGGCGGACTGGGCGTCGACTACGACGGCAGCCGCACCAATTACGAATCATCGATGAACTACACGCTCGCTGAGTACGCGAGCGACGTGGTCTATCGCATTGCGAACGTGTGCAATGCCCGGGGCATCGACCACCCCATCATCGTCAGCGAGTCGGGCCGCGCGATCGCAGCGCACCACAGCCTGTTGATCTGCGACGTGCTCGGCAACTCGCAACTCGACCGTTTCCGCGTCACCGAGGCCGACGAGCAGATGGTGCGCGAGAAGAAGGAGATCCCGCAGCCGGTGCAGGACCTGCTCGACGCCTACCGTTCGGTCTCGGAGCGGCGGCTGGTCGAGTGCTATCACGACGCGTTGCAGGCCCGCGAACAGGCCCTGCAGATGTTCAGCGTCGGTTACCTCGGCCTCGAGGCCCGCGGCCTGGTCGAGCGCCTGTACTGGGCCACCTGCGCCAAGATCCGTGATCTCTGCCGCAAACTGGAATCGGTGCCCGAGGAACTTGAAAGCCTCGAGACCATCCTGAGCGACATCTATTTCTGCAACCTGTCGATCTTCCAGTCGCTGCCCGACAGCTGGGCCATCGACCAGCTGTTCCCGATCATGCCGGTGCACCGCCTCGACGAGCGTCCCGCCCGCACGGGCGTGCTGGCAGACATCACCTGCGATTCCGACGGCAAGATCGATCACTTCGTCAGCCTGCGCGAGACGAAGCGCTCGCTCGAACTGCACGACCTCAAGCCGGACGAGCCGTACTACATCGCGTTCTTTCTCGTGGGCGCCTACCAGGAAACGCTCGGCGACCTGCACAACCTCTTCGGCGACACGCACGTCGTGCACATCAAGCTGCACGACGAGGGCGGCTGGTGGATCGAGGAAACGGTGAAGGGAGATTCGGCGGCCGAGGTGCTGCGCTACATGCAGTACGACGTCGAGCGGCTCGTGCCGCAGTTCGCGCGCGACTGCGAACGCGCCGTGCGCGAGAGCCGCATCACGCTGCCGGAGAGCCAGGCGATGCGACGCTTCTACGAAGCCGAACTCGCCGGCTACACGTACCTCGAACCCTGAGGAAGTGAATAGTGATTAGTGAATAGTGAGTAGTGACTAGTCACTAATGACTAGTCACTAATCACTAATCACTAATCACTAATCACTAATCACTAATCACTATTCACTATTCACTATTCACTTTCCTGGCGCTCAGCCGAGCCGGCCATAGCCCAGGAGCACCGTAACGCCAAGCGCGAGGAAGATCGCGGCGGCGATCCGATGCACGATGTGCATCGGCAGTTTCTTCGCGGCCACTTCGCCGAGCAGCACGGCCGGAACGTTCGCCAGCATCATGCCGAGCGTCGTACCCGCGACGACCGCGAACAGCGAGCTGTATTTCGCGGCCAGCGCGACGGTCGCGATCTGCGTCTTGTCGCCCATCTCGAGCAGGAAGAACGCGATCAACGTGGTGACGAATACGCCGAACCGGGGAGCGGCGTCTTTCTTCTCATCGCCGTCGTACTTGTCGGGCACGAGCGTCCAGGCCGCCATCGCAATGAACGACAGGCCGAGGATCCAGCGCATCGCCGTCGGTCCTGCAAGCGTCGAGATCCATGCACCCGCTGCACCGGCCACCGCGTGGTTGACCACTGTCGCGACCAGGATGCCGAGAATGATGGGCACGGGTTTGCGGTACTTCGCCGCGAGCACGAGCGCGAGCAGTTGAGTCTTGTCGCCGATCTCGGCAAGGGCAACGACACCGGTCGAGACGAGAAAAGCTTCCATGGTCTGGGCTCGGGCGTTGGCAGCCGCGGACCTTAGCACTGCGCCAGACGCGACCGCCATGCGCATTGGCACCGGGCCCGGGACACGGCGTTCTTGCGGGACAAAGTCATTGAAAGTTCACGACGATTTAACGGGGCCGTCATGGGTTGGCGGTGCAATGTCGCCCTGTCACACCACACGGCGTCACCCACGATGCTCGAAGAAGCCCTCGATCCGCGACCGTCCCTGCAACTCGAATTCGCCCGCATATTTTCCGGATCTGCAGCGATCCCGGCCATCTCGGTCGATACGCTTGCACGAATCTGGAACGACGACGCATCGCTCTGGAGCAACCTGCGCACCCTGGAGTACTGGACCGACCGCGCCCGTCGCTGATGCCGGACCGGTCGGGTACCTGCTTGACGGTGGGGCATCCGACAGCATTTTTTTGCGCTGCATCAACGATTTAGGTTGCAGCGCTCCCGAACTGCAAGTACATTCGGCTCTGGTCAAAGTTTGACCAACGAGCGCCCAGCGCGAAAACGGCACCGAGACGCAATCGATTAACGAGCCGAGTTCCGAGGATTCAATCCTTCGCTTCGCCTGGTGCCGACCATTCCATGACGACCCTGCCCATGGGCTCACTGCCCCTCGCTTCCCCGGTCCGGCTTGCTGCCGTTAGACCCGGTCTGCACTTGCGCGTGGGTCGCCTCGGTCGGCATGCGCGGGGCCGCCCGGGATCGATTTCTGGGGGGGTGTGCTAGCATGCGCCGCGATCGTTGCCCGTACGTGTCTTGCAGAGCGCCATTCGGCGCCTCTAGTTTCGAGCCGAAACGTCTTCGATCAGTGACAGGAAACGTCGCTGGAGCGCCGGCTGGATCAGCCAGGCGACACGAATGACTCACGGCTGCGAACCCCTGTTTGAATGAGTGTTGAGTAGTGCCGGCCAGGCAATGACGCCTGTGTTCCGGTTTGATGTGTTACTTCTGAGGATGTTCGAATGACCAAGATTTACGTGGGCAACCTGCCTTTCACAGCGACTGAACCTGACGTGCGCGAGCTTTTCGCCCAGCACGGCACCGTCGAATCCGTTGCCCTCCCGACTGACCGCGAGACCGGCCGGCCGCGCGGCTTCGGCTTCGTCGAAATGCCGCAGGCTGATGCCCAGCGCGCCATGCAGGCGCTCAACGGCTTCAACATGGGCGGTCGTCCCCTGCGCGTCAATGAAGCGCAGGATCGTCCCCGCACCGGTGGCGGTGGCGGCGGCGGCGGTCGTCCGGGTGGCGGTGGCCGTCCGGGTGGCGGTGGCGGCGGCTACGGCGGTGGTGGCGGCGGTGGCGGCGGCTACGGCGGCGGCGGTGGCGGCGGCGGACAGCGCCGCTGGTAACCCCGTTCGGGACTGAGGCCTGAAGCCCGGTCCCGGCCGAACCAGCAAGCCTGATGAAGGCCGCAGCCTGCGGGTTGCGGCCTTCTGTCCCTGGCGCTCGAAGCACCCTTCAGGGTGCGGCGGGATCGCGCGCCTGCGGCGAATCCTCGATTCGCCTGCTCACCACATGTCCCGCAACCGGTTCGCGACGTCGATGCGCGGGCCCTCGGCTGCCTGGTGTGCGCCGAAGCCTTCCTTCGTTTCCCCGGCGGTCACCCGCTGGAATCCCTTCAGCACCGGCTCGGTCAGGAATCGGCTGCGCGCGCCATGCACGTAGCGGTCCCCCATGCCCTGCTGTTGCGTGACGTAAAAGCGCACTGGAGCGATCAATCGCAGCTCGGTGCGGGCCCGCGTCATCGCCACGTAGAGCAAGCGGCGCTCCTCCTCCAGCAATTCGGCCCGGCCGGCCGCGAACTCCGACGGGAACGTCCCGTCGGTGACGTTCAGCACGTGCACCGACTCCCACTCCTGCCCCTTCGCGGAATGCACCGTCGACAGCACGAGATAGTCCTCGTCGAGCAGCGGATCGCCTGCAAGGTCGCCCGTGGCTTGCGGCGGGTCGAGCGTGAGTTCGGTGACGAACGATTCGCGAGTGAGGTGCTGCTGGCTCAGGCGCTCGAGCTGGTCGAGATCACCGCGCCGCGCATGTGCTGCCTCGTACAGGCGGTCGAGCTGCGGTTCATACCATTGCCGCACGCGTCCCACCTGGCCTTCCCAGGGCGCATTGTCCGCGCCGATGTCGGCCAGCAACCGGGTGAGCGGGCCCCAGGTATCGCGCGTCGCAGCAGGCACGGGGTGCGCCATCAACGCCAGCCACGAAAACGCGGCGGCTTCGAACGCTTCGCACGCGCGCTGCGCATTGGCGGGACCCATGCCAGGCAGCAACTGCAGCACCCGGAAGGCGGCGATGCGGTTGCGCGGGTTGTCGGCCCAGCGCAGCAGCGCGAGCAGGTCCTTCACGTGCGCCGCTTCGAGGAACTTGAGGCCGCCGTACTTCACGTACGGGATGTTCCTGCGCATGAGCTCGAGTTCAAGCACGTCGCTGTGATCGGCGTTGCGGAACAGTACCGCCTGGCGTCGGAGATCGACGCCACGCTCGCGCGCCTCGAGCACGCAGTCAGCGACGAAGATCGCCTGTGCCTGTTCGTCAAGCACCGTCACGTACTGCGGCAAACTGCCGGGACCACGCACGCTGTGGAGGTGCTTGCGGTACTGCCGTGCGCCTTCCGCCATCAGCGCGTTGGCGGCGTCGAGCACGGGCTGCGTCGAACGATAGTTTTGCTCGAGCGTGACGACGCGCGCGGGCGGCGTGAAGCGCGACGGAAATTCGAGGATGTTGTCGATCGACGCGGCACGGAAGGAATAGATCGCCTGTGCGTCGTCGCCGACGATGGTGAGTCCGGCGCCGTCGGGCTTGAGCCGCAGCAGGATCTCGGCCTGCACGACGTTGGTATCCTGGTATTCATCGACCAGCACATGGTCGAAACGCGAGCCGATCTCGGCGGCCAGCGCCGGATCGGCCGTCATCACGTGCCAATAGAGCAGCAGGTCGTCGTAGTCGAGCACCTGCTGTTCGAGCTTGGCCTCGACGTAGGCGCGGCAGAGCGCGGTGAGCTGCACCTCCCAGTCCAGGCACCACGGGTACGCGGTCTCCAGCGTGTGCCGCAGCGGTCGTTGCGTGTTGACGCGATGCGAGTAGAGCCCTAAGCACGTGTCCTTGCGCGGGAATCGCTTCACCGTCTTCGAGAAGCCGAGCCGGTGACGCACGACGTCCATGAGGTCCGCGGCGTCCCCGCGGTCCAGCACGCTGAAGCCGGGATCGAGACCGAGCCGCGGCGCGTACTCGCGGATCAGGCGATTGCCGATCGAGTGGAACGTGCCGGACCACGGCAGGCGCAAGTGGTCGGGAACGCGGGTCGTCGAATTCGACTGGGCCGCGAGCGCCTCGGCCATGACTTTCTGCGCGCGTCGGGTCATTTCGAGCGCGGCCCGGCGCGTGAACGTGAGCAGCAGCATGCGCTCCGGCGGCACGCCGGCGAGCAGCAGGCGCGCGACGCGGTGCGCAAGGGTACTGGTCTTGCCCGTGCCCGCCCCGGCGATGACGAGCAATGGCGGTGCCTGAACTCCGCCACCGCCGCGAGGCTCGCCATGCATCACCGCGTCGCGTTGCGCGGCATTGAGCGTGGCAAAGGCAGAGTTCGTGGCGGCCATGGCAGGCAGTCACTATAGGCAGCGGCTGTATGGATATCCAGTAGTAAGGGGTTAGGGGTTGGGGGATGGGGGTTAGTAAGATGCTGCCCCCAGGGGTTTCGCTTCAATCACAAAAGGCTAAGAACCAGATGGCGAAAGGGAACAGCGACGAGTTCGACATCGGCAGCATCGTCATGCGCGTGGTGTTTTCACTGGCGATCGTCTTCCTGACGTTCAACCCGACCGGGCACTCATACTTTCACTGGTTGCAGCAGAACCTGACACCGGTGCAGCCGGTGGTCGTGATCGCCGGCATCCTGTTGCTCGGCGCCTGGCTGTTCTTCATCCGTTCGACGTTCTCGTCGATGGGCACCATCGGCGTCGTGCTGCTGCTGGCGCTGTTCGCCGCCATCGTG
Source organism: uncultured Pseudomonadota bacterium (assembly GCA_963748985.1). GTDB lineage: Bacteria > Pseudomonadota > Gammaproteobacteria > Steroidobacterales > Steroidobacteraceae > RPQJ01. Next base: position 63,415 of record CAVVKQ010000004.1, read on the forward strand.
TGGTGGATGGTCGCGCGAGGCTGGCTCTCGACTGCCGACAAGTCGACGATGGCGTGGGTGTTATTGACCTGCCTTGGCCTGCTGCTCGGCATCGGCATGTCGTGGGCGCACATCCGCGCGCGCATATCGGGCCAGGCGTCCGTCGACCGCGTCGACCAGTAGCCGTTGCAGCCGATGCCGAAGGAAATCCGATGACCAGCGACGCACCGCAGGCGGAGCGATATCCGTCACAGCCGTCGCACGTGACGGCGCTCGACCTGCCGTTGCCGCCGCGCGAGTCGTTGCCGCCAGACCTGCAGAAGTACTTCCGCATGTGCGACGAGAAGATCGGCTTCCTGCCGAACGTGCTCGCCGCCTACACCTTCGACGAGAAGAAGCTGCGCGCGTTCATCGGCTTCTACAACGAACTGATGCTCGAGGACTCGCCGCTCAGCAAGCTCGAGCGCGAAATGATCGCAGTGGTCGTCTCGTCGGCCAATCGCTGTTACTACTGCCAGGTGGCGCACGGGCAGGCGGTGCGCGAACTCTCGGGCGACCCGGCGCTCGGCGAGCTGCTGGTCATGAACTACCGCGCGGCGGCGCTGACGCCGCGGCAGCGGGCGATGCTCGACTTCGCGCACAAGTTGACCGTGACGCCCGCTGCCATCGTCGACGAGGATCGTGCCGCGCTGCGTAACGCGGGGTTCGACGATCGCTCGATCTGGGACATCGCCGCGGTGGCTGCATTCTTCAACCTGTCGAACCGGATGGCGACCGCGGTCGACATGATGCCGAACCTCGAATATCACGCGAAGTGCCGTTGACTGACCGGCCGCTGTCACGTGCAACGCTGGACCAACCCGAGCTGGTCCTGCAATCGAGGCAACGCCATCGACGGTAATGCCGGCCAGCTTGAAGGCGAGCATGCTGCAGGCCTAACATGGCCGATTATCGCCGCGCCGGGAGAGTCATCGTGAACCAGCGACATTTCCATCAACGCCTGCTGCTCGCCTGCTCGCTGCTGAGCCTGCTGGTAGTCACCGGTTGTGCTTCAGGTCCGACGATTCGCAGCAACGTCGATGCAAGTGTCGATTTCAAGAGCTTCCGCACATTCGGCTTCATCGAGCCGCTCGCCACCGATCGTGCGGGTTATCAGTCGCTGATTTCGCAGCAGCTGGTGGCCTCGGCGGAACGCGAACTGGTGGCCCGCGGCCTGCAGCGCACGGACACCAGTCCTGACCTGCTGGTGAACTTCAGCGCCGATCTCGACCAGCGTCTGCGCGTCACGCAAACACCGGCAGTCCACTCGCGCAATTTCAATAGCCACCGGCGGGGCTTTTACAGCACCTGGCCGATGTACCAGCAGACCGAGATTCGCCAGTACACGAAGGGCACGCTCGGGATCGACATAGTCGACGCCGCCCGGCGGCAGCTGGTCTGGGAAGGCTTCGCCCTCGGCCGGGTCACGCAGCGGACGACGGACAACCTCGGGCCCGTGCTCGATGCGGCAGTCGTTGATATTTTCAGCAGTTTCCCGCTGCAGCCCTAGCGGACGAGTTCCATGATCCTGCGCTTGAAGTCGTTGTACGGCGGATAGCGCATCGGCGCGTCGAAGCGGAAGCCGCGCTTCATGACGGGCTTCATGTGGCTGAACGTTTCGAAGCCGTACCAGCCGGTGTAGCGGCCCATGCCGCTGTTGCCGATGCCACCGAACGGCAGCTCCGGCGAGACCATGAAGATCACCGCGTCGTTGATGCAGACGCTGCCGGCGCTCAGCTTGTCCAGCACGGCTTCTTCAAGCGCCTTGCTTTTCGTGAACAGGTACAGCGCGAGCGGCTTCGGCCGGTCGGCGACGAACTTGATCGCGTGGTGCATCTCGTCGACGGTAATGATGGGCAGCACCGGGCCGAAGATCTCCTCCTGCATCAGCTCGGAGTCGGGCGCCGGATCCAGCACGATCGTCGGGGCGACGTAACGCTTCGCCACGTCCACCTGCCCGCCAGTGTGGATCCGCTGCCCCTCCAGCAGCCTGGCAAACCGCGCGGCGTGGCGTTCGCTCGCAATGCGGCAGTAGTCGGGGCTCTGGCCCGGGTCTTCGCCGTAGAACTCCTTGATCTTTGCCGCCAGGAGCTCGGTGAACTGCGTGGCCACGGCCTTGTGCACCAGCACGTGATCGGGCGCGACACAGGTCTGTCCGGCATTGATGAACTTGCCCCAGGCGATGCGCGACGCCGCGACCTCGAGGTTGGCGCTCTTGTCGACGAGGCACGGGCTCTTGCCCCCCAGTTCGAGGGTGCATGGGGTCAGGTGCTTCGCGGCGGCGGTCATCACGATACGCGCGACGCGCTCGTTGCCGGTGTAGAGAATGTGGTCGAACTGGTTTTCGAGCAGTTCGGTCGTCTCCGGGACACCGCCTTCGACCACGGCGAAGGCGTCCTTGTCGAGGTAGCGCGGCAGGATCCGGGCGATTGCCGCCGAGGTTTGCGTGGTGACTTCAGATGGTTTCATCACCGCGCAGTTGCCAGCGGCGATCGCTCCGACCAACGGTGCGCACACCATCGACAGCGGATAGTTCCAGGGGGCGATGATCAGCACGACGCCCTTGGGCTCAGGCTGGATGTAACTGCTGCCCGGGAGCGCCATCATCGGCGTAGACACGCGCTTCGGCCGGGCCCAGCGGTGCAGGTGCTTGCTGGCGTATTTCGCCTCGCCCGCGACGAAACCGAGTTCGCTGAGCGCCGTCTCGAAACCGCCCTTGTGGAGGTCGGCCTGGAGCGCTTCGGCGAAATCCGACTCGTGCTCGCGCATCATCCGGGCGAGCTCGCCGAGCTGGTGCAACCGCCATTCGATCGGGCGCGTCTTCCCGGTGGCGAACGTGGCCCGCACGCGCTGCAGCACGTCCGGTATCGATTCTGCTGACGTCATCCGTATCTCCCGCCGCGTTCAAGCACCCCCGCCGTGCCACAACGCTACCATACGGCGAGCTGGCTTGGTGCGGCGCACCAAATGCAGAATGCGGGATCGTCGGGGACGGGGAACGGCATGGCTGGCAGGGTCCGCAACGTCTACAAGGGCAAGGTCCTCAAGCTCAACGTCGAACGCGTCAAGCTGCCGAATGGCACGGTTGTGGACCTGGAAGTCGCGCACCACCCGGGCGGAGCCGTCGTAGTCGCGCTCGATGCCAGCGGTCGGGTTTGCCTGCTGCGGCAGTACCGCCATGCAGCGGGTGGCTGGATCACCGAGTTGCCGGCCGGCAAGATCGACAACCGGGAGCCGCCGCTTCGGTGCGCGAAACGCGAGCTGGCCGAAGAAGCGGGCGTGACCGCGCGGTACTGGAAACGCCTGGGCCGGTTCTTCAGTTCGCCCGGCGTGTTCACCGAGGTCATCCACGTCTTCCTGGCGCGAGGGCTGACGCCATGTGGTGCGGCGCCGGAAGCCCACGAAGTCCTCGAGGCACGCTGGGTGCCGTTGACGGAGGCCACGGCGCTGGCTGCAGGCGGCAGGCTGCAGGACGCGAAGACGACCATCGGCCTGTTCTGGGCCCAGGCCCGCCTGCAGGCCGAGGGGTGCGCCGGGGCTGTCGTCCGACCCATAACGTGATGTATTTCACACTGCCGGAATCGTGCATTTTGTAACATTACGGCCGACGTCCGTCCTGCAGAAGGCTGAACGAGACCCCATGGCCGACGAATCTTCGCGCAAGCCGCCGGGCCTCCCGGCAGTGCCGCCGGCCACAACGGAGCCGGGCGAGCCCGGTCGTCTGGCCGAGGACGATCGCGGCAACATCACGTGGCAATGGGCGAACGAGGACGTTCTCCAGGCCGACGACACCGCCGGCGCCATCGAGCGGCTGCGCGTCCTGGTCGATCCGGGACTCGACGTGGTCGACGACGACGCCACGAGGAATCCGATCCGGGACAACCCGAAGGGCCTGAAAGTCGGCTACAACCCCTACGACAGCGGATCACTCGGCAAGACGGCGCGAATGAAAAAGCTGAACCTGCGCGAGCTCTCGAACTGGATCGACGCGAAGCGCAAAGCCGAGGAATCCGGCGACCCCGAGGAGTGAGCCCTCCCCGGCGAGGTCACGCGAACTGCAGTGCGTGCCTGAGCTTGGCGTGGCTCCCCAGCCGATAGAACGACCTTAACTCCGCGAGCAATGCCGCGGGGCGGGCCTGTCGCCTGCGCAGGAATCTCGTCTCGAGCCGCTCGCAGAATCGCGCGGCACAGCGGTGAGCTTCGCGGTAGCGCTCCCGCTCCGCGGCCGTCAGGTGCGGCAGGAGACGACACCCTTCGAACAAGCGCTGGAACAACTCGCCCGGAAAACGGCCCTCGCGCTGCGCCAACAGCAGGCTGAGCGCGCTCGCATACTTGTCCACCTCGGCCTGCAGCTCGAGCTCGAGCAACGATACGCGGCGATCGCAGCCCGCGCTCCAGGTCACGTAGTGGAAGTGGCTCACGCCCTCGAGCGCCGTGCAGTAGTCGCCGAGGTTCGATTCGTCGAGTGCGATGAGCGGGCAGCGCCGGCCCAGCCGTTCCAGCACGGACGCATCGAGGTACAACCCCAGTTCCATGCCATCGTCCGTTGCGGCGATCAGCAACTGCTCGTCGGTCCCGGGTGGTGACGGCAACTCCTGCAAAGCCGCGGCATGCGCCGGATCGGTGATCAGGTAGTCGTGCACATCGTGTGCGACAGGCGCGTCGTAGAGCGCCGCAAGCAGTGACTGCATCTGCCCGAGCAACGCCATGGGCCAGCCTCAGTTGGGAGTGCGCCCGGTTGGCACGACGGCCGGCTCGACACCGAGGCTGCGCAGGATGCCATGCGCACGCGGACTGCCGGTCTTGAGCCAGATTTCGTACTGGCGCAGCACGTCGCGGTGATCGTGGCGATGCGCCATCTCGCTCACGTCATTCAGCGCGTCGACAAGTCGCTGGAACTTGTGTGCGAGCTCGGTGAAGACGACGCCCAGCGCCCGTCTGCGACCACTGGTGCCGCACGAGTCGGCGAGCGTGCCGTAGGCACGGCCACCCATGGCAATGTGATAGTCGATGTCGACCAGTCGTCGCGCGAAGCCCTGCGCAAAGAAGCCGGCCATGAACAGCGAGACGTCGCCGAGACGCTGCAGCGTGCGCAAGCGGTCCTCACGCGTGGGTGCTTCGCCCGCTTCGGCCAGCATCAGTGCCAGGGGTTTGAGTTGCGGCCGGCCGGAGGCGCCGTCGAACAGGGCCTCGGATCGCGCGAACATCGTCAGCAGGTTAACGACGTAATGTTCGGTGTGGTCCTCCACCTCGACCCGTTGCCGCTCGAGCGCGGCATGGACCGAATCGCGGAAGAACTCCCGCAAATTGCGCACGTCAATCGTCGGATCGTCCGCCATGCCGCGTACCTCCGGAGTGCCGTTGGCAGCCAGCGATCGCGCCTGCTGACAGATCGCGTCGCCGCGAGCTTTGTCCTACGCAGCTGAAACTAAAGGCAGTCGCAAGGATTTTTCAAGGGGCACGTAGTGCGTTCTGCGAGCCAGCGCACGGATCGGTACCATGCGCCTATCGTTCAACGGCGACGCGGCATGAAAGTCTTCGGCATCGTGGGTCGCAAGAACTCCGGCAAGACGCACCTGGTCACTCGGCTGGTGCGGCTCGCCTCGCAGCGCGGACTGCGCGTGTCGACGATCAAGCACGCACATCATTCTTTCGATATCGATCGCCCCGGCAAGGACAGCCACCTGCATCGCGAGGCCGGCGCGCATGAAGTGCTGGTCGCATCGGCCGAGCGCTGGGCGCTGATGCACGAGCATCGCGGCACACCGGAACCTTCGCTGGTGGAACTGCTGTCGAAGCTGGCGCCCTGCGACCTGGTGCTGGTCGAAGGTTTCAAGCGCGAAGTGAACCTGCGGCTCGAGGTGTACCGCGCCAGTTGCGGGCAGGCGCCGCTGGCGTTCGAGGACCAGGGCATCCTGGCGGTGGCGACAGACGACGTCGCGACCTTCGCCGCACGCAGCAATCTGGCTTGCCTGCCGCTCGATGACGACGAGGCGGTGCTGGACTACGTGCTGGCGCGGGCCTGAGACGCTGGCGCAATCGCGGCGGCCAGTTCATTGAGTCCGCGAATTGTGATCATGGGCGGCTCGGACGCACGCGGCCAGGGCGTGGCTTCGCGGTTCAACCAGACCGGCAGCACGCCCGCGGCCCGCGCACCTTCGACGTCGGCTTCCGCATCGTCGCCGACGTGCACGACCTCGTGGGCTGCGAGCCCGGCACGCTCGAGCAGGATCTCGAAAATGCGCGGATCGGGCTTGAGCATCCCCGCCTCCCGCGCTGCCAGCCCCATCTCGAAGTAATGGCCGATGCCGCACAGGGAAAGGTCCGCATTGCCGTTGCTGAGGGTGAAAAGACGATACTCCTGTGACAGGGCTGCGAGCGCGGGACGCACGTCGTCGTAGAGAGTCACCTCGTTGCGTGCCCGGTAGAACTCCTTGAACGCGTGATCGGCCATGGACTCGGGATACCCGACCTCGCGCGCATGCTGGCGCAGGGCCTCGAGGCGCAACCAGGTGAAGTCATGCCGCATCGCCGGATGGTCGATCGCCATGCGCGCGCGCACGTCGCGCAGCGAGCGCAGGTCGTGACGCTCGGTCACCCTGGGATAGTGCCGCGCCAGGAAGTCGTGCATCGCGTGCTCGGCGCGCACGATCACCGGCCACACGTCCCAAAGGGTGTTGTCGAGATCGAAGATGATCGCCTGGATGCGACCCATGAGGATTGCCGTATGATGCGCCGCGAATTCACGCAGGCGGCGAGTCTACATGAGGACGTTCAGCACGCGATTCGGCGAACGCATGGCACGGCCCACGGGTGCGCTCGAACTCATGGCGGACCTGGGCACCGCCATGGCGCGCGGGGGCGATGCCGGCATCCGCATGCTCGGTGGCGGCAATCCCGCACGCATCGCTCCAGTCGAAGCCGTTTACCGGCGGCGGCTCGAGGAAATCGCAGCGGATCCCGCCCAGTTCGGGCGGTTTATCGCCGGGTATTCCGCGCCCGAGGGCGACCTCGGGTTTCGCGAGGCCGTCGCGCTTTCATTGCGCAATGAATTTGGCTGGCCGGTGACGGCCGGCAATGTCGGGCTGACGAGCGGCAGCCAGTCGGCGTTCTTCTTCCTGTTCAACCTGTTCGCCGGCGAGCGCACCGACGGCGGCCATTCCCGCATCCTGCTGCCGCTGGCACCGGAATACATCGGCTATGCCGACGTCGGCCTCACGCCAGGCATGCTGCTCGCGCGGCCCGCCGGAATCCGTGAGCTTGATGACGGGTACTTCAAGTACTTCGTGGATTTCGATCGACTCGACGTGCCCGATGACATAGGTGCACTGTGCGTCTCGCGCCCCACCAATCCGTCCGGCAATGTCCTGACGATCGAAGAACTGCAGCGGCTCGATGCATTGGCCCGCGCGCGCCGGGTGCCGTTCATCATCGATGCGGCCTACGGCCTGCCGTTTCCAGGCATTCAGCACGAACACCTCGATTCGCTGTGGAATCCGAATGTCGTGCTGTGCCTCAGCCTGTCGAAGCTGGGACTGCCGGCGGCGCGCACCGGCATCATCGTTGCGGACGAATCGATCATCGAAGCGCTGACCGCATTCAATGCGACGGCCGCGCTCGCGCCACCGTCGACCGGGCCGGTCATCGTCGAGCCACTGCTGCGCAGCGGTGAACTAGACATTCTCTGCCGCAATCACCTGCGCCCGCATTACCTGGCGCACAGTGCCGCAGCCGTGCAGGCGTTGCGCGCGGCCTGCGACGGCCTGCCGCTGCGGATTCACCGGCCCGAAGGCGCTTTCTTCCTGTGGCTGTGGTTCCCGGGCCTGCCGATTTCGAGCGACGAACTCTATCGGCGGCTGAAGCAGCGTGACGTGCTCGTGCTGTCGGGACATCATTTCTTCCCGGGCGTCGAGCAGAGCGATCCGCACCAGCACGAATGCCTGCGCCTGAGTTACGCGCAACCGCCGGAGAGCGTGCGGGCCGGCATCGCGATCCTCGCCGAGGAAGTGCGCCGCGCGTACGAGCGTGGGTGATGCAGCCCCGTCCGGGTGCGCCTGCACCGGGTTTCGAGGCCGGGCCGTCGCGCAACACGACGTTGCGCGCGGAGCCTCCAGGGATGGATTTACGGCGTCCCGGCCCGAATTCCGGTGCAGGCGCACCCGGACGGGGCAGCCCACTGCACTAGTGCGTCCGGCTCCGATCGGCCAGGAACTCCGACAGCACCCGCGACGTATGCGATTCGCTCGGCGCCGCAGCCAGTTGCTCGGGCGGGCCCTCGGCTACGAGGCGACCGCCACCCGCTCCACCCTCGGGACCGAGGTCGACGACCCAGTCAGCTTCCGCGATCACGTCGAGGTTGTGCTCGATGACCACGACTGTGTTGCCGGCATCCACCAGTCGATGCAGCACGCGGACCAGCTTTTCGACGTCGGCCATGTGCAGGCCAACGGTTGGTTCGTCGAGCACGTAGAGAGTCTGCACTGCGCCCTCGCGACCCGGACGCAGGCGCGCGAGCTCGGTGACGAGCTTGATGCGCTGGGCCTCGCCGCCAGAGAGCGTCGGGCTGGGCTGACCGAGAGTCAGGTAGCCGAGGCCGACATCCTGCAGCAGCGTGAGCGCGTGGTGCACCTTCGGGTGGGCCTCGAAGAAGCCGACTGCGTCGTCGACGCACATGGCGAGAACATCACCGACGCTGCGGTCGCGCCAGGTCACGGCGAGTGTCTCGGCGTTGAAGCGCCGGCCGCCGCAGTCGTCGCAGAGCACCTTCACGTCCGGCAGGAAGCTCATCTCGATTGTCTGCACCCCCTGGCCTGCGCAAGCCTCGCAACGTCCGCCCGCGGTATTGAACGAGAACCGCCCTGGACCGTAGCCGCGAACCCTCGCGTCGGTCGTGGCGGAAAACAGCTTGCGCACGTCGTCCCAGAAGCCAACGTACGTTGCCGGGCACGAGCGCGGTGTCTTGCCGATCGGCGTCTGGTCGACCTCGAGCACGCGCGCGATAGCCTCGGCTCCGTCGATGCGATCGCAGCCGACCCATTGCGGCACCTTGCGCCGGCTCTGCTTCGACGTGCGAACGCTCATGTTCGCGTGCAGCACGTCGCGGGCCAGCGTCGACTTGCCCGAGCCCGACACGCCGGTGACCACCGAGAGTCGTCCGAGCGGAAAGCGCCCTTTCGTCTTGCGCAGATTGTGCAAACTCGCACTGCGCACGACCAGGCTCGGTGTAGTGCGCGTCACCGGGCGACGCGGCACGAGCGGATGGCGCAGCGGATGCGCAAGGAAACGGCCGGTCAGCGACTGCGGCGAGCGAATGAGGTCGTCCACCGTGCCCTCGCCCACGACGTGACCACCGCGCGTGCCGGCGCCCGGGCCGAGGTCAAGCAGATGATCGGCCCGGCGGATCGTCTCTTCGTCGTGCTCGACCACGAGCAGCGTGTTGCCCTTGCTGGCAAGCTTCTGCAACGAGTCGAGCAGGATGCGGTTGTCGCGCGGATGCAGTCCGATCGTCGGCTCGTCCAGCACGTAACACACGCCCTGCAGGTTCGACCCGAGCTGCGCGGCCAGCCGGATGCGCTGCGCTTCGCCGCCCGACAGCGTCGGCGCCGAGCGGTCGAGCGACAGGTAGCCGAGTCCAACGTCGTTGAGAAAGGCCAGCCGCGACTTCGCTTCCGCCTGCAGGTCGCGTGCGATCTCAGCCTCGCGCCCCCGCAACCGCAGCGTCTCGAAAAACGACAACGCCTGCTCGACCGGCAACGCGGACAATTCTGCAATCGACTTACCCTTGAACGTGACATTGAGAGCGACGGGGTTCAGTCGCTGGCCCTCGCAGGACGAGCACGCGGTGGCTTCGCCTTCGAACCAGTCGTTCCACCACACTTCCTCGCCTGACTGCTCCTCGTCGAAGCCGTTGATCTGCAGGCCGGTGCCGAAGCATTCCTCGCACCAGCCGTGCCTGGAGTTGTAGGAGAACATGCGCGGATCGGGCTCGGCGAAACTGCGCGCGCACGACGGGCAGGCGCGACGGGTGGAGAAGACACGGGTGCGACCCCTGTCGACAATGTGTGCCACGCCTTTGCCGAACTCGAGCGCGCGGTCGAGCGCAGCCCGCAGTGGCGCTTCCGTCGCGGCACCGACCTTCACGGTGCCGACCGGCAATTCGAGCGTATGCTCGCGGAACCGGTCGAGACGGGGCCACCGGGCGGTCGGCTGCATTGCGCCGTCGACGCGCAATTCAGTGTAACCCTTCGAGAGCGCCCACTTCGCGAGGTCCGTGTAGTAACCCTTGCGCGACACGACCAGCGGCGCAAACAGTTCGATCCTGCGACCCTTCGCCTCGCGCAACAGCAGCGCGGTGATCGAATCGACGCTCTGCGGCTCGATCGGCACGTGGCAGTCGGGGCAGTGCTGCACGCCGAGCTTCACGTACAGCAGACGCAGGAAATGGTGCACTTCGGTCAGCGTGCCGACCGTGCTCTTGCGACCGCCACGGCTGGTGCGCTGCTCGATCGCGACCGTCGGCGGAATGCCGAAGATGGCGTCGACGTCGGGACGCGATGCCGGCTGCACGAACTGCCGCGCGTACGCGTTGAGCGACTCGAGGTAGCGTCGCTGGCCCTCGGCAAAGATGATGTCGAAGGCGAGCGTGGACTTGCCGGAGCCGGACACGCCCGTCAGCACGGTCATGCCATCGCGCGGAATCGTGACTTCGATGTCGCGCAGGTTGTGTTCACGCGCACGGTGCACGACGATCGAATCGCGCGCACGGTCGGCGACTGCATCCCGCAACACTGCGGGCGGTGACATCGAAGGAATCAGTGCGTGGCCGGCCCTGAGGACCGCCGCGCGCTCCGTGTCATAGTCGAGCAACGCGCGACCCGTGTGCGATGCGGGCTCGGCCATCACCTGTTCGGGTGTCCCCGCCACCAGCAGACATCCGCCGCCATCGCCGCCTTCCGGACCGAGGTCGAGAATCCAGTCCGACGCGCGGATCACGTCGAGATTGTGCTCGATGACGAGCAGCGAATGACCCGCATCGAGCAGGCGCTTGAACGCTCCGAGCAGCCTGGCGACGTCGTCGAAGTGCAGGCCCGTGGTCGGCTCGTCGAATAGGAACAGCGCGCCCCGGAAATTGGGGACGCTCACCGATCTTCCGTCCGGAAAATCGGTGAGCGTCCCCAATTTCCCCCTGGCCGGCTTAACGTCGGCCAGGTGGCCCGCCAGTTTCAGCCGCTGGGCTTCACCGCCGGACAGCGTCGGCACGGGCTGCCCGAGCCGCAGGTAGTCGAGGCCCACAGCGGCGAGCGGTTCGAGCCGGTCGAGCACTTCCCGGTCATCGGCGAAAAACACCACCGCCTCCGAGACGGTCAGCTCGAGCACGTCGGCTATGCTGAGTGCAGAGCCGTCGTTGCGACGAATCCGCACTTCGAGGATTTCCGGGCGGAAACGCTTGCCGTCGCAATCAGGGCAGCGCAGGTACACGTCGGAGAGGAACTGCATCTCGACGTGTTCGAAGCCGTTGCCGCCGCAGGTCGGGCAGCGCCCGTTGCCGGAATTGAAGCTGAACGTGCCGAGCGTGTAGCCGCGCTGTACCGCGACCGGATCGCGGGCAAAGCGCTTGCGGATCGCGTCGAACGCGCCGACGTAGCTCGCTGGATTGGAGCGGGTCGTGCGGCCGATCTGTGTCTGGTCGACCATCACGACTTCATCGACGAGGTCCGCACCTTCAAGCGCCTGGTGCGCGCCCGGAGTCTCGGTCGGCTTGCCGTGCGCGCGGCGCAGGCCCGCGTATAGCACGTCCTGCACCAGCGTGGACTTGCCCGAACCCGACACGCCCGTCACGCAGACCAGCCGTCGCAGGGGAATCTCGACGTCAAGGTTCTTGAGATTGTGTTCCGTCGCGCAGCGGATCCTGATTGCAGGCGCACCGGGCTCCGGCGCGCCGCGCTTGCCGGCTGCCGTCACTGCGTCGAGGCGGCCCGACAGGTATCGCGCCGTCAACGTGTCCGAACGCGATGCAAGCTCGGCGGGCGTACCTTCGAACACCACCTGGCCGCCGTGTTCGCCAGGTCCGGGACCCATGTCGATGACGCGGTCGGCGGTGAGCATGATCTGTGGATCGTGTTCGACGACCAGCAGCGAGTTGCCGTTGTCGCGCAGGCGGTGCATCACCTCGATCACGCGGCGCATGTCGCGGGAATGCAGGCCGATCGAGGGCTCATCGAGCACGAACAGCGTGTTGACCAGAGACGTGCCGAGCGCCGTAGTCAGGTTGATGCGTTGCACTTCGCCGCCCGAGAGCGTGCGCGACTGGCGGTCAAGCGTCAGGTACCCGAGGCCGACGCGGACCAGGAAGGTGAGCCGCGAGCGCACTTCGCCGAGCAGTTGGTCGGTCGCTTCGTCGAGGGGTGCGGGCAGCGCGATGCGTTCGAAGAACGCAAGGCACTGGTCGAGCGGAAGCAGCATCATTTCATGGATGTTGCGGCCGGATCCGGGCCGCTCGCAGTCCTCGAGCCGCCACAGCAGCGCGTCCTCCTTGAGCCGCGCGCCATTGCATGCGTGGCACGGCGTGTAGCTGCGGTACTTCGCGAGGAGCACGCGCACGTGCATCTTGTAGCTCCTGGTCTCGAGCCACTGGAAGAACCGGCGCACGCCGTACCAGACCTTCCTTTCCCAGGGCCCCTCGCCTTCGAGGACCCAGTGCCGCTGCGCTTCGGTGAGCTCGCGCCACGGCGTATCGACGGGGACGCCCCGCTTCTTCGCGAAACGCAGCAGGTCTTCCTGGCATTCGCGGTTCGACTCGGTCTGCCACGGCTTGATCACGCCGCCGCGCAGCGACTTGCTCGTGTCCGGGGTCACGAGCCCGAAATCGATGCCGATCACGCGGCCGAAGCCGCGACACGTCTCGCATGCACCGAGCGGGGAGTTGAACGAGAACAGGCTCGGCGTCGGTTCGCGGTAGTGGATGTCGCAGTCGGCGCAGTGGAGGTCGGTCGAGAATCGCCAGACCGTTGCCGGACCCTCGCCCGCGCCGCTGCCTCTTTCCGCTGCAGTACGCGAGGGAGCAAGCGAGGGCACCCGCACGTTCACCCGCCCGCGCCCGACCCGCAGCGCAGCCTCGAGCGCATCGATGACGCGGCCGCGGTCGACGTTGCCGAGCCGGAAGCGGTCCTGGACGATCTCGAGCTTCCCCGCTCCGCTCGCATGCACACGGGTATAGCCCTGCTGCTCGAGCAGCTTGAGCACCTCCGTTTCGCTGAAGTTGACCGGCACCGTCACCGGGAACGTGACGAGCAATCGGGGGTCGCCCGCGGCCTGTGCGCGCTGGACCAGCGCGCCGTGGATCGAATCGGGCGAGTCGCGGCGAACCGGACCGCCGCAGCCCCGGCAATGCAGCTGGCCGGCGCGCGCATAGAGCAGCTTCAGGTGGTCGTTCAGCTCGGTCATCGTGCCCACGGTCGAGCGCGAGGTCCGCACGGGATTGGTCTGGTCGATCGCGATCGCAGGCGGAATGCCCTCGATCCTTTCCACCCGGGGCTTGTCCATGCGGTCGAGGAACTGCCGCGCATACGGCGAAAACGTCTCGACGTAGCGGCGCTGGCCCTCGGCATAGACCGTGTCGAAGACGAGTGAAGACTTGCCTGATCCGGACACGCCCGTCACGACGACGAGCTGGCGGAGCGGGATGTCCAGGTCGAGGCCCCGCAGATTGTTCTGCCGGGCCCCGCGAATGCGGATGCGATCGTGAGGCGGCTTTGCCATGGGAGTCGAGGGAGGCCCGGGGGAAACTACGGGCCAGGCAACGCTACCACGATCTGCCCGGATCGCAGATACTTCGCGCAGAACGAAACCGATACGCCTGGGGGTTCGAAATGCGGTGGTTATCCGCCCTGATGCCGCGGGAGACGCGGTTCTTCGCATTGTTCGATCGCCACGGCGCGCTGATCGTCGAGGGCGCCAATGCCGTCGTCGAGCTGGTGCAGCACTACGAGGACACGGTGCGCCGCGCCGAGCTGATCCAGCGCATCGGCGACGTCGAGCGCAGTGCCGACAAGATCACGCACGAGACCGTCTCGGTCCTGCATTCCACGTTCATTACGCCGTTCGACCGCAACGACATCCACCGGCTCATTTCCGGCATGGACGACATCCTCGACCTCATGCAGGACGCGGCCGAGTCGATGCACCTGTTCGACATCCAGACCCTGCCGCCTGCCTCGCTGCAGCTGGCCGAACTGCTGCAGCAGTGCGCGGTCAGGGTGCAGGCGGGCGTCGCGTTGCTGCAATCGATGGACAACGCCGAGAAGGCGCTGACGCTCACCGAGGAAATCGACCAGCTCGAAAGCGATGCCGACAGGGTCTCGCGGGACGGCATTTCGCGCCTGTTCCGTGAAGAGCAGGACGTCCGGCAGCTGATCAAGCACAAGAACGTCTACGAGTACCTCGAGGAAGCCATCGACAAGTGCCAGGACGTGGCCAACGTCATCGAATCGGTGATCGTGGAAAACGTCTGATGGGCGCCGACCTCACGATTCCACTGGCGACGCTGGTGCTGCTCGTCGCACTGGCGCTCGCGTTCGACTTCATGAACGGCTTCCACGACGCGGCCAACTCGATCGCCACCGTCGTCTCCACGGGCGTGCTGCGCCCGCACTACGCTGTCGCCTGGGCCGCGTTCTTCAACTTCGTCGCAATATTCATCTTCCATCTCAAGGTCGCGGCGACCGTCGGCAAGGGCATCGTCGATCCCCTCGCCATCGACCACTACGTGATCTTCGGCGCGCTGATCGGCGCGATCATCTGGAACCTGATCACCTGGTACTACGGCATCCCGTCCAGCTCGTCGCACGCGCTGATCGGCGGCATGATCGGCGCCACGATCGCCAAGGCGGGGGTGGATCCGCTGGTGATGAAGGGTATCGTCCGCACAGTCACCTTCATCTTCGTCTCGCCCGTGCTCGGCATGCTGCTGGGTGGGCTGCTCATGATCGCGGTGTCGTGGATCTGCCTGCGTTCCGCGCCACGCAAGGTCGACCGGTGGTTCCGGCGCTTGCAGCTGGTCTCGTCCGCGGCCTACAGCATCGGCCACGGCAGCAACGACGCGCAGAAGACCATGGGCATCATCTGGCTGCTGCTGATTGCCGCCGGAGTCACGTCGACCGAAGCCGCCATGCCGCCGAGCTGGGTAATCGTGAGCTGCTATGTCGCCATCGCGCTCGGCACGATGTTCGGCGGCTGGCGCATCGTGAAGACGATGGGCCAGAAGATCACGAAGCTGCGTCCCGTCGGGGGGTTCGCGGCCGAGACCGGCGGCGCCATCACGTTGTTCATGGCCTCGAGCTTCGGCATCCCGGTGTCGACTACGCACACGATCACCGGCGCCATCGTCGGCGTGGGCTCGGCGCAGCGCGTGCGCGCCGTGCGCTGGGGGTTGGCGGGTAACATCGTGATCGCGTGGATCGTCACGATGCCGGCGGCGGCGATCATGGCCGCGCTGGCTTACTACCTCGGGCGCCTCATTCTCTGACGCGACGGCCGTTCAGCTTCCGCGCAGTCGAGCCAACAGTCCGCGCACCGAATCGGCGAGCGTGTCGAAGCGCAGGTCGGTCATTTCGCCGGCGTCGAAGAACGTCATGCGACAGGGCAGGCAGCGGTCGAGGCGGATGTGCTGCTGCCCCGGCGCCTGGATCGTGTGCATCGACGCGCCACAACCCGGGCAAGGGACGTCGGATTTGTCGTTCCAGCGCCGGCCGTCGCGAGCCGCTCCGGGATCGATTTCGCGGGGATCGTGTTTCGGCCAGAGGAACCACTGACGCTGCAGGTCCGCAAGTGCGTCGTCATTGCATGCAATGCCGTGGCAGTTTTCGCAGCGGTGGATCGTGGCCGAAAATCCCGCGGCGACGGCGTTCATCGAGGATCCGCACTTCGGGCATTGCATCGTGGAACCTCACCGGAGCGATCGAGTGACAGTACCACGGGGGACCGCGACAACTTAAGCTGCGGATCATGAACTTGCCCTATCCGCACCTGCTCGCACCCCTCGACCTCGGCTTCGTCAAGCTGCGCAACCGCGTACTGATGGGCTCGATGCACACAGGACTCGAAGACGACCCGAAAAACTTCACGCGCCTGGAGGCCTATTTTGCGGAGCGTGCGCGCGGTGGCGTCGGCCTGATCGTGACCGGCGGTTTTGCCCCGAATATCGAAGGCTGGGCTGCACCTTTCTCCGGCCGTCTCACGACGCGCGCTGCCGCCGCACGGCACCGGCCGATCACGGCTGCCGTGCACGCCGAGGGCGGCCACATCGCGCTGCAGATCCTGCACACGGGCCGGTACGGCTATCACCCGCTGGCCGTCGCACCCTCGCGCCTGAAGTCGCCGATCTCGCCATTCACTCCGCGGGCCTTGAGCGAGCGCGGGATCGAGCGCCAGGTCCGTGCCTTCGTGCGCTGCGCCTCGCTCGCGCGCGAAGCCGGCTACGACGGCGTCGAGATCATGGGATCCGAGGGCTACTTCATCAACCAGTTTATCGCGTTGCAGACGAACCGGCGCACCGACAGCTGGGGCGGCAACTTCGAGAACCGGATCCGGTTGCCGATCGAAATCGTCTCGCGCACGCGCCAGGCCGTGGGCAAGGACTTCATTCTCGTCTACCGGTTGTCGATGCTGGACCTCGTGCCCGAGGGCAGCGACTGGAACGAGGTAGTACAACTGGCGCAGGCGATCGAACGCGCGGGCGCCACCATCATCAACACCGGCATTGGCTGGCACGAAGCCCGCGTGCCCACGATCGCAACGTCCGTGCCGCGTGCAGCGTTTGCGTGGGTGACGCGCAAGCTCAAGGGGCAGGTCAGCGTGCCGTTGTGCGCGACCAATCGCATCAATGCACCCGGCGTAGCCGAGCGGATTCTTGCGGACGGCGATGCCGACATGGTGTCGATGGCACGTCCGCTGCTGGCAGACCCGGACTTCGTGAACAAGGCGGCAGCGGGACGCGCGGACGAGATCAACACGTGCATCGCCTGCAACCAGGCCTGCCTCGATCACGTGTTCCAGCGCAAGATTGCCTCGTGCCTGGTCAACCCGCGCGCCGGTCACGAAACGGAACTGCGCTACGAGCCGGCGCAGACGCGGAAGAGGTTCGCCGTCGTCGGTGCCGGCCCTGCCGGGCTGGCATGCGCCACCGTGCTCGCCGAGCGGGGCCATCAGGTCGATCTGCTCGATTCTGCCGCGGCAATCGGCGGCCAGTTCAACCTGGCGAAGCGCGTACCGGGCAAGGAAGAATTCGAGGAGACGCTGCGTTATTTCCGGCGTCGACTGCAGGTCACGGGCGTCAACGTGTGCCTGGGCGTGCGCGCCGACGTGCCGTTGCTGCGTGACGGCAAGTATGACGAAGTCGTGCTGGCGACCGGCGTGACACCACGCAATCCCGAAATTCCAGGCGCCGACGCGCACCGCGCCTCAGGGCGCGTGCTCGGGTATGCCGACGTACTGCTCGGCCGACACGAATGTGGACCGCGCGTCGCCGTGATCGGCGCGGGTGGCATCGGCTTCGACGTGGCCGAGTTCCTCGTCTCCGGAAAGCATTCGAGCGCGCTCGACCTCCCCGCGTGGCAGCGCGAATGGGGCGTGACCGATCCGGAAGTGGCGCGCAGCGGCCTGGCTGCGCCTGCCCCGGATTCGCCGGCACGCCACGTTTACCTGCTGCAGCGCAAGTCCACGCCGCCCGGGAAGGGCCTCGGCAAGACCACCGGCTGGATTCATCGGGCGGCGCTGCGCATGAAACGCGTCGAGATGATGGGCGGCGTGAACTACGAGGGCATCGACGAGCGGGGATTGCGGGTGAGCTTTGGCGAGGCCCGCACCCATCCCACGCTGCTCGAAGTCGACAACGTGGTGCTCTGCGCCGGACAGGAGCCGTTGTGCGACCTGTACGAGCCACTGCAGAACGCGGGGGTCACCGCGCACAAGATCGGCGGCGCGGACGTTGCTGCCGAACTCGACGCCAAGCGCGCGATCGACCAGGGATCGCGGCTCGCAGCGCGGTTGTAGGGAAATAGGGGACGCTCACCTATTTTCCGAAAATAGGTGAGCGTCCCCTATTTCCCCTATTTCCTCGGTCAGGCGCGGTAGGCGCGTGGCGCCACGCCGGACCGGTCGAGCAGCATCTCCACCTTGTCGCGGAAGCTGCGGCTCAACTTCACTTCCTGTCCGGACTGCAGCTTGAGAAAGCACTCGCCATTGAGGTGCGGTCGCAGCGAACGCACGCGGGCGAGGTTGACGATCGTTGAGCGGTGCACGCGCTGGAAAACCTGCGGATCGAGCATTTCCTCGAGCTCCTTCATCGTGGCGCGCAACACGTGCGTCTGGCCGTCCGCGTGCAGGCACATGTAGTCGCCCGCGGCGTCGATCCAGTCGATGGTGGTCACGTCGAGACGGATCGTCTCGCGGCCCGACCGGATCGGCAGCATCTTCGCGTAGCGCCGCGCGTCGGCAGCACCGGCCCGGTCGGCGTTCTCCGGCGAGATCTCGCCATTGCCCTGCACGTCGGCGAGCAGCGCCATCAGTTGCTCGCGCTGCGCGATCGCCTGCTGCTGCTGCCACTGCGCGCGAACACGATCGAGGGCGGCGGCAAGGCGCGTGTCGTCCACGGGCTTGAGCAGGTAGTCGAGGGCGTGGGCTTCGAAAGCGTTGATCGCATAACGGTCGAACGCGGTCACGAACACGACCATCGGCATGCTCTCCTGCGGCACCTGCGCGACCACTTCCAGCCCCGACAGGCCCGGCATCTGGATGTCGAGGAACATCAGGTCCGGGTCTTCCTCGGCGATGGCGGCGATCGCTTCACGGCCGTTGGCGCACTGACGCACGATGGTGATGTCGGCCGCGTCCCGCAGGCGCAACTCGAGGCCGCGCCGCGCCAGGGGTTCGTCGTCCACGATCAGCGTTCGGATGGTCATGTCGGTTGCGTCGCCCGTTCGAATGGCATCGTGATCTCGAGCCGGAGACCCGGCCTGGAAAAGCGCACGGCGAGCTTCTGCCGGTCCCCATAGAGGACGGCGAGCCGCTCGCGCGTGTTGCGGAAACCTACGCCACGGCCGGCACCGAGTTCAACACCCACCGGCAGGCCCGGACCGTCGTCCTGCACGACGAGCCGCAGCTTGCCCTGCTCTTCGCGCGCTTCGATGCGAAGCCGGCCGCCTTCTTCGCGCGGCGCGACCGCGTACTTGAGAGAATTCTCGACCAATGGCTGCAGCACGAGCGACGGCACCAGGGCCTGCGTCACGCTCTCGTCGATATCGTAGTCGAGTTTCAGGCGGTCGCCGAACCGCAACTGCTCGATGCCCAGGTAGAGGTTCAGCGCGTCGAGTTCCTGCCGCAGCGTGACCTTCTTCATCGGATCCTGGTCGAGCGTGTACCGCAGGAAGTCCGACAGCCGTCCGACGGCCTGGTTGGCGATCTTGCCCTGGTTGTCGAGGATCAGCGTCGAGATGGCGTTCAGCGTGTTGAAAAGAAAGTGCGGATTCAGCTGGTACCGCAGCATCTTCACCTGGGCCTCCTGCGCGAGCGCGGAGGCACGCAGCATCGATTCGCGCTGCTCCTGCAGGGCCTCGTAATACTTGATGCCGAAGTACAGGCCCGACCAGCACAGCAACAGGTAGGTCGAGCTGAGAGTACCGACGAAGATGCCGTACCACGGTTCACCGGCCATCGACTCCGTTTCGACCCAGCGCAGGTACGACGAGTTGATGACGACGCGCCAGCCGAGCGCGACGACCCAGGCTGCGAGCAGCACGGCGGGGGCGACGATCGCGAACCGCTGTCCCCAGAGGCGCCGATAGAGGTAGCGCAGCGGCGCGGAGAGCAGGAAACCGCCGGCAGCCGCCGCGAGCACGACCTTGATGTAGGACGTCGGCTTCTCATAGAGCAGCGCACCCAGGTACTGGGTGATCAGGTACGCGCTCCAGCCAAGCGTGTGCAGCGCCCAGAAGAGCAGGTCGCGGTTGCGGCGGAGGTCGTCGAGAGTCACCGCGGGAGCTTAGCGGGGCGGCCCCGGCCCCGGTAACGATTCGTCGCACGCCGGGCACCGTTCGTCCTGCCGTCACTGCGCAAACCCGGTGACGTAGGCCGCGCAGCCAGCTTCGAAGGCCGGCCCCGCCCCCGGGCAAAGGCAGGTGTCGTCAAGCTCGTTTTCGCGTGCCCATTCGAAGCCGGCCTGCTCCGGAGTGACGGCCTCCTCCGTGAAGGCGCGACATCCCTCCACGAACCCCGGGTCGTTCCGCGAGGTACAGGCAAGGGCGTCGGCGATCCCATTGCGTTCGGCCCAGTCGAACCCGGCCTTGTGCGAGTTGCAGCGATCGTCGAGGCAGGCGTAGCCCAGGAAACCGCGCGGGGCGTACGACTCGCGTGCGGACTCATGGACGCACACCGGTGCCGCCCTGGAGGAGGAGCCGAGGGCCACCGCGACGGACGGAGCCGCGTGCAGGCGGGTTGCAGCGATGACGAGCAGCGCGACGAGGGCTCTCCGACCCTGCAATCCCCACCGAGGCCTTCGCGTCGACCCAGTCTTCATGCGCGTACCCTCCCGGCCTTCCCAGGCCCGACGGGTCCTACGCTAACGCCGCTGGTGGTACGTGCCGCGTCGAATATGCACGCGGTTCCGGCAGATTTTGCGCGGGCGCACAATGGCGCGCCCGACCGTCGAGGAAGATCTTTCATGCCCCGTGCCCGTCACAACGTCGACAACTCGCAGGGCCTGGCATTGCTGCAATGCGCGGCGGACTGACGATGCGACCGGGAACACTCGCGTGGCTGGGCCGCTTCCTGGCAGTAGCCGCTGGATTGATTGCGCCCTTCAGTCAGGCCGAAGTAGTCAACAACCATGCGGTACTGGCAGGTGTCGTCGTGGGGGTGATCGATGGCGACACCGCCGACGTGCGACTCGACTCCGGGATGATCCGCGTCCGCTTCCACGCGATTGACGCGCCGGAATCCGGCCAGCCGCACGGCAAGGCCGCCAAGGCAGCGCTTTCGGACCTGATCTACGGCAAAGCCGTCGAGGTGGAACCGTTCGAGCAGGACCGCTACGACCGGCTGGTCGCGCGCGTGTGGCTCGATGGACTGGACGTGAACGCGGCGATGATCAAGTCCGGCAATGCCTGGACGTACCGCCGCTATGCCGACGACCCCGCGTACTGCACTTACGAGCAGGCGGCCCGGGATCTCGGGCGCGGCCTCTGGCGGCTACTGGCCAACCAGCGCGTTGCGCCGTGGGAATGGCGGCAACGCAAGTCGCGCGCGGGGCACTTCACCGACTATTCGCAGGAGACCGTCGCCGCGTGCGTTGCAGCGCTCGGTCGGTGAGCCGACGCGGTCTCAAGTCCTGGGCTTGAACGCTACTGCCATGATTTCCGGCGTGAATCCTGCCAGTGGACGGCCTGGCTCGGTTGCATGGCGATACAGGGCAGCGGAATAGACGCCCTGCATGGTCGCCTGCAGCGCCGACAGCACAACGAGGGCGACGATCGCCAGCAGCACCGTGACAGGGATCATGAACTGCAGCCCGGCGTTGATCGCCAGCAGGATGAGCCCACCACCGGCCAGCAACACGACGAGGTACGCGGCGACGAAGGCCAGCCCCAGGCCGACCGTGCCGATCAGGTTCTCGCCCCACGTCTTACGCAACAGGGCAGCACTCTCCTTGACCGCGTCGATCGGGCCCACGTCGCGCGTCACGAGCACCGGCACGACGAGGAACGTCGCGAGCGTCCACGTAACGCCGATCAACTTGATGACGAAACGGCCGACCCAGCCGACGCGCTGCTCCAATGCCTGCAGCAGCAGGCCGACCGTGGCGGCGATGACGGCATAGCCGAAAATGCGGCCGACCCGCGACCTGGCGATCGCGAGCCCGTCGCGGAGTGTCGGGTTGCCGCCGTCCATGCGGATCATCGCGGCGCCGACCAGTGCGGTATTGAAGAAAATCGCGACGAAATAGGCGAGCACATAGAAGACGAACGCCACGAGGGCGAAGCCGGCGGGGGGATCCCCTGTGGCGGCCGCGGCATCGAAGGCGCCAAGCGCCACCGCGGGGGCAACGAAGCTGCCGACCAGCAGCATCAACGCCAGGACCGAGAGCACTGGAAGCCAGAGAAGTTCTTTGTCCGCCTGGACGACGGACCAGGATGCCCTGGCCAGCGCCAGACTGCGTGCGAAACGACCTGCCATGACATCGCCCTCGTCTTTCTGCGTGCGGGAACGCTTGTAGCCGCTGCGCGCCCTGCAGCGCAAGGGGAGGCAGGTGTGACTGCGGGATCAGACGTGCTTGACGCCGCCGATGCGTACGCGGGGAGCGACTACCGCCTTGGGTAACATGGGCCTGCGCGCTCGTGCCGTCGCCAAGGCCGTGTGTAAAGCACGCTCGACGATGTTGAGCAGCGCGAGCGCCATCAGCATGAAGGCAATGACGTCGAGGCCAAGCAATTGGACGGTCTCCATCCAGGACATTTCCATGATCGTCTCCTCCGTCGGTGCCTGGCGTGCCGCCTGGCGGTCATCGGGCCGTGCAGTTCGCGGGTTGGGTCTCCTGCAACGGCGCGCCGGAACATCGACTTGGGGAGATCCTAAACCAGTTTTGCTGCTATGCAGCAGAACCAGCTCTCACTTTTCGCGTCAGCGCTTGGGCTGCCTACGTAACACGAGCAACCGAATAGTGGTTAATCGATAGGGAACAGGCCCTACCTGGCGGTCGCCGGACGCGATACGGAAACAGGAAGGCCGGCATGGCCGGCCCTCTGACTGACCCCTAACCCCTAACCCCTAGCCACTTCCCCTCAGGGGAACTGGATCTTTCCACGAGGCGGCGTGCCCTGACCCAAAGCGGCGGCGGCTCCCGCGTCCGGAATCACGATCGACGATGCCTGCTGCCGGCGCATCTCCTGCAGTTCCTGCATGGTCTCGTCGAAAGCGATCTTGGCGCCTTCGGCAAAGCCTGCGCAGGCTGCGGCCAGGTTCGTGGCGGGAATTTCGAACGACAGCGGCAACACGCCGGCCGGCGTCATGATCTGTGCCTGGCCCACGTAAACGGATGCGCGCGCCGGATCGGTCGAGCCGTCGGACTTCACCGGCGTCATCACGCGGATCGTGCCGACCTTGCGGTCGGAATAGGTGTCCTCGCGATAGAGGTCGTTGACGTCCATGCGGGGATCGGGTGCGTTCGGGCCAGCCATGTCTGCGTCCTCGGAGTGTGTTCGTGCCGCACGACGCGCGGCGAATGCCGGCGCACGTTATCAGAATTTCGCGTTGCCTTGGCCGTCCCCCGGTTCGCCCGCAGGGTCGATCCAGCGGCCCTCGCGCGGCCACGGCGACAGCGCCAGGTAATAGAACAGGATCAGGTTCACGAGCGGGATCGACGCCATGATCGCGAGCCAGGGTGGAAAGCCCATGCGCGGCAGGATCTTCCAGAATGCGACGAGTTGCAGCAGCGAGAGAATCAGAAAAGCGCGGATCATGCGGCACTCCAGCGGCGGGCGGCGCCGGCGACGGCCGGAATGATATCCCGTACGGATGCCACGCGAGTCGGCCGCTGTGCCGGTCCGAAACGCTCCACGCCATCCGCCGTGCTGTACGACGCGGCCGCGTGCCGCGGCACAGCGAAAAGAGTTAACTTGTCAGTACCCTATGACAGCACAAGCGCTGCGGAGCCGGACATGAGCATGTTGGTGGAATGCGTGCCCAATTTTTCCGAAGGGCGCGACGCCGCGGTGATCCGCGGTATCACGGCGGAGATCGAGGCGGTCCGTGACGTGACGCTGCTCGACGTCGATCCAGGCGAGGACACCAACCGCACGGTCATCACCTTCGTCGGACCGCCGGAGGCGGTCGTCGAGGCGGCCTTCCGCGCCGGCAAGCGCGCCGCTGAAACCATCGACATGACGCAACATCACGGCAGCCACGCGCGCATGGGCGCGATGGACGTCTGCCCCTTCGTGCCTGTCGCCGGTGTCACCATGGCGGACTGCGTGGCGCTGGCACGGGAATGCGGCCGCCGCATAGGCGACCTCGGCATCCCGGTGTATCTCTACGAACACGCCGCAACGGGCCCGTCCCGCAAGAACCTTGCCGCAGTGCGGGCCGGCGAGTACGAGGGCCTGGCAAGCAGGCTGGCGCAGCCGGAGTGGAAGCCCGATTTCGGCCCGGCCCGGCACAATCCGCTGACCGGCGCCTACATCATCGGCGCGCGCGAGTTCCTGATCGCCTACAACGTCAACCTTGCAACCACCGACAAGCGGTACGCGGACGACATCGCCTACACCCTGCGCGAGCGCGGCCGCCACAAGCGCAGCGGCAACGTCGCGCCTTTCTACTACAAGGGCGAGGTGGTGGTGTTCGGCGAGGACCGCTTCCCCTGCGGCGCCTGCGATCACGTCGCGAAGGCATGGGGCGCGCTGGCGGCGCATTACCTCGACGCCCACGACAGGGACCTGGCCGCCCGCTACGCCGCACTCGACTACCCGGCAGAAGCGGTAGCGGGAAGGCCCGTGTACGCGGACGGCCGCTTCCCGCACGTCAAGGCGGTCGGCTGGGTGGTCGACAAGTACCGTCGCGCGCAGATCTCCATCAACCTGACCGATTTCAAGGTGACGCCGGCCCATGCGGTGCTGGAGGCCGCGCGGGAGGAGGCCGCGCTGCGCGGCATTGCCGTCACCGGTTCCGAGATCGTCGGCGTGGTGCCGTTCGACGCCATGCTGGAGTCCGGCCGCTACTACCTGCGTCGCATGCGCAAGTCCACCGGACTCCCCCTGGGCGACGTGATCGAAACCGCGGTGCAGGCCATGGGCCTGCGCGACGTCGCGCCTTTCGAAACGGAGCAGAAGGTACTGGGCATGCCCCGCCCCGCCGGTGACCTCGTCCGCAAGACAGTCGGCGAGTTCGTCGACGAAGTCTCGCGCGACACGCCAGCTCCAGGCGGCGGTTCGATTGCCGCGCTGTCGGGCTCGATCGGCGCGGCGCTGGCCGCGATGGTCGCGAACCTCACGGCCGGCAAGGCCGAGTTTGCCGACCGCTACGAGGAACTGGACGGGCTTGCCGCCAGGGCGCAAGGCGTCAAGGACCTGCTGCTGGCCGCGGTCGACGCGGACACGCAGGCCTTCAACGGCGTCATGGACGCCCTGCGCATGCCGAAGGACACGCCGGACCAGAAGTCCGCACGCAGCCAGGCACTCCAGTCCGGCTACAGGCACGCCACCGAGGTCCCGTTGCAGACTGCCCGGCAGTGCCGCGCGGCACTGGAACTGTGCCTGCTGGCCGCGCGCTGCGGCAACGACGTCATGATTACCGACGCCGGTGTCGGTGCCCTGGTCGCCCTCGCGGGGGTGAAGGGTGCGGTCTACAACGCGCGCATCAACCTGAAATCGATCAAGGATCCCGAATTCGTCGAGCGCGTCGGCGCCGAGATCGCGCAACTCCTCGACGAGAGCCGGAGCATGGCCGACCTCGTCGAACGCGAGGTCGAGCGCGTAGTGGGTTGATCTTCAGGGCGCACGCCGCCCAGCTCGTCCACTCGGCCGCAACGCTCCGGCTGGTGCTGTCAGCCGTGGCAGGGATGCTATAAGGCGCGCATGAACGACTCAAACCGCTACCGGTCCCAGCGAGGTCCGATCCGCGCCGCCCACGGCACGGAACTCACCGCGCGCAGCTGGCTCACCGAAGCGCCGTTGCGCATGCTCATGAACAACCTCGATCCGGACGTCGCCGAACGCCCGGACGAGCTGGTCGTGTACGGCGGCATCGGCCGCGCTGCACGCGACTGGGAGAGCTACGACCGCATCGTGCGCTGCCTGCGCGAACTCGGCGACGACGAAACGCTGCTGGTGCAGTCGGGCAAGCCCGTCGGCGTGTTCCGCACGCACACGGACGCGCCGCGTGTCCTGATCGCCAACTCGAACCTCGTCGGCCGTTGGGCCACCTGGGACCACTTCAACGAGCTCGATCGCAAGGGGCTGATGATGTACGGCCAGATGACGGCCGGCTCCTGGATCTACATCGGCAGCCAGGGCATCGTGCAGGGCACGTACGAGACCTTCGTCGAGATGGGCCGCCAGCACTACGGCGGCAACCTGGCCGGCAAGTGGATTCTCACCGCCGGGCTTGGTGGCATGGGTGGCGCGCAGCCGCTCGCGGCGACCATGGCAGGCGCCTCGATGCTCGCGATCGAGTGCCGTCGTGACCGCATCCAGAAGCGGCTCGAGACGCGTTATCTCGACGTCGGCGTCGAATCGCTCGACGAGGCGCTCGAACTGATTGCACGTGCGTACGCGCGAAGGCAAGGCGATATCGGTTGGCCTGCTCGGCAATGCCGCGGAGATGTTGCCCGAGATGTTGCGGCGTAGCGTGCGACCGGATGCCGTAACCGACCAAACCTCCGCGCATGATCCGATCAACGGTTACCTGCCCGAGGGCTGGACGGTCGAGCAATGGGACAAGCTGCGCGCCAGCGACCCTGCGGCGGTCGCAAGCGCGGCGCGCAAGTCGATGGCGCAGCACGTGGGGGCAATGCTGGCCTTCCAGCAACTCGGCATCCCGACCTTCGATTACGGCAACAACATCCGGCAGGTCGCGTTCGACGAGGGCATCAGGAACGCGTTCGACTTCCCGGGCTTCGTACCCGCGTACGTGCGGCCGCTGTTCTGCCGCGGTATCGGCCCGTTCCGCTGGGCCGCGCTTTCGGGCGATCCCGAGGACATCCACCGCACCGATGCGAAGGTGAAGGAGATGATCCCGGACGATCCGCACCTGCACCGCTGGCTCGACATGGCGCGTGAACGCATCCAGTTCCAGGGCCTGCCTGCGCGCATCTGCTGGGTCGGGCTCGGCCAGCGTCATCGGCTCGGCCTGGCGTTCAACGAGATGGTGCAGCGTGGCGAACTCAAGGCGCCGATCGTGATCGGGCGCGACCATCTCGACTCCGGCTCGGTCGCGAGTCCGAACCGTGAGACCGAGGCGATGAAGGACGGCTCCGATGCCGTTGCCGACTGGCCGCTGCTCAACGCGTTGCTGAATACGGCGAGCGGCGCGACCTGGGTGTCAATCCATCACGGCGGCGGCGTCGGCATCGGGTACTCGCAGCACTCCGGCGTAGTCATCTGTTGCGATGGCACGGATGCCGCAGCACGACGCATCGAGCGCGTGCTGTGGAACGACCCGGCGACCGGCGTGATGCGTCATGCGGATGCGGGTTACGCAATCGCCGTCGACTGCGCGCGCGAAAACAACCTGAACCTGCCCTTCCTCGATTGACGGCACCGTCGTCGCTGGTTGCGCCGTACCCTCCGACTAACCCCTCCCCTCTCCCCTCTCCCCTATCCCCTATCCCCTTAGATGCGAAGTATCTGGCGCAACCTCTCCCTCCTCACCTGCGACGATCATCGCCGCGTCTTTGCGGACGGCGCCGTCGTCACCGAGGACGACACAATCACGTGGGTGGGTGCAGCGCAGGATCTGCCGGCCGGCATCGCAGCCGATCGCACCATCGAACTCGCGGGTCGCTGGCTGACGCCAGGGCTCATCGACTGCCACACACATATCGTCTTCGCCGGGCAGCGCGCCGCGGAGTTCGCTCGCCGCACCGCCGGTACGAGTTACGCCGATATCGCGCGTGAGGGCGGCGGCATCCTGAACACCGTGCGTGCGACTCGAGCCGCGGACGTCGACGAGCTCGTTCGACGCAGTGAGCCGCGGTTGCGCGCCCTGTTGCAGGAGGGCGTGACGACTGTCGAGATCAAGTCGGGGTACGGGCTGGACTTCGAGTCGGAGCGGCGCATGCTGCTCGCAGCACGTGCCTTGGAGCAGCGGCTGCCCGTTACCGTCGTGACTTCGCTGCTTGCGGCACACGCGACACCACCCGAGTTCAAGGGACGCGAGGACGCCTACATCGACCTGATCGTCCAGGAGTGGATGCCGCGCTTCGCCCAGGAGCAGGCGCTGGTCGACATGGTGGATGCGTACTGCGAAAGCATCGCATTCAGCGCGACGCAGTGCGACCGGCTTTTTACTGCCGCGAAAGCGCACGGCTGGCCGGTGCGACTGCATGCCGAGCAGATCAGCAACATCGGTGGCAGCCGCATGGCCGCCCGCCTCGGTGCGCTTGCTTGCGACCATCTCGAATACGCGACGGAAGACGACGCGATCGAACTGGCGCGGGCCGGCACCGTCGCGGTGCTGCTGCCCGTAGCCTATTACGTGCTCGCCGATCCGCGCCTGCCACCAATCGACCTGTTCCGCGCGCACCACGTGCCCATGGCGGTTGCGAGCGACGCGAATCCCGGCTCGGCGCCCGGCGCATCGCTGCAGACCGCAATGAACATGGCCCGCCGGCTGTTCGGCATGACGAGCGACGAGGTGCTCGACGGCGTCACGCGCAATGCCGCCCGCGCGCTCGGGCTGGGCAATCGGCTGGGCCAGATCGCTCCGGGCTTCCGGGCAGACTTCGCGGCGTGGTCGATCGATACGCCTGACGAACTCGGTTACTGGATCGGTTTCAATCCGTGCAGCATGGTCGTGCGCAATGGCATGATTGTGCTGGAGCGGGACACATGAACGCAGCACAGGATGACATGAGCGAGATGAAGCTGAAATCAGTCGCCTGCACGACCATCGTCGCTGCATTCCTGCTGGCGGGCTGCGACCGACGCAAGGACGAACCGCCCCCTCCGCCCGACCCGCAGTCGGTCCCGGCAACGGATGCCGCGAAGGCAGCCGCCGGCGAAAACCACCTGCCCCCGGGCATCGACTGGTTTGACGGCGACGTCGACGCGGCGTTTGCGGCCGCCAGGACGGCCAACAAGCCGGTGTTCCTGTACTGGGGCGCCGAGTGGTGCCCGCCCTGTGCACAGATCAAGACGACGATCTTCAGCAAGCGCGAATTCCAGGAGCGCTCACGCCTGTTCGTGCCCGTCTACCTCGACGGCGACACGCCCAGTGCACAGAAGTACGGCGAGCGATTCGGCGTGGTCGGCTACCCGACGATGATCCTGTTCAAGCCGGACGGGACGGAAATCACGCGCCTGCCGGGCGGCGTCGACGTCGCACGCTACGCAAAGATTCTCGACGTCGCGCTCGCCGACGCGCGCCCCGTCAGCGATATTCTTGCGGCCGCGCGCAGCGGCGGCGCCGTCACATCGAACGACTGGAGGCTGCTCGCGTATTATTCCTGGAGCACCGACGCCGGTCGCGTGCTGCCGGTCGACCGGCAACTGGACGCCTTCCGTGCACTCGCGCAGCGCTGTCCCGCCGAATTGCCGGCAGAATGCGCGCGCTTCTTCTTCGATTACCTCGGTGCCGCTGCCAACGCGTCGGAACCCGGCAAGCCAGCCCTCGACGGGCTCGAGCGCGCCGATGCTCGCCGCAGATTGCTGGCACTGCTGCCGTCGCCGGCGGTCCAGGCGGCGAACGTCGACAACCTGCTTTACGGCGCCAGGGACGTGATCGGCGTCCTGTCGGATGTCGGCACGCCCGAACGCTCCCAGCTCACGCGCGCCTGGAGCGATGCGCTCGAGCAACTCGGGGGCGAAGCCAAGCCGCTGTCGGCGTCGGAAGAGCTGCTGCGCGTTCGCGCGCGCGTGATGCTCGCCAGGCTCGACGCACCCGACGCACCGCTGCCGCCGGCATTGATAGACGAAGCACACCAGGCGGTTGCGCGGGTGGACGCCGCCACGCCGGCGGGTTACCCGCGACAGGCGGCGATCAACGCCGCTGCCAACCTGTACTGGGAAGCGGGCCTCGACGCCGAGGCCAACACGCTGCTGACCGCCGAACTCGAGAAATCCACGGCCCCCTACTACTTCATGCTCGACCTCGCCGACCTCGCCGAGAAGGCGGGCCGCAAGCAGGAAGCGGTGGACTGGCTGGCCCGGGCTTACGCTGGCGCAAAGGGGCCGGCCACGCGCTTCCAGTGGGGATACAACTACCTCGTGGGCATGCTGGAGCTGACGCCCGAAGACGTGCAGGGCATCGAGCGCGCGGGGCTCTCGGTAATTGGCGAACTGGACGGCTCGCCCGACGCGTTCTACCAGCGCACGCGCATGCGGCTCGAGCAGCTCGATGCCAAGCTGCTGGAGTGGGGCCAGACCGGTGCAGCCGCCAAAGTCATCGACACCCTGCGCGCACGCACGGGTGAGATCTGCCGCAAGCTGCCGGAGAGAGATGCAGGCCGCACGAACTGCGAGAAATTCCTTACCGCGAAAGCGCGTCCCACTCAGGCCGCGTGATCGCGTATTTCACGGCTGCACGTTCTTCCTCGCTGCGGCCATCGATGACGTCCTGGGCGTAAACGAAATCGCCGACTCGCCGCAGCCCGCACTTTTCCATCACGTGCTGCGAGGCGCGGTTGCCGAGCAACGTGCGAGCCGAGATCCTTTCGAGTTGCAGTCCGTTGAATCCGTGCGCAAGCAACGCGCGGGCGCCTTCGGTCGCATACCCATGACCCCACGCTGAACGCTTGAGCCGGTAGCCGAGTTCGACGTACTCCGGCTCGACGCGGTCGTCGCGGAGGTGGAGCCAGCCGAGGAACTCGCCCGTGTCACGGTGTTCGGCGGCGAAATACCCCAGCCCCGGCTGTGCCTGGTAAATGGCAAACCAGCGCGGCAGGTAGGTTTCGACATAAGCCGAACGCGGTGTCGGCTGGCCGTAGGTGATATAGCGCATCACTTCCGGGTCCGCATCCAGTTCCACGAGCAAATCCGCATCCGCCGGCACGAATCGCCGCAGCCGCAGCCGCCCGGTCTCAAGTAGGATGTGCACGGTCACAGGTCCATTCGCGTCCAATGAGCGCCGAAGTTTACGATTTCCGCAGCGACAACGTCGGTGGCGTCGCGCCCGAGCTGCTCGAAGCGCTGCTGGCCGCAAACCGCGGTACGGCTGCCCCGTACGGCGACGACGACTACACGCACGCGATGACCGCCCGTTTCCGCCATGCGTTCGAACACGACGGACTGGCGGCGTTCCCGCTGGCGACCGGCACGGGCGCGAATGCCGTCGCGCTGGCCGGGCTGGCGAACCCGTACGGCGCGATCTACTGCCACGAGACGGCGCACATCAACGTGTACGAGTGCGGCGCTCCTGAACTGTTCACCGGCGCGAAACTCGTCGGGCTCGCCGGCGACGGCTACAAACTGCATGCGGCCGCGCTCGATGCAGCGCTTGCGCTGTCGGGCCGCGGTAACGCAACGCGCGTGCAGCCATTCGCGCTCAACCTGACGCAACCGACGGATTTCGGCACGTTGTATTCGATCGACGAGCTGCGGCACCTGAGCGAGGTCGCGCATCGCCACGGACTGCTCGTGCATCTCGACGGCGCGCGCTTCGCCAACGCCATCGCCGCACTTGGGTGCAGCCCTGCCGAGATGACGTGGCGCGCCGGCATCGACGTCGTGTCGTTCGGGGCGACCAAGAATGGCGCGATGAATGCCGAGGCCGTGCTCGTGTTCGATCCCGCAGTGGCCGCACGGGTGCCGTTCCTGATGAAGCGCGGCGGCCAGGTCGTGTCGAAGGCGCGGTTCCTGTCTGCCCAGCTGGAGCGTTACCTCGCGGACGACAGCTGGCTCGATCGTGCGCGCCGGTCCAATGCCAATGCGGCCCGGCTCGCCCAGCGGTTGCAGGCTATCCGGGGCGTCGAACTCAGCGGCAAGGTCGAGATCAACATGCTGTTTGCACGGCTGCCCGAAGCAGCAGTCGCCGCTCTCGACTGCGGCCCGTTCCGGTACTACAAGCTCGGACGTGAGCAGCGCTTCGTCTGCCGGCACGATCAGGAACCTGCCGGCATGGAACTGCTCGTCAGCACCGTCGAACGCGCGCTCGCATGAGACGCGCGGTGCGATCTGCGTGCGTTTGGTTCGCACTCTGTGCCGGCTTCCTGCACGCGGCGCTGGTCGTCGCACCGGCCGTGCAAGCGGAGTCGCTCGAACAGATTCCGCTGCATTACCGCATGGCGGAAGAGCTGCTGCCGATCCTGCAACCGCTCCTGCCAGCGGGCTCGGCCATCACCGGCACTGGCAACGTGCTTTTCGTTCGAGCGGACGCAACGACGCTCACGCAGGTGCGCGATGCCGTCGCGGGTCTCGACCGCGCACCACGCCAATTGCTGATTACCGTCGGCCAGGCCATGGGTGCGCAAGGCAGTGGCACGTCGGTGCGCGGCTCCGGCACGATCGGGTCGGGGGACGTGCAGGCCGGCGTCAACCGCCCGCCTGCGACCAGCGCCGGCGCACAGGTCGTCGTCCGCAGCGGCACGGCGCGCGACGACATACGCAACGTCTCGAGCGTGCGAGCGCTCGAGGGCTACGAGACGTACGTGGCGCTGGGACAGTCGCGGCCATTCACGTCCACGACCGTCACCGGTGGCGGGCATTACCCACCCGTCGTCACGCAGTCGACAGAGTTCCGCGACGTGCAGACGGGCTTCTACGCGACGCCCCGCGTCGCCGGTGACCGCGTGACGCTCGAACTCTCTTCGCGTCAACAGCGATTGACAGGCGACACTCGTCACGCACCGGTGACAAGTGGCAGCATTGCCACGACGGTGACCGGGCGACTCGGCGAATGGATGCCGATTGGCGGTTCCACTGACAGTTCCAGCGAGTCCAACCGCGGGCTCGTCACCTGGGGAACACGTGCGGATTTGACGCAGTACTCTTCATGGGTCAAGGTTGACGAAGTTCGTTGATCCGACGCAGGAATCGCCCGGACAAGAACTGCAGATGACAGCCGAACCGAACCGCAGATTGCCATTGGCAGACCTGACCATCGCGGTCGTGGGCGCGGGCCGCATCGGCTCGGAACTCATCCGCAATCTCGGCCTGATGGGCATCAGCCGCATCGACGTGTTCGAGCGCGAGCCTCACGTCGCCGATCCGCTACGCAGCCGCTATACCGTGTACGAAGGCGATTTCTGGGACACGCTGACGCTGTCCGGCCTGCAGGGTTACGACTTTGCCGTCTGCACCGTCGACTGTCCCACTGCACGTCAGCGCATGAACCAGAAGTGTGTCGTGGCGAATGCGAACCTGGTTCAGGCGTGGACCGAAGGCACGCTTGCCATAGTGGGTGCCTACCCTTTCGCCGCACAGCCGGATTCCGCGTGCTTCGAATGCGATACGTCGCGCGCCGCCCTTCCAATGCCGATCGCCGCGCTCAAGCTGTCGGTGGAGGAAACCCCGGCCACGACCGGGCCTGCCACTCGCATCGCAACAGCGAGTGTCGCGGGGGCATTGGCCGCTGCGCTGATTGCACGTGTCGCGGCGGGTGCGCATGGCTCGGTAGCGCGCCGCGCCACACTTGACGCAACGCTGGGCCAGGGCGCCTCGCTCGAAATCCCGCGCGACCCGCGCTGTCGGTGCTGCGGGTCGTTGCAACGACCGGTGCCGATCGTCCAGACGCGCAATCGATGGGAAGCCACCGCATCCGTGGCGCATACGTGCCCCGAGATGCTGAACCAGCGGCTGCAGCTCAGCGACGAAATCGAAGGTCTGCCGGTGGAATCCTGCTGCGTGCGCGAACTGACCGCGCGCTTTCACGGCGGTCCGATCCCGGCCAAGTTCGCGCTAACGGAAGTCGGGGGCCGGATCATCTGCCTCGACTTCGAAGAACGTGAATCGGGCTCGGCGCCCGCCGTGTCGCGAGCGGCCGCCAGCCACCGGCCCGGCAACTGACCGTCAGGGCTGGGAGGGCGGCAGTGGCGCAGCAGGCGATGCCGTCGCCGCAGGTGCGGGCGCAGCCGCGGGTTCGACGCTGAGCCCCGAGGACGGCCTGACCGGTTCGGGCGCGTTGATGATCTCGAAACGGTCCGCGAAATAATCGGTATCGCCGAAGCACGTGGTGGGCAACCCGCGATGCTCCTGGTAATGGATTCGCACCTGCTGGCCAACGGCCTTGTGCAGCTGCTCGGCCACGACCCGGTCGCGCACGCTGAAATTCCATATCTGCGGCGCGACACCACCCACGACGTATTGTGCGAGCTCGCCTTCGTACGTCTTGCAGATCCAGCCGCGCCTGGAGAATTTCTGCAGCACTCCTGCGCGTTCGCCTTCGGAGTAGCTCCACCACAGCATGAACATCGTGTAGAGCCCGATCAGGATCAGCGCGCCGAGCAGGCTGCCCCAGAAGAACGACCTGAAACTGCGCCGTGGCGGCCTGGGCGGCGGCGTGGCTGCCGGACTCGTCGTCGATTGGCTGGCAGCGGCAGTCGATTCGGCCATGGTCTGATTCCCTTTGATCATTGGTTTTGAGGCGCGGTCGCCAGGAAGGACTCGATGCGTGCGACGACGTAGGCATGGAACGGGTTGCTGCGCTGCCGGGTCAGCATCCAGTTCGGGACGTTCAGCACGCCGTTTTCGCCGCGGATCTCGAGCCTGCCCAGTTGTATGTGACGGTTCGACGCCGGCGCGGCGAAGCCATAGAGCGGATCGTCGGGCGGAAACGGCAACGCCACGTGCGACAACGAAAAGACGTTGCGAGGCCAGGCCAGGTCGAGCGGTCGTTCCGTCGTCTGCGCGCCGAGCGCGGGCGACCGACGCTCCAGCACCTGCAACGTTTGCGATGAGGCGTTGGAGATCAATGTCAATGCGAACGGACGCTGTGTCTGTGCCAGCAACCGTCGCGTGAGGGGCGCGGGATCGGCGATCAACATCGGTTGCACGACCGACAAACGATTGACGTCAAACAGCACGAGTTCGTGACCGTCGGGCGCAAGCCGGCCGAGCAGCGAATCAATGACGGCAGACGCGTGCACCGTGGAATCAACGGTGGAAAGGAACGTGAGGATCGGCGGCATACCGCGCAGCGGTCCTTCACTCGCGCTCGCGGCCAGTCGCCGGGTGAGGCGACTGGTGAAACTCTGTGTCACGCCGGCCGCGTTGAAGCTGAACGACTGGTACTTGTACGGGTCGACTTCCAGTTCGATTTGTTGCCACGCGGCGCGTCCGAAGCCCTGCAGGTCGGACAGGCCCGTGCGAATGCGGCCGATAGCGGCGAGCCTGGTGATGCTGATCGCGGGTGAGAGCAGGACCAGCCCAGCGGGTTGCGGCAAGGTGGGGTCCGTCCTCGCATCGAGCGCGTAGCTGACGGCCAGCGCGGCGCCGTTGGAATACCCGATCATGTGTATCGGCTTCGCCGCGCCCAGGGACGCGCGCAGGTCACGCATCGCGAGCTGCGTCGCCGCCTCGAGGTCTGCCGCCTCGAACGTCAGCAACCCTGAAGGCGCCGTGCCGTGCCCCGGCAGACGCAGGCCAACGACCCGATACCCGCGCGTCGCCAACGCGCGGCCGAAACTGCGCAGGCTGTACGGCGAATCCGTCAGACCATGCAGCAACAACACTCCGCCGACGGGATCGCCTGCAGGATGCAGGATGAACGTGCGATTCCAGTTGAAGGACCAGGCGTTCGGATCGCTGAGGCTGCCGGGATTGAACCGGCTGTACGGCGACCGGTCCGCCTCTTCGAGGCGCCCCGCAATGTCAGTCCGGACTTGGTCCAGAAGCAGCCGTTCGCGCGCGCGGTACTGCGCCAGTGTCGTGATGCGTCCTGTGGTGTAGTCGGATGCGGTGAATTCGGTCGTCAATCGCACGCGGTGCCAGGGCTTCAGCTCGGGCCCGGTCCACAGGAAATGCAGGTAAATCCCGACGCCGACGAGCAGCAATGCCGTCAGCAACGAACCCACCGTTCGGCCCAGCCAGCGTAGCGCTCTGCGCACGACCTGCTCCCCCTGCGTTCCCGGAACCGTTCCAGCGAATCATAGTCGGTTTGTTGCGCCTCTCGTAAAACCCGAATGGTCGCGGTGCGCAATCGGCGCCAACATCCAGTTCGACTATCAGATCGCCCGCGTGGGCGCGACGAACGGGAGATGGAACGAGTCACTGCAGCAGAGGCCAAGGCAGCGGCCACTACCGCCGCTTTGCCCGAATCCGGTTCGCACGCGTTCGATTTTGCCGATCGTCTGCGCGAAGCCGCGGATCTGTTGCACGCGCAGGGAGCCAACCCCTACCGGGTAGCCGCTTATCGCAAAGCGGCCGACACGATCGGCCGCCTGCCTGCCGACGAAATCGTGGGGCTCGTCGACCGCGAAGGGGTGGAGGGTCTCGACCGCCTGCCGCACGTCGGGCGCGGCATCGCGACAGCGATCATCGAAATGGTCCGCACCGGACACTGGTCGCAACTCGAACGGTTGCGCGGCACCGCGGATCCCGTCGCGTTGTTCACGGTGGTGCCGGGCCTCGGCCATCGCCTCGCCGAACGCATTCACGAAGAACTGCACCTCGATACGCTCGAAGGACTCGAACTGGCCGCGCATGACGGCAGGCTCGAGAACGTGCCTGGTGTCGGCCCACGCCGCGCCGCAGCGATCCGCGCCAACCTGCACGCAATGCTCGTGCGTGGTCGCGACGTCGGCACGGCACCGCCGGCCGCCCTGGGTCCCGTGCCTGCGGTCGGAGCATTGCTGGCGATCGATCGCCAATACCGCGACCAGGCGACTGCCGGCACGCTGCCGACGATCGCACCGATTCGATTCAATCCTGCGCAGGAGGCGTGGCTGCCCGTGCTGCACGCCGAGCGCGATGGCTGGCAATTTACCGCAATCTTTTCCAACACGGCCCAGGCGCATCAACTGAAACGCACCCGGGACTGGGTGCGGATCTTCCATTACGACTCCGAGAACTCGGAAGGCCAGCATACCGTCGTCACCGAGACACACGGACCACTCGCCGGCAGGCGCGTCGTGCGCGGTCGCGAGACCGAGTGCCGCGCGCACTACGCCTGAAGCGACGACACCGTCAATGAGACGAGGACTTGAGGCGCGGGCCTGCGCCGGGTCCGTCCGGAAACAACCGTCCAGCGCCTGCGAAGCGCTCCCGATAGTACGGATCATCCAGGCTCGCCTCGCCCACGTTCCTGCCGGTCTGGGGTGCGTGCACGAAACGTCGCTGGCCCGTGTAGATGCCGACG
The DNA here is from genome assembly GCA_963748985.1 of uncultured Pseudomonadota bacterium. Taxonomy (GTDB): domain Bacteria; phylum Pseudomonadota; class Gammaproteobacteria; order Steroidobacterales; family Steroidobacteraceae; genus RPQJ01. The sequence continues at coordinate 100,423 of CAVVKQ010000004.1, forward strand.
TGCGTCACTTCGCGGCTGCCCGGAACCAGCCGGAAAAAGACCAGATCGCCCGCACGCAACGCATCAGGATCGACCTTGCGCGCAGCAGCGAATTGCGCCGCGGCCGTGCGTGGCACGCTGATGCCCTCGCGTGAGTGCGCGTAGCTGACCAGCCCGCTGCAGTCGAAGCCACGAGCGGGATCGGTGCCACCGTAGCGATACGGCGCGCCCACCTGGGCCAGCGCCTGCTGCGCGATCACTGCTCCCACACCTTGCTGCGCTGCTGTCGATTGCTCGCTGGCCGCCGGTGCGGACGGTACGCCCGGACGGAACGGCGTACACCCGCTCGCCAGCAGCACCAGCACCAGCATTGCAAGTGCTTGCGCCAGCGAGCGATGGCGTTGGCAGTCCTGGCTCACCGGGCGTGTTCACTCACCGGGAGGCCGGACCTTGCGCGTGGGTGTCGCCGCGTAAGGATCGTCGGGCCAGTAGTGCCTGGGATAGCGACCCTTCAACTCCTTCCTCACTTCGACATAGCCGCGGGCCCAGAAACTCGCGAGATCGCGGGTGACCTGCACCGGACGCCGCGCCGGCGACAGCAGTTCGAGCGTGACCGGCACGCGACCGCCGGCAAGCCGCGGTGATTCCATCCAGCCGAACACCTCCTGTAAGCGGACGGCCAGGGCAGGCACCGCGCCGGTGTAGTCAACCGCGATCCGTGAACCGCTCGGCACGGTCAGGTGCGTGGGCGCCCATTCGTCAAGCCGGCGCTGCGCATTCCAGTCGAGCAGGCCGTGCAGCGCGCCCCGCAGATCGACACGGGCAAGGTGCTCACGGCGCGTCACGCCAGCGAGCCAGGGTGCGAGCCAGTCTTCGAGTGTCGCAAGCAACGTGGCGTCCGACACGTCGGGCCATTCGGCGGCTTGTTCCGGTGTCGTGGCGCTGTTGCGGACTACGGTGACCCGCGCACGCCATTGCTGCAGGTCCTTCGTCCACGGCAAGCAGTCGAGCCCAAGTGCGCGAATGCCTGCCAGCATCGCTGCGCGCGTATCGGCTTCGATCCCGCCGCGCAGTGCGCGTTCTTCGAGCACCAGCGCACCCAGGCGCTTCACCCGACGCGCAATGACGGTGTCCGTCCGGGCGTCCCAGGCAACTTCGTCCTGCTCCATGACGAGCGCACCGAAGTGCTTCTCGAGCAGCGCGCGCTCGAGCGGTGCCGCGAGGTACAGTTTCGCTTCGCGCTCGCCGGCATCGATTTCGGCGGCAACGATGAATTCACTGCGTGCCAGGGCGGATGGTCCCGGAAGCGCCGCACCGCGACCCTGGCTCAGCAGGTAACGTCCGCCCTCGCCGGCCCGCGCCATGCCGATGCGGTCGGGGTACGCGAATGCCAGCAGTAAACCGGTGGCCTGGTCACATGCGAGTTGCGGCTCACCATGGGTACGCGCCAAGTCTTGGCGGCTGATGCGCCGGGCAAACAGTTCACTCGAGCGTCGCACCTGCTGCAACGCACGGCCATCGACCGCGAATCCCGCAGGTGCCGGAGCTCCGTGCAGGACGTCCACGCGATGACGCAGGTCCGGGTCGCGCTGCATGCCCTGCGCACGCAGCGGATCGCGCTCGCTGACGAGCGCGGCGATGTCGCAGGCGAGATCGCCCAGGCCCAGCGCTGCACCGCGCTCGATCATGTGCGCCAGCCGAGGGTGCGTGCCGAGACTGGCCATGCGCCGGCCGCTGGGCGTCGCCTGGCTGCGTTCGTCGATCGCCTCGAGTCGATGCAGCAACTCTCTTGCCTGCGTCAGCATCGCAAGCGGCGGTGGATCGAGCCAGGCCAGGGAGTGCGGATCGCTCACGCCCCAGCACGCGAGTTCGAGTGCGAGTGGCGCGAGATCGGCCTCGAGGATTTCCGGAACGGCCTGTGCCAGCAGCGAAGCGTGCGCGGACTCGGACCACAGCCGATAGCACACGCCCGGAGCGGTGCGCCCTGCCCGGCCGCGACGCTGGTCGGCCGAAGCGCGGGAAATCGAAACGGTCTCGAGGCGGCTCATGCCGCTGTTGGGATCGAAGCGCTGGCGTCGCTCGAGTCCTGAATCGACGACGACGCGCACGCCTGCGATGGTGAGGCTCGTTTCGGCGAGGTTCGTGGCGACGACGACTTTGCGGCGCCCTGCGGGCTCAGGACGCAACGCCGCATCCTGTGCCGCGGCATCGAGATCGCCATACAGCGGCAAGACCTGCAGCGAAGGATCACCCGCGCCGGTCGCAATAGCTGCGCAGCAGCGCCGGATTTCCGCGGCGCCCGGCAGGAAGACGAGCACGTCGCCGGGATCCGACTCCAGGGCACGCAGGACGACGCGAGCAGCACGCTGCTCGATGGGTTCGGGCCAGCGATTGACGCCAGCAGGCGCCGGATTCTCGAACTGCGTGACGACGTCAAAGGCGCGTCCCTCGGAGCGCACGGAACCTGCATCGCCGAGCACCATCGCCACTGCAGCGCCGTCCAGCGTCGCCGACATGACGAGCACGCGCAGGTCGTCGCGCAGATGGCGCTGTGCATCGAGTGCCAGCGCGAGACCGAGATCCGACTGCAGGTTACGCTCGTGGAACTCGTCGAAGATCACGCAGCCGACGTCCTCCAGTGCAGGATCGTTTTGCAGTCGACGCGCCAGGATCCCCTCGGTCACTACCTCGATGCGCGTCGCAGCGCTGACACGGGTTTCGAGCCGGGTCCGGTAGCCCACGAGCTGTCCGGGCTCCGAGCCCGCAAGCTGCGAGAGTCTTCGCGCGACGGCGCGCGCTGCAATCCGGCGCGGCTGCAGCATGACGATGCGCTTGTCCGCGCCGAGCCACGGCTCATCCAGCAGCGCCAGCGGAACCACCGTGCTCTTGCCCGCACCCGGCGGCGCCTCGAGCACCGCGTTTCGATGCGCACGCAAGGCTGCTCGCAATGCGGGCAGCGCGTCGAGGATCGGGGAGGCGGGTAGCGGAAAGCGCAAGCGGAGGGCGTCCCTGTGACTATCGCGCCGGCAATGTGCATGATTGGCTCATGGAAGGGAACAACGTGTGGATGTGGGGGCTCGCCTTGCTCATGGTGCTCGGCGGGTTGGCGGGAGCCGTGTTGCCGGCGCTGCCAGGTGTGCCGCTCGTGTTCGGCGGACTGGTGGTTGCGGCCTGGGCCGACGACTTTCAGCGCGTCGGCTGGATCACGCTCACGCTTCTCGGCGTGCTGACAGTCGCGTCGTTCGCCATCGATTTCGCGGCCACGGCGCTAGGCGCAAAGCGCGTGGGAGCCTCCAGGCTCGCCATCGTCGGCGCTGCGCTTGGCACGCTGGGAGGCCTGTTGCTTGGAATTCCGGGCCTGATTCTCGGACCGTTCGTCGGCGCGGTCGCCGGTGAGATGCTCTCCCATGGCGAGTGGCGCAAGGCCACGCAGGCGGGATTCGCGACGTGGATGGGCCTGCTGTTCGGCACGCTCGTGAAGCTCGCGCTGGTGTTCACGATGCTTGGGAATCTTCCTGTTCGCCTACCTGATCGGCTGAGTCCGGCGAGGCGATATTTGGGGCGCGGTTCCTGCCTTCTTCCGGCGAGTGGAAAGACAGACTGGCGCTTATTGCAAGCGACTGATCCGGGGCCTTCCCCCGAGCTTGGAAGGGCAGACACGCGCTGGCTGCAGGCGATCAATCCGTGGCTTTCCCCAGGGCTCGGAAAGGCAGACACGCGCCCTGGGAAAAGCCACGGATTGATCGCTTGCGCGACAGCGCCTGAGCTCCTTTTCCGCGCAGCGGAAAAGGTCGCACGGCGCATGCAGCCTGCCAGGGGCGGCCACGATCACCGATGGCGGCACACCGATGCGGCGGAACGGCGGGCGCGGTTTATGCCGCACTCGACGCCGGATCCGGTGGGTGCTGCGTGCACCGTGCAAGTTTTCCGGCTCGGCGGAAAACTTGCTCAGGTGCCGCCTACTACAAGCGACTGATCCGGGGCCTTCCCCCGAGCGCGTGTCTGCCTTTCCAAGCTCGGGGGAAGGCCCCGGATCAGTCGCTTACCCTTAGCGCCAGCCTGCCATCCCAAGCTCGGGGGAAGGTACCGGATCGACCGCCTGCACCGCGCGCGAGCCGGCAGTGCTACGAACGCACCATCCGGTTGTCGACGAGCTGCGCGACCACGCCAGGATCCGCGAGCGTCGAAATGTCGCCGAGCGCCTCGTGCTCGTTGGCCGCGATCTTGCGCAGGATGCGCCGCATGATCTTGCCGGAGCGCGTCTTCGGCAGCCCCGGCGCCCACTGGATGTAATCCGGCGTCGCGATCGGACCGATCTCCCGCCGGACCCACTCGCGCAGTTCCTTGCGTAATTCATCCGTGGGCTCGGCGTCGTGCACGAGCGTGACATAGGCGTAGATGCCCTGACCCTTGATGTCGTGCGGACAACCCACGACGGCCGCTTCGGCAACCTTGGCGTGCGCAACCAGCGCGCTCTCGATCTCAGCCGTGCCGAGGCGATGGCCCGCGACGTTCAACACGTCGTCGACGCGCCCGGTGATCCAGTAGTAGCCGTCGGCATCGCGCTTCGCCCCGTCACCGGTGAAGTAACGGCCCGGAAAGGTACGGAAGTACGTGTCGATGTAGCGCTGGTGATCGCCGAATACCGTGCGCATCTGGCCCGGCCAGCTGTCGTTCAACACGAGGTTGCCTTCGTTGGCGCCCTCGAGCAGCTGCCCGTCGTTGTCCACGAGCCCCGGCTTCACGCCAAAAAACGGCTTGGTTGCCGACCCCGGTTTCTGGTCGATTGCACCCGGCAGCGGGCTGATCAGGATGCCGCCGGTCTCCGTCTGCCACCAGGTGTCGACGATCGGGCAGCGGCCATCCCCGACGACGCGGTGGTACCACTCCCACGCTTCGGGATTGATCGGCTCGCCGACAGTCCCGAGCAGGCGCAGCGTGGAACGCGCATGCTTTTGCACAGGACCATCCCCTTCGCGCATCAACGCGCGCAGTGCCGTGGGCGCGGTGTAGAAGATCGTGACCTTGTGCTTGTCGCAGACCTGCCAGAAGCGATCCGGGCCCGGGTAGCTCGGCACGCCCTCGAAAATCAGCGACGTTGCGCCGTTCGCGAGCGGACCGTAAACGACGTAACTGTGGCCCGTGACCCAGCCGACATCCGCCGTGCACCAGTACACGTCGGCCTCGCGCAGGTCGAACACGGCCTCGTGCGTGAGCGCGGCGTAGACGAGGTAACCGCCGCTCGTGTGCAGCACGCCCTTCGGCTTGCCGGTCGAGCCGGAGGTGTAGAGGATGAACAGCGGGTCCTCCGCGTCCACCGCCACGGGTTCGCACTCGTCCGCCTGCGCGTCGACGACTTCGTCGTACCAGCGGTCGCGGTGGTACATGGCGACCGCCGAGCCCGTGCGCTTGACGACCAGCACGTGCTTGACCGTCTCGGTGCCGGGCGCCGACAACGCCTGGTCCACGTTGGCCTTGAGGGGTACCGTCTTGCCGCCGCGCACGCCCTCGTCCGCCGTGATCACGACGCTGGAAGCGCAATCCGCGATGCGGCCCGCGAGCGAATCCGGCGAGAAGCCGCCGAAGACCACCGAATGAACTGCGCCGAGGCGCGCGCACGCGAGCATCGCAACGGCGGCCTCGGGAATCATCGGCAGGTAGATGGTGACACGATCACCCTTCTGCACGCCCAGGCTCTTCAGCGCGTTGGCGAGCTTGCAGACGCGATGATAGAGCTCGCGGTAAGTGACGTGCTGCGAGACCTCGGGGTCGTCGCCTTCGTAGATGAACGCCGTCTTGTCGCCGCGCGCTGCCAGGTGGCGGTCGAGGCAGTTGTACGAAACGTTGAGTTTGCCGTCGTAGTACCAGCGGATGTGGAAGTCGTGCGCGGCGAAGCTGACGTCCTTCACCTTCGTGTAGGGCTGCACCCAGTCGATGCGCTGGCCCATGCGGCCCCAGAAACCTTCCGGGTCGCGGATCGATTCGGCGTAGGCCTGCTCGTAGTCTTCCTTGCGGTAGCGCGCCCTGCCCGCGAATGTCGCCGGCACTTCATACAACTGCTTGTGCATCGTCAGACCCCCCTGCGCCCGGACTGTTGCCGGGGCGCTTTCAACATCAGTCGAGCGCGGCACGCACGCGTGCAGCGTGCTCCGCGAGTACCCTGTGATCCGCCATGTCGCGCGCGTGGAAGCGCAGGTCGAGCCCCTCGTGACGCGGAACGACGTGGAAATGAATGTGGAATACGGACTGGCCGGCCGCGCTGCCGTTCAACTGCGCGATCAGGATGCCGGGCGCAGCGAATGCTTTCTTGACGGCCCTGGCGACACGTTGCGTCGTCAGGATCGTCGCCGCCAGCGCGTCTGGCGGCAGGTCGAGGATGTTCTCGGCCGGCGCCTTCGGGATCACCAGCGTGTGGCCTTCTGCCTGTGGCATCACGTCCATGAATGCGAGCGTTTGCTCGTCCTCGTAGACCTTATGCGATGGAATCTCGCCGCGCAGGATGCGCGCGAAAATGTTGTTGCCGTCGTAAGCCATGGTCGGCGGTACCCTGCTCCCCGGTCTGCCCTGGTCGAGTATAGCGGCGGTCTGGCGACGCCCCGACCGCCATTCGACCAAAGGATGAGACCGGTCGTTTACTGCCCGAAAACCCACTGCACGAGGGCCGCCTGGATCGCCTCACCGGGACCCTGTGCAGCCGTAGGGTGATTGACGATGACGACCGTGACGAAGGTCCGTCCGCTGGCCGCATTGACGAAACCGGCGAGCGCCGAGACTTCCTCGAGCGAACCGGTTTTCATGCGTAACCGGCCCTGCATTTCAGGTGCCTTGAACCGGCGCTTGAGGGTGCCGTCGGTGGCGGACAGCGGCAGAGACGCGGCAAACTCCGGCATGTACTGGCTGCGGTAGGCGGCAAGCAGGACCTCGGCCATCGTCGCCACGCTGATGCGCTCGTTGCGGGACAGTCCCGAGCCATTCTCGAGCACGAGCCCCGGCGCAGCGATACCGTGCTGCGCCAGGAATGCCATGACGGCGTCACGACCGGCGGTGGTCGTGGCCGGACGGCCCGGATTGCGCTCTGCGCCCATGGTCAGGAACAGCGCCCGCGCCATCGAGTTGCTCGAGTACTTGTTGACCAGCCGGATCACCTCGGCGAGCGTCAGCGATTCGTGCGAGTAAAGCAGCTTCGCGTCAGCCGGCAGCGTGCCGAGACGCATGCCGCCGCCGATCGTTCCACCCGCTTGCTGCCAGAACGCGCGAAACAGGCCGTACGCGAAGTCGGGCGCCTTCATGATGGCACGCGGCACCGAGAACTGACCGCACCCCGCCGCGTACCGGCCCGCGAGTTCGATGCGGTTGCCGGTCGCGCCTTCGGGCATTGCAACCACGATGCCGCCGGCGCCGCGCTTGCACGAACCCGGATCGAGGCGGACGTTGTTGTCGATCGCAAGGTTCGCAGGCCAGGGGTTCGCGCTGACCCGCACGGAACCGGTGGCTGCGTCCGGTACGGCGTTGATGGTGACCGTCTGGAAATTCACGAGCAATGCGTCGGGAAGCACGTTGTACGTGCGGTAAGGCAGGTTGTCGAAAGCGCCGCGATCATCGCCCGCGGGCGCGAAGTAGGTGTTGTCGATGACGACATCGCCTGCGATGCGCGCGACACCGGCCTGGCGCAAGCCGCTCACGAACGCCCACCAGCGCTCCTGCGTCATGAACGGATCGCCGCCGCCCAACAAGACGAGGTTGCCTTCGAGCACCTGGTCGCGGATCGGGCCGGTGGCGTAGGCACGGGTCCGCCAGGTGTAGGCGGGTCCGAGGGATTCGAGCGCCGAGTACGTCGTGACGATTTTCATCGTCGACGCCGGGTTGCGCGGAACGGTCGAGTTGAAACTGACCAGGGGCTCTTCGCGACCGACCTCGCGCACGAACACGCTGAGACTGGTGCCCGGCACTTTCTGCCGCTTCATGGCCTGTTCGACCTCGGGCGGCAGGTAGTCGCGGTCGCGCGCGTCCGCGACGCCAGGCGCGTTGAGCAGCGCGGCGCAGAGCAGCAAGTTCAGCAGCAGGCGGGGCAGGATGGGGCGCATCGAACTCGATTTCGTGGGCGAACGAATCATAAGCGATGCGCTGGCGGCGCGCGGCGCCACTGACGCATACTCGCTGCCCGTCGGAAGCAGGAACAGCATGCGCAAGATCTGGAACACGGTGTTGAAAGGGATCGTGGCGATCCTGCCGATCGGGCTCACCGTCTACGTCGTGTACTGGCTCGCAGTCACGGCCGAGAGGTTGTTCTCGCCGGTGATCAAGCTGCTGGTACCCGCGCACTACTACTGGCCAGGGCTGGGACTCCTGACCGGACTCATCCTGTTGTACTTCGTCGGCCTCGCCGTGAACGCCTGGTTCGTGCACCGTGCGCTGCGCATGTCGGATACCCTGTTCGCGCGCATCCCGGTCGTCAAGACGATCTACCTCGCAATCCGCGACTTCATGCGGTTTTTTCCGTCTTCGGGCCAGGCCAGCGACCTGCGGCGCGTGGTACTGATCGAGTTCGGGCCCGGCAAGGTCATCGGCTTCGTCACGGCCGAGTCCGACGAGATGCTGCACCGCTCGACGCCGGCCGGCGACGACATGGTCGCCGTCTACCTGCCAATGAGTTACATGGTGGGCGGTTACACGATCTTCCTGCCACGTGAACTCGTCGAGACGACGTCGCTCTCGGTCGAGGAAGGCATGCGCATCGCGCTGATGGGTGGCGTGCGCAGCAACGCGCCGTCCGCGCGGCGGGAAACATCGCCAGGGAGCGCCTGAGTGCAGGCTGTCGTCATTCCCGTCACGCCATTCGCCCAGAACTGCTCGCTGGTCTGGTGTCCACGCACGATGGAAGGCGCGGTCATCGACCCGGGCGGCGATCTCGACAAGGTGCTCGCCGAGGTCGGGAAGCATGGCGTGAAACTCACGAAAATCCTGCTGACGCACGCCCACATCGACCATGCCGGTGGCACGGCGAAGCTCGCGCGCGACCTCAACCTGCCGATCGTCGGCCCGCATCCGGGCGATCAGTTCTGGATTGATGGCATCGCCGAGCAGGGCCGCATGTTCGGCTTCGGGCAATGCGAAAGCTTCGTCCCCGACCAGTGGCTCGACCAGGGCGACAAGGTGCAGGTCGGCGACGTCGAATTCGACGTGCAGCATTGCCCGGGTCACACACCGGGCCACGTGACGTTCCACTGCATTGCCGACAAGATCGCGTTCGTCGGCGACGTGCTGTTCGCCGGGTCGATCGGCCGCACCGATTTTCCCGGTGGCGACCATGACACGCTGATCCGCTCGATTCGTGAAAGGCTGTTTACACTCGGCGACGAGGTGCGTTTCGTGCCAGGGCACGGGCCGATGTCGACATTCGGGGACGAAAGACGGACGAATCCGTTCGTTGGCGATGCGGTCGTGACGTCCAGGCGCGGTTGAAACTCGGTCCGGACCTTCAGCCGGACTTGTCGGTCTTGCGCCGTCCACGGCCGATTTCGACACGCTTGTCGACATCGATCCAGCCGTCGATCGCCACACCCATGTCGCGCGCACGCCGGGGTCCGGCGCGGCGGTCATCGTGGTGTTGATAGAGGCACGTGCAGTTTTCGCACGTGCAGTTCCTGAGCGGCAGGGTCGGGGCTTCGCGCGAAAGAAAGCGCTGGCCCTGCAGCGCGCGCGCTTCGTGGCAGCAACGACGGCCGGGCTGGATGCTCACGGCATGAAACGTCTGCGTGATCTTCTTCGCCACGAGCGTGGGCGCCTTGTCGGCGGCGACAGGCGCGTCCCGCGAAAACAGGCCCTTGGCACGGTCGAAAAAGGAGGTGGTCACGACAGTTCCTTGCAGACTGGGGGAAACACTAGCCACGCCGGCAGCCTGTCCGCTGCGACCCGGGTCGCAGAATCGCACTTGCCCGCCCCGAAAGGGAAGCCGACACTTTCGGCCTGACCGGAAGAGACTCCTGCATGCCCCCGACCCTGGAAACCCGCCGGCCTCGCGTGCCGCATCTCGCAGAACTGCCGTTTTATTCGATCTACCGCCACGGCTTCGTCCGGGTGGCGGTCGCCACCCCGTCCGTGGAAGTGGCTTCGCCCGCCGTGAACGTCGTCGAAATGGTCCGTATCGCGCGAGAGGCAGCTTCAAATCAGGCGATCCTGGTGGTATTTCCCGAACTGGGAATATCCGCGTACTCGAACGAGGACCTGTTCCAGCAGGATGCCCTGCTCGACGCCTCGATCCAGGCTTTGGGCACGCTGCTCGAGGCCAGCAAGGAAATCGCCATTACCTTCGCGGTGGGCATGCCGCTGCGAGTGGATGACCGGCTGTTCAACTGCGCCGTGCTCCTGCGCCGCGGGGAACTGCTGGGTGCAGTGCCAAAGAGCTACCTGCCCAGCTACCGCGAGTTTTACGAGAAGCGCCAGTTCGCACCGGCGGCACAGGCCCTTGCCACGTCGATACGGCTGCTCGGGCAGTCGGTGCCCTTCGGTACCCGCCTCCTGTTCGAGGCAAAGAACGTACCCGGCTTCGTCCTGGGCCTCGAAGTCTGCGAGGACGTCTGGGCGCCTTTGCCGCCGAGCACCTATGCCGCACTGGCGGGGGCGACGGTGATCGCCAACCTGTCGGCGAGCGACGTCACCGTGGGCAAGGCCGATTACCGCCGGTTGCTCTGCGCTTCGCAATCGGCGAAGTGCGTCGCGGGCTATCTCTACTCGGCGGCCGGTCCGGGCGAATCGACGACCGACCTGGCCTGGGACGGCCACGCTCTCGTCTACGAAAATGGCACACGACTGGCCGAGTCGATGCGCTTTCCGCTGCAGGGCGGCTTCATCACGGCGGACCTCGATCTGGACCACCTGCGCCAGGAGCGCATGCGGTGGACGACCTTTGGCGACTGCGTGCAGGCGCACCGAGGGCAACTCGAGGGCTATCGACGCATCGAGATCGAACTCGACGTGCCGGCAGACCACGTTCGACTCGATCGGCGCATCGAACGGTTCCCGTACGTGCCGTCCGACCCCGCGCGCCGCGACGAGCGCTGTGCCGAGGTCTACGACATCCAGGTCGAGGCGCTGCGCAAACGGCTTGCGGCCACGGGCCTGAAGCGCGTCGTCATCGGCATCTCGGGCGGACTCGATTCGACGCAAGTCGCGCTGGTTGCAGTGCGAGCCTTCGACCGGCTCGGCCTGCCGCGCAGCAACATCCTCGGCTACACGCTGCCGGGCTTCGGCACCAGTCGCCAGACGTTCGACAATGCACACGCATTGATGCAGGTGCTCGGCATCTCGGCAGGCGAGATCGACATCCGCCCGTCCGCCGAACTGATGTTGCAGCACATCGGTCATCCGGCCGCGCAGGGCTCGCCCCTCCACGACATCACCTACGAAAACGTGCAGGCGGGAGAACGCACCTCGCTGCTGTTCCGGCTCGCCAACCGGCACAACGCGCTCGTGCTGGGCACGGGGGACCTGTCGGAGCTGGCGCTCGGTTTCACCACGTACGGCGTGGGCGATCACATGTCGCACTACAACGTGAATGCGTCGGTACCGAAAACGTTGATTCGGCACCTGATCCGCTGGCTGATCAGCGTGCGGCAGTTCGATGCCGCGACGATCGACGTGCTGACACGCATCGTCGAGACTCCGATATCGCCGGAGCTGGTGCCGGGCGCCGGCGACAAGCCGGAGCAATCGTCGGAGGCCGTCGTCGGCCCGTACGAACTGCAGGACTTCCACCTTTATTACATCAGCCGCTTCGGCTACCGGCCGAGCAAGGTCGCGTACCTCGCGCATTGCGCATGGGGAGATGCCGGCACCGGCGTGTGGCCGGACACAGTGCCGCCCGGCGAGCGGCATTCGTACGATTTCGCCGTGATCACCGAGTGGCTCGAGGTGTTCCTGAAGCGGTTCTTCCAGGGCAGCCAGTTCAAACGCTCGGCCATGCCGAACGGACCGAAGGTGGGCTCGGGCGGGTCGCTCTCCCCGCGTGCCGACTGGCGCGCCCCCAGCGATTCGTCCGCGACGGTGTGGCTCGATGAATTGCGCGCGAACGTGCCGGCCTCGTTGCGGGCGAAGTCGCGTGGAACACGACGGCGATAGGCATCACCCGGCGCGCGAGCGCACTTGTACAGCCGCGTTGTAGGAATTGCTCCCGGACAAGATGCGTATTCGTACGATTGGCGACGAGCGCACGAGGGCGACATAGTCAGCGGCGGCGCGCAATGCGCAGGGGGTGGCATGCTGGCACCGAGCAAGGATCCAGGCGGCGTGCGGCCCGCTTCCGCGGCGGGCCTCTATTACCCCAAGGATGCCGACGGCCTCCGCTGCGCCGTGCAGACGCTGCTCGGCAGCGGCGGCACGACGGCCGCTCGCCTGCCGAAAGCGCTCGTCGTGCCGCACGCGGGTTATGCGTACTCCGGTGCGGTCGCAGCCTCGGCGTTCCGGACGCTTGAGAACGTGGCGGCGGCCTCGATCCGCCACGTGGTGCTGCTGGGCCCGAGCCATCGGGTCAAGATGCGTGGCCTCGCCTTGCCCTCGTGCGACTACTTCGCGACACCGTTCGGCCAGGTGCGAGTCAACGACGAGGCCCGCCGGCGCCTGCGAGAACTCGGACTCGCGGGCATCGCGGACGCGCCGCACGCACTCGAGCATTCGCTCGAAGTGCAGGTGCCCTTCCTGCAGTCCGTGCTCACGGACTTCGACCTGCTGCCGATTGCGGTGGGACTCGCCCCGCCCGAGCAGGTTGGACGCGCGCTCGAGGCGGTCTGGGGCGGTCCGGAGACGCTGATCGTGGTCAGCTCGGACTTGAGCCACCACCACACCCACGTCGAGGCGCAGGCGCTCGACCTGCAGACCGCCAAGTGCATCGTCGAGCGCCACAGCGACCTGTCGGAATCGCAGGCCTGCGGCGCCGACAGCATCAACGGACTGATGGAGGTCGCACGGCATCGCGACCTCGAAGTGCGCTTGCTGGACCGCCGGACCTCGGGCGACACCGCAGGCGACAGCCAGCGCGTCGTGGGTTACGGCAGTTTCGCGCTCTACGCCCGCGATTGAAGCAGCGTCGCGCGCGTGTCAGTCTGGAGCGGTGAGTAACCGTCTCCACACCGTGGTGTCCGGATCCAGCATGCGGTGCCAATGGTTCGTCGCAGCCGCCTGGGCCGGGCTCGCCGTGGCGGGCACAGCGTTGGCGCAGCCCGTCACCCCTGCGCCCGAGGACGCCATTGCGACGCCTGCGGGCAACGCCGCAGGTGACCCGGAGTCTGCCAGCGCGACCGACGCATACACGAGCTTCCGCACCGAGTTCGACGCGGGACGGTACACGGCAGCGGTGCCGCATGCCGAGCGCGTGCTCGAACTCACAGCAGCGCAGGCCACAACACCAACGGCCGAGGAGGTGCAGGTTGCGCTGATGAACCTTGGCATGGTCCAGAACCTGTCCGATGACTACGTCGCTGCCGAGTCCACGTACCTGCAGGTGATCAAGCTCATCGAGAGTTCGGGCCGTCCGCTGCAGGATCGGCTCGCGCGAGCCTATGCGGGCCTCGGCTTGGCCTATCACGACGGCAAGCGGCACGACCTCGCGGTGAAGAGCTTCGACCAGGCGATCGCCCTCAAGCGCCGGCACGAAGGGTTGCTCACGGCACAACAGGTGCCGCTGATCGAGAAGTACATTGATTCCCTGACCGAGCTCGGTCGGTACCAAGAGGCCTTGAAGGCGCAGAAGTACCTGCTGCGGATCGCGACGCGCCAGCATGGCGCGAGCAGCCCGCAGCTCGCCCCGACCCTGGAAGAGATCGGGCGCTGGTATGCGAGCATCGGGGCGTACGACCAGTCGCGACGCACGTTGCGGCAGGCGATCGAGCTCGTGGAAGCCGCCGCAGGGCCGAACTCGCCGCTGCTCGTGGGGCCGTTGCTTGCGGTCGCCGCCTGCAATCGCAGGCAACTGCTCGATCCGGCGGCGCAGCCGCTGACGTCCCCCGACGAACAACGCGAAGCCCTGTTTCATGACCCGGCGGCGATGCTTGCGCCCCCCCAGGCGTCGCCCGCGTCGCTGGCGAGCGAAGGCGAACGATCTTTGCTGCGAGCGGCGCAGATTGTCGACCAGGCCGCAGAGCCATCGCCCGTGGCGGTGCTGAACGTACGGACCCAGGTCGGCGACTGGTATCAGGTGCGCAATCAGCCAGACCGTGCACGCAGTCACTACCAGCAGGCGTGGCAGGCGGCCGCGCGCGTGACCGACAAGCTGAATGGCAAGAGCTACACCGAGGCGATCTTCGGCCAGCCTGTCCTGCTGCACCTGTTCCGGCCCGACGACTGGAACCGCTACACGAAACGTCCGCCCACGGAGGTCGAAGTACGCAACGCCGTCGTCGAGTACACAGTCAGTGCGCAGGGCCGCGTGGAGGGAACGAAGGTCATCGACGACTCGGGCGACAAGCGGCGCGGGGAAAAAACGACCGAGGCGCTGGAAAGCACGGCGCGCTATCGGCCACGCCTGGAGAACGGCGAACCGGTCGCAACCCCGGGCGTGCAGTTCAGCCAGCCGTGGATCCTGCTGCTGCCGCCTCCGGCCACGCCGGCAAAGGGCAAGACGAACTAGCCTGCCCGAGCGAACAGCCACCCTGCGACTGCCGCGTCGGCCGTCAATTGCGCGGCGGAGGCGGAGGCAGCTCCACTTCGCGTGGTGTGTCCGGTTGCACGGAGGGCAGCAGTCCGCGTGCGATTGCCTGCTCGTGGAACTCGGCGGCGAGTTTTGCACCCGCGTCGCGCATCGCAAGCCGCGTGGCCACGGCCAGCGCCTCGGCACCCTTGCCCGGGAACTGGCTCGCCGATTGCGATCCATACCCCGTGAATGTCCAGCTTTCCGCCAGCTCACCCTGCGGGGAGTAGAGTCGAATCGTGTACCGCAGGCTTGCGGCATACGTCGGCGTGCCGGAGTCGGCCGGGGTCACGAACGCGTAGTCATCGAGGACAGGTTCGAGCACGCCGCGGATTTCCGGATCGGTCGCCGCTGCGTCCCGCGGTGAAGCGACGGGCACCACGCGATTGAACATCGCGTTCAGGACCCGCATGAACCCTGCGGACTGTGCCTTGCCGAGACCGATGCTGTACTCGCCGCCGCCACCCTCGCGCTTTTCCTGGTACACCTTGTTGGTGAACTCGAGCGGCATGTGCACGCCGATCACGACCGGTATCTTCTCGATCAGGGGTTGCGGGATGTCGGACTGTGCTTCGAACTGCGTGGGCGCGCAGGCAGCGAGCAGCGTCAGTAGCAGCGCTGCGACCGGCACTCGCAGTGCGCGCGATGCAAACAGATCAGGCATGCACGCCAAGATACACCTCAGCGCCGGTAACTGGCAGGCTCGTTCAGGCCGACGAACGTGCCGCCGTTGCGCGCGCAGAGCTCACGCATCAGTGTCGCGAAACGCACGCTGGTGAACTGCGGTGCGTCCGGACGCACCGGAAACGCGAGCGCATGGATGCGCACCCTGCGCTGCCCGGTCCGGTCTTCACGATTGATCTGGTCGACCGCCCGCACGACCGAGTCCACCGAGGTGCCGGTGAACTCGTCGCCGAGCACGTACAGGCTGATGCGCTTGCCCGAGCTGTAATACGTGCGGATCGCCTCGACGATGCCCTCGACCGGGCTCGAGTTGCTGAACGGGAACCAGTCGCGCAGCCGGTCCACCACGAGCTTGCGCTGCGCGGGCGTGTCGGGCAGCCAGCGGCCACGATAGGACGGGAACATGTACGTGCCCTCGTCGCTCATGACCTGCCAGCCTTTCACCTGCGGGTAGGCATCGAGCACTTCCTGCATCTTGCGCAGCATCAGCGGCCAGGCGTAGTTGGCCATCGAACCCGAGGTGTCGATGATGAAGACGATGTACTCGCTGTCGACGGGCAGGCCGGCGACGGCATCCTGCGGCGCGCGCCGGTATTGCGCGCCGAGAACTTTCTTCATTTCCTCGGTGAGTTCCTGCTGCGCCGAGACCAGCTGGCCCTGCAGCTTGTTCGCCACCTCCGCGTCCTGGTCGCTCGCCTTGAACTGGCCCTTCACGTCGCTCAAGTCCCCGCGCAGGCGCGCGAGCTTCTGCTTCACCACCGACAGCTGCTGCTCTCGCTGCGTGAGATCGCGATTGAGGATCTCGGTCTGGCCGCGAATGTCGTAGCGCTCTTCCTGCAGCTGCAGCAGTCGTCCCTCGAGATCCAGCCGCGATTTCTCGAGCGCCTTCGGCTCGCCGAACTTGCTCAGCATGAACAGCAGGATGATGGCGCCGAAGGCGCAGCAGATCGTGTCGAGGAACGACATGCTGAACACTTCGAAATCGCGCGCGCGGCGCCGGTTCATGGCCAGTCCCTGGCGGGCATCAGGAACGAGCCGTTGGTACGACGGGCCAGCGTCCAGAACGCGCCGGGCGCCGCCGGATCCCCTTCCATCGGCATCAGGATCACGTTTGCCGGCACGCGGTTGGGATACTTGCCAAGCGCGCGCTCGAACAACCTGAGGCGTCCATCACCATCGATCGTCTTGCGGACCGCCGGCGGCGTGGCGCCCTGCGTCGGCAAGCCGTCGGTGATGATAAAAACGTTGTCAGGCGCCGGACTCAGCGAGTTCATCAGCGTGAACGCATTCTCGAGACTCGTGCCATCCATTGGCACCGTGCGGCGCAGGTTCACGACGACGTCGGTCAGCGCCTGCGCATCGCTGCCGTCGAGCCAGCGTCCTGTGCTGCCGGGCACCACCGGCCACGCCTTCACGTTGAACGCGAGCACCTGGAATTTCGATTTTGGCGGAATCTGCGTCATCAGCCAGTCGACCGTGGCCACGGTGCGCCGCCATTTCACCGACATCAGCCGGCGCGTTTCCGACATGTTGCGCATCCGGATCACGTTGACGACCGTTTCGTCCAGCATGCTCGCCGAGACGTCGACGAGGATGACGATCCGCTCGCCGCCGAGCTTGAGGCCGCTCAGGTACTGACGATCGCCGGTGCCGACGAACCCCTTCACCCGGTTGCCCGGCTTGCCGGGCTCCGGCGTGCCGGCGGCGAGCCGGCGCTTCTCTTCGTCGATCTGCTTCAGGTCGGCCTTGAGCTTCTCGATCGCCTCGCGGCGTGAGATCGTCGTCTTGTCCGCGTCGGCGAGCTGCTCCCTGGTTTTTGCGGTTTCCTGCAGCACGCGGTCGGACAGTCCTTCGGCACGGACGGCCTCGGTCGTCGTCGTTTTCAGGCTGTTGCGCAGCACGACGAGGTCGGCAAAGCCCTGCAGCACCTCCTCTTCGAGCTTGTCCACTTCCGCGCGCAGTTCGGACGTCTCGTTCTTGAAGGCCTTGTTGCCTGCCGCGTTCAGGATCATGTACAGCAGCACGATCGCGCCGAAGGCGCAGCAGATCGTGTCCAGGAAGGACATGCTGAAGATGTCGAACTTTTTTCTACGCCGCGCCATGGTCCTGCAGCACGCGGATCAGTTCGAGCGCAACACCCGGTGCGCCGAGGCGCAGCACGTCACCCACGTTCAGCGCGAGCCGGCCGCCGATGCGCTCATCGTTGACGAACGTGCCATAGGTGCTGTGATCGACGACACAGGCCTGGCCGTCACGCAGCTCGAGCGTGCAGTGGGAACGCGACACGCCCGCGATGCCGGCGGGCAGGGTCAGGACGCGCGGCGCAGCGCCCACCGACCAACCCAGGGACAGGGGCACCGCGGTGATCGGCCAGGCGCGCCCGCGGAACAGCACGTGCGTCGGCACGGCATCGGCGGGCACCGCAGATGCCGCAGGTTCGACGGTTGCCGTCGAGTCCTGGGCGTCCGCCAGGGGCAATCGGTGCACCAGGGCGATCGAGTCCGCGGGACGGACGATGGCTGCGGCTGCGCGCAATGCTCCGATCGCCGGCGCACCCTGCGCCAGTTCGACGACGACACAGTCCCGCAACGCGGCCAGCCGGCCGACCAGGCCAGGTATCGATGCCACCCGGGGTGAGAAGCAGAGATGCAGGGCGGTGCCAGGCGGACGCGCGGCCTGCACCAGTCGCAGGATGTCGTCACTCAGCCGTGCCACGGCCGCTTCGAGCTGCGCGCGCGTGAATGAAATGCTGTGCATCGTCGAGCCCAGCTCGATCCCGGCCTCGATCTCGTCGGCCGTGGCAAGTGCCTGCAGCCAGGACGGCAGCAGGTCGTGCAGGCGCTGTTCGGACGCCGCCTGGTGCAACGGATCGAACCGCGTCTCACGCACGAACGCCGTTGCGATGCTCTCGGCCATCACCTGCCGCAAGGCAAGCACGCCGGCGCCAGGCAGCAACTCGTAGCGTGTCCGGCGCAACGTGCCCTCGGCGCGTGACGCCTCGACCAGCGTCGCCGTCGCTTGATGCAGTTGCAGGTCCAGGTGCAGCAGGCAGGGCGCCGGCGCGACCGTGGCGACCGCGGCGAGCCCTGCATCCACGAGGCCACGCACGGACACGCCGCACTCGTTGGCAACGCCGACGAGCAGGCCGAGCTGTTCCCGCGAATAGCCGGGGGGCACAGCGAGCAACAGCTCTTCAACGCCGTGTCGTGCTTCCGCGGTGAGCACGGCGGACAGGTGCGCGTGCGCAAGATCAGCCGCCGTTGCGATACCGCGGGCCGACCACGGCAACGCATCCAGGCTGAGCGCCTGCCAGAACCGGTTCTGCGCATGCAGCGGCGCGATGCGGTAGCGTCGCATGGCTTCGCCACCCACGTGGACGCGGCCTTCGTGCAGCACTGCGAGTCCTGGACTTTCTTCGCCGGCAAGCACGGGGACGCCGTCTTCGCCCGTTCGCACGAGCAGCAGTCCGGCATCATTCAGTTCGACCGCGAGCAGGCTCATGGCGCGGCCGCTCATCTCACCATCATCTGGCGCACGACGTTCTCGTCGAGGAACGCTTCGGTGTCGAGCACCGCGCGCTCCTGGCGCAACTGGATCTGGTGCAGCATGAACATCACGAGAATGCTCAGGCCCAACGCAACGAGCGTCGAGTTGAAGGCGATGCCGAGGCCGGCAACCACGCCCGACACGTCGCCTTCGACCGCCTTGTGCGCCTGCTGCAGCGCTTCACCGATGCCGCGCACGGTGCCGATGAAGCCAATGGCGGGGATCGCCCACGCGACGTAGCGCACCATCGCGAGTTCCGCGTCGAGCCGGCCGAACTCGAGTTCGCACGTGTCGTGGATTGCCGACGAAACGTCCTGGATGTTGCGCGTGGCGCCGAACCGGTGCAGGCCGCTCATCAGCGCGCGCGGCAGCAGTTCGCCGCGCATGTCGTCGGGCAGGGCCTCGACTTGCCGCGCGTAGTCGCGCGAATCCTCGGGCAGGATCTTCATGCCTTCCGGCAGCCGCAGCAGGTCTGCGCCGAGCAGCCTCTGGCCGCGCCGCAGCGAGAATCCCTTGTACCCCATGATCGCCACGGACCAGAGCGCGAGCATGAAGCATACTTCCTGTTCGTAGTCCTTGATGATGATGTAGAGGTTGCGCGCCGGGGCGAAGGTCGGGTCCTTTGCCATCTGCACCGCGTCGCTGGCAGCGACCGCCGCTGCCTGCGGGCGCACGACGGTGGCGTAGAAGCCCTGCACGATGATCACGATGGCGATCAGCGAAAAGACCTCGAACATGAACTCGCTGGTCTTGAACTTCTTCATGGTGCGCTGGGCCTGTAGGTCAGATGTCGACGGGAAAGGCGACGTCGAAGTCGGGACGGACTTTTTCCGTGGGCTCGAAATGTTGCGGCGAAC
>CAVVKQ010000005.1:0-243287 GCA_963748985.1 uncultured Pseudomonadota bacterium
GGCAGCATGTCGCACACGGTGCGACCCGGCACGTTGTAGAGAATGACCGGTACGTTGACCGAGTCGGCAATGCGCAATGAAGTGCCGGTACAGGCCTTCCTGGGTGGGTCGGTTGTAGTACGGGACGACCGTGAGCAGCCCATCGGCGCCGGCGGCGGCCAGCTCGCGCGACAGTTCGATGCTCTTCGCAGTGGAATTCGTGCCACTGCCCGCGATGACAGGCATGCGACCGGCGACACGCGCCTTGGCGCGCCGAACCAGCTCCGCGACCTCAGCCGGTTCGAGCGTCGGGGATTCCCCGGTCGTGCCGGCGACGACGATGGCGTCCGTGCCTTCGGCGACGTGAAAATCCAGCAGGCGCTCCCAGGCCGGGAAATCGACCGCCCCGTCGGCGCGCATTGGCGTCACGAGCGCAGGGATGCTGCCGTGGAACATTCTTCGGGGGCCTCGGTGGGAAGATTGCTCATGCTACGCAAGCGGAAAGCAGCGAAGCAAGGCAAAATCACCGTACACGCGCCCGAGCGGCGCCGATACACTGAGTCCAGACATCCATGAAGCAACTGATCGCGATCTGCGCCATTGGCAACGACCGGACCGGGCTGGTCTACGACCTGACCCGCGTGGTCGTGGAATGTGGCGGCAACGTCCTCGAAAGTCGCATGACGGCGCTCGGCAACGAGTTCGCCATGCTGCTGCTCGTGGCGGGCAACTGGCACACGCTGGCCAAACTCGAAGGCGAACTCGCCAAGCTCGGCGAGGCCTCCGGCCTCACGATCACGGTGCGCCGTACCGAGCAGCGCCCTCCCCGGGTCGACATGGTCAGCTACACGGTCGATGTCGTGTGCCTCGACCAGCCGGGCGTATTGCACACCCTGTCCGGCTTCTTCTCGTCGCGCGGCATCGACGTGGGCGACATCAGCACCCGCACGTACAACGCCGCGCACACGGGCGCCCCGATGTTTTCCGTGTACATGGTCATCCACGTGCCGACGCGGATCCACATCGCCGCGCTGCGCGAAGAGTTCATGGACCTCTGCGACCACATGAACCTCGACGCCATCCTCGAACCCCTGAAGTCCTGAGTCACGCAACCCATGCCTGAAAAGACCGTCACGCTCGACCGCAAGGTCCCCGCCTTCTCCGCTGCTGCCAGCGGTGGCAGGAAATGGAAGCTGGCCGATGCTGCCGGCAGCAATCTCGTCGTGTACTTCTACCCTAAGGACAACACGTCCGGTTGCACCAGGGAAGGCGAAGCCTTCCGCGACCTGCACGCGAAGTTCAGGAAGACCGGCACGGAAATCGTCGGCGTCTCGCCCGACAGTGTCGCTTCGCACGACAAGTTCATCGCCAGGTACGGCTTCACGTTCCCGCTGCTCGCCGACGAAGACAAGGCCGTGTGCCAGCTCTTCGACGTGTGGAAGGAAAAAAGCATGTACGGCCGGAAGTACATGGGTGTCGAACGCAGCACGTTCCTGATCGATGCCAAAGGTGTGCTGCGCCGCGAGTGGCGCAAGGTCAAGGTACCCGGTCATGCGGAAGAAGTGCTCGCCGCGGCGGCCGAGCTCTGACGCGCCGGCCGTTTACTGCAACCTTCCCGCCCCACCACATCAGCGGAGCCCGTCTTGGCCAAGACCCGGAAGCAAATCGAACCGCGCAGGATCTACGTTCTCGACACCAACGTCATGATGCACGACCCCTCGGCCATCTTCCGGTTCGAGGAGCACGACATCTTCATCCCCATGACCGTGCTCGAGGAACTCGACGCCGGCAAGAAGGGGCTATCCGAAGCGGCCCGCAACGTGCGCCAGGTCAGCCGTTTTCTCGACGAACTGATGGCGAATTCGAACAAGCTGCAGATCGATCACGGCATCGAACTGCCCTCGGCCAAGTTCACGCCAGGCGGCAAGAAGCCCCCGAGTGGCCGACTCTATTTCCAGACACGGCAACTGAACGGCAACCTGCCCGCCACCCTGCCCGGCCACGGTGCCGACAACGCGATTCTCGCGCAGACGCTCGCGCTGCAGCAGGAACACCGCGACGCGCGCGTCACGCTGGTGTCGAAGGACATCAACCTGCGCATCAAGGCCGCCATCCTCGGCGTACGAGCCGAGGACTATTACAGCGACAAGACGATCGAGGACGCCGACCTCCTCTACACCGGCATCGAGAAGCTGCCCGGCAACTTCTGGGACAAGGCGGGCCGCAAGCTCGAGTCCTGGCACGAGGCCGGCGGCCGCACGTTCTACCGCGTGCGCAACAAGCTCGTTGCCGACTGGGCGCCCAATCAATTCGTCTACCAGAGCGACGATCACGGCCTCGAAGGCATCGTGCGTTCGATCGAAGGCGAGTCGGCGGTCATTGAGGTGGCGCGCGACTACCGCAGCGAGCGCCACGGTGTCTGGGGCATCAGCGCGCGCAACCGCGAGCAGAACTTCGCGCTCAACCTGCTGCTCGACCCCGAAATCGACTTCGTCACGATCCTCGGTCCCGCGGGCACGGGCAAGACGCTGCTGACACTGGCCGCGGGCCTGTCGCAGGCGCTCGAGACCAACCGTTTCACCGAGATCATCATGACGCGCGTGACGATCCCGCTGGGCGAGGACATCGGCTTCCTGCCAGGCACGGAAGAGGAAAAGATGGAGCCCTGGATGGGCGCACTGATGGATAACCTCGAAGTCCTGACGCAGAGCCAGGAAGGCGGCAGCTGGGGCCGCGCCGCCACCAACGACCTGCTGCGCAACCGCATCAAGATCCGCTCGCTCAATTTCATGCGCGGTCGCACGTTCCTGAACCGCTACCTGATCCTGGACGAGGCGCAGAACCTGACGCCCAAGCAGATGAAGGCACTGGTGACCCGGGCCGGCCCCGGCACCAAGCTCGTCTGCCTCGGCAACATCGCGCAGATCGATTCCCCGTACCTGTCGGAGACCACCTGCGGCCTGACCTACGTCGTGAACCGCTTCCGCGGCTGGCGGCATTACGGCCACATCACGCTGACGCGCGGCGAGCGTTCACGTCTCGCGGATTTCGCTTCCGAGAGGCTGTAGGCCGTCCCGAGGAACCCTCGGCGGGGCCGGCTGTCAGAGGAAGCACATGAAGCTCAACGCCATCCTGCGCCGTCCCCACCTGCCGGCGTTCGCGCTCCTGCTGGTCATGTTGCCGGCGCTGGCACAGCCCCAGAAGTCATCGCAGGACCAGCTCCCCGAAATGGGGACCGCCGCCCAGGCGGCCCTCAGCCTCGAGGACGAGAGCCAGATCGGCCGGATGGTCATGCGCAACCTGCGCGAGGCCGGCATGGTCCTCGACGACCCGGAGGTTCATGAATACATCCAGTCGCTGGGGCTGCGGCTGTCGAGCCTCGCCCAGGATGGCAACCGCAACTTCAATTTCTTCGTCGTGCGCGATCCAGCCATCAATGCATTCGCCCTGCCCGGCGGGTACGTGGGCATTCACTCGGGCCTCATGCTCGAGACGCGCAATGAGAGCGAACTCGCCGGCGTGCTGGCGCACGAAGTCGCGCACGTCACGCAGCGGCACATTGCGCGTGGACTCGAGGCACAATCGCGCGCCAACATGATGACCACGGCCGCTATGCTTGCGGCAATCCTGGTGGGCGCAGCCGGTGGCAGTTCAGACGTGACCATGGGTGCGATCACCGCGGCCCAGAACATGGCCGCGCAGGCGGGCATCAATTTCACCCGCGAAAACGAATACGAGGCTGATCGTATCGGCATCGGCGTCCTGGCCTCCGCCGGGTTCGATCCAAACGCGATGCCGGCGTTCTTCGACACGATGTTCCGCCGCACCCAGCTCGGCCCGGACCGGGTGCCCGAGTTGCTGCGCACGCATCCGGTCACCAGCAACCGCATCGCGGAATCCAAGGACCGAGCCTTGCAGTACCCGCCGGTCAACGCGCAGGAAAGCCTCGGCTACGCGCTGATGAAGGAGCGCATCCGCGTGCTGCTCGTCTCGCGCAACGGCGATCCCCGCGACTATTACGAGGCGCTCGGCGACAACGAAGCCGACCTGTCGCTCGCCCAGACGTACGGACGCGGCCTGTCGCAGTTGTACGGCAACGAAGCCGGCAAGGCGGTGATCACGTTCCTGCGGTTGCGCCAGCAGCACCCGGAGGTGATGGCGTTCCACACCGCGCTCGGCCAGGCGCAGCTCGCCACGGGCAGGACCCAGGAGGCACTGGAGACGCTCGAACACGCGCGTGTGCTGGCCCCGCGCAACGTGCCCGTCACGGTTCGCTACGGCGAGGCGCTGATGCAGGCGGGTCGCGCCAAACGCGCGCACGAGGTCCTGCTCGACCTGTTCAACAACGTGCCGCCGACGCAGGAGCAGATACGGCTGACGGCAATGGCCGCCAACGCGGCAGGCGACGTGGCGGACGCTTACTCGTACATGGCCGAGTACCACCTGATGGGTGGCGACCTGATGCTCGCCATCAACCAGCTCGAGCTCGCCCTGTCGGTACCGAGCATCACCGACCAGCAGCGCGCGAAGTTCGTGGCGCGGCTCAAGGAAGTGCGTGAATGGCTGCCAAAGGAACGCAACCGGTCGAAACAGCCGCCGGACGGCCAGGCGCCGGACGGCAAGCGTTCACCGGACAGCCAGCGCGCGCCGGGCTGAGCACGCGACGGCGCGCCCCGAATCGGTAGAATGCCGCGCTTGCGGAGCGACCTGGTGGTCGCTCTGCCGCCACGGCTACAGGGTTCCTATGTTCCATCGCACTTCTCGCAGCGCGTGCCGGCTGCTGTCTTTCCGGTTGACGGCTGTTTTCGCCACGCTGGCCGTGACCGCGTTGCTTGGCGGCTGCGCCACGACCCAGGCGGACGGCACCCCGCGTCCACGGAATCCCGATCCGTTCGAAAGCGTCAACCGCGGCGTCTTCAAGTTCAACGACGCCCTGGACCGCTACGCGCTGCGACCCGCGGCCATCGTGTACCGGGACTACACGCCGAAGATCGTGCAGACGGGTGTCGGCAACTTCTTCGATAACCTGGGCAACCCGACGACGATCATCAACCAGTTCCTGCAGGGCAAGTTCAAGGAAGGCGCGCAGGACACGGGACGCTTCCTGCTGAACACCACGCTCGGCTGGGGCGGCGTGATCGACGTGGCGTCGGGCGGCACCAACCTGCCGAAGCACAACGAGGATTCGGGCCAGACGCTTGGCTGGTGGGGCGTCCCCCCCGGTCCCTTCCTGGTCCTGCCCTTCCTGGGTCCTGCAACCGTGCGCGATGCGCCGGCTCGCATCGCCGACGATTTCTCGCAGCCGTTCCGCTGGTACAACGCGGGTTCGGAGCGCTGGATTTCACTGGGACTGAGCTTCCTGGACAGGCGCGTGCAGTACCTGCCGCTCGACGAGACGCTGGCACGGACCTACGACCCGTATGTGTTCGTGCGCGACGCCTACCTGCAGCGCCGGTTGTACCTGGTCTTCGACGGCAATCCGCCGCAAGGCAGGCAGGCCGGGGAAGAGGACTGGGAGGCAGAAGCGCTGAAGGAAAGCGAGGAACCCGCCGCGGACGAATCTCCGCGCAGCCGCAGACTCGCCGCCGGACAAGAAATAGCCCGTCGGGTTCGTTCGGGGCCGCAGCGACGGCCATCGGCCAACGGGTGCCTTCCCGCCGCTCCGGGTCTCACGCCGCTTCGTGAATCGCGCGGAGGAACCGCACGATTCACGGCGACCCTTGCTCGAGCGAGAGCGAAACGATGGTGCCAGCGCAGCATCGACCTGGCTTCAGTGCCGCTTCGCTCTTGACGCTCGAGCTGCGCGTTCGACACGGAGCGGCGGGAAGGCACCCGTCGTCCACGGCTTGCTGCGCTGTCCGCAACGGCGCGGCCGACGACTCTTCAGTGCCCGTCAGTGAGCAGGCTTTCGAGGTCGGAGATCCGCGCGACCGCGAGAATCTGCGCCGGAATGCCTTCGTAGCGAATCACGGTGCCGCGCGACTTCGCCGTCGCCAGCCATTCGACCAGCACAGCGAGACCGGCGCTGTCGGCCTCGGTGACGCGCGACAGGTCGATCGTGCACGTGGAACCCTTGGGGATCAGGGCCAGCCCCGCGGGCAACGCACGACCGGCCGTGACATAACCGAGCACGCCGCTCGCCTCGAGCCGGCCCTCGGCCACGCGCTGAATGCTGAACTGATCCATGTCGAAACTGTTGTCCGCCGCCGCTGGCTCAACGACCGGCCTTGGCCGTCGGAGTCGTCCCCGGCGCATCCGGCTTGCCGGCCGCGTTCTGCGTCTCGAGCCGCTCGATCACCGCGTCGATGCCCTTCTGGTCGATTTCGGCGCCGAAGTCGGTGCGGTAATTCTTCACGTACGAAATGCCTTCGATGGTGATGTCCCAGGCTTTCCATCCCTGCGGCGTCGCACGCATCGTGTAGTTGACCGGCACCGGCGTGCCGTTGCTGCGCTTTACTTCCGTGCGGATCGTGGCTGCGCCCGATGCGAGATCGCCCTTGAACGGCAGGATCTTGAGGCGGTCCTCCGTGAACTCGGCCACCGCATCGCCGTAATTGCGCATCAGCGACTGGTAGAAAGCGTCGATGAAGCGCTTCTTCTGCGCCTCAGTCGCCGTGCGCCAATGCTTGCCCAGCACCAGGCGCGCCGCGTAGTCGACGTCGAAGTGCGGCAGCAGGTACTTGTCGGCCAGCCCGCGCAGCTTGCTCGGATCCTTGGTTACCGCAGCTCGGTTCGCGTCGAGCTCGTGCAGCAGGTCCTGCGAGATCTTCTGCATCAGCTCCTGCGGACCCGGTCCCGGCACTGCAACGGCGGGCTTTGCGGCAGGAGCGTTCTGCGCCGGCAGCGCCAACGGCGCGAGGCCGGCCAGCGCGACCATGATCACTTTCAACCAGGCGGCGTTGCCGCGCATCGCTGTCATGTCCGGAATCACTCCTGTGCGGCGGGCGCCGGTGCGGGAGTCGACTCACCCGGCTTCGTGGCCGCCGAATTGAAGAGGTACTTACTGATCAGGTTTTCGAGCACGATGGCGTCGTTCGCCATGATGACCTGATCGCCGTCTTTGTAAGGCACGTCCGAACCGCCGGGCGTCAAGCCGATGTACTGGCCGCCGAGCAAGCCGGCGGTGTAGATGCTGGCGTCGCTGTCGTTCGGGATGGCGCGGTACTTGTCGCTGATCCGCATCGTCACGATCGCCTTGTACAGGTTGATATCGTACTGGATGTCTTCGACCCGGCCGATCGTCACGCCAGCAATCGAGACCGGCGCGCCCGTCTTCAGGCCGCCGATATTCTCGAACGAGGCCTTGAGCCGGTACGAGTCGCTCTTCAGCGAATATCCGCGGTTCGTGATCTGCGTGACCATGAACAGGATCGCCGCGAAGCCGAGCAACACGAAGAGTCCGGTGGAAATGTCAATCGTGCGCGTTGAACGCATGGTTCGTCCTACAGCATCAAAGCCGTGAGTATGTAATCGAGGATGAGCGTGACGACGGCGGAGATGACTACCGTTCGTGTCGTTGCACGCCCGACGCCTTCGGCCGTGGGCATCGCATTGTAACCTTCGTAGACCGCGATCAGGCTGCAGGCCACTCCGAACACCAGGCCCTTGACCAGGCCCTCGCGGATATCGCTGAGTTCCACGGCACTGCGCATCTGCGACCAGTAGCTGCCGGAGTCGACGCCGAAAAACTCCACGCCGACGAGCTGCGCGCCGAACAGGGCGACCACGATGAAGATCGAGACCAGCAGCGGCATCGCAATGACGCCGCCCAGGAAGCGCGGCAGGACGACGCGACGCATGGGATCGACGGCCATGATCTCCATCGCGGCGATCTGGTCAGTGGCGCGCATCAGGCCGAGTTCGGCCGCGAGCGCGGTGCCCGCCCGGCCAGCGAACAGGAGTGCCGTGACGACGGGACCGAGCTCCCGCAGCAGGCTGATGGCGGTCGCGGTGCCGAGGTATTCCTCGGAGCCGAAGCGTGTCAGCAGGTCGTAGCCCTGCAGTCCAAGCACCATGCCGATGAAGAGGCCACAGGTCATGATGATGACCAGCGACATCGCGCCCGTGTTGTATACCTGTTCGATGATCGGCCTGGGGCGCAGCAGGCCCAGCGGCAGGATCGCAGCCAGCCGGAGCGCGAAACGCACGAGCAGGCCGACGCGCTCGAGGAACGTCAGGAAGCTCTGCACCAGCTCGCGCAGGATCGTAATCACGCAAACACCTGTCCGCCCAGCAACTGCTCGTGATAATCGACCGCCGGGTAATGGAACGGCACGGGCCCGTCCGCGAGTCCATCGACGAACTGGTGCACGATCGGCGACGGGTGGTCGCGCAGTTCGGCCGTCGTGCCGCTTGCCACGACCTTGCCTTCCGAAATTATGAAGCTCGAGTCCGCAATCTGCGAGATTTCGCGCACGTCGTGCGTCACCACGATGCTGGTGATGCCGAGCGCGTCGTTGAGCGAGCGAATCAGCCGCAGCACCACGCCCATCGAAATGGGATCCAGGCCCGCGAACGGCTCGTCGTAGATGAGAATCTCGGGATCCATGACGATGGCGCGTGCGAGCGCGACACGTCGCCCCATGCCGCCGGAGAGCTGCTGCGGGTACAAGATCAGCGGCGCCACGCAGACCGACAGCGTGCAGTTTCGTCAGCACGATGGTGCGGATCAGGCGCTCGGGCAGCCGGGTGTGTTCGCGCAGCGGAAACGCGACGTTCTCGAACACGTCCAGGTCCGTGAGCAGCGCCCCGTTCTGGAACAGCATGCCCATGCGCCGGCGCAGGGCAAAAATCTGCTTGCGGTTCAGCTTGGCCACGTCGAGGCCGTCCACGACCACCTGGCCGTGGTCAGCGCATACCTGCCCGGTGATCAGCTTCAACAGGGTGGTCTTGCCCGTGCCGCTCGGCCCCATGATGGCCGTGACGGCGCCGCGGCGGATCTCGATGTCGAGCGCGCTGAAGACGGTCTTGCCCGAGTCCACGTCAAAATGGACATCGCGCAGGACGGCAATCGACGGCGATTGGACCGCCGGAGCGGAGGCTGCGGCAGGTCCGGATTGGTTATTCACGAGTTGGTCGTTTGGTCGCTTAATGGCAACGGACCGCACCGGTCCGCTCGAGTTCCCTGGTCTCGAACCGTCGGTGAAGGTCGCCACGGCCCGCGAGAGCGCGCGAGTCTAGCAGATTGGCGGGTTTTCCCCGTCCCGGACTCCCCCGGGGTTGGCGCGGGGACCGTATAGGACTAAAATCGTCCCAATTGGAATACACGCCATGCTTCGCATCAGCAAACTCACCGATTACGGCACAGTCATCCTGGCCTGCCTCGCCACCGCCCCGGACCGTCGACTGACGGCGACCGAGGTGGCCGAGCGCACGCGACTCGGCCTGCCCACGGTCAGCAAGCTCCTGAAGAACTTCCATCGGGCCGGCCTGCTCACCTCCACGCGCGGCTCGCGGGGCGGCTATCAACTCGCCCGTCCGGCAGCCGCGATCAGCGCGGCCGCGATCATCGATGCGATCGAAGGCCCGGTCGCGATCACCGAATGCAGCGGCAACCACAGCGCCTGCGACCTCGAACTGTCCTGCAGCACGGGCAACGCGTGGCAACGCATCAACGGCGCGATTCGTCGCTCGCTCGATGACATCTCGCTCGCGCAGTTGTCGGGACAGGAGGCCGTTGCCGTCTGGCGCCCTGCCCTGTCCGCCGCGGTCCGCACACCCGCCGCGACGCGCGGTCCAGGCCGGCTCTGAGGATTTCAACGATGGCCAGCACACCGACCGACCTCGACGCCCTCGTCACGCAGAAGTACCAGCACGGCTTCGTCACCGACGTCGAGTCCGACACGCTGCCGCCCGGCCTCGACGAGGACGTGGTCCGTGTCATCTCCAGGATCAAGCGTGAACCGCAGTTCATGCTCGACTGGCGCCTGCGAGCGCTGCGGCACTGGCAGACGATGGCGAACCCGCACTGGGCCCACCTGCGCATCGCGCCCATCGATTACCAGTCGATCTCGTATTACTCGGCTCCCAGGGCGAAGACCGACGGCCCGAAGAGCCTCGACGAAGTCGACCCGAAGCTGCTCGCCACGTACGAAAAACTCGGCGTGCCGCTGCACGAGCGGGCGCGCCTCGCCGGCGTGGCGGTCGACGCCGTGTTCGACAGCGTTTCCGTCGCGACCACCTTCAAGGACAAGCTCTCCAAGGCGGGCGTGATCTTCTGTTCATTCTCGGACGCCGTGCAGAACCACGCGGAGCTGATCGAGCAGTACCTCGGCAGCGTCGTTCCCTACACGGACAATTACTTCGCCACGCTGAATTCGGCGGTGTTTTCGGACGGGTCGTTCGTCTACGTGCCGAAGGGCGTGCGCTGCCCGATGGAGCTGTCGACGTACTTCCGCATCAACGCAGCCAATACCGGCCAGTTCGAGCGCACGCTGATCATTGCCGACGAAGGCAGCCACGTGAGTTACCTGGAAGGCTGCACCGCGCCGATGCGCGACGAGAACCAGCTGCACGCCGCCGTGGTGGAACTCGTCGCGCTCAAGGACGCCAACATCAAGTATTCGACGGTCCAGAACTGGTATCCCGGCGACGAGAACGGCGTCGGCGGCATCTACAATTTCGTGACCAAGCGCGGCGAGTGCCGCGGCGCCAATTCGCGTATCAGCTGGACGCAGGTGGAAACCGGCTCGGCGATCACCTGGAAATACCCGAGCTGCGTGCTGACCGGCGACAACTCGGTCGGTGAGTTCTACTCGGTCGCGCTCGCGAACCACTACCAGCAAGCCGACACCGGCACCAAGATGATTCACATCGGGCGCAATACGCGCAGCACGATTGTCTCCAAGGGCATTTCCGCGGGCCGCGGCCAGAACACGTATCGCGGCCTGGTGAAGGTCCTGCCGTCGGCCGAAGGTGCCCGCAATTTCACCCAGTGCGACTCCCTGCTGATGGGGGACAAGTGCGGCGCGCACACGTTCCCGTACATGGAGATCAGGAACCCGTCCGCCGTCGTCGAACACGAAGCCACGACCTCGAAGATTGCCGATGACCAGCTCTTCTACTGCCGCAGCCGCGGCGTGTCCGAAGAGGACGCGGTGAACATGATCGTCAACGGTTTCTGCAAGGTGGTCTTCAAGGAACTGCCGATGGAGTTTGCCGTGGAAGCCCAGAACCTGCTCGCCGTCAGCCTCGAAGGCTCGATCGGCTGATCCGCGTCCGAAGAGAACAACAGACATGCTCAGCATCCGCGACCTGCACGCCCAGATCGGCGTTCGCAAAATCCTGAAAGGCGTCAACCTCGAGGTGAAGCCCGGCGAAGTGCACGCCATCATGGGACCGAACGGTTCCGGCAAGAGCACGCTCGCCAGCGTGCTGGCGGGCCGCGCCGGCTACGAAGTCACGAAGGGCACGGCCCATTACCTCGGTGACGACCTGCTCGCGCTCGAGCCAGAAGAGCGCGCCCGTCGCGGCGTCTTCCTGGCATTCCAGTACCCCGTCGAGATTCCCGGCGTCAACAACGCCTACCTGCTGAAGGCGGCGCTCAACGCCGTGCGCAAGCAGCGTGGATTGCAGGAACTCGACGCCTTCGAGTTCCTGGCGCTGATCAAGGACAGGATGAAGCTGATGCAGATGGACGAGAGCTTCCTGAGCCGGGGCGTCAACGAAGGATTCTCGGGCGGTGAAAAGAAGCGCAACGAGATCCTGCAGATGGCGGTGCTCGAGCCGAAGCTCGCGCTGCTCGACGAGACGGACTCGGGCCTCGACATCGACGCCCTGCGCGTCGTCGCGAACGGCGTCAACAGCCTGCGCTCGCCGGAGCGCGCCATCGTGATGGTCACCCATTACCAGCGCCTGCTCGACTACATCGAGCCCGACTTCGTGCACGTGCTCTCGGACGGCCGCATCCTGCGCACGGGCGACAAGTCGCTCGCGCTCGAGCTGGAAAGCGCGGCTACGACTGGGTGAAGCAGGAGGCGAGCGCCGCATGAGCGCCATCGCTCCCTCCCCGGCCACTGCCCACTACCGCGCGGCGTTCGAGCGGTTGCAACCCGCGCTCGGCGGAAGCGCCACGCGTCGCGCAGCGGCGATGGAGCGCTTTGCGGAACTCGGGTTCCCCGGCGCGCGGGACGAAGCCTGGAAGTACACGAGCCTCCGTCGCCTCGAATCGCGACGCTTCGTGCCGGCTGCACCGACGACTTCATCGGTCGAGGTGCCGGCGGCGTTCGTTGCGCAGCGGCTCGTGCTCGTCAATGGTTCACCGGTGGGCGCGGTCCCGGCGTCGCTCGGCGGCTTTTCGCTCGGCACGCTGACGACCGCGCCCGAAGAACAGCTGCTGCGTTCGCTTACCGGCGGCGGCACTGAACGCTTCGCAGCGCTCAACGCAGCGCTTACCGCCGGCCCGCTGCTGCTGACCACTGCGGCTGGCCAGCGGAGCGACGACGTCGTGCAGCTGTCGCTGGTAACCACGGGCACCGGCCCGACTCTTGCGAGCCCCCGCATCGCCGTGCGCATGGCGCCGGGCAGCCGCACACGCCTGCTGATCGACCATGTCGACGACGGCACGCATGAACATTTCACCAACGCCGTGCTCGACATCGAACTCGGCGCCGGAGCGCACCTCACACTGTATCGGCTGCAGCGCCAGGGCGAGCGTGCCTTCCACATCGAACGAATCGAGTGCCGCGTTGGCGAGAACGCCTGCTTCGTGATGCGGGATTCACAGCTTGGCGCCTCGATGGCGCGCCTCGATACCCATGTCAGCCTGGACGGTCGCGCGGCCGGCACCGAGATCACGGGCGTCTTCCTGGCCGACGGTTCGCGACACCTCGACTCGCATGTCCAGGTCGACCATCGTGCAATCGAGACGACCAGCCTGCAGGATTACCGCGGTATTGCGGCGAACAAGGGCCGCGGCGTGTTCAACGGCAAGGCGATCGTGCACGAAGGCGCGCAGAAGTCGAATGCGCGGCAGGTCAATCGCAACCTGTTGCTGACGCCGGGCGCCGAGATCGACACCAAGCCCGACCTCGAGATCTACGCGGACGACGTGCAGTGCAGCCACGGCACGACCACGGGCCAGCTGGATCCGAATGCCCTCTTCTACCTGCGCTCGCGCGGACTCAGCGAACCCGAAGCGCGCAGCGCGCTCACGCGGGCGTTTGCCGGAGCCGTCATGGCACGAGTGGATGAGCCGGCCCTGGCCAGCCATGTGCATGACGAACTCGATCGGCGCCTGGTGCGCCTGTTGGAGGGGTCTGCATGAGCGCCGTTCACGCCGTCGCCGGTAGTTCAATCGCACTCGACGTCGCCTCGATTCGCCGTGATTTCCCGGTTCTGGAACGCACGGTCCGCGGCCTGCCGCTCTCGTACCTCGACAACGCGGCCTCGAGCCAGCGCCCCCACGCCGTCATCGACGCCATGTCGCGGTACTACGAGACGTCCCACGCCAACGTGCATCGTGGCGTGCACACGCTGAGCCAGGAAGCGACCGACCTGTTCGAGGGTGCACGCGAGAAGGTGCGACACTTCATCAACGCGAAGTCGACGAAAGAGATCATCTTCGTGCGCGGCACCACCGAGGCCATCAACCTCGTCGCGCAATCGTATGGCCGGCCGACCCTCGGCCCGGGCGATGAGATCCTGATTTCGTGGCTCGAGCACCACGCGAACATCGTGCCGTGGCAGATGCTGTGCCAGCAAACGGGTGCCACCCTGAAGGTCGCCCCGATCACCCAGTCCGGCGAAGTGGACTTCGACGCGTTCGTCGACCTGCTGTCCCCGCGCACGAAGCTGGTGGCATTGGCCCACGTCTCGAATGCGCTCGGCACGGTCATTCCGGTGCGTCGTTTCATCGCGGCGGCGAGGACGCGTGGGGTGCCGGTGCTGCTCGACGGCGCGCAGGCCGTTCCGCACATGACAGTGGACGTGCAGGCGCTCGATTGCGATTTCTACGCCTTCTCCGGCCACAAGATGTGCGGGCCGACCGGCATCGGCGTGCTCTACGGGCGCGAGTCGCTGCTCAGCGCGATGCCGCCCTGGCAGGGTGGCGGCGACATGATCCTGGCCGTATCGTTCGAGAAGACCGTCTACAACGGCCTGCCGTACAAATTCGAGGCCGGCACCCCGGACATCGCGGGCGCGATCGGTCTCGGCGCAGCGATCGATTACCTCGAAGCGCTGGGCATGGAGCGCATTGCGGCCGCCGAGCATGCATTGCTCGTCTACGCCAACGAACAGCTCGCAACCGTTCCCGGCCTGCGCTTCGTGGGCACGGCGCCCGAGAAGGCAGCTGTCGTCTCGTTCACGATCGACAGGGTGCATCCGCACGATCTGGGCACGATCCTCGACCACGAGGGCGTCGCGATCCGCACGGGCCACCACTGCGCGATGCCGGTCATGGACTTCTTCGGGCTGCCCGCGACGGCGCGTGCGTCGTTCGCGTTCTACAACACGCGTGCGGAGATCGACCGGCTGGTCACGGCCCTGCACACCGCGCGGGAGATGCTCGGCTGATGGACCTCAAGGACCTGTACCGCGACATCATCGTCGACCACAACCGGCATCCACGCAATTTCCGGGAGATCCCGGATGCGGATCGCCGCGCCGACGGTTTCAACCCGCTGTGCGGCGACAAGCTGACGGTGTTCGTGAAGCTCGACGAAGGTCGAATCAGCGACGTGTCCTTCAACGGCAGCGGCTGCGCAATCTCGATTGCGTCGGCCTCGCTGCTCACCGAGAGCGTCAAGGGCAGGACCATTGCGGAGGCCGAAGGTCTGTTCTCGCAGATGCACCAGCTGCTGACGCGCGACGACGTCGACATCGACGTGGCCAGCCTCGGCAAGCTCGGCGCACTGTCAGGAGTCCGTGAATTCCCGGCCCGCGTGAAGTGCGCCAGCCTCTGCTGGCACACGCTCGACGCGGCACTGCATCGGCAGGATCAGGTTTCGACCGAATAACCCTCGATCGTCAGGAGCCCGCTTTGTACCGAGCCGACAACGAACCTGTGAACTTCACCCGCGACGTGGATGCGGTGATCGTTCCTGCGGGCGTGAACGTGAAGCTGCGCCAGGGCCAGCAGGGCTACATCACGCAGGCCCTCGGTGGCAGTTTCACCGTCTACGTCGAGGGCAACCTCTTCCGCATCGCGGGCAAGGACGCGGACGCGCTCGGCAAGGAGCCGGCGGAGACGCCCGAATTGCCGCCGAATGCGAGTGACGACGACGTGAAGCAGGTCGCCTGGCAGCAGATGAAGGGCTGCTACGATCCGGAGATCCCGATCAACATCGTCGACCTCGGCCTGGTCTACGAATGCGAAGTCATTCCCGACGGTGATGGCCGCGTGCTGTCGATCAAGATGACGCTGACTGCGCCCGGTTGCGGCATGGGGGACGTGCTCGTCGCCGACGTCAAGGAAAAAGTCGGGGTCATCCCGACGGTAAAGCACGCGGACGTCGAACTCGTGTTCGATCCGCCGTGGGACCAGTCGATGATGTCCGAGGCAGCGCGGCTGCAGACGGGGATGATGTGAGGCGACGTCGCATCGGCCACGTGACGGCCAGGACATCCGGGCCAGAACTGATTCGCCGGGCTATGCGAGGCATGGACGCCGAGCCTAGAGCCCCCAGGGATGGGTTTACGGCGTCCCGGCGAATCACGTTGTGGTCCGGGTGTCCGCCAGCCGTCACGGCCGATGCAGCCGATGGGCTCCGGACGTGACCACCTGGATCCGCGTCGCTCCCGCCACGGACATCAAGCCGGGTGACTATGCCTCGGCCGAGGTCGACGGCGCGTTCGTTGCCGTCTACAACATCGACGGCGAGTTCTTCGCGATCGAGGACGTCTGCACGCACGACGGCGGCGGTCTCGCCGGCGGTGTGGTCGAGGATCATCAGGTCATCTGCCCGCGCCACGGCGCGCGCTTCTGCCTGCGCACCGGCAAGGCATTGACCCCGCCCGCCTACGAGGCCGTGAACAGCCACGCAACACGAGTGGTCGATGGCTTCGTCGAGGTCGCCAGCGAATGAGCCTCGGCAAGCTGAGCAAGGGCAAGGTGCAGCGCCTCGCGGCGGACCGCCTGGACAACGGGTCGCTACGGCGACTGACGCTGGTCCGGCATGCGAAGGCGGACACGTCGCTGCCGGGGCAGCAGGACTGGGACCGGGTTCTCGACCGTCGCGGCCAGCAGGATGCCCCGGAAATGGCGCGCCGACTCCGCGCGCGCAAGCTGAAACCCGACCTGATCCTGTCGAGCCCCGCCGTGCGTGCGCTGTCGACGGCCAGCATCATGGCCCGCGAACTGAAAGTACACGCCGACAGGATTGCGCAGGACGAGCGCCTGTACCTGGCCGACCCGAAGCGGATCGTGGAGGTCGTTCGTGAGCTGGGCGGCAACGCGCAACACGTGATGGTGTTTGCGCACAACCCGGGCATCACGGACTGCGCCAACAAGCTTTCGGCCGGCGAGCAGATCGACACGTTGCCGACGTGCGGGGTGTTCACTGCGTGCTTCGCGGTGAGCGACTGGTCGCAGCTCGACTGGGCGAGCGGCCTCGAAGCCGAATTCGACTACCCGCGCAACCTGGCTTAGCGGGCTGCGGCGTCAGCCGCGCCCGAACACGGGAATGGCGGCGCCGGTCACCGGCGCAGCCTCCGCCGACGCCAGGAAAAGGATAACCCCGGCGATCGCCTCGGGACTCACCCACCGCGTGAAGTCCGCCTTCGGCATGTCGAGCCGGTTGCGTGGCGTGTCGATGATGCCTGGCAGGATCGCGTTGACCGTGATGTTGCGATCCTTCAACTCCTCGGCCAGCGCCTCGGTGAAGCGCTGCACACCCGCCTTGGACGCCGCATAGGCACCCATGCCCAGCGCCGCCTTGCCCGCAGCACCGGCGCCGATGTTGATGATGCGACCGCCGCCGCGCTCGAGCATGGCCGGGAGCGCGCACTTCGACGCAACGACGGCCGAGCGCAGGTTCATCGAGTAGAGTGAATCCCAGGTGCCGATGTCGCCGTCCTCGATTTTTTCCCAGCGGAATCCGCCGGCCACGTTGACCAGCACGTCGATGCCGCCGAAGCGCATCGCGATGGCGGCCATCGTCTTGCGTGTCGCATCGATGTCGGCGAGATCCGCACCGCCGAGCAGCATGTGCCCTGCACCGC
The DNA here is from genome assembly GCA_963748985.1 of uncultured Pseudomonadota bacterium. Classification (GTDB taxonomy): domain Bacteria; phylum Pseudomonadota; class Gammaproteobacteria; order Steroidobacterales; family Steroidobacteraceae; genus RPQJ01. Next base: position 17,140 of record CAVVKQ010000005.1, read on the forward strand.
CGAAATCCCTCTGCAGTTCGGCGGACGGCTGCGCTACGTCGACCAGCGCGAGCCTGGCTCCGGCCTGGCCAAAGGCACGCGCGACCGCCGAGCCGAGCGCGCCAAATGCTCCCGTGACCACGACCACCGAATCGACTGACTGCATCGCGCCTCCGCGTTACCGCTGGCTCAGCATTCCGGAACGTTGACCGCCAGGCCGCCCTGGCTGGTCTCCTTGTAGATCGTCGACATGTCGTGGCCGGTCTGGCGCATGGTATTGATCACCTGGTCGAGCGACACCTTGTGTGTGCCGTCGCCGCGGATCGACAGTCGGGCCGCGTTGATCGCCTTCACGGCGCCCATCGCGTTGCGCTCGATGCAGGGTATCTGCACCAGGCCGGCAATCGGATCGCAGGTCAGCCCGAGGTTGTGCTCCATGCCGATTTCGGCTGCATTCTCCACCTGCTCGTTGGTGCCATTGAGCGCGGCGACCAGTCCCGCGGCGGCCATCGAGCACGCGACGCCGACCTCGCCCTGACAACCCATCTCGGCGCCCGAAATCGAGGCATTGCGCTTGTAGAGCATGCCGATGGCGCCAGCCACCAGCAGGAAGCGCACGATGCCGTTTTCGCTGGCACCCGGCTCGAACTTGCGGTAGTACGCGAGCACGGCCGGCACGATGCCCGCGGCGCCATTCGTCGGGGCCGTGACCACGCGCCCGCCGGCAGCGTTCTCCTCGTTCACCGACAGCGCGAAGGCATTGACCCACTCGATCGCATCGAGCGGACGCTGCTGTGACGACTGCTCCAGCAGCACACGCTGCATGCGTGACGCACGGCGACGCACCTTGAGCACGCCCGGCAGCAGCCCATTCGCCGCGAACCCGCGCTGGATGCAGTCGTCCATGATCGACCAGAGGTTGAGCAGCGCAGCGCGCGTCTCGGCATCGGGCCGGAAGGCCCGCTCATTCTCCAGCATCAGCTCGTGCAGCTCGAGACCGCGACTGCGTGCCACCTCGAGCAGTTCGTGCCCGGAAGCAAACGCATGCGGGACATCGACCTGCGGTCCGCCTGCATCCGGCTTGCCGAAGTCGCCGGCGCGGACGATGAACCCGCCGCCGGTGGAGAAGATCTCCTCCCGGTGCAGCACGATCCCCGCCGCATCGAGCGCCGTGAAGCGCATGCCGTTGGGGTGCTGCGGCAGGGTCTGGTCACGGTGAAACAACAGATCGAGCGGCTCGTCAAAGACGACTTCGTGACTGCCCGCGAGCAGGATTCGGCCCGTGCTGCGGATGCGTTCGAGCGACGGCTCCATCGCGGCCGGATCGATCGTAGCCGGCTGGTTGCCTTCGAGCCCGAGCAGGATCGCGCGATCGGTGCAGTGCCCACGGCCGGTCAGGGCCAGCGAGCCATAGACCTGCGCCGCGACCTTGTCGACAGATCCGAGCAGCGACATCCGCTCGAGGTCCTGCACGAATGCGCAGGCGGCGTTCATCGGCCCCATGGTGTGGGAGCTCGACGGGCCGACGCCGGCCTTGAAAATGTCGAGGACGCTGAGGTTCATGGGCGCCTTGCGCGGGCCAACCCGCTCACTCCATCGCCAGCAGCGACGCGTTGCCGCCCACCGCCGAGGTATTGACCGTCACCGTGCGCTCGTGTGCGTAGCGGTGGAGATAGAACGGCCCGCCGGCCTTCGGTCCGGTGCCCGAAAGGCCCGAGCCGCCAAACGGCTGCGTCCCCACGACCGCGCCGATGATGTTGCGGTTGACGTAGACATTGCCCGCGGCCACGCGGCTTGCCACGCGCCGCACCGTGCCGTCGATGCGGCTGTGAATGCCGAACGTGAGGCCGAAGCCGGTCGCGTTGATCGCATCCACGAGCGCTTCGAGGTCGCGCGCCTTGTAGGTCACGACGTGCATGATCGGGCCGAACCACTCGCGCTCGAGCATCGACAGCGACGCAATCTCCACCGCGAGCGGTGCGACGAACGTGCCGGCCCGCGTCGCGGCCGGCAGTTCGATGCGGTGGTGCCAGGCTGCCGACCGCATGACTTCGTGCGCATGCCCTTCGAGCATGGCGCGCGCCGCCTCGTCGATGACGGGGCCGACGTCGGTTTCGAGGTATGCCGGATTGCCGACCACCAGTTCTTCCATGTAGCCGGCCAGCAGCCGCTTCACCTTCGGTGCGATGTCCTCCTGCACACAGAGCACCCGCAGTGCCGAGCAACGCTGTCCCGCGCTGTTGAACGCCGACTGAACCGCGTCGATGACGACTTGCTCCGGCAGCGCCGAGCTGTCGACGATCATCGCGTTCTGGCCGCCGGTTTCCGCGATCAGCGTGCCGATCGGGCCGTTACGGGCGGCCAGCGTGCGATTGATGATCCGCGCAGTGTCGGTGGAGCCCGTAAAAGCGACCCCTGCAACGCGCGGATCGGCCACTGCAGCGGCATCCCACGACCGCGCCATCTCCCGGCAGGAAATGCAACACGTCGGTCGGCACGCCCGCCTGCAGCAACAGGCGCACAGCGTGCGCAGCCACGAGCGGCGTCTGCTCTGCCGGCTTCGCCAGCACGGCATTGCCGGCGGCCAACGCGGCAGCGACCTGCCCCGCAAAAATTGCCAGCGGGAAATTCCAGGGACTGATGCAGGTGAAGACGCCCCGCCCATGCAGGCTCAGCTCGTTGCTCTCGCCAGTCGGTCCTGGCAGTCGTTGCGGGCTCGCGAACTCGTGCCTGGCACGGGCCGCGTAGTAACGCAGGAAGTCGACGGCTTCGCGCACCTCGGCAATGCCGTCCGGCACCGACTTGCCGGCCTCCCGCACGCACATCGCGACGAATTCAGCCGTGCTCTCTTCGAAGAGATCGGCCGCCTTGTCGAGTGCGTCGCCGCGCACGGCGGCAGGCGTGGCGTCCCAGGCGGGCTGCGCCTGCACCGCGATCTCGACCGCCTTGCGCACGTGCTCCGCTGTCGCATTCGCCACGCTGCCGACGACGTCGTCGTGGTTGGCTGGATTGCGGATGGTGTCTGTGACCCCGCTCTTCTCATCGCCGCCAACCAGGGGCGCCGCCACCCAGGCACGACGCGACACGCGCTCCATGCGGTCCGCCATCGCCTTGCACACCGCGCCGTTCGCGAGGTGCACGCCCAGCGAGTTCCTGCGTTCCGGCTGGTAGATGTCGAGTGGCTGCGGAATGCGCGGATGCGCGACCTGGTCGAAGCCGTCGACGGTGCGCACCGGGTCCGCAATGATCGCGTCGACCGGCTCGTTCTCGTTGACGATGCGGTTGACGAACGACGTGTTCGAGCCGTTCTCGAGCAGGCGGCGCACGAGGTACGGCAGCAGGTCTTCGTGCTCGCCGACCGGGGCGTATACGCGGCACGGAATGCCGAGACCGCTTGGGTCCGTCACGTGCGTGTAGAGTTCCTCACCCATGCCGTGCAGACGCTGAAATTCGAATTCGATGCCGGCCTTCCTCGCCATGCTGGCCACGGCTGCAACCGTGTGCGCGTTGTGGGTGGCAAACTGCGGGTACAGCACGCCCCTGCCCTCGTCGAACACGTAACGGGCGCACGCGAGGTAGGACACGTCGGTGTTGGGTTTGCGCGTGTACAGCGGGTAACCCGGCAGGCCACGCTCCTGGCCACGCTTGATCTCGGCATCCCAGTAGGCGCCCTTCACCAGGCGCACGTGCAGGATGCGATTCGTCTCCCGCGCGAGGCCGACGATGTACTTGAGCATCGGCAGCGCACGCTTCTGGTAGGTCTGCACCGCGATGCCGAAGCCGTTCCAGCCGGCGAGCGCGGGATCGCGGCAGACGGCGGCGAGCAGTTCCAGCGTCAGTTCGAGCCGCTCGGACTCTTCCGTATCGAGCGTCAACGCGATGCCCGCGTCGCGAGCCAGCCGGCACAGCTCGACCAGGCGCGGCGTCAGTTCGCGATGGACGCGCTGGCGGTGCGCCCGCTCGAACCGCGGGTGCATCGCGGAGAGCTTCACGGAGATGCTCGGACGCGACTCGAAATCCGGGTATTCGTTGACGCGCGCCGCGAGCGCGCCGATGGCCGTGCGGTAGGCATCGAAGTACCGGGTGGCGTCGGCCGTGGTCAGCGCCGCCTCGCCCAGCATGTCGAACGTGTAGCGGTAACGCCTGTTGGCGCCGCTCAACGAGTTGTCGAGCGCCTCCTTCATCGTGCGACCCATCACGAACTGGTGGCCCATGATGCGCATCGCCTGGCGCATCGCCGTGCGCACGACGGGTTCGCCCATGCGGCCGACGACGCGGTTCATCACGCCTTCCGGCGCGGCGACGTCGTTCGGATCGAGCCGCACGATGCGGCCCGTGAGCATCAGCCCCCAGGTCGAGGCATTGACGAACAGGGACTGGCTGTCGCCCAGGTGGCTGGCCCAGTCACCGGCGCGGAGTTTGTCCGCGATCAGGCGATCGGCGGTCTCGTCATCGGGAATGCGGAGCAGCGCCTCGGCCAGGCACATGAGGATGACGCCTTCCTGCGACGACAGGTCGTACTGCCGGAGAAACGCGTCGAGCCCGGTCTTGGCGGCAGGCGCCCTGCGCACCGCCTCGACGAGCTTGCGAGCCGTGGCCTGCACTTCGTCGTGCTGCGCGGGATCCAGGCGGGCCCGGTCCGCCAGCGAGCGGACCAGCGCTTCCTCGTCACCCAGGAAATCGTCGTTGATCGCCTGCCCGACCTGGGTCAGGAAGTCCTGGACATCGGGAAACAGGAAGCGCGACGAGGGCGCCTCGCGATTCGAACCGGACATGGGGGAGTACGCCTGCGAGAAATGATCCCGGGATTCTATCCAAAAACGCAGTCGTCCCGCGGGGTTCCCCCGCCGCGGGACGTGTTGCACTGCGTTACGGGACGGTTACTTCGTCTCGTAGAGCAGGCCCACCGTCGTCAGCGTGTCGGTCTTTTCGATTCCCGGCAGCACGTCGGTGTTGTGACGCACCTGGTAACCCACACGCAGTCCAAGTCCACCCGAGATCGTGACTTCGAGACCCAGGTCGTTCTGCACGTAGGTGTTGTCCGAACCGGCTTCGACGAGGAGACGGTCGACGATCTTGGTCGTCTCGGTGAGCTGGTGGTCGAAGCCCAGGTCGCCACGGAAGATGACGCCATCTTCGGACTCGCCCGTGGCAGAGGATTTCGGCGTAGCGGTAGCCCGGGCCACCCTGCACCCACAGCTTCGTGCGCTCGCTGTCGATGATCCTGTAGCCGAGACCGCCGGCCAGCGAGGCCTGATAGTCATATTGGCTGAATTTGTCATCGTCGTAACGGCCGGCGCCAAAGGCATACGCACGCTCGGTCAAGGCGTACTGGGTCTGGCCGCGGACTTCCCAGCGCTGGGCGGTGGTCGTGCCGCTTTCGCTGCCGTAGTTGCCGGCGAAGCCGAACGTGTGCTGCCACTTGTCGACCGTGTTCTTCATTTCGAGCGCGGCGCTGGCCGCCTGGTTCTCGCTGTTGCCGGTCGCAAACGAAGCACCGACGTTACCCTTGCCGGTCCAGTCGGCCAGGGCGGGCGTGGCGCCGCCGCAGAGTGCCAGGGCAATGCAGAGATGGGAAATGCGGGTCGTCGACATCGAAGGCTCCTTGCCGGACTCGTGGTGAAAAAAAGGGGGCCGGAGTATAGCCGCCGGTTGCATGAGTCACTAATTTTGAGCGATCGGCCCGAAACGAGCTTGCGTCGGCCCCGCCGCGCGCGAAAACTTCCCGTCCAACGAATCCGGATGCACCCGATGCCTGAACTCGCACAGAAAATCGTCGCCACGGTCGCCAACTTCATGACCGACGTCGTGGAGGCCTCCAACACCAAACCCGTCCTGGTCGACTTCTGGGCACCCTGGTGCGGTCCCTGCCGCACGCTGATGCCGTTGCTCGACCGGATTGCGGACGACTACGAGGGCCGCTTCATCCTGGCCAAGGTCAACACCGAGGAACAGCCACAGCTGGCATCACACTTTCAGATACGGAGCATCCCAACCGTCCTGCTTATCCACCAGGGTGAAGTGGTCGACCAGTTCGTGGGCCTGCAGCCGGAACCGACCATCAAGGCCCTGCTCGACCGGTACGTCGGCCCGCCCGGTGGCGACGTCGAGCCGGCCGGGACGGCACCGACAGACAACCGCCCGGAGGAACTTGCCTCGCGACTGCTGGATCAGCGCGATACGGAAGCGGCGACTGCGGCGATCGAGGCGCTGGCGAACAGTCGGGCCGACCATCCGCAACTGGGAGCACTCCGGGCACGGCTCGCGTTCGTCCAGGCCGCCAATGCCCGGCCGGACGTCATGGCGCTGCGTGCTGCCCTGGAAACCAACCCGTCAGACGCGGCGGCACGGCATGCGCTGGCAGCGCACCATGCGTTGGCAGGCGACTACGGGACGGCCCTCGCCGAGTGGCTGGAATTGATGCGACGCGACAGGAAGTTCGGTGACGACGCCGGGCGCCGGGCGCTGCTGCAGGCGTTCGAGGTCCTGGGCGAGCAGGATCCGCTCGTCACGCAGTACCGGCGCCGTATGGCGAGCTTATTGCATTGATGACTCCGGTTGCTGATCGTGAAATACCGCCTTGCGCGACTCGCCACGACCGAAGTATAAAAACGCGCACCTTGCCCACTGGTTTTTTCGATGAACGAGAAGCCGGAATCAGCGGACGAGTTCGAGGACGAAGACACCGAGGAAGTCGTCGGGGGCGATGAAGCCCTCGATGTCGACCGCCTCATGCAAGACCTCGACAAGCGCAAGCGCGGCGCGCCGAAAGGCGCGGAACCCGCGTGGCGCAAGCTCGAACGCATGATGGAACAGAAGCGTACGTCGGAGTTGCTGAGCGACTTCGACGACTACGACGTGGGCGACCGCCCGCGGCCGCGCAAGGGTCAGTGAAAATCGCGCGAGGCCGATCGTAAGCGGCCAAGCCAGCGGCTCAGGTCGACGAGCCGGTGCGCGATCACGTGCATCACCTCTCCTTCCCGTTGCAGCCTGCCGGCCAGGCCCATCAGGCGTGAGCCGATCAATGCCTGGCGTTGCCGCTCGGCCACGTCGCGCCAGACGATCAGGTTGATCGAACCATGCTCGTCCTCGAGCGTCACGAACGTGACGCCTTCGGCGCTGCCCGGCCGCTGTCGCGTGATGACGAGGCCCGCGGTGCGCACGTTCGAGCCGTTCGCCAGCGAGCGCAGCAGCGCGGAATCGACGAAACCGCGCGCGCTGAGCTGGTCACGCAGCACTGCCACCGGGTGACGCCGCAGCGTGAGGCCCGTGTGCGCGTAATCGGCCACGATGTCTTCGCCTTCGCGGGGCGCACGCAGCAGCGGAATTCCCTCGGCGATGCGCACCTCGGGCAGGATGGGCAGCGAGCCCTCGAGGCCGGCCACTTGCCAGGCGGTACGGTAACGGTGCCCACCGAGGCCGGCCAGCGCGCCCGCCGCTGCCAGGCATCCCATCGAACGTCGATCGAGGCCGGCCTGCTCCGCCAGCTGCTGCGCGCTCGCGAATGCGTGGCCCTGCCTGCGTGCGCGGGCATCGACCAGCCGCTGTGCCGCCTCCTCCGCCAGTCCCTTCACCAGCCGCAGACCGAGCCGCAACGCGGGATCCGGCGAATCGCCAGCACGATGCTCCAGGGTGCAGTCCCAGTCGCTCGTGCGAACGTCGATCGGGCGCACCTCGACGCCGTGACGCTGCGCGTCCTGCACGATCTGTGATGGCGCATAAAAGCCCATGGGCTGGCTGTTGATGAGCGCGGCTGCGAAAGCCGCGGGCTCGTGCCGCTTGAGCCACGCCGAGACGTACACGAGCAGCGCGAAGCTGGCCGCGTGTGACTCCGGGAAGCCGTATTCGCCGAAACCGAGGATCTGCTGGAAGATGCGTCGCGCGAACTCCTCGGAATAACCGCGGTCCCGCATGCCGTGGATCAACCGCTCTTCGAAGTGACCCAGCCCGCCCTTGCGCTTCCACGCCGCCATCGCGCGCCGCAACTGGTCCGCCTCGCCCGGCGTGAATCCCGCGGCGACGATCGCGAGCTGCATCACCTGCTCCTGGAAGATCGGCACGCCGAGCGTGCGCTTCAGCACGCCTTCCACCTCTGCGCTGGGGTACGTGACCGCCTCCTCGCCCGCGCGCCGGCGCAGGTACGGATGCACCATGTCGCCCTGGATCGGGCCGGGCCGGATGATCGCGACTTCGATGACGAGGTCGTAGTACGAGCGGGGCCGCAGTCGCGGCAGCATCGCCATCTGCGCGCGCGACTCGATCTGGAACACGCCCACGGTGTCGGCGTGTCCGATCATGTCGTAGACCGCCGGGTCTTCGGCGGGCACGGTCGCGAGTGTCCAGCGCTGGCCGCGGCAACCGTGCACGAGGTCGAACGCGCGGCGGATCGCGGCGAGCATGCCGAGCCCGAGCACGTCGACCTTGAGCAGCCCGAGCGCGTCGAGGTCGTCCTTGTCCCACTGGATCACGGTGCGATCGGGCATCGAGGCATTCTCGATGGGAACGAGTTCTTCGAGCAGGTCGCGCGCGATGACGAACCCGCCGACGTGCTGCGAGAGGTGGCGCGGAAACCCGAGCACGGACCGTGCGAGGGTCAACACCCTTGCGAGCACAGGACTGTCGGGATCCAGGCCGGCTTCACGCACCCGTGTCGTATCGATGCGCGAACCGTCCCACCACTGCATCGAGCGCGCGAGGGCGGCGACCTGCAGCGGGTCGAGTCCCATTGCCTTCGCCACGTCGCGCAGCGCGCTGCGCGGCCGGTAGCAGATGACCGTTGCGGTCAGCGCAGCGCGCTCGCGGCCGTACTTCGCGTAGACGTACTGGATGACTTCTTCGCGGCGCTCGTGCTCGAAGTCGACGTCGATGTCCGGCGGCTCGTTGCGCTCCCTGGAAATGAAGCGCTCGAACAGCAGGGACATGCGCGCGGGATCGACTTCGGTGATGCCGAGGCAGAAGCACACCGCCGAGTTCGCTGCCGAGCCGCGACCCTGGCAGAGAATGTGCCGCGAGCGTGCGAATCGCACGATGTCGTGCACGGTGAGGAAGTACGGCTCGTACTCGAGCTCGGCGATCAGCGTGAGCTCGTGCTCGATCGCCTGCCGCGCCGGGGCGGGCACGCCTTCCGGCCAGCGGTGACTTGCGCCCTCCTCGGTGAGCCGCCGCAGCCACGCGGCCGGCGTGTAGCCTTCCGGCACGATCTCGCGCGGATATTCGTAACGCAGTTCTTCGAGCGAGAACGTGCAGCGCGAGGCGATCTCCAGCGCAGCGGCGAGCAGCTCGGGCGGATGCAGCTCCGCGATGCGCTGGACCGGGCGCAGGTGGCGCTCGCCGTTCTGAAACAGCGCGAGCCCCGCCTGCTCGACGGTGGTGCCGATGCGGGTTGCGGTGAGCACGTCCTGCAGCGCGCGGCGGCCGCGCGAATGCATGTGCGCGTCCCCGGCCGCGACGAGCGGCAGCTCGAGTTCGCGGCCGAGGTCCTGCAACTGCTCGAGCCGCCTGCGATCGCGGCCCGTCGTCAGCAGTTCGACCGCGATCCAGAGCTGGCCGGGGAAGAGCGTGGCGAGCCAGCGCGCTTCGTCGGGGTCCGGCTGCGAAGCCGGCAGCCACAGGCACAGGAGAGGGGATAGGGGATAGGGGTTGGGGGTTAGTGAAGAAGCTGGCGTTGCCAGCGATTTCCGACTATCCCCCAACCCCCATCCCCTATCCCCTGCTCCCCACCCCCTAACCCCTGCCGTGATTTCTTCGAAATCACGGCGGCACAGCCGGTACTCCCCTTTCGCTGCGGCGCGTCGTCCGCGAGTGATCAGCCGGCAGAGACGACCGTATCCCGCACGGTCCCGCGCGAGCAGCACGCAACGCAGGCCGTCCTCGAGGCGAAACTCCGAGCCGATGATGAGCTTGAGACCGCGTTCGCGGGCAGCGACGTGCGCCCGCACCACGCCGGCCACCGAGCACTCATCGGTAATCGCGAGTGCGGCATACCCGAGCTTCGCCGCGCGCTCGACCAGTTCTTCCGGGTGCGAAGCGCCGCGCAGGAAACTGAAGTTGGAGAGGCAATGCAGTTCGGCGTACACGGCAATCCGGTCGAGCCCGACTCACTGCGGCGCGCAAGAGCTTGTGGATCTGCGAGTCACGCGAACCAGCCGTGCAGGAACCAGCTCGCGCCTGCGGTCGTCTCGCGACGATTGCGGAACACCCACGACCGGGCACCCTGCGGATTGCGCGCGACGTAGTAATCACGTGCGACGTCGTGACCGTCCCACCAGCCGGATTCGATGCACTCGGGGCCTTCTTCGAGGACCAGCCGGTCGACGGTGCAGGACTCGGGTTGATCGAGCAGCCACACTGGCCGGGTGCGGCGCGCCTCTGCGTTCGCGGTGCGCGCCTCGGGACGCGAGGCCGTCGATTGCTGCATCATCGCCGCGGAACCACGCGCCTTTTTTCCTGCCTGCGGGGTGGCTGCCGGTTCGACGGCACGCCACGCCGCCTCGGGTCGATGCTCGGGAACGCAGGCGAGTCCGTGCACGGCATCGTTGCCGAGCCGTGCACGCAGCCGTTCGACGAGCTGCGGCAGGTTCTCGCCGGATTCTCGCCGGTCGTGCGCAAACAACCCGATCGCGTCGGCCTGCAGGTCGATGAGCGGGCCGCTCAGCAGGCGCACGTTGCGCACGGGCTGCGGCAGCACGAGCGGTGACAGCCGTTCGCGCAGCAGCTCCGCCATGCGCCGCCGCTGCGCACCGACCGGCTGCACGAAACGCAGCCGCACGCGCGTGACCGGAGCAGCACGGTGACGCAGCTGCACTTCGATCGCCTGCACGCCACGGCCGCGCTCGCGCAGGAACTGGCACAGTTCTTCGAGCAGCGGATCGAGTGCCAGGCCGAGTCGTGCGGTGTCGGCGATCTCGGGTTCGACGTCGCACCGTGCGGCAAAGCGTTCGCTCGCGGCATACGCCGCGCGCGGCTCCTGCACACGACCCGTGGCGCGGTCGAGCGTTGCCAGCAGCTCCTGGCCGAAGCGGCGCGCGAAGCCATCGCGCGGCAGGCGCAGGCACTCACCCACGGTGCGCACGCCCATGGTCCCGAGCACCTCGAGGCTGCGTTCGGGCCACCGCGTGCAGCCGAGCGGCAGCGACGCAAGCCGCCCAGCCAGTTCGTCGCGGTGGCGGACGAATACGGGTCGCGCGCCTGGCGGACCCGTGCGCGCGAACCATAACGATGCCAGCGGCGACGGCGTAATCGCGAAGCGAACCGCCGCGCCCGTGGCATCCACGAGCTCCTGCTGCAAGCGCCGGCACAGTTGCCTGGCGCCGCCAAACAGCCGCAGGCTGCCACGCACCTCGAGCAATACGCCGTCGGGCGGCTCGAGGCTGACCCGCGGCGTGAAGCGCACTCCGCGCTGCGCCACCGCCTCCAGCAGCTGGCGCTCGCGTCGCGCATTGCGCGCCAATGCGTGCAAGCCCGGCACCAGTGCGAGCGCCGCATTGATCGACATCCCCTCGTGCACGCCGGCGGCCTGCACCGCTTCTGCGCACGCGCGCACCACCTTGCCGTTGCGCTCGAGATCGACGATGGCAACGGGCGGACGACCCGGCAGGGCCAGCGCCACGTCGCGCAGCGAATCGAACAGCAATGACGGCAGGTGAATCGCGAGCCAGAGTTCACGCGGGCGCGACTGCGCAAGCGGTGCGCGGCCGGGAACGGCAAGCGAAGATGGACGGAATGCCGGCGTGACCCGCACACGGCGGGGAGACGGGGGCCTGGCGAGCGGGGCCATCTCAGTGTCCCAGGTTCACCGTGACAGGACGGCCTCCGCGGCTTTTGACGATGCGCACCTGCAGGCCTTCGGTACCGCCGCCGAGCAGCGCGAGCCGCAACACGGCGGGTGAAGGCGTGAGCCCTGCCTGCAGCGGGCGATACAGCACGGCAAGGCTGCGCGAAGTCTCTGCGGCCAGTTGCAACCGTCGCAACGCGTGTGGATCGCGGGGATTGGCCCAGCCGAGCACGGCACTGCACGACTCCGAACGCAACGCCTGGTCCATCGCCCACTCGGTGGTTCCTGCACCATTGACGATGAGCATGCGCCCGACATCGATGCCCCACGCCGCCAGCGACGGCGCATACGGTCGAAACGGCGGCGAGACCCAGGCGATCCAACCCCCGCTGCCCCGGTCATGCGGTGGCTGGGCAGACCCGACATGGGCAGACCCCGCATGATCGGGGCGCGGTGGCGGATAAACCTCGCCGGCTGCGCCGTCGTCCCGACAAAGCGCGGCAAGTGCGGGGAGCAGCAACCGGAGCTCGCCGATGCCCCGCTGATCGGCAAGGATTTCGATGAGACCCTGCCGCGGCCAGCCCGCGCCCGGCAGGCAACGGTCGAGCGCGGCGTAGCCCGTGGGCAATCCCGCCGGCACGGCCGCGGCCGTGCTGCTGCCCGTTTCCCGTGCGCGCCAGAGACGCGCGGGATTCTCTTGCAGCAGTTGTTCGACGGAAGCCTTCATGGCTTCTGGCATGGCTTCTTGCATAACTGGGGGCGGGATCGCTGATCCGGAAAAATCATCCAGGGAGCAGTCAGGACAAACGATGCGTGTCCTGCCGCACCACGCCGACGACGAGGCCTTCGATGGTGAGCGACTGCTCGCGCAGGTCGATACGCAGGGGTTCGAAGTCTTCGTTCTCGGGCAGCAGCCAGGCGATCGAGCCGTCCTGCCGGTAGCGCTTCACGGTGACCTCGTTCTCGAGGCGCGCGACGACGATCTGGCGGTTGCGGACTTCGGGCGTGCGGTGGACTGCGACGAGATCGCCGTCGAGGATGCCGGCGTTGCGCATGCTCATGCCTTTGACCTTGAGCAGGTAATGCGGCCGCGGCTGGAAGAGCGCCGGGTCGATCTGGTAGCGCGCTTCGATGTTTTCTTCGGCCAGGATGGGCCGGCCGGCAGCGACCCGGCCGATCAACGGCAGGCCGATCTGGTCGCGCAGGGAGTCCTTGAGCTGGATGCCGCGGGAGGCCCCGGGGCGCAGTTCGATGACGCCTTTGCGCTGCAGTGCACGCAGGTGCTCTTCGGCCGCATTCGCGGACTTGAAGCCCAGGGCTTCGGCGATTTCGGCCCGCGTGGGGGGCAGGCCCTGCTCGGCCAGGCTGTCCTGGATGAATACAAGCACCTGGCGTTGGCGCGGCGTGAGGTCTTCCATCGATCAACCCTCCCTGTATACCCATACAGTGACTGTTTATATATACAGCTCCACGTGCCTGTTGGCAAGCAGGGAAAGAGACCATCGGGCAAGGACCGCCGCCTCGAGCAAGGTGGCCACACCACACTTCCGCGCGAACTTCGCCAGTCCGCGCATTGCAGCGAATGCCGGGAAATCCAGTGCCAACCGCGACGCATGTCAGAGGAGGCGCGTGGCGGGTGGCTGGCGACTGGTCGTCGAATGCGAACGCCTCGCATGCGACGCACCGCACAGTAATCTTTATCGTCGTTTTCGAATGAGTTAGTCTCTCGCTGTTCGGCTGCGCTGCGCACACGGAAAGGTGTGGACGGGCTGCGGCCGCCACACTGTCTTGCCTGATTCAAAAACCGAGGAAGATCACCAATGAAGACCGCTATCGCCAAGATCCTGACCGCCACCGCCGCCGCCGTCGTGCTCGCCGCAGCCACGGGTTGCGTGAGCCAGTCGAAGTTTGACGAGCACGTGGCCAGCGCCGATGCGGCCATCAAGGCTGCCGCTGCCGACGCCGCTGCCGCCAAGGCTTCTGCCGACGCCGCTGCCGCCTCGGCATCGAGCGCCGCGAGCGCATCGAGCGCCGCCCAGAGCACGGCCAACCAGGCTCTCCAGGCCGCACAGGCTTCGCAGTCCTGCTGCGACGCGACCAACGAGAAGATCGATCGCGCGTTCAAGAAGTCGATGGGCAAGTAATCGACTGACTCCGTCGCTTCGGCGATACGAAGACGCCGCGGACCTCCGCGGCGTTTTCTTTTCCGCAGCACTTTGCCGCCTGCCCCGCGCACAGCAGCACCGCACTGCTCACGGCGCAGACCGACAAGCGTTGAGTTACGGAGCCGGTGCCTGCGCCGTCTCTGCGGCTGGCGCAGGTACGGATTCCGGCGACCGGACCGGAACACGCGAGAAATTGCGTTCACCGACGCGCACGGGCACGCCCGACGCCTGCTGGAACGCGAGCCGTGCCGTGTCCCAGTCGATCGACACATCGACGCCGGCCGTGGCCGCCTTAACCACCCGATCGAGTTCCGCCGGATCCATGTGCGAAGGATTGTCCGTGCCTTCCAGCGGCGCCTGGCGTTCGATGAACAGCGAGCCGCGCGACCAGCCGACTTTCGTCGTCTGGTCGATCAGGTTCACCTTCGTGTTGACCGGGATCATCGTGTAGAACTCGGCGATGTCCTCCGGGAACATGCGGATGCAGCCGTGCGTAACCTGCATGCCGACGCCTGCGGGACGGTTCGTGCCGTGGATCAGGTACGAGCCGCCGGGGATCCCGAGCCGCAAGGCATACTCGCCGAGCGGGTTGTCCGGACCCGGCGGGATGAACGGCGGCAATGGATCACCCTTCGCCTCGTGCTCGAGCCGGACGGACTTCGGCGGATACCAGTTGGGGCGCTCCTGCTTCGACGCGACCCTGGTGGCCCCGAGCGGTGTCTTCCAGTCCATCTTGCCGGTGCTGATCGGGTACGTGCGAACGACGCGCGGCTGGCCCGGCTGGGCGGGCGGATAGTAATAAAGACGGTGCTCCGGCAGGTTGACCACGATCCCCTCGCGCGGGGCGTCCGGCAGCAGGAACCGGCCTGGAATCACCACCTCGGTGCCCGCCCCGGGCAGCCAGGGGTCGATGCCGGGGTTGGCGGCGATGATTTCCTCGTACCCGACGCCATGGCGCCGGCCGATGTCGAGCAGTGTGTCCTCGTGCTCGGCCATGGCGATGCTGACCGCACCGATCACGTTGTCACCATTGCGCGGCAGCAGGAATTCGCCCGCCCGGACGTCATTGGCGACGAACTGTGCGAACGCTGCGACCAGCGCAGCCGCGAACCACTGGCCGACACCGTTATCCTGCATGCAACCTTCCTTCCATTGCCTGCATCTATTCTAACCACATGGCGACGATCCACACGCTGCCCGCACGCATTGACCCGGACACGGCACCGCCCGTAGCCTTGCGGCCGCGAGGGACCCCCATGCCTTACAAGCTGACGATCGAGCTCTCCGACCGCGATTTACGCCATTTTCGCCGGGAATTGAAAAAGGCGCGCGATTCGGTGCGGATCGCCGACGACGAGGAAATCCTCGGCGCGGCGGCCGACATGGTGAAATCCATGAAGGGCACGGACCTGCCCGATTTCGTGACCGAGCGGCTCGAGCAGCTCGACACCCTGATCGCCATGGTCACCGACGAGGACTGGCCGCTGGACGACGACGAGCGCAATCCGGTGCTGTCGGGGCTTGCCTATCTGTGCGACCCGGAGGACCTGATTCCCGACGACATCCCGGGCATCGGCATGCTCGACGACGCCGTAATGATCGAACTCGTGTTCCGTGAACTCCGGCACGAGCTCGAGGCGTACGAAGATTTCCGCGCCTACCGCGAATCACTGACGAAGGGCTCGGTGCTGCGCAAGGCTGCGCCCGGCGTCGCGGCGAAGATCGACCGGCGGCGCGTACAGCTGATGGCGCGCATGCGGCGCCGGCGCAAGGCCGAGTAGTGAGTAGTGATCGTGATGGAGTCTAGAGCGCGGCGCGCTCTTTCCGACTGATCACTGATCACTACTCACTATTCACTCCCGTCGCCGTCACTTTCGCCAGCAGGTCCACGATCTGGTCCGGCACGCCGTTGCGTGCTTCCGTGACCGCAACACGCACGGCATTGGCAAACGACATGCGGTCGGCGCCGCCGTGACTCTTGATGACCACGCCCTGCAATCCCACCATGCTTGCGCCGTTGTACGCGCGTGGATCGAGTCGTGCCTTGAGCGCCGTGAGTGTCGGCGCCGCGGCGAGTGCGCCGATCTTGCGTACCGTGCTGCGAGTGAACTCTTCCTTCATCGCGCCGCTGATGAACTTCGCCAGGCCTTCCATCGTCTTCAGCGACACGTTGCCGGTGAAACCGTCGGTGACGACGACGTCGACGGCACCTGAAAAAATCTTGTCGCCCTCGACGAAGCCAACGTAGTTGATCGCGGAGCCGGTGAGACGCTTGTGCGCCGCCTTGATCTCCTCGGTGCCCTTGATGTCTTCCTCGCCGACGTTGAGCAGGCCGACGCGGGGCTGCTCGATGCCGTGCAGGTCGGATGCGATCACGGAGCCCATCACCGCGAACTGCACCAGATGATCGTCGTTGCAGTCGGGGTTGGCGCCCAGGTCGAGCATGACGGTGTACCCGCCCGTCGAGGGCACGGCCGAGACGATGGCGGGACGGTCGATGCCCGGCACCATGCCGAGCACGAAACGCGCGGTGGCGAGCAGTGCGCCGGTGTTGCCCGCAGACACGCACGCAGACGCCTCGCCCTTCTCGACGAGGTTGATCGCGACACGCATCGACGAGTTCTTCTTGCGGCGGAGCGCGTCCTGCGGACGCTCGTCCATGGCGACGACTTCGGTCGCTTCGACGAAACGGCAGCGGTCGTTGTCGAGGGCGGCGCCCAGCAACGGCAGCACGACCTCACTGCGACCGACGATGATCAGCCGGAGATCGGGCGTGGACGCGAGGACATCGAGCGCCGCGGGAACGGCAACTTCAGCGCCGTGGTCGCCGCTCATCGCGTCCACGGCTACGGTCAGGCCGGCGGTCATGCGCGGGCCCGTCGAGACAGGATTACTCCTGGCCTTCGTCGGCGGCCGGCTTCTCGATCACTTTCTTGCCGCGGTAGAAACCGTCGGCGGTGATGCGGTGACGAAGATGGGTTTCGCCGCTGGTACGGTCAACCGACAGCGCAGGGCTGCTCAGGTGGTCGTGCGAACGGTGCATGCCGCGCTTGGACGGGGTCTTGCGGCTTTTCTGGACTGCCATGATCTACTCTCCTGAAGCGGGTCCGCGCTCGTTGTTTTTCTCGAGCAGCTCCCGCAGATTCGCAAAGGGCATCTGTTTCTCTTCCACCGCTGCCTCTTCGGCCGCGGTCTCGACCACGGAAGCGGGCGCCAACGGCACCTCTTCCGCCTCGGACGACAGGCACTCCGGGCTGCCTGCTTCGTGCGCGGGCACGAGCGGCAACGCGAGCAGCACCTGCTCTTCGACCAGCGCCGCAAGCGACAGTTGCTCCGGCATTCCCACGAACGGCTCGTAGCCGCCCGGCACGTCGTCCATCTCGTCGCGGACGATGGCGACCAGCGCCGATTCGTCCATCGCGATCGCGCAAGGCTGCAGGCAACGCTGGCATTCCAGCACTGCCGTGCCCTCGACGCGGACGTCGACCGTCGTCCGGCCTTCGAAGGCACCGAACTGCAATCGCGCATCGATGCGAGTGCCGGGAAGGCCGCCCGCCTCGGCTACGCGTTCGAGCTGCGCCAGGTCGTAATGGCGCTCGAGAACGGCGGCTCGCGCCGACAGCTCCTTGGCGTTAACCTGATCGGCCGGGCCGGGCGACATGGGGCGCGTATCATAGTGACGCTGCCCCGCCCTGTCAAAGAAAAAACGAGCCTAAATCTTTGTTTTCCAAGGGCCTGATTCTCGCCTCGACGTCCCGCTACCGCCGCGACCTGCTGCAGCGGCTCGGGCTGCCGTTCGAGTGCGTCGCCCCCGGCGCCGATGAAGCTCGCCTGCCGGGCGAACCGGCCGCCGCCATGGCCGCGCGACTGGCCCGGGTCAAGGCCGAGGCAGTCGCCGCGAGGTATCCCACAGGCGATCGTGATCGGTTCGGACCAGGTCGCCCTGCGCGGCACGGATGTGCTCGGCAAACCCGGTACCGTCGAGCGTTGCCGCGAACAGCTGCGGGCTTCGTCTGGCCGCGAAGTCGTCTTCCTCACGGCGGTGCACGTCATCGATGGCTCCGCCGGTCGCACCGAATCGCACGTCGACCGCACGGTCGTGAAGTTCAGGGTGCTGTCTGATGCCGAAATCGACCGCTACATCGAGCGCGACAATCCACTCGACTGCGCCGGCGGTTTCAAAGCCGAGTCCCTGGGGATCGCCCTCTTCGACCGCGTCGAATCGATCGATCCGACGGGCCTCACCGGCCTCCCGTTGTCCTGGCTTTGCGGCGCCCTTCGCCGCGCACGGGTCCAGGTCCCTTAGCCGGGCCCCGCCTGTCGGTCCGGGGCTTGGCCGTCCTCGGCTTGCCCGTCTGCGCCACCGGCGCCGGTCGCTGCACGCGCGGAGCGACGATCGGTCCACGCGCGCCCTCCGGTTTCAGTGTCTTGCCACGCTCGTCCTGCGGCGCCCGCGCCTTGCCACGCGTGAGCGTATCCAGCACCGCGCTGAGTTCGGGCGGCAGCGGCGCGCTTGCCAGCATGGGCTCGCGGGTGCCGGGCCGTGTGAAGCCGAGCGACGACGAATGCAGGAACATGCGCTTCAGGCCGTAGTCCTTGAAGATCTCGTTGAAGGTCCGGTTGCCGTACTTGTCGTCACCGGCCACGGGATGACCGGCATGTGCGGCGTGCACGCGAATCTGGTGCGTCTTGCCGGTGTCGATCTCGACTTCCAGCAGCGTCGCGAGGTTGCCGAAGAACTGCACGGGCTTGAACGTGCTGACGGACTTCTTGCCGTGCGCGCGCACGGCCACGTGCCGCTCGCCGCTGCGGCGCTCGTCGGTGTCGAGCGCCAGTTCGATGCGCTTGGTCCCCAGGTTCCACTTACCGCAGACCAGTGCCAGGTAATGCTTTTCGGTCTGGCCTTCGCGCAACTGCAGGTGCAGGTCGCGCAGCGCAGCGCGCCGTTTCGCCACGAGCAGGCAGCCGCTGGTGTCACGGTCGAGCCGGTGCACGAGTTCGAGGTCCGGCTGCCCGGGGCGGGCGCCGCGGAGCACTTCGATCAGGCCGAAGTCGGTCGCACTGCCGCCGTGAACCGCAAGGCCCGGCGGCTTGTTGAAGACGATGAGGTCGCTGTCCTCATAGGTGATCGAGTCGAGCACCAGTTTCTGCAGCGACTCACTGGCGGTCCGGGGCGTGGCTGGCGGCGGGACGTCTTCCGCCTTGCGCACCGGTGGAATGCGGACGATGTCGCCAGCGGCCACGCGCTGGTCGGGCTTGGCGCGCTTCTTGTTGACACGCACCTCACCCTTGCGCAGCAGGCGGAATACGTGTGTGCGCGGGACGTCCTTCAGCTGCCGGACGAGGAAGTTGTCGAGCCGCGTGCCGGCGTCGTCTTCGGTCACTTCCACGTGGGTAACACCGCGACCGGGCTCCGGCTCGGCGCTGTTCTCGTCGGTTGCCGGTTCTATTTCGTAAGCCATTGATTTTCGGGCCTTCGCTTGTTACATTCCGGCGCTAGGCAATGCGCTGGTGCGTCCAAGCAACATCAGGCAGCGCCGAATGAGCGACGCGCGGTTGCACGCCCTTCGGGTTGTGCGGGGCGCCCGCAATCTTAGTTGGTTCTGAAGTTTCAGACCATCGATCTGCCGCGGACACGCGCAGGTGCCGCAGCCCCGGCGGGCAGCGGGCCAGCAGCGACCTCGGCGGGTACGATGCCCGACAGCACCAGGATTCGGTCACGCATCGTGCGCCTTGCGCCGGTGCAGATGAACAGCAAATGAGCGCTCGCGCAGTCGCTGCCAGACCTTTTTCCCACGCCACGGCACCATTACCCGTCCGAACCGTACGCGGCCCCAACCTCCAATAACGAGAGGGCCGATGAAAAGAATGCTCGTCAACGCGACTCAGGAAGAGGAGTTGCGCGTAGCGCTGGTGGACGGCCAGCGGATTTACGACCTCGACATCGAAATCCCGTCGCGCGAAACCAAGAAAGCCAACGTCTACAAGGGTCGCATCACCCGGGTCGAACCGAGCCTCGAGGCCGCGTTCATCGACTACGGCGCCGACCGCCACGGCTTTCTGCCGCTGAAGGAAGTCTCCAAGGCGTTCTTCAAGGACAAGCAGCCCGGCCAGGAAGGCGGCAGCCGCGGCATCCGTGACCTGATCGAGGAAGGCCAGGAAATCATCGTCCAGGTCGAGAAGGAAGAACGCGGCAACAAGGGTGCCGCACTCACCACCTTCATCAGCCTGGCGGGCCGGTTCCTGGTCCTGATGCCGAACAACCCCCGTGCCGGTGGCGTGTCGCGCCGCGTCGAAGGCGACGACCGCGATGCCCTGCGCGAAGCAATGGACTCGCTGCAGATCCCCGATGGCATGGGCGCCATCGTGCGCACCGCCGGCGTTGGCCGCAGCCCCGAAGAGCTGCAGTGGGACCTCAACAACCTCGTCGACATCTGGAACGCGATTCAGCAGGCGTCCGACAGCCGTCCCTCGCCGTTCCTGATCTACCGCGAGAGCACGGCAATCCTGCGCGCGCTCCGTGACTACCTCAGCGACGACATCGGCGAAATCCTGATCGACAAGCAGGAGGTCTACGAGGAAGCGCGCGAATACATGCAGCGCTTCATGCCGAACAACCTGCGCAAGCTCAAGCTCTACGACGACCACGTGCCGTTGTTCACGCGCTACCAGATCGAGAGCCAGATCGAGTCGGCGTATTCCCACAAGGTGACGCTGCCCGCGGGTGGCAGCATCGTGATTGACCACACCGAAGCCCTGGTCTCGATCGACATCAACTCGGCGCGCAGCACCCGCGGCACCGACATCGAGACGACCGCCTGCAACACCAACCTCGAGGCCGCGGACGAAATTGCGCGCCAGATGCGGTTGCGTGACGTCGGCGGCCTGATCGTCATCGACTTCATCGACATGGAGTCGACCAAGAACCAGCGCGCGGTCGAAGATCGACTGCGCGACGCCGTCAAGCAGGACCGTGCCCGCATCCAGCTGGGCAAGATTTCCCGCTTCGGCCTGCTCGAGCTCTCGCGGCAGCGCCTGCGTCCTTCCATCAGCGAATCGACCAACATCGTCTGCCCGCGCTGCACCGGCATGGGCGTGATCCGCAGCGTCGAATCGCTGGCGCTCGCGGTACTGCGACTGATCGGCGAGGAGGCCCGCAAGGACCGCACCGCGAAGGTCATCGCGCAGTTGCCGGTCGACGTCGCGACCTATCTCATGAACGAGAAGCGCGACTGGTTGCACGACATCGAAGCCCGCAGTCATGTCGATATCGTGCTGGTGCCGAACAAGTACCTCGAGACGCCGTCCTACGAGTTGCGTCGCGTGCGCGACGACGAGATGGACCTGCCCGAGAACTCCGTCATCAGCCATCACATGGCGGTCGAACCGAAGATCGATCTCGACGCGATCGCGTCGGCCGAGGAAGAAGCGCCGCCGACGCCGCAGCAGCCCGCGGTGACGACGATCATCCCGAGCACCCCTGCCCCGCCTGCGGCCCCCGAGGTCGTGGCCGCCCCGATCGCGATCGCAGCAGCTCCGGTAGCCGTTGCCGCACCGGCCTTCGGTCCGCGCGACAACGTGCTCGTGCGGATGTGGCGCTGGTTCGCCGGCGACAAGCGTGCGCCCGAACCGCAGACGGCGGCGCCCTCGAGCTCCGGTCGCGGCAGCAAGGACGGCGATCGTGATCGTCCGCGCCATGACCGCGATCGCAGCGAACGCGGCCGTGGCCGTGACAGTCGGCGCGATGGGCGCGACAGTCGTGATGGACGCGGACGCAGCGAGGGCCGCGGTGAACGTGGCTCGCGTGACGAAGCACGCCGCGAAAACCGTGCTGAAGGTACCGCGGGCCCGGGCCAACCGGCCCGCGGCAACGAACCGCGGCGCGACGAGCCGAACCGTGCGCAGCCCCAGCAGCAGCCGCGTCGTGACGAGAGCCCGCGTGGCGGACGCCGTGAAGGCGGCCAGCAGGGCCAGCGCCAGCCGCAGCAAGTGCGTCCTCCACGCGAGCCGCGTGAACCACGCGAGCCCCGCGAACCGCGGCCGCCCCGCGAGTACCGCGAGCCGCAGGAAGTGCGTCAGCAGGCAGTCGCCGCAACTTCGGTCGTCGCAGCCGTTGCGAACGACATGAACACAGCCGACGCGTCAGTCGCACAACCGATCGGTGACGGCCAGCAGCAACGTCCCGAGGGTGATCGCAGCGAGCGCACCGGGCGCAGGTCGCGTCGCGGTGGCCGTCGTCGTCGTGGTCGTGGTGAAGGCGGTGCCGAAGGCTACGTTGCCGGCGCTGCCGCGGGTGCGGCCGGCGCAGGCAGCTTCGACGAGGGCCCGGGTGGTGAAGGTGGTGACGATGCGGGTGGCAGTGACAGCACTGGCCACGCGCCCGCGCCGAGCGATGAACCACCGCGTGCGCCCGAGCCGCGCTCGTTCGACTTCGATCGTCCCGCAGCGCCGCCGGCCCCGCCAAGCGAAGCGGCATCCGCGCCGGTCGTGGTGCGTGAGCCGGCTCCGGTCGCAACGGCTTCCGAGCCTCGCGAGTGGACGCCGACTCCGCCGACTGACGCAACGACGCCGCGCAACGAGCCGTAAGCGACTCATTCCGGCGAGACACGGAACCCGCTGCCTGGAACGCAGCGGGTTTTTGTTGTCCGCCAGAGTGCCCGCCAGCCGCCAGCAGTGCATGACTGGTGGCAAGAATCGGCACGGCTGACGTCTTCGAGTCGCAGTACACGAGCGACATCGAATCCCTGCAGCTGCAACTTGGGCGGCTTTGGGTGCCAGGAGACGGGCCCAGGAAGCAACAGCAATGGCCGCGACCTGTGTTGGGTACCGCACAGACCCGATCCGTCCATTCGACAATCCTGCTCCCGGGTACTCGGCACCTTCATCCCAGGTCGGGTGCTCATAAGTGGCCCGGTGACGCCCCCCGTCGCCGGGCCCTTTCTTTGTCTGGCTTTGACGATGGGCGACCGGATACGATCGATACGGGAATTGCCTCGCGACGGAAGTGAAGGGAGCGAACATGAATGCAGTCAAGATTGCCGCCATCGTGCTGATCGTGGTCGGCACCCTCGGACTCGCCTACGGGAGCTTCAGTTACACCAAGCAGACTCACGACATCAACGTGGGGCCGATCGAGATGTCCGTGAAGGAAAAGCAGACGGTCAACGTGCCGGTCTGGGCCGGTGTCGGCGCAATCGCCATCGGCGCCGCGCTGCTCCTGCTTGGCGGCAGGAAACCCTAGTCCATCTTCTCCACGATGACCCGGCCATCTGCGCCCACGAACACGCGATAGCGATTGCCGTTCTCGCACGAAGCGACGTAGTCGTCCTGTCCCTGCTGGGTGGCGCTGACGACGTTACCGCACGGCAGGCCGTGCAATGCAATCACGGACGTCAGGTCCTTCGTGACCGGAACGTCGCCGGGATTCTCTTCCACGGCCAGCGCCGGTACCCCGAACCCAGTCGTCACGACTCCGACCAGGGCCAGTGCCCCTGCACGTATGCTCACGGTGTTGCTCCTGCCATCAGATTGGAATCGGTGAATTTCCGCGGGTCTTCGAGGATGCTCCAGATTGCGCCGCGCGACTTGACGATGTCACGAGCCAGTGGCGGATCGCTGTCCTGGAGCAGCGAAAGCACCTTGAGGAGCAGCATGTCATAGGTGCGGCGCAGTTCAGCGAGCGTCGCCGTGCCCTGCCGCTTGTGGTAGGCGCGGAACCGGTCCACGAGGTCGTCGACTTCATTCTTGAGTGCAAGCTTCGTCAGCACGCCGATGGCCTTGGTTTCGCGGAGTCGCGACGCGAGCGCCTTGAAGTCCAACGGCGCTGGGGACACCTGCGGTGCGGCAGGAACCGCAGCAACCTTCGGCCTCGGCTGCGGTGTCGGCACGGTCATCGCCGCAACGGCGGCTGTCGGCCCCGGGGGCGGCTTGGGTGACGCGACCGTCGTGACCGGTGCAACCCTGGCGGGGACTTTGGGGACTGCGACTCGCGCCGCCGGAACGGGCTGCACGGGGCGCACAGGCTGAATCGCCGACGGTGGAACCGGAAGCACGGGTACTTCGGCAACGACGGGTGCGTCCTCCACTTGCGGCACCGTCGATGCAGGCGCCTCCTCGACCACCGCAATCGGCGCGGATGGCGGCGCGACCGGGGCCGGCTCCGTTGTCTGTGCATGCCTGACGCCGGCGCATCCGGTGGCGACAAAGCAGGAGAGCGCAATCACCATGCTCGCGGAACGCGCAATCGCTGCATGGTGGAACATCCTTGGCCTGCCAGTGTTCAACTGTCACGAGTCAAGTCGGCGCTCACCAGTCTTGGCCGGTCACGCCGGGAAGCCTTCGCGCTCAGTAACGCAAGATCCGCCTTTTTCATCAGCGTCTCGGCATCCGCGCCATCACCGGGATAAACCGCGATCCCGACACTCGCCGTCACGCGCACATTCCGGCCTTCGATGCGGTGCCGCGCGGCGATACTGGCGCACAGTGAATCCGCAGCGCGTGCCACATCCCTGGAACTGGCCACCTCGGACAGCAGAACGACGAATTCATCGCCACCGAGCCGGCTCACGGTGTCCGATTTGCGCACTCCCGCCACCAGTCGACTCGCGACTGACTGCAGCACCTGGTCGCCGACCGCATGACCCAGTCGATCGTTGATGGGTTTGAAGCGATCCAGGTCCAGGAACAATACGGCCAGCTGCATGCCATGGCGACGACGCAGTGCCATGGCCCGGTCGAGCCGGTCGGTCAGCAGCATCCGGTTGGGCAGGCCCGTAAGAACGTCATGTTGCGCCAGATGCGACATTCGCAACGACAAGGCGCGCGCCGCACCCACGTCGTGAAACACGATCACCGCGCCAGTCACGTTTCCTTGCCGGTCATGAATCGGGGTGGCAGTGTCTTCGATCGCAGACTCGCGCCCATCCCGGCCGATCAGCAGACAGTTCTCGCCCACACCGACAGTGGTGTCACGCTCCACCGCCAGGGCCAGCGGATCCCGCGCGGGCTCACGACTGTCCGCGTCGATGATCTGCAGCACTTCCGGCAGCGGCCGGCCGGTCGCCTCTGCAGTGGACCATCCGGTCATGCGCTCGGCGACCGGGTTCATATACGTGACGTTGCCCGCCAGGTCGGTGCTGAGAACGGCATCCCCGATGGAGTCAAGCACCACTTGCGCACGCTCCCCGGCCACGCGCAATACTTCGGCCGGAGCGCCGGCACGATTGCAGTTCGCCTGGTCAGTTAATCGCCTGCGGGGCATCAGCTTTCCGGTCAATCGTGACTACGGCTCGCATGATCCTGCGACCGGCTCGTCATCGTCTGTGCGCCAGCGGACATAACGCGGAACGGTTGCCGGCGACTGCCTGCGATCCGTGGGGATCGATGCATCAGCTCAGTGCGGCGATGCCCGGTAATACGGAAACAGCTGGTCGTCGCTCGCGAGCTGCTCGAACAGGACGTCGGGGCGGCTGCGCAGCGCGAAATAGGCATTCGACGTCACCAGTGTTTCATTGCCGCGGGCAGTGTCTTCGCCGAGCTTCGAAGCACGATTCATTTCGTCGCCCATCGCCAGGTTGGGACCGATCGCGTATACCTGACCGAAACCGATGCCGATGCAGGCGAGCGCCGGTTGCTCCGACGCATGCCCCGAGTGATTGAATGCAGTCACACGGCGGTGTATCTCGAATGCGGCGTCGAGCGCCCGGCCTGGCTCGGCGAACAGTCCGACGAGGTCGTCGGCAAACGCCCGCACGAGCAATGCTCCGTGCTCGTACATGACCGGAATACAGACTTTCTGCGCATCCAGGATGCGCAGGAGCGCGTTGAGCGGGCGGTCCTTCATTGCCTGCACGGTGAAGCCCGTGAGGTCGAGGTTAAGGATTGCCCGGCTGTACAGGTACTTGGCATCCATTGTGGCATGGCTGATCGAACCCTCCTGCAGCGCAAGCAGGTCGCGATAGACCTCTTCCGTCCAACCATTGCAGCTGGCCAGGTCAGCGGGAGTATCCAGCAGCGGAAACGGCAGTTTGTCTTTCATGTTTGCTCCCACGGTCACTAAAAGCGGTCATCGGGCGGGCGTTCGGCCACGTCCCAGTCCTGCAGCCACCGCACTTCTGTCCGCACCTGGCCATCCGGCAGCAACTCCAGCCAGCGATAACCCGGCGGCTTGAGGTCCATCACGCAATGCTCCGTGAGTGGAGTGAATTGCGCGCAGGTAGAAGGCGTCGCGAGCACGAGCGTGTGCCCGTGCTGCCGCTCGAACTCCTGGTGCACGTGCCCCCCCAGCACGGCACGAACGGTCGGATACCGCTCGATGACCGCCAGCAACTCACCGGCATTGCGCAGGCCCACGCCATCGAGCCAGGTGCTGCCGACGGGCAATGGCGGATGATGCAGGCACACGAGGATCGGCCTGTCGGTGAAGGCCTGCAACGCCGATTCGAGGCGCGACAGTTCCTTCGACTCGACTCGGCCTTCGGGGCGCCCATGCACGTGCGTGTCGATGAACACCGCTCCCCACGCGCCGAATTCAGCCGTGCCGCCGTATTGGAACCCATCGTCCCCCACCAGGCCGACCATCAGGCCAGGCTCATCGTGATTGCCCGGCAGGCAGAACACGGGCGAGCCGTACGGACGCAGCGCACGGCGGAAGTTGTCGTATGCGGCAGCGCTGTGATCGTCGGCGATGTCGCCAGTCACGAGAATTGCGTCGGGCCGCGGCGTTCCGGCTGCGAAAGCCTCGGCCAGCACTTTGCGCAACGAGACGGCAGTCGTCACGCCGTAGATCTTCCTCGTCTCGTCCCCAAAGAGGTGAGGATCGGTGACCTGCAACAGCCGCACGGCGGTGCTGGGCGATCCGATCATGACGCACGCCGCGCGGCAGTCCCGCCAAGCTTGACCAGCGACTCGAGCAGGATCGATAGCGACGAAGCAAGTTCCGCGTACCGGCGCGTGTCCTGTTCGTCAAACGGGCGGCCGTCACGCCGATTGAGCAGTTGCGTCACGGCGAACACCGCACCGCTGCGATCCTGCAGGGGCAGGCACAGCATGGAACGCGTGTGGAAACCGGTTTCTGCATCGATCGCCTGGTTGAAACGCGGATCGGCGTAGGCATCGTCGACTCGCACCACCGCGCCGGCCATTGCCGCCGCGCCAGCGATGCCGCTCGCCAGCGGAATGCGAACGTACTCGCCCTCTGGCATGTCCTGCGCGACTCGCAACACGAGCTGCTGTCGTTCGCGGTCGACCAGGAACAGCGACGCGCGTTCGGCGTCGAGCAGCTCACCGACCCGGCGCGTAAACACGCGCAGCGACTGTTCGAGCATGCTCTGGTAGGCCTCGTCGCTCGCCAGTGCGGTTGCTTCGAGGAATCTATGCGACTGCTGCGTAAGCTCCTGCAGCGTCCCGCGGAACGCCGTCTCGTCCATCGCATCGACCAGCTGCTCCATGTGCTGCCGGTCGGTGTTCTGGGCCAGCAGGTGCATCATCTGTTGCGTATTGGCGATGACGGCATCAGTGAAGGTGGCGAGCTTGCCGTCTTCGAGGTGCAGGATGCGATCAGCAACGTCGAGTATGCGGTTGTCGTGCGTGACCAGCAGGATGGTGGTGCCCCGCTCCCGGGCCAGTGACTGCATGCGATCGACCACCTCGCGGCCCGAGGCCTTGTCGAGCGACGCAGTCGGTTCGTCTGCGAGCACCATGACCGGCTCGCCGACGAGGGCACGCGCAATGGCCACTCGCTGTCGCTGGCCGCCCGAGAGCTGCTCCGCGCGCTTGTGTGCGTGCTCGCCAAGGCCGACCGCCTCCAGCATCGCCTCAGCCCGCCGCCGCAACTCCACGCGCGCGGCGCGACCAGTCACGCGCAGTCCGAGCTGCACGTTCTGCGAAGCAGACAAGGCGCCGAGCAGGTTGTGGCTCTGGAAGATGAAGCCGATACGCTTGCGGACGTCTTCGAGAGCCGTGCGATTTGCGCCATCGAGCTGGTGACCGAGCACACGCAGGCGCCCGGCCTGTGGTGCACGCAACGCACCGACGAGCGTCAGCAGCGTCGTTTTGCCGGACCCCGACGGCCCGGTGACGATCACGATCTCCCCAGCGGGAATCGTCGTCGTCACGTCGTGCAGGATCTGCCGACGCAGCGGACCCTTGCCGTAGTAGTGACTGAGGTTTTCGACGACGACCGGCGCGTCCGCACTGCCATCCATCAGAAAACCTCCGCCGGGTCGAGGCGGCGCACCTTGCGCAGCGCCAGGAAGCCGGAGAGCGCGCACATCACGAGCGTAAGCACGAACACCGTCAGCGCCCGCTCGGTCGTCAGGTGCAGTGGCAAACGGGTCGCGTGCGCGGCTGATCGGTAGAGGAACCATGCCGCGGCCATGCCCGGCAGGTAGCCGAGCACCGCGAGTATTGCTGCCTGCTGCAGCACGATGCCGGACACGAATCGATTGCGATACCCGATGGCCCGCAGCGTGGCGTATTCACGCAGGTGCTCGGACACATCCGCGAACAGGATCTGGTAGACGATGATCGCGCCAACCACCAGGCCCATGATCGCGCCGAACGCGAACACGTAGCCGATCGGCGTGGCCCCGTTCCAGTACGCCTTCTCGCGGGCGGCGAAGTCGGCCTTGGACATGACCAGCACATCCGCAGGCAAGTCGGCGCGCAGGCGATCGCGCGCGGTGCTCGCATCGACGCCCGGCTTCAGCGTCACCAGGCCCAGCTGGATCTGATTGCGCGACCGGTCCGGAAACAGCCGCAGC
This sequence comes from uncultured Pseudomonadota bacterium, assembly GCA_963748985.1. GTDB lineage: Bacteria > Pseudomonadota > Gammaproteobacteria > Steroidobacterales > Steroidobacteraceae > RPQJ01. The sequence continues at coordinate 45,819 of CAVVKQ010000005.1, forward strand.
CAGTTGTCGACGCTGGTGAGCACCGTGCCGTCGATGCCGAACGACGGGCCGATCTCGACCAGTCCCACCACCGAGACTGCACGATCGTTGAGCTCGGTGCTCACCGGTGCGTCCTGGCGCCAGTTCTCCCACACCGGTCCGAATTCAGGCCGCGAAGCCCTGTCGAACAACACGACGTCCTGTGCCACCAGCCTGGAATAGTTGTCCGCGAAGCCCGGCGTATCTAGCACATTGCGGGTGGGGTCGATGCCGACCGCATTGATGCTGCGGCGGGCGTTGGTCCACGGGTTCTTCCATGTCGCCGGAAAGATGTAGACAGGGCTCACCGACTCGACGTCGGGCGAACCCATCGCCTCGTACAGGCGGCGGATCGTAAATGGCGCCGGCCGCACGATGAACACACTGTCCGTGCTGAAGAGCGCTATGTCGTAGCGGAAGCGCTCATGGAAACGCAAAGTGCTCTCGAACAGCGCCGAGCGAAAGCCGAGCTGCATCAGGATCAGCAGCACGGCAAACGCGATGCCCGCGACCGCGACGGTGAGGCGCAGCGGCTTGTGCCACAGCTGCAACCACCCGAGCGGCACGGCGGGCAGCAACCGGGTCCACGTGTGCTCAGCGGCCAATCTCGACTTCCACCTGGAGATTCGTGAGGTTCGCAGCCGCGCGGCCGTCGTCGAGCTTGATCTCGACCTCGACGATGCGGGCATCCTTGCGTGCGACGGGGTCGTCACCGATCTGGTCGATCTTCTGCACCTTGGGGCGAATGCGTGTCACGGTACCGGTGAGGTCTTTCGGCAGCGCCGGGCTGCGCACCAGCGCGAGTTGACCCACTCGCACGCGGCGGACGTCCGCTTCGAAGACTTCTGCGACCGCCTGCATCTGGTCGACGCGTGCAAGCTCGAGAATCCCTTCGATGCCGACTATTTCGCCGGGCCTGCGCCGGACGTCGATGACACGGCCGGTAAAGGGTGCGCGGACGAACGAGCGCTCGAGTTCCGTCCCGAAGCGCGTCACGCGAGCAGCGGCTGCGCTGATGCGCGACTGCGCGACACTGGCCGCGGCACGTCGCGCCTTGCACGACGCCACACCGGCATCCGCATTACCCTTGGCCTGCTCGGCGTCCTCGCTCGAAGCCAGTCCACGGCCCAGCAGGTCCTGCTTGCGCTGCGAGCGCTTGGCCGCAACGTCGGCGAGCACGCACGCCTCGTCCGCGAGACTGACGGATGCGGTGGCATCGCGCTTCGCGGTCTCGAGCTCGGCTCTTGCTTCGACGATGCGGCTGCGCGCCAGCGCCGCGGTATCGACTTCGGCGAGCAGTTGGCCAGTCGTCACGTCCGAGCCGCGGTCGACGAGCAATTTGCTCAGGATCGCGCCCGACATCGCGTCGGGTGTCGAGGCGGCCGCGACGCGGACGATGCCACCGTACGGTTCGATGCGACCGAGGGCCGCGACTCCCCGTGCGCCAGCCACCGTCTTCATGGCGGCGTCCGCCCCTGCCGACACGGCCAGTGTGGGCTGGAACCCGATTGCGCACGCGATCATCGTCAGCACAACAGCACGCGCGAGCCGCCCGATCCGGATTGAATGCTGCAAGTTCCCCCCTGCTCTGTCGGCCCCACGGCCGAGTAACTTCGACTCAGCCCTGCGGCGACCAACCCTCGGCAATCGCCTTCTGCGCTTCGCGATAACCGACTTCGACGACGCGGTCGAAGTTGCGCACTTCCGTGAAGCTGAAACCACCCACCGGCGGTCGCACCAGCAAGTCCGCGCGCGCGCCGGCCGCTCGGGCCGAACCGATCGCGCCGATCGACATGGCCATCAACATCAGCGCGACCGGACTCGGCACGCGATACCGCGTTGAAAGCGGCAGTATCCGGCCGGCAAGCACGCGCCATGGCGAAGGCACGGAATCGTAATTGACCGTGTAGTCCTTGCGCGAGCTCAGGTCGACGGCGATCACGCGCCCGACTGGACGGGCCCGCATGAGATCGACCGGCAGGTTGTCGAGGATGCCGCCATCGACGGACAACTGGCCGTTGATCACGGCCGGCGGAAAAATGCCGGGCAACGACACACTTGCGCGCAACGAGCGCGGCAATGAGCCCCGATCGTGAACCTGCACGCGGCCATTGCCGAGGTTGCTGGAGACGCAGAAGAACGGCACCGGCAGGTCTTCGATTTCGCCCGGCAACTGGGCGTCGATCAGACGCTCCATGCGTCGTCCGCGCAGGAACGAGATGATCGGCACGGTCACGTCGCCAAAAGGCTTGCCGTCCACGAACGCTTTGCGCGCACGCTCGATGACTATGCCCGGCTCCAGTCCGGTCGCCATGCCGGCCGCCATGACAGCGCCGATGCTGGCGCCACCGAGCCAGTCCACCGGCGTGCCGGATTCATACAGCGCGCGATAGACGCCCAGGTGCGCAAACCCACGAGCGGCGCCCCCTCCGAGCACGAGGCCGACGGCGCGCCCTGCAACAATGCGGGCCAAGCGGTCAAGGTCGCCCTGGATGCCGGAACGAACGTGCAGGTGAAAATCCAGCTGGCGTGGCGCCAGCCACGCAGCCGTTCCAGGCAGCGTGTCGCCGTGCTGCTCGTGCCACAGCACCAGCGCACGACGGGCGACGGGGGCATTGGTCCCGTTGAACGCCTGCCTTTCCCAGGATGGCGACGCGGCATCATCACCTGCCTGCCCCACCAGGAGGATGAGGTCGGCGTTGTGGAGCGCCATGTCGGTAAAGACGCCGTCAGCTGGATCCGCCACGTACATGACGAAGCGGTGTTCGTCTTCCTTGACGGCGAGCCAGTCGACCATTGCCGGCGACTGGTCCTGGTGTCGCGCCGCCGGCAAGGCAGGCGCACCGGCGTCGCGCATTGCCGTGGCGGACAGGACGCAGGTGGGTCCGTACAGCTGCAGCGCCGCGCCGAGCCTCGCCGCAAGGGCCTCGGCTGTTTGCACCGAGCCCAACGGCACCAGCGCGATCGTTTTCAGGTTGCGCCGGATGTGCGAGACGCCGGCGGTCCGATCGCGCAACCGACCAGCGATGCCGCCCGCGATGTGGCGTGTGAGATCGGGCCGCTGCCGGGCCAGCCGATCGAAGGCCGCAGAGGTCATCTTGAGCAGGAGGCTGTTGCGCACGGCGCGGATGCTCGCGGATCGCGCCCCGCCGGTGAGCATGCCGATTTCGCCGATGGTCTCGCCGGGGTTGACCTCGGCCACGAGCCGCTCGCCGGGTTCCTGGCCGTTGGATTGTGCCAGCCAGACCTGCATGCGACCTCGCGCCAGCAGGAACAGGCAATCGGCTTCGTCACCCTGGCGGAACAACCAATCGCCACCGCGGCACACACACGGCTCGAACTCGTCAAGCACCAGCGTGGCTTCATCCTCGGGAATCGAAAAGTATTGCTGCAACGCCGTGACCAGCGTTGCTCGCGCGGCTGAATTCATTCCTCGCCCCGAACTCTATAGTCTTTATTGTTCGATTGACCACGAAGCCAGGCGAGCCGTCCTGACGGTGCATTCCCCCTGACACATCAACCCGTGGAGTCTAGCTGTATCGCGACGTGCCGTCGCGTCAACGGACTCCCGACAAGTGGCGGGCCTCGGCCAGCAGCGTCGCGTCAACGGACTCCCGACCTGTGGCGGACTTCGGCCAGCAGACCCTCAACCGCAGATTCGACCAGGTCGAGCACGTCGTCGAATCCTTTTGCACCGCCGTAATAAGGGTCCGGCACATCGGCCGGCGCCGTCTTGCCGGCAAACTCGAGCAGCGTTCGAATACGCTGATGATGCTCTGGCGGGCTGCGGTCGAGCAAGGTCACGTGATTCAGGCGATCCATCGCAACGATCAGGTCGAAGCGTTCGAAATCGTCATCACTGCACCTGTCGTGCTCGCAGGTCCGAAAGGTCGATTCCCCGGCGCGTGGCTGCTTCGATGGTGCGTGGATCGGGCGGCTCACCCACGTGATACGCATGAGTGCCGGCGGAGTCGATCTCGATGTCGAGACCCGGGGCGTGCCGGCGAGCGTGCGCGCGGAACACACCTTCGGCGGTGGGCGATCGACAGATGTTGCCCATGCAGACGAACAGTATTTTCATCGCGACCACATCCCCGCACTCCAGTGACTGCCCTGCGCATTTAGCCCGATTTCACGGCCGAGGTTCGAACGATTGACGCCACCTCGGGGCATGGAACCTGCGAATGAGCTTTGCCGCACCGCACGGCCGTGTGAAGATTGCGCTGCAACAGACCACACGAGGTGACGGCGACAGCTGCCGGTCTCCAACCCAGGAACATGCACTATCCCTCACTAGCGGAGTACTCCGACGCGCTGCAGTTGAGCCTGGGCATCGCATTGTCGGATCCGGTGCTCGCGGGCGGCGCCCTCCGCTCGCGTGGACCGGGCCAACCGGTCGTTCGCAGCGGCAATTTCGCGCTGACGTTCGAGGTCGTGGCCGACGGCAGGAGTTATGCCGTCCGCTGTTTCCACAAGCCCTCCGATTCGCTGCAGGTACGTTACGCCGCAATAGGGAGTCACCTGCGTCGCATCCGCAGCGCCTGCTTCGTCGACTTCGAATTCCAGCCGTCCGGAATCACGACCGAAAGCGGCACCTACCCCATCGTGCGGATGGACTGGGCGCACGGCCAGACGCTGGCGGCATTCGTTGCGGCGCACCTGGACGACGCCGATGGGCTGCAGCAATTACGCATGTCGCTGCGGGCAATTTCGCGCGAGCTGCACAGGCGCGGTATCGCGCACGGCGACATCCAGCCGACCAATGTGATCGTCCAGAGCGCGACTCACCTGCGGCTGATCGATTACGACGGCCTGTTCGTGCCGCAACTCGCGGGCCTGCAGAGCACGGAACTCGGCCAGCGCAATTTCCAGCACTCCGGTCGCCGTGGCCGGCACTTCGACGCCAGCCTTGATTCGTTTTCGTTCTCGCTCCTCGATCTCACGCTCCACGCACTCAGCCGTCGACCCGGACTCTGGGAACAGACTGACAGCGATGCGGACGCGTTCATCCTGCGGGCCGCGGACATTGCCGATCCGGCCGATTCGCCTGCGTTCAGCCTGCTGGCCTCGGTGCCGGAACTCGAGCAAAGGGTGCGAAACTTCGCCGCTGTCTGCGCAGCTCCTTTCGAACAGGTCCCGACGTTCGAAGACTTTCTCGCGGGCCGCAACATCCCGACCCGACAGGTGGTGTTCGCCGGCAATGCGGCCTTGCCATTGCGCCGCGAATACGTACCGGCGTGCGACGTCGTCGACGCAACGAACTTCGCGCAGTGCTGCAGCCACGTGGGCGATCGCGTGGAGATGATCGGCAAGATCGTGCGAGTCTGGATGGACTCTTCGCCGCAGACCGACACGCCCTGCCTGCGGGTAGAGTTCGCAAATCAAGCACACGACATGGCCTGCCTGAAGTTCTGGCCGGAGGCCCTCGCCAACGGACGGAACGTTCCCGACGCAACATGGGTGGGGCAATGGGTCCGCGCCATCGGCCTGGTCGAGCCGGTCCACAGCGCGGGGAGTGGCGCCGGGCACCCCAAGGACGTCGCCATTTCGATCACGGATTCGTCGCAGTTGCACCGGCTTACTGCAGCCGAGGCGCGGCGCTGTCTGCGCGGGCAGCGCAGCCGCACCCGTCCTGTACTGGATACTACGGCCGGCGTCACGACCGACCGTGTCGTCACCGACGCCGCGCCGCACCCTGCGATCGAGCTCGCCCCTGCATTGCCACCGGCGCCGGTGCCGCCGCAGCCTCTGATCGTGCCACCCACAGTGTTGCCAGCCACACCGTTGCCGCCAATGCCGACGGCAAACCGCCCGGCTGACCTCGGCAGGCACAGGTGGCGCAGGTGGTCGTTGGCGGCCATTGCATCGCTGGTTGCACTTGCATTTTATTTCGTCATCGACCGGCAGAACCCGCCGACACCGGATCTGTCGATGGTTCACGCCCAGGTCGAGCGCGAACCCGTGCCTGCAACGCCGACGACCGTGCGTCCCGCTGCGCACGCTGTCGTCAGCAGGCTCGAGGCGCAGCAGGTCCTGGACAAGTCGCAGCTGCCGGTGGCTACGCTGGCTGGCATCCTGGCCATTGAATCCGTGGACGGCCCTGACGCGAGGCCCGCCATTCTGCTCGACGGTCAGCCTTTGCCGGGACTGCGCGACGATGAGATTTCGGTGGTGCGACGCGTCCTGTTCTCGGACCGTGAAATCCTGGTCGGATTCACGCGGTGCGATGGCACGATCGCGCCGTGCGGTCGACAACAGCCGTTCTGGCTTGAATTGCGTGCGGGCCTCCCACCCGACGTCCGGCGAGCACCCGGGCTATGGGTCGGCTCCGGCACCACCGCCGGAACCGTGGCTGTTGCGGCCGACGGCGTGCAGATCGACCTCGGCGTTTGGAACGGCGAACGTCGAAGTGCGACGCTGACGGCTGCCGGCGACGTTACGGTCGCACGCAAGCGCGAGCCACGCAGGTCCCTCAGCCGCGCGGATTGTGCGACCGTGATCAAGGCTGCCGAGTCGTGCGCGACCAGCCGCGACTGCGGCTCCTTCAAGAGCAGTGCGCGGCCAATCTCCTCGTCTCGATGGCAGCGCCTTACACACCTGTACCATGAAACCACGGGCCTCAACGCCGACTCGTTTCGTGCGTTGTGCGTACGCAGCTGCGAACTTGGCCTGACCCCCAGCGACCGTTTCATCCGGCAACGCGTCTGCAGTGGCGCGCGGCCGGATCAATGGCCGCCGGACGACCCCGCGGCCGGCCTCTAGGGAAGCCCTGCAGACCATGACTTCGAACCTGTCCCTTGCCGCCCGCGTCATCTCCGAAGGATTCCTCCCGGCCCGATCCGCCTTGCTGCAGGGTCCGCGCGAACCCGTGAGTGGTCCGGTTTCCCCAAGCCGGATCCGCGGCATGCTGCTGGGCCTTGCGATCGGCGATGCGCTGGGCAACACCAGCGAAAGTCTGCCGGTCCTGGAACGCGGGGAGCGCTATGGCGAGATCCGTGACTACCTGCCGAACAACCGATCCGCGGGTCATCGGGTAGGCCTGCCCTCCGACGACAGCCAGCTCGCGTTCTGGACGCTCGAAAGCCTGCTCGAATGCGGGGGGCTGGACCCGGACGACCTGTCTGCCCGCTTTGCCTCGCGTGAAATCTTTGGAATCGGCAAGTCCATCCAGCAGTTCCTGCACAATCGCCAACAGGGCGCGGCGTCCTGGTACCGTTATGGCGCCGAAAGCGCGGGCAATGGCGCACTGATGCGCATCGCACCGCTAGTGCTGCTGCATCCGCAGGGCACGAGTGCGGCCCTCTGGCTGGATGTCGCGCTGGCCTCGATCATCACGCATCGCGACGCAAGTTCGGTTGCTTCGTGCGTGGCGTTCGTCGACCTGCTCGCACGCCTGTTGCGATTGCCCGCACCACCGACGTCCGACTGGATCATCGCCACGTTCGTCGCCACCGTGCGCCAGGTCTGCACGGACCAGCCGTACCGTGCCCGCAGCGGTCGCTTCACCGACCGCGAGGGTTCGTTTCCAGACTACCTCGAGTTCGTGCTGGACAAAGCCGCGCGCAACGACTGGAGTACTCGTGAAGCCTGCACTGCGTGGTCGTCCGGCGCGTACCTGCTCGAGACGGTGCCGAGCGTGCTGTGGATCCTTGCCCGCCACGCGCACGACCCGGAAGAGGCAATCGTGCGCGCCGTCAACGACACGGATGACAACGATACGGTCGCCACTCTCGTCGGCGCGGCCGTCGGCGCGCTGCACGGCAAGGACGCATTGCCCATCGCCTGGCAACATGGATTGCTCGGCAGAACGACGGCAGACGACAACGGCCGGGTGTTCCGCCTGATCGAGGAAGCGATCCGCCGAGATTGGCTCTAAAAGGCAGCAACCCGGGACTTCGTCGCAAAGTTCGGGTGTAGGATGACCCCGTTCAATCAGGGGGATACGACATGCTCTACGCAGCACCCGGCGCCGCAGGCGCCAAGCTGACTTTCCAGGCGCACTACGACAATTTCATCGGCGGCAAATGGGTGGCCCCGGTCAAAGGCCAGTATTTCGACGTCGTCACACCCATCAGCGGCAAGGTCTACACCAAAGTCGCGCGCTCCACGGCCGAGGACATCGAGCTGGCGCTCGATGCGGCGCATGCCGCGGCCGACAAGTGGGGCAAGACGCCGCCGGCCGAGCGCGCCAACCTGCTGCTGAAGATCGCCGACCGGATCGAAGCCAATCTCGAGCTGCTCGCCTACGCCGAAACCGTGGACAACGGCAAGCCGATCCGCGAGACGCTGAACGCCGACATTCCGCTTACAGTCGATCATTTCCGTTACTTCGCTGGCTGCGTGCGAGCGCAGGAAGGCGGCATCAGCGAAATCGACGAGAACACGGTCGCCTATCACCTGCACGAGCCGCTCGGTGTCGTCGGCCAGATCATTCCGTGGAATTTCCCGATCCTGATGGCCGCGTGGAAACTGGCCCCGGCCATTGGCGCGGGCAACTGCGTGATCCTGAAACCCGCGGAATCCACGCCCATCAGCATCCTGGTCCTGGCGAACCTGATCGCCGATATCGTGCCGCCCGGCGTCCTCAACATCGTCAACGGTTACGGTCGCGAAGCCGGCATGCCGCTTGCTACCAGCAAGCGCATCGCCAAGATTGCGTTCACGGGGTCCACGACCACCGGCCGCGTCATCGCGCAGGCCGCGGCCAACAACCTGATTCCCGCGACGCTGGAACTCGGTGGCAAGTCACCCAACGTCTTCTTCGCCGACGTGATGGACAAGGACGATTCGTTCCTCGACAAGGCGATCGAAGGCCTCGTGCTGTTCGCCTTCAACCAGGGCGAAGTGTGCACCTGCCCGAGCCGCGCACTGATCCAGGAAAGCATCTACGACAAGTTCATGGAGCGAGTGCTGCAGCGGGTGGCCGCGATCAAGATGGGCGATCCGCTCGACACCGACACCATGATGGGTGCGCAGGCGTCGAAGGAGCAGCTCACCAAGATCCTGTCGTACCTCGAACTGGGCAAGCAGGAAGGCGCGCAAGTGCTCATCGGTGGCGCGCAGGCAAAACTGGGCGCTGGACTCGAGGGTGGCTACTACGTGCAACCCACGCTGTTCAAGGGTCACAACAAGATGCGCATCTTCCAGGAGGAAATCTTCGGCCCGGTGCTGGCCGTGACCACCTTCAAGGACGAAGCCGAGGCGCTGGCCCTGGCCAACGACACGCTCTACGGCCTCGGTGCCGGCGTGTGGAGCCGCAATGGCAATGTGGCTTATCGCATGGGTCGCGCCATCAAGGCCGGCCGTGTATGGACCAACTGCTACCACGCCTACCCCGCGCACGCGGCGTTCGGCGGGTACAAGGAATCGGGCATCGGCCGCGAAACCCACAAGATGATGCTCGACCACTATCAGCAGACGAAGAACCTGCTGGTCAGCTACAGCGAAAGCAAGCTTGGCTTCTTCTGAACATGGTCGAGAAGGTCATCGCCACGGCCGCGGCCGTTGAGCTGATCGAACTGCTCAAGTCGAAGCACGGCCCCGGTCTGATGTTTCATCAGTCCGGTGGCTGTTGCGACAACAGTGCGGCGAATTGTTACCTGCTTGGTGAGCTCACGATCGGCGCGGGCGACGTGTTCCTGGGCGACATCGGCGGCTGCCCGTTCTACATCGGCAAGGCGCAGTACGAGTACTGGCGCCACACGCAGCTGATCATCGACGTGATCGAAGGCCACGGCGGGACTTTCTCGCTCGAAGGACCCGAAGGCAGGGCGTTCCACACCCGGTCGCGGGTGTTCACCGCGGCGGAGATGGCGGAACTCGACGAAGTCGATCGCCACCCTGCCTGATCAGGCGTGTTCGTCATTGTCGCCGTCACTGTTCGGTGTCTCGGTGTGTCGTTCGATGCGTGAGCGGAACGCCAGCGCGAGGCACCAGACCCCGAAGGCGCCAAGTGACAGGATCACCTGGTAGTCGAGAAGTGTCGGCCGGCGCGCCGAAACAATGACGGCAGCCATCAGTGCGGCCACGACGGTCAGTGCCACGCCGATGGCAAACCAGGCCGGCCGGGAAAAGAGCGTCGGTTGACCGCCGCGTTGCTTGAATGTGAGGCGAGATCCGGCCTGCCAGCAGATCCCGCAAAGCGCCAGCAGGATGAGGGCGAAAACGACCGTTGAACTTGTGAGTGACCCGCGGCTTGCCGCATGCGTCGCAAAGTCGACGATCCCGAGGCCGAGCACGGCAGTCAGGCCAATCGCTGCACACAGCAGCGCAACACCGGCAATGCGTGTCCAGAGGGAAGCGACTGGTTCGAGATACGGATTCGTCACGAGTCCCTCGACCCCGCCGCACGTCGCCCGGCTTCACTTGATCGACTTGAGCACGTCCACATCGAACACCAGAATGCGGGTGGCGCCGTAGGATTCGTACGTCCAGCGATGGGCCTTCGTCTCGCCGACGACCTGGTTCCCGCTCCGTACCGGTAGCGTTTCCTCGCTCTTCGACAGCGGTGGTCCACAGAGTTGCAGCACCTCGGCCTGCGTCATGCCGGTCACGACGAGTTTGCTGCCGCAACGGAAACTGTCATCTGCAACCGCTGGTGCAGCGACAGCGAGGCAGGCCGTCAGGGCGAACAAACGGCCAGGGACGTTCTTCATGTCTGGTCTCCTCCAACAGCGGGCCGAGCGCCGCGATGAGGTCGGCCGCGAACCGCGGCCTGCAACCCGGTGTCAGTCGGGGCGGGCCTGGAGCACGTCGACATAGACCAGTGCATTGCAGCGCGGGCAGGTCGCGGCGTCGATCGCCTCGAGTTCGAACCAGCGTTTTCCGCACTGGCACCGCACCATCAGTACCCACTGACCGACGGCACGGCAGACCGAATGCTCGATGACTTCGATTCCTTCCGGGAGGCTCGTAATCTTCGGCAACCGGGCGGTGTCGTCGTCCTGGCCGATGAAGTCGTCGGGCTGGTACACGGAGCGGAAGACCTTTGCTCCGTCCAACAGGTCGGGCACATCGCCCTGCGTCGTCGCTGGCGCCGGTTCTGTTCCAGGGTCCGAGTCAGAGCGGTCTTTCATGGGAATCAGCCCCGTCGAGATCTTTGCGCACCTGCTTTTACAGTGTTTCGGCGCGATCGGCAAACGACGCGTCATGAGCCCGGTACCGACCCTTGATGTCAGACGCTAGACTGCCGCGCATGAAGAAGCTCCTGCTCGTGCTCTTGATCACAGTCGCCTTGCTCGTCGTCGCTGGCATTGGCTACGTCTGGTTCGGCCCGGTCGCGGTGGGCGACAAGAAAGTCATGCTCGACTTCCTGCTCGGCCGCTCGATCGAGCCACCGACTGCAGAGCAGGTTGCATCGAAGTTGCGGGTCGCCGATGGCTTCCGGCTCGAGGTGTATTCCACGGACGTGCCCCTCGCCCGCTGGCCCCTCGTGACTCCGTCCGGCGACCTCATCGTGGCCCGCACGCGCGCCGATGAAATCGTGCTGCTCGAGCGTGACGCCAATGGCGACGGCAAGCCGGACGCGGTGCGCAAACTGGTCACCATGCTCAATCACCCGCATGGACTCGCCCTGCGCGACGGGTGGCTGTACGTCGGCGAGTCGAATGGCGTTGGTCGCATCCGATTCGACACGGAATCGGGGCAGGTGTCCGGCGACTTCGAACACATCGTCGACGACTTCACGGACGATGGCTTTCATACGACGAAGACGCTCGGCTTCGGCCCCGACGGGTGGCTCTACGTGTCGCAGGGCTCGTCCTGCAATGTCTGCATCGAGAAGGACGAGCGCCGTGCGACGATCATGCGCATGCAGCCGGACGGCAGCCAGCGCGAGATCTATGCCACCGGTCTGCGCAACAGCGTGGGCCTGGACTGGGCGCCATGGGACGACGCGATGTATGCAACCGAAAATGGCCGCGACCTGCTGGGCGACGACCTCCCGCCCGATGAACTCAATCGCATCGAGCAGAACGCCTTCTATGGCTGGCCGTTCGTGCACGGCGCCGGCGTGCCCGATCCCGACTTCGGTGCGGGACATGCGGCAGAGGCCGCGCGTGCCGTTACGCCGGTGCACGCGTTCCGCGCGCACCATGCACCCCTCGGGTTCGCATTCCTGCGCGGCCCGAGCCTTCCGGCTGGTTACTCACGCACGGCACTCGTCGCGCTGCATGGCTCGTGGAATCGCAGCCAGCCCGACGGCTACAAGGTGGTTGCTCTTGACTGGCAACCGGATGGAAACATCGTCGAGCGCGACTTTCTGACCGGCTTCCTCGGTGACGCAGGCGTTCTCGGCCGACCCGCCGGCATCGCGCAAGGCCCCGACGGCGCCATCTACATTACTGACGATTACGCGGGCGTAATCTACCGGGTGGTGCCGGCGACTGGATCCTGATCCGGGTTCGCCAGCGACTGCTCGATGAAGGCCTGCCAGATCGGATTGGGCTGCCACACCGTGCGCATCGGGTGCAGTGCGGCTTCGTGGCCTTCACCGAGGCGCAGCCGACGGTACAGGTAGACGAACGCCGAGACGCGGAAGTTCTTCGCGCAATGGACCCAGAGCCTGCGCCCGCCGAACGCATCCATCACGCCGAAGAACTGCCGCAGGTGCCTGGGCTCGGGCATTTCCCAGGGCACGGGGATGTGCACGAAGGCCATGCCATGCCCCGTGACGGCCTCGGCTTCGCCGGGCAGCGCGTTCGTCGCAGTCGGCAATGCAAGATTGACGACCGCGTCGATGCCGAATTCCGGCAGGCGCTGAATGTCGGCCTGCGAGAGCTGGCCCGACGTCCACAATCCGTCGAATACGGGACGGGTATTCGGCGCATCGAACTGGTAGGCAGGCGTCGTGCCGAAGAGGCGCACGTCCTCGTTGCTGCCGGCGAGCCGCACGTTGCCTTCGAACTGCAGGCCGATCCGCTCGAGCAGGCGGCCCGACGCAACGTTGTCGAGACTCGTGATCGCAATCACGCGCGGCAGGCGATGTCGCACCCGCGCATACCGCAGCGTGGCCTCGGCCGCCTCGCGCGCGTACCCCTGGCTCCAGTGCTCGGGCAGGAAAGCAAAGCCGATGTCGACATCGGGCAGCGTGTCCCGCTTGATCAGCCCGCACAGGCCGAGCGGCAGCGTATCGCTGCGACGCTCGACCAGGAAAAGTCCAAACCCGTGATTGGCATACAGCCGCTGCGGACCTTCGGCAATGTAGCGGCGTGCGCCGGGGAGATCGCGCACTCCCCGGTCGCCGATGTACTGCAGCCAGGAGGGTTCATTGACGAGGCGGAGGATGAAAGAGGCGTCGGACGCCTCGAGCCTGCGCAACCGCAGGCGATCAGTTTCAGTCTCGACGATGGGTTCGGCCATGGGCGGATTGTGCCGCGATCCAGGAGTTCTGCGTAGACCGTTTCGACGACTTCGAGGCGGGTGCAGCAACCCAACCGCCGCGGCCTTAGGGCCGCGACTTGACGATGGCTTACAATGCACGTCGACCGCATTGAGTGAGCGTTTCCGAGGCTGCAGCGACCCCGATGAGTTCCCATCGTCTCGTCTATTCCACCGGCCCCGGGCGCCTGTGCCCCGAGTGCACCCGTCCGCTGGCCGAGTGCCACTGCAAGCGCAGCAAGCCGGCACAGCCCGTCGTGGACGCAGGTGACGGAATCGTGCGCATCGGTCGCGAAACGAAGGGCCGCAAGGGCAAGGGCGTGACGGTGATCAAGGGCATACCGCTTGCCGGTGACGAACTCGATGCCCTGGCCACCAGGCTCAAGAAGCGCTGCGGTTGCGGCGGTACCGTCGACGCAGGGACCATCGAGATCCAGGGCGATCACCGCGACCTGCTGCTCGAGGAACTCGGCAGGCTCGGTTACACGGTGCGCCGGTCCGGTGGCTGACTCCAGCGTCCGGATCAACAAGTACCTCAGCGAAACGGGTGTCTGTTCGCGTCGCCAGGCTGACCAATGGGTCGAAGCCGGCCGCGTCGCGGTGAACGGCGTGACCGCCGTGCTCGGCACCAAGGTCGCGGCAGGCGACGAGGTCTCGCTCGATGGCCGGCCGCTGAACTTCAAGCCCGAGCGCGTCTACCTCGCGTTGAACAAGCCGATCGGCATCGAATGCACGACCGACCGCGACGTCCCGGACAACATCGTCGACTTCGTGGGTCACCGCGAGCGCGTCTTCCCCATCGGCCGCCTGGACAAGGAATCAGAAGGCCTGATCCTGCTCACCAACGATGGCGACATCGTCAATCGCGTGCTCCGCGCCGAGCACGAGCACGAGAAGGAATACATCGTCTCGGTCGACCGGCCGCTCACGCACGAATTCCTGTCGGGCCTGGCTGGAGGCGTACCGATCCTCGAGACGGTGACAAATCCGTGCCGTGTCACCCAGGTCGGACGCAATACCTTCCGTATCGTGCTGACGCAGGGCCTCAACCGTCAGATCCGCCGCATGTGCGAGCACTTCGATTACCGGGTGCGGCGCCTGCAACGCGTGCGGATCATGCACATCCAGCTCGGCCCATTGCCGGTCGGCAAATGGCGCAACCTGACCCCGGCCGAGGTGAAGCCGCTGCTCGTGCCGCCGGAGCGCAAGCGTGCGAAGCTGTCGTTGAAGAGGGGTTAGGGGTCAGGCGTCTACTTGGGTTCGATGTCGACGATTTCGATGGGCGCGTCGCCGACGTTTTTCAGGGAGTGGGTGGTTCCCGAGTCGACCCATTGCACCGCACCGCTGTTTACGTCGCGGGCGCTCACGGCCCCGGCTGGAGTGGAGATCTCGAGGCGACCCGCGGTGACCAGCACCGCCACGCCGCTCGATGCGTGCGTGTGCATGGCGGTCGATTCGCCAGGCGCCAGGACCCGAGCCAGCGCACGCACGCGATCGTTCTCGAATTCCACGTGCCGATCGGACGCCACCGCCGCGCGAACTTTACCAACGTTTCGGGCGGACAAGAACTCTATGTAGATGTTGTGAAATGTCGTCTCACCGACGTTACGGACGCGATGCGTCCGCGCTGTCGGCGTAGCGCCGTATGACACCGCGCCACGCTGCAGACGAATCGTTTCTGCTTGCCCTTCCATTGGCTCGTCTGCAACTGTAGCGGCGGCCAACCGCACCGAAACACCATCGTACCGATGCACGTGCCAAAGCGAGTCTGCGCCGGGTGGCAACCAGACGTCGAATACACGTACGTCCTCGTTCTGCAGGACGAGCCGATGTGCGGGCTCCTGCTCGATCGGCACAGCGGACTGCGCCGACGCTGTCGCGCCGCACAGCACGAGACAGCACACGCAGAGGTTTTCCGCGATTCGCTTCAGCATTGGATCTCCGCGAGGGGAAGTTCGGCGGCGTCACTGGTGTCGACGCGCTGCACAGCCAGCACCGCGCTTCCGACTATCCCCTATCCCCCATCCCCAAACCCCTTATCTTCCAGCTTCGCTCTCTTGTGCCGCAGGTCCAGGACCAGGTTGTAGCCCGCTACGCCGGCCGGAAACAAGTTCGAGAGGATGCCGACCGAATCGTTCTTGCCGAACGTGAAGTACGATAGCAGCAGCAGGCTGCCGCTGATGCTCATCATCCAGAATACCGTCGGGACCACGGGCCGGCCATGGCGCCGCGAATAGAACATCTGCACGAACCAGCGGCCGGCGAACAACGCAACGCCGAGGTAGCCGATCAGCTTCCACGTCGTGATCGTAACGCCAAACGCCACCAGCAACGGTTCATTCATGGTAGTCGTGCTCCAGGTTCGGTGGCGGCACGCGTACGGGCGCGCTGCAGGTCTGCATCCGTATCGATCCCCGGGCCGGGCGATTCGGCGCACAATGCCACCGTGATGCGCAGCCCCGACTGCAGGGCGCGCAACTGTTCCAGCTTTTCGGCGCGTTCGTAGGTCGAAGGCGCCATGGCCGTGATGCGCTTGAGCGCACCGACGCGATACGCGTACAAGCCGACGTGCCGCAGCGCCCCGGTAAAGCCGGTCTGGCTGCCGAGTCCCGCGGTTGCGCCGTCCCGCAACCATGGAATCGGCGCGCGGCTGAAGTACAGCGCCGCACCGTCGACCGCGTACACCACTTTGACCACGTTGGGATCCAGAAACTCGTGCAGCGATTCGATCGGCGTCGCGAGCGTGGCGATGGCGGCGACCGGATCACGTGCCAGCAGACTGGCCACCTGGTCAATCAGGCGCGGCGGCACGAAAGGTTCATCACCCTGCACGTTGACGACGATCGTGTCGTCGTCCCAGCCCTGTTGGCGCGCGACGGCAGCGACGCGATCCGTGCCGGACGGCAGCGCTGCAGAGGTCATCACCGCGATCGACGACGAGCGTCCCCGCGGGTCGTGAACTGCCGCCGCGATGCGTTCGTCGTCGGTGGCGACCAGCACCTGGTCGGCGCTGCTGGCTGCAGCCTGCTCCACCACGCGCTGGATCATCGTGCGGCCGCCGATGTCGAGCAGCGGCTTGCCGGGCAGACGCGTCGAGGCGTAACGCGCCGGGATGACGACGTGATGGGCCACGGGTCGCTCAGTCCTTGAGCAACGGGTCGTCTGAGTTCAGGCGGCGAGCTTCTTCATCGAGCATCGCCGGGACACCGTCGCGCACCGGAAACGCCAGGCGCTCGGCTCGGCAAACCAGGGTCTGCGCATCGCGGTGCCACTGCAGGGGTCCCTTGCAGAGCGGGCAGGCGAGGATGTCGAGCAACTTGTTATCCAAGGGTCACTCCGGCACCGGTCAATCCGGTGCGCTCAAGAACGGATGTCAGCAACGCCGCGGCTTCAGCGCGACCGATGCCCACTTCGAGATCGACCCACCACCAGTCGGGACGAGCGATCTGCCGACATTTTACTGCATCTTTCTCCGTCATCAGGACAATGGCGTCCACAGGGAACGGCAGCGCGCCCGCGACCAGCGGCGCGTGGTCGGGCAATGCATGTGTCTTGACGACCAATCCACGTGCAGCGAGGCCGCGAAAGAAGGCGTCTGGATGGCCGATGCCGGCCAGCGCGTGGAGGTTGGACGCCTGCGCAAACTCGGCCAACGGCCGACGTTCGTTCGTAAGCAGGTTCACTGCGTCGCCGAGATCGAACTGCGCTCGCAGCAGCAAGGGCGATCGAACCGATAGTTCCGCACGCCCCTCCCCGCCGCGCTCGGTCACGACGACCGCATGGACCGATTCCAGCTCGCGTGCGGACTCGCGCAACGGGCCCGCCGGCAGCAGCCAGCGGTTGCCAAGTCCGCGCGCAGCGTCGACAACGGCGATTTCATAGTCGCGTGCCAGTCGTACGTGCTGGAGTCCGTCATCGCAGACGACGACTTCCGCGCCCTGCCCGGCCGCGAGACGCGCCGCCGCCACCCGATCTGCGCCGATCACCACGGTGCATACGCCACGTCGCGCATGCACCAGCGCTTCGTCACCCGTGACACCAGGGTCGTCCGCCGTCGTCACGACCCTTGGCGCTCCACGATGCGATCCGCCGTAGCCACGCAGGACCACCCCGACCCGCCTGCCGCGAGCCTCGAGCTGACGTGCGAGCCAGGCAGCGACCGGTGTCTTGCCGGTACCGCCGACGGTCAGGTTACCGACGACGATGACCGGCACCCCGACGTGCTCGACGCGAAGCAAGCCGCTGCGATACGCCAGGCCACGCAACGCGAGGATCAGGCGGTACAGCAATGCCAGCGGCCACAGCGGCAGGCTGCGCCAGGCGGGGCCATACCAGACGCTCTGCAGCCGGGCGTCGAGCGACATGCGTCAGTCGTTGAACTGCAGCCGGTGCAGCACAGCGTACTGGCCGTCGCGCGCCAGCAATTCATGGTGGGTTCCCGACTCCACGACACGTCCTGAATCCATGACGAGGATGCGGTCGGCCTTCTCGACGGTCGACAAACGGTGCGCGATGATGAGCGTCGTGCGGTTGGCCATGAGCGCTTCGAGCTGGTCCTGGATCTGGCGTTCGATCTCGGTGTCGAGCGCCGAAGTCGCTTCGTCCAGGATCAGGATGGGCGAATTACGCAGCAGCGCGCGCGCGATCGCAATGCGCTGGCGCTGGCCGCCCGACAGCAGCGTGCCGCGATCGCCCACGACGGAGTCGAGCCCGAGCGGCAATTGCGCGCTGAACTCGTTGACACGAGCGGTCGCCGCGGCGGCTTCGATCTCGGCGTTCGTTGCCGGAAAGCCGAAAGCGATGTTGCTCTTGATCGTGTCGTTGAACAGCACGACGTCCTGGCTCACGAGGCTGACCTGCGAGCGCAGGGAATCGAGAGCGAACTCGCGTGCGTCGTGGCCGTCGACCAGCACCTCCCCCGCCGTCGGATCATAGAAGCGCGGCAGCAATCCGACGAGCGTGGACTTGCCGCTGCCGGAACGGCCCACGATGGCAATCTTCTCGCCGGGTTGTGCCCGGAAACTCACGCCGCGCAGCACGGAATCCGCCGCCGTCGGGTACTTGAACTCGACGTTGCGGTATTCGACTTCACCGCGCGCACGTTCGAGCCGGAAGCTGCCGCCCTGGTCCTCGAGCGGGGCATCGAGCACTTCGAAAATGCTCTGCGCGGCTGCAATACCCTGCTGCAGGGGTCCCGCGACGTTGACCAGCCGGCGCAGCGGCGCCGTGATCAGCATCAGCGCCGCGATGAACGAGGTGAACTCGCCCACCGACATCAGGCCATTGATGGCGTCGACCGTCGCCAGGTACAACACGCCCGCCAGGCCGACGGCGGCGATTGTCTGCACGATGGGATTGCTCATGCCCTTGGTCATCATGAGCTTCATGTGCGAGCGACGGTTGTGCTCGGTCACCTCGTCGAACATCCGCGCTTCGTAGTCCTGCGCGCTGAAGACCCGGATCACTCGCGGCGCCTCGATCGCTTCCTTGGCAACGCGCGTCACGTCGCCCATGGAATTCTGGATGCGCCGGCTGTAGCGGCGGAACAGCAGGTTGATCTTGCGGATCAGCACCGCGATCAGCGGGCCGACGATCAGGCTGAACAGCGTGAGCTTCGGGTTGAGGTAAAGCAGGTAGCCGATCAGGCCGATGATCGTCAACGTGTCGCGGATGAACACGGTAACCGAATCGGTCGTCGCGGTGGCCACCTGCTCCGTGTTGTACGTGAGCTTGGACAGCAGCACCCCCGACGTGTTGGTGTCGAAATACGACACCGGCAGGTGCACATAGCGCTCGAAGATCTGTCCGCGCAGCGTCTTCACGATGTGCCTGCCGACGAAGCCAGGACAGTACGTCTGCATGAAGTCGCCGACGCCGCGCAGGATGAAGAGCCCGACCAGCGCCACCGGCACCAGCCAGACCATGCGAGGATCCCGGTCGACGAACGTGCCGTCGAGGAAAAACTTCACGAACGCAGCCCAGCCGGCGTCGGTCGCGGCGAAAATCGTCATGCCGACGACGCCGACCGCGAACATGGCCTTGTGCGGCCGCAGGTAGCCGAGCAGGCGCTTGTACGTCTGCCAGGCGCCCTCCGGCATCTTCAGGTCGATGCGCTTATCGGCTTTCCGACCCATCGTGAACCGTGGCGATGTTGATCTGGCGGTAGCCGAGTCGTCCGGCAACGTCCATTGCCGTGACGACCGACTGGTGCACGGCCCGCGCGTCGGCGCGAATCGTGAGGGGTTGCGCGCGGTTGCCGTTGGTGGCGCGTGCAAGTGCCGTGGCGAGCGTGTCGGGACTGTTGTTGACGAGATCGCGGCCGCCGACGCGGTAATTGCCTTCCGCCGTCACCTCGATCTCGACCGATTCCCTGGCCGAAACCTCGTCCGGTTGGACGCCGGCTTCGGGCAACCGGACCTGCAGCCGGCTTTCGTCGATGAACTTGGTGGACATCATGAAGAAGATCAGCAGCAGCAGCACGACGTCGATCAGCGACGTCATGTTGAGCTCGAGCTCCTCACGGTGCTTCTGCTGGAACCTCAAGCCACGGCTTCCTGCGCGTCCGACGGTGACGACAACGCCACGCCGATCTCGACCGCCGAGGCCGGTCGCAACGTGCTCGCACGATCGATGGCCTGCACCAGCTTGAGCGATTCCTTTTCCATGTCGATGACATGGCCATCGACGCGGCCGCGCAGGTAGCGGTACGCCACGAGCGCCGGGATCGCGATGATGAGGCCCGCCGCGGTGGTGATCAGGGCTTCGGCAATGCCGGAGGCCATGGCCGCCGGGTTACCCACGCCGGCGACCGTGATCGCCTTGAACGTGCGGATCATGCCCGTGACGGTGCCCAGCAGGCCGAGCAGCGGTGAGATGGCGGCAATCGTGCCGAGGGCGTTCAGGTACCGCTCCAGTTCGTGGGCGACGTGACGTCCGGCGTCCTCGATCGCTTCGATCATCAGCGAGCGGTCGCGGTGGCGATTGGCGAGCCCGGCTGCGAGCACGCGCCCCAGTGGCGAGTGCTGCTGCAACGCGAGGATCTGCTTTTCGGACAGGGTGCGGTTCTCGACCCAGCGCCACACCTTGTCCACCAGTTCCTCGGGCACGACGCGCTGACTCCGCAGCGTCCAGAGGCGCTCGAGCGTGATGGCGGCGGCAAGTATGGAGCAGAGGATGAGCGGCACCATGACGATGCCACCGGCCTTCACGATTTCGAACATGTGGCTCGCTCGAGTCCCTGTGCCCGGCAAAAATGACCCGCCGATGATACTGGAACCCCTCCCCCGCGGCGACCGGCGCAGTTCAAGGATCACGCCACGGGCGTGGGTGTTCGCGCCGCCATTCGCGCGGCCGCGCCAGGACCTGTCCGGGTGCAAGCTCGAACGTGATGGCTCCGCTGTCGCTCGTGCGCACCGCCTGGGCTCCCGCCTGCTGCCAGCGCTCCACGACGCCCCGCACGGGGAAATTCCAGCGATTGCGGTGGCCCACTGCATAGACTGCCCAGCGCGGTCGCGCCGCCGTCACGAAATCCTGCGTCGAAGAAGTGCGGCTCCCATGGTGCGGCACGACAACGATATCGACGGCTGCCAATGCGTCTTCGCGTAACATGTCGCGCTCGGCCTCGGCCTCGATGTCGCCGGTGATGAGCGCCGTATGCCCTCCGGCGGTCACGAGCAGCACGCACGAACTGTCGTTGTCGCGTTGGTAGCGAACCTCGCCGGGGTGCACCCAGCGAAAGCCGACCCCATTCCAGGACCACTCCTCGCCGCGCCGGCACGTGTCCCGGGACAGCTGCGCATGCCTGCCGTCGAACGCGCTCGCCCGCAGGCTCGGTCCCAAAGTCACGGCCCGTGCGTCCATGAGTGCCACTACGCTATCCGCCCCGCCCTTGTGATCTTCGTCGTCGTGACTCACGATGACGCGATCCACAGTGCGAATGCCGCGCGACCTGAGGAATGGAACGACGACGAGTTGCCCGGTGTCGCTGCCGGTGCGAAACGAAGGTCCTGCGTCGTAGACGAGCGAGTGTCCACGCGTTTCGATCACGACCGACAGACCCTGCCCGACGTCGAGAATCGTGACACGCGCGACTCCGTCAGGCACGAGCGCAGGCCGCCACAGGCAAGCCGTCGCAATCAATACGCCACCGGCAATTCGACCCAGGATCGGCAACGGCGACAGCACCGCGAGCGAGCCAAGAATGAGGGCAACCCACGCGACACCGTCGAGCCCCGCGATTGCCCAGGTGGCGAGCGGCCACGATGCCGGCACCTCGATCAGTGGCCACGTCAATTCGATCAATCTGCCGGTCCAGTCGAGCATTGCCGCGCCTGTGGCGTCGGCAGCCGTCGCTACGGCACACGACACCAGCACGGCAGGCACGATCACGAGCGTATAGAGCGGGATCGCGTACAGGTTGACCAGCGCCGACACGAGCGAAACCGAACCGAAGCTGCCCGCGAGCACAGGCGTGAGTCCCAGCGTGACGACGACCTGGACCAGCAGGTAGCTGCGTATCAGGCCCAGTGGCCGGACGTGTCCGGTGGCTCCATAGAGAATGACCGCCACGGCGCCGAACGACAACCAGAATCCAGGCGCGAGCGGTGCCAGCGGATCGAGCAGCAGCACACCGACCACGCAGACGCCCAAGCCATCGGCGACGCCGATCCGTCGACGCAACAGGAGCGCAGCGGCGCCGCACGCGATCATGACCATCGTACGCTGTGTCGGCACCGACCAGCCTGCAAGCAGGCTGTAGCCCAATGCTGCGATTGCAGCTGCAACGACCGACGCATCGCGCGTGGCACCTACCGCGCCGCGGCTCTGCCGGAATCGCTGCACTCGCCCACCGAGCCAGGCGAAGGCCGCGGCCACCATTGCGATGTGCAGGCCCGAGATCGCCATCAGGTGGCTCGTGCCACTGCGCGAGAGCTGCAGCCACTGGTCGCGGCTCAGCGCGTCCTGGAGGCCCACGGCAAGCCCGGCAACGATACCGGCCGAAGGTCGCTCGCCAAGTGCGTCCCGGATGATCGAGGCGACTTGCGCGCGTGCGAGCAACACCGGGTACCTGAAGGCAGCGTTTGACTCGCGGCCAAGCCGTTCGCCGGAACGCACGTAGCCGCTCGCACCAACGTGATCACGCAGCATCCGCGCCTCGTTGTCGCGCCCACCCGGGTTGGCAAAACCGCGAGGACGGCGCAATTTCACCTCGAGTTCGAGAGTCTCCGCGGCATCAACCCGGGTGGGCGCGTCGTACCAGGTCAGCTCGATGAGCCGGGGCAGCGAGCGTGACTCACCGACCGGCAGCGGCGAGAAACGGAACTTGAGCACGTCGAGCGTGCCCTGCGGCACGCTCGTAACCACGCCACGCACGCGCACTGCGCGCCCTTCCAGCGTGGGGTCCAGCCGGTCGGCCAGGCCTGCATTGAGCTGCAGGGCGGTCAGCCAGAACCCCACCCCGGGGCCCAGCAGCCAGGATCTGCGCCACACGCAGGTACAAGCGACGCTCGCGCAAAGACCTGCCCACGACAGCGCGACAGGGGGCGCCTGCGGCAGGCTGAGCACCGCACAGGAGCCGGCCAGGAGGCCAGCCGCCATTTGCCACATGGTTCAACACCCCGACCGCGAAGCCGTCAGCGTGCGGGGTGCCGCTGTCGTTGACGAGGCGACTAATCGGCGCCTTCAGCCCGATTCAGCCCAAGGGAAGCTCTGCACAGGTCTGCATGGGCGCGACCGAGTGCAAGTTTCGCCGCGGGCGCGAAGCGAGGATGGAGTGGATGTCGATCCACGACTGAGGAGCGCCAAAGCCCGCGGCGAAAATCGCCCGGTCCCCACGGGGTTACTCGCGTGAAGGCGCAGCACTTCGTTGATCGCCTTGCCCATAGAACGACTATGGGGCGGCGGCTCGCGCCTCGTGCCGCGCCTTCGCGCGAGTAACGCGCCTCATGCCGACCTATGCAGAGCTTCCCAAGACGAGCTGGCCATCCTGCAGGGTGAGGACGCGCTGCATGCGCGAGGCGATTTCGGTCGAATGCGTGACCAGCACCAGGCTGGTGCCGAGCTCGCGGTTCAGCTCGAGCATCAGCTCGAGCACACTCTCGGCGTTGCGGCCGTCGAGGTTGCCGGTCGGCTCGTCCGCCAGCACGAGCTTCGGTCGCGTCACCAGGGCACGCGCAACGGCCGCACGCTGCCGTTCGCCGCCAGAGAGCTGCGAGGGCCGATGAGTGAGGCGTTGGCCGAGGCCCACGCGCTCGAGAAACCATTGCGCCTCGCGTCGTGCATCTGCCGCGGAAGTGCGACGAACCAGCAGCGGCATCGCCACGTTCTCGAGTGCGCTGAACTCAGGCAGCAGGTGATGAAACTGGTACACGAAGCCAAGTGCGCGGTTGCGCAGGTCGCCACGCGCGGCGTCCGAAAGCTCGGCGAAGGCCAGGCCCAGCAGTCGCACGGTGCCCCTCGTCGGCAGGTCGAGACCGCCGAGGATCTGCAGCAGCGTCGTCTTGCCGGAGCCCGACGCGCCGATGATCGCGAGCGTCTCGCCCGCCCGCACCTGCAACTCGACGCCGCGGAGGACTTCGAGGCGCTGCCCCGCTTCCTCGAAATGCTTGTGCACGCCGTCGCATGCGAGGATCGATGGTTCAGTCATGGCGCAGGGCCCTCGCCGGATCGGTGGTCGCTGCGCGCCACGCGG
This sequence comes from uncultured Pseudomonadota bacterium, assembly GCA_963748985.1. GTDB lineage: Bacteria > Pseudomonadota > Gammaproteobacteria > Steroidobacterales > Steroidobacteraceae > RPQJ01. The sequence goes on from CAVVKQ010000005.1 coordinate 69,904, forward strand.
GATACAGGGTGGACAGACAACAGAGCGCGAAGGCCGTGCCCGCTATGAGCAGCACGTCGCCAGGCTCGACGCGCGCCGGCAGGTCGCTCATGAGGTAAACGCTCGCGTCCATGAAGTGCACGCCGAAAACTCGCTCCAGACCGTGCACCATCGACTCGAGGTTCGTCGCAAGCAGCACGCCGAGAGCCACGCCGCCGAGCGTGCCGAGCAGGCCGATCACTGTGCCCTGGGTCGTGAAGATCGCAAGGATGCTCGAGGGCCGCGCGCCGATCGTGCGCAGGATGGCGATGTCGGGCTGCTTGTCCTTCACCGCCATCACCAGTGTCGATACGATGTTGAATGCCGCGACTGCCACGACCAGCAGCAGGATGAAAAACATCATGCGCTTGGTCAGTTCGATCGAGCGGAAGAAGTTCGCATTGCGCTGGGTCCAGTCCTCGACGTAGAGCCCGCCGCCGAGCTCGCTGGCAACTTCGCGCACGGCGAGCGGCGCCTCGTACGGATCCTTCACCGCCAGGCGCAGTCCAGTGACGTTGGCGCCCAGCCGCAGCAGTCGCGCCGCATCGGCAACGTGCACGACCGCGAGCGTCGCGTCGATTTCATACATGCCGGAGCGGAAGGTGCCCGCGACCTTGAAACGACGGAGCCTCGGCAACACGCCGGCGGGCGTCACATTGCCCTTGGCGACGGCAACGACGACGGCATCGCCCAGGCCGACGCCGAGCTTGTTCGCCAGTTCCTCACCCAGCAGGACAGTGAACGAGCCAGGCTGGAGCGACCGCATCGATCCGCTCGTGAGCTTTGCGCCAAGCGCAGAGACCTGCGCCTCGAGCGTCGGGTCGATGCCACGCAAGGTAGCTGCGCTCGACGCACCCGCAGCGTGATCGGCGATCAGCAGCGTTTCGGATTCGACGAACGGCGCTACTGCGGATACCCGCGGATTCCTGAGCGCTGTTTCCCGCATTGCCTCCCAGCCGGCGAGTCCCTCGCCGAAGGCCGTCATCGTCGCGTGCGACGTCAAGCTCAGGATGCGTGACCGCAACTCGTGCTCGAAACCGTTCATCACCGACAGCACTACGATCAGCACGGCCACGCCGATTGCCACTCCCACCATCGAGATCAGGGAGATGAAGGACAGGAAGCGGTTACCGGTCGAACGCAGGTAACGCCGGCCGATCGTGAGCTCGAACGGAGTGGTACGCCCTGCCACGGTCATTCGTACCGCAGCGCTTCGGCAGGTGCGGTGGCGGCGCCGCGGATCGCCGGATAGATCGTCGCGACGACCGTGAGCGTGAACGCGACCAGGGTGATGGTCAGGATCTGCCCGACCCTGAGCTCCGCCGGAATCTGCGTGATGTAGTAGACCGACGGGTCCATCACGTGGAAGCGAAACACGCGTTCGAGCACGGGCACGATGGTGCCGACGTTGGCAGCGAGCAGCACGCCGAGCACGAGGCCGAACAGCGTCCCGACGGTGCCGATCACGAGGCCCTGGGTGAGAAAGACTCCGACGACTCCGCGCGGAGTCATGCCGAGCGTGCGCAGTATCGCGATGTCCGAACGCTTTTCGTTGACCACCATCACCAGCGCCGCCACGATGTTGAACGCAGCCACCGCGACGACGAGCAGCAGGATCAGGCTCATCATCGTCTTCTCGATGCGAATCGCCCGGAAGTACGCCGAGTGTTCCTCGCTCCAGTCCTTGACCTGCAGCCCCGCGCCGACGGCCTTGCGCAGGTCGACGGTGCGCGCGGGCGCGTTCATCACGTCGTCGAAGCGGATGCGCAGTCCGGCGGGCGTCGCATCGGAGGCACCGGTCAAGTCAGCCGCGTCGGCGATCGACACGAGCGCCAGCGAAGCGTCGTGGTCCTGCAGCCCGACTTCAAAGATCCCGGTGACAGTGAAGGTCTGCAGCAGCGGCCGGCCACCCGCCGCGAGCATGTCGCGGCCGGGCACCATCACGGTGAGTTCGTCACCGACTTCGGCGCCGATCTGCCAAGCCAGCACGCGACCGATGACCATGCCGCGCGCGCCAGGCGCGAGGTCGCTGAGTTTCCCCTGCAGCAGGTTGTGCTCGATCGACGATACGTTCGCTTCGGCTGCCGGATCGATGCCGTGCAGCAGCACCGGTTCGAGCATGCCCGTGCGTCCGAGCATCGCCTGCACGTCCACGAAAGGCGCGACGCCCTCCACGCCTGGCACGGTTCGAATACTGTCGGTGACCGACTGCCATTGCGCCAGCCGCTCGGGCGGGCCAGACACGGTGGCGTGCGCCGTAAGTGAAACCAGGCGGGTGCGCAGTTCGCCCTCGAAACCGTTCATGACCGAAATGATGGTAATCAGCGCCGCGACGCCGAGACACACCCCGGCCATCGAGATCCAGGAGATGAACGAGACGAAAAAGCCCTGCCTGCGGGTGCGGACGTAGCGCAGGCCAACGAAGACGGGCAACGGGTGGAACACCGTGAATCGAGGCTCGCGTGGGGCGGGAGGCCGCAAGGCTACCCGGCGCAGCCTCGCTTTGCACGTTTCCCGCCGCGCCAGATAGTGAACTGGAACAAGGAATTAGGCCGCCACGCTCTGGCTCGCGCGCGTCGAATGTTATAGTTCGACGGGCCTCATCGGAGACACGGAAGCATGCGCAAGCAAAAATTTACGGCAATCAGCCTCTGCCTGGCCGGACTTGCGACAGCGCCGGCCCTGCCCGCCCAGACCCTCGACATGGCGAATCCACCTGCGGCTGCGACCGCGGTGGCAACGCCGGGCCGTGGCCAGACGATGGCCCAGGTGGAACGCCAGTTCGGCGCGCCGAGCGAGCGATTTGCCGCAGTCGGACAGCCACCGATCACTCGGTGGGTCTATGCGGACAAGGTCGTTTTCTTCGAGTACGACCACGTCGTACACGCGGTCACGCTCCGCCGCTGACCCGAACCGCTAGAATTACCGCCTCCCCCGCCTGAAGCGGGGGCGTCCGGCCTGCGCGCCGGGCCAAGGGCGGGTCGAAACCCCGTCGACGTTCCCTGCGAATCTCTGCCGCGTCCAGGCGCGGGAGAGCGTCGCCTATTGCCCGCTGGAATCCGATGCCCGTCGACCAACCCGCCCTGCTGCCCACGAACGAACATCCCAGCCTGCGCTGGATCGGTCTGACCGGGGCCGCCACGGCCCTGGAGGTTGCGCGCGCGGCCACGCAGGCACCGGGCCCGGTCCTGCTGGTGACGAATGACGCGGCAACGGCCGCGCGCATGGAGGACGAACTCGCGTTCTTCTGCGCGGGCGCCGTCCCAGTCTTCGGCTTCCCCGGTTACGAGACGCTGCCGTACGACCAGTTCTCGCCGCACCCCGACATCATTTCGCAGCGCCTGCGCACGATGGCGCGCCTGCCCGCGCTGCAACGCGGCATCGTGATCGTCGACCTGCAGACAGCGCTGCAGCGCCTGCCGCCACGCACGTTCATTGACGGCCATGCTCTCAGTCTCAAGGTCGGCGAGGCGCTGGATCTCGAGCAGTTCCGCCTGCGCCTCACGAGCGCCGGCTACGCCAGCGTGCCGCAGGTGGGTGAGCCCGGCGATTTCGCCATCCGTGGCTCGCTGTTCGACGTGTTTCCGATGGGCAGCGAATCGCCGCTGCGGATCGACCTGTTCGACGACGTCATCGAAAGCATCCGCAGCTTCGATGCCGAATCGCAGCGCTCGCTCGAGAAGCTGCCACGGCTCGACCTGCTGCCGGCCCGCGAATTCAGCCTGTCATCCGGGGCGATCAAGGACTTCCGGCGACGCTTCCGCACGCGCTTCGAGGGCGACCTGACGCGTATGCCGCTCTATCGCGACGTCGGCGAGGGTCTCGCCCCGGCTGGCATCGAGTACTACCTGCCGCTGTTTTTCGAGCAGACCGCTACCCTGCTCGACTACCTGCCGGCGCACGCCACGGTGATCCTGCCCGCCGAGCATGACGGCGGACTGCGCGATGCCTGGCGCTCGGTGGTCGAACGCTTTGAGGAACGACGGTACGACATCGAGCATCCGGTGCTCGATCCGGCGGAGATCTGCGTTCCGGCGGACGAGTGGCTTGCCGCGACGACCACGTTGCCACACATCCTGCTCGGGGCGGCGCCGGTGCTGCCAGCGCTTGCCGACAGTCCCGCGACGATTTCGTTGCATCCCGTCCCGCCCGTGCCGGTCGTGGACTTCCGGACCCAACCCGCACCGTCCGCCCGCATCGACCAGCGCCGCGAAGAGACGCTGCATGCTTTCGCGGACCAGCTGCGCTTCACCGAGGGACGCGTGCTGCTGGCCGCCGAATCGGCAGGTCGACGCGAATTGCTGCTCGAACTGCTGCGGCCCTATGCCATCACGACCAGGGTCGTCGGCACCTGGCGCGAGTTCCTCGATTCGGACGCGCGCATCGCGCTCACCGTCGCGCCGCTCGCCTCCGGCGTCACGCTGCGCGAGCCCGCGGTCACGATTTACGCCGAGGAACAGCTGTTCGGTGAGCGTGCCCGCCAGGAGCGGCGGCGGCGGCGCACCGACCGCGATCCCGCGAAAATCATTCAACAGCTTGCGGACCTGCGACCGGGCGCCCCGGTCGTGCACGAAGATTACGGCGTGGGCCGCTACACTGGCCTGACGACGATGGACGCGGGCGGCATGACTGCCGAGTTCCTCGTGCTCGAGTACGCCGAGGGCGACAGGCTTTACGTGCCCGTCCAGGCGCTCGAACGAATCAGCCGCTATACCGGTGCACCGGCAGAGTCCGCGCCGCTGCACAAGCTTGGCGGCGAGCAGTGGACGAAGGCGCGCGCGCGCGCGGCTGCGAAGATTCGTGACGCGGCGGCGGAGTTGCTCGACGTCTACGCACGTCGCGCCGCACGCGAGGGCCACGCCTTCCCGGTGGACGACCAGCAGGTGCGTGCATTCGAGTCCGGATTCCCGTTCGAGGAGACCGTCGATCAATTGAACGCCATCCGGGCCGTGATCGAGGACCTGCGCTCGGGCAAGCCGATGGACCGTGTCATCTGCGGCGATGTCGGCTTCGGCAAGACCGAAGTTGCTTTGCGCGCGGCGTTCGTGGCCGTCCAGGGCGGCAAGCAGGTCGCGGTCCTGGTGCCGACGACGCTCCTGGCACAGCAGCACTTCGAGACGTTCGCCGACCGCTTTGCCGACTGGCCCGTGAAGATCGAGCTGCTCTCGCGCTTCCGCGCGGGCGCGCAGTCGAAGGTGGCACTCGACGGGCTGGCTTCCGGCAAGGTGGACATCGTCGTCGGCACCCACCGCCTGCTGCAGCCGGGCGTCAGGTTCAAGGACCTCGGGCTCGTCATCATCGACGAGGAACACCGCTTCGGCGTGCGCGACAAGGAACGACTCAAGTCGCTGCGCGCCGAGGTCGACGTACTGACGCTGACGGCGACGCCGATCCCGCGCACGCTCAACATGGCGCTGGGCGGCTTGCGCGACCTTTCGCTGATCACCACGCCGCCGGCCGCACGGCTCTCGATCAAGACGTTCGTAGCCGAATGGAACGGCCCCACCGTGCGCGAGGCGTGCCTGCGCGAGCTGCGCCGTGGCGGCCAGATATACTTCGTCCACAACAGCGTCGACACGATCGAGAAGACGGCGCAACAGCTGGCCGAACTGGTGCCGGAGGCACGCATCGTGATCGGTCACGGCCAGATGCGCGAACGCGACCTCGAACAGGTGATGCTGGATTTCTACCACAAGCGCGCGAACCTGCTCCTCTGCACGACGATCATCGAGAGCGGCATCGACGTGCCGACCGCGAATACGATCATCATCGACCGCGCCGACCGCTTCGGCCTGGCGCAACTGCACCAGCTGCGCGGTCGCGTAGGCCGCTCGCATCACCAGGCGTACGCGTACCTGATCGCGCCGCCCAGGAACGCCATGACTGCCGATGCGGCACGCAGGCTCGAGGCGATCGAATCACTGGAAGACCTGGGCGCAGGCTTCGTGCTTGCCACCCACGACCTCGAGATTCGCGGTGCCGGCGAACTGCTCGGCGAAGGCCAGAGCGGCCAGATCCAGGAAGTCGGTTTCGCGCTCTACATGGAACTGCTCGAACGCGCGGTGAAGGCGATGCAGGCCGGCAAGACCCCGGAGCTCGAAAAGCCGCTGCACCACGGGCCGGAGATCGACCTGCACGTGCCGTCGTTGCTGCCTGAAGGCTACCTGCCGGACGTGCATGCGCGGCTCGTGCTCTACAAGCGCATCTCGTCGGTGCAGTCCGTCACCGAGCTCGACGACCTGCAGGCCGAAACGATGGATCGCTTCGGGCCGTTACCCGACCCGGCGAAAAACCTCTTCCGCATCGCGCGACTGCGCGTGGTGGCCAATCCGCTGGTCATCGAGCGCATGGACCTGGGCAGTGCCAGCGGTTCGGTCGCGTTCGGCGACGAGACGCCGCTCGACCCCGGCTCGCTCATCCTGCTGCTGCAGAAGAGCAACCGGGCCATGCGCTTCGACGGTCCGAAGAAGATCCGCGTGACGGGCAAGTGGGACGACCCCGAAGAGCGCTTCATCGCCGCGCAGAAGCTGCTCGACGAACTCACTCGCTGCGTGCCGCGACACTAGGGTTCAGATTTCCCCGCGGATGGCACGATTGCCGCCGCTCGCCTTCGCCTCGCTCACGGCGACCTGGGTCGCCGCCAGCATCACGGTGTGGCTCGCCCCGCGCGGCGGCTGTGCAGTCACCACGCCCGCACTCACCGTGAGGAACTTGCCCGTCACGGAACGCGGGTGGTGGATCGAAAGCGAGCGGATCCGCGAGGCGATCTGGTCGGCAAAACCCAGCGCTGCATCGGCCTCCATCGCGACGCCAAGCACGAGGAACCCGCCCTGGCCCGCGCGTGCGACCACGTCGCTGGCGCGCTTCATCACGGAGGCGATGGTACGTCCGACCTGCCGCAGCGCATTGTCACTGGCGCCGCGGCCGAAGATCTCCAGGTACTCGGCCCAGGAATCGATCTCGAAGTGCATCAGCGTGACGCTGCGCCCGTCACGCTGGCCGATCGACCAGTCGCGCACGAGCATCTCGAGCAGTTGCTCTTCCGTGCTGACGCCGCTGGAGCGCTCGAGCGCCGCAGCGAGCGCGCCGGGCGAAGTGCGTGGCACGGGTCGGTAATAGAGAGCCATCCGTCCACCCGACAGCATCACGGCCCAGCGTTCGCAGTCGACCAGCGTGCCGTCGACGCGCTTCAGCCGAACGCGGGAACCCACGCCTGTCGTGGTGAGGTTGGGATCGGCGGGAGCCTCGACTTCGACGTCCTCGAGCCGATGCCCGGCCACCCATTCTTCCGAACGGCGCAACAACGCGGCGAGCGTCGCGTTGCCGTACGCAACCTGGGTAATGCCGTCGCGGGTCTCGACGACGGCAATGCCGTCGAGCGCGTGCCGCAGCACCTCGACGAGCAGTTGCGCGTCGCTGGTCGTCGTCACGATCGCTGCGTCATTCATCGTTCTGGAACTCCCCCGCGGCCCCGGTTCGTTGTCAGGCGTTAAGTTGCAGGCTTGGCGCGTCGCGGCAGTGGTCGATCGCACGCTGGCATTCGACCCACTGCGCCAACTTGCGCAGTTGTTCGCGGTCCGGCATCGGCCGGCCGTGCAGTCGCACGAGGCGCACCTGGCTCAGCGGATCGGCCGCGCCTTCGAGTTCGGTGAGCGTAGCAAGCACGGCAGGCCGGTCGTTGCAGATCGGCAACAAGTCACAGCCCGCTTCGATTGCGCGGCGAGCACGTTCAGGAACGGTGCCCGCAAACGCTGCGCCGCCCATGCTGAGATCGTCCGAGAAAACCGCACCGGTAAAGCCGAGACCCCAGCGCAGTTCCTGCTGGATCCAGCGCGCCGAGAAACCCGCGGGCGCTGCATCGACTTCGGGGAACATCACGTGCGCGACCATCACGGACGTCAGGCCATTCGCGATCATCCGCCGGTACGGTAACAACTCGTCGGTGAGCTCGGTCAACGGCCGGCGGTCGATCGGCAGCGCCCTGTGCGAGTCAGCGACGACGGCGCCGTGGCCCGGGAAATGCTTCGCGGTGGCAGCCATTCCGGCCGTACGCATGCCCTGCATGCAGGCGACCGCGAGACGAGACACGACCTCGGGATCGCGGTGATACGCACGGTCACCGATGACTTCGCTGACACCGTAATCGAGGTCAATGCACGGCGCGAAACTCAGGTCGATGCCGATCGAGCGCAGCTCGGCTGCGAGCAGCCAACCGCACTGCCACGCGAGACGGCGGCCGGCCTCGGGGTCGAGGTCGTACGCATGGCCGACCGCGCGCTGCGCCGGCAGCACCGTGAAGTCCTGCCGGAAGCGCTGCACGCGCCCGCCTTCGTGATCCACCGTGACCAGCAAGGACGGAACTCGTACCGCCCGGATCTCCCGGACCAGCGCTTCCAGTTGCGCGTAGCTGTCGAAATTGCGCGTGAACAGGATGACGGCGCCCACCAGCGGGTGCGACAGGACGCGCCGGTCCTCGGCGGTCAGTTCCAGGCCGGCGACGTCGACCATCAGCGGGCCGAGCGTCATCCCGTCACTCCAGGTGCACTGCCGTGCGTCATGCGTTCCTCATCGGTCAAACACCGCCATTGCCTCGACGTGCGTCGTGTGCGGGAACATGTCCATGACACCCGCCGCCGTCAGCCGGAAGCCATGCTCCCGGACGAGCAGGCCCGCATCGCGCGCGAGACTGCCCGAATGGCAGGAAATATACACGACGCGCCTGGCGCCGCTGCCGGCGACAACCGGCAGGATCTCCTTGGCCCCGGCCCGCGGCGGATCGAGCAGCACGCTGTCATAATGCCGTCGCGTCCAGGGCAGGCCCGCAACGTCCTTGAACAGGTCGGCCACGTGGAACTCGACGTTCTGGATACCATTGCGCTCGGCATTGCCGCGCGCCCGTTGCACCAGGCCTGCGTCACCTTCGACCGCGACGACCTGGCCGGTGCGCCGCGCGAGCGGCAGCGAGAAATTGCCGAGGCCGCAAAACAGGTCGAGCACCGTCTCGCCCGCCTGCGGTTCCAGCACGTCGAGCGCACGTGCAACCATGGCTCGATTCAGCGCGCCGTTGATCTGTACGAAGTCGGTCGGCTCGAAGTCGATCGCGATGCCGTGCTCCGGCAGGCGATAGCCGAGCGGCGCAAGTGCGCGCGACGGGTCGAGCGGCGCGATCGTATCCGGGCCACCGGCTTGCAGGTAAATCCGCACGGAAAACTCGCGTTCGAACGCCGCCATTCGTTCCAGGTCTGCCGGTACCGGCGGATCGAGCACCCGCAGCACGAGTGCCACGACGTCGTCCGACACCGCGACCTCGGCCTGGGGCACCCGGCTGGCGATGGTCAGGCTCTCGACCATCTGCCCAAGCGGCGTGATCAATGCGCCCACGGGCTCGACCAGCACGTGACATTCGTGGAGGTCGGTCACGTACGGCGACGAACGCTCGCGAAAACCGACCAGCACCTTGCCCTTGCGTGGCACGAGCTTGATGCCGAGGCGCGCGCGCCTGCGGTAATTCCAGACCGGACCACGGAGCGGTTCGAGCAGGCGCACGGCCTGCACAGCGCCGAGGCGCGACAGGTTCTCGATCAACTGCGATTGCTTGAATGCGAGTTGCGCCTCGGGCGCGAGGTGCTGCAGGGCGCACCCTCCGCAGAGACCGAAGTGAGGACACTTCGGCGGCACGCGGTCCGGGCTGGCGCGCAGCACCTGTTCCGTGATCGCATAGTCGAGCTTGCGCTGACGATGCGTTCGCCGCAGCACCACCCGCTCGCCCGGAAGCGAATCGGCCACGAAGACAGTCTTGCCGTCGATGCGCGCGACGCCTTCCGCCGCGTGCGTGAGGTCGACGATGTCCGCCTCTTCGGGCGCCATCTGCAGGCGCTTCATGGGCTGGTCAGCTCGCGCATTTCGTCCACGCGTCCAGGTATTCCCGCAGGTGCGGCTTCTCCGCTCCCGCCAGCCCCGCACGGACGAGCTCGACCTCGCGCTCGTGCTCTTCGTGCGTGAGCCGGCCACGCATGAGTTCGAAGCGCAGGTAGATCAGGTACGTGTTGACGACGTCGGTCTCGCAGTAGTTGCGGATGTCCCCGCTGCGTCCCTGGAGGTGCGCATCCCAGACGCCCTCGCCCGACAGGCCGAGTTTGCCGGGGAAGCCGAGCAGCTTCGACATCTGGTCGAGACCGACGCGGCCGCGGCCCTGGAACCCCGCGAGCACGTCCATGAGGTCGACGTGCCGCCAGTGAAAGCGGCTGATGTAGTTGTTCCACTTGTACGACTGGTCCATGTCGCCCATCTCCCAGTAGCGGTGGGCCTGGACCTTGTGCCGCAGCGCGCGGTAATGCAGCACCGGCAGGTCGAACCCTGCGCCGTTCCAGCTGACCAGCGTCGGCGCGAGGCGCTCGATGCCATCGAAGAAGCGGCGCACCAGCTCGCCTTCAGACGAGTCCGGCTCGCCGAGACTCCAGACCTTGAAGCCGTCACGCGAACGCATCGCGATCGAGATCGCGACGATGCGCTGCTGTTCGAGCGACAGGAACTCGTTGCCGGTCTGCTCGCGCTGTCGCGTGTGCATGACGTAGCCAACCTGCTTGTCGGTCAGGGTTTCGAGCCCGTGCAGCCTGCGGCCGAACTCGACGTCGGGGACTGTCTCGATGTCGAACGCGAAGACGTTGTTGATGATGCTCATTGCGCTTGCTCCACACGCTTCATCAGCACGGCGACGGCCACCACGAGTCCCGCTTCGTCCGTGAGCGTGACGTGTCCCTCACCGGCGCCGAGCCGGTCCCGCAAGGCGCGCCCGCGGTCGGACCAGATCACTTCGGGCCGGCCCCACGCGTTCGGCGCGATGCCGACGTCGCGGATCCAGATGCCATGCGCAAAGCCGGTGCCCAACGCCTTGACGATGGCTTCCTTGGCGGCGAATCGCATCGCGAGGAAACGCACCGGTCGCTTGTAATGACGGAATCCCGCCTCCTCCTCGGGCAGCAGCAGCCGGCGCACGAAGTGTTCACCGTGCCGGGCGTAGATGTCTTCGACGCGCGCGATCTGCACGACGTCAGTGCCGATGCCGAAGATCATGGCTGGGTGCTCAGGGTGCGCTCGTGGGCAGGCCGCGCCGGGCCTCGACCAGCAGTCGCCGCATTTCGCGCACGGCCGGGGCCAGGCCATCGAAGACGGCGCGCGCGATGATCGCGTGCCCGATGTTCAACTCGACGATCTCCGCGATCGCCGCGACGGGCTGCACGTTGTGATAGTGCAAGCCATGGCCGGCGTGCACCTTCAGCCCGATCTGCGCGCCAAAGCGCGAGCCGTGGACCAGTCGCATCAACTCCTTTGCCTGGTGCTCGCCGGTCGCTTCGGCGTACGCCCCCGTGTGCAGTTCGACGACAGGCGCACCGATCTCGCGCGAGGCTTCGATCTGTTGCGGGTCCGGGTCAATGAACATCGAGACGCGGATGCCGCATTCGCGCAGGGCAGCGCAGCAGTCCTTGAGGCGCGCCTTCTGCCCGGCCACGTCGAGACCGCCCTCGGTCGTGACCTCCGTACGTCTCTCCGGCACCAGGCACACGTCCGGCGGCCGCACCTGGCGCGCGATGCCGATCATTTCATCGGTGGCCGCCATTTCAAGGTTCATGCGCGTCTGCAGCGAGGACCGAAAGCGGTGCACGTCGTGGTCCTGGATGTGGCGGCGATCCTCGCGCAGGTGCAGCGTGATGCTGTCCGCGCCGGACTGCTCGGCGACGAGCGCCGCATGCAGCGGATCGGGATACGGCGCACGGCGCGCCTGCCGCAGCGTCGCGACGTGGTCGATGTTGACGCCGAGCTTGATCGGGTGGGTCAGCTGCAAAGGATCAACCTCCGTCCGCCTTGCCTGCATGCGCGCGCATTTCGAGAGCTACCTCGCGTGTCCGCAATGGCCGGCCGTCGAGCAGCCGGTCGAGCGCAGCCCGCAACAACCGGCGGGCATCCGCCAGGCTGCGCACGTCGCTGAGCTCCTCACGCGCCAGCGAGAGCAGCGACGCGCCGCAAAATATCAGGGTTCCCTCCGCCACTCCATCGACCGGCTCCGCGCCGCCCTCGATGCCGTAACGGTAGCTGCGTGCCGGCTCGAGTGGCTCGCCGCTCGTGGCCTCGTGCTCGAGGTTGAGACCCCAGCCGAGTTCGTCGAGCAGCCGCTTCTCGAACAGGCGCAGCGCCCGCCCGGGATCGTGGTCAGGGGCGTAGAGACGCTCGATCAGGATCGCGTAGGCGTCGAACAGGGAGGGATGCGGGTCGTTCCGTTGCAGCAGCTTCAGCAGCAGCTCGTTCGCGTAGAAACCACTCATCAGGCGATCGCCGGCCAGCGTGGCGGGTGGACGAACGCGCTCGGCCGACGTCAGGTGCCCGGCTTCACCGCGGCCGCTCCAGCAAACCAGCGACTCCGTGAACGGCTGCAGCGCGCCGCCCGTCGCCGTGGAGCCCGACTGCCGCGAGGCCCGCGAGAACACCGAGACCCGACCGTGCGTGCGCGTCATCAGCTCGAGGATGCGGCTGGTGTCGCGCCACGGATAGTGGTGCAGCAGGAAGGCGGGTTCGAGGTTGACCCGCCGGGCTCCAGTCATGATTCGTAACCGAACTTGCGCATCGCGTTCTCGTCGTCCGACCAGCCTTCCTTCACCTTGACCCAGAGTTCGAGGTGCACGGGCTGGTTGAAATGCCGGTTGAGGTCAAGCCGGGACTGGCGGCCGACTTCCTTCAGCAGCAAACCGCCCTTGCCGATCACGATGGCCTTCTGGCCCGCACGCTCGACCCAGATCACGGCCTGCACCACGAGCTTGCCGGGCTCGTCTTCGGACGGGCCGATGCCTTCGATCTCGACGACGAGGCCGTACGGCAGTTCTTCCTGCAGTCGCAGCATCAGCTTCTCGCGGATGAGTTCCGCGGCCATGAAGTGATCCGGCGAATCCGTGACCTGATCTTCCGGGAAGATGCGCGGCTGCTCGGGCAGGTATTTCGCGATCACCTCGGGCAGTTTCTCCAGCGTCGCCTTGCGCGTCGCCGAGATCGGCACCACTGCGGCGAAGTCGGCCTTCTGCGTCAGGTCCTGGATGAAGGGCAGCAGCCGTTCCTTCGGATGCGCGCGGTCGACCTTGTTGATCAGCAGCACGATCGGCAGGCCCACCTGTTTCAGTTCGTCGAGTACGCGTTCATCTTCGTCGGTCCAGCGCAGCGCCTCCACCACGAACAGGTTCACGTCCACGTCCGCCAGCGAAGATATCGCCGTGCGGTTCATGTACCGGTTCATCGCGCGCGTCTGCTTCGTGTGGATACCTGGCAGGTCGACGAACGCGATCTGCATCCCGGGTTTGTTCAGCACGCCGTGAATGCGCGTGCGCGTCGTCTGCGGCTTCGGGCTTACGATGCTGACCTTCTGCCCGATCAGCGCGTTCAGCAGCGTGGATTTACCGACGTTCGGACGGCCCGCGAGCGCGGCAAAGCCGCAACGAACAGTCGGCTCTGCACCGGGGGGAGGAATGATCGATTCGTCTGTCATGATTGCTCCTGCGCGCGGCCGAGGGCCTCCAGCACGCTTTGTGCAGCTTCCTGCTCGGCACGGCGCCGGCTCGAGCCCTTGCCCGTCGCCCGCAACGCAAGTTCGACGGATGCGCAACTCGCGACGAACCACTGTTCGTGCGGCTCGCCGCCCATTTCTTCCAGCGCGTATATCGGCAGCGCGAGTCCGCGCGACTGCAGTTCTTCCTGCAAGCGCGTCTTGGGATCCTTGAGCGTTTCGGCGGAGGGCAGTTCGCGCAGGCGCTCGCCGAGCAGCCTGTGCACCACGTCACGCGCGGCCTCGATGCCGCCGTCGAGGTAGATCGCGCCGAGAATCGCCTCGAGGCTGTCCGCCAGGATGGAATCGCGGCGGAAGCCGCCCGACTTCAGTTCGCCGCTGCCGAGTCGCAACTGGTTGCCGAGGTCGAGTTCACTGCCGATCGCTGCGAGCGTCGGACTGCTCACGAGCGCGGCGCGAAACCGGCTGAGGTCGCCTTCGGGGGCATCCGGAAAGGTGCGGAACGCGAGCAGCGCGATCGCGAAGTTGAGGACCGAGTCACCGAGGAATTCGAGGCGTTCGTAGTTCGTGCGGCTGGCGCTGCGGTGGGTCAGCGCTGCCTCCAGCAGCCCGGGATCACGAAAGCGATACCCGAGCCGCCGTGCGGACCATTCATCGGCGTTCAGCAAGGGCCGCCGTCACTGTGGGATGGAGACCGACTTGTCGAACTTGACCAGGAGGTACACGTTCGCGACGAACGGCTGCTCGGCCTCGTAGGACGCGATCATGTCGTAGCCTTCGGCGGTCTTGTCGATCTCGATCTCCTTCCAGCCGATGCTGCTGATGTCCTCGACGTCCCAGCGGCGCTCGAGCGAGCGGCGGATGAGCGCCGGGTTGGTGTCGATGGCAGCGTGTTCGTCACGCACCTGCTCGAGCGAGCGCGCGACCTTGGTGTACTCGAGGTACACCGGCACGAGCCGGATGCCCGCATACAGCGCCGAGCCGAGGATCAGCAGGATAACGACGATGCCGAGAAACGTCGCGCCGCGTTCACGTGGTCTCATCACGGATCTCCCTTTCGAGTTCAATGGATGGCCTTGCCGATGCGGTCCCACAGGGGTGCGTTCGGTAACTTCCAGTTCAGCCAGATGCGGACGGCCTTGCCGACCACGTTGTCAGCCGGCACATAGCCGACTTCCGGGAACCGGCTGTCACGGCTGTTGTCCCGGTTGTCGCCCATGAAGAAAAAGTGGCCCGCCGGTACCACGTCGTCGAAGTCCACCGACGGGCGCTCGCCGATATAGAGCGTGCGGTGCTCGACGGTACCCAGGTGTTCGATCCCGATCTGCGCCCGGGGCGTGCTGCCGTACGGCTCGGAGTAGCCGTCGAGCGTGACGTCCTGCAACTCGTCGTTGATCCAGACGCGCTTATCACGCACCACCACGTGATCGCCCGGCAGTCCGACCAGGCGCTTGATGTAGTTGGTTGCCGGATCCGACGGCAGGCGGAACACCACGACGTCGCCGCGGGCAGGCACACCCAGCGGCACGATCTCGGCATTGATCACCGGCAGGCGCAGGCCGTACGTAAACTTGTTGACGAAGATGAAGTCGCCGTCGAGCAGCGTCGGCATCATCGAGTCGGACGGAATGCGGAACGGCTCGTACAGGAACGAGCGGATCACCAGCACGAGCAGGATGATCGGGAAGAACGACCGTGCGTATTCGACCAGTATGGGTTCGGGCGGGCCACCGGCGGCGCTGCCCGCCCTCCGCTGGCGCTGCGGGCGGAACACACGGGCGTCGACCAGCCAGACCAGCCCGGTGACCAGCGCAGCGAGGACCAGGAAAAATGAAAAGTCGAAGACCAAGCAGCACCTCTTGGAACGGGGCGGAGTATTGGTTAATTATCTCGCGGAATCAATGCTTTGCGTCACATTGTGCAAGCGGGAGTGAAAATCACTCCTTGCGTCCCACCTGCAGCACGGCCAGGAAAGCCTCCTGCGGGATTTCCACCTGGCCGATGCTCTTCATGCGCTTCTTCCCTTCCTTCTGCTTCTCGAGGAGCTTGCGCTTGCGCGAAAGGTCGCCGCCATAGCATTTCGCCAGGACGTTCTTGCGCAGCGCCTTGACGGTCGAGCGGGCGATGACGTGCGCGCCGATGGCAGCCTGGATCGCCACCTCGAACATCTGCCGCGGGATCAGCTCCTGCATCTTGTCGACCAGCTCGCGGCCCCGCTGATAGGCAGAGTCGCGGTGGCTGATGATCGAGAGCGCGTCGACCTTGTCGTCGTTGATCAGGATGTCGAGCCGCACCAGCGGCGCCGCCTGGAACCGGTCGAATTCGTAATCGAACGAGGCGTAGCCGCGGCTGCAGCTCTTGAGGCGATCGAAAAAGTCGAGCACGACTTCGGCGAGCGGCAGATCCCATTGCATCGAAACCTGGTTACCGAGGTACAGCAGCTTTTTCTGCACGCCGCGCTTGTCGAGGCAGAGCTTCATCACCGGGCCGACGTAGTCCGGCGGCAGCAGGATGTTGGCGACGATCATCGGCTCGCGCAGTTCCTTGATCTTGTCGACCGGCGGCAGCTTGGCCGGGTTGTCGACGTTGACGATCTCGCCGTCGGTCGTCAGCACTTCGTAGACCACGGTCGGCGCGCTGGTGACGAGCGACAGCTCGTACTCGCGCTCGAGCCGCTCCTGCACGATGTCCATGTGCAGCAGGCCGAGGAAACCGCAGCGGAAACCGAAGCCAAGCGCCGTGGATACCTCGGGCTCGTAGTTCAGCGCGGAATCGTTGAGCTTCAGCTTCTGCAGTGCGTCGCGGAAGGCCTCGTAGTCGTCGCTGCTCACCGGGAACAGGCCGGCGAACACGCGTGGCTTGATCGTCTTGAAGCCCGGCAGCGGCTCGCTGCATGGACGATTGTCGAGCGTGATGGTATCGCCGACGGGTGCGCCGTCGATTTCCTTGATGCCCGCGATGACGAAGCCGACCTCGCCCGTGTAGAGCGCATCGGCCACGAGCGATTTCGGCGTGAACCGGCCGAGCTTGTCCACCTGATGCGCGCGGCCCGTGGTCCAGACGCGGATCTTCTGGCCGGTGCGGATCGATCCGTTCACGACGCGCACGAGCGACACGACGCCGACGTAGCTGTCGTACCACGAGTCGATGATGAGCGCCTGCAGCGGACCGTCCGGCTCGCCTTTTGGCGGCGGCACACGCCGCACGAGTTCCTCGAGCAGCTCGTCGACGTTTTCGCCGGTCTTGGCGCTGACGCGCACGGCGTCTTCGGCCTCGATGCCGATGATCTCTTCGATTTCCTTGATGACCTTTGCAGGGTCGGCCGATGGCAGGTCGATCTTGTTGAGCACGGGCACGACTTCGAGTCCCTGCTCGAGGGCCGTGTAGCAGTTGGCGACGCTCTGCGCCTCGACGCCCTGCGCCGCGTCGACGACGAGCAGCGCGCCTTCGCACGCCGCGAGCGAGCGCGAGACCTCGTATGAGAAGTCGACGTGCCCCGGCGTGTCGATCATGTTCAGCTGGTATGTCTCGCCGTCGCGCGCCTTGTAGCGCAGCGAGACGCTCTGCGCCTTGATCGTGATGCCGCGCTCGCGCTCGAGGTCCATTGAGTCGAGCACCTGCGCCTGCATCTCGCGATCCTGCAACCCGCCGCAAGTCTGGATGAAACGGTCGGCGAGCGTCGACTTGCCGTGGTCGATGTGCGCAATGATGGAGAAGTTGCGGATCAGTTTCATCGGGACCCAGGTCATCCGGCGCAACCCGGGGTTCGGGCGCGTCAAAACCCGTGATTATAACCCGAGGGCTGCAGCGACCTTGTCACGATCGTAACGGCCTTCGCAAGCCACGTGACCGTCGACCGTGAGCACCGGAACGCGCAGCCCGAACTCCCATACCAGTGCTGGTTCGGCATCAACGTCGTGCGTGGCAAGGGTGTCCAGCAGACCCGGGTGGTCGAGCGAGAAATCGAGCAGAAACTCGTCGCAGAGGTAACAACCGTCGCGGACGTACAGCGCGAGCGAGAGCGCGGCCGAAGTCATGCCTGGCCTGACAAGGTGGTGTCGGAGGCACCAAGCCACTGCCAGCGCACCGGCACCCCCACCCTCGTCCATCTCCAGGCGAGGAAGCCACCGGCCACCAGGCCGAGCAACGCCCCCAGCAGCGGGGTGCCCCCCTGCTCCCAGCCCGCTACCCGGAGCATGGCCGGGCCGGCCAGCAAACCGGCCAGGGGCGGCAGGTACAACCGGCAGGCAGCCCGCAACAGGCGGGCATCGTCGATCCGCACTTCAAGCCGGTCGCCCGGTTCAAGCGTTCGCGTGCCCTGTTGCGTGTCGATCTCGAGCCGGCGGGGTTGGTTCGACCGTTGCCAGCCGCAGCCGCGTCCGGCTGCACAGCTACCGCAGGCGGGCTGATTGGAAACGCCACATTCGACGCGGGCCCGACCGGCCTCGACCCGGGTAACGACCCCGATGACCTGCCCCATGGCTCAGCGGGCAGAGCCGGCCGGGGAATCAGCCGGGACGTCAGAGCCCTGGACGGGCACGACCGAGTTGGCGATTTCGCGCACGGTGGCCGCGGGCACCTCGCCGATCGCGGTGATCACGTGCCCGTGCACGCTCGTCGAATAGGCGTTGGCCGATCCCATGGTGGAGGTTTCGGGCGGACGCGGTCCCGTCTGCGTGCCGGGCTCGATGAAGACGGAGATGGCTGCGATACCGTCCGAAAAGATCAGGTGCTGGGCCGGCATTGGCGAACCAGGGATCGGCTGCAGCCGGCTGGCCACGAGCCGGAACCCCGGCGGCAGGCGCAACGGCCGCCAGGCGCCTTTGTTCGGCAGCTGCGGCATGGCGGCCAGCTTGCGGCCGGTGCGGACCCACTGGAACCCGGTGGCATCGACAGTAGGCTCGATGTCGTGGGCCGGAATCCTGTCCTTCATCTGCAGTTGCGTGAAGCGAATGACCTCGATCGGGTTGCCGATGCCATTCGTCACGACCGACTGCAGTGGCATGGCCGTCTCTTCGTCGAGCCAGAGGCGGTAGCCGTAGCGGTAGATGTCCTTGGGCCGTACGTCGATTACGCGAACCTCGCGGCCCAGCAGGCGACTGCCTTTCGGGCCGACGGCAAGCTCGTAGTTGCGATCGAGCGCGGGGCCCGGGGTGGGCAGCGACTTGAGCAACGAGCCGTCGTCGCCGCGCGGCTCCACGATCACGACGCGGCGGTCCGGCAAGTAGGCGTGGACTTCTTCGCGCGTGCGCACGATTTCACGGCCACTGCCGTCCAGCGATACCAGGCGTTCGAAACTCTTGCCGTTGTCGACCCGGTGCACGATGCGCATCGTCTCGGCCTGGCGTCCGGTCGAATGCGTGAACAAGCCGTCGTAGTTGCGTGTGGCGAGCGACTCCGTCATGCGCTCGATCCAGGCCCGCGCGTCGTCTTCGGCGCGAGCCGAGAACGCCAGCAGGCAGGCAGCGATGCAGACCGCGGCTCGCCTCATCGCGTATCGACTCATTGCTAGGGAGCCTCTCCCATCTCGTACGAAACGCGCGCGATGCCAGGATCAGCGGCGAGGAGGCTCGAGAGCACGTTGCGCCGGACCATCGGCGTCGAGAACTGGCTGTGGGCGACCATGTAGCCCGCGAGGCGCTGGCTCTGCGCCGGCGTCGGGCTTGCCGACATGGCGAACGAATTGGCTGGCGTGACTTCGAGCTGGGCAACCGGCGTAACGTCAGGTCGGAACAACAGCACTGCGGAGACAGCTGCACTGGCGGCAAGAGCCGTACGCACCATCGGTCGCTTCCAGAGCGCGACGTGCTGCTGCACCTGGACGGTGGCTCCCGGGCGTGCCGTGGAGGCCTTCTCGGCCAGGACCGGGGCTTCGTCGATGGCGGCGCTCACGCGCGCCGCGAACGAGGGTGTGGCAATCCGACCGCCTGGGGCGCGCAACGTTTCACCAATCAGGGCGTAGGAGCCGAACGCGCGACGCAACTCGGGATCTTTCTCGAGGCGCCGCATGAGCAGGCCCATTTCGTCCCGTGGCAGTTCGCCATCCAGCAGGGCCGAAAGCTGTTCACGAATCTGGTCGGTCATTTCGTTCTCGGCACTTGGTTTCAGTCGAGCAGGGGTTTCAAAGCGCGGTCGATGGCTTCACGGGCACGAAAGATACGCGACCGGACGGTGCCCACCGGACAATCCATTGCCACCGCGATTTCTTCGTAACTGAGGCCCTCGATTTCGCGCAGCACGATGGCCGTGCGCAGGTCCTCGGGCAGTTGCTCGATCGCGCTGTTGACGGTCTGGCGAATCTCTTCGGAGAGGACCGTCGCCTCGGGCGTGTCGTCGTGTTTGAGTCGCGCCGCCACGTTGTTCTGCTCGCTTTCCGAGAGTTCCGCTTCGTAGTCCAAGGGTCGGCGCTGGCGCGAGGCGATCGAATTGCGGGCCGTATTGACCGCGATGCGATAGAGCCAGGTGTAGAACGCACTGTCGCCCCGAAACGACCCCAGGGCCCGGTACGCCTTCACGAAGGCTTCCTGGGCGACATCCTCGGCTTCCGTCGGATCGCGTAGCAGCCGCGCCACCAGCTTGATGACCTTGTGTTGGTACTTGAGCACCAGCAGGTCGAACGCGCCGCGTTCGTTCTGCTGGGCCCGCCGCACGAGTTCGAGGTCGCTTTGCTCGGCGCCCGCAGGCACGCCGGCATCATCGTCCCCGGGTTCTCGCGACTTCATAGACTCGTCCGACGGGGGAAAGTTCTGCATGGCTTGCATGGCTAGGCTAGCGCAGTTGCCGCCTGATCACGAACAAGCCAAGCGCCCCGACCGGGGCAGGACGACAGTCCACCGGCGAATGGCCGCAGCTGGCACGTCGAACGGAGTCAGCCAGGTGCGGAACCGCTCGCCAGCCGGGGTGGATTCCACCTGCAGATCGAGGAATACCGAGGGGCCTAGCGTTCGCGTGCCGACGCCGATCGTCGTCTGGCACGGGTCCCGTCCCGCCGTGAGCAGCCAGAGCGAGCCGTCCGTGCAGGCCACGAGCCGTCGGGCCGGATTGCCCCTGGAGCGCATCCATGAGCGCGCCTGGAGCGCCACGATCGAATTGCCGGCCAGCAACAGCAGCAGGGAAGCTGTCACCGAACCGCCGGAGCGAACAACGGCCCACGCCAGGAACGCCGTTGCCAGCGCCACCATCGCGCCCACGGCCAGGTCGGCTGCAGTCACCGGGGGCAGCTCAAGGCTCGAGTCGACGGATGCAGGCGATGATCGCACGCTGGGATTCCTCGGCCGGGGTGGCCCGGCCCACAAGATACCCGAACAGGTCGGGGTCCTGCAGTTCGACCAATTGCAGGAATGCGTCGCGTTCGGTGGATGACGCCGTCGCCCAGACCCGGTCGAGGTACCGGGCGAGCATGACGTCGAGCTCCCGCATGCCACGCCGGCAGCGCCAGCGCAGCCGTGCCATGTTGAAGTCGGCGGGAGCCGTCACCTGCCCTCACCCGAGCTGCGGTCGACCCCTCGCGCTGGCGCGGGAGAGGCTGAACGGCGCATCAGTGCTGCCGCTCGACGATCATCCTCTTGATCTCCGCAATGGCTTTCGACGGATTGAGGTCCTTCGGGCAGGCCTGCGCGCAATTCATGATCGTGTGGCAACGATAGAGGCGGAACGGGTCTTCGAGCTCGTCGAGGCGCTCGCCCGTGGCCTCGTCGCGCGTGTCGATGATCCAGCGGTACGCAGCGAGCAGCGCCGCCGGGCCGAGGAAGCGGTCGCTGTTCCACCAGTACGACGGGCAGCTCGTCGAGCAGCAGGCGCACAGGATGCATGCCGACGGACGGTCGATTCTTTCCTGGTCTTCCTTCGATTGCAGGCGCTCGCGGTCGGGCGGCGCCGGCGTCCGCGTCTGCAGCCACGGCTTCACCGAAGCGTACTGCGCGTAGAAGTTGGTGAGGTCGGGTACGAGGTCCTTGACCACCGGCAGGTGCGGCAACGGGTAGATCTTCGCGTCGCCCTTGATCTCGCCGATGGCCTTGGTGCACGCCAGCGTATTCACCCCGTCGATGTTCATCGCGCACGAACCGCAGATTCCTTCGCGGCAAGAGCGACGGAACGTCAGCGTCGAGTCGACTTCGTTCTTGATCTTGATCAGCGCGTCGAGAACCATCGGACCGCAGGTGTCCATGTCGACGGGTAGGTGTCGACGCGCGGCTTCTGGCTCGAGTCGGGGTCGAAGCGATAGACGCGGAACGTCTTGATGTTCTTCGCACCCGACCGGGCCGCGTGACTCTTGCCGGCCTGGACACGGGAATTTGCGGGAAGTCTGAATTGGGACATGGGTGGGAGAAGTGATTGGTGAGTAGTGATTAGTAATTAGTGCCCGGTGATTGGAGTGCAGTGACTGATGACGATTACCACGATCCCGCCTTACTAGTCACTAATCACTAATCACTAGTCACTCAGTAGGTTCGGGCCTTTGGCGGAATGGCTTCGACGTCGCTCGTGAGCGTGTTCATGTGCACCGGACGGTAGTCGATGCCGACCTTGCCCGAGGCATCGACCCAGGCCAGGGTGTGCTTGAGCCAGGTCACGTCGTCGCGGTCCCTGAAGTCTTCACGGGCATGGGCGCCACGGCTTTCCTTGCGGTTGGCCGCCGACGACATCGTCACCAGCGCCTGCGCGAGCAGGTTGTCGAGCTCGAGCGTCTCGATCAGGTCCGTATTCCAGATCAGCGAGCGGTCAGCGACCTGCACGTCGGCGAACGTGGCGAAGACATCGTCGAGCTTCTGCACGCCCTCGTCGAGCGTCTCGCCGGTGCGGAACACCGCCGCGTGGTTCTGCATCACACGCTGCATGTCGAGACGAATCTCCGCTGTGCGACGCTTGCCCTTCGCGTTGCGGAGCCTGTCGAGCCGGCTGATGGCCAGGTCACCCGCATCCTTCGGCAGCGGCTTGTGCGACGTGCCGGGCTTGATCGTCTTGCCGCAGTGATGCGCGGCCGCACGACCGAACACGACGAGGTCCAGCAGTGAATTGGAGCCGAGGCGGTTCGCGCCGTGCACGGACACGCAGGCCGCTTCGCCCACTGCCATGAGGCCCGGGACCACCGAATCCGGATTGCCGTTGCGCAGCGTCACCACCTCGCCGTGCACGTTGCAGGGAATTCCGCCCATGTTGTAGTGCACGGTCGGCAGCACCGGAATCGGTTCGCGCGTGACGTCCACGCCCGCGAAGATTCGCGTCGTCTCGGCGATTCCCGGCAGGCGTTCCTGGATGACGGCGGCGCCGAGGTGTTCGAGGTGCAGGTGGATGTGGTCCTTGAGCGGACCTACGCCCCGGCCCTCGCGGATCTCGATCGTCATCGAACGACTGACGACGTCGCGCGAGGCGAGGTCCTTGGCGTTGGGCGCGTAGCGCTCCATGAAGCGCTCACCCGCCGAATTGGTGAGGTACCCGCCTTCGCCTCGCACGCCCTCGGTGATGAGGCAGCCCGCACCGTAGATACCGGTGGGGTGAAACTGCACGAACTCCATGTCCTGCAGCGGCAGCCCGGCACGCAGCGCCATGCCGCCCCCGTCGCCAGTGCAGGTGTGCGCGGACGTGCACGAGAAGAACGCGCGGCCGTAGCCGCCCGTCGCCAGGATCACGGTGTGCGCGCGGAAGCGGTGCAGCTGGCCCGTCGACATGTCGAGCGCCACGACGCCGCGGCACGCGCCGTCTTCCATGATCAGGTCGACGGCGAAGTACTCGATGAAGAAACGCGCCTCATGCTTGAGCGACTGCTGGTACAGCGTGTGCAGCATTGCGTGGCCGGTGCGGTCCGCCGCGGCGCACGTCCGCTGCGCGATGCCCTTGCCGTAATGCGTCGTCATGCCGCCGAACGGGCGCTGGTAAATCCTGCCGTCCTCGGTCCGGGAAAACGGCAAGCCGTAGTGCTCGAGTTCGAGGATCGCCGCCGGCGCTTCCTTGCACATGAACTCGATCGCGTCCTGGTCGCCGAGCCAGTCCGAGCCCTTGATGGTGTCGTAGAAGTGGAATCGCCAGTCATCCTCACCCATGTTGCCGAGCGCCGCGCTGATGCCGCCCTGCGCGGCGACCGTGTGGCTGCGCGTCGGGAACACCTTGCTGATGCACGCCGTGTTGAGGCCCTGCTCGGCGAGGCCGAAAGTGGCACGAAGTCCGGCGCCACCAGCGCCGACGACGACCACGTCGTACGTATGATCGGTGAACGTGTAATCCGCAGTGGTCATGCCTGGACTCCGAACGCGATGCGCAACACGGCGAGGATGGCGATCAACGCGGCAACGACGAGCGCGAACTTGAGTGCGACCAGCACGACCAGACGCGTGCCCTTGTCGCTGATGTAATCCTCGAACACGACCTGCAGGCCCAGCTGCGCGTGATAGGCGGTGACTGCGACGAGCAGCAGCGCCATCACTGCCGAGAACGGCGAATGCAGCCAGCCGATCACCGCCGCGTGCGGGGCACCGGTACCGAGCAGCGCGAGCGACGCGATGAACCAGCAACCGAGAATGACGAGCCCAACGGCCGTGACTCGCTGCGAATACCAGTGGCCGGACCCACCTTTGGCGGAGCCCAGGCCGAGCACGCGGCCGAGCGGACTGCGCAGGCTCATGCGGCACCTCCGAGCGACGCACTGAGCACGCTCCACAGCACCGTCGTCAGCACGACCGCGCCGATCGCTGCTGCCCAACCGGTCCTGCGTGCGATTGGCAGCTCAAAACCGTAACCCGCATCCCAGAACAGGTGCCGGATGCCGTTCAGCAGGTGGAACGAGAATGAAAACAGGCCCCCGACCAGCAGCAACCGGACCAGCGGTGAACCGATCGTGGCGAGCGCGCTGGCGTAGCGGTCCGGTCCGGAAGCCGCAGCGGCGAGCCAGTAGACCAGCACGAAAAAGCACAGGCTCAGCAGGATGCCCGTGATCCGATGCAGGATCGACAGGGTGTTGGTGTACTGCCAACGGTACTGCATGAACGGGGACAGCGGCCGCTCGGGCTGTGCCATGACGCTACCTCTCCTCGGGAATCCGGTACGCTAGAAGTCGATGCAACGCCCCGCCTTTTCCCAGTCACCGAACCGCGTCGGCTCGGGACCCTCCCGACCGCCGATCTCACGCGGCAGGACCAGCGATGACGGCTTTGCGTGGGTTTGGGGCTTGACCTCGGGCACAACGTCACACGGGCTCGCAGGGGGCACGGCCATGGGGTTGATCGGGTGGGCGGTCAGCTCGTCTTGCGAAGGCTTCATATCAACACGCGATCTTGCCAGATGTTGCCTATGTTCTCCACTTAGCGCTTGGGCTATGGTCCGACTGTGCCGTTGACAGCGAAACTGGTTGAGCAATGAACGACGATTCCACAGAAGCCCTGCGCGCCGTGTTGCTGCCGGCTTTCGGCGTATTGCGCATCGGTGGCGCGGATGCCGTCACTTTCCTGCAGGGTCAGTTCACCAACGACGTGCGCCTGCTGGCAGACGGCCGAACCCAGGTGGCGGCATGCTGCACGAATCAGGGTCGCGTCATTGCGCTCGTGCGCTTCCGCCAGACCGACGACGCCATCTACGCGCTGCTGCCCGCCGACCTGCTCGGGAAAGTGGCGACGCACCTGCGCAAGTTCGTCCTGCGCTCCAAGGTCGAGATCCTGCAGGCCGCTGACCTGAACGTCGGCGCAATCCTCACCGGCGACGCAGCTGCAGCGGCCCAGGCACACCGCGTGTTCGACGAGGCCGCACTCACGATGTCGCCCGTGCCGCTCGCGGGCACGACCGAAGTCGTGACGTTCCAGTACGCGCCCGGTCGCGAAGTGATTGCGGCGCCCCCGGTGGCCTGGCGTTCGATCAGCGGTCTTTCGTTGAACCGGCCCAGTCCGCTCGGACAAGCCGAGTGGCTCGCTGCCGACATTGCCGCCGGACTGTCGCACGTATCTGCGGCGACTTCGGAGAAATTCATTCCGCAGATGCTCAATGTCGACCTGATCGACGGCGTCAGTTACACGAAAGGCTGTTACACGGGGCAGGAGATCGTCGCCCGGACGCACCATCTCGGTCGTGTCAGGCGACGCACCATGCGTTTCCACCTGGCGGCGGGTGGCGCTGCCCCGGCGCCGCTTGCGCATCTGCTGCTCGATGGCGCCAAGGCCGCCGACGTTTTGGTGACCGCGGTAACCGATGACGGCATCGAATTGCTGGCGGTCACGAACCTCGATGCGGCAGGAAAGGTGCTCCAGCTGGAGGATGGGCGCAGCGCCGAGCCGCGCCGGCTCCCGTACGGCCTGGAAGGCAGGTAGGACTGGAAGGTCAAGAAGGGCGAGGAAGGGCAGAATCCGAAGTTCACGCGCGGAGGTTCCGCTTCCGACTGGGTTCCGTCACCAGGTAGTGTTGGTGTTACACGTCCTGTTGGCGCTTCACGCCGAAAGGACGCTCGAGGGGGAGAATCGACCCCAAGCGGGTGTCGAGCACTCTGGCAGGCGGATGATCAGCCGTTGAGCGAAGCCGGGCCGAAAAGCGGCTTCTGCTTGAACGAATTGAGAGGCCGCAGCTCGGCTACTCTGCAGAGTAAATCGTTGCCTGGCGCAAACAGAGTTGCCATGAGCCTGTTACGTCAGTCCAGATCTCGGTAGTACGACGCCGAACGTGTTTGCCGGCAAACCTGGCTTTGCCCACCGGAGTCAACGTCTCTTCTCCCATCAGCACAACCTCATGTTCGCCGCGTGTTGCTGCATACTCTATGGATCGGTCGAGGCTCGTGTAATCGATCAACCCGGTTCGCAGGTTATTGACCGCATCTTGCTTTGTCGCGATCCTGTTGAATGGATTGTTCACTACGGCATCAACGGCAAACATGCTTTCGAATGCCGCTTCGTCCTTTGACAGTATCGCCTGGTCAAAGCGCATGGCTGCTTCAAGCACGGCAGCAATTCTCGGTATCTTCACCGACTCTGCAGCTGCCGGCGTGGTGGCACGCCAGTCCGCGCCCGCTGGAAATGCCACGAAAGAAAGAAGGGTTAAGAGTAAGCACTGACGAATCATCGCTTGATCTCCCGGGCAAATCGGATTTGCCACGCGCTGCGTCCGGGATCCAGGAAAGATTCAGCCGACAGCTGATATACGAATCTACCAATTCCGCCAGCAGGGTATTGGCGGTTCAGGGGTGGTCGTTCTTGCCCTGGCAAATGTCCCTTCCAGCGCATACCCACCCTGAGTCCAACACGAACTGGTGGCAGTACCTCCGATCAATACCTTCCTCACCTTCCTCACCTTCCTCCCCTTCCTGCCCTTCCCGCCCTATTCCGGCTTCATGTGCGGAAACAGCAGCACGTCGCGGATCGACGGTGAGTTGGTAAACAACATCACCATGCGATCGACGCCGATCCCGAGGCCCGCTGTGGGCGGCATGCCGTATTCCAGCGCCCGCACGTAGTCGGCGTCGTAGAACATCGCTTCCTCGTCGCCGCCGGTCTTGCGCGCAACCTGCTCGCGGAAACGCGCGGCCTGGTCTTCCGCGTCATTGAGTTCCGAGAAACCGTTGGCGATCTCGCGGCCACCGACGAAAAACTCGAAGCGGTCGGTGAGGAACGGATCGGAATCGTTACGGCGCGCGAGCGGCGAGACTTCGGCGGGGTAGGCATAGACGAACGTCGGCTGCAGCAGGCGGTGCTCCGCCGTCTTCTCGAAAATCTCGATCTGCAGCTTGCCCGCGCCATCCTCCGGCTTCACGGGAATTCCCAGCTTTCCACATTCACCACGCAGGTAGTCGATATCGCGCAGGCGCATGCGGTCGATACCCGGGGTGAAATGCACGACGAGGTCCTCGACCGTCACCCGGCGAAATGCCGAGCCGAAATCGAACGTCTCGCCCTGGTACTCGACCTTGCGGGTGCCGCAGACCATGTCCGCGATGCCCTGGAACATCCGCTCCACCATGTCCATCAGGTCGCGGTAGTCAGCGTAGGCCTGGTACAGCTCGAGCATGGTGAATTCAGGATTGTGACGTGTCGACAGCCCTTCGTTGCGGAAGTTGCGGTTGATCTCGTACACACGCTCGAAGCCGCCGACAACGAGCCGCTTCAGGTACAGCTCGGGCGCGATGCGCAGGTACATGTCGACGTCGAGCGCGTTGTGGTGGGTGATGAACGGCTTCGCGACCGCGCCGCCCGGAATCACCTGCAGCATCGGCGTCTCGACCTCCATGAAGTCGAGCGCATCGAGGAACCGGCGCAGGTACTGCACGATGCGCGTGCGCGTGCGGAACACTTCACGGCTCTCGTCGCTGACGATCAGGTCGACGTAGCGCTGACGGTAACGGCTCTCGACATCGGCCAGACCATGCCACTTGTCCGGCAGCGGGCGCAGCGACTTCACCAGCAGGCGCAGCCTCTCGACCTTGACCGAAAGCTCGCCGGTGCGCGTCTTGAACAGCGCGCCTTCGGCGCCGACGATGTCGCCGACGTCCCATCCCTTGAACTCGTCGTAGGTTGCGCCGAGGGCTGCCTGCTGCAGGAACAGCTGGATCGATCCGCTGCGATCGGCAAGCCTCGCAAATGAGGCCTTGCCCATGATGCGCTTCGCCATCATGCGGCCGGCCACCGTCACGCGCGTCGGATGCGCGTCGAGCCATTCGGTGGTGCGATCGCCGTAGCCCGTGTGCAGTTCGTCGGCCGACGCATCGCGCCGGAAATCGTTCGGAAACGCCGGGCCTTTCTCGCGCAGGCGCTCGAGCTTCGCCTTGCGCTCGGCGATCAGATGGTTCTCGTCAGCGTTGGTGACCGCCGGAGATTTGCGTTCTTCGTCAGACATTCTGCCCTCTTTGCGAGGGGTTAGGGGTTAGGGGTTAGGGGTTAGTCGGCAGCGCGCATCCGCGCGCAGCACGCTTCTGCGCGCGCACTGGCGCTTCCGACTAACCCCTATCCCCTAACCCCTAACCCCTCCTAAAGTCCTTGCTTCAAGCTTTCTTCCAGGAACGGATTCAGGTCGCCATCGAGCACGGCAGTAGTGTTGCCGATTTCGACGCCGGTCCGGAGATCCTTGATGCGCGACTGGTCGAGTACGTACGAACGGATCTGGTTGCCCCAGCTCACGTCCGACTTCGAGTCCTCGAGCACCTTCGCCGCGGCATTGCGCTTGTTGACCTCGAGTTCGTACAACTTGGCCTTCAGCATCTTCATCGCCGTCGAGCGGTTCTTGTGCTGGCTGCGCTCGCTCTGGCACGCCACCACGATGCCCGACGGCATGTGCCGGATGCGCACCGCCGATTCGGTCTTGTTCACGTGCTGGCCGCCCGCACCGCTCGAACGGTAGACGTCGGTCTCGAGGTCGGCCGGATTGATGTCGATGGCGATGTCGTCGTCGATCTCTGGCGAGATGAACACCGACGCGAACGACGTATGACGCCGCGCGTTGGAATCGAACGGGCTCTTGCGCACGAGGCGATGCACGCCCGTTTCGGTGCGGAGCCAGCCGTAGGCGTACTCGCCTTCGAACTTGATCGTCGCGCTCTTGATGCCGGCGACTTCACCGCCGTTGGCGTCGACCACCTCGGTCGTGAAACCGTTCTTGTCGCCCCAGCGCAGGTACATGCGCATCAGCATGTTGGCCCAGTCCTGGGCCTCGGTCCCGCCAGCCCCCGCCTGGATGTCCAGGAACGCGTTGTGCGAGTCCATCTCTCCCGGGAACATGCGCTTGAACTCAAGCTTCGCGAGCTGAGTGTCGATGCCACCAAGGTCCTGTTCGACGGAGTGGACCATGCCCTCGTCAGCGTCGGCTTCGGCCATGTCGAGCAATTCGGCCGCCTCGTCGAGGCCCCCCGTCATCTTGTCGAGCGTGGCAACTACACCGTCGAGCTTACCCCGCTCGCGGCCGAGTTCCTGCGCCCGTTCCGGGTTCTGCCAGACGGCCGGGTCTTCGAGTTCCCGCAGGACTTCCGTCAGCCGCTCAGCCTTGCCTGCATAGTCAAAGGTACCCCCTGAGCGCATCGGTGCGCTGCTTGAGTTCTTCGATCTGCCGGCGTATCGGGTTGATTTCCATGCGAAAACAGTCACGAGTGAGGGAAACGGCTGGAACCGTGAATTCTAGCATTTCCGGCCGAAACCTCGCTGCAGGGGCCACACTGCCCCCGGCAACCGCCACCATCCGGCTCCCTCGTCAGACATGGCGATCGAGGGTCGGTGTTACGGACTTGCGCTCAGAGCTTCCCGACCCACTCAGTCACGAGCTGCAATTTACGCGTGCCCGTGTAGTCGTCGACTCCCGTGCGGTACGCAGCCTGCACGCGATCATTCGCCCGTATTTCCGCCGCGTCGACCCCATCGAGGTACCGGAAGGCGATCGCATCGACGGCCTCGCCGGAGGCTGCCCGCAGCCGCAGCTTCAGGTGGCGATTGCCGACCACCCGCGTGTCGATCACGCCGAAGATCCCATCGAACATCGGCTCAGGGAACCCCGAACCCCAGGGCCCGCCTTCACGCAGGGCGGCAGCAGTTGCGACGTTGAATTCGCCGGCCAGCAATTCACCGTCGGTGTGCAGGTGCCCGGCGAGCGTATCTTCGTCGATCCAGCGTTCGACTTCGTGCGCGAATTCGGCTTCAAAGACCGGCAGGCTCGCTTCACGCAGCGTGAGCCCCGCCGCCATCGCGTGGCCACCGAACCTGTCGACAAGTCCGGGCGTGCGCGTGGCGATCGCATCGAGCACGTCGCGCACGTGAACCCCGGGAACCGATCGCGCCGAGCCTTTGACCCAGCCCGCCTCCGACCGCGCGAAGGCGATCACCGGCCGATGCAGCCGCTCCTTCACGCGTGACGCCACGAGCCCGATCACGCCCTGGTGCCAGCCCTGGTCGTAAACGCAGACACCGGCCGGTACGTGGCCCTCGAGCAACGCGATGCGCGCATCGATCAACGACAGGGCCTCGAGCTGCATCCTCGCCTCGAGCTCCTTGCGGTCCGTGTTGAGCCGGGCCAGGTCCAGCGCCAGGGCGCGCGCTTGCGTCGGGTCGTCCGCAAGCAGGCAGCGAATGCCACGCGACATGTCGTCGAGGCGTCCGGCTGCATTGAGCCGCGGACCCGCCTGGAAACCCAGGTCCTGCCCCGTCACGCCGGCAAGCGTCCGGCCCGACGCTTCGAGCAGTTCCCGCAGTCCCGCGACGCAGCGGCCACGACGGATGCGCTGCAGTCCCTGCGCAACGAGCACGCGATTGTTGAGATCGAGTGTCACGACGTCGGCCACCGTCCCGAGCGCGACGAGGTCGAGCAGGCGTGCCGGATTCGTGTC
This sequence comes from uncultured Pseudomonadota bacterium, assembly GCA_963748985.1. GTDB lineage: Bacteria > Pseudomonadota > Gammaproteobacteria > Steroidobacterales > Steroidobacteraceae > RPQJ01. The sequence goes on from CAVVKQ010000005.1 coordinate 100,737, forward strand.
GACACCCGTCGGCAGTGCATCGCGCTTGCGCAATTCGTGGGTCAGCGCGGCCATCACGTAGAACGCCACGCCCACGCCCGCCAGCGACTTCGAGGCGAAGCGGTTGCCGGGAACATTGGGGTTCACGATGCAGGCAGCGGCCGGCAGCTCGCGCCCTGGCAAATGATGATCGGTCACGAGCACGTCGATGCCGTGACGTCGCGCCTCCTCGACCCCCTCGAGCGACGAGATACCGTTATCCACGGTCACGATGAGACCGGGTTTGCGCTCGGTCGCGACTCGCACAATCTCCGGCGTGAGGCCGTAACCGAACCGGAAGCGATCGGGCACCAGGAAATCCGGTTGTTCGAAGCCGAGCGCCGTGAGTTGCCGCATCATCAGCGCGGTGCTCGTCGCACCGTCCGCGTCGAAATCGCCAACGACCAGTATTCGCCTGCCGGTGCGAAGGGCCGAGGCCAGCAGTTCGGCCGCGCTCTGCGCACCGTCCAGCGTGCTGACCGGCAGCAACTGGTCGAGCCGCAGCGCGAGATCGTCGGCGCCGGCGATCGGCCGGGCCCCGTACACGCGACGCAGCACGGGATGCAGCGTCGCCGGCAACGCCGCCTGCAATTCGGCGCTGGAGGTGCGCCGCAGAATCCGGGGTAGCGACGTCATGTGAGCAATTGCGATACAGCGACCGGCCGGCGCCAGAACCGGAACCGGGCGGTCGAGTCGATATGCAACACCGCGCCGCCGACCAGCAGGGCGAGGCTTTGCATCCTGCCAGCGCGCACGTTCGATGCCAGCATGGACAGCAGACCTGCGTCGACGGACGCCAGTGACTCCTCGACCCGCTCGGCGGGCGGCTGCGACAGGGCGATGAACGTATCACCACGCAGCGTCCCGCTCCAGACGGTGTTGACGTCGCCTGTGTCGTTGCCCAGCGCGTGCCCGAGCGCGCGCAACCAGCGATCGTCGCTGTGCAAGCGCCAGCGATTGTTGCCCGAGCCCGGCGCGTCCGCCACTCCGTCGCCGAAACCCCAGAGCCACCAACCGTTCACAGGTAGTCGACGAGACCGCTCGCGGCGCTGATTCACTGGATGCTCGTGCAACAGCATCTGGATCTCGTTCATCAGGCTGCGAATGCGCGCGCCGTCGCGGCCAGCGGGCATGAAGTCGTGCACGTTCTGGCCTACGACGGCGTCCGGAGGCTGAGTCGAACAGTCGATGGCACGGGCAAAGCGCAGCAGCCATGCGTCCTGGACAAATGCCGCGACGGTCAGCTCGTCGGTCCCGAAATGCGAACTCACTCGTGCGCCGAGTGCCCTGGCGTCGTCTTCAGTAAGTGCCGCCTGGGCAAGTGGCGCGAGACGCAGGTGATCGAGACCAGCCGCGAAATGCACCGGTTGCGCAACACACCAGGAGCCTGGACCAGTCGCAGTCAGTCCGTTTTCCAGCGCCAGTGCGGGCCCGGCGGGCCAGCGCGACAGGAGATCCGCTCCGCCGACCGGTTCGAGCAGCCATTCACGCCAGGCTCGTGGCTCGCCCGACATCAACCGCCCGCGACCGCCGAGCCAGCGCAGCGCATTCATAGCCGGCAGCGAGTCGTTCGCCGACGTCTCGGCCAGCGCCGCCTGCAACCAGGGCAGCGCAACGCGCACACGCGCAGCCGCCATCAGGAGGCACCTCCAGTCGGTAACGGGTGCTGCCGTGAACTCGCGCGACGCATGCAGTATCGTAAGGACATGAAGCTCCAGCTCGAAAACCCGGCCGGCACGAACCTGGTGCGCAGTTACGACCCGGGACAGTTGCGCATCGGCGAACGCACGCATTCGACGAGCCTGATCGTCACGGCGACAGCGATCATCGCGCCCTGGCGACCCACGACGGCACGGGAACTGACGGCGGCCGACCTCGAGCCTCTGCTCGGCCTGGCGCCCGAGGTCGTACTGCTGGGCACCGGCGTGCGGCAGCAGTTTCCCGACGTCCAGGTCCTGCGCATCCTGCACGAACAGCGGATCGGCGTGGAGGTAATGGACACCGCCGCCGCTTGCCGCACGTACAACGTGCTGGTTACCGAAGGCAGGAGCGTCGCAGCCGCGCTGATCGTTTGAGCTGGCCGCACGGATCGCCTAGGCGAGGCCCTGCAGCAGTGGCACGAAAATCACCGGCCCGAGCACCTCACGCTCGTAGCGATCACCGCGACGGGTGATGCGCAGCAGTTGCTGCTCACGGTCGTTGCCGACGGGGATCACGAGCCGGCCGCCATCGGCCAGTTGCTCCAGCAGCGCCGGCGGCACGGCATACGAGGCGGCGGCGACGATGATGCCATCGAAGGGCGCGTAGGCCGCCCAGCCTTCGAAGCCGTCACCGTGTTTCATGTACACGTTCGCAATGCGCAGGTCGCGCAGGATCTGCCGTGCCTTGACCTGCAGCGCCGCGATGCGTTCGACGCTGTAGAGCGTCGCTACCAGCGGCGCGAGCACGGCGGTCTGGTAGCCGCAGCCCGTGCCGACTTCGAGGACTTTGCGCGGCTTGCCCGCTGCGAGCAGCGACTGCGTCATGCGCGCCACGATGTAGGGCTGCGAGATAGTCTGGCCGTGTCCGATCGGCAACGCGGTGTCTTCGTAGGCGCGACTCGCAAGCGCTTCGTCCACGAACATGTGGCGCGGCACGCTGCGGATGCGCTCGAGCACCTCGTTGTCGGTGATGCCCTGCTCGCGCAGCCGCGCCACCAGTCGCTCGCGCGTGCGGGCCGACGTCATGCCGATGCCGCTGACCCTGCTCTGATCCTTCAAGTGCGCTTCATCCGCGTCATTCGTTGCGCCCGCCGAGCCACTCGCCGATGTCGTCGACCGCCGCATGGCGTGTCAGGTCGACCTGCAATGGCGTGACGGAGACGTAGCCGCTGGCGACGGCATGGAAGTCCGTGCCTTCGCCTGCATCCGCGCCCTCGCCGGCGGGCCCCACCCAGAACACCGGGCGACCGCGCGGGTCCGATGCACGCACGACCGGCGCGGACCGATGCCTGTGTCCGAGGCGCGTGGACCTGAGGCCGCGCAACTGCTCGTACGGCAGGTCCGGGACGTTGACGTTGAGGATCATCGACGAATGCAGCGGTGCGCGCTGCAAGCGCAGCAGCATTTCGCTTGCCACGCGTGCGGCCGTCTCGAAATGCCGGCCCTCACTCACGACCAGCGAAATCGCGATTGCAGGCAGACCGAGGAAACGACCTTCCACGGCCGCGGCCACCGTGCCGGAATAGAGCACGTCGTCGCCGAGGTTGGCGCCGTCGTTGATGCCAGAGACCACCATGTCGTGATCGATCTCGCCTTCGAACAGGCCCGAAATGGCGAGGTGCACGCAGTCCGTGGGGGTGCCATTGACGAAATGGCGCCGGGGACCGTATTCGACGACGCGCAAGGGGACGTCGAGTGTCAATGAGTTGCTGGCGCCGCTGCGATTGCGATCGGGAGCCACCACCGTCACCTGGGCAAGCGGCTGCAGCGCGTCGACGAGGCGCTGCAATCCCTCGGCACGGTAGCCATCGTCGTTACTGACCAGGATTCTCATGTGGCGTGGGACCGTATCGTCATCAGGGCCCCAGCAGTGGCAGGGTTGGCCACGAACGCCGCACAACTATACTGGAATCCCAGCCCGCCTCGGAAGCGAACCCCCACGGCATGACGACTCGAACCCCACCGCCGGGTGACGACGACCCGAACGCCTTCCGGCGTGCAATGGCCGGCGTGCGCCCCTTGCCCAGGCGCCCCGCCACACCTGCGGGTCCGCGCCCGCGATCGATTGCCGGATCGACACGCGCCGGGAACCGGGACCTGCTGCACGAAAGCCATGCGATTGCGGCCGATCCGGCGGTGCTCAGTGCCGACGACGAGCCAACGTTTCGCCGCACGTACGTACGCGATGAAGTGCTGCGCAAACTGAAGCGGGGACAGTTTCCAGTCGAGGCCGAAATCGACCTGCACGGTTTGCGGCAGCATGCGGCGCAGGAGGCCCTGCGGCAATTCCTGAACGATAGCCTGCGTCGTGGCCTGCACTGCGTGCGCGTCATTCACGGCAAGGGCCTGCGTTCGGGTCCCGGTGGTCCGGTGCTGAAGCTGATCGTCCACCACTGGCTGCGCAAGGTCGAGAACGTCGCGGCGTTTGCAGCCGCACGACCCGCCGACGGCGGCTCTGGTGCGGTCTACGTCCTGTTGACGGTCCGGAAATAAGGCACGACTCACTCCTCACCGCCTTCGCCCGCATCCCAGGCGTCGGCCAGCACTTCATGCAGCACGGCGGTGGCAAAAGTGCCCCTTGGCAGCACGAACCGCAGGACCAGTGAGTCGTCGTCGCCAAAGACCCAGTCGAACTCGCGGACGGGCAACCGCAGGCTGCGCCGCTCGTGATCGATGCGTTCGGATGCAAGCAACGCGACCAGGTCGGCGAGCGGTGCGACCACGCTGTCCTCGAGTTCGCGTACCAGGCCCGTGGCGGGGGACGCCCCACGGCCCGGCAAGGGGCCGCTCGGATGCACGTCCATCGCGACGCGACGCGCTTCGAGTGCGGCATCAGCCGGCTCCGCGATGAAGAAACTGCGGCGGCCGTCGAGCATGACGGCCTCGCCCGGCAACAGCCGGTTCCAGTCACCACGCGCGACCCGTGCAGCGAGGACCTCGTTGAACAGGTGACTGCGAGCTGCCGACAGGGTGAAGCCGCGCTGCGAGCGGTCGCGTGGTCCGGCAGCACCTCCTGCCCACGCCATCGCCCGCCGCAGATTGCTGCCTTCGCGCCCGAACCGCTGCGGCCCGAAGTAATTCGGCACGCCGTGTTCACGGATCGCCGCAAAGGATGCTTCGATCGCACCCCGTTCACCGCGCAAGTTGCGAATCCGCAGTTCGAATCGATTCGCGCGATGCGAACCCGGGCGAAGCTTGCGGCCATGCCGGTACGCCGCGCGCACGGCATAGCCCTCGCCCTGCCATTCCAGGCACTGGGCCACGTCGAACATTGCCGGTAACGGCAGCGTGTACGCCTGGGTGGTCAGCGCGTGGCGATCCTTGTGACCGCTGAACCCGACGTCGCGGACAGCCACGCCGCCGTGTCGCGCGAGTTGCACCGCGACCCAGCCGGTGTTGGCGCCGCGCTTCTCGACGACGAGCAGGCCGTGGTTGCCGGCCCCCTCCGGCTCGAACCCGAGAATTTCGTCGACGACGAAATCTTCTGGCTCCTGGCGGATCGTACCCGTGGCGGGAGGCCGGCCGTGCGCGCACGGTGCAACGCCGAGGCCGGGAACGGCGCCCGGATCGCTCAATGCCCGTCGTGTCCGTTCTGGCGCGCGTTGTCGTCGTGCGCGAGCAGCACGATGGCCTGGCAGGCAAGGCCTTCGCCACGCCCGATCGCGCCGAGTCCTTCCGTGGTCGTGGCCTTGACGTTGATGCAGTCGATCCGTACCCCGAGGTCGTCCGCGATATTCTGCCGCATGAGCAGACGGTCAGGCCCGACGCGTGGGACCTGCGCGAGGATCGTGAGGTCGGCGTTGACGACCCGCCAGCCTTGGTCCTGCACGAGTGCCGAGCAATGCCGCAGGAAGCGCCGGCTGTCGGCTCCTTTCCAGCGCGGATCGCTGTCGGGAAAATGCTCGCCGATGTCGCCAAGCGCCATGGCGCCAAGCAGCGCATCGCATAATGCATGCAGGGCCACGTCGCCGTCAGAATGCGCGATCACGCCGCGGGTGTGCGCAATGCGTACACCGCCAAGCGTCACGTGATCCCCATCCCCATAGGCATGCACGTCGTATCCGATTCCCACCCTCATGCGACCATCCTCGTCTCCGATCATGGTTCTTCTGACCGCAGGATCGCCTCCGCGAGCGTGGCGTCCTCCGGGTTTGTTACCTTGACGTTGTCGGCGCGGCCGCGGATAAGCCGGGGCTGCAATCCGATGCTTTCGATCGCCGACGCCTCGTCCGTGACCGGCCGGTCGCGTTCCAGGCAGAGCCGGAGCGCGCGCAGCAACAGCCCATAGCGGAACATCTGCGGCGTGAGTGCGCGCCAGAGTCCGTCTCGTGCCACGGTTTCACCCACGCGCTGCTCGCCGACTTCCCGCTTCAGCGTGTCGCTGACCGGAACGGCGAGCAAGCCGCCGACGGCATCCGCATCGAGAGTAGCGATAAGCAGTTCGAGATCACGGCGGCGCAAGCAGGGACGCGCGGCATCGTGGACCAGCACCCAGTCCGTGTCGCGGGCGTCGCCGTCCAGCGCGTCGAGCCCGTTCACGACCGAGTGCTCGCGCCGCGACCCACCCGTGCAGCGGCGGACGCGCGGATTCGAGAACTCGGGCAAGTCCCGCCAGTGGGTATCGCCCTGCGAGAGCGAGACGACGATGCCGTCGATGCGGGGTTCGGCGAGCAACGCAGCCAGCGTCCAGGACAGCATTGGCCGTCCGAGCAGCGGGGTGTATTGCTTGCGCAGCGCAGCGCCGAAACGGGAACCCTGCCCCGCCGCGGGCACGATCGCCCACCGCCGGACCGCGAGGGTCACGGCAAGTCGGCCTGGGCCGTCCTTTGCCCCGTCGCCGCAGCGGCAGGTGCCGGCGTGGTCGCCGAGCCTGGTTGTGCGGGCGGCACGACCTGGAAGAAAGTCTCGTTCGTCTTGACCATGCCGAGGTCGGTACGCGCGCGTTCCTCGATGGCCTTGCGGCCTTCCTTGAGGTCGCGGACTTCAGCCGCGAGCGTGCGATTGCGGGTTTCGAGCCGGGTATTTTCGGCGGACTGGACGTCGATGGCCTTCTCGAGGCGCCAGACCTCGCGCATGCCGTCGGGCGATGCCCAGATTCGGTACTGGAGCAGCATCAACACGACGGCCAGGAGGCCGGCCATGATCCGGGTGGTCATGGGCGTGAAAGATTAGCAGAAACGGCGCACATCAAACACAACTGACGGCGGCGGTCACCGGGAACGCCTCCCGGCCGGCGTAGGACGCATCGCTGCCGAGTTCGGCCTCGATGCGCAACAACTGGTTGTACTTCGCGATGCGGTCGGACCGGCAGAGCGAGCCGGTCTTGATCTGCGTCGCCCGCGTCGCGACCGCGATGTCGGCGATCGTGCTGTCCTCGGTCTCACCCGAACGGTGCGAGACGACCGCGCTGTAACCGGCATCGGCCGCCATGTCGATCGCCTCGAGCGTCTCCGTCAGCGTGCCGATCTGGTTGGGCTTGATCAGGATCGAGTTGGCCACGCCCCGGGCGATGCCCTCGCGCAGGATCCTGGTGTTGGTCACGAATATATCGTCGCCGACCAGCTGGATGCGCTTGCCGAGCCGCTGCGTCAGCAGCGACCAGCCGTCCCAGTCACCTTCAGCCATGCCGTCCTCGACCGTGATGATCGGGAACCGGTTGACCAGGCCTTCGAGGTAATCGACAAACTGTGCCGGACTGAAGGTGCGGCCTTCCGACTCGAGCGAGTACGCGCCGCCCTTGAAGAATTCCGAGCTCGCAACGTCGAGCCCCAGGTACACGTCCCGGCCCGCCTTGTAGCCAGCGCGTTCGACCGCCTCGAGGATCGTTTCGAGCGCCGCTTCGTTCGATGGCAGGTTCGGCGCGAAGCCGCCTTCGTCGCCGACGGCCGTCGCGAGCTTGCGCTCGTGCAGCACCTTCTTGAGCGTGTGGAAGATTTCGGCGCCGTAACGCAACGCCTCGCTGAAGTTCGGAGCGCCCACCGGCAGCACCATGAACTCCTGGATGTCGACGCTGTTGTCTGCGTGCGCGCCGCCGTTGATGATGTTCATCATCGGCACCGGCATCACCTTGCGACCCGGGCCGCCGAGATGGCGGAACAGGCTCTGCTTCGAGGCTCGCGCCGCCGCATGCGCCGACGCGAGCGAAATGGCGAGCAGTGCATTCGCGCCCAGGCGCGACTTGGTCTCGGTGGCATCGAGCGCGATCATCTGCTCGTCGATGCCGCGCTGGTCCATGACGTCGTGGCCGAGCAGCGCATTGCGCAGTTCGCCGTTCGCATTGATCACGGCCTGCAGCACGCCCTTGCCCAGGTAGCGCTTCTTGTCGCCATCGCGCAGTTCGACCGCTTCACGCGTGCCCGTGGAGGCGCCCGACGGCACGGCGGCGCGACCCATCACGCCGCCTTCGACGAAGACATCCGCTTCGACCGTGGGATTGCCGCGCGAATCCATGATTTCCCGGGCCTTGATGTCGATGATCCTGGTCGTCATAGGGTCGATTCCTCGAAAGGGCGCCGCTTTACGGCTGCGTCAATCTGCTGCATCACCTCGAGCAGCGAGCGCATGCGGTCGAGCGGCCACGCATTGGGGCCGTCCGAAAGTGCCTTCGCCGGGTCGGGGTGGGTTTCCATGAACACGCCGGCGACGCCGGCGGCGACAGCCGCCCTCGCCAGCACCGGCACGAACTCGCGTTGTCCGCCCGAAGCACTGCCCTGCCCGCCGGGCAACTGCACTGAATGCGTGGCGTCGAACACGACCGGGGCGTACTCGCGCATCACGGCCAGCGAGCGCATGTCGGACACGAGGTTGTTGTAGCCGAACGAGAAGCCACGCTCGCACGCCATCACCTGTTCGTTGCCGGTGGACCGTGCCTTGTCGATGACGTTCTTCATCTCCCACGGCGACAGGAACTGGCCCTTCTTGACGTTGACGGGTTTGCCCTGGCTCGAGGCGCTCAGAATGAAATTGGTCTGACGGCACAGGAATGCCGGAGTCTGCAGCACGTCGACAACCGACGCGACCTCGGCCATCGGGGTGTCTTCGTGCACGTCGGTGAGGACCGGCAGCCCGAACTGGCGCTTCACTTCCGACAGGATGCGCAGGCCTTCTTCGATGCCCGGACCGCGGAAGCTCGCCCCGGACGAACGGTTCGCCTTGTCGTAGCTCGCCTTGAAAATGTACGGGATGCCGAGCGCACCGGTGATTTCCTGCATGCGGCCCGCGATGTCCAGCACGAGGCCTTCGCTCTCGACGACGCAGGGGCCCGCGATCAGGAAGAACGGACGGTCGTGCCCGACCTCGAAGCCACAGAGCTTCATGCGCCAGCCGCCACCGGCAGCTTGCCGGCCTTGTGGTCGCGAGCTGCACGGATGAAGCCGGTGAACAGCGGGTGCCCGTCACGCGGCGTCGAACGGAATTCAGGGTGGTACTGGCTCGCCACGAAGAACGGATGCTGCGGCAGCTCGATGATTTCGACCAGGCCGTCGCGCGAAAAACCAGAGAAGCGCAGGCCCGCATTCATCAGGCGCTGCAGGTACGTGTTGTTGAACTCGAAGCGATGACGATGACGCTCGCGGATCACGTCGGCACCGTAAACGGAGTGCGCGAGCGAGCCATGCGAGATCCGGATCTCCTGCGCGCCGAGGCGCATCGTGCCGCCGATCTGCGAGGTTTCGTCGCGCGCCTCGACCGTGCCCTTCTGGTCCTGCCACTCGGTGATAAGCGCGATGACCGGGTGCGGCGAGGCACGATTGAACTCGGTGCTGTGCGCACCCTCGAGGCCCGCGACGTTGCGCGAGTACTCGATGATCGCGAGCTGCATGCCGAGGCAGATGCCGAGGTAGGGAATCCTGTGTTCACGCGCGTAGCGCACGGCTTCGATCTTGCCTTCGATGCCGCGCTCGCCGAAGCCGCCCGGCACCAGGATTGCATCCATCCCGGCCAGCGCCTTCGCACCGTGCTTCTCGATGTCGGTTGCCTCGATGAATTCGATGTTGACGCGCGTGCGCGTGCGCAGGCCCGCGTGGATCAGCGCTTCGTTGAGCGAGATGTACGCGTCCTTGAGGTTGACGTACTTGCCGACCATCGCGAGATCGATCGTGAGGTCCGGGCTCGCCTTGGCAGCCACGACATGGTTCCATTCCGCGAGGTCGGCCGCGGGCAGGTTGTGCAAGCCGAACTTCTCGCAGACGATTTCATCGAGCTTCTGCTCGTGCAGGAGCGAAGGGATCTTGTAGATGTCGTCGGCGTCCACCGCGGAGAACACGGCGCGCTCCTCGACGTTGGTGAACAACGCGATCTTGCGGCGATGTTCTGGCGGCAGCGGGTCCTGGCAGCGGCAGAGCAGCAGGTCCGGCTGGATGCCGATCGAACGCAGCTCCTTCACCGAATGCTGCGTCGGCTTGGTCTTGATCTCGCCCGAGGTGGCAATGTAGGGGATCAGCGTCAGGTGCATGTACAGCACGTTGTTGCGGCCGAGTTCGACGCCGAGCTGACGGATCGCCTCGAGGAACGGCAGTGACTCGATGTCGCCCACCGTGCCGCCGATTTCGACCATGCAGACGTCGGCGTCGCCCGCGCCCATGCGGATGCAGTGCTTGATCTCGTCGGTGATGTGCGGGATGACCTGCACCGTCGCGCCGAGGTAATCGCCGCGGCGTTCCTTCGCGATGACGCGCTCGTAGATGCGCCCGGTCGTGAAGTTGCTGTTGCGGCCCGTGGTCGTACGCACGAAGCGCTCGTAGTGGCCGAGGTCAAGGTCCGTCTCGGTGCCGTCGTCGGTGACGAAGACTTCGCCGTGCTGGAACGGGCTCATCGTGCCCGGGTCGACGTTGATGTACGGGTCGAGCTTGACCATGGCGACCCGGAGGCCGCGGGCTTCGAGGATGGCACCGAGCGAGGCGGCGGCAATGCCCTTGCCCAGCGACGAAACGACACCGCCGGTCACACAGATGAATTTGGTCATTGGAGTCCCCGTCGCATGAAGCACGACGGGAGCGCAGTCTAGCGGATCAGAGGGTGTGCTGGCCACTTCGATGACAGCACGTCGCCTTCGGTCACCGTGCCGCGCTCGTTCCAGGCGATGCGCCAGGATGGTTCGTCGGATCGGGCGGCAAATTCCGCTGCAACCCCAAGATCTGCCACGGCGATCAGGCGGTCGCCCGCGAAAAGCAGCGGCATGTTCTCGCGCCGCCACGGCAGCACGTCGTGCTCCTGCAGCCACTTGCGCAATGGACGGTGATGTGCGCCGCCCGCCGGCAGGAATGCCTCGCCGCCTGTCCGGCTTCGCACGTCGATCCGCCCGGGCAGGCGCTCGCGACTGAGTCCGACGCCGACGTCTGGCAACAGGGCGATCGTCGATGCGCCGGACCACACGTAGGTCTCATCATCTGCCGTTGGCCAACTGCCCTCGTTCGATTCGACAGGGACTGCCGCTTCGGCGTGCAGGCGACCGCGGTAACGACGGACCACCACGCCCGGCCAGCGCGTCTCGGGGATGCGATCCGCAGCCGCGATATTCATGTCGCGCAGCAGGGCGGCCAGGTTGCGTGCGGACGCGGGCGGGAGCCTCAGCCCGGCAAGCCAGGCGCGCAGCACGGCACGCTGCCTCGGCTCGGGCAGCGACTGCAGCGCGACGAGTTCGATCGCCGTGCCCGCCAGGACCCGCGGGAGGTCTTGAGCGACGCAGGCGGCCTCGGCTTCGAGTGCGTCGCGGGCGTATTCGGCCACCCGTCCTGCGGTCGCGGCGACCGCAGGCCAGCGCTGCCGCAGCGCGGGCAGGACTGCGAGGCGCAGGTAGTTGCGGTCGAAACGACGATCCAGGTTCGAAGGGTCCTCCTGCCACCGCAGGCCCTGCGTACCAGCCCATGCGCCGAGCTCGTCGCGCGTGAATTCGAGCAGCGGGCGCGCGTGCCATGCCCCGGCGCCGAAACGGCCGAGCGGCGCCATGCCCGCGATCGAGCGCAACCCGCCTCCGCGCAACCACTGCAGCAGGATGGTCTCGAGCTGGTCGTCGGCGTGGTGGGCGGTGAGCAGCACCTCACCAGGTTCGAGCCGTGCCGCGAGCGCGGCATAGCGAGCTTCGCGGGCTGCAGCTTCCGGACTCTGGCCCGCATCCAGCTTGACGGCGACCCGGACTTCGTCGAAGGCGACGCCGCGCGAGTCCGCCAGGTCACGGCACGCACGAGCCCACTGCGCGGAATCGGCATGCAACGAATGATCGACGTGGATGGCCCGCAATCGCGCGGCTTGACTGCCCGCGTTCGCCAGCTGCGCCAGCGCGACGAGCAATACCGTGGAGTCGAGCCCGCCGCTCAGTGCGATGCAGAGTCCTGGAGAGTCCTGGTGGCTCGCCGCCGGGATCGCAGCGAGCACGCGATCGAGGCTTGCCGCCAGTCGGTGGGGGGTGAACACGTGCTGCGAGCCCGGTTGGGCGCGACGCCGGTCAGTTGGCCGCGCGATAAACGCCCTGGCCACGCAGGCGCTCGTACCGCTGCACGACCAGCGCGTCCTCAGGCTGCTGCGAAACATGGTCGAGGTGACGTACGAGTGCTTCCTTGAGCGATTCCGCCATCGCCTGCGGATCGCGGTGGGCGCCGCCGAGAGGCTCACGCAGCACTTCATCGACCAGGCCGAGCTTGTCGAGCCGCTCTGCAGTGATGCCCATGGCATCAGCCGCGATTTCCTTCTTGTCGGCACTCTTCCAGAGGATGGACGCGCAGCCCTCCGGCGAAATCACCGAGTAGATCGAGTACTGCAGCATGATCAACCGGTCGCACACGCCGATGGCGAGCGCGCCGCCCGAGCCGCCCTCACCGATGACCGCAGTGATCACGGGCACTCGCAGCGAGGACATCTCAAACAGGTTGCGGGCAATCGCCCCGCTCTGGTTGCGCTCTTCGGAGCCGACGCCGGGATAGGCCCCTGGCGTGTCGATCAGGGTGATCAGCGGAATGCGGAAGCGCTCGGCGAGCTGCATCAGCCGCAGCGCCTTGCGGTAACCCTCGGGCTTCGGCATGCCGTAGTTGCGACGCACCCTTTCCTTGGTGTCGCGGCCCTTCTGGTGACCGATCAGCATGACCGGCCGGCCGGCGAGTCGCGCAAATCCGCCGACGATCGCGAGATCGTCCGCATACATGCGGTCACCGTGCAGTTCCTGGAACTCGTCGAAGATCGAAACCGCGTAGTCGAGAGTGTATGGACGCTGCGGGTGGCGCGCGAGCTGTGCGACCTGCCACGCCGTCAGGTTGGCGAAGATGCTGTTGGTGAGCGCTCGGCTCTTGGCCCGCAGTCGCGCGATCTCCTCGCCGATGTTGACCTCGGCGTCGGACGAGACGAAGCGCAGCTCGTCGATCTTCGCCTCGAGCTCGGCGATGGGCTGCTCGAATTCCAGGAAACTCAATGCCATAGCCCGGAAGGATGCCGGACGCCCGGCGCGGGCGCAAATCAGCCTGTCGCGCGCTGGCCGCGCATTCCGGCAGGCACCCCGACCGACAGGTTGTCCCGCGCGGCCGGCTCAGCTGCGCAGGGCCGCCCGCCACTGCGTGGCATTGCGCATGTCGAGCGCGCCGACGATGGTCTTGAGCGCAGCATTCTCCGCGTCGGTACGCGCGGACTTGAGGCCGAGCAGGCCGCCAGCCGCGTCGGCGACATCCTGGCACCAGGCGAGCAGCAATTGCTCCTCGTCGGCGCCGAACTCTTCCTGCAGCTTGCGGTCACTGCGTGCGAGCTCATTGAGCGCTGCCAGGTCGGCACGCAGCTGTTGCTTCGAGGGAGGCTCGCTGAGCCAGCGCGACAGCGCGTCCTCGCCGCCGTGATCGAGCATGCCGCGCTCGCGCGCGATCTGCAGGATCAGGTCGCGTTCGCTTTTCTGGATCTTGCCGTCGGCCCACGCGACGTACACGAGCGGCAACAGCGACACGACACGGTACGCTTCGCGCGGCACCCGGAGATCCTTGAGCCAACCTTCCAAGTCCATGGTCCGCCACCCCGCCGTTATTGGTTTGGACGCATTCTTACATGGGTCCGGGGAACCACCGCAAGTGCCGTCGGCGCGGTGCGGTCGAGCGCGCTTCAGGCATCGCGCGGCGCGTAATACAACTCGACGCCTTCGCGGCCCATCAGGCTTCCGAGCCGTTCGATGAGCTCGCGCGAAGGCCGCACTTTCCACTGCTCGCCGAGCTGCAGGATTGCTGCGGCATCGCCCGTCGCGTACCGGATGGCCACGTTGCAGCGCCCACCCTGGCTCGGCTTGAGGGCTTGTTCGAGCGCGGCAACGAGCTTGCCGGCATCCCCGTTCCTTGCCTTGGCGGCCGGCCAGCGCAACACGAGGTTGCGGGCGTACTGTTCGCGCGCCTGGTCCACGTCCATGATCTTCTTCGCGCTCAGGCGCCAGTCGTCGATGAAGTCGTCCCAGCGCAGGCCGCCCTCGACCACGAGGATTGCGTCTTTCGAAACCAGCGAACGGAACTGCTGGTAGACGTCCTCGAACATCGTGACCTCGAGCCGGCCACTGCGATCGTCGAGGATGAAGCTGGTGCGTCCGCCGCGCTTGCGTATTTCGAGCACGAGTCCTGCAACGGTCACGTTGCGACCTGGGGTGCGCCACGGGTTGCCCTTGTCGTCGCCCCCGGTCCCGACCGGTTTCGCGCCGCCAATGTCAGCGATGCGCCCGCTGGTGATCGGCCGCAGCTCGCGTTCGTATTCGGCAATCGGATGGCCGGTGAGATAGAGGCCCAGCGTTTCACGCTCGCCCGTGAGGCGGACAGCCTCACCCCATTCGGGCAGTGTCTCCAGCATCACCTTCGCGTCGACCGCATCAGCCTCGGCCGCAACCCGTGTCGCGACGACGGGCGCCGGCTCAGCGAGTCCGAACAGGTCCTCCTGCCCGGCTTCCCTGGCGCGGGTCGACTGGTCGGCGGCCTGCATTGCCGCCGGCAACTGGTGCATGAGCGTCGAGCGGTAGCGCATGCCGCCCATCGAGTCGGCCGCGCCGGAGCGAATCAGCGCCTCGAGCACGCGGCGATTGACCTTGTTCAGATCGAGCCGACGGCAGAGGTCGCGCAGGTCGCGGAAACGTCCGTTCCCGTTGCGCTCCTCGAGCATGTTCTCGACAGCCGCCTGCCCCACGCCCTTGATCGCGCCGAGGCCGTACCGGATCGATTTCGGTCCCGACACGGTGAACATGTACTGCGATGCATTGACGTCGGGCGGCTCCACGGCAAGCCCCATCCGGTTGCACTCGTCGATGAGCGTGACGACCTTGTCGGTCTTGTCCATGTCCGACGACAGCACCGCCGCCATGAACGCCGCCGGGTAATGCGTCTTGAGCCACGCCGTATGGTAGGACAGCACGGCGTACGCGGCCGAGTGCGACTTGTTGAAGCCATACCCGGCGAATTTTTCCATCAGGTCGAAGATGTGCGCGGCGACGTTCTCAGCGACACCCCGGGTAGTTGCGCCTGCGACGAAGATGGAACGCTGCTGCGCCATCTCCTCGGCGTTCTTCTTGCCCATCGCGCGGCGCAACAGGTCGGCGCCGCCGAGCGTGTAGCCCGCGAGAACCTGTGCGATCTGCATGACCTGCTCCTGGTACAGGATCACGCCGTAGGTCGGGAACAGGACGGGCTTGAGGTCCGGGTGCAGGTAATCGATGCCGCCGCCGATGCGGCCGTGCTTGCGGTCGATGAAGTCGTCGACCATGCCCGACTGCAGCGGGCCCGGCCGGAACAGCGCAACGAGCGCGATGATGTCTTCGAACGTGTCCGGCTGCAGGCGCTTGATGAGGTCCTTCATGCCGCGCGACTCGAGCTGGAACACGGCCGTCGTCTCGCAGCGCTTCAGCAACGAGTAGGTCGGCGCGTCGTTCATTGGCAGCGTGGACATGTCCAGCGCGGCTTCACCGGAGGTCACCCGCTCCGCGTTGATCGTGCGCACGGCCCAGTCGATGATCGTCAGCGTGCGCAGGCCGAGGAAGTCGAACTTGACGAGGCCCGCGGCCTCGACGTCGTCCTTGTCGAACTGCGTGACGACGCTGGTGCTGCCCTCTTCGCAGTAGAGCGGCGCAAAGTCCGTGAGCACCGAAGGCGCGATGACGACGCCACCCGCATGCGTGCCCGCATTGCGCACCAGGCCTTCGAGTGCGCGCGCCATGTCGATCAGCTGGCGCACGTCGTCTTCGTTCCGGTAGCGCTTGCGCAGTTCCTCTTCCTTGTCGAGCGCATCGTCGAGCGTGATGCCGAGCTCGAACGGGATCAGCTTGGCGATGGAATCGGCGAAGCCGTAGCTCAGTCCCTGCACACGCGCGACGTCGCGCACGACCGCCTTTGCCGCCATGGTGCCGTACGTGATGATCTGCGAGACGCGCTCGCGCCCGTAGCGCTGCGCGACATAGTCGATGACACGGTCGCGCCCTGCCATGCAGAAGTCGACGTCGAAGTCGGGCATCGACACGCGCTCGGGATTCAGGAACCGCTCGAACAGCAGGTCGTAGTGCAGCGGGTCGAGGTCGGTGATACCGAGCGAGTACGCCACGAGCGAGCCGGCTCCCGAGCCGCGACCCGGTCCGACAGGCACGCCATTCTCACGGGCCCAGCGGATGAAATCGGCGACGATCAGGAAGTAGCCGGCGAAACCCATCTGGCAGATCACGTCGAGTTCGCTGGCGAGGCGGCCCTCGTATTCGTCACGCGGGATGCGCGTACCGAGCTGCGTCGCTATGACAGGCCAGCGCCGCTCGAGGCCGAGCTTCGATTCCGCGCGCAGGTGCCCTTCGGTCGTCTGGCCGGCGGGTACCGGATAGGCCGGCAGCGACGGCTTGCCGAGCTTGATCTCGAGGTTGAGCCGGCGCGCGATCCCGACGGAATTCTCGAGGGCCTCGGGCAGGTCGGCAAACAGCTGCGCCATCTCGTCGGGCGAGCGCAGGTACTGCTCTTCGCTGAAACGTCGCGGGCGCGATGGATCTGCGATCATCGTGCCTTCGTGGATACAGACCCGGGCTTCGTGTGCTTCGAAATCCTCAGGCCTGATGAAGCGCACGTCGTTGGTCGCGACGACCGGCACGCCGAGCTTGACTGCCAGTTGCAACGAGCCCGCGATGCAGTCTTCGTCGCCCGGCCGGCCTGTACGTTGCAGCTCGAGGTAGTACCGGTCGCCGAATAGTTCGAGCCAGGTTTCGAGCGCCGCCCGGGCTTCCGGTTCACGGTTGCCGATCAGCGCGCGGCCGACGTCGCCCGCGCGCGCGCCGGAGAGCGCAACCAGGCCCAGGGTCGTCTCGCGATCGAGCCATTCGCGATGCAGCAGCGGGCCGTGCTTGCCCTGCCCTTCGAGGTAGCTGCGCGTGACGAGGCGCGTGAGATTGAGGTAGCCGCGCCCGTCCTGGCACAGCAGGACCAGCCGGGACGGTTCGTTGCGCTCGTTGTCATCGCGCACCAGCACGTCCACGCCAATCAGCGGCTTGACGCCCTTCGATTGTGCGGTCTTGTAGAACTTGACCAGTGCAAAGAGGTTCGCCTGGTCGGTGAGCGCAACCGCCGGCATCCGCATGCGGGCCGTGGCGTCGATAAGCCCTTCACGCAGCACGCGCCCGTCCGACGTGTCGCTCTCGATGCGGACGACGCCGTCGACGAGCGAGTACTCGGTGTGAACGTGGAGATGGACGAACCGGGCTGCCATGGACGGCGGGTTTCTGCGGTCAGCGGGGAAGGCAGGATTGTACCGGCGCGAAGCTCCTCCGGTGCACCGGGGAAGGCCCTAATCGACGCAGGGCTTCGAGGTGCCCGGGGGTGCCATACCCCTTGTGACCCGCAAAGCCGTAGCCGGGATAGCGCACGTCGAGCTCGCACATGAATCGATCCCGCGCCACTTTGGCGAGGATCGACGCCGCTCCCACGCAAGTCACGCTGGCGTCACCCGCAACCACTGATTCGATCGTGCAATCGACCGGCAGGCCGGCGAGGCTCGGGCACCGATCGCCATCGACGATCACGTGCGACGGAGCGCAACGCAGGCCAAGCATGGCCCGACGCATGGCCAGCAGCGTTGCCTGCAGGATGTTGATCGAATCGACTTCGCAGGCGTCGGCCCAGCCGAGCCCGAAGGCGATGCTGCGGTCCTGGATCTGCAGCGCCAGTTCTGCACGCACTGCGGGCGTGAGCACCTTCGAATCGGCGATGCCGCGGATCGGCCGCCTGCAATCGAGGATCACGGCGGCCGCAACCACCGGGCCCGCGAGCGGACCGCGGCCGGCCTCGTCGATGCCTGCCGTGAGGCCGACCTTGCGCAGATCGAAACCTGCCTGCTGCGGGTCGGCGCGCCTCATCGCGTGCCACTACGCTGGTTCCGCAACTCCAGGATGGCATCGGCGGCGCGCGCACTCGCGTCACGCCGCAGCGTCGCGTGAATCGCCGTGAATGTCGCGACGAGCTCCGCGTGATCGGGGCGCTGCAACTGCGCCAACAGGGCCGGGCCCAGTACATCGGGTCGCACGTCTTCCTGCAGATACTCCGGCACGACCCGCCGTCCCGCCAGCAGGTTCGGCTGCGCGATGTAATCCGCCTTCATCAGCTTCATGCTGCGCATCAGCCACGCCGTGAGCGGCGCGAGACGATACGCCACCACCATCGGCCGTTTGATCAGCGCGGTTTCGAGCGTTGCAGTGCCTGACGCGACCAGCGCGGCATCGGCGGCCGCCAGCGCCACCTGCGCCCGACCGTCGACGATCGCGACGGGCACGCCCGGGGCTTGCTGCGCGAGGCTGTGCTCGAACAGCTTCCGCACCGCGGCGTTCGCCATCGGCGCCACGAAACGGATGTCGGGACGACGCTCGTGCAGCCACGCCAGCGTCGCGGCGAACGGGCCACCGAGCCTGGCAACTTCCGCGCGACGGCTGCCCGGAAGCACCGCCACCGTGGGTGCGCCAGGGTCGAGGCCCAGGGCTGCGCGCGCGGGACCCGGCGGCGATTCGAGCGGAATGCGATCTGCAAGCGGGTGGCCGACGAACACCGCTCGCACGTCGTGCGCGTCGTAAAACCTGCTTTCGAACGGCAGCACGCAGAGCACGAGATCGACGGATCGCCCGATGGTGCGCACCCTGCCCTGCCGCCATGCCCACACCTGCGGACTGACGTACTGCACCGTCGGAATACCCTGCGCCTTGAGCTGGGCCGCGACGCGGAGATTGAACTCGGGCGAGTCGATGCCGACGAAGACGTCGGGTCGCGCTGCCAGCAGTCGCGCGACGAGGTCGCGGCGCAGGCGCAGCAGGCGCGGCAGGTGCCGCACGATCTCGGCGAGACCCATGATCGCGAGTTCTTCGGACGATACCCAGGCTTCACAGCCCGCCTCCACCATGCGCGGCCCGGCCACGCCGAACGCTCTCAGCGTCGGCTGCCGCGCGTGCAGTGCGCGCAGCAGTCCACCGCCAAGGTTGTCGCCCGATGCCTCGCCGGCGACGAGCGCGATGTTGGCCGCTCCCGCGCGACTGGGAGAGGTGATGACTGGTCCCTCGCTCATGCGCCTCAGCGCACGAGGCTGCGGGTGGACTGCGGGATGAAATCGACCAGCAACCGCACTTCGGGCTGGTCCCTCGCCGCTTCGGCCAGGCGTTCGACCGCGTCTTCGAGCCGCAGCCCCGAACGGTACAGCGTGCGGTACGCATTGCGCAGGTTGCGAATCTGCTGCGGTGAAAAGCCGCGCCGCTTGAGCCCTTCGGAATTGATGCTGTGCGGCTTGGCGGGGCCACCGACGACCATCACGTACGGCGGTACATCGCGCGTTACCGCGGCATTGTTGGCCAGAAACGCATGAGCACCCACTTTGCAGAACTGGTGCACACCCGCGAACCCACCCATGATGACCCAGTCGCCAAGCACGACATGGCCGCCGAGCGTGGAACAGTTCGCCAGCACGCACTGGTTGCCGACGATGCAGTCGTGCGCAACGTGCGAATACGACATGAACAGGTTGTCGTGCCCGATCGTGGTGACTCCGCGGTCCTTGGTCGTGCCGCGATTGAGCGTCACGAACTCACGGATGACGTTGCGATCACCAACCTCGAGACGTGTCGGCTCGCCCTGGTATTTCTTGTCCTGTGGCGCATCGCCGATCGACGCGAACGCGTGGATTACGTTGTCGGCCCCAACCTTCGTGTGGCAGTGGATCGCCGCGTGCGTGCCGAGGCGCGTGCGCGCGCCGATCTCGACCCCCGGGCCGATCACGCAGTACGGCCCGATCTCGACACCCTCGCCGAGAATCGCGTCCGGCGCGACGATCGCCGTCGCGTGGATGGAGCCACTCATCGATGCCTCTCCTTCGTGCGCCTGGGCGTCAGCCCGGCATCACCATCATTTCCGCCGAGCAGGCTTCCTGGCCTGCCACTTCGGCCACTGTCGAGAACTTCCAGATCGTGCGAATCCTGCGCTCGAGCACGACCTTCAACAATAACTGGTCTCCCGGCACGATGGGGCGGCGGAACCGCGCCTTGTCGATGCCCGCGAAGTAGAACTTCACGTTCTCGTCGGGATAGATGCCGGCGGTGACGAAGCACAGGATGCCGGCAGCCTGCGCCAGCGCCTCGAGCATGAACACGCCGGGCATCACCGGACGGCCCGGGAAGTGGCCCGAAAAGAACTGCTCGTTGGCCGTGACGTTCTTGACCGCGACCAGGCGCTCGCCGGCGACGCATTCGAGCACGCGATCCACCAGCAGCATCGGGTACCGGTGCGGCAGCCGCCGCATCACTTCGTCGATGCCGAACCCACCCTGTGTTTCGCTCATGTGTCCTTCCCGTCGTGTCGGTCTTCGTCTGCGCAAACCGCGCCTTTCTCGAGGGCGCGCACGCGGCGCGCCAGCTCATCGAGCTGCTGGAACCGCGCGCTGTTGCGGCGGAAGCGCCGCGCTTCATCGAACGGCAACTGCCCCGAGTACAGGCCGGGCTTGGTGATCGAGTGCGTCACCATCGTCTTGCCCGTGAGATACACGTCGTCGGTGATCTGCAGGTGCCCGACGATGCCGACCATGCCGCCGATCATGCAGCGCCTGCCGACCGTGACGCTGCCCGAAATCCCCACGCAACCGGAGATCACCGTGTGCTCGCCGATGTGACAGTTGTGCCCGACCTGCACCTGGTTGTCGATCTTCACGCCGCGCTCGATGACCGTATCACCGATCGCTGCGCGGTCGATGGTGGAATTCGCGCCGATCTCGACGTCGTCCCCGACCAGCACCGAGCCGACCTGCGGAATCTTGACGTAGCCGCCCTGGTCCGGCGCGTGCCCGAAACCGTCCGCGCCGATGACCACGCCCGGATGCATCAGGCATCGCTCGCCGAGCCGCACACCCGCGCAGAGTGTCACGTGCGCGACGAGTCGCGTGTCAGCCCCAATCACCACGCGGTCGAAAACAACGCTGTTGGGGCCGATCTGCACCCGCGCGGCGATCTTCGCGCCCGCGCCTACGTACGCATTCGGGCCGATCCACGCGGTGGGGTCGACTACAGCGTCAGGTTCGATCACCGCACTGGAATGACGGCCCGACGGACTTGCAGCCTCGGCGTAAAGTACTTGCGCGATCCGCGCGTACGTGGCGTATGGATTGGCAGCGATCAGCGCGTTGGTCGGGCAATCGTCGACGGTGGACGCGTCGAGGACGACCGCCGCGGCAAGTGTGCCTGGCAGGTGGCGTCGATACCTGGAGTTGGCCAGGAACGCGATTGCGCCCGCGCCGGCTTCCTGCAGCGTCGCGACTCGCTCGATCGGCGTGTCGGGATCGCCGCGGAGTTCGCAGCCGAAACGCGCCGCCAGTTCGCCCAGGCGCACCGGCATGCTCTTGCGGCTCCCCGGCGTCCTGACCCGGACCCGGTCAGGGCTTCGCGGGAGTGCGACCCTTCGCCTGCAGCGCCGACAGCACCTGGCCGGTGATGTCGATCGACGGACTGGCGAAGAGCGCGTCGGCGATCACGAGGTCGAGCCCCGCGGTCTTGGCATAACTCTGCACTTCCTGGAGCACCGAGCGCTGCAGCTGGCCAAGCGCCTCGTTGCGGCGAACATTCAGGTCTTCCATGAACTCGTTCTGCTTGCGCGCGAACTCGCGCTGGCCGTCGCGCAATGCTTTTTCCTGGTTGCGGCGGTCGGCCTCGGCCATCGTCGCGCCGTCCTTCTGCAACTTGTCCTCGCGCGCCTTGAGGTCGCGCTCCAGGTTCTGGAGGTCGCGCTTGCGCGCGGCGAACTCGTTCTCGAGCGCCTGAGAAGCCGCCTGGGCCTGGGGTGCTTCCTGGAGCAGGCGGGCCACGTTGACGACGCCGATCTTCGTCTGCGCCTGCGCCGCAGTAAGCGGCATCGATACGGCAGCGAGTGTCAGGAAAGCAAGCAGGGTGGTCTTGATGCGCATGGAACGAGGTACCTCAGAAAGCCTGGCCGATCGAGAACTGGAAACCTTCCGTCTCGTCGGGATATTCAACAGTAGTGCCCTTGAACTCGTTGAGCGGCACGGCATAGCTGAACCGGAAGACGCCGAGCGGCGCCATCCACTGGACTGCGACACCGGTCGAATAACGGAGTTTATCAAACGAGAACTCATAATCCACCGGCGTCACGCCGTCGCGGCCGACGTACGCGACGTCGTCGTTGGAGAAGACGTTGCCGATGTCGAAAAACAGGCTGAAACGCGCGCTGTTCCTCCATTTTGCCGGCATCGGCAGCAGCAGTTCGAGCTGGTTGGTGAACTTGATGTTGCCGCCGTAAGGGTTGCCGAACGAATCCTTCGGGCCCATGCGGCTTTCCCGGTAGCCGCGCACCGTCTCCGGGCCGCCCGCGAAAAACCGCCGGTACGGCGGCATCGAAGTCGTGTCGCCGAGCGCCTGCCCGTATCCAGCCTCGCTGTTGAACATCAGCGTGAACCACTTGCTCATCGGGATGAACTGCAGGTAGTCGTAGTTGAAGCTCACGAAATCGACGTCGCTGAAGGGCAGCGCGTACGAGGCGCTCACACGGTGGCGCGAGCCGCGGTCCGCGAACAGCGCGCGGTTGCGTGAATCGTACGACCAGCCGAGCGAGTATTCGAAAGTATCGAACTTGGTGCCGTAGTAGGTCAGCGCGATCGGCGGGATGCCGACATTCTGCACCTCCGTGTACGTGTTGCCGTTGTTCTGCACCCAGTAGAGCGCTTCCGCGGCACTCGAATTGGGGTCGGTGAAAAGGTCGGAACGCTGCGCCGCGAAGCCCATGCGCACGGACTGGAACTCCGTGAGCGGCCAGGCGTAGTCGAGGCCGAGCGTGCCGGTCTCGGTCTCGAAGTCCGAAGACGACGTCGTGAACTGCGAGATGCTGCGCCAGGTCGCCGAAACCGTGCGCGAGACACCGTCGATGGTCGTGTACGGGTCGGTGTGCGAGAGGCTGAACACCTTGCTGTACTGGCCGGCATTGATTTCCGCGGCCACGCGGTTGCCGGTGCCCATGAAGTTGCTGTGCACGAAGCTGCCGTTCAGCAGGATCGACTGTGACTCCGAGTAACCGATGCCGCCGCTGAACTGGCCCGGCAGGCCTTCCTTGATGTCGTAGGTGACGTCGACCAAATCGGGCGTGCCCGGCACCGGATTGGTTTCGACTTCGACCTTCTCGATGAACGGCAGGCGCTGCAGGCGGATCTTGGAACGATCGATCGCCGCGTTGGAGAGATAGCCGCCTTCCATCTGGCGGATCTCGCGCCGGAGCACGTCGTCGTTGATGCCGGTGCTGCCCGTGAAGCCGATGTTGCGCACGTACGCGCGATTGCCCGGATCGACGAGGAACGTCAGTTCGATTTCCTTCGTCTCGGTGTTCTCCTTCGGCACCGGATCGATCTTCGCGAAGGCGTACCCGTCCTGGCCGAGGCGCAGCTGCATGAGCTCGGTGGTCGCGGTGACCATCTTGCGCGAGAACACGTCGCCCTTGTGCACGGCGACCAGCGACTTCAGCTGCTCTTCAGGCACGACCAGGTTGCCCGCGATCTTCACGTCGGAGATGCGGTAGACCTCGCCTTCCTTGACGTTGAGCGTGATGAAGATGTCGTCCTTCTCGGGCGTGATCGCGACCTGCGTCGTCTCGACGTCCATGTTCGCGTAGCCGCGATCCAGGTAGTACGAACGCAGCTTCTCGATGTCGCCCGAGAGCTCTTCGCGCGAGTAACGATCGTCCTGCTTGTACCAGGACAGCCAGTTCGGCGTCTGCAGCTTGAAGTCTTCGAGCAGGTCGTCGTCGCTGAACGCTTCGTTGCCGACGACGTTGATCTGCCGGATCTTCGAGCGCTTGCCTTCGACGATGTCGACCGCGATCTTGACGCGGTTGCCGGCGACTTCCTCGACCTTGGTGTCGACCTGCACCGCGTACTTGCCCCGCGAGAAGTACTGGTCGGTGAGGAACCGCTCCACTTCGTCGAGCGTCGACTGGTTGAACGTCTTGCCACGCGAGAGGCCCACGTTGCGCAGCGACTTCTCGAGGTCTTCGGTCTTGATGTCCTTGTTGCCGGTGATCGTGAAGCTCTCGATCGAGGGGCGTTCGAGCACGGCCACCACGAGCGTGCCGCCGTCGCGGCGGATCTCGACGTCACGGAAAAAGCCGGTTGCATACAACGCGCGCAGCGCTTCGTCGACGCGGCGATTGTCGAGCCGGTCGCCGATGTTCACGGGCAGGTAGTTGTAGACGGTGCCTTCCGTGATGCGCTGCAGGCCTTCGATCCGGATGTCGCCGACGGTGAACTCCGCGCTCTCGGTCTGGGCGAGAACGGCAGGTACGGCAAGCAGGAAGGCCGGCAGGACGGCCGCAAACTTCAGTCGCATTGTTTTAGGGGAAACTCAGCTGAACAACCGCGAGAGGTCGTTGTAGAACGCGAAACTCATGAGCACCAGCAGCAGCAGGATGCCGATCTGCTGGCCCACCGCCTGCGCGCGCTCCGAGAGCGGGCTGCCCTTCACGACTTCCGCCAGCTGGTAAACCACCTGGCCGCCATCGAGGATCGGGATGGGCAGCAGATTCAGCACGAACAGGCTCACACTCACGACCGCGAGGAAGGAAAGGAACGACAGTATGCCCTGTCGCGCGGAAAAACCGGCGTACTCCGCGATGTTGATCGGCCCGCTCAGGTTCTTGACCGAGACATCGCCGGTAGCCACATTCCAGATCATGCGGACTGTCAGCAACGACATGTCCCAGGTCTTTTCGATCGCGCGGCCGACGGCATCGACCGGCCCGAACCTTTCGATGGTCCTCATGGTCGCCGGCACGGCCAGGCCCGCGGCCGGCTGAATGCCGATGCGGCCAATCATGCGGTCACCTTCGCGCTGCGCCTCGACTTCGATCGGGACGTCGAATCGCTCGCCCTTGCGGTCGACCGCGAACGTGAGCGTCTTGCCGGGGTTCGGCTGGACGATCTTCACCATCGCCTGAAAATCGGCCACCGGCTGACCCGCCACGGCCACGACGCGATCGCCGATCTGCAGGCCGACCTTCTCCGCCGGGCTCCCCGGCACGATCTTGCCGATCTCGGTCGGGATGGTCGGATACCAGAAATCGAAGCCGAGTCCCGACATCAGCGCGCCGGGCTCGGTGAGTGCCCGACGGTCGCCTGCGATCACGAGCTGCAGCTCACGCGGGCTTGCGGTGCCCCCGGTTCCCTGCACTTCGAGCTCGATCGGGGTTCCGTCCATCAGGCGATCGAGAATCGCGAGCACCGCGCCTTCGCGCGTCGTGACCGGCTTGCCAGCCACGCCGACGATGGCGTCGCCCTGCTGGAGCCCGGCGCGGGACGCGATCGAATCGGCGGTCACGTCCCCGATGATTGGCTTGAGCGCCGAGGTGCCGACGACGAGCAGGATCCAGTAGGCGACCGCGGCAAACAGGAAATTGGCGAACGGACCCGCCAGCAGCACCAGGATGCGCCGCCAGACCGGCTTGCGGTTATAAGCCTGGCTCGTCAGTGCCGGATCGACCGGACCTTCTCGCTCGTCGAGAAGTTTTACGTAACCCCCTAATGGGATTGCAGAAAATGCATATTCGGTGTCATCCGGACCGCGCCGCGACCACAGCACGCGGCCGAAGCCGATCGAAAAGCGGAGGACCTTGATCCCCATGCGCCGGGCCATCCAGAAATGGCCGTATTCATGCACCGCGACCAGGATGCCGATGGCCACGAGGAATGCCAGGATGTAAATCAATATCGTCATGCTCCTGCGCGGGCAGCCTGTTCCAGCCTCGCCAGGGCGAGGTCACGGGCCCACCGATCTGCCTCCAGAATGTCCCCAATGTCGTTCGCAGGCGCGTTGCGATGCGCGCACATCACGCTATCGATCAGCGCTGGAATGCCGAGGAAGTCGAGACGGCCCTCCAGGAACGCCGACACTGCCACCTCGTTGGCCGCATTGAGCGCCGCTGGCGCCGTCCCGCCCGCCTCAGCAGCGGCCCGCGCCAGCGCCAACGCGGGAAACCGCGCCAGGTCCGGTGCCTCGAAATCGAGCCGCGCGGCGGCCACGAGATCCAGCGATTCTACACCGGAGCCGATCCGCTCCGGCCAACCGAGGGCATGGGCGATGGGGGTACGCATGTCCGGGTTGCCGAGTTGCGCCAGGATCGATCCATCCACGTATTCCACCATCGAATGCACGATGCTCTGCGGATGTACGACCACGCTGACGTGGGACGGTTCCATCCCGAAGAGAACGCAGGCCTCGATCAGTTCAAGCCCCTTGTTCATCAGGGTGGCTGAATCAACCGAAATCTTGCGACCCATGCGCCAGCGCGGATGGGCGCAGGCCTGGTCCGGGGTGACGCCCGCCATCTGCTCGCGTGTGGCACGCAGGAACGGCCCACCCGACGCAGTGAGCAGGATGCGGCGCACCCCTTGCGGCGCCTGGCCCGTCAGCAGCGAAGGCGGCATGCACTGGAAGATCGCATTGTGCTCGCTGTCGATCGGGACCAGCACCGCACCACCCCGGCGTGCAGCGTCGACGAGCAACGCGCCCGCCATGACCAGCGATTCCTTGTTTGCGACCAGCACGTGCTTGCCTGCGCGCGCCGCCGCGAGCGTGGATGGCAACCCGGCAGCACCGACGATCGCCGCCATCACCACGTCCACCTCGGGACTGGCCACGACCGCGCTCAGCGCATCGACACCGCAGGCCACCGCCGTGGGGCACCCGGCCGCACGCAGGTCGAGCGCAAGCAATCGTGCGGCCTCTGGCTCCTGCAAGACCGCGACTGCGGGCCGAAATCGCACACACTGGTCGAGCAGCGCCAACCGGTTCGAGCAGGCGGCCAGCGCGGAGACCGTGTAGCGATCGGGGTGACGCGCGAGCACGTCGAGCGTGCTGACACCGATGCTGCCGGTACTGCCGAGGACCGCGACCCGCTTCACTGGACCAGGCCCAGCGCCAGCAGGCCGAGCAGGAACGTCGGCGCCGCCGCGGTGAGGCTGTCGATGCGGTCGAGGATGCCGCCGTGACCGGGCAGCATTTTGCCGCTGTCTTTCAGGCCGACGTGGCGCTTGAACATGCTTTCGGTCAGGTCGCCGACGACCGACACCAACGCGACGAGCTCGCAGAGGAACAGCCATGGCCAGAACGGCATGTCGAACATCAGGGCTCCGGCAACGGCGACCGTTGCCGCGGCCAGCATGCCGGCCGCGAAGCCTTCCCAGGTCTTGCCCGGGCTCACGTGCGGCGCGAGCTTGCGGCGCCCGAATTTGCGGCCGCCGAAGTACGCGCCGACATCGGCCGCGGCAATCAGCACGAGCAGGTAAAGCAGCAGCAAGTGCCCGTGCGGACGCAGCGTGACGAGGTGTGACAGGCCGACTCCGGCAGGCACGAGCACCAGGAAGCCGACCACTGTGGCGGCGAGCCGACCTCCCGACTGTGCCCGCAGTGCCAGCCACACGAAAGCGATCAGCCACCAGAGCGCGGCGATGCGCAGGATGTTCGTGAGCCAGCGCGGATCGGCTGCCAGCATTTCAGCGCCCGCGAGCACGAGCAGGATCGCGGCCGCGTACGCGAGGCGGGACGGCACGGCCTGCAGCCGCGCGAACCCGGCCCACTCGTAACCGGCAGCGAAGATCGCGACCGCAATCATCGCGACTGCCACCTCGGGCGGCAACCAGACCAGCACGACGACGACCAGGGCTGCGAGCAGCAGCGCGGTCACGATGCGCGCGCGCAGGGCGGCGTTCATTGCGCGGCCTGCGCGTCGGTCAGCCCGAAGCGTCGCTGCCGGCTGGCGTAGAAACGCAAAGCGGCGTCGAGCGCTGCATCGTCGAAGTCGGGCCAGAGCGTGTCGCAGAAATAGAGTTCGGAGTAAGCCAGGTTCCAGAGCAGGAAATTGCTGATGCGCTGCTCGCCGCCGGTACGGATGAACAGGTCCGGTTCCGGGGCGCCCGCCAGCTGCAGCTGATCCGCGAGCAGGTTTTCGTCGATCGCTTCGGGCTTGATCTCGCCGGCAACGGCGCGTGCCGCGAGCCTGCGCGCGGCTTCTACGATGTCCCAACGTCCACCGTACGAAACTGCGATGAACAGCGTCATGCGCTGGTTGGCCGCGGTGCGCGCCTCAGCGGCCGCAATCTTCGCACCGAGCTCTGCGCGCAACCGCGACAGATCGCCGATGAAGCGAACACGGATGCCATTGCGGTGCAGTTCGTCGACTTCCTTGTCGATCGATTCGACGAACAGCTCCATGAGCCGCGTGACTTCCTCCTGCGGCCGCTGCCAGTTCTCACTGGAAAACGCGAAGATGGTGAGCGCCTCGACGCCGCGACGCGCGCAACCCTCGACGGTCGCTCGCACGGCCTTCGCGCCCGCCCGGTGACCGAGGTGGCGCGGCAATGCACGACGCTGGGCCCAACGCCCGTTGCCATCCATGATGACGGCGACGTGGCGTGGGAGGCCGGACGTGCCCGCTGCAGCTTGCGACACGGCGTCAGACCTGCATCAGTTCCTTTTCTTTCTCGTGCAGGACCACGTCGACCTCGGCGACGTACTTGTCGGTGAGCTTCTGCACGTCCTCCTGGGCGCGATGGTCGTCGTCCTCGGCGACGAGCTTTTCCTTCAGCATTTCCTTGAGGTCCTGCATGACGTCGCGGCGCACGTTACGGATGGCGACGCGCGCGTTCTCCGCTTCGTGCTTGACGACCTTGGTCAGGTCGCGACGGCGTTCTTCTGTAAGCGCGGGCATCGGCACGCGGATCACGCTGCCGGCCGTGTTCGGGGTGATGCCGAGGTCGGACTTCATGATGGCCTTCTCGATCACCGCGACCATCTGCTTGTCGTACGGCACGATCGTGAGCGTGCGCGCATCCTCGACCGCGACGTTCGCGACCTGGTTCAGCGGCGATTCGGCGCCGTAGTAGTCGACCCGGATGTGGTCGACCAGGCTTGCGCTGGCGCGCCCCGTGCGCAGGCGCTTCAGTTCGTGCCTGTAGGCTGCAACGCACTTGGCCATGCGGTCGGCTGCATCTTTTTTCAGTTCTTCGAGCATGGAATCTCCCGGTCGAACGGCTCGAGCCGTCTCAGTTCGTGACCAGCGTGCCCACGTCGCCGCCGGTAGCGGCACGCACGAGGGCACCCGGATCGTTCAGGTTGAAAACACGCAGCGGCAGGTGGTGGTCGCGGCACAGGACGATTGACGTCTGGTCCATCACGTTGAGCCGCTGGTCGAGCACCTGATCGTACGTCAGGCGATCGTACCGCTTTGCCGACGGATTGAGCATCGGGTCGGCGTCGTAGATCCCATCCACCTTGGTGGCCTTCAACAGCAGGTCGGCCTCGATCTCGATGGCGCGCAGGCTCGCCGCCGTGTCGGTCGTGAAGAACGGGTTGCCTGTGCCGGCGGCGAAAATGATCACGCGCCCCTTCTCCAGATGGCGGACGGCGCGGCGGCGGATGTAGTCCTCGCACACCTGGTTGATGCGCACGGCGGACATGACGCGGGTGGCCACGCTCATGGATTCGAGCGCGTCCTGCAAGGCCAGCGAGTTCATGACCGTGGCGAGCATCCCCATGTGATCGCCGGTGACGCGATCCATGCCCGCGCGCGCGAGACCCGCGCCGCGGAACAGGTTGCCGCCGCCCACGACCACGCCGATTTCGGTACCCGTTTCCTGGACGCTGCGGATCTCAGTGGCGAGACGACGAAGGAAGGCCGGGTCGATGCCGTAGTCGGAATCCCCCATGAGGGCCTCACCCGACAGCTTGACGAGGATGCGGCGGTTGCGCCGTTGCGGATCTGCTTTCGGTTCCATCGTCCCTCGCCAGCGGCTCACCATGCAGGCCGCCATTATAAGGAACCCCGCTTGCGCGGGGTTCCGGGTAGGTCGAAATCGCCGGGCGGACCCGGGACTCAGGAGCCCCGAACCGCGGCAGCCACTTCCTCGGCAAAGTTTTCCTGCTTCTTCTCGATGCCTGCGCCGACCTCGAAGCGCACGAAGCGCACGACCCTGGCGTTGGCTTTCTTCAGGACATCGCCGACCGCCTGCTTGTCGTCCTTCACGAACGGCTGGCCGAGCAGCGTGATTTCACCGAGGAACTTGCGGATCTTGCCTTCGACCATCTTGACCACGATTTCTGCCGGCTTGCCGGCGGCCTTCGGGTCCTGCGCAACCTGGGCGACGAAGATCTCCTTTTCCTTGGCGACCTGGTCGGCCGGCACGTCGTCGGCCGACAGGTACATCGGGTTGATCGCGGCGACGTGCATCGCCAGATCACGGCCGAGCGCCTCGTCGCCGCCCTGCAGAGCCACGACCACGCCGATACGGGTGCCGTGGCTGTAGGTGGCAAGCGGAGCATCAGACTGGATGATCTCGAAGCGGCGTACGCCGATGTTCTCGCCGATGCGGGCGATCAGTTCACGGCGGGTCTCTTCGACGGTCTTGCCCGAGGCGAGCCTGGTGGCGAGCAGCGCGTCCAGGTCGGCCGGCTGCACGGCTAGCGCAGCCTTGGCGACGTCGGCGGCGAACCCCTGGAAGTCCTTCTCGCGCGCGACGAAGTCCGTCTCCGAGTTGACCTCGACGACCGCGGCCCGCTTGCCGTCGGCCGAACGCTCGACGACGACCACCCCTTCGGCGGCCACGCGGCCGGCCTTCTTGTCGGCCTTCGCGAGACCCGATTTGCGCATGATCTCGGCGGCGGCTTCGAGGTCGCCGTTCGTCTCGACCAGCGCCTTCTTGCACTCCATCATGCCGGCGCCGGTGCGCTCACGCAGCGCCTTCACTGCTTCTGCGGTAACGGCCATGATCAGGCCCCTTCGGTCGGAGTCGGGGCAAGTTCGGCGGCGACAGCGACTTCGGCAGCGGCAACAACAGCAGGCGCAGCCACCGCCGCAGCCGTAGCGGCCGGCTTCTTGCGGGCAGCCTCGCGACGGGCCATGAATGCCTCGGCGCTCTCTTCCGGATCGGCCTCGACGAGTTCTTCGGCGCGCTGCTCGGCGGCCGCGGTGTCGTCGGTCGGCTTGCGCTTGGGACTGGCGGCGGTCTTCTTGCGGGCCGGAGCCTTGCGGGACGGCTTCGGCGCGCCCGTGCGGGCCCGCGGCTTGCCTTCGTCGTCGAGTTCGACGAACTCGTCTTCACCCACCGGCATTTCGAGGACCGTCGAACGGCCTTCGATGACGGCATCGGCGATGCCCGAGGTGTAGAGCTGGATTGCGCGCATCGCGTCGTCGTTGCCGGGGATCACGTAGCTGATGCCTTCCGGCGAGCAGTTCGTATCGACCACTGCGACCACCGGGATGCCGAGCTTCTGCGCTTCGTGGATCGCGATTTTCTCATGCCCGACGTCGATGACGAACATGACGTCCGGCAGGCCGTCCATGTCCTTGATGCCGCCCAGGCTGCGGTGGAGCTTCTCGCGCTCGCGGCGCACCATCTGCGCTTCGCGCTTGCTGCGCTGGTCGAGCGTGCCGTTTGCCTGCATCTCGTCGATTTCGGCGAGGCGCCGGATCGACTGCTTGATCGTCTTGAAGTTGGTGAGCATGCCGCCGAGCCAGCGATGGCTGACCCAGGGCATGCCGCAGCGGGCTGCTTCCTGGGCAATCGACTCGCGCGCGGAGCGCTTGGTACCGACGAAGAGAACCTTGCCGCCGTCAGCGATGACGTTGCGGATGAAACCCGCCGCCTCGTTGTAGAGGGGCAGCGAGTGCTCGAGGTTGATGATGTGGATTCGGTTACGTTCGCCGAAGATGAATTGGGACATCTTCGGGTTCCAGAAGCGGGTCTGGTGTCCAAAATGAACACCCGCTTCCAGCATCTGTCGCATGGACATGCCGGTCATAGCAAACTCCTTGAAGGGTTGAACCTCCACACACCCCATGCGGCAACCCAGGAAAGTCTCACGACCTGCCGGGCACCCAGCCACACGTGACGGTGTGTGTGCGGATTTCGTTGTCAAAAAAGGCCGCGCTTTATACCATCGCGGCCTCGGATTATCAATTACTTACGCGCTCCGACCCTGTCCACCCCCTCCCGCCTCGGCGGGCGGGTGCCAAGGTGAGGGATCCGGGGCGTGAGGACCCGCCCCAAAATGCAGTATTCCCCGACCCCGGCGCCCGCCTCGTCCAAGGACGCCACCGGGCACGTGCTGATCAAGGGTCCCTCGGACCAGGCCGCCATGCGTGTCGCGGGCCGCCTTGCCGCCGACGTGCTCGACATGATCGGGCCCAGGATCGTCCCCGGCGTCACGACGGACGATCTGAACCAGGTCTGCCACGACTACATCGTGGGCCAGCAGCAGGCGATCCCCGCCCCGCTTGACTACCGTGGCTTCCCGAAGTCGATCTGCACCTCGGTGAACCACGTCGTCTGTCACGGCATTCCGGGCGACAAGAAACTGAAGCACGGCGACATCGTCAACGTCGACATAACCGTGATCAAGGACGGCTTCCACGGTGACACCAGCCGCATGTTCCACGTCGGCAAACCGCTGCCGCACGCGGTGCGCCTGTGCGACCTCACCTACCGGGCCCTGTGGCTTGGCATCCGCACCGTGCGGCCCGGCGCACGTCTCGGCGACATCGGCGCAACGATCCAGAAGTTCGTCGAAGCGAACCATTGCTCGGTCGTGCGCGAATACTGTGGTCATGGCATCGGCCGCGGCTTCCACGAGGACCCGCAGGTGCTGCATTACGGCACGGCGGGCACCGGACTCGAACTCGAGGCCGGCATGACCTTCACCATCGAGCCGATGGTCAACGCGGGCCGGCGCGACGTGCGCCTGCTGCCCGATGGCTGGACGGTGATCACGCGCGACCATTCGCTTTCGGCGCAGTGGGAGCACACTATCCTCGTGACCCCAACCGGCCATGAAGTCCTGACGCTCGGCGCCGACGAGCAGCCCCCGGCGTGAGCACACCGCTGGCTCCGATCGACGACCTGGACCCGGGCCCGATCCCCTTCGCACCTGCTGCGTGGCCCTTCCTTGCAACGTTGCCCACCGCGTTGGCAGCCACGGGCGACACGATTGCTGCCTTTCGCAAGGCCCTGGCAGATGGCGACACCAGCCTCAAGTTGCGATTTGCCGACGACGAGCCGGTGGAAGGCCTCGTGCGCGATCGTGCGCGCATGGTCGACGTCGTGCTGCGCAGCGCCTGGCAGCTGCACGTCGGCGCGCATGCGAACGAAGTGAACCTGATCGCCGTCGGTGGCTATGGCCGCGGTGAACTGCACCCCTGCTCCGACATCGACGTCCTGATCCTGCTGCCGAAGAGCGAAGTCGTCGCAGCCGAAGCCGGGATCGAGCGCTTCCTGGCGTTCCTGTGGGACATCGGCCTCGAAGTCGGTCACTCGGTGCGCACGATTGACGACTGCCAGCGCGAAAGCGCAGCGGACGTCAGCGTGGCCACCACGTTCATCGAAGCACGCCTGCTCTGCGGACCCGATCACCTGTTCCAGTCGATGCGCCGGGCACTCGCGCAGGACAAGGTTTGGTCGTCGAAGGCGTTCTTCGAAGCGAAGGTCGGCGAACAGCAGTCGCGCCATCACCGCTACCACGACACCGGTTACAACCTCGAACCGAACGTGAAGGCGAGCCCGGGCGGCTTGCGTGACATCCAGACGATCGGCTGGGTCGCCAAGCGCCATTTCGGCGCCGAGACACTCGATGAACTGATCGGCCACGGCTTTCTCACGGAAGCCGAGTTGCGCAAGCTGCGGCAGGCGCAGGCGTTCCTGTGGAAGGTGCGCTTCGCGCTGCACACGATCACGGGCCGGCGCGAAGACCGGCTGCTGTTCGATCACCAGATCCGCATCGCGAAGCAGTTCGGTTACGAGGACGCGACCTACACGCTCGCGGTCGAGCAGTTCATGCAGCGGTATTACCGCACGGTGATGGACGTAAGCCTGCTCAACGAAATGCTGCTGCAGCTGTTCCGCGAGGCGATCCTGAACGAGGGCGCGAACACGATCGTCCCGCTCAATCCGCGCTTCCAGATCCGCAACGATTACCTCGAGGTGACGAGCGACGAAACGTTCGTTCGCAACCCTTCGGCCATCCTCGAGCTGTTCCGGCTGATGCAGGAGAACCCGGACGTCCGCGGCGTGCGCGCCACGACCATCCGGCTGCTTGGCCGGCACCTGTGGCTGATCGACGAAGAGTTCCGCCAGAACCCGCGGCATCACCGGCTGTTCCTCGAACTGCTGCGCGCACCGGCGGGAGTCACGCACGAGCTGCGCCGCATGAACCTGTACGGCGTGCTCGGCCGCTACATTCCAGCGTTCGGCCGCGTGGTCGGTCGCATGCAGTACGACCTGTTCCACGCCTACACGGTCGATGCGCACATCCTCTTCGTGCTGCGCAACCTGCGTCGCATGGCGCTGCCGCGCTTCGAGCACGAGTTGCCCGAGATGTCACGCCTGTTCGCCACGCTGCAGCGGCCGGAACTCGCGTACCTCGCCGCGCTGTTTCACGACATCGCCAAGGGTCGCGGCGGTGACCACTCCGACCTGGGATCGGTCGACGCAGAGGCGTTCTGCCTCGAGCAGGGACTCACCCGATACGATTCGCGCCTGGTGTCCTGGCTCGTGCGCAACCATCTGCTGTTCTCGGTGACGGCGCAGAAGAAGGACATCTCGGATCCGAAGGTCATCCAGGATTTCGCACGGACCGTCGGCGACCAGACCCACCTCGACTACCTGTACCTGCTGACCGTCGCCGACGTGCGCGGCACCAACCCGAAGCTCTGGAATTCGTGGAAGGCGTCGCTGTTCCACGATTTCTACGAGCGCGTGCGCCGCGCGTTGCGCCGCGGCATCGAGTCGCCGGTCGATCGTGTCGAACTCGTGGCCGAGACCAAGGCCAAGGCGCTCGAACTGCTGGCGCACGAACACGTGCAACCCGAACGCGCCGCGACGATCTGGGCGCGCATGAACGACATTTATTTCCTGCGCTACACGCCGGCCGAAGTTGCGTGGCACACGACGCTGCTTGCCGACACCGAGCCCGAAGACGTCTCGCTGCTCGTGGCCGTGCGCACGGCCGTCGAGCGCGGCGGCAATGCGGTGCTCACCTGTGGGCCGCACCGGCAGGAAAACTTCGCCCGCACGACCGCCCTGCTCGACCAGATGGGACTCAACATCGTCGACGCGCGCATCACGCCGCTCGACGATGGCCTGGGGCTCGACACGTACCTGGTGCTCGAGGACACGGGCCTGCCGATCGCCGACCGGCATCGCGCGCATCAGATCGAGCAGCAGCTGCGCCGGGTACTGCTGAGCGCCGAGGTCGACCTGCCCGTGGTGACGCGCCGCGCACCGCGCCAGGTGCGGATGTTCACGACACCGACGCAGATTACGTTTACCGAGGATCCATTGCAGAACCGCACGGTGCTCGAAATCATCGCAGGCGACCGGCCTGGCTTGCTGTCCGAGATCGGCAGGGTGTTTCTCGCCGAGCAGATCGACGTCAACACCGCCAAGATCATGACCATCGGCGAACGCGCGGAGGACGTGTTCTACATCACCGGTGCGCAGGGCGGCCCGTTGTCGGATGCGGCCTGCGATCGTTTGCGCGAGCGCATCGGGCAGACACTCGACCGGCGCGACCAGGCAATGCGCCCGGCGTGAGTTGATCGAACGCCGGATCTGCTCGATTTGAATCCCCGACTCGACCTGCTGCAGCCCTACCCGTTCGAGCAACTGCGCACGCTGCTCGCGGGCGCTGTGCCGCCGGCATCCTTGCGACCTATCCCGCTATCCATCGGCGAACCCAGGCACACGCCTCCGGCCTTCGTAGCGGAAGCCCTGGTTGGCGCACTCGGCGAATCGCTCGGCAGTTATCCGGTGGCACTCGGCCTGCCGCAACTGCGCAGCGCGATCGCACGCTGGCTCGAGCGACGGTTCGAACTGCCCGCGCAGATCGTGCGCGCGGATGACATGGTGCTGCCGGTCAACGGCACGCGTGAGGCGCTGTTCTCGTTCGTGCAGGCGGCGGTCAATGCCGAGTCCACTGCGCGCGGCGCGCGACCGCTCGTGCTGATGCCGAACCCGTTCTATCAGATCTATGAGGGCGCAGCGCTGCTCGCGGGTGCCGAGCCGCGATTCCTGAACTGCACCGAAGCGAACGCATACCTGCCCGACCTGGACGCAATCGACGCGGCCACCTGGAGTCGCTGCCAGGTGCTGTTCCTCTGCACGCCCGGCAATCCCACGGGCGCCGTCATGCCGGATGCCTACCTGCAGCGCGCCCTGGAGCTATCCTCCCGTCACGGCTTCGTCATCGCGTCAGACGAGTGCTACTCGGAACTGTATTTCGATGAAGCGTCACCGCCCACGGGACTGCTGCAGGCTGCGTTTCGCGCGGGCAACGCGGCGTTCGAGCGCTGCGTCGTGTTCCACAGCCTGTCGAAGCGCTCGAGCGTGCCGGGCCTGCGGTCGGGATTCGTCGCCGGTGACGCGAATTTCCTCGCGCGCTACCGGCAGTACCGCACCTATCACGGCTGCGCCGTGCCGGCCCACACTCAACTCGCGAGCCTGCCGGCCTGGAACGACGAAGTGCACGTCGTGCAGAACCGCCGCCTGTACCGGGAGAAGTTCGCCCGTGTCACGCCTGTGATCGCGACTGCCCTGCAGCAGGACATTGCCATTCCCGCGGGCGGCTTCTATCTCTGGCTGCCCGTGGGCAACGACGAGGCCTTCGCGCGCGACCTGTTCGCGCAGCAACACGTGACAGTGCTGCCGGGCCGTTACCTCGCGCGCGAGACGCGGGCCGGCAATCCCGGGCTGGGCCGCATTCGTATTTCGTTGGTGGCCAGTCTCGAGGACTGCGACGAAGCCGCGCGCCGCATTGCGGAGTTCGTGCGGACAAGCATTCGCTGATCGGGCGTCCCGGGTGCTGGAGGGGCTCGCCGAGACGGGCGCCTGGTCCCGCGCAGGTCAGGGAATGTCGAACTGTGTTTTGAAACGCCGCATCTCTTCCCATACGGCCGGATCGACGGTCTGCGGATTCACCCGGGCGAAAACGCGGGTGAGCACATCCCTCTCCTTGTCGTCCACGGCGCCGTCCTGCAGAGCGAGGCGCTGGAGCATCTGCAGTTCGTCACTGTCGATCAGCCCGTCGTTGGCAAACACATGCAGAAATGAGTACTGCATGATCGCGTTCCAGTTGCTGCCGTTGCTTGTCATTGTCCAGTTCTTCCGAATCCTGCGCGCGCCTGTGCCTGGGCGTGACCCGGCCAGACGAGACTGAAGCGCTGCAGCTTAAGTTATGAATATGACAGTTGTTTGAACGTTTGAAGACACCGACTTCGAGCCTTCGCCTTGACCAACGCGTGACAGTCGACCTGATTGAGCGCCCTCCCTCGCAGTTCAACATAAGTGACTGCATGTAAGCGGTTTGCAATATGGCTGCCACGGAATCGTCGCAACCGATGCCTAAGCTGCCCGCAGTAGGCCGGCGCAATCCAGCCGCGCCGGCCAGGAGGCGCGCATGACATCGACAGTCACGTCCGGACCCTGGCACCGCTTCGATCATGCAGAACATGCACTCTGCCTGCGAGTGAATCGAGGCTGCCACCACGTTCCGACTCGTCGGCTGTTCGTGACGGTCAGCCGGCTCGGCGACGGGATCATCTGGTACGTGTTGATGCTGGCCTTCGCACTGAGCGGTCCGCAGGGTGCCTTCGTGGCCGCCCAGATGGCGGTCGCCGGTCTCGCCGGGACGGCGTTGTACCGGCAACTGAAGCATCGCCTGGTGCGGGAGCGTCCATTCATCTCGTACGCGGGCATCCAGTCGGGCACAGCCCCGCTGGATCGGTACAGCTTCCCGTCCGGCCACACCCTGCATGCCGTCAGCTTCACGCTGATTGCAACGACTCACGTGCCGGAACTGGCCCCGTTGCTCATCCCTTTCGCCCTGCTGGTGGCGGCGTCGCGCGTGGTGCTGGGGCTGCACTACCCAACTGACGTACTCGCCGGGGCGGCGATCGGCGCGACTCTCGCTCGCGCCGTCGTGTCGTTCTGGCCGAGTTGAGGCCGTCTCAACGCCCGCCTTTGTCCACCTGGAAAATCGCCACCTAAAGCCCGCTATCGAGTCAGTCCTTCCCGTCGCAGCTTGTCGGCAATTGCCTTGGCAAAGTCGTGCAGAGCACCGTCGGACGACTCGAGCTTGGTTGCTTTGGTGTTCAGCGTATAAATCAGGGCCTTGTCCCGTGTCTGGTAAAACCTTGACGAGACCTGAGCCTGGCCCTGGGCAATCGTGAACGCGGGTGCCGTCGCGAACTCACCATAGATGACCGGTACGCCATACATGCCGTAGTACCCGGTCGTGAAACCCATGTCCGTGGCCTTGTAGGACGCGGTGCCGCGCGTGTCCCTGCTGCCGCCTTCCTTCGCTTCGAACTCCCGGGAAACGAGACTGGTCGCCAGCACGGCATCGGCTTGAGCGAGCGCGATCGCCTGCTCGATGCTCTCGAGGGTCAGCGGGTTCTTTTCCTTGACCGCGTCGCAGCTCCGGATGACCTCGACTGACTCGCTCTGCAGCTGCGACGCCATGAAGAATTCGAACGCACAGCGCTGATTGACGTTCGGGCTGACCCCGACGACCAGCACCCGGGTGAATGATTGCTTGCGTGGCGCGCCTTCCTGCCACGTGCCCGTGACTGTGGTCCTCGCCTCGACAGAACCGACAAACAACGCGGCCCCGATCACGCAGAGCAACGTCCCGACGGCCACGCTCCGGACAGATCGGCCAATGGAGGTCCTGTTAGGCACTGCGTGTTCCTGGTTGAGTTATGGATCGAAGGACGTCGCGCGGCGCTCGCGCCGGCATGGCCCCGTTTGCAGTCTACCGCGACCGGCGAAGGATCAGTTACTTGCCTGCTCCGCGGCCAACGCGTCCTGCAGGGCGTTGGACTCCTCGCTCACATCCGGGTCCAGGCCGCTCGCCAGTTGTTCACCAGTATCTATCGGCCGCTCGGCTTCGCGGCCCTTGGCCCGGTTGACCGGTGACGCGAATTCCCCAGCTGCTACATCAGTCGATACAGCCCCTGCCAGGATGGGCGACTTACCTGCGGTCGCATGGGCGCTGGCGTCCCTCCCTTTGCTGGTGGAGTGATCGAACACGCCGACCTGCCAGAGGCCCAGCGCGACTCCAACACCGACCAAGGCCGCGATCATCCAGGCCGGATACCGCAGCGCAGTTTCAGTGTGCATGGCCATGCAGGTGTCCCCCGCCTTCTGCAGCCTGAACGCGCATCACGAACGGATCTCGCTCGTGATCGCCAAGGTCCGCATAGTCCAGTATGTCGTAGTTCGCGGAAGCCACGGGTTGCCAGGGCGACTTGCCAAACTCGAAGGAGCGCAGCAGCTCGACGGTTTCCACTTGGCGATCGGCGCTGCGCCGTTCGATGCGAGTCGGCAACATCTGGTCGGTGCGCACGGTAATGTCCCACGCAACGTCCCCGATGGCCCCTGTGTACCGACGGTACGGGTAGCCATCGCGCCATCCACTCTCACGCTCGTGCAGCGCTTCGACCAGGCGTGGATCCAGCAGCGTCGCCAGGGCGGCCCAGTCAGGGGACGCGTTCAGAATCTGCAGGTCTTCGTTGCGGTATTCGATGCCACGCCGGTCGGCGTGGTACAGGCGCGTGTGGAACAGGGTCCTGTCATCGCGCACCCAGAGGTCCCCGGATTGCGCCGACGGGATTCTCACGTTCGATCCGATCGTGCGAGCGCCAGAAGCGCCACTGCGCCGAGGATTTGACACCCTGCGCAGACTGGACGGTCGTGCGGAACTCAGCCGCGACGGGCGGCGGTGATTGTGCCAGTTCGAGCTGCGGCACGGGCTGCTGGTCGCCGCAGGCGACCAGCACCAGCAGCAACAAGCTCGTTACGGCATTGCGTATTGGTGAATTCATGATGTCATCCGACGTCAAGACGGGAGAGGCCAAGGGCCCCTCCCGTCGGCGTGAATCAAGCCTTGTCGATGCTCACAGGCCCAGGGCGTTGGCCATCACGTGGTAGATGGCGTTCTGCTCGAGCGTGCCGCGGACCAGGTATGAGCGGGGCCCGTTGGCGTAGATCGCGACCTCTTCACCGGCATGCGTCTCGGCACCGACAGTCGGGATTGCCGATTCCTGCAGGTAGTTCGGGTTGGTCGTATCGACGTCGGTCAGGTCCGGGCGCTCGCCGGTGAATGGAATTTCCGCCGTGTAGGTTTCCGTGACCGGGTCGAATTCACGACGCGCGCCCTTGCCCGTCCAGCCGCCCGGACCATTCAGGTAGCCGAGGGTGGTATAGGGCAAGCCCAGGGAATCTTTCGCCACCGGCGAAACGCCCAGCAGGCCCAGCCCGGTGTCGGCCTTGCCGAGGATCGGGTTGCCTCGCGACGGATAGCCGGCGATGCTCAGCGTATGGCTGTGGTCGGCGGTGACGATGATCAAGGTGTCCTCGTCGTCGGTCATTTCGCGGGCAACCTTCACGGCCTCGGCGAAAGCGATGGTGTCGGTGAGCGCGCGATAGGCGTTGCCGGCGTGGTGAGCGTGGTCGATGCGGCCGCCCTCGACCATCAGGTAAAAGCCCTTGGGATTCTTCTGCAGCATCTCGATTGCCTTGCGGGTCATCTCGGCAACCGAGGGCTCGCCTGCGGTGTCGTTGGCGCGATCGGCTTCGTACTTCACATGCGAGGGCTCGAACAGGCCCAGCAGGCGCTTGGTGCGCCTGGGATCGACGGCGTCGAACTGCGCCTTGTTCCAGACGTAGGCCGCGCCTGGCTTGGCCGCCCACTCGACAGTCAGGTCACGACCGTCCGTGCGGCGCCCCATGCGGGTCGGGTACTCGGGATCGGCCTTGTTGTTCGGCTCGAAGTACGGGCGACCACCACCCAGCGCGACTTCCAGGCCGTTGCCGA
Source organism: uncultured Pseudomonadota bacterium (assembly GCA_963748985.1). GTDB lineage: Bacteria > Pseudomonadota > Gammaproteobacteria > Steroidobacterales > Steroidobacteraceae > RPQJ01. Next base: position 141,792 of record CAVVKQ010000005.1, read on the forward strand.
CCTTGAAGTCGACCAGCTGCGCCGCGATGTCCTTGACCTTCGTGCAACCCGCCGGCAGGACGGTGGCGCCAAGGTCGCTGTCGATCGTGTTGTTCGCTTCCCAGTCGCGGTTACTGATATGGGCATAGTTGACCGCGGGCGTCGCATGCGTGATGCGGGCGGTCGACACTACGCCGGTCGACATACCGCGCTCCTCAGCGCGCTCCATGATCGTCCTGACCCTCTTCGCGCGCGTGGCTTCGGCGCAGAACTCCTTGCGGGTAATGCTCTGGTCGACTGAGATGGCCCCGTCGTTGGTCTTGATGCCGGCCACCATGGCCGTCGCGGTGGGCGCCGAATCCGAAGTCTGCTGGTTCGCACTCGCCGTAACGGACAGGGCCAGGTCGCTGAAGTTCTCGAAGCTGAGCCGGTTCCACTCGCCGTCGACGCCGCGCTGTTGGCCGTCGAGGATGCGGGCCGCGGTGACCGTGGACACGCCCATGCCATCACCGACGAAGAGAATGACGTTCTTCGCGCGGCGCGTGTTCAGTTCGCGATTGACCAGCTTGTTCGCCTCGACGGCGGACCTGCCGGCGCGGAACCATTCGGCGCCCGAGGTGGGTACGGGTGCAGCGGAAGCATTGTCGGCAAGTGCGGGGGCGGAAGCTGCGCCCAGCACGGTCAGGCTGGCGGCGACGACGAGCGAGATCCTGGAATTCGACTTCATGTGCGGGAGTCCTTTGCCATCTGCGGTTGAGAAAGGCTGGCGAGGACCCGGACATTAGCGGCCGGTTGCTACAGGCGTATTGCGCTCGTGTTGAGGTTTCCTTGCAGATCAGCGGCGGATTCGCTGCTTCGTGCGCTTCATCAGCGTGACGTGCGTGCCTTCGCGAGCAACCTGGGCGCGCGACTGTTGCTCGTGCACTGCACGTAGCTGCCGTCCGACTGCATGATCCAGGCATTGCGCAGGTCGGCAAGCTGTAGCTGCAGCACTTCCCAGAGTCGTTCCCTCAGGTGGCGGTTCTCGACGGGAGCCACGGCTTCGACGCGACGGGAAAGATTGCGATCCATCCAGTCCGCCGAGCCCAGCAGGAAGTCGCCTGCGAGCGGATCCTCGCTGCCGTTCGCAAAATGGAACACCCGGCCGTGCTCGAGGAATCGCCCGACGATCGAACGCACACGGAGATTCTCCGTCAGACCGGCGATACCGGGCCGCAGGCAGCAGAATCCGCGCACGATCAGGTCGATCGGCACGCCCGCATTCGACGCATCACAGAGCGCCTCGCAGATCGGACCGTCCTCGAGCTGATTCACCTTGACGACGATCCGCGCCGGAAGACCGGCACGGGCGTTCGCGGCCTCGCGTGCAATCAGGTTGACGAAGCGAGTCCGCATGTTGAGCGGCGCGACCAGCAGCTTCTCGAAACGCGGCGAGCGCGAATACCCGGTCAGGTGGTGAAACAACGTGACGACGTCGCGCGTCAGCACCGGATCGCACGTGAACAGGCCGAAGTCCGTATACATCCGCGCGGTCTTGACGTGGTAGTTGCCCGTGCCGATGTGGACATAGCTGCGCAACCCGTCGCCCTCCTTGCGCACGACCAGCGCGAGCTTGGTGTGGGTCTTGAGGCCGCGAAAACCGTAGATGACGTGGTCGCCGGCCTTCTGCAGTTCTTCAGCCCAGTGCAGGTTGCGCTCCTCGTCGAAGCGCGCCTTGAGTTCGACCAGGCAGGCCACCTGCTTGCCGTTCTCCGCTGCCTTGATCAATGAGCGGACGAACGGCGTGTCGTCGCCGAGCCGATACACCGTCATCTTGATCGTGGTCGTACCCGGATCATCGGCAGCGTCGCGGATGAAGCGCTCGACCGAGGCATCGAAACTCTCGTACGGATGGTGCACGAGTACGTCGCCTGCCCGGATGGACGAGAAGATGTCGGTATCGGCATCGATGCCGAACGGCGGCTGCGGCGACCAGGGCGGATCGCGCAGCTCACTGATCGGCAGCGAGGCGATCTCGAACAGTCCGGAATAGTCCAGCATGTCGGGCAGCTCGTAGACGTCGCTCTCGCGCAGGTCGAAGCGCGCAGCGAGGCTGTCGCGGATCTCGCTGCCCGGACCTTCGCCGAACTCGAGCCGCACGACCGGCTGGAACCGCCGCTGCCGTACCTGCTCCTCGACCATCTCCTTGATGCTGTTGTCGCTGTCTTCCTCGATCGCGATATCGGCATTGCGCGACACACGGAACAGCGTGGTGCCTTCTATCTCGACACCGGGGAACAGGCTGGCGGCGTTGACCTGCACCAGTTCCTGCAGCGAAATGAAGCAGCGCTGCCCGGTCTCGACGTCGGCCCGCACCGGCAGCCATTGCGGCAACTGTGACGGCACCTTGACCCGCACCAGCAGGCGATCGCCCGTGTCGGCTTCCTTGAGCACGAAACCCCAGGAGGTCGACAGGTTCGACATGAACGGAAACGGGTGTGACGGATTGAGGCTCAGCGGAGTGAGCGCGGGTGATACGTGGCGCTCGAAATACTCGCGCGCTTCGTTGCGCTGGGCGGGCGAGAGTTCATCCCAGGCCGCGAGCCTCACCCCATGCCTCACCAGCCGATGGCGCAGGTCCCTGAAGCATGCAGCACGGCGCAGGAGCAGCGGATACAACGCATCGCGCAACCGATGGATGTGCGCGTTGAAATCCTCGACGACAGCGAGATTGCCGCTGGCGTAGGCGCGGGTGCGCATGGCGCCGACGCGCTTCATGAAAAACTCGTCGAGGTTCGAAGTGAAGATCGCCAGGAACTTGAGTCGCTCGAGCAGCGGCACGCGCTCGTCGATGGCTTCCGCCAGGACCCGGCGGTTGAATTCAAGCCAGCTGAGGTCCCGGTCGAACCAGGCCTCTTTCAGCATCCGCGCGCGCAGCTTCGCGTCCATTTCGACGACAGTCCCCCCGGCACCCATGCCGGCCGGTGAATCGGGCGGTAACAGTGTTTAGGATATAGAATCTACCCCCGTCGTTACCGAATTGTTGCAGTGTGACGGCTTTCTTGCTCTTTCATGACGGAACGACCATGACGCTCCAGGCCGCCCATGCGCACCTCGCCGCCCAGATCGACGCCGCCTTCGAAGATCGTTCGACGCTGACCCCCACCAACGCACCGCCAGACATCGTCGATGCCGTCTGCGGGGCGATTGACCTGCTCGATTCCGGCACGGCACGCGTGGCCGAAAAAATCAACGGTCGCTGGCAGGTCAACGAATGGCTGAAGAAAGCCGTGCTGTTGTCGTTCCGCCTGTTCGACAACGTCCCTCTCGATTCCGGCTACACGCGGTTCTACGACAAGGTGCCGCTCAAGTACTCGCAGCACGACGCCGAACGTTTCCGGGCTGAGGGCGTGCGTGTCGTGCCGCCGGCAGTCGTTCGCCGCGGCGCGCACATTTCCCGCAACGTCGTGTTGATGCCGAGCTACGTCAACATCGGCGCCCACGTGGGCGAAGGCACGATGGTCGACACGTGGGCCACCGTCGGGTCCTGCGCCCAGATCGGACGCAACGTGCATCTCTCGGGTGGCGTCGGCATCGGCGGCGTGCTCGAGCCGCTGCAGGCGAGCCCGACGATCATCGAGGACAACTGCTTCATCGGCGCGCGCTCGGAAGTCGTCGAAGGCGTCATCGTCGAACAAGGCGCCGTGCTGTCGATGGGCGTCTACGTCGGGCAGAGCACCCGCATCTACGATCGCGAGCGCGACGAGGTGAGTTACGGCCGCATTCCGGCCGGCGCGGTGGTGGTGCCTGGCACGCTGCCGGCGGCCAACGGCAGGTATGGGCTCGCGTGCGCCGTGATCGTGAAGCGTGTCGACGCGCAAACCCGCGCCAAGGTCGGGATCAACGAATTGCTGCGCACGACGGAGTAGTGATTAGTGATTAGTGAGTAGTGATTAATGAGTAGTGAATAGTCGGAGGTGCAGTGGGCTGCTGCTGCAGCAGCGACCCACTGCACCTCCGACTAATCACTAATCACTAATCACTACTCACTACTCACTACTCACTACTCACTTCCTCCCGCCCCATCATGTAAAGCACCTGCTCCGCGATATTGGTCGCGTGGTCGCCGATGCGCTCGAGACCCTTGAGCGCAAAGATCGTGTCGATCGTAGGACGCAGGAAACGGTGATCCTGCAGTACGTACGTCATCACCAGACGAAGCGCCGCGGCGAACTCGGCATCGAGCTCCGCGTCGCGCGCAAGCACGCTGCGTGCGAGCCCGGGATCCATCTCGTCGGCCGCCCGTACGGCGTTGCGCAGCATCGAGCCGGACAGTGCCGCCATGTGACGCAACTGGCGCCCGACCGCGAGCACGGGATCACCATCGTTGGTCTGGTCCAGGGACAGGGCGAACCTTGCGATCTTCTTGGCCTCGTCGCCTGCACGCTCCAGCTCGCGTCCGATGCGCACGATGGCCCGGGCCAGCCGCAGGTCATTCGCGACGGGCTGCTGCAGTGCGATGAAGGTGAGACTGTCGCGATCGAGCTGCTTTTCGTATGCGTCCACGCGGCTTTCGCGCGCCAGCACCGCCTGCGCCAGCACCGCGTCGCGCTCGACGAGCGACTTGACCGCACCGGCGACCTGCTCGATGACGAGCGCACCCATCTCGAGCGCGTGCAGCCGCAGGCCCGCCACCGACTGGTCGACGGTGCTCGACGTGTGCGGCTCGGTCGGATCTGAAGCCTGCATGACCACAGCCTCCATCACGCGGCTCAGCCGTAGCGGCCCGTAATGTAGTCCTCGGTCGCCTTCTTGGAGGGATTGGTGAAGATCTTCGACGTCGCGTCGACCTCGACCAGCTCGCCCAGGTACATGAATGCCGTGAAGTCCGACACCCGCGCCGCCTGCTGCATGTTGTGCGTGACGATCAGGATCGTGACCCGCTGCCGCAGTTCGGTGATCAGTTCTTCGATCTTCGCCGTCGCGATCGGATCGAGAGCCGAGGTCGGCTCGTCGAACAACAGAATCTCCGGCTCGGTCGCGAGCGCACGCGCAATGCAGAGACGCTGCATCTGGCCGCCCGACAGCGCGAGCGCGGAATCGGTCAGGCGGTCCTTGACCTCGTCCCAGATCGCTGCACCGCGCAGGGCCTTCTCGACTCGTTCGGCGAGGTCCGTGCGGTTGCTGAAGCCACGCAGGCGCAGGCCGTAAGCCACGTTCTCGAACACCGTCTTCGGGAACGGGTTCGGCTTCTGGAACACCATACCGATCCGCATGCGGACCTCGATGGGGTCGACGTCCTTGCCGACGAGATTCACGTTCTCCGGATGCAGCATGATGCTGCCCGCGTAGCGGGTGTCTGCCTGCAGATCGTGCATGCGGTTGAAGCAGCGCAGGAAGGTGCTCTTGCCGCAGCCCGACGGGCCGATCAACGCGGTGACCTGGTTCTCCGGGATCACCAGGTTGATGTTCTTCAGCGCCTGGTTCGAGCCGTACCAGAAGTCGAGCTTCTCGGCGATGGCCTTGGCCGAATTCGCGCGCAACGCCTTGCGCTCCTCCATGGCGATGGAGAGCCTGGGGGTTTCCGCCTTGTGGACGACGTTCGTGTTCATGGAGGGCCACTCACCAGTTGATCTTCTTGCGGAAACGATAGCGAATCCAGATGGCGACAGCGTTCATTGCCAGCGTCATGGCGAGCAGGATTGCCGCCGCGGCGGCTGCGTTCTGCTGGAACGCCTGGTCCGGACGCGAGACCCAGTTGAAGATCTGGATCGGCATCGCCGTGAACTCGCTCTTGAGCCACTCGAAATTGACGAACGGGAACTCGCCGGAGATGGGTGAGTTCGGCAGGAAAGCGATGAAGCTCAGCGCGCCGATCGTGATGATGGGTGCCGTTTCACCGATCGCACGGGACAGTCCCAGGATGAGGCCCGTCAGGATGCCGCCGGTCGAATAAGGGAGCACGTGATCCTTGGTCACTTCCCAGCGCGTCGCGCCGAGCCCGTACGCGGCCTCGCGGATGGCCTTGGGCACGGCGCGCAGGGCTTCGCGTGTGCCGACGATGATGATCGGCAGGATCAGCAGTGCAAGCGTGAGCCCGGCCGAAAGCACGCTCTGGCCGAAGCCGAACTTGTAGACGAAGAGCCCAAGCGCCAGCAGGCCGTAGACGATGGACGGCACGCCCGCGAGGTTGGTCACGTTGACCTCGATGACGCCGGTGAACCAGTTCTTCGGCGCGTACTCCTCGAGGTAGATGGCGGCGGCGACGCCGACCGGCAGCGCCACGAGCGCAGTCACCAGCATGATCATCGACGTGCCGACCCAGGCCGACAGGATGCCGGCGCGCTCCGCCTTGCGCGACGGGAACTGCGTCAGGAAGTCCCAGCCGAACCTCGAGGCGCCATCCCGCACCAGGTCGAGAAACAGCAGTGCGAGCAGGCCCAGGCAACTCATCAGGATGAGCAGGCCAACGACGACGAACACCTTGTCGAGGTTCTTGCGCCAGGCGAGGCCGGCGCGCAGCTCCTCGATTGTCATCACGGCGGACATCTCAGTACGCCTCCCGGAACTTGCGGGTCAGGAAGAAGCCGACGACGTTGAACACCAGCGTCATGAGCATCAGAACGAGGCCCGCCGCAAAGATGCTCTGGTAGCCGATGCTGTCGTGCGGCAGGTCGCCGAGGCTGACCTGCACGATGTAAGCGGTGATCGTCGCCGCCGGCTCGGTCGGATTGAACGTGAGCGTCGGCTGCATGCCGGCCGCGATGGCGACCACCATCGTTTCGCCGATGGCACGCGAAATTCCAAGGATATAGGCAGCAGCGATGCCCGAGAGCGCACCCGGCACGACGACGCGCAACGCCGTCTGCAGCTTGGTCGCCCCCATCGCATAGGAACCTTCACGCATGTAGCGCGGCACGGCGCGCATCGCGTCTTCACTGACCGAGGCGACATACGGCACGATCATGAGCCCGATGACGAGACCCGCGCTCAGCATGTTGAAGCCGGGCAGGTTGGGCATGAACTTCTGCAGGAACGGGGTCACCATGAGCAGCGCGAAGTAGCCGTACACCACGGTCGGCACGGCGCCGAGCAACTCCAGGATCGGCTTGACCGTTTCGCGCATGCGATGCGTCGCAAATTCGGAAAGATAGATGGCAATGATGGTGCCGAGCGGAATGGCGACCAGCAGCGCGACGAACGTCACCGTGAGCGTGCCCGAAACCAGCGGCATGATGCCGTAGTGGGCATCGTCGAACAGCGGCGTCCACATCCTGTCCGTCAGGAACTCCCTGATCGTGACGTGCTCGAAGAAATATGAAGACTCCACGACCAGGATCACCACGATCGCGAGCGTCGTGAATACCGCCACCAGCGCGCACGCCAGCAGGATCAGCTCGATGGCACGGTCGCGGTACTTGCGGTAAGCGAGCGAGGAGAACGCCCCCTTTCCCATTGCAGTCGAACGAGTTGTCGTCGTTGCCGACATGAGCCCTTCCCCAATCCGGCGCCCGGCGGGCGCTCCGTGTCAGACGCGAACGAGCCGGGACCCCGCGGTCCCGGCCCGGCCCCACCAAGCAGGTCCCCGGTTAAAGTTTACCTTCCAGCGCCTGCAGCTGTTCGATCGTGATGCCTACCTGCGGGTGGCCGCCGAAGACCGTGCCGAGCTTGCCGTCCTGGAAGTGCTTCCACGCGAGGTTGTAGGCGCTCTTCGGCAGGGGCAGGTAACCGACTTCGCCCACCAGGTCGCCATTCGTCAACATGAACTGCACGAACTCACGGACCTCGGGACGCTTGGCCGACGATTCGCGCACGTAGACGAACAGCGGACGCGACAGCGGGTTATAGGTGCCGTTGGTCACGTTCTCGAGACTGGGGCTGACCGGGCCCTTGCCGTTGTCGATCGCAACCGCCGTCAACTTGTCCTTGTGCGCGGCGTAGTAGGCGAAGCCGAAGTAGCCAAGCGCGGTCTTGTTGTTCTCCACGCCCTGCACCAGGGTGTTGTCGTCTTCGCTCGCGGTGAAATCGCCTCGGCTCGCCTTCGACTTGCCGTTCACCGCTTCCGTAAAGTAGTCGAACGTGCCCGAGTCGGCGCCCGGTCCGAAGAGCATCAGCTTTTCTTTCGGGAACTTCGGATTGACCTGGTTCCAGGTCATGATGCGGCCCTGCGCGGCCGGTTCCCACATCTTCCTGAGTTCGGCGACGGTCATCGACTTCGCCCAGGTGTTGGCGGGATTGATCACGACCGTCAGCGCGTCGAACGCCACCGGCACTTCCATGTACTTGATGCCGGCCTTGCGGCAGGCTTCCATCTCCGCGACCAGGATCGGCCGCGAGGCGTTGGCCATGTCCGTCTCGCCGCGGCAGAACTTCTTGAAACCGCCGCCGGTGCCGGAAACGCCAACCGTCACGCGGACCTTGCCGCGTTTCTGGATCTGGAACTCTTCGGCGTATGCCTCGGAGATCGGGAACACGGTGCTGGAGCCGTCGATCTTGATCGCGGCCTGCGCGTGGGCGCGCCCAGGCGCGCCGAAGGCCAGAAGTCCGAGCGCGAGGGCCGGGAGGGTGATCTGCTGCCAGGAAAGCTTCATGAAAGGCATCCTCTGCTGTGGGTCGATCCAGGGGCGGGCGCCCCTGTCCATGCCGCGCAGTCTGCCGCTCCACTGTGACAGCCATGTGACAGACAAGATGATGCCGCAAGTGCTTGATTCTACGAGCCTCTATGGCTTTAATGCCGGACCCGGCCCGGGTCCTGCAATGATTCCAAAAGGCGAACCCAGCACGATGTCCCCAACCCTTGCCCTGACCGAAGACCTGCTGCGCCGTCCCTCCGTGAGCCCGGAGGATCACGGTTGCATGGATGTCATCTGCGCCCGGCTCGAGCCGCTCGGGTTCAGCAACGAACGGCTGCGATTCGGTCCGGTCGAGAATCTATGGTCAAGACGCGGCAACGGGAGCCCGGTGCTCTGCTTTGCCGGTCACACGGACGTCGTGCCGACTGGTCCGCGCGAAGACTGGCGCACTGATCCCTTCGAGCCCGTGATCGTCGAAGGCGTGCTGTATGCGCGAGGTGCTGCCGACATGAAAAGCAGCCTCGCCGCCATGGTGACGGCCACCGAGCGGTTCATCGCGCAGCATCCGGACCACGCGGGTTCGCTCGCGTTCCTGTTCACCAGCGACGAAGAAGGCCCATCGGTCGACGGCACGCGCAAGGTGATGGAGGTGCTCGAAGCGCGCCACGAGAAGATCGACTGGTGCGTCGTGGGCGAGCCGACCAGCGCCGACGTTCTCGGCGACACCATCAAGGTGGGACGTCGTGGCTCGCTCTCCGGGCGCCTGACGGTGCACGGCGTGCAGGGTCACATCGCCTACCCGCACCTCGCCGACAACCCGGTGCACGGTTTCGCGCCTGCGCTCGCGGAACTGGTCGCAATGCACTGGGACGAAGGCAATGATTTTTTCCAGCCGACCACGTTCCAGGTTTCGAACATCGCGGCCGGCACCGGTGCGCCCAACGTCGTGCCCGGCGAAATGAAGGCTCGCTTCAACTTGCGTTTTTCGACGGAACAGACCGTCGAAATGCTGCAGCAACGAGTGCTTGCAGTGCTCGACCGTCACCGTGTGAAGTATTCGCTGGAGTGGTTCGTCTCCGGCCTGCCCTTCCTGACGCGCCCCGGCACGCTCACTGCAGTCGTTGAACAGGCCGTGCGCGAGACCATGGGGCGCACGCCTGAACTATCGACCACCGGCGGCACCTCCGATGGGCGTTTCATCGCGCCAACTGGTGCGCAGGTGGTGGAACTCGGCGTCATCAACGCAACGATCCATAAGGTGAACGAGTGCGTGCGGATCGAGGACATCGATACGCTGAGCCTCGCCTACGAGCGGATCATGGAGCTGCTGCTGACCTGACTCGCTCTCCCGTTTCCACGCGCTTGCTGCAAGCGACTGATCCGGGGCCTTCCCCCGAGCTTGGAAAGGCAGACACGCGCTCGGGGGAAGGCCCCGGATCAGTCGCTTTGAGAGGCGGCGCCTGAGCGGCTCGTCGGGCAGAAGCGCGAGCCGGCAATAGCGGCCACTGGTTCACGCCCGACGACCCACACGGCGCAAGTAGCCGGCCGGGTGCAGAGGCGCTCAAAGTCAGGCGGGTGGCGCGCTGAGGGTGGCCAGCAAAAAGGCGACGCGGGTGTGATCTGGCTCAGAGTGTGGTGACGTTGCGTGCGCCGTGCGACCTTTTCCGCTGCGCGGAAAAGGTGCCCAGGCGCGTGCCGTCGTGCCTGCGATCCGGTGTTCTTTCCGGCGAGCGTGTCTGCCTTTCCGCTCGCCGGAAAGAACACCGGATCGCAGGCGTGGACCCTCACCCGCCTGACGGTCGACTGCTGCAGCGGGAGAGGTGACGACTCAGCTACGTCGCCAGTTCGCGAACAGGCCGAGCACAGCGAGACCGAGCAGGTTGAGCAACACCCAGAACGGCATGCTGAAGCCGAGGAACCGCCAGGTGACCTTGGCGCACTCCCCCGACCCGCTCAGCACCTTGCCCAGCACTTCATGCAGTGGCAACACGTCCATCATGTACTCGAGACTCGCGCCGCATTCCGCGACCGCGCCTGCCGGAGCATTGATGACGTAAATGTGACGGGCCGCGACGCCGACACCGGCCAGCGCGGCAAGCACGATCAGCGCGCCGTAGCTGCGCCGCACCCCGCGCTGACCGGGTTGTGCAGCCATGCAAGCAGGAAAAGTACGCCCGTCGTGATCACTGCGACCCGCTGCAGGATGCAGAGTGGGCACGGTTCTTCGCGCAATCCGTACTGGACGAACAGCGCGTAGGCCATGAGGCCGGCACACCAGAGGACGCCCGCGAGATTCATCGTGCGGGTCTGCAGCCACCAGGGCTGACGGGAAACGAATGTAAGGTTCAAACGCGCACTCCGCGTACTGGCAACGGCCTGTTCAGCCCTCGTCGGCCTGCTTCGACGCGCGAGCCGCAACGATCTGGCGCTCGACGTCTTCGATCGACAGGTGGCGGATGTCCTTGCCCAGCACCATGTAGACCACGTATTCGCAGATGTTCTTGGCGTGGTCGCCCACGCGCTCGAGCGCGCGCGCGAGACTCAGGATGTCCAGTGTGCGCCGGATCGCCCGCGGGTCTTCCATCATGAACGTGATGCACTGGCGCTGCAGGACCTCGTACTCTTCATCGATCACGCGGTCGCGTCGGGCCACGCTGAGCGCCGCTTCGGTGTCGAGACGGGCGAATGCATCGAGTGCGCCGTGCACCATCTCGGCGACGAGCTCGCCGATGTGCTTCAGCTCGCGGTAGCGATCAGCCGTGCGATCGGACTTCGACAGGCGCGCCGCAGCGTGCCCGAGCTTTTCAGTCTCGTCACCGATGCGTTCGAGGTCGGTGATGGTCTTGATGACCGCCACGATCAGGCGGAGATCCGAGGCGGTCGGTGCACGCGTGGCGAGGACACGGCTGCAATCTTCATCGATTGCAACTTCCATCGCGTTGACCTTGTGATCCTGCCGGGCCACCTCCTCGCCAAGGCGACTGTCCCCGCTGACGATCGCCTTCACCCCGTTCTGGAGCTGCTGTTCAACGAGGCCACCCATCTGCAGCACGCCCGTCCGGATACCTTCGAGTTCGGCGTTGTAGCGGCTGTGGATGTGGTGCGAAAGGTCGGAGGTGTCCATCACGGTTATTGATCTCCCGAAGCTGCCGTCTTGTACAGGACGGCCCGGACTGAAACAAGTTCAACCGGGCCGACAAGAAAAAACCCTCCCCGCGTCCTCGCCGGGGAATCTGGCGAGGGGACCCTTGCGGGTCCGGGGGAGGGTCCAGCGCGGGCCGGGGTCAGAACTTGTAGTTCAGGTCCACCTGCAGCCGGTCGTAGTCAAGATCGAGTCCCACGTCCTTATTCAGCGTGTTCAGGAAGTACGTGGCGTTCATGGTGAAGTTCTTGACCGGGGCATAGCCAGCCTTGAACACCAGTCCTTCCGAGTCCGTCTTGCCGTCGCCGAAGTCCGAGTCGATCCACTGGGCAAACAAGGCGTCCTTGTCAATCTCCTGGTAGAACAGTCCCGCCTCCCAGGTCTTGGCATCGCTGGCTTTGCCGACCATCGCACCGACGGCATAGGCGGTGTCGTACTCGACGTCGTCCGCGAGATTCTGGGCATAGTTGGCCCAGAACGTGACCGGCAGATTAGCCACGGTGACGCCCATCTGCGCGCCCAGCTCGAAGATGTCGTAGCCGTAGGTCAGCAGGTTCGTCGTGCTCGTGCCAACGCGGAAGGTCGAGTTGCCGTTGGCGTTGTTCGCGTAGAGCGGCGAGTTGCTCTGGCAGGCGCCGCACTCGTAATAGTTCGCCGCGAGTACGGTCTCGCCGCCCAGCAGCGGGAACTTCATGCCCGCCTGCAGGCCGAAAATGTTGGCATCGGAGTTCTCGCCGTCCGGGTTCGCGTTGTATTGCTCGCTGAACCACCAGCCGTAGGCGGTGCCGAAGAACATGCCGCGGTCGAACTTGACGGCGCCGCCCTCCGGGTTGAAGTCGCCGTCGTAGAACAGGCTCTGGCCAGGCTTGAAGATCGGGTTGACCTGCTTGCCGAGCAGAAGGTTGCCGCCCTGCATGAACTTCCAGTCGACATAGCCCATGTCGAGGCCGATCGACTTGCGGGTACCGGAGCTGCCCAGCGTCTGGTTCGACGAACGCGGATCGTCGCCGCCCGTGGCGAACAGCAAGGTGCCCTTGACGTTGTCGGTCGCCTTGAAGTCGAAACCCAGTCGTGCGCGGATGCGATGGCGATAGCGGTCGGCCGCGTCGTCGACGTAGGCAGGGTCAGTATCGGTTGCAGCGATCACGCGCTCCGTCCAGATGTTCTCGGAGCGGTAACGGAGGTCGCCACGACCCTTGATCTTCGTGGCCCAGTCGGCGCCTTTGACCTTGGCAATCTCGTTCGACGCGACTGCGCCTTCTTCGCGCAGTTCCCTGGTCTGGGACTTCAGGTAGTCCATTTCCGCCTCGCGGCGGTCGGCCAGCGCCTGCAGGTCCGTGTTCTGCGTCTTCAACTCGGCATTGGCCGCTTCGAGACGGCTGAGACGCTCGGCGAGCGCCTGCATCTGCGTCTGGATGGACTGAACTTCGGCCTTGGTGGCCGCGCCCTTGGTCTGCGCGGACGCGTCCGCGGCACTGAGCGTCAGTACGGCGGCGACAGCGGTCGCAAGCACGGTCGATTTCACATTGATCCCCTTTCGGTGGTTTGCTCTTCAGTTTCGGCTGCGCCGGGGTCGTGCTCGTGAACACTCACCCGGCGTTTCCTTGGCGCACTTTGTACGCCGGGAATGTGACAGGCAGATTGCAGTGCAGCGACAGAATTGCTGCACTCGGCGGCTCTGGAACGCACAGTCGAAATTCAGTTGCAGGTGGGTGACGTCGCGACAAGATCACTGTCGCCGCTGGCGCGTCCTGGACGGTGAGGTCAGCGACGTTGCGCGGCCCCGGCCGCCGGACTTTCACGCGGCTGGACTCGCGCGGGCGGAAAGTGGCACGTGAACGTGCTCCCCTTGCCCTCTTCGCTGGTGATCTCAAGCTGCGCGCCGTGCCGCTGCAGCGCGTGCTTGACGATCGCGAGCCCGAGCCCGGAGCCGCCGAGCTTGCGCGACCGGCCCGCGTCGACACGGTAGAAGCGCTCGGTCAGTCGCGGGATGTGAGCAGCAGGGATGCCGATGCCGGTGTCGTTGACCGCGACGTGGCTGCCGAGGTCGTCCGTCCAGTAGCGCACTGACACCATGCCTTCCGCCGGCGTGTACTTCACTGCGTTCATGATCAGGTTCTGGAAGATCGAGTGCAGTTCGGGTTCGGCGCCGAGCAACAGCGCGTTCGATTCCAGGTGCAGGTCGAACTGGGCCGGTCGGTCGTGGCGCGCAAGGACTTCCTTGCGCATCAGCGAAAGCAGCCCCGCCACGTCGACGGGTTCCCTTTCCGCCTCGCTGCTGCCGGCTTCGAGACGCGACAGCTCCAGCAGGTCGGAGACGATTCCGTGCATGCGTTCGGACTGCCGCTGCATTTCGCGCACAGGCTCGCGCCAGCCCTCGTCCAGGACCGGGTCTTCGGCGAGCGTATCGAGATAGCCACGCACCACGGTCAGTGGCGAGCGCAGTTCGTGCGAAGCATTGGCCACGAAATCCCGGCGCATGCTTTCGAGCCGCGCTTCGCTGGTGACGTCGCGGACGATCAGCAACTGCAGGTCGCGCCCGCTGGTGGTGATGAGGTTGAAGGCGAACCAGCGATCACCCAGGTTCGGCATGTGGATACGAGGCCCCGGCCCGCCGCCACCGCCGGCAACGTAGTCCACGAACTCCGGGTGCCGGATCAGGTTGTCGATGCGGATGCCGTAGTCGAGCTTGCGGCGCAGTCCGAGCCAGTCCGCCGCCGTCGGATTGAACCAGAGGATCTCGCGCGCGGCACCGAGCAGGATCGTGCCATCCGGCATCGCCGACGTCATGCGCCGCAATTCCCGCAACAGCGCAAGCGCGCGACGCTTATGGAATCGCTTGCGCTGGTAGAGCCGGTTGGCGATAGCCACCGTATTGCCCCACAGGCCAGCCATGTTCGGCGGCTTCAGGATGCTGCGCAGGCGCAGCCATTGCTCGAAACGGATGAGATTTCGCGCCTGCCAGGCGACGATGGTGGCGAGGTAGAGCGAGGCACACAACCCCGGTCGATCGATTATCCAACCGCAAGCCAGGGCCAGCAGCAGGCCGCCGAGGATACCGAGGAGATGCTGCCAGGCAGGTCGGGACAAGCGCTGCGATCCTCAGTCCGTCGGTCGACCCGCCTACTCGGGCCGGGTCGAGAAACGATACCCCGAACCGCGGACCGTCTGCACGAGCGAGTCGCACGCGAACGGTTCCAGGGCCTTGCGCAGCCGGCGGATATGCACGTCCACGGTGCGCTCCTCCACGTACACGTTGCCGCCCCAGACGCGGTCGAGCAACTGACTGCGTGCGTACACGCGATCGGGGTGTTCCATGAAGAACTGCAGCAGGCGGTATTCCGTCGGTCCGAGTGACACGGTCTGCTCGCCGGCAATGACGCGGTGGCTGACCGGGTCGAGCTTGAGCGCACCCGCCTCGATCGCTTCGCCCGCCGCGGTGGGCGACGTCCGGCGCAGCACTGCCTGGATTCGTGCCAGCAACTCGCGGGGACTGAACGGCTTGGTGACGTAGTCGTCGGCGCCGCCTTCGAGACCCGCCACCTTGTCCTGCTCTTCGGCGCGGGCCGTCAGCAGGATCACCGGCAGGTCCTGTGTCTCCTTGTTACGCTTGATCGAGCGCGTGAGTTCGAGTCCGCTCTGGTCCGGCAGCATCCAGTCCACGAGCAGCAGGTCGGGACGCGAATCGGCGATGCGGGAACGAGCTTCGCTGCAATCCTCGGCCTCGCTGACCGTGAAACCGGCGCGACGCAGCCCGAACGCGATCATGTCGCGAATCGGCTTTTCGTCTTCGACGATCAGGATCTGCTTGCCGGTCATGACTGGTCCAGTTGCGATGTATGTCATTACAGGCGCATTACATGCGCCAATTATGACAGTCGCGTGACGGTTGGCAGTGCGGGGCGCGCGACATCGTCACGAATGTAGACCGGCAGCGCCTCGGTTGCATCCACGCCTTCACCTCGCTGCAACATTCGCTCGCCGAGGCGCGCAATCGCGTCGGCACGTGGATACACGCCCTCGCGGTGGCTGAGGCCGGCGGATTCAAGCCGGGCCTGCAGTGCCGGAAACCGCACGATGCCATTGCCTGCGAAGCGGGTGACTGCGGGCGCTGGCTGCACGCTGGATTCGGGCCCGACCGTTTCCGTGGTCAACACGATGGGTACGCACGGATCGTCGGGATCGAATCGATAGCATCCCCAGTACACCTCGTTCATGCGTGCGTCGTTGCAGACGAGGATGCCATCAGGGGAAGAGCCGGAAGGACAGGAAGGGGAGGAAGCGAGGAAGGCGACGGCGGCGAGGCTCGAAACGGGCGCTACTCGCAGTCCCGCCCCATAGGCGAGCCCCTGAATGACGCCCGCCGCGATCCGCAAACCGGTGAAGCCACCGGGTCCGCGACCGAACGCGAGTCCGTCGAGGTCCTTGAGCTTGCAGCCCGCTTCCGTCAGCAACTCGTCGATCATCGGCAGAATGAGGTCGGCGTGGCCGCGCTCGGTGACGATGAACCGCTGGCAGACCTCGCCGTCGGACCACAGCAGTGCGGCCGAGCAGGCCTCGGTCGAAGTGTCGATCGCCAGCACTCGGAGCTGCTTCATCCGAGCTTCTCCCGCAGGAAGGCCTGCACATCTTCCAGTACGCGCGTGCGCCGCATCGGCGGCAGGCTCGTGATGAACTGACGACCATAGCCCTTCGTCACGAGGCGAGTATCGCAGAGCATGACCACGCCGCAGTCGGTTTCGTCGCGGATCAGCCTGCCGACACCCTGCTTCAACGCAATCACCGCCTGCGGCACCTGCTCGTCGAAAAATGGGTTGCCGCCCTGTTCGCGGATCGCGGCTAGCCGCGCCTTGAGCAGCGGATCATCCGGTGCCGCGAACGGCAGCTTGTCGATGATCACGACGCTGAGCGCCTCGCCCTTCACGTCGATGCCTTCCCAGAAACTGCCGGTGCCAAGCAGCACGGCATTACCGGCTTCGCGAAACGCGCGCAACAGGTGATCGCGTGAGGCGCCGCCCTGGATCAGCACCGGGAACGGTGGAGTCTCGCCCCACTGCCGATAGAGCTCTTCGGCGCCCTCGCGCAGGCCGCGGTGGCTGGTGAACAGGATGAACGCACGGCCCCCGCTTGCTTCGAGTACCGGCAACGCCGCGTTGATCACGTTGCGCGAATGGTCCGGTGCGCCCGGTTCCCCAAGGCCTTTCGGCAGGTACATGAGCGCCTGGTTCGCGAAGTCGAACGGGCTCGCGAAACGCACGGTCGTCGCGCGCGTGAGCCCACTGCGACGCTTGAAGTGCGAGAAGTCGTCGCCGACGGCCAGCGTAGCTGACGTGAGGATCCACGCGCACGGCTGGGTCTCCATCAGCGACGAGAGCTGGCTCGCGACGTCCACGGGCGCGAAATGCGCGCTGACGTTGCGCGCACTGGTTTCGGCCCAGCGCACGCCGCCCGGCGATTCCTCTGCCGTCAATGAACACAGGCGATCGGCATTTTCCTCGAGCCGCTCCTGCAGGCGCTTGAACGCGGCCTGGCCGTCAGCGCCGAGCGGTGCGATAGCGTCAGCCAGTTCCTTTGCACGAGCGCCAAGTCCGTTCAACGCTTCGAGCAGGCGATCCGGCCATTGTGCGTGCTCGAGCCGCGCGTCCTGGCCGCCGGTGATCGCCAGTACGGCCGCGATCTGCGAATCCAGACCGCTCAGTGCGCCGTCGACCTTGCCCGCCATCTGCTGAGCGAGCAGCAGTTCACCCGCAACGTCCTTCGAAATGGCGGCAAGCTGACGCGTGCTGACGCTGTAGCCCAGGAACTGCGCCGCGACGTCCGGCAACTGGTGTGCCTCGTCGATCACGATCGCATCGGCACCCGGAAGCAGTTCGCCGAAGCCTTCCTCCTTCAGTACGAGGTCTGCCATCAACAGGTAGTGATTGACGACGACGATGTCGGCAGCCTGCGCCTCGCGTCGTGCCGCGAGCACGAAACACTCTTCGAACTTGGGGCATTCTGCACCAAGGCAGTTTTCGCGTGTCGACGTCACCCACGGCCAAACGGGATCCTGCTCGCCGACGCCGGGCAACTCCGCGACGTCGCCCCGCTTCGTCGTGTACGACCAGGCGCGAACCCTGGGCAACGCCGTTGCGACTTCCTTGCGCAAACCGCGCGCGTAAGCCTGTTGCTCGGCCATGTCGAGCCGGTGACGGCAGAGATAGTTGGCGCGACCCTTCAGCAGCGCGATGCGCACGGGTCGGCCGATCGCAGCACAGATCGTCGGCAGGTCACGATGAAACAGCTGGTCCTGCAATGCGCGCGTGCCGGTGGAAACGATGACCTTGCGACCCGACAGCAACGCAGGCACGAGGTAAGCGAAAGTCTTGCCGGTGCCGGTGCCCGCTTCGACCACCAGTTGCATGCGTTGCTGCAGCGCGGCCGCCACGTGCTCCGCCATCTCGATCTGCTGCGGACGCGCCTTGTAGCCCGGTAACGCGCGGGCCAGCGGCCCGTCGTGGCCCAGGATTTCAGCCAGCGACAGTGCCATGCGCGTCAGGAGAACGTCGCGCGAAAGCGCAGCAGCGCGGTCGATGCCGGACCCAGCGGCTTCCTCAGCACCCAACGGACGTGTGTGTAGTCGTTTTCGAGCGGCTTGCGCGGACCCTTCTTGCCGCCACCCGCAGCTCGCGCAAGCATCTCGGGCGTCGCGTATGTCTCGCCGCCATCAATCGAGAATTGCACCTCGGCCGCGGGACCCGCGGCCGAGCCACGCAGGTAATGGACACCGAACGGCAGTCGCTTGGTGACGACGACCGTGTCTACCGCCTGCTTGCCCGGGTTATGCACACGCACCGTGTAGTGAACCTCGTCGCCGGCGTTGAGCCGCTCGGCGGGGACCCAGCGCCGAATCTCCTGGCCGCCCGGGCCGACGCTTATCTCGAGCTTCTGCACTTCGATCGCAGTCGCCAACGGACCGGAGCCGGTGGCTTCGGCAACTTTCGGGTTGTCGATGACGCCCTGGGCCAGAGCCTGACCCTGCCAGGCAGGCACGGCCAGCAGCAGAACGGACGCTGCGAACGACGCAAACAAGCCGCGTCCGGGCCGCACAGGTCTCGGCTGCCGAAGGAATTCGCCGGGGGTCAGGTGGACAGGCATCGGGGGCGGACTCTGCGGGACGGGCGGGTCCGAGGCAAGTGACATACACGGCGGGGATGCCCCGAAATACCCTTGTGGCGCAGCGAGTTCCGGTGCGCCTGCGGGCGGTCCCCGCCAGGGTTGGGCATATCTACCAATTTGACAGTGGCGGCCATCTGGACTATTGTGCAATGCAGCAATGCTGCGATGCAGCAGTCATGGACAACCAAGGAGATCACCATGAACGTAGATATGCAGGAATACATCGCTGAAGGCGGCGATATGCTCAGCGGCAAGGTCCGCAACTTCCGCAAGAATTCCGCTGCAACCGTGCGCGAAGCCATCACCGGCTCAGCCGAAACCCTCAAGGCCCTGAAGAGCCCCGTCCGCATGATCGCCCGGTCCAGCGTCAAGCTGACGTCAGTCTCGCAAACTGCCGTGCAGAGCCTGATCGAGCTGCAGTCGGACGTCGTGACGTCTGCCCTGACCGACGTGGCACTGCGCCTCGAGCGCGCAACGCGCGCGGAAAACATCGTCGAACTCGTGCGCGAGCAGATCGAGCTCACGCCCGCCACGCGCGCGCGCATGGCGGAAGATGCGACCCGCGTCGTGACCATCGTCAAGGTGGCAGGCCGCGATTTCCGTAACGTCGCCAAGCATGCCTACGAGAGCATCGTCGAGAAGGAAGTCGAGGCACCGAAGGCTGCCGTGCGTCGCAAGACCGCTGCCGTCAAGCGTGCGGCCCGCAAGACCGTCAAGCGCGCGCGCAAGGCTGCGTAACCGCCTGATTCAGGACGAAAGCCTGGCCCGCACCGCCAAGAGTTAGACCAAGACGCGGGCCCTGGACACAGGTCTCCCCCTGATTGCGCCCTCCACGGAGGGCGCTTTTTTTGGTGCGTACATTCCCGCACGCACGGGCTGACTCGCAACTCAGCGCAACAGGGGTCGGGCGGCTATAATTCGTCGACTGTGGTGTGGCAGAAGGTTCCTTAATGACTACGAATACATCCTTGCGCGATTGGGTTGAGCAGACTGCGAATCTGACGCGACCCGACCGCATCCACTGGTGCAACGGCTCGGACATCGAGCGCGACGAACTCGTCCAGCAGATGCTCGGCACCGGTGACCTGATCGAACTGAACCAGGCAACCTTCCCCAAGTGCTACCTGCACCGTTCCAACCCGTCGGACGTCGCACGCGTCGAGCACCTCACCTTCATCTGCACGCCGGTGAAGGAAGACGCCGGCCCGAACAACAACTGGATGGAGCCTGCGGCGGCGCACGCCCGCATTGACGCCCTCTTCGCGGGCTGCATGCAGGGCCGCACGATGTACGTCGTGCCCTACTGCATGGGCCCGATCAACTCGCCTCACGCGCGCTGCGGCGTCGAGATCACCGACAGCCCCTACGTCGTGCTCAACATGCGGATCATGACTCGCATGGGCACGCCGGCGCTGCACCGCATCGAGCGGGACGGCACCTTCGTCAAAGGCCTGCACTCGATCGGCGATCTCGATCCCGACAAGCGCTTCATCATGCATTTCCCCGAGGAACTCTCGATCAAGAGTATCGGTTCGGGCTACGGCGGCAACGCGCTGCTCGGCAAGAAGTGCCATGCACTGCGCATCGCAAGCTTCCAGGCGCGCACCGAAGGGTGGCTCGCCGAGCACATGCTGATCGTCGGCATGGAGAATCCGCGCGGCGAGGTGCACTACGTCCTGGGCGCGTTCCCGTCGGCCTGTGGCAAGACCAACTTGGGGATGCTGATCCCGCCCGACACGATGCCGGGCTGGAAAGTGTGGACGATCGGCGAGGACATCGCGTGGCTTCACGTCGGCAGTGACGGCCGCCTGCATGCGATCAATCCGGAAGCCGGTTTCTTCGGCGTGGTCCCGGGGACCAGCCCGAAGACCAACCGCAACGCCTACGAGATGATCCACCACGACACGATCTTCACCAACGTGGCGCTGACGGCCGACAACGAGCCGTGGTGGGAAGGCCGCACCTCAGGCACGCCGGTCATCGACTGGCAAGGCAAGCCGTACGACAAGGCCACGGCGACGACGCCTGCCGCGCACCCGAACTCGCGGTTCACCGTTTCGGCCAAGCAGAACCCGGCGTACTCGCACCTGATGGAGCACCCGGAAGGCGTGCCGATCTCTGCGATCCTCTTCGGCGGCCGCCGCCGCGAAGTGGCCCCGCTGGTGTACGAAGCCCGCGACTGGACGCACGGCGTCATGATTGGCGCCGGCATGGCATCGGAAACGACCGCCGCAGCCGTCGGCCAGGTTGGCGTGGTGCGCCGTGATTCGATGGCGATGAAGCCGTTCTGCGGCTACAACTTCGCGGACTACTGGTCGCACTGGCTGAGCTTCGAGGGCCGCGCGAAGCAGCTGCCAAAGGTCTATCACGTCAACTGGTTCCGCCAGGACAAGGACGGCAAGTTCCTGTGGCCGGGATTCGGCGACAACCTGCGCGTGCTGTCCTGGATCGTCGATCGTTGCGAAGGCCGTGCACAGGCGAAGGAAACGCCGATCGGTTTCCTGCCTCGTCCCGAGGACATCGACCTCGAGGGCCTGAGCCTGCCCGAGTCGTCGCTGCACCAGTTGCTCGACCTCGACACCGCCGCGTGGCACGTCGAGATCGACGACATCGGCAAGTACCTCGACAGCTACGGGGCCCGCATGCCGGCGAAGCTCAAAGAGCAGTACCGGCAGGTGAAGAAGGGGCTCGGCTGAGCGCATGGAAGGGTAGGAAGGGCAGGAAGGTCACGAAGGTGCAGGAAAGTCAGGAAGGGGTCCGCTACCTGCCTGACCTTGCCTTCGACCTTCCTGCCCTTCCTACCCTTCCTAACCTTCCTGCCCTTCCTGCCCTTCCCCGCCTTCCTCTAGTCCTCGAGCGAGAAGCGGATGACATCCGCCGCGCTCGGATCCGGCAATTTGCCGAGTCCGATGCAGCCCATGCCCTGCAGCGTGACGGAGTCCCGCCGCACGAACGACTCCTTGCCGTCCGCATTCAGCACGAACGTGCCGTTCGTGCTCTGATCCACCAGCAGGAAGCGGCCGCGCACCAGCTCGATCCTGGCGTGCAGGCGCGAGATCAGCGTGCCCTTCTGCACGACGCTGTTCTCCTCGGCCCGGCCCATCGTGATTTCGTTGCGGGTGTCATCGAGCACGATTTCGCGGTCGAGGTACCGGACGCGAACACACCGTGCGCCGTGCATGCCGCCCATCGCGATCGAGGGCAGCATGCTGGTCGCGTCCTCCTGCTGCCAGAGGACCTCGTAGAGTTCCACTTCCTCATTGAGACCGCGCAGCGAGGTGATGTCCACTCGACGCGAAACCGCGCGCCACTCCGGTGAACAGCGGCGGACCGAATCGGCCGAAAGAATGATCTGCCCGGCCTTGGCCTGGCTGGTCATGCGATTCGCCGTGTGCACCGACGCGCCGAAGATATCCCTGTTCTCGAGCACGACCGGCCCGAAGTGGCAGCCAATACGGATCGCCACATGCTGGCCCTGCACCATGAGCTCGGGCCGCGCGCCGATGTCCTGCTGCATCTCGCCACCGGCATTTACGGCGTCATCGACGGTGGGAAAGATCGCAAGGATTTCGTCGCCGATGGTCTTGATGACGGTGCCGCGGTTGCGTCCAGTCGCGTCACGCATGATTTCGACACAGAGCTGGATCAGCTCGCGCGCATGCTGATCGCCGAGCAGCTCGTACAGGCGAGTGCTGCCCACGACGTCGGCGAAGAGGACGGCAACTTCCGTCTCGGTGCTGGTCACGCTCGGCAGAACCCCTGGGCGCCCGGTAGCGGGCAGATTGAACCGGATCGACTTTACATTATAGCCGGTGTGGCCCGTCGCGCCGTGCTTGCCAGAGCGGCCGGGGCGACGTCTGGATGACCGCTAGGCCGCGTCCCGGAACATCCTCAGGGAATCCCGCAGCACTTCCGGGCCCGCACCGGGCTGTATCGCGTGCTCGGTGAGGTAGCGGCGCCACGCGCGGGCGTTTGGCAGGCCCGCAAACAGGCCATGGATGTGGCGCAGCATGAGCGGCAGGCGATGGCCCTCCGCCAGCATGCGCTCGACGTAGTCGGCATAGCGATCCACCACCAGCTCACGCGACGGCGGCACGAAGCCGGGGCCGAGAAAGTGCGCGTCGAGTTCGGCGAGCAGGTAGGGCTCGTGGTAGACCTGCCGGCCGATCATCACGCCGTCGAACTTCGGCAACCACTCGCGCACCTGCGGCACGGTCTTGATGCCGCCGTTCAGGATCACCGTGAGCTCGGGGTGCTCGCGCTTGAGCCGCTCAGGCACGTCGTAGCGCAGCGGCGGGATCTCGCGGTTCTCCTTCGGCGTGAGGCCCTGCAGGATGGCGTTGCGTGCGTGCACGACGAACACGTCGACGCCCGCCTTCCGTACGGCCAGTACGAACCACTCGAAGAAGCCATAGTCCTCGAGCTCGTCGATGCCGATCCGGCATTTCACGGTGACGGGGACACTGACGGCTTCGCGCATGGCGATCATGCACTCCGCGACGATCTCGGGCTCCGCCATCAGGCAAGCGCCGAAGCGGCCGCTCTGCACGCGATCGCTCGGGCAACCGACATTGAGGTTGATCTCATGGTAACCGTACTGCTCGCCGAGCTTCGCTGCACGGGCGAGAAGTTCAGGATCGGACCCGCCCAGCTGCAACGCGACGGGGTGCTCGAAGTGGTCGAACCCCAGCAGGCGATCGAGGTGGCCATGGACCAGCGCATGCGCCGTCACCATCTCCGTGTAGAGCAGCGAACGCGGACTCAGCAGACGCAGCAGGTAACGGCAGTGACGATCCGTGTAGTCCATCATCGGGGCCACGGAGACGCGCCGGTCGAGCAATCGTACCGTCATCGCGCCGTCTCCTCCACCAGCCAGTCCACCACTGCACAGAACGCTTCCTGCTGGCCGGCGCCCGACTGCAGCGCGCGCTCGAAAATCCTGAGCTGTCGATGCGCGCTCGTGCCGCGCCCGAGGATCTCGCGCAGGCCTGCAATCTCGGGCAGGCATCCGAGCGCGATTGCGTCCTCGCGCAGCAGCTCGATGATTTCCTCCACCAGCTGCGCAAATGGAACGATGCGCTGGCGGCCGAGGTCGAGCAGGCCCGCATCGCAGGAATACCGCATCGCGCGCCAGCGGTTCTCGCCGATCAGCAATTCCGGGTACGGACGCCACTGCTGGTTGTCACGACGCAGGCGATACAGCTTGCGCATCAGGCACAGGTTGAGCGCTGCAAGCCGCACCGAGTCTTCGAGCGAAGTGCACGAGTCCATCACGCGCGTCTCGAGCGTGGGGTACCGCGCGCTCGGCCGCAGGTCCCACCAGATCCGCGACGTGTCGGCGAGGATACCGGTTTCGATCAGCATGTCGGTATGGCGCCGGTACTCGTTCCAGCTCGCGAACTTCTCGGGCAACCCGGTGCGCGGAATGCCGTTGAAGATCATCAGGCGGAACGACATCAGGCCAGTGCGCTCCCCTTCCCAGAACGGCGAGCTGCACGAAAGCGCCAGCAGATGCGGCAGGAAATACCGCGCCTGGTTCATCAGGTCGATGCGCAGTTCGTCGTCGTCGATGCCGACGTGCACGTGCATGCCGCAGATCATCATGCGACGCGCCACGCCCTGCATTTCCTCGAGCAGCGCGACGTAGCGCTCCTTGTCGGTGCGCTGCTGCTTGGACGACAGCGAGAACGGATGGCTCGCCGATGCAATCGGCGCCAGCCCGAACCTGGCGGATTCCTCGACGACGGCGCGTCGCAGCTCGGTCAGCGACGCGCGCACCTCGCCGATCGTGCGGCATACCGGCGTGGCGACTTCGATCTGCGAGCGCAGGAACTCCGGAAATGCGCGGCCCCCGGTGCGGTCGTGCAGCGCCGAGAACAGTGCGGGCGGCGGATCGTTCGCTACCGCGCGCGTGTCGAGGTCGACCAGGAGGTATTCCTCCTCGACGCCAATGGTGAAAGGCGGCGCGTGATCAGGCATGGGGCGCAACCTTCGCGAGCAGTTGCAACGACTGCGGCTCTTGCAGGATGTCGCCGATGATGCGTGCCAGCAGGCGCACCCACCGCTCGATGCCCGCGGGTGAATACAGCAGGTCCTGCCGCACTTCGATACAGACATGGGGCAGGCCGTGGGCCTTGGCATGGTGATCGATCGTGTAATTAGCCGGGTGCTTGCCGCTGTATGGCTCGTTGTCACCGATCACGAGTCCCCTCTGCGCCCTGAGGCGACGCAGCAGTCGCTGCGCATTGGCCTCGTCCCGGTCCCACAGCACGCCCGCGTGCCAGGGTCGCGCATTGCCGGCAAGGGTCGGCGAAAAACTGTGCACGGCGACCAGCATCGGGACGGCGCCGCGGCTGCGAAACCCACCCACCATGGCCTCGATGCATTCGTGGTATGGATCGAAAAAGGACGCGAGACGCACGCGGCGGTCGTCATCTGTCAGATGCTGGTTGCCGGGGATGATCCAGCCGTCGCTTTCCCTGCGGAAGGCCTCCTCGTCGTCCGGAGAGCGATTGCAGTCCACGACCAGGCGCGAGTAGCCCGCCAGCACCGCCGGGGCGCCCAGCGCATGGGCAAGGCCCCTGGCGAGTTCTCCGGCCCCGATGTCCCAGGCGATGTGCTGCCAGCTGGGCAGCTCGGGCAGTCCGAGCCTGTCCAGGGCGTGCGGGAACGCCCGGCTGGCATGGTCACAGACCACGAGGGCCGGCGCCGTCCCATGCTCCTCCAGCACGACGAACGGCGCTGGGTCGTCCCGGCCGGACAGGGGCACGGTGGCTGGCGTCTTGGGCGGCGTGGCATCCATCGGGCACGAAGTTTACACGGCCTCCTGTCTCCCCTCCCGCTGCTGCAAGGGAGGGATGGGGGAGGCCCACCGTTCAGACCCCCGAACCGGCGGACAGCCGTCTTCGCCCTTCGTCCCCGGAGAGGTCAAAAGGGGTGACGCCCGTCACAACAGGTACGTCCAGTACGGTCATAACATTCGGCGGTGCCCGTCCGTGCGGGTGGAGGGTTGTTGCGTTCCATGAGCTTGCACCCGCTACTGAAGCAGCAGTTCGACGACTCCCGCGAGGAAGGCGGGCCACTCGACTTGCGCAAGCTCCTGCACGCCATCAGCGACGCGTACGCGGAGTGGGACGAGGAGCGCAACGGCGTCGTGCGTTCGATGCGGCTGCTGGCGGACGAGACCAGCGCGTTTACACGCGAAGTGCGCGAAAGCGCAGCGGCGCAGCTGCAGGTCATTCTCGATCACGTCAAGGACGCGATCATCACCGTTGACGAGACGGGCCGCATCGAAACGCTGAACACCACCGGCGAGCGGGTCTTCGGCTATGGCGAACAGGACGTTCGTGGCAGGAAGCTCGATCTCCTGATTCCGTCACTGGCGGGTCGCCCGCGCATCGTCGAGACACTCGAAGAACTGGCGGCATCGGCCGAGAATACCCAGGCCGACCTGAAGCCGAGCGAGACCCGGGGCCGGCACCGGAACGGCAACCTGTTCGACGCCGAAATCGGCGTGAGCAAGGTGCGTCTCGACAGCCGCGAGTTCTTCGTCGTCTGCATGCGTGAAACCACCGCACGCAAAGCATCGGAAGCGGCCATTCGCGAGAGCGAGGCCCGCTATCGCACGCTGGTCGAAAACGCGCCAGAGGCCATCGTCGTGCTCGACATGGACGCCGGCCGATTCGTCGAGTGCAACGAGAACGCCGTACGCTTTTTCAAGATGACGCGCGACGAGCTGCTGGCCGTCGGTCCGGAGCAGATCAGCCCCCCGCTCCAGCAGGATGGCTCTCCGTCCTTCGGCGTCGCCCGTGGCTACATCGATCGAGCGCTCGCCGGCGACGCGCCGGGATTCGAATGGCTGCACCGCGACTCACTCGGGCACGACATTCCCTGCGAAGTCCGCCTGGTCCGTTTGCCCTCGTCGGGCAGGCGCCTCATTCGCGGCAGCATCATCGACATCACCGAGCGCAAGCGCAGCGAACTGCTGACCGCGGGCGACCGGCGCGTGTTCGAAAGAATCACGGGCAATGCCGACCTGACCGCCACGCTCGAAGCCATCACGGAGACGGCCGAGAAGGTCACGCCGGACGCGCTCTGCACGGTATCGGTCTACGAAGTCGAGACCAATACGCTGCATCACGTGGCCGGCATGCGGTTGCCGCAGGACTACCTGAACGCGAAGCGGCGCCTCGAGATCGGCCCGCGCAACGGTTCGTGCGCCGCCGCGATCTTCCTGCACCGCCAGGTAATCGTTGCAGAGATCACGCGTGACGCGCTCTGGGAGCACCTGCGCGCGCCGGCCGTCGAAGCCGGGCTGCGGGCCTGCTGGTCGACGCCGGTCCGTGCATCGGACGGCCGCATGCTCGGCACGGTCGCGCTGTATTTCAGGCAGCCGCGCAGCCCCCTCGGCCGCGATTTCGAATTGATGGGCCGGCTGGCAGCACTCGCGGCCATCGCCATCGAGCGCAAACGGTCCGAGGAAGCGCTGCGCCACAGCGAAGCGCAGTACCGCAGCCTGTTCGAGAATGTCATCGAAGGCGTGTACCGCTCGACCGTGAAGGGTCGCTTCGAGGCCGTGAACCCGGCGCTGGCGCACATGCTCGGGTACGACACCGTCGAAGACCTGCAGACAGTCTCGGACATGGCCACGTTGTTCACGGACTCGAACGAGCGCGACCACGTCATCTCGACCCTGCACCGCGATGGCGTCCTCCGCGATGCGGAATGCCAGCTGCGGCGCCGCGACGGCACGCAGGTCACCGTGCTGATCAATGCGCGCGTGATTCGCGGCGAAAAATCCGAGATCACGGGCTACGAAGGCACGATCACCGACATCACCGTGCGCAAGCGGGCAGAACTGCAGCTGTACGAGGAAAAGGAAAAGGCGCAGGTCACGCTGCAGTCGATCGGCGACGCGGTCATCACGACGGACGCCGACGGGCGCGTCGAGTACCTGAACCCGGTGGCCGAGGAACTCACGGGCTGGGATTCGCAGGAAGCCCAGGGCCGACCCATCGCCGAAGTGTTCCATGTCATTTCAGAGACGACACGCCAGCCGGCCGACAGTCCGATCACTCGCTGCCTGCGCGAAGGTCGCATGGTCGAGATGACCGAGCCATCGCTGCTCGTGAACCGTCGCGGGCACGAGATCTCGATGCAGGACTCGGCCGCGCCGATCCGTGACCGTGCCGGCCGGCTGATCGGCGTCGTCATGGTCTTCCACGACGTCAGCCAGGAGCGCCGGTTGCAGCGGGCACTCTCCTACCAGGCGACCCACGACGCCCTGACGGGCCTGATCAATCGCCGCGAATTCGAACATCGCATCAACGAGACCCTGCAGGCCTCGCGCTCCGATCATGAGATTCGCCACGTCGTGCTGTACATGGACCTGGACCAGTTCAAGGTGGTCAATGACACCTGTGGCCATCAGGCCGGCGACCGGTTGCTGAAGCAGGTGACGAGCGTATTGCAGACTCGCATCCGCACATCCGACACCCTCGCCCGGCTCGGCGGCGACGAATTCGGCGTGTTGCTGCTCGATTGCAGCCTCGACATGGCGCAACGCATCGCCGAGGGCCTGCGCCAGGCGATCCGCGATTTCCGTTTCGTCTGGCAGGACCGGATCATGAACGTCGGCGTCTCGATCGGCCTCGCCGAGATGAGCGGCGATACCGAAACACTGTCGACGATCATGAGCGCCGCCGACGTAGCGTGCTACACGGCGAAGGAATCGGGCCGCAACCGCGTACACACGTACAACCACGGTCAAGCGCCCGACCGCCTGCGCGAGATGCAGTGGGTTTCCCGCATCAATCGCGCATGCGAGGAAGACCGACTGGAACTGTATTGCCAGCCGATCGTGGCGATTCGGGCCGGGACCGAGGCCTTTCGCCAGTTCGAACTGCTGCTGCGCATGCGCGACGAGAACGGCCAGCTCGTGCAGCCGGCGGAATTCATCCCGGCGGCCGAACGATTCAACCTCATGCCCTCCCTCGACCGATGGGTCGTGCGCCAGGCGTGCCAGCACCTTGCGCACAAGCGCTCCGACGACCAGTCGCGGGCACCGTACACGATTACGATCAACGTCTCGACGACGACGATCAACGACGAGCAGTTCCTCGATTACGTCATTGCCGAGATGGCCACTGCGGACCTGAGTCCCGGCGCGCTCTGCTTCGAGTTGACCGAGAACACGGCCATGTCGAGCCTCGCCGCGGCGACGCGCTTCATCCACGAGCTGCGCAAACGCGGCTGCAAGTTCTCACTCGACGATTTCGGCAGCGGCCTCTCGTCGTTCCTGTTCCTGAAGAACCTGCCGGTGGACTACATCAAGATCGACGGCAGCTTCGTGCAGAACGTGGCGCAGGACGTCATCGACCGCAGCATGGTCGAGGCCATTACCCAGATCGGCCGCACCATGGGCATCGCAACCATCGCCGAGCGAGTGGACTCCGCCGACGTGCTGAATCAACTCGCCGAACTGGGCGTGCAGTACGCGCAAGGTCATTTCATCGCTTCGCCGCAGCCGATTGCGGCGCTCGCTGCGCTCGTGGCCTCCGCGCCGGAAGCCGCGACGGCGCGGCCGGGCAGCGACGGCGACCTCAAGGTCGGCTGATCGCTTTCGTCCTCTCATGCCTCCAGCAAGCACCAATGGCTCGCGTTACAGCGGGATCGGTCCTTTCGCGCTCCGACGTCTCCCGCGCTTCGTGAATCCCGCAGGGGACCTGCGCGATTCACGGCGACCCTTGCTCGAGCGGGTGTTCGGCGATGGTGCCAGCGGCTGGTCGGATGGAGTGAGCCGCCTCACACCAACGCCCGAGCTGCGGCGTCCGACACGGGGCGCAAAGGACGACCGGAACTGAGTCCACGTGCTCGTGTTGGCGCCCTGGCCGCTACGTCGTCTCCTGCCGGTGGGCGTGTCACTGCAGCCTCGTGGCTCGCAGTTGCAGCGGGCTCGGCCTGGGTCCGCGTTCCGTGTCGGACGCCGCAGCTCGAGCCAGAGGGCTACTCTGACTCGGAAGCCCGACCCGAACGCTTGCGATCCAGCTCCTTCAGCGCCCGCTTGCGGATGCGGATCGACGACGGCGTGATCTCGACGAGTTCGTCGTCCTCGATGAACTCCATCGCCTGCTCGAGCGTGTAGCGGATCGGGGTCACCAGCACGATGTTTTCGTCCTTGCCCGCCGCCCGCATGTTCGTGAGCTTCTTGCCCTTGAGCGGGTTCACGACCAGGTCGTTTTCGCGGCTATGAATGCCGATGACCTGGCCCTCGTAGACCTCGTCGCCGTGCGCGCACATCAGCCTGCCGCGCTCCTGCAGGTTGAAGAGCGAATAGCCGAGCACCGTGCCCTGCCCGTTCGAAATCATGACGCCGTTCTGCCGGCTCGCGATCTCGCGCTCGGACACCGGGGCGTAGTGATCGAACACGTGGAACAGCAGGCCGAGGCCCGACGTCATCGTGCGGAACTCGGTCTGGAAGCCGATCAGGCCGCGCGCCGGGATGATGTAGTCGAGACGTACGCGACCCTTGCCGTCCGGATGCATCGCCTGCAACAGGCCGCCGCGACTGCCGAGCGCGGTCATCACCGCACCTTGGCTCGAGTCCTCGATGTCGACCGCCAGTACTTCGTACGGCTCGTTCCTCACACCGTCGATCACCTTGATCACGACGCGCGGGCGGGAGACGGCGATCTCGTAGCCTTCGCGGCGCATGTTCTCGAGCAGCACGCCGAGGTGCAGTTCGCCGCGACCGTAGACCTGGTACTTGTCCGGGTCGTCCGTTTCCTCGACGCGCAGCGCGACGTTGGTGAGTGCCTCGCGGAACAGTCGCTCGCGGATCTGGCGGCTCGTGAGGTACTTGCCTTCGCGACCGGCGAACGGCGACGTGTTGACCTCGAACGTCATGCCGATGGTCGGCTCGTCGACCACGAGCGGCGGCAACGCCTCAGGCGCGATCGGATCGCACAGAGTGTCCGACACCGCTGGAATCTCGATGCCGGCGAACGCGACGATGTCGCCGGCGCTGGCGGAATCGACCTCCATGCGGTTCAGGCCGTGGAACCCGAGCACCTGCGAGATTTTCTCGGTCCGCGCATGACCCGTGCGGTCGACGACCGTGACCGTCTGGCCACGCTTGATCACGCCACGCTTGATGCGGCCGATGCCGATCGCGCCGACGTAACTCGAGTAATCGAGCTGCGAGACCTGCAACTGCAGCGGGCCGTTTGGATCAACATCCGGCGGCGAGCAGTGCTTGATGATCGTCTCGAACAGCACCTTCATGTCGCCGCCGCGGTGGGCGGGATCGAAGGTCGCAAAACCCTGGATGGCCGATGCGTAGACGACGGGGAAGTCGAGCTGCTCTTCGGTCGCGCCGAGGCGGTCGAACAGGTCGAACGTCTGGTCCAGCACCCAGTTGGGGCGGGCCTCGTGCCGGTCGATCTTGTTGATGACCACGATCGGACGCAGGCCGTGCGCGAACGCCTTCTGCGTGACGAACCGCGTCTGCGGCATCGGGCCGTCGACGGCGTCGACCAGCAGCAGCACGGAGTCGACCATCGACAGCACGCGCTCCACTTCGCCGCCGAAGTCAGCGTGCCCCGGGGTGTCGACGATGTTGATCCGGTACTCGTTCCACTTGATGGCCGTGTTCTTGGCCAGGATGGTGATGCCGCGCTCCTTTTCGAGCACGTTGGAATCCATGACGCGCTCGGGAACGATCGTGCGGGCGTCGAACGTGCCGGATTGCTTCAGTAGCTGGTCGACAAGGGTGGTCTTGCCGTGGTCGACATGCGCGATGATCGCGATGTTGCGAAGGTTCTGCGTGGGGTTCGAGGACACTTGGTGCGCCAGGGGCCCGGAGGGGCCCTAAAAAGGGCGCGAAGTATAGCGGATTCAGCTCACGATTGCTGCACTGCAGGAAAGCGGTCGCCCCCTCCCGCTTGGAAATAGGGGACGCTCACCTATTTCCCGTTGGAAATAGGTGAGCGTCCCCTATTTCCGCTACTTCGGTTCCTGCGCCGGCACCGACTGAACTGCCTGGCCGGTCGAGTCCTTGGCCGGATCTGCCTTCTGTGCCGAGGGCGGGTCCCCGATAACCACGGGAATGGCGAACGCACGCGTCTCTGTCTGCACTTTCGTCGACATCCTGGCGATCACGCCGATGTAATAAAGACCCGGGTTGTCGCCCTTGACGAGGACCTTGCCCGTATACGACTGCCCGCGTTCGACCGGCGCAAACGCTGCCGTCTTCTCGCCGACGATCGTCAGGCCGGGCGCTTCGGTGATCTCCACCTCGAGCTTGTCGGCCGGTAACCGCGCGGAAAACGTCATCTCGACCTCGAACGGCTGGCCCAATTCGGGTTTCGCCAGCAGGTCGTAATGCATGTCAACAGGCGCCGTGGTCTTGCTGTCCACCACCGCCGCTGCCAGGCGCGCGTGCTTCTCATCCACGTTGGCGGGCGGGGCAGCCGCAGCGGTCGTGTCCACCTTGGCCGTCTCGTCCTTGGCGGCCGCCGCCTGTTCGTCCTTGCCGCCGCCACAGGCCGTCACGAGCGCACCGGCCAGCAGAGCGGCAGCGGCGGTGAGAGCCAAACGCCGGAAACCGGTGGTCCGGACATCGTTATTCAACGTCATGCGCATGCCAACCTCTGGATTCCCGGGGCTGTCTCAGCCCGTGACCGATACATTGAAACATGTGTTGCCACGTCGTTGCGACGCCGAGTATGACGGATCAATGTGGCTCCACTCGTAGACCTCGATCACGTATTCGCCCGCCTCGAGCGTCCGCGTGAGCGTCTCGTCACCGATCGTCGTGGACTCTGCGATGTCCAGGAAGCCGTTGTTGTACAGCACGATATCCGGATCGGGCTCCGGGGCAAATGGCGCTGTCGACCCAGTCGACGTGTATTGCGCCCGAACCGTGACCGCACGCGCGGCTGCGAGCGAGAATCGAAGGAAAAGCCGGTTGCCGATCTTGTTATAACTCCCAACGACGCTGAATTTCCCATCGCTGTCATAACCCCCAGCCCTGGTCGTGCCGCAAACCAACCGCCCCCCGTCGTTCAGCGCGAGTTGCGTGTAGAGCGGCAGGACTTGCGGCACCGTACCGTTGTTGGTCTCGTTGATGCCCCACTCATCGGCCACGCGAATATTCTGCGTGGTAACGAGCGTATCGATGGCCGTGACTGACGCACCCGCCCGCCCCTTCAGGTCGGTGATGAACGGATAGACGCTGGTCAGCGCCGGACCGCTGCGAAGCCTGCCCGTGAGCGCCTCATACAGCGGCTTGTAGCCGAGTGCGACGGCATCCGAGCCATCGTTCGCCGCGTCATACAGGTCCCAGGCGATCGACTGAATCGAGAATTCGTTGTACCAGCCCGCCGGCGACGTCGTGTTGCTCTCCATGCTGAAGGCGAAGCGCTCGCCCTGCTGCGGTCCGAGCGAGTCGCTGTAGAGCGGTTCATTCAGCACCATCGCCGAGAACGCGTTGGCAAAACCTTCGCTGAAGGCAACCCGCATGTCGAGCAGTTCATCAGGCGAATGCGGGCCGCCCGGCGAATCTGAACGACTGACCGTGTCTTCGAGAAAATGCTGGAACTCGTGTGCCAGCACGTGCTGGTCGTATTCGTCCGTGTCAACGTTTGCGGCGCCGAGCACGTAGATGCCCGCCGCGGGTCCGCCGGTCGATGCGGTGATATATCTCGTGGATTCGATCTGGCCCAGTGCCAAGTCGCCCAGCGAAGAATTATTCTGCGGGCTCCAGAACGCATCGAGCGACGGCAAGTTGAGCGTCGAGTTGCCGTTGTCGACGACGAATTCCGCCGCCGCCAGCAGCGTGTCGAGGATCGCGAACGGGGCCGCGCTGCGTGTGCCGGTGTAGCTCGTGCCGCCCCAGCCCGAACCGGCGAGCAGGTTCTTCGTCTGGTTCGTCGCCCCGGAATTGAACACCGCACTGTCCAGCACATACAGCGCGTTGCCGTTGGTGTTGTTCAGCACACGAATGCTGCGTGCCGGAGTCGTCGTCTTGCGCAACTGCGCCTGCACGCGCACGAACACGCTGGTGTTCGCGGGCGCCGTGAGCGTGTAGTTGCCATTGCTGTCGGAGGTGGTCGTCGCCAGCGTGTTGCCGCCCGACTGGATCAGCTCGACGATCGCGTCGCGAATCGGTTGATCCAAAGTGCTGGCATAGCTCAGCCCGAGATTCACATTGGTCGAGAACGGCACACGTTGGTACGTCGCCTTGCCACTGATTGTGACGGTGCTGACGCCACCGCCGCCACCGCCATCCCCGCTGCCACCGCCACCGCCACCACAAGCGACCAGCAAGGTCGACGCCAGTGCCGGCACGGCGCAGCGCCAGATCGCGCACAGTCTCCGAGACCAGGGAACGGTCGCAATAGCTTCAACGCGTTGGGTCACGAAGGCACCGGGCAGGTCAGCAGAGACGGGCCTCGAAGAATATCACGCGACCCCTGCAGCGCGCCCGGCGCTGCCAACCGGCTCGAACTGGATCTAATTGCGCGTCAGGCCCGGCTCGCGCTGCAGCCGGTATTCCCAGTCCAGTTGATTGCGGACGATCGTCTCGAGGTCGTCGAACCGCGGTGCCCACCCCAGCACCTCACGGATTCGTTCGGCATGCGCAACGAGTGACGGCGGATCACCAGCTCGGCGCGGGCTCTCGACGATGGGCAGCGACCGGCCACCATTGATGTGCTCCACCATTTTCACGACTTCGCGCACGCTGTAGCCATGGCCGTACCCGCAGTTGAGCGTGGTCGAAGCGCCGCCCCTGTCAAGGTAATCGAGTGCGCAAAGGTGCGCCGAGGCGAGGTCCTCGACGTGGATGTAGTCGCGTACCCCGGTGCCGTCCGGCGTCGGATAGTCGGTGCCGAAGATCGACAGCGAGGGCCGCACGCCAGCGGCCGCCTGGCATGCCACCTTGACGAGCAGCGTCGCCGTCGGCGCACTGTGCCCGATGCGCCCGCCCGGGTCGCTGCCCGCCACGTTGAAATACCGCAGCACCACGTAGCGCAGTTTCGAGGAAGCCGCGGCAAGGTCGCGCAGCATCCACTCGCTCATGAGCTTGGACGTGCCATACGGATTGATCGGCACGGTCGGCGAGTCTTCGCGCGCGAGACCCGCGGCGGGAATGCCGTAGACCGCGGCTGTCGACGAGAACACGAAGCGGCGCACGCCCGCGGTGTCGCATTGTTCGAGCAGGTTGCGCGTCGCGCAGGTGTTGTTGCGGTAGTACTTGAGCGGGTCGGACACCGACTCCGGCACGATCGTATGCGCCGCGAAGTGCAGCACGGTGTCGATGGCATGGTCCTGCAGGACTCGCGCCACGAGATCGCGATCGCTGGTATCGCCGACGATCAGCGGCGTGCCGAGCACGGCGCTGCGGTATCCCGTCGAGAGGTTGTCGAGGACCACCACGCGCTCGCCGCGCTCGACGAGCTGGCGGACCGTGTGACTGCCAATGTAGCCGGCGCCGCCGGTGACGAGTATGGACGCAGATGCCACGTGATGACCCTTCTTGCAGACTCAGTATCGTAACGCTTGTTCCCGCAAGCACAGGCATGGACCGGCGCTTCGGCGATCGGGGTTTCGGTTCGAATTGTGGTGAAGCTCATTCTGCGCAAGCGGCCCTGCCCATTCTGTGCGCAAGCTCGCAAAGTGTCCGGCTACGAAAACGGTTCCTCCATGGCCGCGACCTGCTCCCGCAGGTTCAGCACGTGTTGCTCCCAGTATTTCGGCTCCTCGAACCAGGGGAAGGCGCGCGGGAACGCCGGGTCGTTCCAGCGGCGGGCCAGCCATCCGGCGTAGTGCATGATGCGCAGGGTGCGCAGGGGCTCGATCAACGTAGTCTCATGCCGATCGAAGTCGGCGAACTCCTGGTAGCCCGCGACGATGTCGTCCAGCTGGGCGCGCATTTCCTCCGGCCGCCCCGAAAGCAGCATCCACAAGTCCTGCACCGCGGGCCCGGTCATGCAATCGTCGAGGTCGACGAAATGCGGGCCCTTCTCCGTCCACAGCACGTTGCCCGGGTGGCAGTCGCCGTGGAGGCGCAGCGTGCGCAGGGGCATCGCCTCCTCGAAGCGTTGCTCGACGAGGCTCAACACGTCCTCGGCCAGCGATTCGTAGGCCACCTCGAGGTGCGACGGAATCCAGCCGGAGTCGAGCAGGTAGTCGGCTGTCTCCTGCCCCAGCACGCGCCAGTCCAGGCGCTGTCGATGGCGAAACGTGCGTGTACGCCCGATTGCGTGGATGCGCGCCAGGAAGCGACCCATCCACTGGCGGTCGTCGCTGGTGCCCAGTTCGGGCCAGCGCCCGCCTGCCCGGGGATACACGGCGTAACGGAATCCCTCGTGTTTGAAGAGACTGCGTCCATCGCAAACGTCCGGCGCAATGACCGGGATCTCCGCGCGCGCGAGTTCCAGCGCGAACTCGTGCTCCTCGAGGATCGCCGCGTCGGGCCAGCGCTCGGGACGATAAAACTTCACGACGACCGGTGTATTGTCCTCCCGGCCGACCTGGTAGACACGATTCTCATAACTATTGAGTGCCAGGATGCGACCGTCGCAGCGATGCCCGAGCGCCTCGACCGCACTGACGACGACGTCGGGGGTCAGCGCCGAATACGGGTGCGTTGCATTCATTGCTTCGATTGTACGGGGTCACGTACCCTTCCCGGCACCTCGCCATGGCACGCTTCCCCTTCCGCCCCCGTTCCCTTACTGGCCTGATCCTGCTCGGGTTCGTGATCGTTGCCCTGCCCGCCCTGCTCGGCACGATCAGCGCTGCCATCGAAATGCGCAACCTGTCGGCCGCGAGCGAACGCCTCGTGGTCAATGGCGTGGCCGCCACGCAGTACACGCAGGCCCTGGTGCGACAGGTTTCGTCGCTGGAACGGACGGCGCGGCTCTACCAGATCATTCCGCGTCCAGCCCTGCTCGACACCTTCCGGCAGAACCGCGACCTGCTCAGCAAGACGCTGGACGATTTCTCCGCGCTGACGGGCGGCAACGACGAGCGGGCCAAGGTCATCGACAGCATGCGCGGCACGATCGATCTCATCTCGAGCGCCATCGAATCGCAATCATCCGCAAGCATCTCGCGCACGCTGCGCGAATTCACCTCGCTCGCTCGCGATGCCGGCCAGCTCTCGAAACTGGCAAGCGCCCAGACTGACCGGGAACTGAAACAACTCCAGGCCGAGACCGAAAAGGTGCGGCGACGGCTGTACTGGCAATCGCTCGCGCTGGTCCCGATCACCGTTGGCCTGATCGGGATGTTCGCGCTGGTCCTGGCGCGACCGATCCGCCAGATCGACGCGGTCATCAGTTCGATCGGACACGGGCAGCTGAGTGAGCCCGTCAAGGTGCAGGGACCTTCAGACCTGCAGGCACTCGGCCGGCAGCTCGAGTGGCTCAGGGTACGGTTGCAGGACATCGCCGAGGAGCGCAATCGGTTCCTGCGCCACATGTCGCACGAGCTGAAGACGCCGCTCGCCAACATCCGCGAGGGCACCGAACTGCTGATGGAGGGCGCGGTCGGCTCGCTCAATGGCGAACAACGCGAGGTGGCCGGCATCCTGCGCGACAACAGCCTGCGGCTGCAGCGCCTGATCGAGAACCTGCTGTCCTACAGCGAATGGCAGGCGAAGCGCAGCGACCTGGAGGTCGGCGAGATTCGCCTGTTGCCACTCGTGAAGTCGGCGATCGAGACCTACCAGTTGCCGCTCAATGCGCACCGCCTGCGCCTCGACCTGCAAGTGCCGGATCTCACGCTGGCCGCGGACCGCGAAAAGCTGCAGCTGATTCTCGACAACCTGATCTCGAACGCGGTGAAGTTCACACCGGACGGCGGTACGATCACGTTGCGCGCGGCCTATGACGGTGCGGGCAGGAATCTCGTGCTGGACGTTGCCGATACGGGACCCGGAGTTCCGCTGGAAGAACGTCCACGGATCTTCGCGGCGTTCTACCAGGGCGCCACACCTCAGGGCGGACTCGTTCGAGGCACGGGCATTGGACTGTCCGTGGTGCAGGAGTTCGTGCTCGCGCATGGCGGCAGCGTCGAGATCGTCGACGGTGAATTTTCGGGTGCCCACTTCCGCGTGCGGTTACCTCTTACCCCCGCTCTGGCGGCAAGCGGGACAAGGCCGGGGTGAGGACGCCGGTCGTCATCCGCTCGCTGGCTTGTGTCATTGCCGGAGCTCCGTGCCCGACCGTTCCCGATTCGGACTATCATTTGGGGCTTGCGCCGCACAGGCATATTCATCTTCCGGCAGCGTTGCCACGCAATGACCTTCATCCTGCAACCGATCTTTCGTAACGCGTTTGTAGCCGTCTGCGCGATTGCCGTGACCGCATGCGCGGGCCTGCAACCAGCCAGCAAGCAGGGCGTGCCCGACAAGACCGTCTCGGCACCCACGCCGAAACCGACCGGCGTCGCACCGTATTTCGAAGTGCTCGACCGCATGGCGCCCGGCGACGCCGTCCGCCAGTCGACCGAGCTGGCGTCGACGCTATCCCAGGCACAGCAGAACCCGACCTCCTCGAATCGCCTGCGCCATGCGATTGCGCTCGGTGCTGCGGGTCACTCGTCGAGCAATCCAGTCGAGGCCCGGCGACTGATCACCGAACTACTCGCGGGCGCGCACGACCTGACGTCGCAGGAAGTCTCGCTCGCCAACGCTTTCCTGCGTGAATTCGACGCGCGAGTCGCGCTGTATGCCGACCTGGCGCGACAACGCGAGGAATCGGAGCGCCAGATGAAGTCGCTCGATGCGGACGAGGACCGCCGCTACAGCATGCTCAATGCCGAGACGCAGCGACTGAAGAAGGCGCTGGCAGAGGCCGAGCGCAAGCTCGAGGCCGTTGCGGAAATGGAACGTACCCTCACGCCGGAAGGCCAGTGAGCACCTGACCTTGGCCATGTCGCGGACCAGCAAACGCACGCCGAAGATTCTCGTCGTCGACGACGATCCTGGATTGTTGCGCCTGCTCACGATCCGGTTGCGCTCGCAGAAGTACGAAGTCGAGCCTGCAGAGAATGCCGCCAAGGCGCTCGCCGTCATCGCACGCTTCCGACCCGATCTCGTCATTACCGATCTGCGCATGGCCGAAATGGACGGCATCGCGCTGCTGCGTGAACTGCAGCGTCGCTGGCCCGGCCTCAACGTCATCCTGCTCACCGCGCACGGCACGATCCCGGACGCCGTGAAGGCCACGCAATCGGGCGCCTTTGCGTTCCTGACCAAGCCGGTTGAGAAGGAGCAACTGCTCGAAGAGGTTCGGCGCGCGCTCAAGACTTCGGGTTTCGCGGACACGGCCGAGGAATGGCGGACGGAGTTCGCCACCCGCAGCCCCCTGGTGGAAGACCGGCTGGCCAAGGCCCATCTGGTCGCGGGCACGGATTCGTCGGTCTTGATTACGGGCGAACCCGGCACCGGCAAGGAACTGCTCGCGCGGGCGATCCATGCGGCCAGCGGTCGCCGCGAGGGAGCCTTCGTGTCCGTTGACTGCAGCTCGCTGGACGGCGGCGCCGAGCACCTGGCGGCCTGCGAGCAGGAACTGGCTCGAGCCGCACAGGAAGCCACGGGCGGGACGATCTTCCTGCGCAGCGTCGACGACCTCGCCCTGAGCCTGCAGACGCGCCTCGCGAGCCTGCTGCGCGGTCCACGCGACGTGCGAGTGCTGGCGACCAGCGATCGCCGTCCCGACGAACTCGCCGCCGATGGACGCTACTCCACGGAACTGCTGGAACGGGTCAGCGCCGTCCATATCGACCTGCCGCCTCTCAGCCGGCGGCGGGAAGACGTGCCGCTGCTGGCTGCGCAGTGTCTCGAAGACCTGGCCGCCGAAACCGGGCAAACGAAGCGCACGCTTTCGCCGGAGGCCATGGAAACCCTGGCGAGCGCCAAGTGGCCGGGAAATGTCCGCCAGCTGCGCATGGTCGTGCGGCAGGTAGCGTCGTTGGGTGCCGGGCCGGTGATCACGGTCGAGCAGGTGCAGGAAGCCCAGGGACAGGCCACGCAGCTGCCAAGCTTTGACGAGGCTCGTGATGAGTTCACACGGAACTATCTGGTGCAACTCCTTCAAATTACTCAGGGAAATGTCAGTCAAGCGGCACGGATGGCAAAGCGGAATCGCACCGACTTCTACAAGCTGCTGACGAAGCACGAACTGCGGCCGGAAGAGTTCAAGGACTGACGTTCGAGACTCTCTCCCACATCGGTGAGCTTCTCGACGAATAGCCGGGGCCAGCCGGAGCCCGGCCATTGACGCCAATTGGCGACATTTTTTTCCGCACTTTCTGAACTCTCGTTGAGCATAATCGCGCGCGCCGAAGACGGCGACCGGCTTCCCAACCGAGTCCCGCGCAGCGACGTTCCAGAAACCTGCACGGCTTCCCGCAGCGAACTCGATGACTGCCCCAGGTCGGCGGTCAGCGCTCGCCCGCCGTTTCACGCCGACACACTGCCGAGATTCCCTTTGCCGATCAGCAACCTGACCAAGGTGGCCGGGCACTCCGCTCGTACCGCCGTTGCCTGCCTCACCTGTTTCACCTGCATCACGTTGACCGCTTGCGGTGGCGGATCGAACTTTCC
Organism: uncultured Pseudomonadota bacterium; assembly: GCA_963748985.1. Lineage (GTDB taxonomy): Bacteria > Pseudomonadota > Gammaproteobacteria > Steroidobacterales > Steroidobacteraceae > RPQJ01. The sequence goes on from CAVVKQ010000005.1 coordinate 182,239, forward strand.
ATCCGCCATGGATCGCGCAGAGGCCAGTCCACCTCTCTCAGGAACCGGCGCCAACGACGCCCCGATCATCAGCGGCAAGCCACTGCCGACTGCGGTCGTGAACGTTCCATACGTCTTCCGACCGGATGTGCACGACCCGGACGGTGACGTGCTCGTCTTCCAGGTTGCCGGGAAGCCGTCGTGGGCTGCCTTTGATCCAGCGACAGGAGAACTTTCGGGAACACCCCCTGCCGGCACCACCGGCACGTACACCGACATCGCCATCTTCGTCAGCGACGGCGACCTGAAGACCGCGCTGCCGCCATTCTCAATCAAGGTGACAACGGCATCCGCGACCGGGTCGTCGTCTGCATCGCTGTCCTGGTCCGCACCGACACAGAATGAGGACGGCTCGCCACTCACCGACCTGGCCGGCTATCGCATCCACTACGGAACGTCGACCGGCGACCTGAACAGGCGAATCGAGGTCGGCAACCCGGCTGCGACCAGCGCAGTGGTCCAGAGCCTGACGCCCGGAACCTGGTATTTCGCGCTCAGCGCGTACACGCAAACGGGTGCAGAAAGTTCCAGGAGTCAAGTCGTCTCGAAGGTCATTCGATGACCAAGGCGACGCAGTTGCTCGAAACGCGAACCACCGCACGTTTCGGGTCTTCACCGTTGCGGCTCGGACGCACCGGGACGACACTCGCGCACAGTTAGTAAACGGCAAACCCGTCGCAAGACGGGGACGCAAAGCCTCCGGTCCACGGCTGTTAAGCACAGGGATAGCGGGGTTGCCAGTCAGGCGACTGAGTAGCGCGCGCGGGGTTTCGCGCGGTCACGCGAATCGCCACTGCCAGCCCTAGTGCAATCCCACCGCTCCAACCGTCGGGCCACCAGCCTGCTCAGTGGAGTTGTGGAATGTCGATCATCACTGCAAGGACACGCGCACTCGCAATCACGTTCCTGCTCTCGCTTTCGCTTACGGCATGTTTCGACAGCGGCAACAAACGAGCCGTCGGCACCGACCCTGTTGCGACGCCGACCCCACCGACGACTCCGCCGATCAGTGCACCAAACCAGGCGCCGACGATTTCCGGCACGCCGCTGACTTCGGCCAAGACCAATCAGCCTTACGCTTTCCAGCCGACGGCCAACGACCCGGACGGTGACAAGATCACGTTCAAAGTCAGCAACAAGCCTGCCTGGGCGACGTTCGATACCACGACCGGCAGGCTCGCAGGCACGCCGTCCAGCTCGTCGACCGGGAAGTTCAGCAACATCACGATCGTCGCCTCCGACGGCACGAACAGTGTTCAACTCAAGCCGTTCGAAATCACGGTCGCATCAACGGCCACGACCGGCTCGGCGACCCTGAGCTGGCAGCCCCCGACCGAGAACGCCGACGGATCGCCGCTCACCAACCTGGCGGGATACGTCATCCGCTATGGCACGGAGTCCGATGCGCTCACGACGGAACTGAAGATCAGCAATCCCGGCATCACGACGGCGATGATCGAAGATCTTGCGCCGGCCACGTGGTACTTCACCGTCAGCGCTTACACATCGACTGGCGTGGAGAGCGCACCGTCGGCCATGGGATCGAAGACCGTAACGTGAGGCTGCTATCGCCTCAATGCGATGGATCCATGCGGTGCCCGAGATTCTTCGAATAGCCCCGCAGCCGCCTTCAACACAGCCGCCGCATTACTGGATGGTTTTGTGCACGACGTTCGAAAGGTTGCTTTCGACGTTGGCGAGGGTGTAGGCATTCACGGCGAAGTACCACGTTCCCGCTGCCAGGCTCTCGATCATTGCCGCCGTGATGCCCGGATTCGGAATGGTGACAAGCTGGTCAAGATTGTCGGCAGCCTTGCCGTAGCGGATCTTGAAGCCGGCGAGGTCCTGCAACGGCTGGCCATCGACGTACTCGGTGGGCGGTTGCCAGGAGAGCGTCGCGGCTCCCACAGTCACGGGGTCGCTCACCGTAATGGTGAAAGGCGCCAGCGAGGCGGTGTTCGTGCCATCGGTCACGCGCACCGTTACGTTCGAGTAGGTGCCGACATCGATTGCAGCCGGAGTTCCTTGCAAACGTCCCGTGGCGGGGTCGAACGCTGCCCACGCTGGCTTGTTGAACACCGAAAACGTCAGGACTGCACCTTCAGGATCAGTCGCCTTCGGTTGAAAAAAATAGGCGCTCGCTGCCGTCGCGGTCCGCAGCGGTGAGGCCGAGATCGTGGGGGTTGCGTTGATGTTCGTTGCCGCACGTACGGTAATCGTAAAGCTCGCCAGGGTCCTGGTCCGTCGACCATCCGAGACCGCGATCGAGATGGGGCGGGATTTCCCGACGTCCCGTGCACCCGGCCGGCCGTAGATTTGACCGGTGCGCCGGTTGAAATTTGCCCAGCGTGGAAGGCCGCCTACGCCGAAGGCGAGCTTGTCGCCGTTGGCATCGCGCGCCGTAGGAGTAAAGGAATAGTAGCGGCCGGCGGTGACGGCCGGGCGCGGCGATCCGGTAATTTTCGGCGCGACGTTGCCTGCGGACGCGGCGCGGACGTATGTCGTACCGCCAAGAACAAGGATGAAGTTCAGAAGCAGCAATCGTTTCGACAACATCGCCAACTCTCCTCACACCGGGTGCCTTCGGGTCCGGACGGAGAACTTGGTGCAGCGGGTCGCTGAACGATTCGCGATCGCGCGTGACGGCAGGGAAAAAATGCGGCACGCAATCACGTGAAGGTTCCGGCAACCCCGCTGTCCCAGGCACTGGCCGTGGACCGGAGGCTTTGCGTCCCCGCCTTGCGACGGGTTTGCCCTTGAACGAGAACAGTTGGGGAGTCTTCTACGCAGTGTCGCTGCAGTAAAGACCGCGATCGTCGATCTGCGCGACAGGCAGCAGAATCTGACTCACGACCGGAATGGTTGCGAGTTCTGCGATTTACATCACATCGAAATCACGCTGGCGTGGTGGCGCCCGGAGAAGTGGCGTCCCCACGGGGATTCGAACCCCGGTCGCGACCGTGAAAGGGTCGTGTCCTAGGCCTCTAGACGATGGGGACGTCGTGGTGGAGCCAGACGGGATCGAACCGTCGACCTCCTGCATGCCATGCAGGCGCTCTCCCAGCTGAGCTATGGCCCCACGAGGGCCGCGAATTGTCCAAGTTGCCGTGAGGCTTGTCAAATGTACTTTGCGAGCTTTTCCTGCCCCTACGGAGTCGCACAGGCAGCAATGGCCCGATCGAGGCGCTGCAGCGTCGTGTCACGGCCCAGGATCTCGAGCGTGACGTCGATCGGGGGCGACACCGAACCGCCCGACACCGCGACGCGGATCGGCTGCGCCACTTTGCCCAGGCCCACCCCGCTCTCGGCCGCTACGGCCTGGACGAGCTCGTGCAGCTTCGTCGCCTGCCAGTCGCCCAACGCAGCCATGCGATCGCGCACGGCCTGCAGCAGCGGCGCAGCCTCGGACGTCAGGTTCTTCTTCGCGGCCTTCTCGTCGTAAATCGTGACGTCGCGGAAGAAGAACACGCTGTTCTGCGCCATCTCCTTCAGCGTCCTGGCACGCTCCTGCTGCGCCTTGGCCACGGCGGCGAGCTTCGCCAGGTCCGCGGTCTCGATGCCGAGCGCCGCCAGCTGCGGCTGCAGGTACTGCGCCAGACGCCCGGGCGTCGCACGCATGATGTGCTGCTGGTTGGTCCACAGCATCTTGTCGACGTTGAGTGCCGAAGCGCCCTTGTTGACGTCGACGATGTCGAACAGGCGCGTCATCTCCTCCAGTGAGAAGATCTCCTGGTCCCCGTGCGACCAGCCAAGGCGACCGAGGTAGTTGAGCAGGCCTTCCGGCAGGAAGCCATCGTCGCGGTACTGCAGCGCACTGACCGCCCCGTGACGCTTGGAGAGCTTCGCGCCGTCCGGGCCCAGGATCATCGGCACGTGCGCGTACAGCGGCGGCTCGACGCCGAGCGCGCGCAGCATGTTGATCTGGCGCGGCGTGTTGTTGATGTGGTCGTCGCCACGAATGACGTGGGTGACCTGCATGTCGTAATCGTCGACGACGACGCAGAAGTTGTAGGTCGGCGTGCCATCCGAGCGCGCGATGATCAGGTCGTCGAGTTCGCCGCTGTCGAACGTGATCGGCCCGTGCACCACGTCATTGACCACGACGGAGCCTGTATCGGGATTGAGGAAGCGCACGACTGGACTGACACCCGGCACCGGTTCCTTGCGCCGACGGCAGCGACCGTCGTACCGCGGCTTTTCCTTGCGCGCGGTCTGCCCTGCGCGCATCTCGTCGAGTTCTTCCTTCGAGCAGTAGCAGTGATACGCCTTGCCCTCGCGCAGGAACTGCTGGATGACCTCGCCGTACCGGTCCATCCGCTGCGTCTGGTAGAACGGGCCTTCGTCGTGATCGAGGCCCAGCCACCGCATGCCCTCGAGGATCGCGTTCACGGCCTCGGGGGTCGAGCGCTCGCGATCGGTGTCCTCGATGCGCAGGATGAACTTGCCGCCATGCCGCCGCGCGTACAGCCAGCAGAACAGGGCCGTGCGGACCCCGCCGATGTGCAGCATGCCGGTAGGGCTGGGGGCGAAGCGGGTACGGACGGTCATTGATTCACCGGAACGGAAAATGCGAGCGACATTCTACCGGGACCAATCAAACCTGCACGAAACCGGGAACCCGGAGCGCTCTTGAGTCGAAGGTTGCGGTCCCTGAGCAGCCAAGTCGACGGTTGTGGGCGGCAATCAGGCAGTCGACGAAGCCGGTCGGCGCGTCCTGCCAGAAGTAAAGCGCCTCTTCGAGCGCGCTTTCGTGCTCAAAGGTGAATTCTGCAGCAGCGAGCAGCGCTCGAAACGCTGAGACAATCTCGGCCCTGGCCATTTCATAGCGGCTGCGCAGCACCCACTCCACTTCGACGATCACGGGCAGCGAGACCAGGACGGGCTCGTGCCTGGCCGCGCACTTTTCGACCAGCAACCGGGCTTTGCGAGTCTGGGCAGCATCGTCGGCAACGAGCAGCCGGATCAATACATTGGTGTCGACACCGAGCACTTCCGACGACTCAACGATTCAACTGTTCGGCCAGCAAGTGCCGCCCTGATTTTGGCTTGACGGCGAGGTCGCGCACGCGACGATTCTTGACCCGGACGATGATCGTCCCGTCGGGAAGTACCGTGTAATGGACACTGTCGCCGGGCCGCAGGCCGGCTGCATCCCGGACGTTCTTCGGAATGGTCGTCTGGCCCTTGCTGGTGATCGTCGACACGGTCATGACGGACACCTTGCTTCCTTACAATTTTGAATATTGTAAGGCCAATCAGTCACTGCGGAAATCCCAGCCGAGAGGGTGCGCCACGGGCTTTCGCCTGGCCTGGCGGTTTTCTCGCCGGAAAACGGAGATTAAGGAGGTGGTGGGCGGTACTGGGATTGAACCAGTGACCCCTGCCGTGTGAAAGCAGTGCTCTACCGCTGAGCTAACCGCCCGATAGAAGGCCGCGTAGTTTAGGGGGCCGGGTCGGGAGGGTCAAATCCGGCCCTCTTCAGCCCGGCTCGCCGCCCACCAGTGCGAGCAACTCCGCCGTCTTGTCGCGCATCAGCGCTTCGTTGCCGCGGCTTTCGACGTTGAGGCGAATCAGCGGCTCGGTGTTCGAAGACCGCAGGTTGAAGCGCCACTGGTCGAATTCGACGCTGACGCCGTCGGTGTGGTCGAGGGCCTTCGCCATCGGGGCATACTTCTCGAGCACCTCGGCGATGGTCTTTTTCGCATCGGGGACCCGGCGATTGATCTCACCGCTCGCCGGGAACATCCGGATGCGCTCACCGACCAGTTCGGATAGCGGCTTGCCGCTGAGGCACATCAGCTGCGTGACGAGCAGCCACGGAATCATGCCGCTGTCGCAGTACGCGAAATCGCGGAAGTAATGGTGCGCGCTCATCTCGCCGCCATACACGCCGTCCACGTCGCGCATCGTCGCCTTGATGAATGCGTGGCCCGACTTCGACTGCACGGCCTCGCCTCCCATGCGCTGCACGATGTCGAGCGTGTTCCAGGTGAGGCGCGGGTCATGCACGATCCGGCCGCCAGGGTTGCGCTGCAGGAACGCAGCCGCCAGCAACCCGACGATGTAATAGCCCTCGATGAACCCGCCCTTCTCGTCGAAGAGAAAGCAGCGATCGTAGTCGCCGTCCCAGGAGATGGCGCAATCTGCGCCGTGCTTGCGCAGCGCCTCGACCGGTGCCGCGTGGTTAGCGACGAGCATCGGGTTCGGCACGCCGTTGGGAAAGGTGCCGTCCGGCTCGTGGTGCACCTTGATGAACTTGAACGGCAGGTACTGCTCGAGCTTGTCGATGATCAGGCCGGCGCCACCGTTGCCTGCGTGCACCACGACCTTCAAGGGCTTGAGCTTCGAGCGATCGACGTACGTGAGCAGGTGCGCGATGTACTCGGGCATGATGTCGACGGCAAAGCGCTCGCCCACACGCGATGGCTTGGTGAATACCCCCTGCTCGGCAATGCGCCGGATATCCTGCAGGCCATTGTCGCCGCTGATGGGACGCGAGCCCTCGCGGACGAATTTCATGCCGTTGTAGTCCGGCGGATTGTGGCTCGCCGTGACCATGATGCCGCCGTCCATCTCGCGCGCGAAGGTGGCGAAGTAGACGACTTCGGTGCCGCAGAGGCCGATGTCGTAGACGTCGACGCCGGAGTCCAGCAGGCCCTGCTCCAGCGCCTTGCCGAGCAACTCACTCGAGAGCCGGATGTCGCGACCAACGATCACGCGCTTCGGCTTCACGAACTCCGCATACGCGCGGCCGACACGATACGCCACGTCCTCGTTCAGTTCGTTCGGGATGCGACCGCGCAGGTCGTAGGCCTTGAAGCCCTCGATCGTGATCGGATTCATTTCGTCGTCCCTTCGCGACCATAGGCGTCCTCGAAGCGGACGATATCGTCCTCGCCGAGGTAACTGCCGGACTGCACTTCGATGATGTGAAGCACGACTTTACCCGGGTTCGCGATCCGGTGCTTCGTGCCGACGGGAATGTAGGTGGATTCGTTCTCGCCGAGCAGGAAAGTCTCCTCGCCACGGGTGATCTGCGCCGTTCCCGACACGACGATCCAGTGCTCGGCACGGTGGTGATGCAACTGCAGCGACATGGTCGCACCCGGCTTCACGACCAGGCGCTTCACCTGGAAGCGATCGCCGTGGTCGATGCTGTCGTAACTTCCCCACGGGCGGAACACCTCGCGGTGCAGCGCCGACTCGCCGCGGCCCTGCGCCTTGAGGTGGGTCACCAGTGCCTTGACGTCCTGCACGCGGTCGCGCGGCGCCACCAGCACGGCATCCTTGGTCTCGACGACGACGTGATCCGTGAGGCCCACAGCTCCGATCAGGCGGCTCGTCGAATGCAGGTAGCAACCGCTGGAATCCTCGACCAGCACGTCACCTGTCACGACATTGCCCTGTGTCGTCGCGCGGGAGGGCGTCCTGCAGGGCCGACCAGGAACCCACATCGCTCCAGCCGGCATCGAGCGGCACGACCATTGCCGAATCCGTCTTTTCCATCACCGCATAGTCGATGGAGTCGCTGGGGCAGGCGCCGAACTCCGCCGCGGGCAGGCGCGTGAAATCGAGATCGCGTGTCGCGGCCGCGACCGCGTCTTCGCAGGCCGACAGCATCGCAGGCGCGTAGCGCTTCAGTTCCGCGAGATACCCCCGGGCGCGGAACATGAACATGCCGCTGTTCCAGTAGTACTCACCCGATTCGACGTAGGTCTTCGCCGTCGCAGCATCGGGCTTTTCGACGAACTGCTGGACCTGGTACGCCGGGCCGTCGCCACTGGCGCGGCGAATGTAACCGTAGCCCGTTTCCGCCCGATCCGGCACGACGCCGAACGTGACCAGTTTGCCCTCCGCCGCCGCCACACTGCCCGCCACCACTGCCGACTGGAACGCCGTCACGTCACGGATGACGTGATCAGCGGGCAGCACGAGCAGGATGGGATCGGCATCGTTGCCGCTTTTGCTCTTGCGCGCTCGATCCAGTGCGACGAGGGCGGCCACGGCGACGGCCGGCGCCGTATTGCGGCCGACGGGCTCCAGGATGATTGCCTGTGGATTCGTGCCGCACTCACGCATCTGTTCCGCCACCATGAAGCGATGGCTTTCGTTGCAAACGACGATCGGTGCCGCGAGGTCAGGCAGTCCGCTCACTCGCGCGGCCGTTTCCTGCAGCATCGTGCGCTTGCCGATGAGCGGCAGCAGTTGCTTGGGATACATCTCGCGTGACAGGGGCCAGAGGCGCGTGCCAGAGCCACCCGACAGGATCAGCGGAATGAGCATGGGAAGTGATTAGTGAGTAGTGAGTAGTGAGTAGTGAGTAGTGAGCAGTGAGCCGTGACGGCGGCTCTCACGTGCCTTTGCAGGAACGCTGCCAGTCTCATTGTCGGGCCGAACCAGTGACAAGCCAATGAATAATGACATTTTTTCGATGATTTCTGCGGGTGTGATCACACCAAACCGGAGATAAGCTCAGATCGCGTAGAAATTCAAGGTCGGAGCCGGCGCCCGAACGCACAGCATGAATCACAGGGATCTCGCGTTATGGCAAAAATCGATGGCCCTTGCGGTAAGTGTCCACGCACTGTCGAAGCAAATGCCCAGAGAAGAAATGTTTGGTCTGATTTCGCAGATGCGTCGCGCAGCCGTTTCTGTGCCATCGAATACCGCCGAGGGGGCCGCTCGGCATACAACCAGGGAATTCCTGGCTTTCCTCTACATCGCGCGAGGATCCCTTGCTGAGCTTGAAACCCAGCTGCGGCTGACACGCGCGATTGGGTACCTGCCAGACGACCTCGTTTCACCAGCGTTGGCGAGCACCGATGAGGTGGGACGCCTGTTGACGTCGGTGATTGCCGGCCTGAAGCGCCGCCTCGCCCGTTCGAAGTGACCAGTTCTCAGGATCGACTCACTAATCACTACTCACTAATCACTACTCACTTCCTACGAATTCCGGCCGATGCCGAAGTACTGCAATCCGAATGACTTGACGAGGGCCGGGTCATAGATGTTGCGACCATCGAAGATGACCGGGTTCGACAGCTTGCCGAGGATCGTGTCGAAATCCGGGCTGCGGAATTCCTGCCACTCCGTGATGATCGCCAGTGCATCAGCGCCGTCGAGCGCCGCTTCGGCATCGGCAACGAGCTTGAGGTCGTCCCGCTGGCCATAGATGCGCGCGACCTCGCCCATGGCGACCGGATCGTACGCGCGGACGTTCGCCCCGGCGGCCCAGAGTGCTTCCATCAGCTCGCGAGCAGGCGCCTCACGCATGTCGTCGGTATTCGGCTTGAACGCCAGGCCCCAGACTGCGACGGTCTTGCCCTTGAGCTTGCCGCCGAAGTACTCGTGAATCTTGCGGTAAACGACCTGCTTCTGGTTCTTGTTGACGGCTTCGACCGCACGCAACAGCTGTGCGTCGAAATTGTGCTCGCCGGCACTGTGGACCAGCGCCTTGACGTCCTTGGGGAAGCACGAACCGCCGTAGCCGGCGCCCGGGTAGATGAAGCTGTAACCGATGCGCGGATCCGAGCCGATGCCGACACGGACCTTTTCGATGTCGGCGCCCATGCGCTCGGCCAGGTTGGCGATCTCGTTCATGAAGCTGATCTTCGTGGCCAGCATCGCGTTGGCCGCATACTTCGTGAGTTCGGCCGATCGCACGTCCATCACGATCATGCGGTCGCGGCTGCGCGTGAATGGGTCGTACAGTGTCTTCAGCAGTTCGGCGGTGCGCGGGTTGTCGGTGCCGACGACCACGCGGTCGGGCTTCATGAAGTCGTTGATTGCAGCGCCTTCCTTGAGGAACTCGGGTTCGAGACCACGTGATTAAACTTGACGTTGAAAAAAAAAAAAAAAAAAAAAAATAATAATATTAACAAAATAATAATTATAAATTTTAAATTAGAAAAGAAAAAAATTATAATTAACGATAAAAAAAAATTAAAAAAAAAAAAAAATTAAATATAAAAAAAAAAAAAATAGGTAAAAAATAACCCGGTCAGATATATAAAAAAAAAAAAAAATAAAAAAAAAAAAAAAAAAAAATAAAAAAAAAAAAGGAAAAAAATTAAAAAAAAAAAGAAATCACTAATCACTACTCACTAACTCACTAATCACTTCCTACGAATTCCGGCCGATGCCGAAATACTGCAATCCGAATGACTTGACGAGGGCCGGGTCGTAGATGTTGCGACCATCGAAGATGACCGGGTTCGACAGCTTGCCGAGGATCGTGTCGAAATCCGGGCTGCGGAATTCCTGCCACTCCGTGATGATCGCCAGTGCATCAGCGCCGTCGAGCGCCGCTTCGGCATCGGCAACGAGCTTGAGGTCGTCCCGCTGGCCATAGATGCGCGCGACCTCGCCCATGGCGACCGGATCGTACGCGCGGACGTTCGCCCCGGCGGCCCAGAGTGCTTCCATCAGCTCGCGAGCAGGCGCCTCACGCATGTCGTCGGTATTCGGCTTGAACGCCAGGCCCCAGACTGCGACGGTCTTGCCCTTGAGCTTGCCGCCGAAGTACTCGTGAATCTTGCGGTAAACGACCTGCTTCTGGTTCTTGTTGACGGCTTCGACCGCACGCAACAGCTGTGCGTCGAAATTGTGCTCGCCGGCACTGTGGACCAGCGCCTTGACGTCCTTGGGGAAGCACGAACCGCCGTAGCCGGCGCCCGGGTAGATGAAGCTGTAACCGATGCGCGGATCCGAGCCGATGCCGACACGGACCTTTTCGATGTCGGCGCCCATGCGCTCGGCCAGGTTGGCGATCTCGTTCATGAAGCTGATCTTCGTGGCCAGCATCGCGTTGGCCGCATACTTCGTGAGTTCGGCCGATCGCACGTCCATCACGATCATGCGGTCGCGGCTGCGCGTGAATGGGTCGTACAGTGTCTTCAGCAGTTCGGCGGTGCGCGGGTTGTCGGTGCCGACGACCACGCGGTCGGGCTTCATGAAGTCGTTGATTGCAGCGCCTTCCTTGAGGAACTCGGGGTTCGAGACCACGTCGAATTCAAACCTTGCACCGCGTTCGCCCAACGCCTGCTCGATGCGCTCCTTGACCTTGTCCGCCGTGCCGACTGGCACCGTCGACTTGTCGACGACGATGCGGTACTCGGTCATGTGACGGCCGATCGTTTCCGCGACGGCCAGAACGTGCGAAAGGTCGGCCGAGCCGTCTTCTTCGGGCGGTGTGCCAACGGCGATGAACTGGAACAAGCCGTGGCGGATGCCCTCTTCGGCGTCGGTCGTGAACTTCAGCCGACCCTTGTCGAAGTTGCGCTTGACCATGACGTCGAGACCCGGCTCGTGGATGGGAATCTCGCCCGCCTGCAGTCGGGCCACCTTGCCGGCATCGATATCGACGCAGACAACGTGGTTGCCGGCCTCAGCAAAGCAGGCGCCCGTGACCAGGCCGACGTAACCCGAACCGAAAACTGTAACTTTCACGCGTAAACCCTTGAGTTTGCTATATTTTATAGCGACATGAGCCGCTTGATAACACGCAATTCTAGCAGACGGCCCCGTCCGGACGTTGGCCCGACCGTGAGGGGGATCGCAATTTTGCCGAGTAGCAAAGCGTAATGGCGCTTGCGACACGCCGGACGACCATTAAACTAACCTTAGTTCACTGCACGTGCAGGTCCGGATATGGCTACCCCCACCGTCATCAATATTCACCAGGCAAAGACGCACCTGTCACGGATCGTTGAGGAGGTCGCGGCCGGGGGCAACGAGGTCATCATCGCCAAGGCGGGACGACCCGTGGCGAAGCTCGTGCCGCTGGCGCCGGTGGTGCAGAAAAAGCACCTTGGGTTGCTGCGAGGCACGTTCGCCATTCCGGACGACTTCGATGCCCCACTCCCCGAGGGGCTGCTCGAAACGTTCGAGGCCAGGTAAGTGCGTGTGGTCATTGATACGCACGTGCTCCTATGGGCATTGCTCGATCCGCAGCGGCTTTCGCCACGCGAGCGCGAACTGATCGACGACAATGAGGTCCTGGTCAGCGCCGCGTCGATCTGGGAGATCGGCATCAAGCATGCGATTGGACGGATCGACTGCGATCCACGCCAGATCCTGGAAACGGTTGAACCCGCGGGGTTCGAAAATCTCGGGATCTCTGGCCTGCACGCGGTCCTCGCAGCTTCCCTGCCCCGCCTGCATGGCGATCCGTTCGACCGCATGCTGATCGCACAGGCCCAGGCTGAATCGGCCCTGCTGCTCACCCGCGACGATACGCTGACAGCGTATGGCGGCTTCGTGACCTTGGGGTGATGAGGCAGGTTGCGCCTGCTTTCCGCTCAGTCCGGGCGGGCTTCCCGAGACAACGCGGCGCGCCGGGTGTCGAGCTGCGTCACCTTGGCCTGGGATTCGCGCTGGGCTTCCTTGCGGTTCCACACCAGGTCGTCTGACCTGGGAGCGGGCGTGTATTCGTGCACTGCGCGCATCAGAACGCCCAGTGTCGCGGGCACATCGAGCTTGTTCATGTCCTCACGGAGTTCCTCGAGCAAGGATTCAACTTGAGCCCATGACAGGCACGGCTCCAGGGCCCGCATGATCATCGGATGTTCGGTGCCGGAGACGTTCGAGCCGATCAGAAGTTCTTCGTAAAGCTTCTCGGCGGGCCGCAGCCCGGTGAACTGGATGTCGATGTCGCCCTCGGGATCCTGCTCGTCCCGCACCCGCAAGCCCGACAGGCTGATCATGCGCCTGGCGAGATCTGCGATCTTCACGGGCTTGCCCATGTCCAGCACGAACACGTCGCCGCCGTTGGCCATCGCGCCCGCCTGCAGCACCAGCTGGGTGGCCTCCGGAATGGTCATGAAGTAACGAATGATGTCCGGGTGCGTCACCGTGACCGGACCGCCCCTGCGAATCTGCTCGCGGAACAATGGCACGACGGAACCCGACGACTCGAGGACGTTGCCGAACCGCACCATGCAGAACTTCGTGCGTCCGCCGCGGCTGCTGATGCCCTGTAGAACCATCTCGGCAAAGCGCTTCGTTGCGCCCATCACGTTGGTCGGATTCACCGCCTTGTCCGTCGAGATCAGGACGAACTTCTCCACGTTGCAGGCCAACGCCGCTTCCGCCGCATGCCAGGTGCTCAGGACGTTGTTGTGAATCCCGGCTATCACGTTGTGCTCGACCATCGGCACGTGCTTGTAGGCGGCAGCGTGATAGATCGTCTGCACGCCATATGCCTGCATGATTTCGACCAGGCGATTGCGGTGATGCGCGTTACCGAGCAAAGCCGTCACTTCGAGCTTGAAGCCATCATGCTGGGCGAGCAGCTTCAACTCGCGCTCGATGTTGTAAAGCGCCAGCTCGGACATTTCGAACAGGACCATGCGGCGTGGACTGACACGCGCGATCTGGCGACAGAGTTCCGAGCCAATGGAGCCACCGGCGCCCGTGACCATGACCACCTTGTCGCGAATGCACGCGTCGAACAACGTCTGGATCGGGGCTACTGGCTCGCGCCCCAGCAGATCAGTTGCCTCGACGTCGCGCACGTCTTCGAGTTGTGCATTGCCCGCGAGAATGTCGCTGATGTCCGGTACGGTCTGCACACGCAGGCCGGGAGCCTGGATGCGTTCGAGCGCCGCGCGCCGCACCGTGCGACTCGCCGATGGCATGGCCAGCAGGACCCTGTCGATGTCGTACTCGCTGCGCAGCCTGTCGATATCGGCAGGACGATGCACGCGCAGCCCACCGATCACCGAGCCCCACAGGCTGCGGTCGTCATCGATGAACGCGATCGGCCTGGCCTCGGTGCTCGTCGCCATGGCCTGCGCGAGTCGTGCGCCGGCTGTTCCTGCCCCGTAGATCACGACGTTGCTGGCCGAGCTTGAACTTGGTGCGAGCAGCAGGCGAACGAGGTACCGGCTGCCTCCCACGTACAACAATGCAAGCGACCAGTAAATTGCCAGCGACGACCGCGGGACCGAACCAAAGCCCGGGACGTACGTGAGCAATACGAGAATGCCCGTCGAAACCGTAACGCCCAGCAGCGCAGCGACCAGTGCCTTGCTGCTGATGAATCGAATGACGGCCCGATAGAGGCCGAGCTTGACGAGAATGGGGACCGTGATGAGCGGCAGTGCGACGAACAACAGTCCACCGCCGGAACTCCCGTGCTCGAAACTGCCCAGGCGCAGGGTGATGGCAAGCCACAGGATCAGCGGCAGCGCGATCAGGTCCGCCGATACCATCAAGGCCTTTTTGGCGACGCGGGGCCAGTAGATGACCGAGCGCATCGCGCTGTGGGCGAATTGCAGGTTTGACTCGTCTCTCATCGGCATCCTGCCATTGTGCGGAACTGCAACTCCGGAAGCTTGCCGGAACGACATGGCGTCATGCCATATATCCGGATGCCCGCCTGATTGGCTTCTTGCATATTACCGAGTTTGGTCCATGCGGACCACCGCGCTGTTGCGCCGTCAACCACGAAACAACGTCGCATTCGCCCGGAACCAGGCACAGGTTTCGGCAATGCCTCGTTCGAGTCCGATGGACGGTTGCCAGCCGAGGCCGCGAATCTTCCCGATATCGAGCAACTTGCGGGGCGTGCCGTCCGGCTTGGTGGGGTCGAACGTGATACGTCCACCGAAACCGACCGCCTTCGCAACGAGCGCAGCCAGGTCGGCGATGGCGACATCCGTACCGCAACCGACGTTGACAGGCTCGACATCGGAGTAGTGCCGCATGAGATGCACGACTGCCGCCGCCAGGTCGTCGACGTGCAGGAACTCCCGGCGAGGCGTGCCGGTGCCCCAGACCACGACCTCCGGATCGCCCCGTTCTGTCGCCTCGTGAAAGCGACGGATCAGTGCCGGCAGGACGTGCGAATTCTGCAGATCGAAATTGTCACCAGGGCCGTACAGGTTGGTGGGCATCAACGAGATCGCGTCGAAGCCGTGCTGGCGACGATAGGCCTGGCACATCTTGATGCCGGCAATCTTGGCGATGGCGTACCACTCATTGGTAGGCTCGAGCGGACCGGTCAGCAGTGCGTCCTCGCGCATGGGTTGCGCGGCGTGCTTCGGGTAGATGCAGCTCGAGCCCAGAAAGCACAGTTTGCGCACGCCCGCATGCCAGGCCGAGTCGATGACGTTGGTCTGGATCTGGAGGTTGTCGCGGATGAAATCCGCCGGGTATGTGCTGTTGGCGTGGATGCCGCCTACCTTGGCCGCGGCCAGGATGACCACTTCCGGGCGTTCCAACTCGAAGAACGCGCGGACCGCCGCCTGGTCGCGCAAGTCGAGCTCAGCCGACGTGCGCAACACGAGTCGTGCCATGCGCTGTCGCTTCAGCTCGCGCACAATCGCGGACCCGACCAGCCCGCGATGACCCGCGACAAAGATCCGGTCGGACTCATTCATGGTGCTGGTACACCTTGAAGCCCTGACTCTCCATATGGGCGTCGCGCTTCGCGAGGTACAGGTCGGCTTCGACCATTTCCCGGACCAGCTCCGCGAAGCTTGTCTCGGGCATCCAGCCGAGTTTCGCTTTGGCCTTGCTGCAATCGCCGAGCAGCGTCTCGACCTCGGTGGGACGGAAATAGCGTGGATCGATCCTGACCAGCACCTTGCCGGACTTGCGGTCGACGCCCTCTTCCGCAACTCCCTCGCCACGCCACTCGATCGCGTAGCCAAGCTGTTCCCCGACAAGCTCGACAAACTCACGCACCGAGTGTTGCTCGCCGGTCGAGATCACGAAGTCGTCCGGCTCGTCCTGCTGCAGCATCAACCACTGCGCCTTGACGTAGTCACGCGCGTGACCCCAGTCACGAAATGCATCGATGTTGCCCAGATACAGGCACTGGTCGAGCCCCTGCTGGATGCGCGCCAGTCCACGTGTGATCTTGCGGGTCACAAACGTTTCGCCGCGCAGCGGGGACTCGTGGTTGAACAGGATGCCGTTGCAGGCGAAGAGACCGTAGGCCTCGCGGTAATTGACCGTGATCCAGTAGCCGTAGACCTTTGCGGCGCCATACGGTGAACGCGGATAGAACGGCGTGTTCTCGGTCTGCGGAATCTCCTGGACTTTGCCGTACATCTCCGACGTCGAGGCCTGGTAGAAACGCGTCTTTTTTTCCAGTCGCAGGATGCGGATCGCCTCGAGGATCCGCAAGGTGCCGAGTGCGTCGGAATTTGCCGTGTACTCTGGAGTCTCGAACGAGACGGCGACGTGACTCTGCGCGGCGAGGTTGTAGATCTCGTCCGGCTGCACTTCCTGGATCACGCGAATCAGGTTCGTGGCATCTGTAAGGTCGCCGTAGTGCAACTTGAGCCGCACGTTGTGCTCGTGCGGGTCGCGATACAGGTGGTCAATGCGATCCGTATTGAAGAGCGAAGAACGGCGCTTGATGCCGTGCACTTCATAGCCCTTCTCAAGCAGGAATTCTGCCAGGTACGCGCCGTCCTGGCCCGTGATGCCGGTGATTAATGCTTTCTTCACTCACGTTCCCCAGTCCTGTTGCCTTGAATCGCGCTCAGCTGCGAACCAGCGGCATCTCCTCGCGACCTGCACCCGCCCAGACCGCGATCGCCACCAAGGGCGCGTACGCCACGAACGCGATGACCCCGGAATACCCGGGTCGCTGCGTTGCCAGGAGCGACAACGGCAGCAACCAGATCACGTTGATCGCCAACGCCCCAAGGGTAACAGACCCATGGCTGCCGAATCTCCGGCTGAGCCGCTGATACGCATGCGACCGATGCGCCTGGTGCCATTTCTTGCCATGAGCCACCCGTCGCAGCAGGGTCACCGTGGCATCCGTGACGAAGATCCCGAACAGGATCACGATGACCCACGGATCAAGTCCGGACTCACGATGAGCGATCAGCGCCAGACCGCCAAGCATGAATCCCAGAAAGCCGCTGCCCGCGTCACCCATGAAAATCTGCGCGGGAGGCCAGTTGTAGAAGAGAAACCCGATTGAGGCCGCCGCGATTGCAAGGCACGTCGCAAGCAGCGCATCCGACGCTCCAGGCCCCCACTGCGTGCAGAGCCCGAGAGCGAGACTGACGAAGGCTGCCTCCATCGCAGCAATGCCGTCGATACCGTCCATGAAGTTGAACAGGTTTAGAAGCCACAAAACCGCGACGAGTGTCAGCAACCACTGGGCTGCCGGCACGGGCGGAACGCCTGGAAGATCGAGTGGTCCCAGGTCGCGCGTTGCAAACAGCAGTACCGCGACGCCCAGGACGTGCACCGCGAATCGCTTTGAGGCCACGACCCCTCTACGATCGTCGAGGTATCCCACGATCGCAATTCCCAGAGCGGCCAGAATTATCAGCGCGGCAATACTACGCCAGGTCTCATCGATGGCGCCGACGCAGACCAGGGTCGTGCAGACCACCAACACGATCGCGACACCCCCGCCCCGTGGCGTCGGAACCGCATGTGAGCTGCGCGCGTTAGGCACGTCGAGCAATTGCTTTCGCAACGCATAGTCCCGGTATCGCCGCGTGAGAAGGGCAGCGGCCGTCGCTGCAGCCAGTGCACCGACCAGGAAAAACAGTCCCTTCACCGGACAACGCCCCCGGTTGCACGGATCGTCCACTCGAGTTCACTGGCAAATTCGAACTCGGGTGACCAACCCAAAGTACTGCAGGCCAGCGAGCCCCTCAGGACGAACGGCTCCAGCAGGCGATGCAGATCACCTTCCCGCCCGGCCAATTTTAGTGCGGCAGCCAGCATCGGTGGAGGCACGACGAATACCCGGTTCCGGCGGCCTACGGCCGCGGCAATCGCTCCCGCCAACGCCGCCACACTTGTAACTTCCCGGTCCGAAACCAGCATCGGCCGCGCCTCGACCGAGTTGCAGGTCGCGGCGCGGAGCATCACGTCGCACAGATTTCGAACGCTGATCAGGCTGCGCGGTGCGCGAAGGCCTCCGAGGGGCAGCGGAATCCCCGTTCGCACCGCCTTCAGGATGCGGTCGAAATTTCCAGGCGCACCGGGCCCGTAGACCATCGGCGGGCGCAGGACCACGACTTCAAGGAGCGCGCCGAACTCCGCTGCCAGCATCTGCTCAGCCGCCAGCTTCGAGCGGGTGTATTCATCGTGAGGAGCCGCGGGGCTCGTGTCGGTGAAGCCTTCCGTCGGCGATCGATCGCCAAGGACGCCGGCCGAGCTGACGAATACGAACCTGCTCACTCCGGCCGACACACATGCCTGCGCAACAGCGCGGGTGATTCCGACGTTGGCTTCGTGAAACTCGCGAACCGGATCGGCAGCGACGTCGCGTAGACGATGCGCACGGCCCGCAAGGTGGATGACCGCATCCGCCCCGCGCAATGCAGCCGGGAGTTCGGGGCTGCCGATCATCGCCCGCGACAGGGGCAGTTCGACACATTGCTGGCTCGCGAGCCAGCGAGACAGGTGCCCGCCGACGAACCCAGTTGTACCGCTAACCGCTATTCGCTTCACGCCAGGACGTCCCGCGCAGGTTCAGCAAGACAATCCGCAACAACCGCCTCATACCGCGCCAGTGCCGACTCGCGCGACAGGTCGGCGTGGTAGCCGACCGACCCGGCGTTACCCATGAGCTCCAGGCCCGCGGGATCGCGCGCGGCCATCACGATCGCATCCCGGACCGCATCCACATCGCCGTTGCGAATTGCAATACCACAGCTATATCTGGCCAGGAAGTGGTCCACATCGCTGCGCGGCCCGATGTAGAGAGATGGAATTCCGCGGGACATGTATCCGAGCAGCTTGCTCGGGACGATCAGTCCCTCAAAACCTGGCCGTAACGTCACGATCGCCAGGTCCGCGAGTCCCATGCTCTCAGGCAATCGATCGGCAGGCACGAATCCGGAGTAACGGACCACCGCGTCCAGGCCGAACTCGTGCGTCAGTCGCTGCACTTCCGCAAGTCGGCCGCCACCACCGATGATAACGAGTCGCGCTGCCGGCACCTGTTCGAGGGCGCGAGCGAATCCCTGGAGAAGGGTCTCAAACTCGTGGCCAACACCGAGGTTGCCGGAGTACACCAGCACGAACTTGCCCTCGAGACCCCACTGAGTTCGCAGGGTGTTTCTCGAACCTCGAACGACCCCCTCGGCGCCGGTCGACCAGTTCGAAATCTCGACGATCTTGTCAGGCGCAACACCCTTGGCAATCAAACGTTCTCGCATGACTGGTCCGAGTGCGACGACCCGACGTGCACCGCGGTATGCGCGCCTGAACACAGAACCGAGTAACCGTGACACGACTCCACGCGGACGAATGGCACCGTGAACCTCGAGCACTTCCGGATAAACATCCATCGCGATGAGCAGATAGGGTCGACGCCGGAGCGTGGCCGCGGCGGCGACCAGCGGCACGGCAAGCGGCGGGTTGGTCTGTGAGACGAACAGGCTCGGGCGACGTCTGAAGAACAACAATGGCAACAAGGCCGCGCAGAACCACGCCTGCCGCAAAATCTTGAAGCGATGGATGTCGCCACCCAGCAGCCTGGGGATACGTCGGATCCGCACGCCCTGTAGCGCTGGGTCGGCACCCGGCGACCCATCCACGGGAACGTACTGCTCCGACCCGCAGATGACTTCGACCTCGTACCCACGGTCGACGAGATGAGTGCTGAGGTCGCGCGGCAGTTCCGTACCGCCCCAACCGTCCGGGTAGTAGAACTGTTCGACGAACAGAGCGCTCGGCTTGCGATCAGGCATGGTCGTCGCCTTCAGCAAGAACCGCGCCGGAACAAGCGGGAGGTCGACATTGCACGCTACACCGTTGCCCCGCTAAATCGGCGTGCCGCAAGTTGCACGGCATCCGCAAAGCGCGCGGCATAGCGAACGACATTGGCGTCCGCTGCTACTGCCGCAGCGGAAGCTCGCTCCACGAGATTCCCGTTGCCGAACCTGCGTTCGGCCTCCAGCAATGCTTCGGCCGTGCTCGCTGCGGACGACGGGGCAAAATAGACTGCCGACTCACCCGCCTGCTCGCGATGTACCGCCAGGTCGGACAGCACCATCGGCACGCCGAGCGCCTTGGCTTCCTCAACGGTCGTGCTCCACCCCTCGAACAGCGACGGATTGATCAACGCCCGACAACTGGCCATCAGGGCCAGCACCTCGGCATAGGGCAGCATGCCGAGAAACCGGAACTGGGCCCCCAGGCCGTGCGACCGAACACTCTCGCGCAACTGATCGAAATGTTGGACGTGCCGGACGTCAGCCGGATTGCCGGACGCCGCGACGACGATCGAACGACCCCGTTCACCAAGCAGCGCGAGAGCCTCGATGACGACCGCATGGTTCTTGTGTTTCCAGAACTGGTTCGGCATGAACAGAAAGTCGTCCGGCAATTCGTGCCGCCGCAGTAACTCGGCCAGCGTTGCATGCGAAATCGACGGTGGCGAAACTGCGAAAGGCACCACCACGGTCCTGCCGCGTGTCGTCGGATAAAACGTCTCGCAGTCCCGACGTGCATCTTCGCTGCTCAGCATGATCGTGCGGCCGGCAGCCACCTGCACGCGGTACCCGATGTCACGGCGCCACCAGTAGCCAGTCGAGAACATGTGCGGTAGGTGTCGATGCTGGAAATCAGGAATCCAAGTCAGGCACGGTAGCGGAAATCGCCAGCCGTAGAATCCAGCCGCCTCGAATACGACGTCGATCCTTCGATCCGTCAGTTCCTTCTCGATGCGTTTCACGCGACCCAGCACGAATGAGCCGATCTGGCTGGCGGTCGTCTGGCGGAAGGCCGTGCCGTTCGCGCACACCATGTCCCCACCAAGCAATTGCCGGAACGGCGCCAGATCTTCGGCTGATACGTCCGAGCCCGAGAAGAGCACGGGATCCACGTCGACGTCTCGATGTGCCTTCAGCACACGGAACAGGTTCAGTAAATAATTGCGCCCGCCCGTCCAATGGCTGCCACCGATAAGCAGTAAAAGCGACCCGCATCTCTCAGCGCTCGTTACTCTGCTCGAAACCATGCCAAGTAGTTCGCCAAGCCCTCCCGCAGCTCGACGTGCCAGCGGAACCCCACGGAGTGCAGGCGATCCGGCCGCGCAATCATGCTGAAGGGATCGCCAGCGCGACTTTCGCCGTTGAACTGAAGCGCCACTGCGGGACGCCCCGGTTCGAACCAGCAGTCCCTGACCAATGTCGCGATTTCGCGGACGGTCGAACCTCGACCGGTGCCGACGTTGAATGCTGGCACTGATGCGTCCGCAAGTACGAGCAGTGTCTGCAGACGCACTCACCACATCGCGAACATCCGTCCAGTCGCGCAATTCGTCACCGGAGCCGCTGAGAACCAGCGGATCAACTCCGCTCGCGAGCCGGGAACACAGATCCCACAGCAGCTGCTTCTTCAGACCCGACCCGTACACGGAGAACAAACGCGCAATCACTGCCCTCTGCCCATAGCTTGCTGCGTATGAGCGGCAGAGGTCTTCCATGACCCGCTTGTGATAACCGTAGGGAGAAAAAGGGTGCGATTCCGCGTCCTCAGGAATCTGACCGGCATGCCCAGATCCGTACACTGCGGCGCTAGAAACGACCAGCAACTTCGCGTCTGGTGCTTCGATTCGCAGCCAGTCCAGTAGTTCGGCTGTCGTAACGACGGTGCGAAAGAAGTCCTCTCGCGGATTGGTGATCGCCGACCCAACCGACGACCCTCCTGCCAGGTGGATCACGTACTCTGGAAGGCCGACGGCTCGCTGCAAGAGCTGCAGGTTGCCCGGCAGAATCTCACCATTGAGCCAGTACCTGACTCCATTCGCGCACGCCTCACTTTCGGGCCAGTTGCCATGTCCGACGCCCGCGACCGTATGTCCTGCCGCCGCTAACGATCGCGCGAGATGCTGGCCAATAAAGCCCGCGCGCACCGGTGATGTAGGTCGTTACCATGTCAAGGGCGATCCACAACGAACGAATATAGGCGCCCGGGCCTGCTGTCGACAAAATTCAGAACTCGCCGTGCGAGCCCCCAAACCGTCGGGCGGGCCAGCAAACTCTCGACGATCGACGCACCTCCCGGCACGCGGGCACCGATACGACGCGCCAGTTCGCCGCGGAGGCCTTCCGTATCCAGTGGCGCATAGTTGATCGGGCTGTCGAACGGGGCAAGCGTGACGACGGAACGAAAGCCCGCGGATTCAAGTGCCGACAGGTACTGGCCGAGAAGATGCGCATTCTCTCCGCCATACAAGTTGTGTAATGGATGCGACTCAAGGAACCGCGCCAGGTCATCCGCGTGCGATATGACGTGTTCCCGCACGGCGATCAGCCGCCCACCCGGTTTGAGCACCCGGTGGAACTCGCGACAGGTCGCGGCCAGATCGTGAGTGTGATGCAGTACCGCACGTGCAAACACAAGGTCAAACGAATGGTCCTCGAATGGCAGACGCTCGGAGAAGTCTTCGGTCACCTGTATGGGAAGTCCAGTATCACGGACCAGAGAGCGAATCGCCTCCGCACCCACCAGGGCACTGGAATTCGGCTCGAGCGCACTGACGCTGAATCCCTCCCGCGCGAGGGCGTAGCTTGCAATGCCGCGGCCGGCGCCGACATCCAGCGCTCGCTTACCGGACCGCGGCAGGAACGCAACGATCGCACGCCATTCCTCGCTGGCCCAGTAACGTTCGGCCGCTGCCTGCAGCGGATCGTCGTAGTACGCGTCGATCACGAGATCGCGTTGGTCTGGTTGCGTCCGCAGCCACTGGACCGCAGATTCCCAACTTTTCTCTACAACGGAAGTGGAACGATTTTGCTGCTTCAAGCAAGGAGTCCAAGTGACGATGCCCACTGCGAACCCCTGCGAGCATTGCCGCAGCTGGCCTACGCTCGAATTCCAATACTTTACAGTTCTCGAATTAATCTGGCTGGATTTCCAGCCGCAAGGGTGTTTGCCGGAACGTCCTTCGTGACCACACTGCCCGCCGCCACTACGGCGCCCGCCACGATCGTCACTCCCTTCAGCACCGACACGCCGAATCCGAGTCAGGCCCTGTCGCCGATCGAAACCGCCGCGCGAGGCACCTTGGACCAATCTATCCGGCCGCGATATCACCCTGGGTCAGCCATCGATGTCGCTTACCAGAAGGTTGGCACCGTTTGACACGTCGACCAGCGGCATAGTCGCCATGGCTTTCGCTCGATCCAGACCAGCCAAAAAGGTGAGTTCTCCATTGGGGCCCCGGCTATCACGAAATGACGCGTCACGCACGCAGGAAAGCAGACTGACTTCGCGAACCGCATCGTTGAGTCGGTCGCGCCTTACAAAGAAGGCGTTGCTGCCGACACTGTTGATACCCGCCAGGGCATAGTCACGCCCTCCCAGAAGGTGGAGGAAGGCTGGAAGGTTGGCGCCCCAATACTGGTCGGATGGATGCTTTTGCCGTCGTACGAACGACGGATCATAGGGAACCGTTACGGGCCTGCGCCATCCAAAGGCGTCGTTGTACTCCACAATTATTATTGACGGGTGCCATTCCTGCAGCGCCTCCAGAACGTGGTAGTCCACTCCATCTATGTCGACGGAAAGGATTCCAGGATCCTTCTCGAAACCGCTTTCTTCCAGTAGGGACGCAATATTCTCGCGCGTGATGAACGCAGCCCGACCTGTCAAACGGTGTTGCCAGTAGTAGTAAGAACCTCGCAACCGCGCCATGTTGGCACTCGATCCGTCGATCACAAATCCTTGCCACTGATCCTTCATCATCAGGAAACGGCAGTTGGACTCACTGAAATCTTCAACACCGAACTCGATGAACGTGCGTTTACGGATATCGAGATTGTTAACGAGGAACTGGATGATGCCGTCTTCACCCCACTGCGAGAAGACCTTGAACTCGTACTTCCAGATCGGGACATCCCCTTCGGGATGCTGCATCGCGGTCAGGATGCGGCCCTGATTGATCTTGACTTCCTCCAGCCGTCGGTCGACTTGCAAAAGCCGAGGAATTACATCAACTAGGCGATTTAATTTTCTGAACATGGCTCATTAGTTATCGGATTTAGCGGGTAACGTGGCTTGCTCTTCGGGCTCGAGGTGTCCAATGACACGCGCTGGGTTGCCACCCACCATAGTCCAGGGCGCGACATCGTGCGTGACCACTGAGCCGGCACCAACTATGGCACCTCGACCAATGGTTACACCTCGCAACACTGTGGCACCAGCGGCGATCCATGCGTCATCAAAAATTCTCACATTACGCTCACCTAGGTCGATCGATTTTGGATGACCGAAGGTTGCGATGCGATGAAAGTGGCGATGACGCATTTCAGCGGACAGCGGATGCGTGAGATTGTCGAAGATGTTGACGTTGTGCGAGATCATGACCCGATGGCCGATATCGATCATTCCGGCCGACCAGATGCGCGCGCCCTCGCCCACGAAACACCACTCGCCAATGTGGATACTGCCGCCATGGGCAAAGACCAGCAATTCACCATTGATTACTGAGCCCGAGCCGATGTCAATCTGGTTCGAGTGTCGACCGATGTTGATGATTCGGGCGGTTCGACCCAAGCGCGCACCTGAAGCCATCAGGCAAGTGGGGCGTCCCAGCAGGCGTTTCAGCAGTAGTTTGAAGTCCATAGGCGACCGTTCAAGGTAGGTCAATTCACCAGCAAGAAGATGCCTTCCCGCTGGCATCCGCAGTTTACCGGCTTTCCGTCCGCCCGGTTCGTCCGGGCCCAACCTCTCGACCCTTTGCATCCGGTGAACCGCCCCGGCTCTCCAGGAGGCGCCACTCCCTGCGAGGATGGAGCAATGGGAACGCGGGCCATGCGTGAGTTCGTCGGCATCGACTGGGCCATGAACCGGCGCCGGACGAGACGACGATGTGGTAGTTCCGCCATCTGCTCGAGGCACATGAACTGGGCCCGCAGATCCTTGCCACGGGCAACGAGTGGCACGTCGGCATGAAGGCGTCATCGGGGTCGACAGTCGTCACAAGTTGATCCACTTGGTGGCAGCTACCGCCGCCAACGTTCACGACTCCCATCTGTTGCGCGAACTGCTGCAAGGCAACGAGACATTGGTGTGGAGAGACTCGGCGTACCAAGGCAAGGGCGAGGTTGATCAATGCACTCGCGCCGCGGGTGCGCGACATGACCCACCGCCGCTATCGCCGCCACGAATCAGTCGATAACGACCGACCGTCGTGATGCCAGAGCCGCAAATGGACGTCGAACCCTTCATGAACCCTGATAGAGCAGAGCTTCCCTAGTGTTTCCCGACCGTACGGTCGCGTGATGTAATTTTCAGCAGCACCGCCGCATAGACCAGTAAGGACATCCCTGCCCCGAGCTCGAAGGCGAATACCGCCGTGCTCAGGCCGCGCTCCGAGAACAGGAATAAGGCGATAACGGAGTGTTCGCCAATTTGGAACCGCAATCGCCCAACATGTTCACAACCCGCGCAGACTAAAACAGGCGGGATGTCGCTCATTCAGGACTCACTGCCTTGCCGAGGAAGCGACGCCAAACCGCCAGTGCATTGGGCTGGATTACAAAGCATTCAATGCGGGCGATCGCTTCCCAGCGTCCGGCCTGTTCCCGCAAAGGCAAGTGCTAAGCATACTCATCGATTCAACAACGTCTTTTGTTTGACCGCAACCGCGGCCTCAAAGTCATGGAGCCGACGTCGGGCATGTTCGAGCCAACTGAACTCGTTAGCCATTTTTCGCGCACCTGCATCACCAAGTGCTTTACGCCTGAATGAATCAGCGACTTCAAGCAACTTCTCTTTAAGATCGGGCAAGTCATTCATGCGGTAAACCAACCCGTTGCCATCGACGTGCTCACGGTAGACCACGCCATCACTGATAATGATCGGCAGACCGCACGCTGCGGCATCCAGCATCGATGTGCTTTCATTGGTGGGCCAGACGGCTACGTCCGCCGCACGGTAGATGCGGCCTAAGTCGGTGTACGGCCTGAAGTCGAGAACAGTAGTAGCGTTGCAGGCTGCGAGTCGATCCC
This sequence comes from uncultured Pseudomonadota bacterium, assembly GCA_963748985.1. Lineage (GTDB taxonomy): Bacteria > Pseudomonadota > Gammaproteobacteria > Steroidobacterales > Steroidobacteraceae > RPQJ01. Next base: position 208,230 of record CAVVKQ010000005.1, read on the forward strand.
GCTCCGGCCCAGCTCCTACGCAGAGCAATCGCATTGACCGCCCTTCCTCACGCAATTGACTAACCGCCTCCGCCAACAACGCGACATTCTTTTCTGGCGTGAGCTTCCCCGTGTACACAAACACGACTTCTTCATCAGAGAATCCCAGCTCCATTCGCAACAGACGACGTTCGCTTTGCGACGACTCATCTTTGACCGGGAAGAACACATCCGTGTCCACACCAAGATGCAGCACTTTGATCTTTTTTTCCTGCACCCCGAAAAATCGCCGCGCAATGTCTGCGCAGTCGATCGTTGGCGCATAGCACTTTTCCGTCAACAAACTGATCAGGCGGCCAGGCAGCCATCTTGCGAAGAACGTTCGCAGCCCGGCCATCGACCGCCAGGGCCGTGGTTGGCTGGCGAGTGGAAACCCACTTGCAAGGGTGTGCGAGCCAGTAAAGAGCAAACCGCCATGCAACGCGCGGTGCAGTGCGCACTCAAGGGGCAAAATTCCAATCGCACCGAGGGCATAAATGACGTCGGGCCTCAGAGCTCGCAATAGCGGCCGCAAGCCGGACATGCCGATAAGCCCACCGACCTCCCAGTGCCCAAGGATGTGCACCGTGTAACCCTCGTACTCGCGATGAATACCAGGCTGCATCCATTCGGCACCGATCAACTCCGAGTACTTGACGCGCATCGAAGGTATCTGCCAATACGGCGGCAGGTCCGTCGCGACGTAGTGGACTTCCTGACCAAGGCGCGCCAAGTATCTCGGCAACATCGTACCGAGGTAGCCCATATTTCGCGGGAAGCTGTCGCCAACTATAACGATGCGAAGTGGCCGCATCACTGGGCGTAAAATTCACGGATAGCTTCTGCGACCTGCGCCACGCTATCAATTGCAAGTTCCGCGTAGATCGGCAGCGAAAGGATCTCTCCCTGCGCAGCGAACGCCCTAGGAAAATGATGTGGCTGACCGCCGAGGCGTCGATAAGCCGGCAGCAATGGCAAGGCCACCGGGTAGTGAATCTGCGTCTCGATTCCGCGCTCTGCGAGGAATATCTTCAGATCATCACGGCGCCGCGCGCGAACCACATACAGATGATAGACGTGCTCGGCACCAGGCCGCTGCCGTGGCGTCAGCAAGCCCGGGATACCCCTCAGCATCTCATCGTAAGCCTGGGCCACGGCCCGACGTCGCCGTGTCCAGTCATCCAGATGCGGCAACTTGGCCGAAAGAACAGCGGCCTGCAGCCCGTCTAATCGTGAGTTAATCCCCTCCATCTCGTGCTGATGCTTCACGAGCGCACCATGATTTGCATAGGCGCGGCACTTAAGTGCAAGGTCAGGGTCGCCGGTAACTATGGCGCCAGCGTCACCGTAGGCACCGAGATTCTTGCCGGGGTAAAAGCTGAACGTCGCCGCGACTCCAAGCGTGCCGACCATCCGGCCCTGGTCGGACGCCAGATGCGCCTGTGCACAGTCCTCGATTACGAGAAGTCGATGGCGCTTCGCTATATCCAGGATCGGCGTCATGTCCGCAGGATGCCCGTACAAGTGCACGGGAATGATCGCGCGTGTGCGCGGCGTAATGACCGATTCCAGGCGACGCGGATCTATACAGAAGTAGTCGTCGATGTCGACGAACACCGGTGTAGCCCCAGCCTGTGTGATCGTTTCGGATGTCGAGATCCAGCTGCTGGCGGTCGTGATAACCTCGTCGCCAGCACCTATGCCGAGCATTCGCAGCACGATGTAGATTGCATCCGTGCCGTTACCGCACGCAATGCACTCGCGCGCGCCGACGCGCGCCCCGAAGGCGCTCTCGAAACTTCGCACCGCTTCTCCGCCGATAAACGCAGTCTGATCGATGATCGATTGGATCGCGCCGTCGATTTCGCTGCGATGGGCGGAGTATTGGGCCCGCAGGTCAACGAAAGGAATTCGCGTTGTCACTGCCTCAGAGACTCCTCATCAGGCGGGCCGGATTGCCAGCGTAAACACCTGGATGTTGCAGGTCACGGGTAACGACTGCGCCGGCGCCGATTACCACACGGTCCGCAATCTGCACCGGCAGGATCGTGGCGTTTGAACCGATCGACACTTCGCTGCCGATCTTCGTCGCCCGCCACTGAGAACGGTCGCCGCGAGCCGGCCCGCCCGTCCGGAACAGGTCGTTGACGAACATCACGCCGTGCCCGATGAAGCAGTCGTCGCCGATTGTTACGAGCTCGCAAACGAATGCGTGCGACTGGATACGACAGCGCCGGCCGATTGTCACATTGCGCTGGATTTCGACGAAAGGCCCAATGAAGCAACCATCGCCGATCCGACAGCCATAAAGATTTACCGGTCTCACGACCTTGACGTCCACCCCAAAAGTGACGTCGAAGATCGCGGTGTCGAGGTACGTCGGAGTATTCATACGGTCAGCTCGGAATCCCGAGTTTGCACCGCTCCGGACGGAATCTAAGGCGGACCTCGCGACCAGTCTCGATGGATTCGTAGATTGCGGAGATGAGTTCCAGGCTGCGCCGTCCCTCCAGTCCATCCACCAGCTGTGGACGGTCGTGGCGAATGCAATCCACCACATGGTCGTAGTATGCCTTGTGGCCGAAGCCATAGACGTTGGGCGGGTTGACGGAATACCGCTCAAAGACGTGCTCATCTTCGGGTTCGGGTCTGCCGAAGCGCCAGACTTTGAGCTCATTGACTGCAAAGCCGCCAATTTCGACGCTGCCACCCGCGCCTAACAGAGAAATGGATCCCTCGAGGTCCGTGGGGCGCACCGCCGTAGTTGCTTCAATTACACCAAGTGCCCCGTTGCGAAACCGAAGCAGCACGATCGCCGTGTCCTCAACCTCGATGTCCACCAGGGCCGTCGTCGCCACCGCATACACGCTGTCAACGTCGCCCATCATCCATTCGAGAAGATCCACGTGGTGACTCGCCTGGTTCGCAAGCACGCCGCCGTCCAGTGCCCAGGTCCCGCGCCACGCATCCTGATCGTAATATTCCTGGGTCCTGCACCAGCGTACGCGCACCGTACCGAGTACAAGCTTGCCAAGGCGTCCCTGCTCCAGGGCTTCACGCAATTTCTCTACCGGCCGATTGAAGCGGTTCTGCTTCACCACGAAAAGGCGAATACCCTGCTCGTCGCACGCGCGAATCATGGCATCGGCATCGTCCAGCGTGAGCGCCATTGGCTTCTCAACGACGATGTGCCGGCCGTGGCGTGCCAGGCGGCCAACGTGCTCGGCGTGGCGACCACTCTCCGTCAGCACCGTGACCACGTCGATATGCTCGCTGCACATCATCTCGTCCATGTCCGTGTAGGCGGGAACCGCGTACTTGCGACCCAATATCTCCGCGCGATCTTTCGCGATATCGCACACCGCGGCGAGTTCGGCGCCTGCAATCTCGCCAGATCCGAGTAGCGCCGCATGGCGCTTCGCGATGCGCCCGCACCCGACGAGACCAAACCTTAGCGGCGGCTGATTGCTGCTCTGGACCATAAATACGTCATTGATATAGGAATATGCAATCATATCCGCTTACGCCTTACTGGCGCCATTACGCGCACCTCCGTCGACCGCATGTCCGCATCCGGCCCAAGACGCACCGGCTTTCTCGCGCATGTCTGGCAAATGGCCTCGGGCACAGCCCTCGGTCAGGTCTGTCTGATCGCGGCAACGCCGTTTCTGTCGCGCCTGTACACACCCTCCGATTTCGGCGTTTTTGGAATATTTACCGCCTTCGTCGCGGTTGTGAGCGTTGCGGCAACACTGCGGTTGGAGATGGCGTTGCCATCGGCGAGAGACGACCATGAAGAGTCCGATCTGATCTTGACGATCCTGCTGGTCAGCGTCCCGGTGAGTCTCGTCCTGGGTGCCCTGCTATGGCCGCTAGCTCATTTGAACTTGCTTGGGCTCGGATCGCTGCCAATCTGGGCGGGCGGACTCGCAAGTCTTGCGGTGCTGGCGGTCGGACTCGTCAATTCGGTCCGTTTTCTGCAGACGCGACGACGACGGTTCGACATCGTTGGACGCGCATTGGCAATCCAGGGGCTTGTGCGCGGGCTGCTGCCGTTGTTACTGGCCGCGGCAAACCTGGGCTGGATCGGACTTACCCTCGGCGACACGCTAGGTAGGATTTTCGGGATCCGCCCAATGCTGGCAAATGCCGGTGGGCAAATCAGTACGCGACTTCGAACGTTTAGCTTCCGCGATGCTGGCCGAGTATTGAAGCAGCACAAGGACTTTCTCCGGATTCTGCTGCCCTCGTCTTTGGTCAATGCCGCCGCCACGGCGCTGCCGCTCCCAATCATCGCGCGCCTATTCGGCCTGGAAGCGGCCGGCGAGTTTGCATTGATCAGTCGTATAGCCGCCGCACCAGCCGCATTGATCGGAAACTCGGTTGCCGACGTCTTCCATGGTCATTTCGTGCAATGGTTGCGCAGCCCGGATGGAATTGCGATGTCCGAGCTGAAACGGACGGCGCGAAAGCTACTCGTCGTGTCGCTTCTTATTTATGTGCCAGCTGCGATTCTCGCGCCAACATTGTTCCCAATTGTGTTCGGACAGCAGTGGCAGCGCGTAGGCTTGGTATTTGCCGTTCTCACGCCTTTCCTGTCCGTTGGGCTCGTGGTGAGTCCACTCAGTCGCGTGCTGATCGTTACGGAACGGATGCACTTCAAATTGTGGTTCGACGGCTTGTTCCTCGTCGTGCCATGTTTCGCACTGTGGTTAGCCGCAGATCACGGCTATATCTTGGCATTATCGTGCTATTCGGTGGCGGCAACTGCCGTATACGTTGTCTACTGGCTGCTAATACGAAGAGCCGTCATGGCTGAGGTCAAAAATCGCTGCCCCGAAGCGTTAAACGACTGTGATCCCTCCCAATGAAAGCGATTTGCCGCAACGTCGGGACGCATAACCGAACCAAGAGTACGAGCACGGGCAGCAAAAGGAGCCCTCCGGTCAGCAGTGCAGTAAATGCCGACGTGGAAAGAAGCGTGATCACGCCGAAGAACGCACTGGCAACCAACGCTATTGCGACTGGCGATCGGCCAAGAGTGCCCGCGTAAAGATCCAGACCCTTTACCGCCGATCCCACGATGCACGACGCGACAAATACGCCCGGGTAAGCGAATTCCACCCATGCATCCCCAATAAACATGGCGTTAAAGGTCGCACCGAACGAGCCAAAGAAATTCGCAACTCGTGTGTGCGCGGCCAGTAATTCGCCCTCGCCAAAGAGGCTATGCAGTATCCCCACATTCATTCCGTGCGCGTGAGGGATGTACTCTGGGTACAAGTAGAAAAACTGGTACAGGCCCTTATTCGGGATTTCCAGAATGCGATAAAGCAGGTACCCCGAAAGTTCGAATACATCCAGATCCGGATATGCGAGCTGGGCCCCGACGAGCAACGCAGCGATCAGCGCTGCGGCACCCGTCAGTGCCAATGCAAAGTTGGCACGCGGCGAGTGCAGCAGGCGAATGGCCAACAACAACTGCATGACGAACCACACCCATTGCGACTTGTGGAAAGTAGCAAACTTGAACAGCAGGACGAGCATAGCCAGAGCTACCGCTATCGCGAGATCATCAATGCGGCGAGTGATCGCCGCACGAACTGCGGCTAGGACGGCCACAAATGGGGCGATGGCGGCAACCGTGAGTAGAAAAAAGTAGTTGCCCTGAGCTCCTGCCGTTTGCCGCAACTCCCGCTTCGCAAGCTCCGAATCCATGGCCAGGAAACTCGCGATCTGGCTCGGCTTACCGAGAAGGAAGAACATCAGACCAAGGTAGAGGACGATTCCTATGGCAATGAGCTTCCAGATGGCCTCATCGCCTTCGCGGAATCGAATCGGGAGTTCCGCCCAGTTTTTCAATGTCACAGATCGGGCGGAACTCGCTGGTTGCCAGGCCAATCGAACCGCTTCGATGCCCAGCAGAATCCCTACCCACATCAAAATAAGGCCATCAGTGACCCGCGCCGCAACCCGGTCGTCTATTCCGGCTATTGAATAATAGTAGAAGTGTCCGCCGCCGTAGAGAATCAGCAGCGCTACCAATAGCATTGTTGTCACCGACACCCATGACCCTTCGCGAAGCCAAACGTACGCGGCTACAAAAAAAAGCACCAACGCATAGGTGTCCATTTTCGCGCGTCAAACGTCGCTGGCGGCAGGCCTTCTCGCGTCTTTGATGAGCGCGAGCAAGAAACCACCAATCATCCCTGTCATGAGCCCAAGAACAATTCCGGAAGCGAGGACCCGGCCGGCACGCGGTGAAACATAGTTTCTAGGCGAAGGTTCAGTCGCCGGATCAACCACGCGAAACGCATAGTCGGCACGCGTGCGGGCTAGTGCAGCCACTTTCAGCTGCGACTCCATAACCCTATAGATCGCTTGTTGTACTTCGATCTCCGCCGTCTCCCCCGCTTGCTTGCGCAAATACTTCAGTGCCGACTCGGCATCCTTGATCGCCCGTTGACGAATAACCTCGTTCGCTTCGGCGACAAACTCGCTCGTGAGTTGCGCGACTCGTAATCTATTCGACAGCTGAAGTCGCACGCTTACCAAACCCGTCCTGCGATCCTCTTCAATAAATCGGATCTTCTCCTCAAACCTGCGAATGACCTCGTCCGGCATCGGTGCGATTCTCAGGTCGCTGCGCCATGCATTGCGAGCGCTGTCCCACTTATCGGGATACATCTCTGGCAATAGGCTTTGCTTGTCGATGAACGTTGCCGCAAATGCCCGCGAGCGCAATACAGCCAACGAAACCTGGGACGAACCACCACCCGGCAGGTTGACGCCAAGGAGCGAGCCGACACCACCAAGTTGTCCCAGCAACCCGGCCACGTCGCCCCCCATTTCGCTGTCCGACGCCGGGGCAATTATAATTTCGGCCTCATAGACACGTGACGTCCAGGCGAGGTAACCAATGGCGAGAATCACGCCGCATATCAAGCCCACTAGCATCGAAATCCGCAGCCGCCAAACCACTTTCAACAAGTCCGCAAGACTCAGTTCGCGCGGCTGCTCTATTGTTGTGTCGTTCATTGGGATCAGAACGAAGCCACAGCCGCGACCGCCACGGCGAGGTTAAAGATGATCGTCGAAACCGCCGTCCACAGCGGCAACGGCCGCATGCGTTCGGCATCGAGTGGCACCACGATCGTATCGCCCGGCTGGATCGAGCTGGTCGACTGGCCGAACCAGCGGCTGCCGCCACCCGACTCGACACTGCCATTGGCTCGCACGATGTAGATCCGCTTCTCGTCGGCCTTCTGCGTTGCACCGCCACTCATGCGCAGGTAGTCCTCGCGCGAGAGCGACGGGTCGAACAGATGCGAGGTCGAGAACTGGACCTCGCCAATGACGGTCACCTCCTGGGCGAATCTCGGTACGCGCAACGTGTCGCCGTCCTTGAGCATGACGTCGCCCGCGGCACCCGGCTTGGATGCGACTATCCTGTCCAGCTGGATGACGAGCCGCCCCACAGGCACGGTATCGAGCAGGTCCGCCAGCAGGCCCCGGCCGATCGTCAAGGTCTCGGTCGCCTGCTGCGCCCCGCTGCCCGGCGCCTGCGCGGCTTGCAAAGCGAGCGTTCCGAGATCCTGCCGCAGGCGGTCTGCCAGGAAACGGATCTGTTCTTTCTCGCGTTCCATCAGCGATTCACGCGTAAAAACGCTGCCCTGCGCGAAAGCGAACGGCGTTAGTCCGCCTGCGCGTTCGACCACCGACCGCAGCGTCTCGCCGCGCACGATCGGATACTCGCCCGGGAAACGCACCTCGCCCTCGAGCCGTACCGTCTCCTGGGTGGTTTCCCACTCCGAGATGCCTTTCACGACGAGGAAATCGAACGGCTCCAGCAAAACATCGGCAGCCGCGTCGTGCGCCAGCGCGCGACCGAGGTCCACTTTCACGACTTCAGCCTTGCGTGTCTGGCCGTCGCTCGCCTCGTAGCGCGCGAGGTCCGCCTCGCCGCCGTAGGCGTCCTCCGCGAGACCGCCGCCGGCGCGAATCAGGTCGCTCACCGTCATGCCCGCCTCGAGCGGATAGTCGCCCGGCACGCGGACGCGGCCCGATACGCGCACGACCTGTGACGGTGCCGCGGTCACCGCCTGCCGCTTCAGTTCCTCGAGGATCGGATCGAGGGTCGCATGACGGTCGGTCTCGAGATCGAATACGTAGACGCGATCGCGTGGCGCAAGCAGCGGATTCGCGTCCGAACGCGGCGAGCGCCAGGCGGCAGCAAGGTCGGCCGAGATCACCTGCACACGGCGCGTGTCCGGCTCCTCACGCCGGATCAGGACGTAGTGCTGGTCAGCGTTGGGCTTCAGCTCCTCGGCGGAAGCGATCACGTCCGTGAGGCGCAGGCCGCTGCGGTACTGGAAGGCGGCGGGACGCAGGACGTGGCCCCGGATCTCCACTGAGTTCGCGTAGGTGGGCTTCACGCCCGGGATACGCAGCAGGTCTCCCGAGCGCAGGCTGGTGCCGCGGGCGGGCGGACTGGTGAGGTTCACGTCCACCACGACGCGCTCGCGACGCTCGTCGATGCGCTCGAGCTTGGCAAGTTCCGGGTCGGCCTCGGGCGTGAGGCCGCCGCCGAGGTAGAGCAGGTCCGCGACGCTGCTTTCGCCCTTGAGTTCGTAGATGGCCGGACGACGGATCTCGCCCGTGACACCGGCGGTGGCGCCGACCGAGGGAATGAATATGACATCGCCGGGCTGCAGCCGGGCGTCGGCCGAGGTGTCGCCTCGCAACAGCAGGTCATAGAGGTCGAGCGTCGAGACGATGCGGCCATTGCGCTTCAGCTGGATGTTGCGCAACGAGCCGATTGGCTTCACACCGCCGCTGACGAACAGCGCATTGGTGACCGTTGCGAGTCCGCTCACCGTGTAGGAACCCGGCCTCTCCGCGTCTCCCAGCACGAACACGCGGATTGAGCGCAGATCGCCCATGGTTACCGTTGCCTGCGTGCCGATCATCTGCTCCTGCACGCGGCTCGAGATGCGCGCCTTCGCCGCTTCAACGCGCAGCCCGCTCACCGCGATCGGGCCCAGCTCGGGGAACTGGATGTTGCCGTCGCGGTTCACGACCAGCGAGTACTTACCCCGGGTATTGCCGACGAGTTGCACATCGATGCGGTCACCTGGCCCGACCACGTATTCCGCCGGCACTGGAATGTCGGTTGCGGGGGCAAACGTGGTCGGCACGCCGGAAAACAGGTCGTAGCCGAAGGGCCTGAGTGCATCGGTGTCGGTGAGTTCGAGCGGCAGGAAGATGACCCGCACGCGGTATTCACGGAGGTAGGGCTCGATGGCGAGCCGCTGGGTGGCCTCCAGGGCGGTCAGGCCGGCGAGTTGCACGCGGCCAAGCCCCGGCAAATCGATTGCGCCGGTACGACTCAGGCGGTACGGATTGCCACGGCGTACCGTCTCGACCAGGCGCATGAGCAGCGCCTCCTCGTCCTCGGTGCGTTCGACTTTCTCCTGTTGCGGGCGCTCGGCCGGCGCGGCCTGCGGCGTGGACGTCGAGGGCGAACCACCCGAGGTCGAAGGCAGACCACTCGAGGTCGCGGGCAGACCACCTGAGGTCGCGGTCGCATCCAGTAAGCCCGGTACAGGCGGCCGCTCCGTCAGAATGCGCTCGTCCCCTTCGTTCTTTACGAGTTCGAGCTCGATGATCAGCGTGTCCCCGGCCGCGAGCCGTGGCTGACCGTCGGCCGCGAGCTCTCGCTCGGTGCCTCCATTCGCGAACCTCGGGTTGACCGTCGAGGGTGAAACCAGTGACAGGTCTGTCTGCGTTACACCCGACCCCGCGTTTGCGCCGCCGCCTGCGCCCATGGCTTCGAGCACGGCCTGCTGCTGTTCAGGCGACATATTTTTGAAGGTATCGATCTGCCCGGCAGTCGGGCTGGGGGTCTGCGCCACCGCGCTGACAGCACCGAACAGCATCGCCGCCAGCACGAGCAATCGCCGGGCCGATTGCCCGAGTCCATGACCACAAAATCGGTGCATTCCCTTCCCTTACTGTTCGCTACGTCGGCCAACCATCTGTTCGTTCAACGAATCGCTCGCCGCCAGCTCAGGCTGCCGCGAAAGCCATCCTGCAGGGCGTCGGCCGGTGTGCCGGAGGCCTCGGCATACCCGACCAGGGCGGTAATGTTACCCCACGGATACGCCCGGTCGTGCGTTGCAACAACATCCTGCACCTTCGCAGCCGCCGACGGACTGAGCGTATGTCCGGCCGATTGACCCGCCCGGTTCAGCTTGACGTCGCGAACGGTGAGCTGCCACCGGTGCCCGGTGGAGCCGAGCAGCAGCAGGCTCGAACTGATCATCTCGCCATCGCCGTCCATCGCATGCCCGATCGCACGGCCCCGGAACCGGTAGCCCGTAGTGTAAATCGAGCTCTCGTAGGCGCAGCCGAAATCAGGCTGCGAATTGACGAAATCACAGGCCGTGTCGGCATATTCGACAGTCCCCCGCCAGGAGTGGTCGCCCCACACTCCCCAGGTCTCGAGGCCGAACAACCCCAGGTATTTCGAGGGCAGAAAGCCCGCCTCGTCCTCGCCGATGCCCTGCGCATACAACGCCAGCGGCACTCGACCGCCAGGCCACGACCAGCGCAGGTCGAAACCCGCCAGCTGGTTGCCCGGCTGCTCGTCGAGCGGCTGATCGTTGTCGTTGCCCGCCAGCAGGTCGACGAAGGTATCCAGCCCACAGGGCCGGCCGTCGCCGCACCACTGCGCCGTGCGGCTGGCGGCAATCTGCAACGACGGGATCGGGCGGATTTCCGCCCGCATGCCGAACAGCAACGTCTGCGGATAGTCACGGTCGCCTTCGAGCTGACCCATGAACGTACTGAACCGCCACGGGCCGAGCCAGCGCAACACCGGCACCGCGAACGGCGTGGATTCGTTGCGGTCGAGGGACACGCCAGGCACTGGACGCGCACTGTTCGAGAGAATCAGGCTGCCCTGCCAGCCCGGCCCCCACCAGCGCTCAAGGTAGCCGGCGCTCAGCATCCAGTTACCCAGGCTGGCCGCGACATACGAGCCGTCGGGGCGAACTGGTCTGGCCGTCCTCAGCGTCGGCAACGACACGGGCCACCGCCTTCCAGGCAAAACGCTGGCCCGTCCGGCTCGCCACCAGGGCGGCCTCACCTTCCTCCCGCGGCGAGTCGCTGAAGGTCCGCAGGACCTCCGGCTCCGACGCGGCGGCCAGTTCGAAGCCCAGGGCCATTTCGTCGATGCGCATCTCGGCGAGCGCCCGCTCGTGGAGTCGCGCGGCCGACGACCGCGCCGCTGGACCGAGAGTCGCCACGTCCACGCGCTCGATGTCCCGCACGATGTTGCTCCACGGCAGCGGCCAGCTCAGGGTCGGCGTTTGCAGGACCCCCGTATCGGCCAGCAGTTGCACGTCGTGACGCAGTCCCGCATCCCCGGGCGCGATCCACGGTTCTGCGTGCGTCGCTGCAGCGAACAGCAACACTACTGGCAGTGCCAGCAGCGCGGGAACTGCACGCAGGGCGTGGTTCAAATTCATCGTGAGACTCAACGGAGCGCGTAATTCCAGGTGACGTAGGCGCGCGGCAAGAGGGCCTCGTCACCTTGCCATTTGCGGTCCTGGCTATCGATGCCAACCCCACCTTCCAACCAGCCGGTGCGCAAGCGGCGACGATAACTCAGGTCGAGGCTGATCCAGTCTTCCGCACCCTGGGCGACCGAATGGACGGTGTCAGGTTCGACCTTGTTCTGATTGATTCTGGAGTAGCGCGCAACGACCGTGAGGGTATTGGCCTCGCTGTCGACCCTGATGTATCGCGCCGAATACATGTCGCCGTCGCCGTCCATGGAATGGCCGATCACACGGTCGTAATACCGATAGCCATCTGTGAAAATGTTGTTGTTGTACGCGCAGTCCCAGAGTTTCTGGCCGTTCTCGGTGCCACCACAACGCGAGTTCGACCACTCGAAGCCGGCGCGCCAGGAGCTGCCGTTGCCAGAACCGTCGCCCCAGGTTTCGAGGCCTAATTGCTCCAGACTCCGATACGGCCGCGGAATCTGGTTGTCGATCGTCTCGCCCGTATGCTGGTTGTAGAGTGCGTAGTTCCAGTCGCCAATCGGCGACGCCCAGCGAATATCCCAGCTCGCGAGCTGGTTGCCAGGCTCGTCTTCCGGATCGACGTTCTCGCCAGCGTTGTCGTTGCCGGAGAACATGTTCCAGAAATCGTCCCAGGTGCAGGAGCGGCCTTCACCGCACAGCTGCGCCGTGCGCTCGAGACTGATCTCCAGCCCGTCGAGCGGTCGCGCCGAGACCCGCATGCCCCAGAACAAGGGGTGCGCGTAGTCGTCACGCGAGCCCTCCATCTGGCCGACGAAAGTCGTGAGCCGCCACGGGCCGAGCCAGTGAAGCCACTTGGTTTCGAACGGTTCCGAAACTGCACGGTCGATTGCAAACGTCGGTACGGGCCGGGCGTTGTTCGACATGATGAGGCTGCCTTCCCAGCCTGAACCCCACCAGCGATCCTGCTGTCCCAGCGTGAAGATCCAGTTGCCGAACTTGCCGGCCACATACGACCCGTCCAGGCGTCCAGGGCGATCGTCATCCGGGTCGATTGCACCGGTCACCTGCAGCCGCCCGCCGAACCGTTGACCAACGAAGCTGGCCGCGTAGACGCTGATCTCGCCCTCCTCTCGCGGCGTGTCGGCGAACGTGCGCAACTGAGTTGGCCGTGCAGCGGCGCCTACCTCGATGCCGAGGGTGGCATTGCCCTCGCTGGCCAACGAACGCAGGCGTGCGATGGCGGCGAGTTGGGCTGTCGAGAGGGGCTTCGCGGAAGCCTTCCTGCCCGAATCCAGACCTCGGCCCTCGCCCGCTGCAGCGATGGCGGGAGCAGACGGTAACGGGGAAGTTTGAGGAATCGTGCCGAGTGCGTTAGCGAGGTCCGACGCGGCGATCGGCCACGCCGACATGGGCAGGTCGATCACCCCGGAGTCGACGAGCAGTTGGACATCGTGCCGCACCTGCGTATTGCCGGGCGCAATCCAGGGTTCGCCCGCCGATGCAGAGGACCCTCGGATAAGGAAGGTCAGGAAGGCCAGAAAGGGCAGGAAGGTCGGATCGATACAAGACGGGTTCAGGCGCATCCCGCCATGTTACTGGGCCGCTCAGTCGCCGCGCCAGCGCTGTACCTGCGCGAGAAGCTTTTGCAGGTGCGCAGGGCTTTCAGTTGCGAGTCCGGTGCGCACTGGTTCAGTCATCGAAGTCGCGAGTTTCTTGCCGAGTTCGACGCCCCACTGGTCGAACGGATTGACGTTCCAGATCACCGACTGCACGAACACCTTGTGCTCGTACCAGGCGATCAGCTTGCCGACCGCGCGTGGGCCGAGCCGCGGCACCAGGATCAGGCTGCTGGGACGATTGCCGGCGTGCACCTTGTGCGGGACCAGGCGCTCGATCTCGGCAAGGGAGGCTCCCTTGGCCTGCAGATCATTGCTGACCTGCTCCGCCGTCTGGCCAAACGCAAAGGCCTCGGCCTGCGCGAAACAATTCGCCAGCGCCAGGTCCTGGTGCGCGAGGAACCGGCTCGAGCCGTTGACCGGCGCGATGAAATCCAGCGCGACCCGCGCCGTGCCCTGGTGCAGCAGCTGGAAGAACGAGTGCTGGGCGTTGTTGCCCGGTTCACCCCACACCACGTTGCCAGTCTTGTATTCGACCGGCTGGCCGTCACGGGTGACGCTCTTGCCGTTCGACTCCATCTCGAGCTGCTGCAGGTAAGCGGGGAAGCGATGCAGGCGTCGGTCGTACGGGAGCACCGCAAGCGAATCGAGACCGAGGAAGTCCGTGTTCCAGACACCGAGCAGCCCCATCAGCACGGGAAGATTGCGGTCGAGCGGCGCCGTGCGGAAATGCTCGTCCATCTCGTGACCGCCGGCGAGCACCAGCTCGAACTGGTCCATCCCCAGCGAGAGCGCGATCGAGAGACCGACCGTTGACCACAGCGAATAGCGTCCCCCGACCCAGTCCCACATCGTGAAGCGCGATTCGGGCGAAATGCCGAATGCGTCCATCGCCTGATGGTTGGTCGACACGGCGACGAAGTGATGCGCGATTCCCTTCTCACCCAGCTCACCAATCAGCCACTCGCGCGCCGCGTTGGCGTTGGCGAGCGTCTCCTGCGTCGTGAATGTCTTCGAGCAGATGACGAACAGGGTCGTCGCCGGATTGATCTTTTCCAGCGCATCGGCGAGTTCGACGCCATCGACATTCGACACGCAATGCAGGCGGATGGCCTTGTTGCGGAAGCGGGCCAGCGCTTCCGTCGCCATCACGATGCCGAGGTCCGAACCGCCGATGCCGATGTTGACGACGTCGGTGAAGCGCGCACCGGTGAAACCGAGGATGCGTCCCTGGTGCACTCCAGTGACGAAATCGCGCATTTTCGCGAGCTGCGCACGCACTTCCGGCATGACGTCCTGCCCGTCCGCAAACATCGGACGATCCGAACGGTTGCGCAGCGCCATGTGCATGGCAGCTCGCCCTTCGGTGTTATTGACTGTGTCGCCAGCGAACAGCGCCGCGATCCGTGCCGGCAGGTCGCACGCCTGCGCCAGCGATTGCAGCAGACGCAACGTTTCGCGGGTGACGCGCTGGCGCGAAAAATCGTACAGCAGGTCGAGCGCCTGCACGCTGGTGGCGTCGAAGCGCGCGGCGCCATCGACAGCAAACAGGTCACGCAGGTGGCGGCTCGAGAGCTGGGCGGCGTGCGCTTCGAGCGCCTTCCAGGCCGGGAGATCGGTGCGGGATGTGCTCATCCGCGCAGCTTAGCGGTCGGCACCCTCTGCCGCAAAAGCTGGCGGCGCTTTCGGCGCGTCGCCCATGCTCACTCCCAGCGGTCGCTCCGAGACCTTTCCCCGAGCTTGGAAAGGCAGACACGCGCTCGGGGAAAGGTCTCGGAGCGACCGCTGGGAGTTGGCTTGATTGGCGCACGGTGACGCTGTGTGCGTCGTGTGACCTTTTCCGCCTTCGCGGAAAAGTCACTCAGGCGCCGCGTAACAAGCGGGCAATCCGGTATGCGTTCCGGATCGCGGAAAGTCAGCCCCGCGATCCGGAACGCATACCGGATTGCCCGCCTGCAACCAGGGCGTATCGGCCTATCCAAGCTCAGGGGAAGGCCCCGGACCAGCCGCCTGCAGAACGCTCAGCCGAGGTTGACTACCTTCGAATTCGCCGGCTCGCCGTCCTTGTAGTACTCGAGATACCAGTCCACGAAATTGCGGATACCGACCGACACCGGGGTGGCCGGCGTGTAACCCACGTCCCGCGTGAGCTCGTCGATGTTGGCCCAGGTGTCCGGTACGTCGCCGGCCTGCAGCGGCAGCAGGTTCATCTCAGCCTTCTTCCCGAGGCAATCCTCGAGCGTGCGGATGTACGTGAGGAGTTCCACCGGCTCGTTGTTGCCGATGTTGTACAACCGATACGGCGCCTTGCTCGATGCGGGATCCGGGGCGTCGCTGTTCCACTCGGGATTGCCTGTCGCAACTCGGTCGCAGGCGCGCACGACGCCCTGCGCGATATCACCGACATACGTGAAATCACGGCGGTGGTGGCCGTAGTTGAAGACGTCGATCGGCTTGCCGGCCAGGATATTCCTGGTGAACAGGAACAGCGCCATGTCGGGACGGCCCCAGGGTCCGTATACCGTGAAGAACCGCAACCCCGTCACCGGCAACGAGTACAGGTGCGCATACGTGTGCGCCATCAGCTCGTTGGCCTTCTTGGTCGCCGCGTAGAACGACAGTGGGTGATCGACGTTCTGGTGGACCGAGAACGGCATCTTCGTGTTGGCACCGTAGACCGAACTGGTTGATGCATACACCAGATGCCCGACACCGTTGTGACGGCAGCCTTCAAGCACGTTGGCCGTGCCAACGACGTTGCTTTCAACATAGGCGAGCGGGTTCTCGATGGAATATCGCACGCCCGCCTGCGCAGCCAGGTGAATCACCCGGTCGAACTTCTCGCGGGCGAACAGTTCCACCATTCCGCCGCGGTCCGCGAGGTCGAGCTTGACGAACCTGAAGCCCGGCCTGCCCTTGAACTGATCCAGGCGAGCGTGCTTGAGCCGCACGTCGTAGTAGTCGTTCAGGTTGTCGAGGCCGACTACCTCGTCACCGCGATCGAGCAGGATCTTTGCCGTGTGGTAGCCGATGAAGCCGGCAGCGCCGGTGACCAGGATTTTCATTAGAGACGCCCGTCCACTTCATCGGAATTGAACACGTACTTGATGTCGTAGAGCACGTGCTTCTTCTTCCCCAGTGCCCGAACCTTCCTGATTCCCATGTCACGGAACTCCTGGTGACCCACGCCCACGATCACTGCGTCGTAGGTCGCGGGTTTGACCTTCTTGACCGGCCGCAGGCCGTACTCGTGCTCTGCTTCGTCTGCATCGGCCCAGGGATCGAGCACGTCGACGTTGCAGCCATACCTCTTCAGTTCCTGCACGACATCGACGATCTTTGTGTTGCGGACGTCGGGACAGTTCTCCTTGAACGTCAGGCCCAACATCAGCACGCGCGAGCCCTTGACCATGATCTGGCGCTGGATCATCAGCTGCGCCACTTGCTGCGCGACGTAGATCCCCATGTTGTCGTTGATGCGGCGGCCTGCCAGGATCATCTCGGGGTGGTAACCGATCGCCTGCGCCTTGTGCGTCAGGTAGTACGGGTCGACGCCGATGCAGTGCCCGCCCACGAGCCCGGGGCGGAACGGCAGGAAATTCCACTTGCTGCCGGCGGCCAGCAGCACCTCTTCAGTGTCGATGCCCAGACGATTGAAGATCAGCGCCAGTTCGTTGATGAGGGCGATGTTGACGTCACGCTGCGTGTTCTCGATTACCTTGGCGGCCTCAGCCACCCTGATGCTCGACGCCTTGTGCGTGCCAACAGTCACGATCGAACGGTACAGCTGGTCGACGAATTCGGCGACTTCGGGCGTGGAACCCGACGTGACCTTGCGGATGGTCGTGACGCGGTGTTCCTTGTCACCCGGATTGATGCGCTCGGGGCTGTACCCGGCATAGAAATCCTTGTTGAACTTGAGGCCCGAGACCTTCTCCAGGATCGGGATGCAGACCTCTTCGGTGCAGCCGGGGTACACGGTCGATTCGTATACGACTATGTCGCCCTTTTTCAGCACCTTGCCGACTGACTCGCTCGACTTCACCAACGGTGTCAGGTCCGGGCGCTTGTACTCGTCAATCGGCGTCGGAACGGTGACGATGAAAACTCGGCATGGCTTCAAGTCGCCGAGGCTGGTCGTGTACGAGAGCTTGTCGGCCTGCGCCAGTTCCTCCGCATCGCATTCCAGTGTGCTGTCCACACCCTTGCTGAGTTCGGCCACGCGGTCAGCCTTGATGTCGAACCCGACGTGGTGAAGCGCTTGCCGAACTCGACGGCGAGCGGCAGGCCAACGTAGCCCAGGCCGACGATACCGATCTTCAGGTTGCGCAGGTTGAATTTACCCATGATTCCAAACGAATTTTGAAAATTTATGACGCCCAAGGATGCCACAGGCAGTCCGCGGAATATGAGACGCCGGTCAAAGGCTCGCGTACACCAGGGCCCCCAGCCCGACCGTGGTCATGACGACAAAGTATGGCAGCGCCATCCAGACCATGCGGCCGTAACCCAGTCGGATCAGGGGCGCGAGAGTCGAGGTCAGCAGGAACAGGAACGCGGCCTGTCCATTGGGCGTCGCGACGCTCGGAATGTTGGTGCCGGTGTTGATCGCCACCGCAAGCCAGTCGAACTGCTCGCGACTGATCGTCCCCTGCAGCAGCGCCGCCTTGATCTCGGTAATGTAGATGCTGGCGACGAATACGTTGTCGCTGATCGCGGAGAGCACCCCTGCGGCGAGGTACAGCATCACCGCCTGCAGGCTGCCTTCGAGCGCCAGCACGCGGTTGATCATCGGCTCGAACAGGTGCTGGTCGTGGATCACTGCGACGATCACGAAGAACACCACCAGCAGCGCCGTGAACGGCAGCGCCGCCTCAAAGGCCTTGCCGATGCGGTGCTCTTCCGTGATCCCGGTGAAAGCCGTGGCCAGGATGATCACCAGCAACCCGATCAGGCCGACCTCGGCGACATGGAACGCCAAGGCCAGCACCAGCAGTATCGCGACGGCCGCCTGGACGATCAGCAGTTGCTTGTCGCGAGGCGTCGAACGAGCTGCAAGTTCACGCGAGTAGTCCTCGAGCACGGCGCGAGCCGCATCCGGGATTGGCGTGCCGTAGCCGAACAGCTGAAATCGCTCCACCAGCCAGCAGGTGGCAAGACCTGCGAATGCAACCGGCACCGTGACTGGCGCCATCACCAGGAAGAATTCACCGAAGGTCCACCCGGCGTGCTCGGCGATCAGCAGGTTCTGCGGCTCGCCCACTTGCGTCATCACGCCGCCAATCGCCGTGCCGACGGCACCGTGCATCATCAGGGCGCGCAGGAATCCACGAAAGGCCTCGAGGTTGTCGCGGTGCAGAACCTGCACGTTGGCGTCGTGCGTTGAATCGTGATTGGGCGTGGTGTGAGCCTTGCCCGAAGCGACGCGGTGATAGACCTCGAAGAATCCCATGCCGACGGTGACCGCGACGGCTACTACGGTCAGCGCGTCGAGAAAGGCCGACAGCAGTGCCGACACGCCGCAGAACATCAGCGCCAGTGATTCGCGCGAGCGAATCCGCAGGATCAGGCGAGTAAAGACGAACAGCAACAGGTCGCGCAGGAAGTAGATGCCCGCGACCATGAAGATCAGCAGCAGGATCACGGGAAAAGCGCCTGTGACCTCCTCATACACGCTTTCCGGCGTGGTGAGACCGATGATGACGCCTTCGATTGCGAGCAGGCCGCCCGGCTGCAGCGGATAACACCGCAGCGCCATGGCGAGCGTGAAGATGAACTCGCCCAGCAGCAGCCAGCCGGTGACCGTCGGCCCGGCGAGCAGCATCACGATCGGGTTCAGCAGCAGGAACGCGACGATCGTGAGCTTGTACCAGCCCGGTGACCGTCCGAGAAAAGCCTGGCCGAACGACTGCGAGAGCGTGTGGCTCATGGCGTGGGCGGGGTGGCCACGGGCGCAGGCTCGAACTGACGCCAGGCGGTCTTGCCACCGCTCTTCTTGTCGAGCAGCTTGAGCATCGCCTCGTGTGCCTCCAGTTCTTCCTCGGTCGCGCACCTCACGACGAGCGTGCCCGCCGGACGCACGGCCTTCGTCGCTGCTGCAGCGACACCTGCCGCCGTGGCTTTGTCGTCCAGGGTCAGCGCGCCCTGCCCGCCAGTCATCGCCAGGTAGACTTCGAGCAGCAGGTCGGCGTCGAGCAACGCACCGTGCAGGTCGCGGTGCGAATTGTCGATCGAATAGCGCTTGCACAGGGCGTCGAGACTGTTGCGCTGGCCCGGGTGCATCTGACGCGCGAGGGCAAGCGTGTCGAGCACGCCGCAGACGTCGCGCGTCGCCACCTTCTGCTCGAGCACACCTTTCGCGGCGAGCATCGCGAGTTCCGCATCCATGAACGCGACGTCGAACGGCGCGTTGTGGATGATGAGTTCGGCGCCAGCCATGAACTCACGCAGCTCGTCGAAGATGTCGGCGAAGCGCGGCTGTCCGTTCAGGAAGTCGGTCGTGAGGCCGTGCACCTGCACCGCACCCGGGTCAATCGTGCGGTCCGGACAGAGGTAACGGTGGAATTGCCGCCCCGTGCGCCGCCGGTTCACGAGCTCGATCGCACCGATCTCGATGATGCGGTGGCCGAGCTCAGGTTCGAGGCCGGTGGTTTCGGTGTCGAAGACGATCTGGCGCATAGGAAGGGACCAGGGGATAGGGGTTAGGGGTTAGTCGGAGGTGCCGCGAAAATCGGAAGCATCGAAGGCAAGCATCGAGTTTTCAGAAGCGGAGCTGCACATTTCCGACTAACCCCTATCCCCTATCCCCTAACCCCTACCCCTATCCCTAACCCCTCAAGCTCAGGCGACAGCGTCAGCGAGTGCGTCCACGACCTGCACCTGCTGCGCATCCGTGAGGTAAGGGTGCATCGGCAAGCTGATGACACGACGAGCCGCAGATTCGGACAGTGGGAAACTACCCTCGCTGTAACCGAGATGCTGGAACACCGGCTGCATGTGCAGCGCCAGCGGGTAATGCACCGCCGTGGGCACGCCAAGCGACTTCATCCGGGTCTCGACGATCTCGCGCTGCTCCACTTCAACGGTGTACTGGGCATAGACGCAGGTGTTGAACTGCTCGACGACCGGGGCGCGCACCCTGGCCTGCGCACCCGTGCCGAACTTCTCGGCGATCAGGGTTGCATAGCGTTCGCCGAGCCGATGCCGGGCGGCGACTTCGTCGGGAAAAATTTCCATCTTCGCGAGCAGTACGGCAGCCTGGATGGAATCGAGGCGGCCCGTCAGTCCCAGTCGCGGATGGTGGTAGCGCCGGTCCTGACCGTGCACGCGGATCTCGCGCATGATCGTCGCGAGGCGATCGTCATTCGTGAACAGCGCGCCGCCATCACCATAGCAACCGAGCGGCTTCGACGGAAAGAACGAAGTCGCGCCGATCAAGGTCATGCCACCCGAACGCCGACCCCTGTTGGTGGCGCCGAAGCTCTGCGCAGCGTCCTCGATCACCGGTAACTCATTGCGGCAAGCGATGGTGTTGATGGCGTCGATGTCCGGGCACTGGCCGTACAAGGACACCGGCATGATTGCCTTCGTACGCGGCGTGATGGCCGCCTCGAGCTTCGATGCGTCCATGTTGTAAGTGCTGCGGTCGATGTCGACAAAGACCGGCTTGGCGCCGATCAACGCGATCATCTCCGCGGTCGCGAAGAACGTGAACGGCACCGTGATGACTTCATCGCCGGGGCCGATGTCGAGCGCCATCAGCGCCATCAGCAGCGCGTCGGTGCCGCTCGCCACGCCGATGCAGTGCTTCGACCCCACGTACTCCGCGAGCTGCTTCTCCAGTTCGACGACCTCGGGCCCCATGACGTACTGGCCATGCTCGAGCACGCCGTGGATGCGCGCATCGATCGAGGACTTGAGGCGGCTGTACTGGGTCTTGAGGTCGATGAAATCCATGGTCGTCCTACGGAGAGCGCAACTCTCTGTAGTCTACGAGGGGATAGGGGATAGGGGTTAGGGGATAGTCGGAAAAAAGTCAGGAGCTGCCGCCTTCCGACTAACCCCTATCCCCTATCCCCTGCATCGCGCAACGTCGCGATGCCATGGTTCGCGAGCTCGTCCGCCCGCTCGTTGCCTGGATGCCCGGCATGGCCCTTGACCCAATGCCAGTGCACTTCGTGGCGCCCGATCTGCGCTTCGAGCAGCAACCAGAGGTCCGCATTCTTCACGGGCTTCCTGTCGGCCGTCTTCCAGCCCCGCTTCTTCCACTGCGGCAGCCACTCGGTGATGCCGAGCCGCACGTACTGCGAATCGGTGTAGAGCTGCACCAGGCAGCGACGCTTCAGCGCGGCCAGCGCCTCTATCGCAGCGGTGAGCTCCATGCGGTTATTGGTGGTGAGCGGCTCGCCGCCATAGAGCTCCTTGCGGTGCTCGCCGGTCTCGAGTAGCGCACCCCAGCCTCCCGGACCCGGGTTGCCCTTGCAGGCCCCGTCCGTGTGAACGATCACTTCGGACACACTCACGCGGCCTGTCTCGTGGTGGGTTCCGGAGTGCTGCCGACGAGCACCGGCCGCTGGGTCCATGCCGGCCTGATCGGCGTGATCGAACGCACGCGCTTGCGCGCCTTGAGCAGGTAAGCGCCTGCCAACGGCGACGCTATGACCGGACCGCGACGCTCGAGCCAGCTGTCCTCGCGCAGGCCGAACATGCGCTGCGTCCAGGGGGGCGCGAACAGGTAGCTGCGCGTAGAGACGACCTCGAAACCGAGCAAGCTGAGCCAGTCGCGCGTACGGTGTTCGCTCATCATGCGCGCCGCATGCGGGGGGAACTGGCCGCTCGAAGCGAAGTGGTGCCGAACGCCCCAGGTGCTCCACGGGTTGAAGGCGCAGATGACCAGGTTGCCCTCGCCGACCAGGACACGGTCGACCTCGCGCAGCAATTCGTGCGGACGCGGCGCATGCTCGAGCGTGTGCGGCAGCAGCACCGCTTCCACCGAATTGGTGGCGATCGGAAGCGCGTCGAAGTGGGCACGGATTGCGCCGGGGCCCGTTGCATCGGGTGCGATGCAACTTCGGTGTTGCGTGCGGGCCGCCGCGCAGAGCCGCGTGGGATCGCCCCAGCACCCGATCTGCAGCAGTTCGAAGCCGACGACGTCGGCCAGTTCGTCCTGCAGCAGCCGCGTTTCCAGTGCGAGCACGGCCGCCCCGAGCGGGGATTCGAGCCAGTGGTCTGCAATGGGGTTTGCGGTCATGCGCCCAAGGATAGCCGTAAGTCCCTGCAGGAATTCGAAAAAACGTGGCCTGTCATATGGAATTCTTGGCCCCGAACGGCTCTAATACGCGCGCCCGGACTCATTGGCCCGCGGACGACGAAGGAGTCCCCAGCAGAATGCTGCAAGTGAGCCCGGTGCGGGCGTTCTCGGACAACTACATCTGGCTGATACACGCGCCGGCCGACCCGGCCGCTGCCGTAGTAGTCGATCCGGGTGACGACCGCCCGGTGGAACAGGCATTGCAGGCACTGGGGCTGCGACTCGGCGCGATTCTGGTGACGCATTACCACGCCGATCATGTCGGTGGAGTCGGGGCGCTGGCCGCGCGGCATGGCGCACCGGTATTCGGGCCGGCTCGCGAGCGGATGCCCTGCGCGGCGCAGGCCCTGGACGATGGAGGCAAGGCTTCACTTGAAAACCTCGGGCTCGAGTTCAACGTGCTAGCCGTTGCAGGTCACACGCTCGGCCACATTGCCTATGCGGGTCACGGCGCGCTTTTCTGCGGCGACACCCTGTTCAGCGCGGGTTGTGGTCGCCTGTTTGAAGGCACGCCTGCCCAGATGCTCGACTCGCTTGACCGCCTTGCCGCCCTGCCCGACGCAACGCGCGTCTTCTGCGCGCACGAATACACGCTCTCGAATCTCAAGTTCGCAGTCGCTGTCGAGCCCGACAACGGCCACGTTCGCGACGCGCTGGGCGACGTGCAGCAGCGCCGTGACCGCGACGAAATCACGCTGCCGTCCACCCTCGGACGCGAGCGCCTCATCAACCCCTTCCTGCGCAGCCGCGAACCTGCTGTGCGCGCCGCAGCCGAACGACATGCGGGTCACCCGCTGCCCGAGGCCGTGGACGTGTTCGCCGAAGTGCGGCGCTGGAAAGACGGATTCCGCTGAGCCGAAATGACACCAGCCAAAACGCACCCGTCCTTGCTCGCCGTCGTCGCAGCGGCCGCGCTGCTCGCCGGGTGCGCGACGACCGACTCGACTTACTCGAGCTTGCCGCCCGCGCCGGAACACCCGGGCCCGAAGGCACCGATGGACCGCGCGACGGTCACGATTCCGGGCGCGTTCAGCACGGCACGCGAAGTGCCGCACATGCCACCCGAGCAGTACGCCGACCTGCTCGACCGCATTCGCGACGGCTATGCACTGCCGGACGTCGCGCACTACGCGGTCGACCGCGAGGTGGAACTCTATCGGAAGAATCCCGATTTTCTCGACCGCACGTTCAAGCGCGGCTCGCGCTACCTGTACTACATCGTGCAGGAACTCGAGCGGCGCAACCTCCCGCTCGAGCTTGCGTTACTGCCGGTCGTCGAAAGTGCGTTCAATCCGGTCGCCTATTCGCGCAGCCGCGCCTCCGGCCTGTGGCAGTTCATCCCGTCCTCGGGCAAGCACTACGGCCTCGAACAGAACTGGTGGATCGACGAGCGTCGCGACGTCATCGAAGCCACGGGCGCCGCACTCACCTACCTGCAGTACCTCAACAGGTATTTCGCAGGCGACTGGTACCTCGCGATCGCGGCCTACAACGGCGGCGAAGGCACCGTCAGCGGCGCCGTGCGTCGCAATCAGTCGGCGGGATTGCCGACAGACTTCTTCAGCCTGAACCTGCGGTCCGAAACCCGCGACTACGTGCCGAAGTTGCTCGCCATCAGCCGCATCGTGCGTAACCCGCAAGCCTACGGGTTGTCGTTTGCCGCGATCCCGAACCAGCCGTTTTTCGAAGCCGTCGAACCGGGCCGGCAGGTGCACCTCGAGCAGGTGGCCCAGCTCGCCGGCATCACCCGCGAAGACATGTTTGCGCTGAATCCCGGCTACAACCGCATGACGACGCCGCCGAAAGGCCCGCATCGGCTGCTGTTGCCGATTCCGAACGCACAGACGTTCCGTCAGGCGATGCTCGACCAGTCACTCGCGGACGAGAGCAATGTCGCCGTCGTCGCCATCGAGCCGCCCCCGGACGTCCACCACAAGGTTCGCCGTGGCGAGACCCTCAGTACGATCGCCCGCCAGTACGGCGTGTCGATACTGGCCCTGCAGCAGGCCAACGACATCCATGGTTCGGTGATCCACCCGGGCGATTCCCTGCTGATTCCGGCCGGATTCGTCGGGTCGACCGCGACGCTGGCCGCGCTGGCCGCACCGCGTGACGACATCACGGCCCAGCTGCCGGAACACCAGCAACCATCGGCATCGAAAAAGCCCAAGGTACATGTAGTGAAGTCGGGCGACACGCTGTGGGACGTGGCGCGCAAGTATGGTGTCACGGTGCCGGCCCTCGCCTCTGCCAACGGCCTGTCGAGCAACGCTGGACTGGTCCCTGGCGCGCGACTCGAGATACCGGGCAAGGGCGGGACCGCCACGCGGACCGCGTCCGGCAGCACCACGGAATCGAACCGCGTGACCTACAAGGTCAAACGCGGCGACACGCTCTCCGAGATCGCCGACCGCTTCGACGTCAGCGTGCGGGAGCTCATGACCTGGAACCGCCTGCGGCAATCGTCGTCGCTGCGCGCGGGCCAGCGTCTCGTCGTCTACACCGACCCAAGCCGGCAAACCGGAGGCTGAACATCGTGGGATTCCTGACAGGCAAGCGGGCCCTCATCGTGGGGCTCGCCTCGGAGCGTTCGATCGCCCATGGCATCGCAGCCGCGATGCACCGGGAGGGCGCGGAGCTCGCGTTCACCTACCAGAATGACCGGCTCAAGGATCGCGTCCTCGAGATGGCGCAGGCGTTCAATTCGGCGATCACGCTGCCAATGGACGTCGCCTCCGACGCAGAGATCGAGACCGCGTTCGCGGCCATCCGCACAGTCTGGGACTCGCTCGACATCATTGTGCACTCGGTTGCTTTCGCGCCGCGTGAGGAACTGGCCGGCACGTTCGTCGAGAGCACGACGCGCGACGGCTTCCGCATCGCGCACGAAATCTCGAGCTACAGCCTCACTGCGCTGGCAAAGGCCGGCCGGCCGCTGATGCAGGGCCGTGCGGGCGCGCTCATCACGCTGTCGTACCTGGGCGCCGTGCGTTCGATCCCAAGTTACAACGTGATGGGACTTGCCAAGGCGAGCCTCGAAGCGAACGTGCGCTTCCTCGCGGCCGATCTGGGACCGCAGGGTATCCGCGTGAATGCGATCTCGGCCGGACCGATCAAGACGCTGGCGGCGGCCGGTGTCAGCGGCTTCCGCAAGATGCTCACCCAGGTAGCTGCGGCCACTCCCCTGCGCCGCAACGTGACGACCGACGAAGTCGGCAACGTGGCGGCATTCCTCTGCTCCGACCTCGCGTCGGGAATCACCGGCGAAATCGTCTACGTGGATGCCGGGTACAGCCACGTGGGGATGAGTTTCGCGGAATAGGGGGTGGGGGTTGGGGGTTAGGGGTTAGGGGTTAGGGGTTAGTCGGAGGATCGGCTGAATCCGCGCCTTCTGCCAAGAAATCAAGATCGCCGCCCAACTTGACCCCGGTCAATTGTAGCTGCATGGAGCGGCTATCCCGGCTCAGTCACAAGGACCTGATCCTTTGGCAGAAAGCCATGGATCTCGCCGCGCGTGTCTATCGGTCCAGCACAGCCCTGCCAAGAAGTGAAATGTTCGGTCTGGTGTCCCAACTGCGTCGGGCAGCAGCTTCGATCCCGTCCAATATTGCCGAAGGCTCAGCGCGTAAATCGACGAAGGAATTCATCTACTTCCTTCGCGTATCTCGTGGATCAATGGCTGAGTTGGAGACCCAGCTGTTACTCGCACAGAGAATCGGCTACCTGTCGGAAAGCGAGGTGACTGAATTGCAGCTTATGATCGACGAAGTCGCGGCGAATCCTGAATACCGTGGTAGCGGGGCTGCACCGTCGCCTGGGGAAGCGTTCCGACTAACCCCTAACCCCCCAACCCCTAACCCCTATTCCGTCGCAAACATCTTGTCGTTCCGCTTGATCTTCGCGGTGCGGCGCAGTTCGGCCAGGTAGGCATCGAATTCGATCGTCGCGTTCTGCGTCGCGATGCTCTGTGCCTGCTCGGCAAGATTGTCACCGAACGCGGCGGGCGTGCCCGGGTTGGCCGACGCCACGACGAAGACGGCGGGATCGCCGCTCGCGAGCGTGGCAACGCCTGCACTCACCTTACCCGCGCCAGCAGGACGCGGCGCCTGGAAGATCGCCTTCAGCAGTTCGGGCACCATCGGTGCGGCACCTTCCGTGGTCGGGCCCTGACGGCTGACCGACTGCGAGGCTGTCGACGTCGAGCCGACCGACGCCGCAGCCGTCGCCAGCGGCTCACCTGCATTGACGCGCTTCGCCAGGGCCGCGGCAGCCTCGGAGGCCGCAGCACGCGCCTTGTCCTCGCGCAGGCGGGTCACGATCTGTTCCTGCACCTGGGCCAGTGGCAGCTGCGTCGACAGCTTGTGATCGGTGACACGCAGCACGACGACGCTTTCCTCGCCGATCGGCACCGGCTGGCTGTTCTGGCGTTCCTGCAGCACTTCATTGCTGAACGCCGCCTCGATCACCTTGCGGTCGTTGCCGAGCGCGCCGCCGCCCTGACGCGTGAAACCTTCGACGGTCTGCACCGTCATGCCGAGCTTCTTGCCGACGCTGTCGAGTTCGCTCAGCGAGGCGAAAGATTCGTCCGCGAGCTGCTGCGACTTTTCGTAGAACAGCGTCTGCGCCTGCTCACGCCGGAACTCGGGCTCGAGCTCGGCCCGCACCTCGTCGAAGTCGCGCACGCGCGGCTGCTCGATGTCGTCGAGCCGGATGATGTGATAGCCGAACTGCGTCTTCACCGGCCCGCGGATCTCGCCCTTGCTCATGGCGAAGAGCGCATCGGAGAACGGCTGCACGTACGCTTCCTTCGGCGCCCAGCCCAGATCGCCACCGGCGGTCCTGGAACCCGGATCATCGGAATTCTCCTGCGCCAGCTTGGCGAAATCCTCCCCCGACTTGGCGCGGGCCAGGATGGCTTCCGCCTTCTTGCTGGCCGCCGCGTCGTCGGCGCCCGACTCGATCAGGATGTGGGCAGCCTTGCGACGTTCCGGCACGGCATTGCGCTCGGCTGCTGTCTCTTCGTAGTACTTCTTCAGCGACTCTTCCGTCACCTGCACGCCCGCCGCGATATCGGCCAGGTCGAGCTTGAGGTACTGCAGCGCCACCGTCTCCTGCGACATGAACTGCGACTTGTTCTTGTCGTAGTAAGCCGTGATTTCCGCCGGCGCGACCTGCACCTGTGCAGCGTATCCGGCGGCCGGCACAACGGCGTATGCAACCTCGCGCGTTTCGCCCTGGAGTTCGACACGATGACGCAGTTCACCCGGGGTCACGAACGACGACACTGCGATCGAATTGCGCAACTGGGAGGTCTCGAGATCGCGGCGGAATTCCTGCTCGAACTGGGGTTCGGTGCGACCCTGCTGCCGCAGTAGTGCAGCGTAGCGGTCGCGCGAGAACTTGCCATCGACCTCGAGCGCCGGGATCCTGGTGATCGCCTCGGCGAGTTCACGGTCGCTGACACGGTAGCCGCTGTCGTGCGCGCGCTGCACCAGCAGTTCGCGGGTGATGAATTCGTCGATCAGCTTGGCTTGCTCGGCCTTGACGAGTTCCGGCGGCAGCTCGTCGCGCAGTTGTGTCTGCAACTCGGTCTGGCGGTCCTGCCAGGCCTGGCGCACGGTCTCCTGGGAGATGTCCCTGCCGTTCACGGTCGCCGCGGCCGAGGTCACTGCCGACTCGAACTGGACGCCCCAGAAGATGAAGACGATGGCGATGGCGCCGAGGAAAAAGATGGCGAACGGACCGGAAATTCTTTCGCGGATCTTCTGCAGCATGGGTAAGGACGTCGCTTGGTGGGATGGGGATAGTAAGAGCCGGGCCGCGAGCTTGCTAGCTGTGGTTGTCCAGACACACAAAAGCCCGCGCGAGCGGGCTTTCATGATCCAGAAGCTGGCGGAGTGGACGGGACTCGAACCCGCGACCCCCGGCGTGACAGGCCGGTATTCTAACCAACTGAACTACCACTCCGCGTATTTCTGGTGGGTGCTGAGGGGATCGAACCCCCGACCTACGCCGTGTAAAGGCGCCGCTCTACCAGCTGAGCTAAGCACCCGCACCTCACTGGTAGCCCACTAGTTTACGGCATCCTTCAGGCCTTTTCCAGCCTTGAAACCCGGCACCTTGCTGGCGGCGATCTGGATCGCCTCGCCGGTCCGGGGATTGCGGCCAGTGCGGGCAGCCCGCGTCTTGACAGCGAACGTGCCGAAGCCCGAGAGCGTCACGGCATCGCCCTTCTGCAGGGTGTCGGTGATCGCGCCGAGCACGGCCTCGACGGCGCGCGCGGCATCGGACTTCGCGAGCGACGTGCGCTCGGCAACTGCATCGATCAGGTCGTTCTTGTTCATCGGTTGGTGTTCCTCGTCGTCATTCGGTCAGTGGGCATGCACCTGCTTGCCCGTACGCTTTGCCGGACGCTTGGCGCCGGCCCGCTTGCCTTCCTCCCTGGCTGCCGCCCCTTCCCCCGCCACAGCCAACGGTTGCGGCATGTCCTTCAATGCGAGCTGCAGAACTTCGTCGATCCACTTGACCGGCTTGATCTGGAGCTTGCCCTTGATGTTGTCTGGAATCTCGGCGAGATCCTTCACGTTCTCGTCCGGGATGAGAACGGTGGTGATGCCGCCGCGGTGTGCCGCGAGCAGCTTCTCCTTGAGACCGCCAATCGGCAGCACCTCACCGCGCAGGGTGATTTCACCCGTCATGGCGACGTCTGCGCGCACCGGAATCCTGGTCAGCGCCGACACCAATGCCGTGCACATGCCGATGCCTGCGCTCGGGCCATCCTTCGGCGTCGCGCCTTCGGGCACGTGTATGTGCACGTCGGCCTTCTGGTAGAACTCCGGATCGAGGCCGAGCACGTTGGCGCGACTGCGCACCACCGTCATTGCGGCCTGGATCGACTCCTGCATCACCTCGCCGAGCTGGCCCGTGTGCGTGAGCTTGCCCTTGCCGGGCATCACCGCGGATTCGATCGTGAGCAGTTCGCCGCCCGCCTCCGTCCAGGCGAGGCCGGTGACCTGCCCCACCTGATCGAGCTCCTCGGCGCGTCCGTACCGGTGACGGCGCACACCGAGGTATTTTGGCAGGTTCTTCGGCGTGACCGAGATGACCTTGCGGTCCTTCTCGAGCAGCAGTTCCTTCACCGATTTGCGGCAGACCTTGGAGATTTCGCGCTCGAGACTGCGCACGCCCGCTTCACGCGTGTAATGGCGGATCACGTCGAGGATCGCGGGTTCGGAGAACTTGAGTTCGTCGTCGCGCAACCCGTTCTGCTTCATCTGCTTCGGCAGCAGGTAGCGGCGCGCGATGTTCGACTTCTCGTCCTCGGTATACCCGGGCAGGCGGATGACTTCCATGCGATCGAGCAGCGGCGGCGGGATGTTCAGGCTGTTGGCGGTGCAGACGAACATCACGTCGGACAGGTCGAAATCGACCTCGAGGTAATGGTCGTTGAACGCGGCGTTCTGCTCGGGGTCGAGCACTTCGAGCAGGGCGGCAGACGGATCGCCACGGAAGTCCATCGCCATCTTGTCGACTTCGTCGAGCAGGAACAGCGGGTTCTTCACGCCGGTGCGAACCATGTTCTGCACGATCTTGCCGGGCATCGAGCCGATGTAGGTGCGGCGATGGCCGCGGATTTCGGCCTCGTCACGCACGCCGCCAAGCGACATGCGTACGAAGTTGCGGTTGGTGGCGCGCGCGATGCTCTGGCCGAGCGAGGTCTTGCCCACGCCGGGAGGACCGACGAGACAGAGAATCGGGCCCTTCAGCGTCTGCACGCGCTGCTGCACAGCGAGGTATTCGACGATGCGTTCCTTGACCTTCTCGAGCCCGAAGTGGTCTTCGTTCAGCACCTTCTCGGCGGCCGGCAGGTCGTGCTTCACCTTCGTGCGCTTGCGCCACGGGCACTTCACGAGCCAGTCGATGTAATTGCGCACGACGGTGGCTTCGGCCGACATCGGCGACATCAGCTTGAGCTTTGCCAGCTCGGACTTCGCCTTCTCGCGCGCTTCCTTCGGCATGCCGGCACGCGTGATGCGTTTCTCGAGTTCCGCGATTTCGTTCGGCGCGTCGTCGAGCTCACCCAGTTCCTTCTGGATGGCCTTCATCTGCTCGTTGAGGTAGTACTCGCGCTGGCTCTTCTCCATCTGCTGCTTGACGCGGCCGCGGATGCGCTTCTCGATCTGCAGCACGTCCATCTCGCCTTCGATCAGCGCGAGGATGTGCTCGAGGCGACGGCGCACGTCCTGGATCTCGAGCACCTTCTGCTTGGCGTCGAGCTTGAGCGACATGTGCGCAGCGACGGTGTCCGCGAGGCGGCCCGGCTGCTCGATGCCGGCCAGCGAGGTGAGGATCTCCGGCGGAACCTTGCGGTTCAGCTTTACGTACTGCTCGAACTGCGAGACGACGGAACGCACGAGCACGTCCATTTCGCGCTCGTCGTAGCGCTCGCCATCGGTGAGCGGCGTGGCGACGCCCGTGAAGAATTCAGCCTGCTGCAGCCCGGCAACCGAGGCGCGCTCGACGCCCTCGACCAGCACCTTCACGGTGCCGTCCGGGAGCTTCAGCAACTGCAGGATCGTCGCAATCGTACCGACGTCGTAGAGATCCTTGGCGGCGGGTTCGTCCACGTCCGCCTGCTTCTGCGCGAGCAGCAGGACCTGCTTGTCGACCTTCATCGCCTGCTCGAGCGCGAGGATGGATTTCTCACGGCCGACGAACAGCGGAATGACCATGTGCGGGTAGACCACGACGTCGCGCAGCGGCAGGACCGGCATCGGCTCGGTGCGTGCCGTCACGGGCGTCGTCGGGGCGTTCGATTCGGGTTTGTTGGTCACGTGCGGGGGTCTCCGGACCGTCTGGCTCCCCCTGTCGCGTCAGCAACAGAAGGCGGGGGGAATTCTGGGGAAAATATTAGCTCGCCCTTGCGGCGGGCGGGGAGAGATTTGGGGCGAAATCGCCGGAATCAACTGCTCTTGTGCCTCTCCCACGTATGCGGGAGTGGGCTGTCGAGCTTGCCGGGCGACTTGATCGGACTGGACGTCGCAAGGGAACAGGTATCGATAGTTTCGACCAACCGGATCGACTAACCCCTAACCCCTATCCCCTAACCCTTTCCTAGTGGTCCGAACCGGTGCGCCGCTCTTCGACGGCCGCGAGGCGCGGTTCATCCTGCCCGTACACGAGGTACGGCTTGCTCTCGCCCTGGATCACGTCCTCGTCGATCACGACCTTCTGCACGTTCCGCATGCTCGGGAGGTCGTACATGATGTCGAGCAGCACGTTTTCGAGGATCGTGCGCAGGCCGCGGGCGCCCGTCTTGCGCTGCATCGCCTTGCGCGACACCGCGCGCAGCGATTCCTCGCGGAACTCGAGGTCCACGCCTTCCATGTCGAAGAGCTTGCGGTACTGCTTCGTCAGCGCGTTCTTCGGGTCGGTGAGGATCTGCATCAGCGCAGCCTCGTCGAGTTCGTCGAGCGTCGCGACGACCGGCAGGCGGCCGACGAACTCGGGAATCAGGCCGAACTTGATCAGGTCTTCCGGCTCGACGTCGTGGAACAGGTCGCTGCCGTGCTGGCGCGCGCTCTGCTCGCGGACTTCCGCCTGGAAGCCGATACCGCCCTTGTGGGTGCGGTTCATGATGACCTTTTCGAGGCCGGCAAAGGCGCCGCCGCAGATGAACAGGATGTTGCCCGTGTCGACCTGCAGGAACTCCTGCTGCGGGTGCTTGCGACCACCCTGCGGAGGCACCGAGGCGATCGTGCCCTCGATCAGCTTGAGCAGCGCCTGCTGCACGCCTTCGCCCGACACGTCACGCGTGATCGAAGGGTTGTCCGATTTGCGCGAGATCTTGTCGATCTCGTCGATGTAGACGATGCCCGTCTGCGCCTTCTCGACGTCGTAATCGCACTTCTGCAGCAGCTTCTGGATGATGTTCTCGACGTCTTCGCCCACGTAGCCCGCTTCGGTCAGCGTCGTGGCGTCGGCAATCGTGAACGGCACGTTCAGCAGTCGCGCGAGCGTCTCGGCCAGCAGCGTCTTGCCGGACCCCGTCGGGCCGATCAGCAGGATGTTGCTCTTGGCGAGCTCGATGTCGTCGCGAGTGCGCTCGCCCGACTTGTTCTGCAACCGCTTGTAGTGGTTGTAGACCGCGACGGACAGCACCTTCTTGGCCCGTTCCTGGCCAATGACGTACTCGTCGAGGACTTTCTTGATTTCGTGCGGCTTCGGCAGCTTCTCGCGGGTCTTCTCGGCTTTTTCCTCGAGTTCCTCGCGAATGATGTCATTGCAGAGTTCAACGCACTCGTCGCAGACGAACACCGACGGACCGGCGATCAGTTTGCGGACCTCGTGCTGGCTCTTGCCGCAGAAGGAGCAATAGAGAAGCTTGCCGTCGTCGTGCTTGGAGCGATCGTCCGCCATGTACCGAGAACCCGTGGTCCGGAGGCCAAAACTGGCCTTGATGGCTTATACCACCAAAGCCTCCTGCTCGCAAAAAAGCCAGACGCTACAGTGACTTAATGATCACTGCGTCACGCCCGTCAGGTGCGGGTCGCGGTGCCCGCTTCGCCCCGCTGCTGCAGCACCGCGTCGATCAGCCCGTAGGCGGTTGCCTGTTCGCCGGTCATGAAATTGTCGCGATCCGTGTCCGCCTTGATCCGGTCGATGGTCTGGCCCGTGTGCTTCGCCAGGATCGAGTTCAGCCGGTGCCGGGCGTCGAGGATCTCACGCGCGTGGATCTCGATGTCGGTCGCCTGGCCCTGGAAACCGCCCAGGGGCTGGTGAATCATCACGCGCGAATGCGGCAGGCAGAATCGCTTGCCCTTCGCGCCGCCCGCGAGCAGTACCGCACCCATGCTGGCCGCCTGGCCCACGCAGATCGTGCTGACGTCCGGCTTGATGAACTGCATCGTGTCGTAGATCGCGAGGCCGGCGCTGACCGAACCGCCCGGCGAGTTGATGTAGATCGCGACGTCCTTCTCGGGATTCTCCGACTCGAGGTACAACAGCTGCGCCACGACGAGGTTGGCCATGTAGTCCTCGACCGGACCGACCAGGAAGATCACCCGCTCCTTCAGCAGGCGCGAGTAGATGTCGTAGGCGCGTTCGCCGCGGGCCGTCTGTTCGACGACCATCGGGACGAGATTCAATGCGGTGGGTTCGATCATGGGCATCTGGATCAGGCTCCGAAGTTCATCAGTTCCTTGAACGTGGACGGCTGGTCTGTGACCGTCGCTCTTTCGAGCAGATAGTCCACTACCTGATCCTCCAACACCATCCCTTCGACCTGGCGCATGGCATCAGGGTTCTGGCGGTAGGCCTTGAGGATTGCATCCGGGTCGGGATAGGTCGCTGCCAGCTCGCCGAGGCGCGCCTCGACGCGCGTGCGGTCGACCTTGATTGCGCGGGTCTTCACCAGCTCGTTGACGAGCATGCCGAGCGCCACGCGGCGGCGTGCCGGCTCGACGAACGGTTCGGCCGGCGGGACCTGCGCAGCGTCCTTCGCTCCCATGCGGCGTGCCGTGTCCAGCTGCATGTCGCGCACCTGCTGCTCGACGAGCGCGTTCGGCACGTCGACCGGATTGGCCTCGAGGAAACGGTCGAACACCTGCTGCTTCAGGCGCGAGCGCACATTGTCGGCAAGCTCGCGACGCATGTTGTCCGCAACCTCCGACAACAGCTGCTCGAGGCCGCCCTCGGTGACGCCGTACTCGAGACAGAACGCGTCGTCGAGCGGGGGCAGCAGCTTTTCCTCGACTTTTTTCACGTGCACCGAGAAATCAGCCGTCCGGCCTGCAAGGTCCTTGTTGTGGTACTCGTCCGGGTAGCGCACGGCAATCTGCTTCTTCTCGTCGGCCTTCACGCCGAGGATGCCGGTCTCGAAATCCTTGAGCATGCGACCCGCGCCGAGAATCACGGCGATGTCGTCGCCTTTGCTGCCTTCGAACGCCTTGGCGTCGATCAGGCCCTCGAAATCCATCGTGACGCGATCGCCTTCGCGGCTCTCGCGGTCGACCGCATTAAAACTGGGCCGCTGTTCGCGCAGGTTCTGGACCATCGCTTCGATGTCCGACTCGCTCACCTCCGCCACGGGGCGGTTGACAGCCAGGCCGTCCACAT
This sequence comes from uncultured Pseudomonadota bacterium, assembly GCA_963748985.1. Lineage (GTDB taxonomy): Bacteria > Pseudomonadota > Gammaproteobacteria > Steroidobacterales > Steroidobacteraceae > RPQJ01. The sequence goes on from CAVVKQ010000005.1 coordinate 242,843, forward strand.
CCTTGAGGACGATCTCCGGGAGGACTTCGAATACCGCGCGGTACTTCAGGTCTTCGCCGGGACCGCTCGAAATGGGCTCGATGCGGGGACCGGTCGCTGGTACGAGCTTGGCCTCGGTGACGGCGCGCGAGAAGCTCTGCTGCATGATGTCCGACAGCACCTCCTGGCGGACCTGCTCGCCGAATTGCTGGCGGATGACCTTGATCGGGGCCTTGCCGGGCCGGAAGCCCTTGAGCTTCGCGGTGCGGCTGACGCGCTTCAGGCGCTCGGCGATGGCTTCCTCGATCTCCTCCTTCGGGACGCTCACTTCCATCCGGCGCTCGAGGCTGCCGGTCGACTGCACGTTGACTTGCATAGGGGTCATCGATCCTCAAGGGGGGCTTGCTTGCGCCCGGACGGTCCGCCCGGAAAAGCCGCGTATTCTGCCATGGAAGAAGGGGTTAGG
>CAVVKQ010000006.1:0-61455 GCA_963748985.1 uncultured Pseudomonadota bacterium
CCGCGCGCGTCACACTGATGTCGCCGTCGAGATTGTCGAACGGCAGCGCGTCGACCGCGACGTTCGGATTGATCGTGTACGGGTTGAACCCTGTTTCCTGCGACCCTTGCCCCATGGCGGCCGACAGGGTTACGGCCATGTTCCAGGGCAGGCCGAACCAGCCGAACGACACCGCAACCTCGTTGTAGAGGTTGTCGGGCTCGAGCGACATCCGCCCGGCGTCACCGCCGGGCGCGGCCGCGTTGAAGGGATTGTCGAACTGGAAACCGGCGGCCTTCGTATCGTAGATCGATGCGAAGTAGCCGAGCTGCGCGAACCAGTGCTTGCCCTGGTAGCGCACATCGGCATTGATGCGATCGGTCGAGTCGTCGATCGGCCGCAACATCTCGGTCGAGACGCTGCCGAAAGAGCCATAGCGCGGTCGCGTGCCGCTGCGCTCGTCGCGCTTGTAATCGAGTCCAAACGTCCATTTGTCGCCGAGGAAGTAGCGCCCGTTCGCGCCATAGCGGTCGCGATCGTAACCGACGTCCACGGGACGCAGGCTCGTGCCGAGAGCCGTCATGCCCGCCGTGCTGCCGGCGCGCACCCAGCCGCCGGGTAGCGAGAGGTCATCGCTGCCCGAGAAAATCGTTTCGCCCGTATCCGAAATGCGGTGCGGGATGCGGTCATAAGACACGCCGAACTCATAGGCGCCTTGCTTGCCGCCCTCGATCGCAGCAGCGCGCGAATCGAGGCCGAGGTCGAGCAACTCGTAGTCGATGTGATAACCGGACTCGAGCGCAACGCCGCCTGCGGCGTTCGCCACGACGTACACGCCGTCTTCGTCGAGGCCGGTGTAGTCGCCGAACTTTGCGCTCGAATCATCGAGCCAGCCCGCGCCGATTTCCGCATCGGACGTATAGCCCTGCGCGAACGTGCATTTCTTGCAGGCCCAGGCCGAAGTGTCAGGTGCCGCCGATTCTTCGGCCTGCACGCCCGAGCCCGCCGCGAGCAGGATGGTGGCGACCGCGATCGAAAGTTTATGGCTGCGTTGTTCCATGTCGGTCACCGTGTCAGCGACGAACCCGAGGGGTGGTTCGATCCGTGCACTTGCGAGTGGCAGTTCATGCAGTTTCCAAGCGCGAGGGCCGTGGCCGGCGCAGCGTTGCCTGGCAGGCCGGAAGGCCCGTAACCGAGGCTCGGGTGCCCCTGTTGCGAGTGGCACGACTGGCAGAGCAGCGGGCCACGCTGCTTGACCATGCCAGGATTGCTCGAGCCATGCGGTGCGTGGCAAGTCGAGCAGTCCTCGGTGACTGGCTGGTGTTCCCACAGCATCGGGCCGCGCTTCTCGGCGTGGCACTCGTAGCACGTGTCGTTCACCGTCGCGCGCACCAGCTGTTTCTGCGCCACCGTGCCGTGCGGCGCATGACAGTCGCTGCACGCGAGCTTGCCCTGGCGCACCGGATGCGCATAGACCTTCTGGAACTGGCTGCGCTCGGCGACGTGGCACGTGTAGCAGACATCGGGCTGCGTGGCCCGGGTCAGCACTGCGTCCTTTGCCTTGTGGCTGTCGTGGCATGCGGCGCACGAGACGCTGTTCACGTCGTGCGGACCCATATGCCAGTTCGCCACGGCCGTTTTCTCGTGACAACCCAGGCACATCGCGTTCTGCGCCCCGACGGGCGTATCGGACGTGCGGCCGAACTTGATCATCGACGGGCGCGACTCGCCCTTCTTGACGCGCTTTGCGTGATTGCCGCCTGGACCGTGGCAGGCCTCGCACTGCAAACCGCCCTTGCCGAACGGCGTGCGCGCGTCGTTCGGTTGCGCGTGCGCCGTGTGGAAGACGTCGTTCACTTCAGGGCCTTCGTGGCAGGTCAGGCAAGTGTCGGCGCCCTTCGCGCTGTACGGCGCACCGGCGTTCGGCGCCTGCTCCGGCACCCCGGCGAACGCGAGCATGGGTCCCAGGCCCAGGCCGATGAGCAGCAGTCCTCGCGGGAACGCGTGCGGTAACTTCATGTCGGTGCGTCCGTCTGTATTGGGGTTGCGCGTCAGTTGTTTTATTGGAACTGGCCGACGCCGTGCGTGACCTTCACGTCGACCGGCTTGCCGGGTCCGTGACAGCCGGCGCAGGTTTCCACCGATGCAGCGGGCGTCGCACTGCTGGCGTCCTTCACCGCACCGAACGAGCCGCCGTTCAATTCCATGTGCTGCCTCGCCGTCGCGTCACTGTGGCACGCGGAGCAAGCCGCGCTGGCCGGCGTGATCGCCACGTCGCCGGCCGGAGTCGAGCGGTCAGGCCCGGCGTCGATCGTGGTCGCAATGGCCGTCGCTGAACTCGGCGGGTAGTAAGTATCGGGCAGATGGCAGCCTTCGCAGTTATTGAGCTTGCCGGGATACGCCACGGAGCTGAAGTCGTAGCCGGTGTTGTTGTAACCGCAGACCTTGTAATTGGCTGCGTGGATCGCGTGGACCATGTATTTAAGGTCAATCGTCTGATCATCCAGAGTGCCGGTGACGATTTCGCAACTGGAACCCGCGACCCGGCGATTGATGTCCGTCGCGTTCGGGTTGTGGCACGTCGCGCAGAGCCCAACGTTGCCCGTGCGGCTGTCGCCATGCAGCGTGAGTTCCTGGTGGCAGTCGTTGCACTTGGCGATGTCGACGATCTGTCGATACGCGACCGGCGTGGCGTCCGTGATGGCGAACGTCTTGCCAACCGATGGGACGGCGAGGCGCTCGAGCGTGCCGTCGCCATTCACGTCAACGGCCGGGCGACCTTCGATGAGTGCCTCACCCGATCCCTTCGCGTCCGCGGGAATCGCGACGGTCGCCGTCGCGGCAAAACCACCCGCGAACGCGGGGTCGGCCACACCGTTGGCCTTGAAGTCGATTCGAATCGGCTGGGCCGGCGTACCGGTCGCCGCCGTGGCCGACTTGCTGCCGGTGTTGGTGAAGTCCGGCTGGGTCGAGAACGCAACCTCAACAGCCAGCGAGGCCGACGAATTCTGGAACGGTCCGTTGGCCGCCTTGATGTCATACGGCGCATTGCCGTTCGTCGGGTCGACTACGCGGATGGTCACCGTGGGGTTCTGGCCAGGCGCGGTGTTGGCCACCTTCAGGACTTCGTACTGGAACTTCGCCGCGGCCGCCTGCTCAGGGATCACGTGCGCGCTCTGCACGCTGGCGATGGCAGAGCTCGGGCCGTGGCACGCCGTGCAGGTGTCATCGGTCGCCGCGACGCCGCCATGATTTTCGCCCGTGACGAAATTGACGTTGTCGTGGCAGGAACTGCACGTCACCGTATTGACGGTATACCGCCAGTTGCTGGCCTGCGGCGTGTCGGTGTCGCTTTCTTCGTGGCAGGTGGTGCAGTTGCGCTTGTCCTGCGGGTACACGACGTGGCTGAAATCGGCAAACGTATTGCCGAAGCCGAAGATGCCGTAGAAACCGCCGGCCTCGACGCTCGGCAGCGTCTCGCCGGAGTGGATCTTGTGGATCATTACTTTCAGGTCGATCGAGTTGCCGGACTGCGCGTCGAACGAATACGACTCGTGGCACATCGCGCAGTACTGCAGGTCGAAACGCGCGCCGCCGTGGAACGACAGGTTGTCGTGGCAGGCATTGCAGGTGTCGTTGTCGACGATCTCGCGGCCGGACTCGTTGACCGGGAGGTTGGTCGCCGGCGTGAATGTGTAGACGGCGTTGTTGGCAGGAATCGCCGGCGTGAGCCGGATCTCGAGGCCGACGCGATGCGGCAGCGAGCCGTCGTAGGGAATCTGCGCGTCGTCCTTCACGCTCTTCGCGAAGGTGTAGGTGTAGATGCCATTCTGCTTGTCGGTCCAGACGCCCGCCGTCGCGGTCTCGGTGTAGGCCTGGTTTGTCGGTCCGGTAGCCCGTGACCCTGTCAGCCGGTGTGGGTGCCGGCGTGCCCGGAAAAGCCTCGGTCCTGCGCGTGATCGCATGCCACGTGCTCGAGGCCCCGTTGACTGCCGGCTCCAGCCGCGCCAGCACGAAGCGGATGTTGGCGGCAGGCAACCCTTGCAGCGCGAAGTTGTTCTCGTCGTGCAGGTAGATCTCGACGAATGCCTTGCCGTCGTCCTGCATCGTGACGCGCGTGATCGAAGCCACGATGCTCGTCGCGGAGGTGATTGGAATGGCGGCGCCAGTGCCCGGGCCCGGCGGGAACACCGGATCCGGCGGCGTGGACGTGTCCTCTGGCCCGTTGTCGCCGCTGCATCCGGCCAGTCCGATCGCGAAGACACCCAGGCCTGCGAGCAGGAGCGTCGTGAAAGGCGTCATGGAACGTCGTGTCATTTTGATTCTTCCGGTCACTGGGTGCACTGGCCGTAAGGCAGCGTGGCGCAGTGCAGCTTCTCGGTATCAAAGGTCTGGCCCGGGCCGTGGCAGAACGTACAACCTTCCGTGGACGACGACGGCACCAACGCCTTGGCGACGCCGAAGCTGCCGCCCTGCGACTGCATGTGGGTCGCAGTATCAGCCGACGTGTGACAACCCTTGCAGGTGCCCGCTGTCGCCGAGTCCGCGAGGTCGTCCTTCCACGCGAGCGCCGCCGCATCGTTGGTAAGCGTCGTCCCCGCATCAACAGTGATGGGTAGTGCACTGGTGCGGGCCGCGTAGGCCTTGCCGTCCACGTGGCAGCCAGTGCAGCGAGCAAGGCTCTGCGGATAGGTGACGGCGCCAAACGGCACGACGTTGCTCGCATGCAGGTTGTGGATAAAGGCACCCAGGGCCAGCGGACCGAAAGCGTCCGCACCGAACGTGCCGCCGACGCTGGAGTTATGGCAGACGGTGCAGATGATCGGGTCGCCCGCGCGACTGCCGCCATGCAGGGCCAGGCGCTTGTGGCAGGACTCGCACTTGGCCTGGTCCACGAGCTGCTCGCGGGGCACGCCGCCGCCGAAGGCGAATGCACTTTCCGGATAGGCCTCGGAGCCATCGGGCATGACGCGCCGGCCCTCGAGCACGACCATCAGGCCCTTGCCGAGAGTCACGTCGTCGAAGCCTGCAGGCAGCACCTGGGCAAGCGTGTAGCTGTAGGTCCCGTTGCCGTTGTCGACGACGCTGGCCATGTTGGCGATCAGGTCGATGACGGTGGCCTCGCCACGGCTGGCCTGGTACTTGTCGCCCGCAACGTCTGCGACGTTGTGGATATCGGCGGTCGACCAGGCGAAGTCGAGGCGCAGCCGGCCAGTGGTGATCGCTTTCACGTCCATGGGCTGGCCGTCCGTGCCGAGGATCTGGAAAGTCACCTTCGGCGCCTGGCCCGCAACGGCGTTGTCGATGCTCAGGATCTTGTACGTGAACAGGCTGCCGGACTCGATCGCCTTGCGATCAGGGTCCTTCTGGTGCGAGGCAAGGCTGTCGCCGGCCACGCCGTCCGCCTTGTGGCAACCCGTGCACGTGCCATCAGCGGGCGTGAAACCCGGCGGCAGCAGCGTGCTGGAATGCGTGTACGTGTATGTGTAAAGGCCTGTCGTGACGCTGGGGCCGGTTTTGTTCAACCCGGCGTCATGGCAACCACCGCAGGCGGCCGCACTCGGATTCGTCTTCCAGTCATCGCCCTGCGGCATCGCCGCGGACTTGACGTGGCACGACTCGCAGAAAGAGATCGGCTGCGGATAGGTGACTTCGCCCGCGTCGAACAGCGTGCCGTTGAAGCCATACACGATGAACGGCGTGCTGCGGTTCTCGCCGCGATGGATCGAGTGCGCCATGTAGGCGAAGTCGACCGATTCCCCGGAATCGGGGTCGATCGTCGCCGGGTTGTGGCAGACGGCGCAGAATTCCGTGTTGCGGCGCGGCCCGCCGTGTTCGCCGAAGCGTACGTGGCACGATTCGCAATTTTCGGTCGCTGCAATGAGCTTGCTCGAGACGGCGCCGCCGTTCGGCACGAAGTCCAAGAAGGGGTTGTCCGGCGCGAGCGTGCGTGCACTGCCCGCCAAGTCGATGGCAACGCTGAAGCGGTGCGTCAGGCTGGGCTCATAGGCCACGGCGATCGGCGTCGTGACCGCACTCAGGTCGACCGCCGACGTGTAGCGGTACTTGCCCGCTCCCAGCTCCTGCCAACCGGCGGCCACGCCGCTCTCGGTGTTCGCCTGGACGGCGCTGGCCAGTGCCGGAGTCGTGATGCTGGGCGTCCCACTGCGGTTGATGTAGCTCTGCCAGCGCGATGGGAAGCCGTCTGCGGCCGGCACCAGCTTGGCCACTCCCAGGCGCAAGGTGGTCGCCGCAAGGCCGAGCAAGGCGCCGCCCTTGTCCGTCTTGACCGTGATCTCGATGACAGGCTTGTTGCCGGCAATAGCAGCACTGTCGATTGACGCGACCAGCGTCCCGATGTCGGCGATCTGCTGCGCCGTCAGGGTCGACCCGGTACCCACGTTCCTGACGTCGCCACCCAGCGAAATGGGGACATCGGCCGGTCCGGTGGGGCCGGTGGGTCCCGTTTGGCCGGTGTCGCCACCACCCGGTCCAGTCGGGCCGGCGCCGCCGTCGTTCTCGCAACCCGCAATGCCCATCGAGGCCGTGAGCGCCAGCATGGCGATCAGGGGCAGACGCGACCGCGCCTTGGAACGAGCGCTGGAGAATTTCATCACTTGCACCTGACTGTTCTGGAGAACTCCATGGCCCCAGGGGTCGGGCCCCCGCCGTGGCGGGCCGAATCCGGGGTTGCGCCGATAGTATGCAGGTGCGATTTAGACTCGTACTCGTACATCTCCGTATGACTGGCCCCTTGCTTCGTGGCGATACCACGGCAGCCGACGGCAGATGTCTATTAGCAACCCGCCGTTTGTCCTTTAGACTCCTGCGCCCAAAGAGTCCCCCGATCCGTCATCCAACTGGAGAATTGCAGTGCTCAAGGCATCCATTGCCAGCGTGCTCGCCCTTGCCGCCGCCGTGTCCGTCGCCGGCTGCAACGGCAAGCCCAACGAAGCGGCCAAAACCGACGCCGCCCCGACAACCACCGCCCCTGCCGGCGCGACCGCAATGCCGGCGGACCACCCGCAGGCCCGACCGACCGGCGAAGTCGACCTGACCGGCATCGTGAAGGCCGAAGGCGGCAAGAGCGTCCTCGATGTGTACACGGAAAAGGACGCGCTCGTGAACCAGAAGGTCGTGGTCCGCGGCAAGGTCGTGAAGACCAATGCCGGCATCATGAGCAAGGACTGGGTCCACATCCGGGACGGTTCGGGCGAGGAAGGCAAGAACGACCTCACGGTGACCACGACGTCGCAGCCGCTGCCAAACGTTGGCGACACGGTGCTGGTTACGGGCACGGTGATCCTCGACAAGGACTTCGGCATGGGTTACCAGTACCCGGTGCTGATCGAAGACGCCGAAGTAAAGATCGAGGCCGCCGCAGCGAAGTAGCTGCGCTGACGGGATGGCCGTATTTCCGGTCGTCCTGGTTTAGACAGAAAGGCCGGGTGTCTCGGGCCGCGTCAAGACGGCTAGTGACGCCAGGAAAACAGGAACGCCCCGCTCTGCGGGGCGTTCGCTTTTCAGGGTCCGGATCGCCCAGGCGAGGCACGCGCATGCCGTTGGCTGGGCAGCCATGGTCCATCTGACCGCCTGGCCTCCATACACTGTCGCCAAAAAAAAGGTGGGCCGACTGGCCCACCTCGCAAGAGTCGTCTTGCTCCGGGGATCGGGGTGGGCCCGAAGGCCCACCCCGCTCGCCTGGAGGTCAGTCGAACATCAGCTCATTGCGTATCAATGATGGTCTGACGTCCATTCTCGAAGGTCTGCGGCGTCCAGCCGTTCTGGTACGCATGACCCCGCGCGTCGGTCGTCTGGTGGCAGCTCGTGCAGGCGGCCGCCGAGGCGCCCTGCAACGTATCGTCGAGCTGGTTGTTCCACGGTGCCACGCCCGCGTCGAGCGTGGTGGCCACGGCCTTGCCCTGGTCGGGGATCAGGTCGAAGCCGTCCACGTGGCACGCCGCGCAGTCGTTCGACAACCGCGGATAGGTCGGGTGGTACAGGTTGTGTGGCTGCGTCGCCTGCGGCACCGCAGGATCACCACCGAAGACCAGTGTCGGCGTACTGTCGGCCGGCCAGTTCGGGAGGGTTGTCCCTTCAGCCGTCCAGGCATAGATGCCGCGGGTTCGATAGACCACGTACGGGGCCAGGCCCGCGCCAGCCGAGTGGATGGCGTGCAGCATGGTCTTCAACTCGTACGTCTGGCCAACCTTGCCGTCATACGCTTCGGTCGCATCGACGCCCATCAGCGTGCGGTTGTTCTGCTCACTCGAGGCCGAGTTGTGGCAGATGACGCACATGTTGACGTTATCAACGCGGGTGTTGCCGTGCTGATAGAGCGAACCCACATGGCACTTCAGGCACTCGCCGGTGTCGGCGATCTCGCGACGCGTTGCGGCCGGCTCGGCTCCGGTGCCCACGACGAATTCGCGGGTTGGGGTCGGGACGCGGACGAACATCAAGGGCTCCGTGCAGTCCGCAGTCGAATGCCTGCCGGCAGCGGCAGCTGCGGCTTGCCCTGCAGGGCCACGATGCCCCGTGTACCGGCCGGGATGGCGGCGTCCACCGGGATGGTCGTGGTCGCCACGTTGCCAGCGCAGACCGTGTTGTGGTCGTCACGTTCACGGCAGTGGCCTGGCCCGGCGCGTTGGGCCTGACCGAGGACGAAGTCGTCGCCCTGCGCGTAGCTGCGCAGCATGCTCAGTGCCCCGTCCTTCTGCGCAACGTTAAAGAACCCGGGGGCAGTCGCGGTAACCGTGCTGTTGCACGGATCCACTGCGGCGCCGTCATAGGTGGCCGTCCAGGCGATCGCCAGGTTCGTGCCGTCGTCGACGATGCTGTCGATCTGCCAGGTGAACTTCTTGCCTTCGCTGACGGAGAGGTCTTCGCCGTCCCAGATGATGCCGACGCGTTCGGTCTCGATCCCGTTGTGGAAGTCCGTGACGACGACCTTGCCGGATGCAACGCCGGAGGCGTTGTGGCAGACCGTGCAGTCCTCGGTCGGGGCGAACGCTTCGTGGAAGGTCAGGCCGGAGGCCGTGAAGTCCCAGCTATCCATCGACTGGTGGCAGCTGTAGCAGTTTTCGCCCGTGACCGTCATCGAGTTCGCCGCGGTCAGCGCCTCTGGCGTGTCGTGGCAGACGCTGCAGTTCGGCATGTACGTCGGGTACGTGACCGAGAAAGTCTCGTCCGGAGCAAACTCGTACTCGCCGGTCGGCATGTTGTGCGAGTTGTGGATGCCGTGGACGATCTTGACGAGCTGCGCTTCGGCCGGTAGCGACGTGGAGTCATGGCACACCGTGCACTGTTCCACGCCCATCGGGTAGCTGTAGTGGATACCCTGACCCGTGCCGCCGTGGCAGTTGACGCAGGCCTGGTTGCTGACCACGTCCTCGTACGCAGGCGGATTTGGGGGATCGGCGGGATAGTCGCCAACCACCATCGCGCGTACCGGTGTCGCGTCGGAGGTCGCGAGCCGGAAGAGGTAGCGCGAATTGGTGGCCGCGTAGATCGCGCCACCAGCAACCGTGATGGTGTAGTTGCCATCTGCACCGCCCGTCAGAGTGGCGGGTGTCGCGACGTCTGTTGGGACGAGCGGATCCGCGACGGACAAGGTATTGCGGATACCACCGGCGAACTGGTAAGCCGTCTGGGAGCCATCGCGACCAACGGTAATCGCAGTGAAATTCGTGGCGTTGACGCCGTCCAGCTTCAGGTTGAACGTCAGGACCAGGTCGGCTCCGCTCACCGCAAAGACTGGTGCGCTGACCGTCGCCTGCCCGGTGAGGGCGTGCGCTGTGTCAACAGCGGCCAGGGAGCCAACGTCGTGACAAACCCCACAGGATTCACGCGGCTCGATCTTGGCAACTCCCGCGGGACCCGTGGCGACCCGTGGCACCCGTGGCACCCGTGGCACCCGTGGCACCCGCGGTGCCGTCCGTGCCCGCGGGACCGGCGGGGCCAGCGGCCCCGTTCTTGCCATCGTCGCCAGAGCAACCGGCCAGGCCGATGCCAAGCGATAACAGCGCGATGAGTGGCGCGAATCCACGTGCGCCTCGAACCTTCGCAAGTCTCATTTTTGACTCCCTCGCTCGACGTTTTGCCGAGCAAAAAAACTTGGGGCGTTACGTCCCAACCCTAGAAATTTACGCGGGTCATGGTAGGGCTCTCGTTGCAACGCAAGAATCTCGGATTACCGAGATTTTGCTGCGAGTTAGGGAACTTTTCGGACCCACGTAGCTCGCTTGGAGCGAGAGTGAGAACAGTGCGCAATGTCGCGCGAGACATTGGCACCCCGCGTCGAAGCGTCCCCTTCGGGTTCCACGCCAGCGTCACCTGGTTCATCACCGCGCCAAAAAAAAGGTGGGCCGACTGGCCCACCTCGCAAGAGTCGTCTTGCTCCGGGGATCGGGGTGGGCCCGAAGGCCCACCCCGCTCGCCTGGAGGTCAGTCGAACATCAGCTCATTGCGTATCAATGATGGTCTGACGTCCATTCTCGAAGGTCTGCGGCGTCCAGCCGTTCTGGTACGCATGACCCCGCGCGTCGGTCGTCTGGTGGCAGCTCGTGCAGGCGGCCGCCGAGGCGCCCTGCAACGTATCGTCGAGCTGGTTCTTCCACACATGGTGGTACCCGCGTCGACCGGCCCGCGTCGAGCGTGGTGGCCACGGCCTTGCCCTGGTCGGGGATCAGGTCGAAGCCGTCCACGTGGCACGCCGCGCAGTCGTTCGACAACCGCGGATAGGTCGGGTGGTACAGGTTGTGTGGCTGCGTCGCCTGCGGCACCGCAGGATCACCACCGAAGACCAGTGTCGGCGTACTGTCGGCCGGCCAGTTCGGGAGGGTTGTCCCTTCAGCCGTCCAGGCATAGATGCCGCGGGTTCGATAGACCACGTACGGGGCCAGGCCCGCGCCAGCCGAGTGGATGGCGTGCAGCATGGTCTTCAACTCGTACGTCTGGCCAACCTTGCCGTCATACGCTTCGGTCGCATCGACGCCCATCAGCGTGCGGTTGTTCTGCTCGCTCGAGGCCGAGTTGTGGCAGATGACGCACATGTTGACGTTATCAACGCGGGTGTTGCCGTGCTGATAGAGCGAACCCACATGGCACTTCAGGCACGCGCCGGTGTCGGCGATCTCGCGGCGCGTTGCGGCCGGCTCGGCTCCGGTGCCCACGACGAATTCGCGGGTCGGCGTCGGGACGCGGACGTACATCGCAGGGAACGTGTATTCCGGATGTCAAAGCCCGCCGGCAGCGGCAGCTGCGGCTTGCCTTGCAGGGCCACGATGCCCCGCGTACCGGCCGGGATGGCGGCGTCCACCGGGATGGTCGTGGTCGCCACGTTGGCGGCGCAGACCGTGTTGGTGGTCGTCACGTTCACGGCAGTGGCCTGGCCCGGCGCGTTGGCCTGACCGAGGACGAAGTCGTCGCCCTGGGCGTAGCTGCGCAACATGCTCAGGGCCCCGTCCTCCTGCGCAACGTTAAAGAACCCGGGGGCAGTCGCGGTAATCGTGCTGTTGCACGGATCCACTGCGGCGCCGTCATAGGTCGCCGTCCAGGCGATCGCCAGGTTCGTGCCATCGTCGACGATGCTGGTGATCTGCCAGGTAAACTTCTGGCCTTCGGTCACGGACAGGTCGACGCCGTCCCAGATGATGCCGACGCGTTCGGTCTCGATTCCGTTGTGGAAGTCCGTGACGACGACCTTGCCGGATGCAACGCCGGAGGCGTTGTGGCAGACCGTGCAGTCCTCGGTCGGGGCGAACGCTTCGTGGAAGGTCAGGCCGGAGGCCGTGAAGTCCCAGCTATCCATCGACTCATGACAGCTGTAGCAGCCCGGGCCGGTGACAGGCATCGAGTTCGCTGCGGTCAGCGCCTCTGGACTGTCGTGGCAGACGCTGCAGTTCGGCATGTAGGTCGGGTAGGTGACCGAGAACTGATCATTTGCAGTCGCGGCGTCGCCATCCAGGTCGAAATGGCCGCTCGGCATGTTGTGCGAGTTGTGAATGCCGTGAGCCAGGGTGACCAATGCGAAATCCGGGGGATTTACCGCACTGTGGCAGGCCACACAGGCTTCCACGTTGAACGGATTGTAGTGGTGACTGGACTCGCCACCCGCGAAAGTGCTGTGGCAGTTCTGGCACGACTGGTTGCTGGCCAGAGAAGGACGCACGTATGCCACGTCATCGGCATAGACGCTGGCCCGACGCCTCGGGGTAACGCCCGTTGCCGTCTCCAGCCTGAAATAAACCCTGGAATCGGTGCCGACAAAGCTTGCAGCGCCAGGGATGCGCAGCGTGTAAAGACCACCCGCAACGCTGTCGAGAACGCCAAGTTCGATGCTGTACGTAGGATCGGTCGTACTGTTCTGCCACCGCGTGTAGACAGTGCTCGGCGCGGCACCTACGCCCTGGAGAATGACCGCGCGATTGACGGTCGTGAAACCATCGAAACTCGCGCCATTGAGCGTGATATTGAAGGTGACGACAAGGTCTGCCCCGTCCACGACGGGTGCAGTCGCTGTGAAGGAGACCTCCCGGTCGATGGCATGCGATTCATCGACCGCGGCCAACGAGCCGACATCGTGACAGACGCCACACGACTCTCGCGGCTCGATCTTGGCAACTCCCGCGGGACCCGTTGCGCCCGTGGCACCCGTGGCGCCCGTGGCACCCGTGGCACCCGCGGCGCCGTCCGCGCCCGCAGGACCGGCTGGGCCAGCTGCCCCGTTATTGCCATCGTCGCCGGAACAACCGGCCATACCGGCGCCTAACGCCAGGAGCGCGATGAGTGGCACGAATCCTCGTGCGCCTCGAAGCCTTGCAAGTCTCATGTTTGACTCCCTCACTCGGCTTGCGCCGAAACGAAAAAACTGGGCAGTGCGTCCAGTCCGAAATTTGTCGAGAGCCATGGTAGGACTGTGGGCGTCGGGTAATTACTTCGGATTACCGAAGTTTTGCTGCGAGTTAGGGAACTTTTCGCGCGGATCAGCCGCCATACGCCGCGCTGATGATTCCCGTTCGCATCCAACGCCAGTGCGATCAGTTCGTGCGATGCGCAGCTATCGTGGGAAGTACCTGCGCACATCGTAGTAATACGCGTGCCCAACCATTTCGTCTATTGATTACCGCGTAACGCGCCGGCCCTGACTCGTCGTGCGATGCATGGCAAGATTCCACGTCATGGCCATCCCGGCCGATGCAGGATCACGAGGCATGCCGAGCAATGACTGGTGGAGTTCGCTGTTTGCCGCGATTGACGGCAAGCGCGCACAGGAATTCGCGGAGTTCCTGACACACGACGGTGAATTCCGCTTCGGCAGCCAGCCTCCGGTGCATGGCCAGGCGAACGTCGCTGCCTATGTCGCTGCGTTCTTCGGCATGATCGGTGGCAGCCGGCACGAACTGCTGCGGACCTGGGATGCCGATGGCTCGACGGTGGGCGAAGGACTCGTCACCTACACCCGGCTCGACGGCTCGCAGGTCACGATTCCGTTCGTCAACGTGTTCTACCTGCGCGACGACAAGATCGCCCGCTATCTCATCTACATCGACAACGGGCCACTCTTTGCCGGTTAGCAGATGCGCGGCAGCGGATCGTCCTCGAGTTCCTCGATCACGCGCTGGCCGCCAAGCGGCGTGCGCAGGATGACGCGCTGCGGCTGCTCCTGGATGCGACCGACGATGGCCGCATCGAGGCCGGAGGGTAGTGCCCGCACGGCCGCAAGGGCAGCTGCGGCCTCGTCTGCGGCAACGACGGCGACGACACGACCCTCACAGGCCAGGAAATACGGGTCGTAGCCGAGCATTTCGCACACCGAGCGCACCGAGTCGCGAACCGGCACCTGCGTTTCGTCGAGATACACGCCGAGTCCCGCAGCCTGCACGATCTCGTGCATCACCGTGGCGATCCCGCCGCGCGTTGGATCGCGCATGAAGCGCAGCCCCCCGAAGCGGGCAAGTTCAAGCGTGATGGGCAGCACGCTGGCCGCGTCGGACTGCAGGTCGCCTCGCAGGCCGAACTGCTCGCGCGCAAGCATGACCGCAATGCCGTGATCACCGACCGGACCACTCACCAGGATGGCGTCGCCCACGCGGATCTCGCGCATGCCGAGCCGCAGGTTCGGGTTGCGCACGCCGATGCCGCTCGTATTCAGGTAGATGCCGCCGCCTTCGCCGCGACGCACGACCTTGGTGTCGCCGGCCGCCACCACGACGCCGATCTCCTTCGCAGCCTGCGCTATCCCCGCGACGACACGTTCGAGCACGGCAAACTCCAGCCCCTCCTCGAGCAGCACGCCGAGGCTCAGGTACTTCGGCACCGCGCCGGCCACGGCGAGATCGTTGGTCGTGCCGTGGACCGCGAGCGAGCCGATATTGCCGCCCGGAAACTCGATGGGTTGCACGGTGAAACTGTCGGTCGTGAAGGCGAGCTCGCCGTCTGCAGCGTTCCATGGCAACACGGCCGCGTCGGATTCCGTGTCGAGCAACGGATTGGCGAGGTGGCGCGCAAAGATCTCGTGGATCAGTTCACGCATGTAGCGCCCGCCGTTGCCGTGCGCCAGGGAAACGTGTGTGTCCTGCATCGTCATCGTCCAACCTCGCGCGCGGGCGTGCGGCCGATGGCCGCCAAAGGCACCTTCGCTTCTTCGTTCCAGGTTTCGAGTTCGGCGCGGATGTGCTCACGCATCTGCTCGCGGACCGAGTTCACCGAGTTGAAGAACTCGGCCATCATCAGCACCCAGCAGTACATGCCGCGCTGGGTCAGGCGGATTGCGTCGGCGTCGTGGCGCGTCGCGCCGATCGCCCGCATCGCGAGCAGCTCGGGCGCCATTCGCAGCCAGAACGCCTTGCCGTACCGCCGCTCGATGTAGTCGCGCCGCAGTTCGCCGCCGAAGAGACGCACCAGGTAGTCGTAGCGCATCTGCTCCCTGATACCCACCGGCCTGCGCTGCGTGATGCCGCTTTGCCCGCCCTCGATGCGGCGGCAGTAATGATTCAGCGAGAACGTCGTCGAGTAGTAGGCGCCACCCACGTAGCTGAATGCGCCGCTGCCGACGCCGACGTAATCGTTCTGGTCGATGATGTACTCGTCGAACATGCCCTGGTTGCGCGAGAAGCACCACGCGGACGACGCCTGGTACTCGCCGAGCAGCCGCTGCAGGATCCGCTCGTACATCGGGTGACGCAGTTTCGGGTCGCTGAGCCCCATGCTCCTTTCCATCTTGTGCCGCGCGGTAGGTGCGGTCATCAGTGGGTAGAAAGAGACCTGGTCGACCCGCAGTGCCTGCAGCACGTCGAGATCGTACTCGAGCATCGCCAGCGTCTGTCCGGGCAGGTTGAAGATCATGTCGACGTTGAGCGTCGGGAAGATACCCTGCGCGGCCGCGAGACGGCTGCGGATCACCTCGCTGCTGCCGTACTTCTCCAGCCGGTCCATGCCGGCGAGCAAGCCGTCGTCGAAACTCTGCACGCCAACGGAAAGTCGCGTGACGCCCGCGTCGCGATAGCGTCGCAGGTCACCAGGGACGAGGTGGTTCGGGTTCGTCTCGATCGAAACCGCGCGCACCGGCGACAGCGATCGCACGAGTTCCAGCGTTGCGATCAACTCGTCCGCGTTCACCGTCGGTGTTCCGCCCCCGATGTAGACATCGCTGAAGCGAAAGCCCTTCTCGTGATAGAGCCGGATCTCGCGGCGCAGCGCCTCGAAGTAGCGGCCCGTCTTGGATGGGTTGTAGCGGACGCGATGGAACGAGCAGAACGGGCACAGCACTTCGCAGAAAGGCACGTGCACGTAGAGCTGGCACGGTGCCACGGGCGCAGCAGGCATCACCTCAGCCGCCTCGTCTTCCGTGAAGCGCATCGCCCGCGAATATTCGTGGCGGAGGACGGCGAGGAACGGTCGTTCAAACCAGGGCATGCGACTAAGTCTAGACTTTTCGGCCGATGAAGTCGGCGACCTGCCCATAGCTCAGGCCACCGTCGTTGCACGGCAGTTGCACGGGCAGCAGGACGTCGAACCCACGGACCGACAAACCGGCAAGTGCGGCTTCCGTCAGGCGTCGATTCTGGAACACGCCACCCGTCAGGCCCACGATCGACGAACCGGACCGGGCACGGAGCTGATCGGCCACCTGCACGATGCCGTCTGCAAGCGACGCGTGCACCGCGCCGGCGCGGTCCGCCCTGTCAGCTGCGGTGGTCGGGGGAGCCTGCAGCAGCCAATCGACCAGCGGCGCCCAATCGAGTTCGAGTCGTCCCTCCGCAGCCGATCGGAGCTGCAACCGCGGAAACGCGACGGAATCACGCGCGATGGCCTCGAGCCACATCGGCCCCTGCCCTTCGAAGCTCGTCTCGCCCAGGCCGAGGATGATGGCCGAGGCGGCGTCGAAAAGGCGGCCCGCAGCCGTCGATTGAGGCGAATTCACCCGCCGTTCCCAGGCAGTGCGGACGATGGGATCTGCAACGCCGACGGGACAATCACGGCCCAGCTCCCAGCAGACTGCGGCCGCGCTGCGCCACGGTGCCCGGCCGGCGCGGTCGCCGCCCGGCAGGCGGAATGGTCGCAAGTGCGCCGCACGCTGCCAGTATCCCGGCCTGCCGAGCAAGGTTTCCCCGCCCCAGAGCGTGCCGTCGTCGCCGAGTCCGACTCCGTCCCAGGCGAATACGATCACAGGGACGTCCGTCCTGCCGTGTTCGGTGACCAGCGCGGACGCGTGCGCACGATGGTGCTGCACCATTTCGTGCGCGAGGCCACTCGTGCGTGCCCAGCGCGTCGTCGCGTAGTCGGGGTGCGCGTCGCTCAGGACGACTTCGGCGCGCACGTCGTAGAGGCGCTGCAGGTCCGCCGCCACTTGCGCGAACACCTGCTCGCTGCGCAGCGTGCCCATGTCCCCGATGTGCGGTGAGACGACGATGCGCCTGTCCCAGGCCAACGCCACCGTCGTCTTCAGGTGCCCGCCGACGGCCAGCACGGGCCTGGGCACGGAATGCGGCAGCGTGAGTTCCAGCGGCGCAATGCCGCGCCCCAGTCGGAGGGGACGCGCACGACCTGCAATGACTCGCACGACGGAGTCGTCGGCAGGCCGTGCGATCAGGCGATCGTGGTGCAGGAAAGCGTCGGCAACCTCGGCGAGACGCTCCTGTGCTTCCGTCGCGGACGTCAGCACGGGTTCGCCGCTCACGTTGCCGGACGTCGCGACCAAGGGGCCACCGAAATCGTTCAGCAGCAACTGGTGCAGCGGGCTGTAGGGCAGGAAGACACCGATCTCGGCGAGGCCCGGTGCAATGTTTGGCGCAAGTCCCATCGGCGAACCAACAGACAACAGCACGATCGAACGCGCCGGATCGAGCAAGGCGTCACGTGCGGCAGGTTCCGGATTGAACTCGTCGCGGACGTCATCCAGTCCGTCCAGGCCGCGCCACGGATACATCACCGCGAGGGGCTTGTGAGGGCGGTGCTTGCGCTCGCGCAATCGCGCCACGGCCGCCTCGCTGCGTGCGTCGCACAGCAGGTGATAGCCACCGATGCCCTTGACGGCCAGCACGCGACCGTCACGCAACACCGCCACGGCCGCAGCGAGCGCGCCGTTGTCACCCTCCCCGGTATTCATTGCGCTGGGGCCTGCGAACTCCAGGTGCGGCCCGCACGCAGGGCAGGCCACGGGTTCCGCATGAAAGCGGCGATCGAGCGGGTCTTCGTATTCCCTGCGGCACGCGTCGCACAACGGGAACGCGCGCATCGTCGTGTTGGGGCGGTCATACGGCAGCGCCTCTATCAGCGTGTACCGTGGTCCGCATTGCGTGCAGTTGATGAAGGCGTACCGATGACGGCGATCACCCGGTCGTGCCAGCTCGGTGAGGCAATCAGGACAGCAGAAGAAATCCGGCGGCACCGAAATCTGCGGGTGCAGCGCTGCACTGCTGGAGGCGATGTGAAAGCCGGGTCCGGCGGGAGCATCGACGGCGGTTTGTCCAGCAAGCACGGGGCGCGCGAGTGGCGGCGCTCGCTCGATCACGTCGCGCGCAAAGCGTTCAATCGATGCGACGGGACCGTGCAGCACGACTTCGACGTCGCCGCGCAGGTTGCGCACCATGCCGTCGAGGCCGAGTTCGTGCGCGAGCCGGTACACGAACGGACGGAAGCCCACGCCCTGCACGCGGCCCGTCAGCAGCAGCCGTCGCGTGACTACGGCCGGTGCCGGTTGCGCCATCCTGCCCTGCTGCCGTGCGCCGTCAGGCGTCTTGAGCCTTGCGGCCCTGCCAGACGTTTTCGCGGACGCCGTCGGCCCACCAGATGCGGCACGCACCTTCGTCGGACACCATGCACGGCCCGATTGGATGTCGCGGCGTGCACGCTGCCCCGTACAACCGGCATTCGTTCGGATAGATGCGACCCAGCACGACCCTGGCACAGTCGCAGCCCGGCGGCATTTCACCGGCACGTTTGCGCGACATCTCCGTGTACGAAGGCAACTGCACGCGCGAATCGTTGACGGCGTGCTGCGGCTTGAGCACGTAGCCCGACGCCGGGATCGGTCCGATGCCGCGCCAGTTGCCGTCGTTGATGTCCATCGTCTCGTCGATGTAGCGCTTAGCGGTGGCGTTGCCGCCCGGCCGCACGACCTGCGGATAGCAGTTGTCGAGGAAGCACTTGCCTTCGAGTTTCTGCCGCAACACGGAATACAGGGCGGCGAGCAGTGAATCCGGTGCAAAGCCCGCGACCGCGGTCGGAATGCCGTGCTGCTGCGGGACGAACTCCCATTCCTCGGGGCCCATCACGGTCGCGACGTGACCGGGTGCGATCAGTGCCTCGAAGCCCGCCTGCCCGGAACCGAGCAGCATCTCGACGGCGGGCCACGTGCGGCGTCCGGACATCAGGAACAGCAGGTTCGCGGGCGCGCCTTGCGCCAGCAGCGCCGCCGCGGGAGCCGTAGTCGTTTCGAAACCCGCGGCCAGGAAAACCACCTTGCGAGTCGGATTCTCGCGCGCAATCCTGGCGGCCTCGAGCGGACTCGCGATCGGACGCACGTCGGCGCCCGCCGCCTTGGCCTGCTCGAGCGATCGCGGCTCGCTCTTTGGCGCGTTGACCGGAACGCGCAGCATGTCGCCGTAGGCCACGAGGATCACGCCCTCGTGCAGCGCGAGCTGGATCGCCTCGTAGATGTCCTCTTCAGGGCAGATGCAGACCGGGCAACCCGGACCAGGCACGAGTTCGATGTTCGACGGGATTGCCTTGCGCAGGCCCGCAGTCGTGATTGAACGCTCGTGACCACCACAGACGTTCATGACCTTGATGGTCGGCGGCAACGGCAGCGCGCGGATGCGCTCGAGCCAATCGGCGGCAGTGGTCATCTTCCCCCCTTGCGGCTCAAGCCGCGGCTGCACGGCGCGCAGCAACCTCACTGCGCAGCCAGCCGAGCCAGGCTTCGAAGCCCGGCCCGCCACGTCGCGTGAGCTCGATGATGTCGCCCCGGAAACCCACCTGGCGCAGCGAGTCGCGCGCGCGCTCGACGCTGAACTCCTCGATGTGAGGCAGCAGGTCGACCTTGGTGATCAGCGCGAGATCCGAACCGCGGAACATCACCGGGTACTTGGCCGGTTTGTCGTCGCCTTCGGGCACCGACAGCAGCGTCAGGTTGCGGTGCACGCCGAGGTCGAAGCTCGCGGGGCACACCAGGTTGCCGACGTTCTCGACGAACAGCACGTCGAGGCCGTCGAGCGGCAGGTCGTGCAGCGCGTCGTGCACCATCTGCGCGTCGAGGTGGCACGCGTTGCCCGTCGTGATCTGGATGGCGGGAACGCCGCACGCACGAATGCGTGCCGCATCGTTCTCCGTCGCCAGGTCGCCCTCGATCACGGCGATCCTGAGTTCGCCATGCAGTGCCTTGATGGTAGCCTCGAGCAGCGAAGTCTTACCGGAGCCCGGCGACGACATCAGGTTGAGAGCGAGCACGCCGTGGCCGTCGAAGTGGGCGCGGTTGTGCGTCGCGACCCTGTCGTTCTCGTCGAGGATCGCAGTGATGACCTCGATCGATTCGATGTGACCCTTGGTTGCCGGCTGCGCCGCAAAGGGCGCGCGGGTGGCCGCGGGACCGAGTGAACATCCGCAATCCCGGCACATCAGCGTGACCTCGTCTTCATGCCTTGACCGCCTTCAATGGACGGGTTCGTCGGCCGTTTCGATCTCGACCCGTTGCAGCAGCATTTCTTCGCCGGCGATCACGTCCACGTGCCAGTCGTTGCAGCTGCCGCAGAGCAAGCGGTTCGACGCGGCCTCGGTCTCGGACTTGCAGGTGCGGCAACGCACGCGCACGGGCACTGTCACGACCACCAGCTTTGCTTCTTCCGCCACGGTGCCGGCAGCGGCAAGCGGATAAGCGTGTTCAAGCAGCTTGGCCTCGATGCCCGACAACGGCCCGACAGATACTGTAATCGACAGGATCCTGCGCGCCGCGTTGTCGCGGGCCACGCGCTCGACCTGTTCGATCAGCGCCTGGCAGACCGCAAGCTCATGCATGCTCGAGTATCTCGTCGAAGAGATCCCAGGTGGACCGGGCCTCCTCCTCGCTGATCTTCTGGATGGCATAGCCGACGTGAATGAGCACGTGGTCACCGACATCGATGGGTTCGCCCTGGAGCATGAACAGGCTGACTTCGCGCTGGATGCCCTTGGCTTCACAGGTCGCGTTGAAGCCGTCGATGCCCGTGATCTTCATTGGTACGGCAAGGCACATGTCGTCTCACCCCGTGCTGCGGACCCCGCAACGTGTACGAGAGGCTCGCAAACGCCGCACGCCTATAAAAATAGGTAATTGCACTGACTGCGGCTTCGCCGCACCAGAACGGCCGCCGAGCGGTGCGTCTCGCGGAGCATAGACCACCCTGCCGGGCGGGTCGATTCCGGCCACCGCCGGAGCGGAGCGCTGTGTGGATCGCACGGTGGCGCCCCCCTCGATCTGGGAAATCCGCGATCGCATTTCGCCCGCCTTGTGACATTCTTCGCCAGCCCCGCACCGGGGTCACAGCATGAGTGTGCGTAGCGATGACGAACCGGACAGCTTTGTTGGGATTGGTCGTGTTGGCCTTGCTGGCAGCGTGCTCGAAGCAGGCGCCCCCGCCGGCAGCGACCGTCGCGGACGACGAAGAGTCGACGCCGGCCGCCGCTGTGCAGCCGCAGCCTGCCCCAACCTACGACAGCGCCAAGATTGCCGAGATGGCGACTGGCATGCTGGTCATGATCGACGACTCGCCGCAATGCCAGAACTTCCGCGACCAGTTGCAGGCCATCGCCAACGCGCCCGCGGGCTCGCCACCATCGGTCGCGCCGAGCGCAATCGTCGCGCAGGCAAACGAAGCGGGCTGCGCGAAAAAATACGGGAAGTAGGGACCAGCCCGCTGCGCGCCTCGCCGGGCGGGTGAGGCTGCGCCGGGCGCCGGCCAGGCGAGCGTTCAGCGGGCGCCGACGGATCCGCTTGTGTCAACGCCCTCCAGGCGTAGCGACGTCCACCGCGAGGGTGAACGTCCGGGCTTCCGTGCTGCGCAGGGCGCCAACGCCTACGACCTGGCGCGAGATCTCCTCTCCACGCTCGTTGCGGATCGAGAGCACCACCGAATATTCCCAGTCGCCGCCGCGCTCCGAATGCCGGAGCGTGCCTTCGACGTTCAGGGCTGAAAACTTCGGTGTTGCGTCGGACGCGGCCTTGGACGCCGCGCCGAACTGCAGGTGGTGGCGGCACTGCGGGCAGATCAGCGCGCTTTCCAGGATCGTCGCCTTGCAGTGCGGACAAGAGCGCGTCTTGCCCACACTGCCTGTCAATCCTGTGCGTCCCGTGATCATCCGCTGGCCGCGCGTGGCGCGCGGCTACTTCGCCGATTCCGGCCAGCCGAAGTCGGCGTTGCCGCGCATGCGCGAGCCCGCCGCAACCGTCAGCACGGCCGCCTTCACGTCACCATTGATGACGCCCGTCTCGAGCAGCTCGACGCGCGAGCTGGCCTGGATGTTGCCGTGCACCTCGCCGCTCACCATGACGGTGGCCGCAGCGATCTGGCCGGTGACGTGCGCACCCTGCTCGATCGTCACGTTGCCCTGCACGTTGACGTCGCCCTTGAATCGTCCAGCAATGCGGACGTGGCCAGCGCCTTCGATCTTGCCTTCGATGGTGACGTCGGCCGCGATCAGCGATTCTTTCGCACTGCCCACGGCTGCCGGGGCCGTGCGCTCAGCGCGTCGCGCCGGTTCCCCCGTGGAAGAAGCGGCAGAAGGAGTGGGGACCGGAGTCGCCACGGAACGGATGGCCGGTTCGGCGGCCAACGCGGCTGCCCCATCGGAACCGGGCATCGACGGGTCTTTAGTCGGGTCTTTCCAAAGCGCCATGGCCTTTCCTCGTGTGTGTCTGCTCGATGTGGTGCCGGCTGAGGGATTCGAACCCCCGACCCCCTGATTACAAATCAGGTGCACTACCAGCTGTGCTAAGCCGGCCCGGTCCGCAAGGGGGAACGGGATTCTACCTTAACCGGCGCCGCCTGCTCCGGCGGGCGCATTTGCCGGGTTTGCGGGGGACGTCACGTCGTCCACCGGGCTGGCGGCCGGGCACGCCCTCATGTCGTATGGCAGGCCTCCCTCCGGCTGCGTGCCTAGCGACTCGACCGACGGCAGGCCGCCGTTCGCTTGACGGTCGATGTCGAGCCAGAGTACTTCAAGCAGCCGGAGGCGATCGCTCGTTTCCGGCGTGAAGCCAGCCTTCTGCACCCTGGCGGAGACTTCCGCCGCGCGACGCGGGTCGGAAAAGACCCCCACCGAAACCGTATTGTCCGGCTGGCCCTCCGCCAGGACATAGGCACCCCCGAGGCCGGCTGCTTGCAGCGTGGCCAGCGCATTGGTCGCATCGGCGGGAGTGGCCAGGTTCGGCACACGCACCCAGTAGCCGACTCGTACTTCGTCCTGCGACACACGGCGGCGGCTCGTGAACCCGAGCCGCTCGAGCTGCGCATTGGCCGCGGCCGCGTGAGCTGGATCGATGAAGGGTCCCACGCTCACGCACGCGGCAGCGTGCAGGCCAGTACCGGACTCAGCGGTGGGTACGGCGGCCGACACATTCGGCGATTCGGCGCGCAAACGAATGGGCTGCAGTTCACGCCCGCCGGCTGTCGGCGCGTCGATCGTCGCGGGCGTCACCGGCACGACCCAGCGGGTCCAGGCCAGGAACAGCACGTTTGCAAGCAGCAGGAGAAGGAACAGGACGCGCAAAGGACCACCGGGCGGGTGCAACAGCGCCGGATGTTAGCAAATCAAAAACAGAAGGCCCGGCCGCACGGCGACCGGGCCGTCGTTCACACACCGTGTGTTCTACTTGCCAGCGGCCATGTAGGCGGCGAGATCGGCGACCTCGGCGTCGGTAAGCTTCAGCGCCTCCTTGTGCTTCTGCGTGCCGGCCACGATCTTCTTGATCGATTCGGTCAACGCCGCAGCGCTCTCGCCCTCGAAATCCGCCACTTCGTGGCATTCGGCGCAGGCGGCCGCAAACTTCGCCTTGCCTGCTGCTGCGTCGGCACTCGCGGCCGTGCTGAAGCCGGCAATGGCGAACGTGGCGACGGACAAGCCAAGAATACGCAGAATTTTCATCGGATCCTCCTCTGGAAGCACCGGGAATCGGGGCTGGATGACGCAGAAATGATAGCGGTCCGGGGACGAAATACAGACCGTGAATACCGCAATGCAACAAGAGGAAAGACCGGACTCCGTCCGATCCCGGGCCTTACCGAGCGACCCCGGCGCTTATTTGCCGCCAGTCATGTAGGCAGCGACGTCCGCGATCTGCGCGTCGGTCAGCTGCAGCGCCTTCTTGTGCTTCTGCGTCCCGGCGACGATCTGCTTGAGCGTGCCCTGCATGGCGGTTGCGTCCTCGCCTTCGAAGTCGGCGACTTCGTGGCACTCGGCGCAGACCGCAGTGAACGTGGCCTTGCCCGCCGCAGCATCGGCATGCGCTGCAGAACCGCAGCCCGCGAGCATGGCAAAAGCGCTCGGGACGACGACTAAACGACTGAATTTAATCAAGTTATCTCCTGATGACCGGCAAGATACTTACCCTCGGCGACGCTCCTGTCACCCGCTTGGACAACAGCCACCGGTCACCGTTCAAGCGTTGCGTCGACGATGCGCGCCAGGCCACGCAGGACGAGGTCCGGGACCCGCTCGTACGCGGCAAGTACGTATGGCAGCACTTCGTCCACCGCCCCTCCGGTGCAATAAAGGCGCGGAGCGGAGTGCGTTCGTCGAGCCAGTTCTTCGCAGGTGCGATCGACCAGCGCTGCCAGCGCCACGCGACAGCCGCGCTCGATGGCATCGCGGGTATTGTCGGCGAACAGCTGGGCGCCACCGACAGGGCTGGCAGCCGTGAACGCAGCCAGGTTGCTCGTTCCGGCATGCAGCGACCCCACCATCAACCGCGGCCCGGGCACGATGAATCCGCCGAGATGCTGGCCCGATGCGTCCACGGTGTCGAGGGTCGCTGCCGTGCCGACGTCGACCACGCAGCACGCGCCATGCGCGAGGTGATAGGCGCCGATCACCGCGACCCAGCGATCGACGCCGAGCAGCCCCGGGTCGGGATACGCGTTGCGTACGCCGGCCAGCGCAGCCGTCGACGCGACGAAATCCACGCGCGGCGTGCCGGCCTGGCGGGCCGCCGCTTCGAGTGCGCGCCGGCTGTCGCCGCCGGCAACTGTCGCTGCGAGCACACGCTCGACCGGCGGTCCGTTGAACAACTCGCGCTGCCAATCGACCGCTGACCACTGCGCGTACCCGGCCGCACGCTGCGGCGACAGCCGGCCGTCGACCTGCGTCGCCCACTTCACCCGCGTGTTGCCGATGTCGACCAGCAGGATCATTCGACCCCTGCCTTTGCGTGCAGCGACCGGCGCAGGCTGACGTCACCCGCGTGCACTCGCTCGATGACACCGCCCGGGATTTCGACTCGCAGCGCACCTTCGGCATCTGCTCCGCGTGCGATGCCTTCCATCGGGCCGTCGTGGCGCAGCACGGTGACCGGCGCATCGCGCAGCGAGTCGAAGGCTGCCCAGTCGCCGGCGAACGATGCAAAGCCCGAGCGCGAGAATTCGGCAAAGCCCGCGAGCATGCGACCGGAGACGCGCGCCGCTGTGTCGAGCCGAGGTGGCGTGATGCCGCCACGTGCCGTTGCGAGGTCTGTGACTGGCGTGGCGAGCGGACCCTGGATCGCAGCGCTCGCGGACTCGGGCAGCGTCAAGTTCAATCCCAGGCCGGCGACCACGTACGCGGGCCCGCCCGCCTCCGAGCGCATCTGCAACAGCAAGCCGCCAAGCTTGGCGTGGCGATGCACGATGTCGTTGGGCCATTTCAGCTGCACATCCACCGCACCGAGTTCGCGCAGCACGCGCACGACGCAGACGCCCAGCGCGAGACCGAGCGCCGACAGGTCCGCGGGCATTTCCGCAAACGTCCAACCGATCGAAAAGGTGAGCCCGGATCCGAACGGCGCGAGCCACTCGCGGCCTCTTCGCCCACGTCCCGCCGTCTGCAACTCGGCGAACACGAGGCGCGGCGCCGCGGGCAGGGGCGCGACGGCTGCATGCAGGTAATCGTTGGTCGAGCCGAGCTCGAAGAACACTTCGGTGTCCGCGGGCAGCTCGATGCCCGCGGCGGCTGCGCTCCGCCGCAGCGACAGCAGGTCGAGCAATTCGACGGACTGTTCGAGCTGATAACCGCGACGTTCGTGGCTCGCGACAGCGACGCCTCGTTCGCGCAGCTCGGCTACTGTTTTCCAGACTGCCGCGCGTGTGACCCCAAGGTCGGTGGCGAGTCGCTCGCCCGAGTGCATCTCGCCATCCGCGAGCAGGCGCACCAGGCGCTCGGCACTTTCGCTCATCGCGGCCGCAGCAGCCAGAGACGGCGTGCGCGGTTCTCTATCCCCTCGCGCATGCGCTGCACGTTCGAGCGATGGGTGAAGACGATGAACGCCGCCATCGCGAGTCCGAAGACCACCAGCGGCGTGCTGCGCGGCGCGACGAATGAAAAATACACTGGCAGCGCTGCCGTGCCGAGCATCGTGCCCAGGCCCACGTAGCCCGTGAGCAGCACGGTCGCAAGCCACACCAGCAGCACCGGTACCAGCGCCATCGGCGCCAGCACGGCCACGGCGCCGATCAGCGTTGCCGCGCCCTTGCCGCCGCGAAACTCGTACCAGACGGGATAGACATGGCCGAACACCACAGCCGCCGCGCAGACGACCGCCAGCCATTCACGGTCCACGTCCGGATCGACGCCGCCGCCCGGAAGTTCGAGACCGGGCAACCAGCCGACGGCAAGCAAGGCCTTGCCCACGTCGACGACGATCACGCCGAGCGCGAAAGCCCAGCCCTGGGTGCGCAACGCATTGGTGCCGCCGGCGTTGCCGCTGCCCTGCGTGCGGATGTCGACGCCGCGCAGGGCGCCGAGCAGCAGACTGCCGATCACCGACCCCAGCAGGTAAGCGCCGAGGGCCTTGAAACCGAGTTCGAGCACGTAGCGTCCTCTTCGCGCGACGCGGCGATTCTAGCATCCGGTCCCGCGCGGTCACGGGGTCAGTACGGCAGGAAGACCTCAGCGAGCATGCAACGGACGGACCCGCCGCCGAGCATCTCGATCGTCGGGATCGGTGCCACCACGATGCGATTCACGGTCGAGGCAAGTCGTTCGGTCGCGGCCGGTCCGAACGAGGCGTGCGCGGCCGCAGACAGCGCCAGCACGCCGCTCGAATCCGCTGCGCGCAGTTCAAGCACATTGCCCGCGAAACCGGCCATCTGCATGGCATCGATGATTTCGACGTGGCGACCCGAGGCCGCGAGGCTCGACAGGACCCGCTCACGGTCACGCGCATCGATGGCGCCCGCGGCGACGACGCAGCAGTGCGAGCCGACGGCCAGCATCACGTTCGTGTGATAGATCGGGACACCCGCGGCGTCGGTGGCGGTGAACGTGCACGGCTCGTAACCGAGCTCGTCGCACAGTTCAGCCAGGGGCTGCTGATGAGTGCGCGGCGACAGGCAGGCATACGCAATGTGCCGCGCGTGATCGAAGACGATGCTGCCCGTGCCCTCGAGGAACCGGCCGTGCAACTCGTGCTGCGTGAGGTCGAGCAGACGGCGGATCCTGCGTCCGCTCCCGGTGGCGAGCTCCGCAATCAGTTCCAGTCGTCGTTCCAGTCGTCGGTTGTGCGCGAGCATCGGATACAGCACGACGGTACCGTCGGCATGCAGGCTCACCCAGTTGTTCGGAAAAATGGCGTCCGGGCACACCGGTGTCGGGACGTCCTCGCCTACCGACACGACAATGCCCGCCGCACGCAATTGCAGCGCGAGGGCATCGAATTCCGCGCGGGCACGTTCGTTCGAGGCACCGGCCAGGCCGGGATCGTCACGCTGGAAGCGATTGCTCGCCTGCGTTTGTGGATTCCAGCCGAAGCTTGCGGGCCGCACCATCAGGACGGCGTCGGCGGTCTGCGCGTTCGCGGTCGCATGACCCGGCACCTGCACTCCGAATACTCCCAAACCCAGGGGATAGACCATCCCAGCCGTCAATCATCGCATTCAGGCTGCTGCCACGGAGGCGAACAGGCCCTGCGGAGGGCCGCGGGGCATATAGCGGGATTCCCTTGTTGCGAACGAATCTCATTAAGGAGAGACTGCACTTCCTCAATCCAGGTACCCCCATCACTCAATGTCTCCCGTCAGTCTGGCCACGCTGCGCAAAGGCGCCCGGGGCGTGGTCATCGACGTGCGCGACGACGCGCAGAGCCTTGGGGATGAGGCTCAGTCCACCGTGAGCCGGCGCCTGCTCGAACTCGGTTTCGTGCCGGGGGAGTCGTTCGAGGTCATCGGGGAGATCTGGCCCGGCGGCGATCCGATTGCCGTGCGCCTGGGCAATACGACATTCGCTCTGCGACGGCGTGAAGCGACAGCCGTGATGGTTGAGCCCGAGGTCATCGGGGTCACCCCATGAACAGCCAGGCCGCGACGCTCGATCCCATGCGACTTGCCCTCGTCGGCGTCCCCAACTGCGGCAAGACGGCGTTGTTCAACCGCCTGACCGGCAGCCGTCAGCGAGTCGCGAACTACGCGGGTGTTACGGTCGAGCGCAAGGAAGGCTCGTTCACGGGCCCGGCCCGGCAGCGCCTGTACAAGGTGCTCGACCTGCCCGGCGCGTACAGCCTCACACCGACGACGCTCGACGAAGCGATCACGCGCGATTTCCTGCTGGGGCGACTGGCGGACGAGCCGCCGCCGGAATTCGTGGTGTGCGTGGTGGATGCGACCAACCTGCGGCTCAACCTGCGCCTCGTGCTCGAACTGCGCGGCCTCGGCGTGCCGATGATCGTCGCCCTCAACATGAGCGACCTCGCGGCGGATCGCGGTTACCAGCTCGACCGCGCGCAACTCGAGCAGGAACTCGGCGTGCCGGTCGTCGAAACCGTTGCGGTGGACCACGACGGCGTGCGCCTGCTCGTCGACAAGCTCGAGACGTTACCGCACCCGGGTGCGCGCGGGCCCGTCGCCTGGCGCGAGTCGACGTTCGACGAGATCCAGCGCACGCAGCGCGACGTGCGCCGTATCCTGAAGTCGATCGGTTACACGGAACCCATGCGCAAGCAGGCGCTCACGCGTCTCGATGCGCTGGTCATGCACTCGGTCGCCGGCCCGGCGATTCTCGCGACCATCCTGTTCTTCGTGTTCCAGGCGGTCTTCAGCTGGGCCGCCGTCCCGATGGACTTCATCGATGGCGGCGTGGGCGCGCTGGGTACGTGGCTGCAGCAGACATTGCCCGATGGCGCGCTGCGCAGCCTGCTCGTAGACGGCGTCGTTGCGGGCGTCGGCAGCGTGCTCGTGTTCCTGCCGCAGATCCTGATCCTGTTTTTCTTCATCCTCGCGCTCGAGGACAGCGGTTACCTGCCGCGCGCCGCGTACCTGCTCGACCGGCTGATGGGATCCGTCGGACTCTCCGGTCGCGCGTTCATTCCGCTGCTGTCGAGCTTTGCCTGCGCCGTTCCGGGCATCATGGCGACACGCACCATCCCGAACCTGCGCGACCGCATGGCGACGATCATGATCGCGCCGCTGATGACGTGCTCGGCCCGGCTGCCGGTCTACGCGCTCGTGATCGCGGCCTTCATTCCGTCGCAGGCCGTAGGCCCGTTCAACCTGCAGGGCCTCGTGCTGTTCACGCTTTACTTCGCGGGCATCATCGCCGCGATGGCGGTGGCGTTCCTGCTCAAGCGCACGGCGCTCAGGACCGCTTATCACCCGCTGCTGCTCGAACTGCCCGAGTACCACTGGCCGCACCTCAACAACCTCGCCATCGGGCTGTGGGAGCGCACCAGGGTGTTCCTGCAGCGCGTGGGCACCATCATCCTCGCGCTGATGATCGTGCTCTGGTTCCTGAGCACGTACCCGGCCCCGCCGCCCGGCGCCGAAGGTCCCGCGATCACCCACAGCTTCGCCGGCATGATCGGACGCGCGCTCGAAGTCGTGTTTGCACCCATCGGCTTCAACTGGCAGATTTCGCTGGCGCTCGTCCCCGGGCTCGCCGCGCGCGAAGTCGCGGTGGGCGCACTCGGCACCGTGTACTCGCTGTCGAACGATGGCGACGTCTCCGGGACGCTCGCGCCGATGATCGCGCAGACCTGGAGCCTGGCAACGGCGCTGTCACTGCTGGCGTGGTTCGTTTTCGCGCCGCAGTGCCTGTCGACGCTGGTCGTGGTCAAGCGCGAGACGAACTCGTGGCGGTACCCGATCGCAATGGCCGCTTACCTGTTCGCACTGGCCTATCTCGCATCGTTCGTGACGTACCGCGTCGCGAGCGCCTTGCTGGGCTGAACGGGAGGACGCCCCGATGTTCGAATCGATCCTGGTGGGACTGATCGTCGTGGCGGCCACCGTTTATGCGGCCTGGGCGCTGACGCCGGCCGTTTCACGCAACCGCTTTGCGTTGCGCCTGGCCCACGGCCTGGGCGGTCAAGAGTCCTCCGGCCTGCGCGGTCGGATGGCAACCTGGCTGCACCGGCTGGCCAAGGCGCCGGCGGGAGGCTGCGGCGACTGCCCTGCCAACACGCTGACGCCCGCCGAGCGGACGCAGCAGCAAGAGCAGGGGAAATAGGCGCCTGCCGAACTGTCATTGCAACTTCGGTAAATGCGTGCAGCCCCTTCGTGCCCTTATAAGGTGAAATTCGCGCGTGTCCGCGTTTTGCGGTGCACGACGCACGGGCAAGCGAAAAAACGCCCCATGCGCCGTCCCTGAATGGGAGCTTCAGCATGTCTGGAATCCGCCGCCTCCTCTCCACGCTCGCGTTTTCCACGTTGTTGGTCGCACTCGCGGGTCCACTGACCGCCGGCGCGCAGGAAGCCGCGGTGGCACCGCCGGCCACCGCAACCGACGCGGCGGCGATCGAGCCGGCAATCCCGAATTCGAAGTGTTTCAACTGCCACGACGATGCCGAGATGAAGGACGAGGCCGGCAAGTCAGTGGCCGTGCACGAGGCGCAGTTTGCGGTCTCAGCGCACAAGAAGCTCGATTGCGTCGGTTGCCACACGGCGGCCCTGGGCGTGAAGCACAAAGGCAAGCGCCAACCCCTCGGACCCGTGTCCTTCGACGTGTGCATGGAATGCCACGAGGACGAGATCACGCCGTTCCAGGGCAGCGTCCACGCCAAGGTCAAGGGAGGCAAGCCCGGGACGTGCGAAGGCTGTCACGGCAACGTGCACACCTTCGTCCGCAGCAACAACCCGGCTGCGGCGATGGCGCCGCTCAACCAGGTTCGCAACTGCGGCGTCTGCCACGAAGACATGATGGAGGGTTATCTCTCCAGCGTGCACGCCAGGTCCCTGTTCGTCTCGGGTCTTACGGATGCCGCGCCATCCTGCAGCGACTGCCACGGCAGCCACGACATCCAGCGGCACGACGCCGCCGGCGCGCGCACCTCGCACAAGATGAGCCCCGAGACCTGCGGCGAATGCCACAAGGGCATCCTCAAGGAGTGGGACGAGAGCGCGCACGGCGCGTTGTGGCGGGAAGGCAAGGACGGCCCGGTCTGCAGCACCTGCCACGAGGCGCACGCGATCCAGGATCCGACGACCGCTGCGATGCGGACGCACATGCCGAGCGACTGCGGCAATTGCCACGAGGACCTCTACAAGTCGTTCCATGACAGCTTTCACGGCAAAGCCTCGGCCGTCGGCCACGGCTCGGCGGCCATGTGCTCGGACTGCCACACGCCGCACCACAACCTGCCGGCGAGCGACCCGCGCTCGGCGACGCATCCGGACAACCTCGCGGCCACCTGCGGCGCGAGCAGCTGCCACGAAGGCAAGGTCAACGCGGCGTTCCTGACCTTCATGCCGCACAGCGATCCGATGGACGCTGCGCAGAACCCATGGGTGCACTACATCTACCTGTTCATGACGCTGCTGCTGCTCGGCGTGTTCGGCTTCTTCGGCCTGCATGCACTGCTGTGGCTGCAACGCACGCTGGTCGGCCGCCTGCGCGGCGAGTTCAAGGTCGAGCATTTCGGGCCTGGGCCGTACGTGCGACGGTTCACGACCACGCAGATGTGGCTGCACGTGTCGATCATCCTGAGCTTCCTGTTGCTCTCGGTGACCGGCCTGCCGCTCAAGTTCGCGGCGGCGCCCTGGGCGCCGGGCCTGATGGCCGCGCTGGGCGGGCCTGAGATCGCGAGCTTCCTGCATCGCTTCGCGGCGATCGTCACGTTCGGCTACTTCGCCGTGCACCTGGCGATGCTGTTCCGTGACGTCGTGCTCAAGCGCGAGAAAGGCTACTTCTGGGGCTGGCGCTCGATGACGCCGAACCTCAAGGACGTCCAGGACCTGTGGGCGAACCTGAAGTACTTCCTGTATCTCGGCCCGCGCCCCGCACTCGACCGCTGGGCGTACTGGGAGAAGTTCGACTACCTCGCGGTCTTCTGGGGCGTCGGCATGATCGGCGTCTCGGGCCTGATCCTGTGGTTCCCGGGCTTCTTCACGCAGGTCCTGCCGGGCTGGGCACTGAATGCCGCCTACATCATCCACAGTGACGAAGCGCTGCTCGCAACGGGCTTCATCTTCCTGTTCCACTTCTTCCACACGCATCTGCGGCCGGAAAGCTTCCCGATGGATCCGGTGATCTTCACCGGCAGCATGCCGTTGCATCGCTTCAAGGAAGAACGGCCGCTGCGAGTACCAGCGCCTCGTGGACAGCAACACGCTCGAGCAGTACTTCGTACCGCCGCCGTCCAAGGCGCACATCCAGATTGCGCACATGTTCGGCTTCACGGCGGTCATCGTCGGCGTCTGGCTGGCCTTCCTGATCTTCAGGGCGCTCGCCAGCGGTGCGATGCATCTGTTCTAGCGGCACAACCGTGCATCGCAGCCGGCCGGCGGGACTGTCCCGCCGGCCGGCTGTCGTATCGAATGGTGATGAGCGCAGCCCGGAGATATGCTTGCGCCCGGAAGCAGGGCTGGGCGCGGGTCACCGGCGATTGCGGACAACGAACAAGGCAGATAACAGGGTCGGGGCAATTCATGATCAAACATTTCTTCGCGGCAATCACCGGCAACATCATCAGCCTCATCGGCACGCTGATGATGGTGGTGAGCCTGTTGTTCATCCTGGCACTGCTGGTGATGCAGGCGATGGGCTTCCAGGGCGGTGCCTACCTCGGCATCGTGACATTCGTCGTGCTGCCGATGATGTTCCTCGCCGGCGTCTTCACGGTCCCCCTCGGGCATCTGGCTGAAAAAGCGGCGCGACGCGAAAGCGGCTGCAGAAGGCAAGCCCGTCGGTCACCTGCCGGTCATCGACCTCAACAAGGAAAGCACTCGCGGCGTGCTGCTCGGATTCATGGCCCTGGCCGTGCCGGTAATCGCCCTCGCCGCCGGCCTGACCTTCAAGGCCGTCCACTACATGGACTCGACGGAGTTCTGCGGCATGGCCTGCCACCAGGTCATGGAGCCGGAACACACCGCATTCCAGCGCTCGCCGCATGTCAGCGTCGGCTGCGCCGGCTGCCACATCGGCCCGGGCGCACAGTGGTTTGTGAAGGCCAAGATATCCGGTTCGTGGCAGCTGATCGCAGTCGCCCTCGACCTTTACCCCCGACCGATCCCGACGCCCGTGCACTCGCTGCGCCCGGCCAACGGCACCTGCGAACAGTGCCACTGGCCGACCAAGTTCGTCGGCGAGCGGCTCAAGGTCCGCACGCATTACGCGGAGGACGAAGCCAACACGGAGATGAAGACGGCGCTGATGGTCAAGGTCGGTGGCAAGCAGGCGGGCCAGTCACAGGGAATCCACTGGCACGTCGACCCCAACCACCAGGTCCGCTACCGCGCCGACCCGACCCGCGAAATCATGTACGAGGTCGAGCTGACGGACCTGGCCGAGGGCGGCACCAAGAAGCTGTTCAAGGGAGCGGAGCCGGCTCCCGAGGGTACGGAGTGGCGCACCATGGATTGCGTCGACTGCCACAATCGCGCCTCGCACATCTATCGCAGCCCGGAGTTCGAGGTCGACCTTGCGCTGGAGGAAGGCCGCATCGACCGCTCGCTGCCATACATCCGGCGGGAAGGCCTGCGCATCATCACGGCGAAGGAGTACGCGTCGCACGCCGAGGCACGCGACGGGATCGCGGCCGCCGTGCAGGCGTTCTACGCGCAGAATTATCCCGACCTCGCCGGCACGCCAGCTGTCGAGCAGGCTGGCAAGGCGCTCGGCGACGCCTACGCGTGGAACAATTTCCCGCACATGAAAGTGAAATGGAACACCTACCCGAACCACGTCGGGCACCAGGATTCGCCCGGTTGCTTCCGCTGTCACGACAACAAGCACAAGACGGACGACGGCGCGAAGATCGGCAAGAAGTGCAACACCTGCCACAACATCGTGGCCGAGGAAGAGTCCAACTCGGCGGTACTGCAGGAGCTAGGCCTGCAGGAAGCCCCGCCCGAGCCGGCGGCAACCGAAGAAGGCGTCGCAACCGAAGCCGCGGCAAGCCCCGCCACCTGAGCACCCGTAACGAGGTGCAAATGAGCAGACCCCGGCCGGGTGGCCGGGGTCTTTTCCTTGCGGTCGATCGCTGACGAGGGCTGGACGCGGGCCCTACTTGAGCTTGCCGTAATAGGCCGCCAGGTCGGCAATCTGCGCGGCGCTGACCTTTTTCGCCTCCTTGGTCATCTTCGGGTTCTTGGTGCGGGTCCCGTCCTGGTATTCCTGCATCGCCTTGGTGAACTTTTCCACGGCCATTCCGGCAATGGCCGGATAGTCATCGTCACCGGCGCCGTCGTCTCCATGACAGTCGGCGCAACTCGCCTCCGCCAGCGCCTTGCCCGCGGCAACGTCCGCGGCATGGACTGGTGCGGCTAGCAGGGCCAGGGCCGCAAGCGTCACCGGCAGCATTGATTTGTTCATCACGTAAGTACTCCAGTTGGTCGATCGATCCCGGTCGGCGAGTGATTCTCCATCCACCGCGGCGGCAGCAGCCGATACAGCACGGCCAGGATGATGAAGGGCAGCGCGAGCAGCGCCAGTGCCGTCAGCAGGCTCTCGATGCCCGTGATCTCCATCTTGTAGGCCATCAGGCCGCGCAAGCTCTTCGAGTACAGCTGGCCACCGATGACTACGTTCCACCGCATGCTGAAGATGCCAAGCAGGATCAGCAGCGACGTCGTGAAGTACAGCACCTTGCGCAACTCCTCGTTGAAGCGAACGCTGCGCACCAGCACCAGGATGACCAGGGGCAGCAGCATGCCGAGCAGCAACTGCACGACGACCAGGCTCAGGAACAGCTTGGACGACACCAGCTGCGTGAGGATGCCGATGGACTCCTCGCTCTGGTAGAGGCGGTGGATGTAGTCGAGCGCCTCCAGCACGAAGTCGACGATGATCGCGACGAGCAGGAACAGCCCGATCTTGTCCAGGCAGCGCATGTCGAGCTTCTCGTTGCGCACGAGGCTCAACAGGATGTACAGGAACATCACCATGGCAATGCCCGACACGATGGCAGACATGAGGAACACGATCGGCATGAGGACGCTCCCCCACCAGGGGTTCGCCTTGACCGAGCCGAAAATGAAACCGACGTAGCCGTGCAGCAGGAACGCCGAGGGAATGCCGATGATCGTGATCAGCTTGCTCGCCTTGTGGTCGAACGCCAGCGCCTCGGGGCTCACGTCCTTCGAGAACAGCGAAAGGGCGCCATAGATTCCCTTCAGCAAGCCGCGGGACTGCTGCGCCATCAGCACCAGTTGCTGCCGGTACTCGAACCAGATCTCGATCAGCAGGATGCCCAGCAGGTACCAGAGGTAGACGAAGCCGAACATGGCCATTGCCGAGGTAGGCTGCGGCGTGAAGAAGATCTCGTAGGCGCGTTCTGGGTGCCCGAGGTGCAGTTGCAGCGGCATCCCGGCGACCAGCATGAACGACAGCGCCGTGAGCAAGGCCAGCCGGTAGATCGGCTGCACCTCGACGACGTTGAACACCTTGACCAGCGAGGCGAGGATGAAGGCACCGGCGACGATGCCCGTCAGGTACGGATACACCACGATCAGGATCGCCCACTGGGTCTCGACTTCGTTCGGGTAGATGAAGCCCACCACCTGGCTCAGCTGGTGGCTGAGTTGTTCGTTCAGGCTGTCCGGAATCGCGCCGCTCATCGCACTTCTCCGTCGAGCTGGGCGTAAAGCACCTTCGGCTCGGTATTCAAGTCCGGCTTCAGGACACTGATCTGGTTCACGCGGTGAAAGCGCACCAGGCGGTCAGCCTTGCCCTTCAGGTCACCGAAGATCCTCGCCTCCGTCGGGCAAACCTCGACACACGCCGGCAGCAGACCCTCGGTTATGCGGTGGTAGCAGAACGTGCACTTGTCTGCCGTTTTTGTCCGCGGGTTCAGATACCGCGCACCGTACGGGCAGGCCTGGATGCAGTAGCGGCAGCCGATGCAGCGCTTCTCGTCCACCAGGACGACGCCGTCCTGCGTCTGGAAGGTCGCACCCACTGGGCAGACCTGCACGCAGGGCGGGTGTGCGCACTGGTTGCAGAGCTTGGGCACGAAGAACGTGCGCACGACGGTTGGATCCTCCGGCGGCGCCTGTTCCGGCAGCCCGGCGCGCGTGCTGATGCATTCGACACTGGTCTCGCCGTTCTCGTGTATCTGGTAGCGCTCGATCCAGGTGCGGAAGAAGAACGGCTCGTCGGGCACATTGTTCTCCGCCTTGCAGGCCTCGACGCAGCGATTGCAGCCGATGCACTTGTCGACATCGATGCCCATGCCGTACCAGTGCCTCGTAGCATCGTAGTCCGCCGGGGTCTTCGCGGGCTCCGCTTTCCCTTCGGCCGCGGGCGCAAGAGCCTGCAGCGTGGCCGCAGCGGGGAAGAAGAGGATCGCGTCCTTGAGGAACTCGCGCTTGTTCATTTTCGTCCCTCGGGCAGGTGAGCGTAATGGCACTCCCAGCAGACGTAAGTGCCGCCGTGTGCAGCCATGTCGACGGAGACTTTCGATGCCGCCGGATCGGTCGAACCGGGCACGTGGCACCGCCCGCAGACTTCACGACTGTCGGGCTTGGTCGGCAGGGCCAGGCGCGGCTCGGTCATGTGCTGCTCATCGACTGCGTGACAGCTCGCGCAAGGCAGCAGCGCGTGGGTTGACATGGCCTTCGTGTGCTCGATGCGACCGTGACAACCCGTGCACTCCGTCGGCGCCTTCGGCGGCACTGGATCGTGTGGATCGTGACAGGAGACGCACTTCTTGCGCGGCCGGTGCTTGAGCGGATCAACCTGGGGGAAGCCGTTGGGACGTGAAGAATCGTAGCCGTGGCAGGCGAGGCAGGCCTCGCGTTCGCGCGGCAGCGGGGGCTTCGCGGCGTTCTCGTCGGCCGCATGGCTGGCCGCGGGGCCATGGCAGTTCTCGCAACCGATGTTGCGGTGCTTGCCGCCGTACTTGAGTTCGAACTGTTCCCCATGGCACTCGCGGCACACTGCGACGCCGGCATGGCGCAGCGGCTTCGCCATCTCCCGCTCGGCCGCAGCCGCCTGGTGCGGTCGCGCCGAGAACAGCGACTCCGGCAGGATCACGAAGCGCAGCAACAGGACGACCGCCGCGATGACGGCGATGACGATGCCGAGACGCGTCACCTGCTCAGGAAATTTCACGGATCAGCCCCCCACTGTTTGAGTCATGCCCGAGGTCACGCGGGCTTTGTCGCCGCCACGGCGCAGGCGCGGCGCGATGATGAGTGCGGCACCGTAGAGCGCCAGCGCGATGAACAGCGTCGCCGGTCGCGAGAACTTGAAGTCCTGCACAACCATCTTCAGGCCGATCACGACCAGAAGCGGATAGACCAGCCACGTCCATTCGCGGAACCGCGCCTGGCGACCGGCCCACGCAATCACCAGCGCGGCCACGGCGAGCACTCCAGTGCGCAATGTAGCCAGCGCGCCGAGGTCCACGCTGCGATCGGCCAGCCCGGCTGCTGCGGGAGCGAGCACGCCGGTCACCGCGCCACAGGCAACCCAGACGAGAACCACGACGATGATGAGTCTCAGCCCGTTGGCCAGTACGCCACCGTCTGGACCAGGTCGCGCCGCTGCAAACCATGCCGACAGCGCGCCCGCGACCAGCATGACGATCATTACGGCACTGGGTAGCAACCAGGGCCCGACGGGGTTGACTGCCAGCGCCCACGCGCCGTATCGCAGTGCCTGCGACGCGACGCTGGCCGCGACGACGTAAGCCGCGCCATGGAGCAGCAGGTACAGCCGGCCGGTGCGAGACCACATTCCGGCGGCAATCACCGCCAGCACCGCGAATACCATGGCAATCCAGTGCGCGCGAGCCACGAGCGCGAGGCCGGCGACGACCAGCACGAGCGCGAGCGTCGAGTAGAAATACAGGTTCCTCTCGCAGTCCCGGCGTCCTTCCATGAACACCAACGTCACGACGTAACATGCCGCCCCCATGGCCAGGCTGATCACACCGATCGCAGCAGGCAGCACACCGGTTGCTTGCGTCAGCATGCTGGTCCCGACGAATGCAATGAGCAGCGCGGCCGCCACTTGCACGATCTCGAACAGGGCAACGTTGCGACCGCGGACGAGCGTGCGAATCGCGACACTGACGAAGTAGGCGGCGAGCAGTGCCCATTGCAGAAACAAGGCGACGCGGTACGCGTCGACGTGGTCCGGAGAGAGTGCACGCAACGTCACTCCAGCGACGACCGCGTCTGCCGTAAGTGCCACCGGCCAGCAGATCCCCATCCAGCCACGCGAGTAGCCCAGCCACAATGTCGCCACTCCGAGGGCGATCAGGTAGAGCGAGATCGGCACGAACACGCCGGTCTTGGCCAGCAGGACGAGGCTGGTCGGCAGCGCGGCCAGGATCGCGACCCATGCGACGGCGCGCAGACGCCGGCGCCAACCAACAAGCAGCATGGCCGCGGTCATGATCACCAGACCCGCGGTGCTACCCGAACCAGTCAGCACCTTGAATCGTGTCGTCGCCTCGATCAGCAGCGGAAACACGACCATGGCCGCCGCAAGCGCATGGACCAGGGCGCTCGATACCAGCCCAAGCCGACCGGCGCGATCGGCGAGGAAGAGCCACATCAGGCCGTATGCGAACGCCAGCGCGATGCCAACCTGTGGCGACAACAGGCCCGCTTCCGTCATCGCACGCAGGAAGAATCCGCCAGCGAGAACGAGGAAAAGCCGGCCGACCAGGGAAAGGATGGCGATCGGATCGTACGGGTCGCGCTTCGACAGGCCAGGTGATTCGTGTTTCGGGCCTGGTTGCGCAGGCATTCCGGTACGTGCATCAGCGGCGAGGCGCGCAACAGCAGGAGGCGCCGCTTCCAGGGCGTCGATCCGCTGTTGAAGCGACTCGATCGTGGATCGCAGGTGCTCGACAGTAGATTCGAGACGGGCGAGACGATCGCCCATGATTTCACTCCCCCTACTCACCGGCCGCAGACTTTTAATGCTCGTGCGAGTTCAGCTCGCGGCCTGCCCGCTAAACTCCTGCTGCTGCCGGATAACAACATCGTGCAGCGCAACAATTCATGAGGGCTTGCGCGTAGAAATCGCTGCGACTGCGCAGTCGCGGGGACGAGCGGGAAGGTGGCGGACGCAGTCAGCGCCCGCCCTGTCCGGATGTGCTGCACTGTGCGATGCTCGCGCGCCTCATGCCACTGCTCACGCTGCTTCGCGCCGAACTCGCCTTCGGCACCCACCCCCTTCTCGACCGCGCCGAGTTCAGTCTCGAACCGGGCGAACGCGTCGGGCTGATCGGCCGCAACGGCACCGGCAAGTCGTCGCTGCTGGAAGTAATCGCGGGCCGGATCGCACTCGACGACGGCGAGATGCAGAAGTCCGGCGGGGTGCGCGTGGTATCGATCCGTCAGGAACCCGAGCTGCCGTCCGCGCCGAGCCTGCGCGAATCCCTCGCGCTCTGGGCCGAGCTGGACTCGATCGAAGACGATCGTGTGCGCTGGCGTGTGGACGCGCGAATCGTCGAGTACCTGCATCGCTTCGGCCTTGAAGGCACCGCAACCACCGCCGGCCTGTCAGGGGGCGAACGCAAGCGTGCCGCGCTGGCGGGCGCCTTTGCCCTCGAGCCCGACGTGATGCTGCTGGATGAACCCACGAATCACCTCGACATCGACGGCATAGAACGGCTCGAGGAGCTGATCATCGCAGGCAGCCCGGCGGTTATCGTCGTTACGCACGACCGCTCCTTCCTCGACCGCGTCGCAACCCGCATCGTCGAGCTCGATCGCGGGATGCTGCGCTCGTACCAGGGCAATTACGCTGCTTACGAACGACGCAAGGCGGAGCAACTGGCTGAGGAAGCCGTGCTCAACCGCAAGTTCGACAAGTTCTGGGCGCAGGAAGAAGTCTGGATCCGCAGGGGCATCGAGGCGCGACGCACTCGCAACGAAGGCCGGGTCAAGCGCCTGGAGCAGCTGCGGCGCGAGCGCGATGCGCGGCGCGAGCGGTTGGGCAACGTGAAGCTCAACGTGGATTCCGGCGAGCGCTCGGGCAAGCTGGTCGCGGAATTACGCAACGTCACCAAGGCATTCGACGGTCGAGCCGTGGTGCGCAACCTCGATCTGCGCGTGATGCGCGGCGACCGCCTCGGACTCATCGGCCCGAACGGCGCTGGCAAGTCGACGCTGCTCAAGCTCATTCTTGGTACGCTCGAACCCGACAACGGCGAAGTCAGGTTCGGCTCGCAGGTCAGCGTCGCCTACTTCGACCAGCTGCGCGCGCAGCTCGATCTCGATGCCACGGTGGCCGGCACCGTCAGCCCCAACTCCGACTGGGTCGGTGAAGGCGAATCACGCCGTCACGTCGTGAGCTACCTGGCCGACTTCCTGTTTCCTGCGCAACGGGCGGAATCGCCGGTGCGCATGCTCTCCGGTGGCGAGCGCAACCGGCTGTTGCTGGCGCGGCTCTTCGCGCGGCCGGCGAACGTGCTGGTGATGGACGAACCCACCAACGATCTCGACATCGAATCGCTGGAACTGCTGGAGCAGACGCTGCAGGACTACTCCGGCACGCTGCTGCTGGTGAGCCACGACCGCACGTTCCTCGACAACGTGGTGACCCAGGTGCTTGCGCCGCTGGGCGACGGCCGCTGGCGCGAATACGTAGGCGGCTACAGCGACTGGCTGCGGCAACGGCCGGCAGCGAAGCCCGCAACCACGACCCCTCACGCTCACGTTCCCGCCCCGGCCTTGGCGCGAGGTGGCACTGGGAAATTGCCGGCCAGGATGAGCTACAAGGAAACGCGGGAGCTGGCGCAGTTGCCGCTGCAGATCGAGGCGCTCGAAGGCGAACAGCGCGCGTTGACGCAGGCGATGAGCGGGCCAGAGTACCACCGGCGAGGCGGCGAGCAGATGCGCAAGGACGCCGCTCGTGCGACGGAAATCGAGCGGGCGCTGGAGGTGGCGTTCGAGCGGTGGGCGGAACTCGACGCGAAGAACAACGCCAGCGGGCGCGGGTGAGCCGGCCGTCTGGCACTGGCGCAGGCCGTCGTCAGCGCCGCGTAGTCAATGCTGCAGCCACTGCAGCTGCCAGAGATCCTTGCCCGTAGCCATGAGAATGGGGCGGAGGGCGAGCTGCCCTGATTTCCCGATACTACGCTCGAGATAGCGCAACTCTTCAATCTGCGCCTTCACCTCGTCGTCGAGTGGCGGCTCGTCGAAGCCGCTCTCCCGCAGCATCAGCACGCCCTTGGCGCGCAAGGCGAGTTCGCAGTGCAGGCGCAGGTAACACAGCATGTCCGCGAGAACCGGGCCGTCGAACCTGTCCTGCAGTGAGTTCACGTAGCGCCCGGCGTGCGAATCGAGGAACTCGCCGGCGTTGATCGTCTCGATCAGCTGCACGTCGGAATCGAGGTCCGACTCGAGCCAGTCGCGCAGCGTTCGTTCGCTGTTCTCGAATGCAAAGTAGATCAGCGGCGGCAGCAGCATGAGCACGCCCAGGGTCGCGAACACCGGACGCACCAGCAGCGTGTTGTAGACGCCGTGCAGGATGACGGCGGCGACCAGTCCCGGCAGGAAGACGCGCAGCCACTTGTCGGGGAAGCGTTCGGCCTGCGACACCGCGACGATGGCGAAAACGGCGGTGGCACCGCCGTGCATGATCGCCGTGCCGAAGCCGCGGATGACCTGCACGACGGGATGCGTCTCGGGCCGCATCATCAGGAAGTACAGGTTTTCGAACAGGGCGAATCCCGTCCCGACGGCGAACCCGTAAATCGCCGCGTCGACGAGCATGCCGATGCGACGGGTGCGGATCAGGTAGACGATCAGCGCTGCCTTGAGCGACTCCTCCAGCCAAGGCGAAATCCAGCGTGAATAAGGCACGTAGCCAATGTCGATGCGGTCGAGCAGCAGGCCGTTGATCCAGTAGCCGGCGAATGCGGCGAGCATGCCGGCCGCAGCGGCGACGATGATCGCCTTGGCGCGCACGACCTTGAAACTGTCGAAATAGACCAGGGCGCCCAGGAACACGAGTACCGGCAGCAGCGCCATGGTGCCGCGAAAGATCCAGTGCAGGATCATGCGCGGCGACCTCGGGCCGTGGAATACGCCTTAGAGCACCTTGAGCGACAGCATGATCTCGTCCTCACCCTTGCCGTCACCTTCGAATCCCCTGGCGTAGCCCAGGGACAGCATCATCGGCAGTCGATTGAGGACGTGCAACTGCAGATCGAACTGCACGCCGACATTGAACGCTTCGACTTTGTCCCGCGGCGAGTCCGGGTTGGTCACGAGCGCAGTGGTGAAGAGGGCCGAACGGATCCAGCTGCCATAGAAGCCGGGGCTCCCCAGGGCATCGAAGCGGATCGGGGGCAGGTTCAGTTCGACCATGCCTTTCACGAAGGAACGCCCGTTCAGCGCGTCGATCTCGAACCCCGGCATGCTGAGCAATTCCCGGTAGCGCTGGGCCTCGCCATTGTCGACGTAGTTGTTGCGGAACCCGCCGAAGTACGCATTGGCCAGCGGATCTTCGACTTCACCCGACGCCACGCCGGCGCCGGTGCGGATCCAGAGCGAGGTGTGGTCGAAAGGCAGCGGCCAGCCGATGTCGAAGGTGCCGAACAGGCTCGGCGTGATGTCGCTTTCGGCATGGTAGGCGTGTGCGAGCACGGACCACAGGATGCCGGTTTCGTCATCGACGCTGCCGACGGAGGATCGCGGGAACTTGTAGACCAGCCCGATTTCCGCCTCGCCGAGCTGGTCGGTTGGGGACTCGACGTTCTGGAAGCCGGGCAGTGTGTCGAGCTCCCCGAAATAGGCGACCTTGGCGACCAGGCTCAGCGTCTCCGGCGGCTCGTAGAGCAGCGGGTGCTCGTAGGAAACGAAGCCGCTGTACCCCTTGTGACTGCGCTTGGTCGGACCGAACAGGTCGAAGAAATCGGCCGGATTCCAGCGCAGGCCCGCGGTCCACAGGTAGTGCCTGTAGATCAGCGACGCGTGCAGACGCTCATCGGACTCCAGCTCGTCGTCCGGGCTGTAGCTGGCCGTGAGGTTCAGGTTGTCGAAGCCGATCGGATCGCTGAAGCGCGCGAAGGCGCCGAAGGCCACCGAGTCCTTGTAACCCTCGACGATCGGAACCAGCGATTCAAGCGACATCTCGCGCTGCGGATGGTACGGCGCATC
The DNA here is from genome assembly GCA_963748985.1 of uncultured Pseudomonadota bacterium. GTDB lineage: Bacteria > Pseudomonadota > Gammaproteobacteria > Steroidobacterales > Steroidobacteraceae > RPQJ01. The sequence goes on from CAVVKQ010000006.1 coordinate 43,200, forward strand.
GCGACGGACGCTGGCCTGGTAATCCACCTGGCTCGGCGGCCCAGCGCCCCACAATTGCACGATGGGGTGCGTCGTGGCGATCGCCTCGCCGAGGAAGCGGATCGCACTGAGGTCCTCGGTGGGTTGGGGCTCGATCGTTGCCGGCACGAACCCCTCGGCCGCGTAGTGGAAGACGACCAGCCGCTTGTCGTCGAGCTGCATCGGCCTGAAAAAGCCGACATCCGCGTTGCTCAGCGCCTCGAGTTTCCCCGTGGCGAGTTCGTACCGGTAGATGTTGGAGACGCCCGTGTAATACGAGCTGCCGTACAGGTAGCGGCCGTCGGGAGAAAACGTGAAGCCTTCCGGCAACGCCGTGCCGAGTTCGAACTTGTGCAATGGCGTTGGGTCGCCCGCCAGCAGCTTTTCGGCGCTCATCACGCGCAGTTGCATCACCTGCACACCCGAACGCTCGCCGTCGGGCCCCGCCATCGACAGGGACACAAGCTTGCCATCGGGCGAGACGTCGAGGTCGAACGGCACCTCACCGAACGGGTAGACGTGGAGAGTCTGCCATTCCTTGTAGGGGTACGGGATGCGCACGACCATCACGAAGCCATTGTTGGTGCGCAGGCCCCACAGCGAACGGTCCACCGGGTTATAGGCGAGATCGCCGATGCGTGCGGCGGCGAACAGCTCGCGTGTCGCGCCGGTCTTGAGGTCGTATTCGTTGAGGTTGCGGTAGGTGAGATTGTCGCTCGTGTAGAACAGCTTCTCGCCTTGCGGATCGTACGCGAGCGATGCAACACGATAGGACACGGCGCCCTCGATCTCCGCGAGTTCGGTGACTGCGCCTGTCGCCACGTCGATGCTGACGAGGTGCGGCACGCGGCCTGCATAGCGAACCGCTGCATACAGCCGGGTCTTGTCCTTGCTCAAGTACGATCGTGAGATTGCACCGAGCCCGCGGCGCGCAATTTCGGTGTACGGAGTGATCGGGTGCTCGCGCACCGACTTCAGGTTGGCCTCCTGGAATTCACGCTCCCAACCGATCCAGTCCTGCCAGGCTTCTGGTAGCGGCTTGCCGAAAACGCGTTCAAAGTCACGCGCGTAATAGCTTTCTGTGCGATCCGCGCGCCGCAGCCAGTCGATCACCTTCTCGGGTGTGTACTGCAACGCGAGGTAGCTCATGAAGCGCGTGCCGTAGAGGTACGCATTTGCGCCGGACTGGAAGTCGACTTCCGTGCCTTTCGACACCAGGCCCAGCGGATCATAGAACGTGGCTTTATCGCGCACCATCGCGCGGAAAACCATCTCGTCGTAGCCGCCCTGCGCACGGCCGAGTCCACCGCCGTACCAGGTCTCCATGAAGACGGCGCTGCCTTCCTGGTACCAACGCGGTGTCGAAGCCCGCGGGTTGGTGAGGTAGTTGTAGAGAATGGTTTCGGGGTGCTCGGCCGCGGGTGCGACTTTGCCACCGAGCCAGCGGCGTGCCGTCTCGTCGGATTGACTTGCCTGATCGCCGACGACGGTGTGCACCAACTCGTGGTTCGACAACGTGTAGACCCGTTCACCCGGACTGAACGTCTCGAACGACAGCACTGGTGGCGCGACGTCGATGAAGATCCGATTGCGGGGCGCGCCGAGGATCGCGGTCGCATTGCCGCGGTCGCTGAAGTCCTGCAGCAGGATCGACACCTTGCCGTCCGGCTGGTAGCCGAACAGTTTCTTCTGTGCGTTGAGGCTGTTCAGGAAACTCTGGGTGACGTACGGCGCGAGGGACGCGCCCGATGGATCGAAGTAGACGACCTGGAGTTCGTCGGTCTCGATGATCTTCAGATCCTGCGCACGCGCCTGACCGCCGCTGGCGAATGCCGCAATGAAGACCGCAGCAGCCTGCGCGAGATGCCCCCGCATCCGGCGCGTCTTTATTCTCATGACGCCGCGCCTATCGCGGGCCCTCCCAGCGCGCCCGCCCCGGAAATGAAAAAAACGGACCCTTCCCGAGGAAGGGTCCGCTCTCAATCACATCAGCCCTGCTGAACGCAGAGCCGCGACTCAGCGCTTGGACGTGCCGGCCGCACCAGCCGCGCCAGCGGCACCGGCCGCGCCAGCCGCACCCTTGGCCGCGCCAGCGGCACCGGCCGCGCCAGCAGCACCGGCCGCGCCAGCAGCACCGGCCGCGCCAGCAGCACCGGCCGCGCCAGCAGCACCGGCCGCGCCAGCAGCACCGGCCGCGCCAGCAGCACCGGCCGCGCCAGCAGCACCGGCCGCGCCAGCAGCACCGGCCGCGCCAGCAGCACCGGCAGCACCCTTGGCCGCACCAGCGGCACCGGCTGCGCCAGCCGCAGCATCAGCACCCGCAGCACCGGCCGCGCCAGCAGCACCCTTGGCCGCACCAGCTGCGCCAGCAGCACCGGCGGCACCGGCAGCACCAGCCGCACCGGCAGCACCGGCAGCACCGGCAGCACCGGCAGCACCAGCCGCGCCGGCAGCACCGGCAGCACCGGCCGCACCGGCGGCACCGGCAGCACCAGCCGCGCCGGCAGCACCCTTGGCCGCACCAGCGGCACCAGCTGCGCCAGCCGCAGCATCAGCACCCGCAGCACCCGCAGCACCCGCAGCACCGGCCGCGCCAGCCGCACCGGCCGCACCGGCCGCACCGGCGGCACCGGCGGCACCGGCGGCACCGCTTACTCCGTTCGCGATGTTCACACCCGACTGCGTCGCCGTTGAATCACCCAGGATCGTCGCGCCGCCGCCGTCCGCGCGGAAACGCTTGGCCGGGACGATCGTTCCCGACGCGTCTTCGCTGGCGGGCGGATAGTCGAGGGCAATCATGCCCACCACGCCGATCACGGCGAGCGCGCCACCGGCAACCCAGAACTTCCGCGAATTCCCTTGATTGGCCATGAGTCTCTTCCCCTGCAGTAGCCCGAAAGTCCGGGCGTTGTTTGTTGAACTACAACTTGAAGTACCGCGCTCGCCGCCTAAAGTTGGCGACGGCCCAAAAAGATCAGCTTCTCCGTCAGTGCCCCGAGCCGATGCGCAGACTACCGCGCTGCAACACGTTTTTCGTCGCATCGTCGACGACCTGCACTTCCACCAGGCCGTCGTCATGCAATCGCGTGACGATCGAAACCGGCTGACTGGACTTGAGCGACGTCACGACCTGCGGCGCCTCGGCCGCACCCGTGAGCGTGATCGAGCCGCGGACCTGGTCGAGATCCACGATCATCCGCGCCTCGGCATGCGTGGCATCGGCGATCGTGCCAGCAAGCTCCCCAGCGCCGAACTCCGTCGAGTCGAGTCTGCCGAACTGGAAGGCCAGCGCGCTGACCAGCAGGCCACCGCCGAAGGCAGCGGCATAACGGAGCAACGGGCGGGCGGTGAACGCCGCACGGCGGAGTACGTGTGACCTCGGCGCGTTCACGGGCAAGCCCGACACGATGGCTTCGTGCAGGCCCGCGGGGATTTCTTCTCTGGGCATCTCGTCGAGAGTACGACAGGTTCGCGTCAGGCTGTCGCGCAGCGCGCGCACGGACGGATCGGCGAGCAGCAGGCGGTTGAGTTCAGCCCGCTGCGGACCGGTGAGCGCGCCGTCGATTTCGGCGTTGATCAGTTCAAACGTGGTGTCCTGGCCGGTCATGCCGACGCCCATCCCCTGGTTTCCATCGCCGTCTTGAGCAGCTGCCGGGCGCTGAACAGGCGCGATTTTACGGTTTTCTCAGGCAGTTCGAGGATGGCGGCCATGTCCTCATAGCTGCAGTCCATGAAGTGCCGCAGCACGATCACGGCGCGGTGTTCGGTACGGAGACTCATGATCGCGGCCGCCATGCCGTCGCTGAGCTGGCGCTGGTCGAAGGCACCCTCCGGGCCAGGCGCGCCATCGGGCGTCTCGAAATCGAGAGCCGCGGTGGGTTTCCGGCGCTGCAGGGACTTGATCGATTCATTGAGCGCGATCCGGTAGATCCAGCTGTAGAACTTGTGCGACGGGTCGTACTCTCCAAGGTGCTCGTACACCTTGAGAAACACAGTCTGGGAGACGTCCCGGGCTTCTTCGCGGTCGTGCAGCATGCGCAACGCCGCGTTGAAAACCGTTTTTTCGTGCCGCCGGACCAGGGCTTCGAAGGCCCGGGGCTCCCCGCTGCACGTACGTCTGACCAGTGCTCCATCGCTCTCGTCGTTCATAAATACCGGCGGACGCCCAGAAAGTTGGTCGGGTAACCGGTCCATCGGCCGTCAACTTCCGGCCGTGACGATCTCAAAGATCCGGTCGAACCCCGCGTACTTGAAGATGTCGCGGATATGCTTGTTGGCATTGACGAGCCGCAGTCCCTGCCCGGACGCCATCACGCGCTTCTGTGTCTTGAGCAGCACGCCAAGGCCGGCGCTGGACACGTAGTCGAGCCCGGCCAGGTCAACCACGCGTGGCGCGGGTATGCCATCCATGAACTGCAGCGCCTTGTCGCACTGGGCCGCATCCAGCCGCCCGGTCATGATGATTTCGCCCTGCCCGCCCAATCGAATCTCGAACATCAAGTCTCACCCTGCCTCGAGTGCCTTGGTAAACGTGATCGTGCTGCGACGCTCCGTGTACTCGTACTGGAGCGTGGTCGCCATCTGCTTCACCAGGTGCAGACCCAGCCCGCCTGGCTGGCGCTCGGCGAGCGGTTTGTCGATGTCGACCGCCGGCGCGTGCGTGACGTCGAACGGATCCACGTCGAAATCCGTGATCCGCACGGTGAGCTGCTCGGGCGTGTGGCCGAGGCTCAGCGAAATGTCGTGCGGGCTGGTCGCGTTGTACTTGATGAAGTTCGTGAACAGCTCTTCGACGATGAAGCACACCGGCATGTGCAGTTCGGCATCGAGCGAGCGCGCCGCGATGAAATCGCCGACGAACCGGAAGATGCCGTCAAGCGCATCGAGCGAGCGTGGAAAATAGCGCTGGATCGTGGTGCGGCCGGCGGTCTCGCCACTGCGCGCAAGCAGCACGATCGTGATGTCGTCCTCCTGCAGGTGGCCATCCGCAAACACGTGCACCGCCTGCAGCAGTCGCGCCAGCAGGTCGGACATCGAGCCTTCGTGGCGCGTGCGCAGCACTTGCTCGACCCCTGCGGTGCCGAACATCGTGCCCGCCGGGTTCTCACGCTCGAATACGCCGTCGGTGATCAGACCGAGGATGTCGCCCGGCGCGAGTTCGATCTGCTGCGGCGGATCAACGGCGGGAAATGCCATGAACCCGAGTGGAAACGTCGTGGGCGAGAGCCAGCGGCACGCGCCCGTGGCGGCCTGAAAATGCAGCAGGGGGCCCTGGCCCGCGGAGTGGTAATCGACCCGGTGTGCAACGGTGTCAAGGACGCCGAAAAATGCAGTGACGAAGTGCTCCTCCGGCAGGTCCTCGACCAGCTGGTTGTTGACCTGGGCGAAGATCGCATCCAGATCGGCGCCGAGCCGCAACGCGACGCGCAGCATGCCCGTCATCTGCGTGGCGCTGAGCGCAGGCCCGATCCCGTGCCCGCTGGCGTCGCCGAGCAACAGGAAGAGACGCCGCTCATCCAGGGGAACGAGATCGAAGGTATCGCCACCGGTCTGGTCTGCCGGGCAGAACTGGCCGGCCATGTCGTACGCCGCCAGTTGCGGCATTTCCGACGGCAGCGTGCTCATCTGGATTTCGCGGGCGAGCTTGATCTCGCGATCGAGTTTCTCTGCCTGAGCCAGGGAGCGCGACATGCGCTCGCGCTGGATGAAGACGACGCATTGCGCCGCGAGCGTCTCCGCCACGCGTTCATCTTCGAGCGAAAAGGCACCCTGCTCGCTGTCGACGACCTGCAGCACGCCGACGAGCTGCGAGCGTTCGACGAGCGGCACCGACAGCATGCAGCGGACGTCGTTGTCGGCGTCGAGATCGACGGCCGGATCGAAGAGCGGTTCGAGCCTGCAATCGGGAACGTTGATGACCTGGCGCGAGCGCGCCGTCAGACCGAGCACGCCTTGCGAGAGATTGGCGCGAACGGGCGGGGAGCCCGGAGGCCCCCCAGTGAGAACGAGCGCGCCCTGCTCCGGTTCGAACAGCCAGACGGTTGCCCGCTCACCCCGCAGCACGCTCCGCGCAGCCTCGCCGATTTCAGCAAGCACTTCGGCCAGTTCGAACGGAGCGGCGAGCCTGCGCGTGACCTCGAGGATCTGCAGCAGCGCTTCCGCACGTAGTCCGACGGACACCGTCGTATCTGGGCGCACCGGCTCCCCTCGCTTTGTCCCCAAGCCCGTTACCCGAGGCCGGAGTGTGCCTGCGACGCATTCAATCTGCACGTTTATGGCGCTGCAACACGACCGGCGACGAGCAAACGCACACCCTCCCGCACGCTCCGCGCCCTCGAGGCGTGAGTGGCGCGACGCCTCGTCGTGCAGAACCGCACCGGGAACCGAGGCCCGAAAAAGAAAAACCCCCGGCAGGTTGCCCTGTCGGGGGTTTTGTTTGAGAGCCTGGCAGTGACCTACTCTTGCATGGTCGAGGACCAAACTACCATTGGCGCAGAGCGTTTTCACTTCCGAGTTCGGAAAGGGATCGGGTGGTTCCCGCTCGCTATGGCCGCCAGGCAAACCGGCTCATGCACCGCGCTTGCGCGCGGGCACAGAATTCGAATCGGGGTATGACGCGAGCGTGTCGCTTTCGAAGCGATAACAGTCGCTGATTATCTTCAATCACACGCCAAAGGTTCGGAACCAGGTTCCAGACCGATTGGGTGTTATATGGTCAAGCCGCACGGGCAATTAGTACTGGTTAGCTAAATGCATTACTGCACGTACACACCCAGCCTATCAACGTCGTAGTCTTCGACGGCCCTTTAGAGACTTCGAGAGTCTAGGGAGAACTAATCTTGGGGGGGGCTTCCCGCTTAGATGCTTTCAGCGGTTATCCCGTCCGTATATAGCTACCCGGCAGTGCCACTGGCGTGACAACCGGAACACCAGAGATACGTCCACTCCGGTCCTCTCGTACTAGGAGCAGCTCACCCTCAATTCTCCAACGCCCACGGCAGATAGGGACCGAACTGTCTCACGACGTTCTGAACCCAGCTCGCGTACCACTTTAAATGGCGAACAGCCATACCCTTGGGACCTGCTACAGCCCCAGGATGTGATGAGCCGACATCGAGGTGCCAAACTCCTCCGTCGATGTGGACTCTTGGGAGGAATAAGCCTGTTATCCCCGGAGTACCTTTTATCCGTTAAGCGATGGCCCTTCCATACAGAACCACCGGATCACTAAGACCTACTTTCGTATCTGCTCGACCTGTCCGTCTCGCAGTTAAGCACGCTTATGCCTTTGCACTCTAGAGCGCGATGACCGACCGCGCTGAGCGTACCTTTGCACTCCTCCGTTACTCTTTGGGAGGAGACCGCCCCAGTCAAACTACCCACCATACACGGTCCCCGACCCGGATTACGGGCCTAGGTTAGAAGTCCGAACATTTCAGGGTGGTATTTCAAGGTTGGCTCCATGCGAACTAGCGTCCACACTTCGTAGCCTCCCACCTATCCTACACAGAAAGGTTCAAAATTCAGTGTAAAGCTATAGTAAAGGTTCACGGGGTCTTTCCGTCTTGCCGCGGGTACGCCGCATCTTCACAGCGATTTCAACTTCACTGAGTCTCGGGTCGAGACAGTGTGGCTATCATTACTCCATTCGTGCAGGTCGGAACTTACCCGACAAGGAATTTCGCTACCTTAGGACCGTTATAGTTACGGCCGCCGTTTACCGGGGCTTCGATCAAGAGCTTCGCCTTGCGGCTGACCCCATCACTTAACCTTCCGGCACCGGGCAGGAGTCACACCCTATACATCCACTTTCGTGTTAGCAGAGTGCTGTGTTTTTGATAAACAGTTGCAGCCACCGATTACCTGCGACCTTCATTCGCTCCAGGAGCAAGTCCTTTCACGATCGAAGGCATACCTTCTTCCGAAGTTACGGTATCAATTTGCAGAGTTCCTTAACCCGAGTTCTCTCAAGCGCCTTAGCAGATTATCTGCCCACCCACCAGTGTCGGTTTGCGGTACGGTCTGTTGTTACCTGAAGCTTAGAGGCTTTTCCTGGAAGCGTGGCATCGAGCACTTCAGTCCACGTGGGACCTCGTCATCACATCTCGGAATTGAACCACCGGATTTGCCTGGCGGTCCTTCCTACTTGCTTAAACCGGACTTCTCCGGCTGCTGTAGCCTTCTCCGTCACCCCATCGCAGCAACACCAGGTACGGGAATATTGACCCGTTTTCCATCGACTACGCCTTTCGGCCTCGCCTTAGGTACCGACTCACCCTGCTCCGATTAACGTTGAGCAGGAAACCTTGGGTTTACGGCGTGCGAGTTTTTCACTCGCATTAACGTTACTCATGTCAGCATTCGCACTTCTGATACCTCCAGCACACCTCGCAGTGCACCTTCGCAGGCTTACAGAACGCTCCCCTACCACCCACCCTTACGGATGGATCCGCAGCTTCGGCTCATGGCTTGAGCCCCGTTATATCTTCCGCGCAGGCCGACTAGACCAGTGAGCTATTACGCTTTCTTTAAAGGATGGCTGCTTCTAAGCCAACCTCCTGGCTGTCTATGCCTTCCCACATCGTTCACCACTTAGCCATGAATTGGGGGCCTTAGCTGGCGGTCTGGGTTATTTCCCTCTTCACGACGGACGTTAGCACCCGCCGTGTGTCTCCCGTGCGTTGACTTCCTGGTATTCGGAGTTTGCATAGGTTTGCTAAGCCGGGATGGCCCGCTAGCCTAAACAGTGCTCTACCCCCAGGAGTCCTACACGAGGCACTACCTAAATAGCTTTCGGGGAGAACCAGCTATCGCCGGCCTTGATTAGCCTTTCACTCCTATCCACACCTCATCGCCTACTTTTGCAACAGTAGAGCGTTCGGGCCTCCAGTAGGTATTACCCTGCCTTCACCCTGGACATGGATAGATCGACCGGCTTCGGGTCTATTCCCAGCGACTAAAACGCCCATTTAGGACTCGGTTTCCCTACGCCTCCCCTATTCGGTTAGGCTCGCCACTGAAAATAACTCGCTGACCCATTATACAAAAGGTACGCCGTCACCCCTTGCGGGGCTCCGACTGCTTGTACGTACGCGGTTTCAGGTTCTATTTCACTCCCCTCTCCGGGGTTCTTTTCGCCTTTCCCTCACGGTACTGGTTCACTATCGGTCGGTAGGTAGTATTTAGCCTTGGAGGATGGTCCCCCCATCTTCAGACAGGATTACACGTGTCCCGCCCTACTCTCTGTCGACCCTCAAACGCATTTTTCGCTTACGAGGCTATCACTCGCTATGGCCTGACTTTCCAGACAGTTCAGCTAAATTTGTTTGATTGATGTCGACTGGGCTGCTCCGCGTTCGCTCGCCACTACTTGCGGAATCTCGGTTGATTTCTATTCCTCCGGGTACTGAGATGTTTCAATTCCCCGGGTTTGCCCTGCATGCCTATGTATTCAGCATGCAGTACGGCCTAAGCCGTGGGTTTCCCCATTCGGACACCTCCGGATCAGAGCTTGTTTGCCAGCTCCCCGAAGATTTCGCGGGCTACCGCGTCCTTCATCGCCTCCTACCGCCAAGGCATCCACCACGTACGCTTATTCGCTTGACCATATAACCCCAATCGTTCTGGAGTCATGGACCAAATAAAATCAATCAGCTGGTATCTCTTACGAATGCGACACGCTTTCGAATCACAAGTTGAAATCAACTCGTTCCTCGGCGTCATACCCAAATTCAAATTTTTAAAGAGCGTCCGCAGCATTGCTGCGATACATGAGACCACGCGTGCATCGAGACTTTCGACGCGGTGCAGGCGTGGTATCACGCGGACTGTGAAGCGGGACCTGGTGGAGCCAGTCGGGATCGAACCGACGACCCCCTGCTTGCAAAGCAGGTGCTCTCCCAGCTGAGCTATGGCCCCTAGGTCAGATCCCCAGAATGGTGGGTCTGGGAAGATTCGAACTTCCGGCCTCACCCTTATCAGGGGTGCGCTCTGACCAACTGAGCTACAGACCCGGCTTCGAGACATTCTCCAGGCATGGCCTGGAACGCCGGCGATCAGTCCAGCTTCACTTTAATCGAATACAGGTAACTTGAATGGGAACTCGCACCGAGCATGAGCTCGTGCTGTCTTTTAAAGGAGGTGATCCAGCCGCACGTTCCCGTACGGCTACCTTGTTACGACTTCACCCCAGTCATTGAGCACACCGTGGTAAGCGCCCTCCTTGCGGTTAGGCTACCTACTTCTGGTGCAGTCAACTCCCATGGTGTGACGGGCGGTGTGTACAAGACCCGGGAACGTATTCACCGCGACATGGCTGATTCGCGATTACTAGCGATTCCGACTTCACGCAGTCGAGTTGCAGACTGCGATCCGGACTACGATCGGCTTTAAGGGATTGGCTCCCCCTCGCGGGTTGGCGACCCTCTGTACCGACCATTGTAGCACGTGTGTAGCCCTGGTCATAAGGGCCATGATGACTTGACGTCATCCCCACCTTCCTCCGGTTTGTCACCGGCGGTCCCCTTAGAGTTCCCAACTTAATGATGGCAACTAAGGGCAAGGGTTGCGCTCGTTGCGGGACTTAACCCAACATCTCACGACACGAGCTGACGACAGCCATGCAGCACCTGTCTCCAGGTTCCCGAAGGCACTCCCGCATCTCTGCAGGATTCCTAGGATGTCAAGACCAGGTAAGGTTCTTCGCGTTGCATCGAATTAAACCACATGCTCCACCGCTTGTGCGGGTCCCCGTCAATTCCTTTGAGTTTCAACCTTGCGGCCGTACTTCCCAGGCGGACAACTTAACGCGTTAGCTACGACACCGGAAGGCAAACCCTCCCGACATCCAGTTGTCATCGTTTAGGGCGTGGACTACCAGGGTATCTAATCCTGTTTGCTCCCCACGCTTTCGCACCTGATCGTCAGTATTGGTCCAGGAGGCCGCCTTCGCCACTGATGTTCCTTCTGATATCTACGCATTTCACTGCTACACCAGAAATTCCGCCTCCCTCTCCCATACTCTAGCAAGTCAGTTTCGGATGCAGTTCCCAGGTTGAGCCCGGGGATTTCACACCCGACTTGACAAGCCGACTACGTGCGCTTTACGCCCAGTAATTCCGATTAACGCTCGCACCCTCTGTATTACCGCGGCTGCTGGCACAGAGTTAGCCGGTGCTTCTTATGTAGGTTAAGTCAACCTCCTGCTTTGTTAGAGCAAGAGCTTTCGTCCCTACCGAAAGGGCTTTACAACCCGCAGGCCTTCTTCACCCACGCGGCGTCGCTGGATCAGGGTTTCCCCCATTGTCCAATATTCCCCACTGCTGCCTCCCGTAGGAGTCCGGACCGTGTCTCAGTTCCGGTGTGGCTGATCGTCCTCTCAGACCAGCTACGGATCGTCGCCTTGGTGGGCCGTTACCCCGCCAACTAGCTAATCCGATTTGGGCTCATCCATCAGTGCCAGGCCTTGCGGTCCCCGGCTTTCCTCCGTAGAGCGTATGCGGTATTAGCCCGGGTTTCCCCGGGTTGTCCCCCGCTGATGGGCAGATTCCCAAATATTCCTCACCCGTCCGCCTCTCGTCAGCATGTATTGCTACACCTGTTACCGATCGACTTGCATGTGTTAAGCACGCCGCCAGCGTTCAATCTGAGCCAGGATCAAACTCTTCACTTGAAGTCTTGCGACTTGGTTTCGGAGCAGAATCCCAACTAACTTTCAGTAATTAACTGGCTATCAATTGGTACTCGTTCCGATGTTTGCACTCACAAACGATCGACGCGAGTCCCCACACAAATTACCTGATTCGATTTTTAAAGAACGCCCTCGGAACCAGCCGAGGTGAGCCGCCTATTATGCGGCTGTTTCCGTTGCTGTCAACACCTTCGAAATGTTTTTTCGTCGGGATTTTTTCAGCTGGCCACCGAAGCCCTGAGGCTGGGTGACTGCGGAGGGGCGCGAAGTATAGCTCTGAACGAAGGGTCGTCAACAGCTGCGGGAAATATTTTTTCGGCGTGTGTACGGACCCTGCATACGCCGCTCCGGCCAACCTCAGGAACCGGCCGAACTTGCCAGCGTGACGCGTGCGAGGCGACGCTTGCCGACCTGGAAAACGTGGGTATTTCCTGCGGTAAACCTGCGCGTTGCGTCTTCCACGCGCTCGCCATCCACCCGCACGGCGCCCTGCTTGACTTGCCGCATCGCTTCGCTCGTGCTCGGCACGAGCTGCGCGCCTTTGAGCACGTGCGCGAGGCCCATGCCTTCGGCGCTGACCGGTAGCGTGACCTCGACCACGTCCTCGGGCAGCGCACCCTGCTGGAAGCGCGCGATGAATTCGTCGCGGGCCCGGTTGCCGGCCCCTGGCCCGTGGAACCGATCGACGATTTCCACGCCCAGCTCGAACTTGGCGTCCCGGGGGTTGGCGCCGCCGGCGCACGCCTGTTTCAGGCGCCCGATCTCCGCATTGGTGCGGAACGACAGGAGATCGAACCAGCGCCACATCAGGTCATCGGAAATCGACATCAGCTTGCCGAACATCTGGTCGGCGGGCTCAGCGATGCCGATGTAATTGCCGAGTGATTTCGACATCTTGTTGACGCCGTCGAGCCCCTCCAGCAGCGGCATCGTCAGCACGACCTGCGGCTCCTGGCCGTACGCCTCCTGCAGCTGCCGGCCCACGAGCAGATTGAATTTCTGGTCGGTGCCACCGAGCTCGACGTCGGCCTGCAGCGCCACCGAGTCGTAACCCTGGACGAGCGGGTACAGGAATTCATGAATCGCGATCGCCTGGCCGGACTTGTAGCGCTTCGAGAAATCGTCGCGCTCGAGCATCCGGGCCACGGTGTGCTTCGCCGCAAGCTGGATCATGCCCGCCGAACCCATGGCGTTCATCCAGGTCGAATTGAACTCGACGCGGGTGAGCGCCGGATCCAGGATCTTGAAGATCTGTGCCTGGTACGTCGCCGCGTTCGCCTTGATCTCGTCGGGCGTCAGGGGTGGCCGGGTGGCGTTGCGCCCGGTCGGGTCGCCGATGAGCCCCGTGAAATCGCCGATCAGGAAGATGATGTCGTGGCCGAGGCGCTGGAACATGGCCATCCGGTTGATCAGCACCGTGTGGCCAAGGTGCAGGTCCGGCGCCGTCGGGTCGAATCCCGCCTTGACCCGGAGCGGCTTGCCGCGAGCCAGCTTTTTCAGCAGGTCGGCTTCCAGCAGCACCTCGGCAGCGCCGCGGCGCAGTTCGGCCAGTTGTTGGTCTGCAGGCAGCATCGATCGGCACGCTCCAGGCGGTATCGCAGTGCAAGGCGCGGGACTGTAGGGGTTGCCGCTCGCGCAGGCAACGCCACGGACATGGTGCGGGCCGTCACAGTCCGTACATATTTTCCGCAAGACTCTGAACAAGCTGAGAAAAATGGCTGCGCAACGGTTGACTCGTGGCACCCGCGCAACTACTTTACCCGCCATTGCTCAATGGGAGTGACCATTGCAACCGACTGATTTTCCCAACCCGGCGCGCACGCAGACTTCCGACCGGAGCATTGGGTCCGCGCGCCGCTGGCTCGCCGGAACCAGCCTGCCGCTGGTGGCCGCCATGGCCGGAATCCTTGCGCTCGCTGCCTGGCCACGCCCGGAAGCCCCGACGTCGATCGACCTGACGGCGCTCGTCGCCTCGCAGTCGGCGCAGCCCGCGACCGCGACGGCCGCCGCCGAAGACTTCCCGGCGAACATCGAATACACGGTTCAGCGCAATGACACGCTCGACCAGATTTTCCGTTCCGTCGGCGTCGACATGGCAGCGCTTGCCGAGCTGCGCCAGCGTCCCGAAATCCGCCGCGCGCTGGATATCGTGCGGCCTGGCGACATCATCACGTTCACTCACGTCGACGGTGCGCTGCAGTCGCTGAACCGCCAGATCAGCAACACGCTGACGCTGTCGGTCGCGCGCTCGGACAATGGCTTCGCCGTGAATTACGTCGAGAACCCGCTCGAGACCGAAATCGTCGGCCGTAGCGCGCTGATCACCTCCTCGCTCTTCACGGCTGGCCAGGAGGCCGGCATGTCGGCCGAGACGATCATGACGCTTGCCAACCAGATCTTCGGCTGGGACATCGACTTTGCGCTCGACCTCCGCCAGGGCGACGAATTCAGCGTGCTGTACGAACAAAAGTTCCAGGACGGCGAATACGTGAACGACGGGCGCGTGCTCGCAGCCGAATTCGTCAACCAGGGCAAGATGCATCGGGCCGTGTGGTTCCAGTCGCAGGATGGCGAAGTGCAGGGTTACTTCACGCCCGAGGGCAAGGGCATGCGCAAGGCTTTCCTGCGCGCGCCGCTCGACTTCACGCGCGTGAGCTCGGTGTTCAATCCGCGCCGCAAGCACCCGATCAGCGGCGTAGTCCGCGCCCATAAGGGCGTCGATTACGCGGCGTCGACGGGCACGCCCATCTGGGCGGCCGGCGATGGCCGCATCCAGTTTGCCGGCCGCAAGGGCGGGTACGGCAACGTGGTGACGATCGATCACGGCAAGGGCATCAGCACGGTCTACGGCCACATGTCGCGCTTCGGCAAGTCTGCGCGCGCTGGCCGCACCGTGAAGCAGGGCGACATCATCGGTTACGTCGGCATGACCGGCGCGGCCACGGGCCCACACCTGCACTACGAGTACCGGGTCAAGGGCGTCCACAAGAACCCGTCCACGATTCCGATGCCGCGCACGGAGATTCCGTCGGGTTACCTGGCAGAGTTCCGCCGCCAGAGCGAAGCCGAGTTCGCGAAACTGCAGCTCACCAGCGGCCAGGGCGGCATCGCCCAGGTCGCGAGCCGCTGAGGAAAGTGATTAGTGATTAGTGAGTAGTGAGTAGTGAGTAGTGATCAGAAGTCACTAATCACTATTCACTAATCACTTCTTCAACTGACTTTCAGCCTGAACCCCGCGGCTTCCAGGTATTCCGCTTCCTGCTCGAGATCAATGGCGGTGAGCGGATGCTCGTCGAACCATCCGCGCGGAAACGCCAGCTCGACGCTTTTTCCCTTCGCGGTCAACCGGATGTCGGGCAGCGAACGCGGACCGCGCCCGCGGTGCAGCAGCACCGCCAGCCGCAACAGCACGATCAGGTACAGCGCCTTCAGGTGCCATGGCGGCATCAAGTCGTCGAGCGCGGTCAGCAGCAGTTTGCGCCGGTGGCCACCGACGATGGCCGCGAGCAGTTGCTGCTCGTGGCTCGGAAAGCCGGGCAAGTCCGCATGCTGCAGCAGGTAGGCGCCGTGCCGCTGGTATTGCGAATGCGCGATGTCGAGCCCGACTTCGTGCAGGCGCGCCGCCCAGCCGAGTATCGGTTCGGCGAGCGGATCGTCCAGGCCCCAGTCGTCCCGCACCTGCCGCAGGAAGCCGAGCGCAGTCGCCTCGATGCGGTCTGCCTGTGCGGTCTCGACGTGGAAGCGCCCTTCCATCGCACGCACGCTGCGTACGCGCGCATCTTCGTCGGTGAGGCGCCCGAGCAGGTCGTACAGCAATCCTTCACGCAGCGCGCCGTCGGCAATCCGCATCGTTTCGATGCCGAGCCGATCGAACACTTCGAGCAGGATGGCGAGGCCGCCTGGCAGCACCTCCTGCCGTTCGGATGGCAGGCCCGGCAATCTGAGCCGCGAGGTCTGTCCGGCGCGCAGCGTTTCCTGCAGCAGCCACTCGAGGCCCGCCCGGTCGACGTGCGCCGCTGCCGGCTCGCGCGCCTGCAACGTGTCGGCCACGGCGCGCAACGTGCCGGAGGCGCCATACGCGATGTCCCACTCGGAATGCTTGAAGCGATTGATGACCGGCTCGAGTTCCAGGTGCGCGGCTGTGCGCGCACGCTTCATGCGTTTCTCGGTGATCTCGCCGTCGGGAAAAAAGCGCGCGCTGAAGCTGACACAACCCATGTACAGGCTCTCGAGTCGCTTGGCCGAGAGGCCCTCGCCGATGATGAGTTCGGTGCTGCCGCCGCCGATGTCGACGACGAGGCGATGCCCCCCTTCGTTCGGCGTCGTGTGTGCGACACCGAGATGGATCAGGCGCGCTTCCTCGACGCCCGAGATGATTTCGATGGGATGACCGAGTGCGTCGCGGGCCCGCTCGAGAAATACCCCCCGCCGCTTGGCCTTGCGCAGGGTGTTGGTGCCGACGACGCGCACGCTCTCCGCCCGCATGTCGCGCAGGCGCTGGCCGAAACGCTCGAGGCATTGCAGCGCGCGCTGCGTCGATTCGCGGCTGAGGCGGCCGTGTTCGTCGAGGCCCGCGGCGAGACGAACCATCTCCCGCAGGCGGTCGAGCACGATGAGCTGCCCGTGGTTGTAACGGGCGACGATCATGTGAAAGCTGTTCGAGCCGAGATCCACCGCCGCGAGGACGTCCGGGACCCGGTGCGGCACGACGGCGGTTCAGGTCATCAGGTGGAGAAGGACGAACCGCACCCGCAGGTGGTCTGGGCGTTCGGGTTGCGGATCACGAACTGCGCGCCTTCGAGGTCTTCGCGATAGTCGATTTCGGCGCCCGTCAGGTACTGAAAACTCATCGGGTCGACGAGGAGACGCACGCCCTGGTTCTCGACGCAGGTATCGCCGTCTTCCTCGTTCTCGTCGAACGTGAACCCGTACTGGAAGCCGGAGCAGCCGCCACCGGAGACGAATACCCGCAGCTTGAGATTGGGGTTGCCCTCCTCGCGGATCAGCTCGCTCACCTTGGCGGCTGCCGAGTCGGTAAAAACCAGCAAGGTGGCGTCGGCCGTCTCGTTCAGCGCAATGGCTTCGGTCATGGATGCTCCGTGCGTCGTCGCAGGCGGTCGAATCTGGGGGCGAATTTTAGCTTACCAACCCCTCGCGTCATAGCGCGGCGACCGGCTGGCCTTGGACTTTCCAGGCAAATGTCTGCTGCACCGGCGCGCGGAGCTTGCTCGAACGCACCCGGATTTCGGTCTCGAACGGTTCGAAACCCTCCGGCAGGACGACAGTCTGCTCGATCGTCTGGAAATATCGAAACGAGAACGGGAGCTCTGCCCGCGGCTTGCCGAGCAGGTCGCCGACGGAAAAGCGGGCTGGCACGTCGTCCTTGTCCCCGAGCAACGTGATCTGGGCGAGGCCCGCAACGATGCTTTCGTGCCGCATCGCCTGCACGAGCGTGAGCTTGAGCTGCACCTCGCGCGGCTCGACGCCCGGCAGAACCTCGAAGCGCTGGATGCGCAGGCCCTGAATACCGTCGGCCGGCGAGACGATGCTGCGATAGAAGGCCAGGTCGTCGCTTTGTCGCGCCAGCTGCGATTGCAGGTCACCGAGCGTGGCCTCGACCTGCCCATACGCGTCGCGGTCGAGTCGCCGCGCCATTTCAAGCTCGGCCACCCTGGCATGCAGCCGCTTGTTCTCGATTTCGAGGCGTTGCTCATGGTCCTCGACTACCGCGCGCTCCGCGGCAGCTCCCGCCGCGTCGTGGCCCATGGAACGCTGGCCGAGGCCGTAGCCGATCCAGCCCGCCAGCGCCGCGAGCAATGCGGATGCGAGCGCAGCGTAGAGCAAAGGGAGCCGAGCCTTGGTCAACCCGGCCACAGCCGTCACTGGTCGGAACCTTCGGGCGCACCAGCCGCGACCGAGGCATCCGTCGTGGCCTCATCGCTCGCGGCCAGGCGCGGGCCACTGTCCGTCTGCCGGCGACGACGCGGCGACCGCGGATGCGGCGCACGCAGCATTGCGTCGGTCAGCCAGTCGGGACGCGGTGGCGGACCTTTGGCAAACGCCTGGTCGCCCAGTTCCTGCAGCGCGCGCACGTAGACCGCACGCTTGAAATAGATGACTTCGCGCACGGGCGCCCAGTAATCGACCCAGCGCCCCCGGTCGAATTCGGGCTCGGCGGTCGCCTCGAAATTGAAGCGGGATTCGTCACCCAGCATCCGCAGCAGGAACCAGCGTTGCTTCTGGCCGATGCAGACCGGGTTGCCGCGACGGCGCAAGTACTGGTGCGGCAGCCGGTAGCGGAGCCAGCGGCTGGTGCTGGCGACGAGTTCGACGTCACTGCGTTCGAGCCCGATTTCCTCGTGCAGTTCGCGATAAAGAGCCGCTTCCGGCTGCTCGTTGCGCAGGACCCCGCCCTGTGGAAACTGCCAGCCACGACCATCCCGCCGACCGCCCAGGAACAACTCACCACCGTCGCGCATCAGGACGATGCCGACGTTGGCGCGAAATCCCTGGCTGTCGATGTAGTCGCTCATGGCCTGCGTAAAGTCC
>CAVVKQ010000007.1:0-63396 GCA_963748985.1 uncultured Pseudomonadota bacterium
AGGTGCTGGTCGGTGATGATGCCTGCCAGGCGCGGCACGACCAGGAAGTCACGCTCCAGGGTCAAATCGGCGGCATAGGGGTTTGCCAGCGCTGTCGCGCTGGTCAGGCTCTCCGGCGTCATCGCCGAGTACGAGAACTCGCCGAGGATGGCCATGCCGGCACTGGTGCCGGCGAGCGGCGCCGGCTTCGCCACCACGAAGTTGATCGCATCCTCGAGGGGGGTACCCTTCCAGAAGCGCACATAGTTGCCCTGGTCCCCGCCCGCGATGAAAAGCGCTTCGGCATTGCGGACGGTCTCGACGACGTAAGGGTCAAAGGCGGCCGCCCTGCTGTCCACGATCAGCGTCTCCACCGAGTCGCAGTGGCACAACCCATAGACGTACGCCTGGTAGTCGTCGTCACCCGATGCGCGCAGCACCACGAAATCGCCGCCGCCGCCGCGGGCGCCCATCTGGATGTAATTCTCGTCGACGTCGTCGCCACCGCCCTGCAGCACCAGCAGGCCAGACGTCGGTCGGACCACGTCGGCCGGGTTGCCCGTCAGGTAGTGCTTGAAGGTGGCCGCAGCGGGCGCCTCGTCTGCCGCGGCAACGGCCGATACACCGAGCAGGAAAACGACGCTGGCGAAGGCCGCCCAAGGACGATGAACGGTCGAAAACGGTCGCATTGATTGAGCATCCTTGGGGCTTGGGTACGACGAGCGGAGGCAACAGCCAGGATAGCGAAGTTCACTCAAAGCCAGTTCTTGCGTCGGAACACGAAGAACAGCCCGCCGCAGACCGTAACGCTCAATGCCACGATGCCGGCAAACGCGAGCGGGTCGTGCGCTCCCGGCAGGATTACATTCATGCCGTAGACGCTGGCGATCAGGGTCGGTACCGCCAGGATGATCGTGACCGACGTCAGGACCTTCATCACGGAGTTCAGGTTGTTGGAAACGATCGAGGCGAATGCGTCCATCATGTCGCTCAGCACGTGGTCGGCAATCTCGACCATCTCGATGGCCTGGCGCATTTCGACGCGCACGTCGTCGAGCAGTTCCTGGTCCTGGTCGGCCCAGTGCAGGGTCGGGACGCGTTGCAGGCGCTCCAGCACCAGCTCATTCGCCTTCAGGCCGGTCGCAAAAAAGGTCAGGCTCTTCTGGAAATCGAGCAGGCCAAGCACTTCCTCGTTCCTGATCGAGCGTTTCAACTGGTTCTCAAGGCTTTCGACGCCCGCATTGATTTCGCGCAGTCCCCGCAGGCAGGCATCTGCCAGTTGCCAGAACACGCGCAGGACGAATTCAGTCCCACGATCGGTGGACAGTCCCTGCACATGACCGTCCAGCAGGGGCTGCAGAAACGACGTGGTGCCCTGGCTGAGAGTGACGATGCCCTGCGGGGTGAGCAACACACTGAGCGGCAGCGTCCGCCAGGGTGGTCCCGAGGTTCCATCGCGCCGCAGCGGATAATTCATCACCACGAGCACGCATGCCCCAACGTGTGCGACGCGCGGACGTTCGTCGATGTCCGATACGTGGTCCAGCAGCGCGACAGGGGCGCCGAACTCACGCACGGTTGCGAGGTCGGTTGCCGTAGGTTGCGTGACGTGCAGCCAACTGCCCGCGCATGGGGCGGTGGGTCGCTCCATTCCAGCTCGCGTGCTGCGCCGGATTTCGAGCATGCAGTCAGCCCTTGGGCTGTTTCACCGGGCGTTTCCAGCCGTCGAGCGTCAGCTGTTTGCTGCGCTCGAGCGTGAGCTTGTCGTCCGGAGCGTCTTTCGTGATCGTCGAGCCGGCCCCGATCGTGGCTCCGACACCGATCTTCACGGGCGCCACCAGCATCGCGCCCGAGCCGATGAACGCGCCCGCGCCAATCTCCGTGCGCCACTTGTTCGCGCCGTCGTAATTGCAGGTGATGGTGCCGGCGCCGACGTTCACTCTCTCCCCCACCGTTGCATCGCCCAGGTAGGTCAGGTGGTTGGCCTTGGCGCCCGCACCCAGGATGCTGTTCTTCACCTCGACGAAATTTCCGACGTGCACGCCCTGGGCCAGGCTGGAACTCGGCCGGAAACGCGCGAACGGGCCGATGTTGCAGTTGGGCCCGATGCTGGCGCTGTCGATGACGCAGTTGGGAAACACCACGGTGTCGTCACCGATCTCGCTGTCGCGGATCACGACGTTTGGCCCGATGCGCACGCGGTTGCCCAGGCTCACCTTGCCTTCGAGCACGACGTTGACGTCGATGTGCACGTCCCGGCCGGCGGTGACGGAACCGCGAGCATCAAAGCGGGCAGGATCGACCAGCGTCACTCCCTGCAGCATGAGTTCGGTCGCGCGGCGCTTGCGGTAGATGGCCTCGACTTCGGCGAGCTGCACCTTGTCGTTGACGCCGAGCACCTCGTCCTCGCTGTCGGCGAGGATGGCGTTGACCTTGAGTCCCGCCTTCGCCGCCATCACGACGACGTCCGTCAGGTAGTACTCGCTCTGCGTGTTGTCGTTGCGCAGCTGCGCCAGCCATTCGCGCATCCGCTTCGCCGAGGCGGCCATCAAGCCAGTGTTCACTTCGTCGATCGCGCGTTCTTTCTGGTTCGCGTCCTTGTGCTCGACGATACGCGCGACGGTGCCCGCACGGTCGCGCACGATGCGGCCGTAACCGGTCGGGTCCCGCATGCGTACACTCAGCACGCCGAGCGCCTCGCCGCTCGCGGCTGCCTCGACCAATCGCTGCATCGTGGCGGCCTGGACCAGCG
This sequence comes from uncultured Pseudomonadota bacterium, assembly GCA_963748985.1. GTDB lineage: Bacteria > Pseudomonadota > Gammaproteobacteria > Steroidobacterales > Steroidobacteraceae > RPQJ01. Next base: position 2,732 of record CAVVKQ010000007.1, read on the forward strand.
GCACGTCACCGAACAGGATCAGCACGAGGTGGTCGTCCGGCACCGCTGGCATGGCCTGCTGCACCGCATGTCCGGTGCCGAGTTGCTCCGCCTGCAGTGTCCAGGCCACGTTCTCAGCGCCAAGGGTTTCGCGCACACGCTCGCCACCGTGGCCGTAGACGACGTGGATATCGCTGGCGGCCAGCTGGCGCGCGGAGTCGATCACATGCTGGAGCAACGGGCGCCCCGCGACGGGCTGCAGGACCTTGGGCAGGTCCGACTTCATGCGCTTGCCCTGGCCGGCTGCCAGGATGACGACGGAAATGGGCATTGAAGAATCCGGCGGCTGGACGATGTTCCGCCATTGTACCGGACGCCCTCGGGGTGACCTGCGGCAGGCGGCAAATGCGGTCCTTGTCCCGACACACCTCCACGAAGCCGTACGTCGGGACAGTCGTGTTGCCGAAGGACTGCACCAGCGGGAATGACGCAGCGCGTCATGCCTGGCCGCGAACCGAGGCGTACAGTCAGTCCCACGGGGGAGGACCCCCGCAATAAGCAAGGCGCGGAATTACGCGCTCGTCTCAAAACTGTCAGGGGAAGGAAGAACCAGCATGAACATCACAAAGCGTGCGCTCGGCGCACTCGCGGGTCTTGTCGCTCTTGTTGCGATCACAGGAGTGGCCGTGGCGGCGGACCGTCCGTATTCGGAGGGCACGGTCTCGGTCGTGACGTCGATCCGTACGGAACCGGGCCAGCACGAGAACTACATGAAGTACCTCGCCACGACGTACAAGCAGATGATGGAAGAGCAGAAGCAGGCCGGCATCATCGTCGACTGGTCGGTCTTTACGGCACGACCGCACACGGCGGACGGTCCGAATGTTTACCTGGTCACCACCTACAAGAACCTGGCCGCGATGGACGGCCTGCAGGACAGGACGGAGGCGATCCAGGAAAAGCTCATCGGCAACCAGGAGACACGCGATGCCGCCATGGCGGCGCGCGGCAAGATGCGGTCGATGGTCGGCAGCGAGGTGATTCGCAAGGTCGATTTCAAGTAACCAGGCAGGCCGCAACCTGAACGGGAAGGGCCCGCTTGCGTAGCCACTGCCAGCTTCACCACCCCTTGTGGAGCGGCCCAGAAGCAGTAGCCAAGGAACTTGCGCCCCCACACCACAGCCACCGCCGTCTTGGACTCGTTCACCTTCAGCGCAAGCCTCGCGTAACAGTCCCGCAGCCCTTGCAGCACCCGCTCCCCTGCTCGGCGGCTCCTGACATAGACGTTGCAGTCGTCGGCATAGCGCACGAACCGATGTCCGCGCCGCGCAAGCTCTCGATCCACCTCGTCCAGCAACACGTTGGCCAGCAGCGGCGACAGTGGCCCGCCTTGCGGCGTGCCCTCGTGCCGCTCACTGCTCACCCCGTGCCTCAGGATCCCCGCTTGCAGGTAACGGCGGATCAGCCGCAACACCCGCTTGTCTGCTATCCGCTTGGCCAGCCGGTCCATCAGGATGTCGTGATTGACGCGGTCGAAGAACTTCTCCAGATCCACGTCCACCACCACCCGATAACCGGCCTGCACGTACCGCTGCGCCTCGAGCACCGCGCCATGCGCGCTGCGCTCCGGCCGGAAGCCGTGGCTGTGCGCGCTGAACGTCGGGTCGATGCGCGGTTGCAGTACTTGCAGCAGCGCTTGCTGGATCAGTCTGTCCACGACGGTGGGTATTCCCAGCTCGCGCACTCCGCCACCGGGCTTTGGGATGGACACGCTGCGTACCGCCTCGGGCCGGTAGCTGCCGTCCATCAGTCTTGCCCGGATGTCGGGCCACGCTTGCTTGAGGTATTCGCCCGTCTCTTGCACCGTGCGGCCATCCACACCGGCGCTGCCCTTGTTGGCTTTGACGCGCTTCCACGCCGCCGCCATGTTCTCTCTGGCCAGCGCCTGCCCCAGCAGATCGCCGGCCCCCCAGCCCGTTTGTGCATCCCGCGCCAGTGGTGCTTCATCGCTCACGGCTTCAGACGCGGCTTCACCGCGCCCCGCCACCATGCGCCCCGGTTGCCCGGGCTTCTGATGCCTTGCTCCACCAAGCGACATGTCTCGGAAAACGAGAAGGGCCCGCTTCGTGCGGGCCCTTTTCTTTCACTTCCGCGCCTTCCGGTCCTTCCGGTCCTTCCTCGCCTTCCTCAGCGCGTCTTGCGCAGCTTCTGGATCGCCTGCAGCTGGGCCGACAGCGCCGAGAGCTCGGCTTCGACGCTTGCAATCTCCTGCTTCTCGCTGCGCGCGCGCAGGGCTTCTTCGGCCAGGCGCTTCGCTTCGAGCACTTTCGCCTCGTCGAGGTCAGCGGCGCGAATGGCCGTATCGGAAAGCACGTTGATGTGGTCGGGCTGCACTTCGAGGAAGCCACCCTGCACGTACACCATTTCTTCTTCGGCCTTGCCAGGCACCTTGATCCGCACGACGCCGGCCTTGATCTGCGTGATCAGCGGAGCGTGGCGCGGGTAGATGCCCAGCTCGCCCATGACGCCGGGCAGCACCACGAACTCGGCTTCACCCGAGTAGATGGATTCTTCCGCACTGACGACATCAATTTGAATGGTAGGCATATTTGTACCGGTGACTAGTGAACAGTGGTCATTGGGAGAACGCCGCTTTTCCGACTAACCCCTAACCCCTATCCCCTAACCCCTATTGCAGGGTCTTCGCCTTCTCGACGGCTTCTTCGATCGCGCCGATCATGTAGAACGCCTGTTCTGGCAGGTGATCGTACTCGCCGTTCACGATGGCCTTGAAGCCGCGGATCGTGTCCTTGAGCGGGACGAACTTGCCCGGGCTGCCGGTGAACACTTCGGCGACGTGGAACGGCTGCGACAGGAAGCGCTGGATCTTGCGGGCGCGGGACACGGCCAGCTTGTCTTCCGGCGACAGCTCGTCCATGCCGAGGATCGCAATGATGTCGCGCAATTCCTTGTAGCGCTGCAGCACAGCCTGCACGGCGCGGGTCGTCTCGTAGTGCTCCTCGCCGATGACGTTCGGGTCGACCTGGCGCGACGTCGAATCGAGCGGGTCCACGGCCGGGTAGATGCCGAGTGAGGCAATGTCGCGCGATAGCACGACGGTCGCGTCGAGGTGGCCGAACGTGGTGGCCGGCGACGGGTCGGTCAGGTCGTCCGCGGGGACGTACACGGCCTGGATCGAGGTGATCGAGCCAACCTTCGTCGAGGTGATGCGCTCCTGCAATCGACCCATTTCTTCGGCCAGCGTCGGCTGGTATCCCACTGCCGAAGGCATGCGGCCGAGCAGCGCGGACACTTCGGTGCCGGCGAGTGTGAAGCGGTAGATGTTGTCGACGAAGAACAGGATGTCACGGCCCTCGTCGCGGAAGCGTTCGGCCATGGTCAGGCCGGTGAGTGCCACGCGGAGGCGATTGCCCGGCGGCTCGTTCATCTGGCCGAACACCATCGCCACCTTCGACTGGCTCAGGTCTTCCTGCACGATGACCTTGGCGTCCGACATCTCGTGATAGAAGTCGTTGCCTTCGCGGGTCCGCTCGCCGACGCCGGCGAACACCGACAGGCCCGAGTGTTGCATCGCGATGTTGTTGATCAGCTCGAGCATGTTGACCGTCTTGCCCACGCCCGCGCCGCCGAACAGGCCGATCTTGCCGCCCTTCGCGAACGGGCAGATCAGGTCCATGACCTTGATGCCGGTCTCGAGCAGTTCGACCGACGGCGCCAGCTCGTCGAACTTCGGCGCGGGCTGGTGGATGCCGCGGCGCTCATCGGACTGGATCGGGCCGCGCTCGTCGATCGGGCGGCCGAGCACGTCCATCACGCGGCCCAGCACGCCAGGGCCAACCGGCACCGAGATCGCAGCGCCTGTGTTGCGAACCTTCATGCCGCGCTGCAAGCCGTCGGACGAGCCGAGCGCGATGGTGCGCACGACGCCGTCGCCGAGTTGCTGCTCGACTTCGAAGGTCAGGCCCCTTTCGGCCAGCGTGTTGCTGCTGTCCTCGAGGACGAGCGCGTCGTACACCCTGGGCATCGCATCGCGCGGGAACTCGATGTCGATGACCGCGCCGATGGTCTGGACGATGGTGCCGAATGCTTGTGACATGGTCGTTTGCCTGAAGAAGTGATTTGTGACTAGTGATTAGTGACTAGTTAAAAAGCTCTATACGGCCGCCGCGCCGCCCACGATCTCGGAGAGTTCCTTCGTGATCGAGGCCTGCCGGCTCTTGTTGTAGACGAGCTGCAGCTCGTCGATGATGTTCCGCGCGTTGTCCGAAGCGGACTTCATCGCCACCATGCGCGCCGACTGCTCGGACGCGATGTTGTCGGTGGCCGCCTGGTAGACCGCGGTCTCGAGGTAGCGGACGAGCAGCTCGTCGAGCACCGCCTTTGCGTCCGGCTCGTACAGGTAGTCCCAGTTGCCGGCACCAACGTCGGCCTTCATGACCTGGCCCGTCGGCAACACCCACTCCTGCGGAATCGGGATCATCGTACCGTGCGTCGGTTCCTGCTTCATGGTGTTGACGAAGCGTGTGGAGAAGATGTGCACTTCATCGAGGCGTCCCTCGAGGAAGCCGTCGATGAGCATCTTCACCGGCCCGATCAGGCGCTCCAGCTGCGGATGGTCGCCGTAGTTGGTGACCTGCGACACGACCTTGCCACCCATGCGCTGGATGAAGCTGAATCCCTTGTTGCCAATGGCGCAGTACTCGACCTCGATGCCCTTCGTCAGCCATTCCTTGTGCTGGTTCAGCACGAGGCGCAGCACGTTGGTGTTGAGGCCGCCGCACAGGCCCTTGTCGGTGGTGATGACCACGGCCCCCACGCTTTTCACTTCGCGGCGCCGTGTAAGCAGCGGGTGCTTGTATTCCGTGTTGGCGCGCGCCGCGTGCATCGTGATGTTGAGCAGGCGCTGCGCGTACGGGCGACCCCGTCGCATGCGCTCCTGCGCTTTCTTCATCTTCGACGCAGCGACCATTTCCATCGCCTTGGTGATCTTGCGCGTGTTCTGCACGCTCTTGATCTTGAGGCGGATTTCCTTGGTTCCGGCCATGTCTTTCTGCTACCTGTGCGGCGTGGGACGAACGGGGGCTCAGTACGCGCCGTTCTTCTTGAAGTCTTCGATCGCAGCCACGAGCGCCTTCTCGTCGTCGGCGTTCATGTCCTTGGTCGATTCGATGCGATCAAACAGGTCCTTGTACTTGCTCTTCACGTGGCTGCGCAGCGCCACTTCGAACGCCAGGGCGCGCTTCACTTCGATGTCGTCGAAGTAGCCCTTGGTGACGCCGAACAGCGTGATCGCCTGCTCGGCGACCGACAGCGGCGAGTACTGCGGCTGCTTCATGAGCTCGGTCACGAGCTTGCCGCGCTCGAGCTGACGGCGCGTGGCGTCGTCGAGGTCGGACGCGAACTGCGCGAACGCCGCGAGTTCACGGTACTGCGCGAGTGCCAGGCGGACACCGCCGCCGAGCTTCTTGATGACCTTGGTCTGCGCGGCGCCGCCGACGCGCGACACCGAGATGCCCGCGTTGATGGCGGGACGGATGCCGGCGTTGAACAGGTCGGTTTCGAGGAAGATCTGGCCGTCGGTGATCGAGATCACGTTGGTCGGAACGAACGCGGACACGTCGCCCGCCTGCGTCTCGATGATCGGCAACGCGGTCAGCGAGCCGGTCTTGCCCTTCACGGCACCCTTGGTGAATTTCTCGACGTACTCTTCATTGACGCGCGCGGCGCGCTCCAGCAGGCGGCTGTGGAGGTAGAACACGTCGCCCGGATACGCTTCGCGGCCCGGCGGCCGGCGCAACAGCAGCGACACCTGTCGGTAGGCCCACGCCTGCTTGGTCAAGTCGTCATAGATGATCAGGGCGTCCTGGCCGCGGTCGCGGAAGTACTCGCCCATCGTGCAGCCCGAGTACGGTGCGATGTACTGCATCGCGGCCGATTCGGACGCCGAGGCGGCGACGACGATCGTGTAAGCCATCGCGCCGGTCTCTTCGAGCTTGCGTACCACGTTCGCGATCGTCGAGGCCTTCTGGCCGATCGCGACGTAGATGCAGATGAGGTCCTTGCCCTTCTGGTTGATGATCGTGTCGACGGCTACGGCTGTCTTGCCGGTCTGGCGGTCGCCGATGATCAGTTCGCGCTGGCCGCGGCCGATCGGCACCATCGCGTCGATGGCCTTGAGGCCGGTCTGCACCGGCTGGCTGACCGACTTGCGGGCGATGACGCCCGGCGCCACCTTCTCGATGACGTCGAATTCCCTGGCGTCGATGGGGCCCTTGCCGTCGATCGGCTGGCCGAGCGAGTTGACCACGCGGCCGATCAGCTCGGTGCCGACCGGCACTTCGAGAATGCGGCCGGTGCACTTGACCGTGTCGCCTTCCGAGATGTGCTCGTACTCGCCGAGGATGACCGCGCCGACCGAGTCGCGCTCGAGGTTGAGCGCGAGGCCGAAGGTGTTCTTCGGGAACTCGAGCATTTCGCCCTGCATCACGTCCTGCAGACCGTGGATGCGCACGATGCCGTCCGTCACCGACACGACGCTGCCGACGCTGCGCGCCTCGGTGGCGGCCGTGAAGTTCTGGATGCGTGCCTTGATCAGTTCGCTGATCTCAGAAGCCTTGATGGACATGTTGCCAATCCTCTGCGGGCCTGCCGCAATGCGCGGCGTGGGCCGTTGATTCGTTTTCGGTCGTCAGCCAGTCGTCAGTTCGACATCGAGCCGCTGGAGCTTGTTCGCGATCGAGCCGTCGATGAGCAGGTCGCCCGAGCGCACCACCGCGCCGCCGATCAACGCAGGATCGACAGTGCAATGCAACCGCACGTCGCGGCGCAGTCGTGCGCGCAGCGCGCCGGCAAGGCGCTCGCGCTGTGCGTCATTGAGCTCGGCAGCAGAGACGACCTCGACGTCGGCGATGTTCTGGTGCCCGGCCTTCAGCTCGTCGAAATGACTGGCGATCTCGGGCAGGTAGTCGATGCGGTCGTTCTCGGCAAGCAGGTCGAGCAACGACCGGGCGTTCGCGTCGAGCGCATCGCCACAGACGTTCGCCACCAGCTCCTTGAGCTGCTGCTTGCCGACTCCCGGGCTGCTCTCGAACGCCTTGAACTCATCGCTCATGACGACCGCGCGCGCGGTTCCAAGCCAGCCCGACCAGGCGTCGAGCGTGTTCTTGTCCCGCGCGTGGGCGAAAGCCGCCTTGGCGTAGGGTCTCGCTACCGTGGCCTTCTCAGCCATGCATCGTTACTCCAGGTCCCGGTGTCGTCGCGGTGCCGCGGCCGTCAGGCCTTGGCGCCCTCGATCTCGCGGGCCAGTTGCTCGATCAGGTCGGCGTGTGCCTTCGGGTCGATCTCTCGCTGCAGCAGGCGGGAAGCACCGGCCACGGCCAGGCTGGCCACGTCCTTGCGCAACTCATCGCGCGCGCGGGACTTTTCCTGCGCTGCGTCCTGCCGCGAGCTGTCGACGATACGCTTGCCCTCTTCCATGGCGGTCGAGCGTGCTTCGTCGACGATCTCGACCTCGCGCTTGTGCGCCTGGTCGACGATCTTCTTGGCCTGGTCGCGGGCTGCATTGACGATCACCTGGGCTTCCCCATGGGCGGTCTGCAACTCGGTCTGGCCGCGCTCAGCGGCAGCCAGTCCTTCCGCGATCTTCTTCTGGCGGTCTTCAATGGCCTTGGTGAGCGGCGGCCAGATGAACTTCCAGGAGAACCAGATCAGGATCCCGAACACCAGCATCTGGCCGAGCAGCGTCGCATTGATATCCATGACGACGTCCTCGCGCTAAGCCGGTTAGCCGAACTTCGCGAGCAGCGGGTTCGCGAACGCGAAGAACATCGCGAGCGCCACGCCGATCAGGAATGCCGCGTCGATGAGACCGGCCAGCAGGAACATGCGGGTCTGCAGCGTGGGGATCAGTTCCGGCTGGCGAGCCGCGGCTTCAAGGAACTTCGAGCCCATGATGCCGATGCCGATGCAGGCGCCGATGGCGCCCAGGCCGATGATCAGGCCGAGTGCGATCGCGGTGTAACTCTGGACCTGTGCGATGAGCGCGAGGTTTTCCATCTCAATCTCCTGGCGGAAAGTGCGGTTGCAGTAATCGGGAAAGGAATGCGGTGCAGCGGCGAGCGATCGCCTCTAGTGGTGCTCGGTGGCCATCGCGGAGTACACGACGGTGAGCATCATGAAGATGAACGCTTGCAGCGTGATGATCAGGATGTGGAAGATCGCCCAGACGGCGCCCATGGCGACCTGGCCGAAGAAGCCGAACGCGCTGCCCACGGTCAACGTGAAGACGCCCGCGCCGAGCAGCGCGATCAGCATGAACACGAGTTCGCCGGCGTACATGTTGCCGAAGAGTCGCATCGCGAGTGAAACGGGCTTCGAGAGCAGCTCGACGAGGTTGAGCACGAAATTCGGGATCCACAGCACCGGGTTCGATCCGAACGGCGCGGTGAAGAGCTCGTGGATGTAGCCGCCCGCACCCTTGGCCTTGAAGCTGTAGAACAGGACGACGAGCAACACCGTCAGCGACATCGCGAACGTCGTGTTGGCGTCGGCGGTGGGCACCACGCGCCAGTAGTTTATGCCGAACAGTGCCGCAACCTTGCCGGGCAGGTCGAGCGGCAGCAGGTCCATCGCGTTCATCAGGAACACCCACACGAATATGGTGAGGGCGAGGGGGGCCAGAAACGAGCGGTCGAGATGAAAAACTTCCTTGACCGTCGTGTCGATGAACTCGACGACCATCTCGACGAATGCCTGCCACTTGCTGGGGACGCCAACGGTCGCCCTGCGGGAGGCCGTATAGAACAAACCGAGCGTGACGACGCCGAGCAGCACCGACATGAAGATCGTGTCGACGTGGAACGACCAGAACCCTTCACCGACCTTCAGGTGGGTCAGGTGGTGGGTGATGTATTCGGTGCTGTTCGCGGGACCTGCGGCGTGCTCAGCGGCGGACATTGTCTAGTTCCCACTCCGACCGGACGGACTATTGCTTCTTTGTCGGCTCGCCCTGGCGAGCCGCCCCAAACCAGTATCCAAAGAACGTCGCGACGTACGCTGCGAGCAGCGGCACCGCCGCTACGTTCGGCGACCTGAACGCGGTCACCAGCAGCGCAATGGTGAAGCCGACCTTCACCAGCCACCCCAGGAAGAACCCGATCGTGGCCCGCATCAGCGTCGCGCCTTCGCCGTGCCGCAGCATCGCGAAGGCCATCAAGCTCGTCGCCGCCACGCCGATTCCGGCTCCCAGCAGCGCCGATGCGCCGGCTCGGGAACCCGAGATCGCGAAACATACGGCCGCGACGGCCGCCCCGAGCAGGACCTGACTCAGCACGACGGCCAGCGCCTGGCGCCTGCCTTTCTGCACGTCGAGGTTGCTCAAGGCCTCATCCAACTACCGGGCAACAAAAAAGCCACTTCATGCCGGTTGGCCGGCCACGGGTGGCGTTGAGATCCGTTACCCGGGCCAGCTCACGCCGAGGCGTGGCCGCCGGAAAGGCGCGGAAGTATAGGGGCCTTTTTGCAGTGCTTCAAATCCGCATCTGCCACTGCGTGGCGGATGCGGAAGTGATTAGTGATTGGTGATTAGTGAATAGTCGGAACGCCAACTGATGCAGCTGATTCATGCATCCGGTTCGCGCCGAAGATCGAAAGTCCGGATTGGTAAGCTCTACTCTACTAATCACTAATCACTAATCACTATTCACTAGCACATTAAGTAGCGCCGCTACTTAATGTGCGCAAGAATTCCGTCCAGCTCATCGAGGCTGTTGTAGGCAATCACGAGCTTGCCCTTGCCGGTCCGCGCATGTTGCAGCGACACCCTGGCACCGAGCTTGTCAGCCAGGTCCTGCTCAAGTCGGGTGACGTTGGGGTCGGGCCTCGGGTCTTCGGCGTCGTCCCTGCGGTTGGTCTTGTCGCCATGGGCAAGCATCCGTTTCACGAGCGCTTCGGTCTCGCGGACCGACAGGCCCTTCTTCGCGACCAGCGCACCGACCTCGGATTGCTGCCGCGCCTGCGGCAATCCCAGCAGCGCGCGGGCGTGCCCCATTTCGAGCTGCCGGTGCTCAACCAGCGTCTTCACTTCGTCCGTCAGCTCGAGCAAGCGCAGGAGGTTGCTGACGGCGGCACGCGAACGGCCGACGGCATCGGCGGCCTGTTGATGCGTAATGCCGAACTCACGGATTAACCGGTCGAGCGCGCGGGCCTCTTCGAGCGGGTTCAGGTTCTCGCGCTGGATGTTCTCGATGAGCGACATCGCGACCGCAGCTTCGTCGGGAACGATGCGGACGACGGCGGGGATGTCGTGCCGGCCCGCCATCTGCGCGGCGCGCCAGCGACGTTCACCTGCGATGATTTCGTAACGGATCGGCTCGCCGGCTTTCTGCGCGACGAGCGGGCGCACCACGATCGGCTGCACGACGCCCTGGGCACGGATCGAGTCGGCGAGTTCCTGCAGGCTTTCGGGACGCATGTCGAGGCGCGGCTGGTAGCGGCCCCGTTGCAGCAGGTCGACCGGAATGCGGGCGAGCTCCTCGTCGCGCGGCGCGGTCGTGACCGGCGCAGGGGCCCGGGCGGAAGACGTGCCGGGCGCATCCACCGCCGCTGCAGGAGTCGGGGCGGACGCCGGCGTGACGGAACCGAGCAGAGCCTCGAGGCCCCGTCCGAGGGAGGGTCGCTTTGTTGCCATAGCGGACTATTATGCCGCCCGCGTCGCGAGGGCGCAGGAAACCCCGCTGAATCGAGTTCGAGCCGGAGACTTGCATGCGTCCCGTTGCCGCCCTGCTGCTGGGTGGATTGATCAGTTGTTGCAGCAGCGGTAGCACGGCCTGGGCGCAGGCCGCCGGGACCTCACAGGCCGTTGAATCGCCGACGGATTCCGTTCGCCGGCAAAATGCGTCGGTGCCGCCGGCACACGACCTGGATGCGCCGTCAGTGCTGTTTGCTGCCGGTGTGTTCGCGCTGGTCGAGGCCTACGACTACCCGTACAGCTTCGGCGTGACTTTTGTCGCGCGGCCGATGACGACGTGGCGACTGTCACCCGGTGCGGGCTTCGCCGTAGGGCCCGACGGCATTGCTTTCATGTACGTGGACGTGCGCCGCGATTTCGCGCTCGGCGAGCGCTGGTACTTCACGCCGAGCCTTGCGGCCGGCTGGTTCATCAACGGCGACGTCATCGGACCGGGCGATCACCTGGAGTTCCAGAGCGGCATCATGTTTGCGCGGCGCTTCGACAACGGGCTGCGGCTCGGGCTGGCGGGCCTGCACATTTCGAACGGCGGATTGGAGCATCCGAACAACGGCACGGAAGCCGTGCTGCTCACATTGCAGGTGCCGCTGCAGTAATAGGAAATAGGGCGAAATAGGGGACGCTCACCTATTTCTCTTGAGAAATAGGTGAGCGTCCCCTATTTCGGTGAGCGTCCCCTGTTTCTCACTCTTCTTCGGGCTCCGTGACGGGTCCTGCCACCGCTTCTTCTTCACGGCGGATCATCTCGCCGGCGAGTGCGAGGTACGCGAGTGCGCCGCGCGAATCCTTGTCGTGGAACAGCACGGCCTTGCCGAAGCTCGGCGCTTCCGCGAGCCGCACGTTGCGCGGAATCACCGTGCGGAAGACCTTGTCGCCGAAATGCATCAGCAGCTGACCCGACACTTCATTCGACAGGTTGTTGCGCGGGTCGTACATCGTACGCAGGATGCCTTCGAGCCCGAGGTCGGGATTCACGCTCGCACGAATCTGCTCGACAGTGTTCATCAGCGACGAGAGGCCTTCGAGCGCGTAGTACTCGCACTGCATCGGCACGAGCACGCTGTCGGCCGCGACCAGCGCGTTGAGTGTCAGCAGGTTCAGCGCCGGCGGGCAGTCGATGATGATGACGTCGTAAAGGTCGCGGACCGGCTTCAGCGCATTCCGCAATCGGAGCTCGCGGCCGATCATGCTCATCAGCTGCACTTCCGCGGCGACCAGGTCCTGGTTGCCGGGGAGCAGGGTGAAGTTGCCGGGATCGACGGGCACCAGTGCAGCCGCCAGTTCGCAGTCGCCGAGCAGCACGTCGGTCGTCGACCGCTCGAGACCGGCCTTGTCGACGCCGCAACCCATCGTGGCGTTGCCCTGCGGATCGCAATCGATCAGCAGCACCTTGCGCTGCGTCGCGGCGAGCGACGCAGCAAGGTTGACGGAGGTCGTCGTCTTGCCGACCCCGCCTTTCTGGTTCGCGACTGCGATGACCCGTTTCATGGAACGCCCAAGGATACAGGGGAATCAGACTTTTTCGTGGGAGTGGGCGAGTTCGACGAGGTGCCGTTCCTCGTCCAGGCCGGGCACGTGCAGTTTGTGCACGGCCACGACCTTCCAGCCGCTGAAGCCTTTGGCCAGCTCGTCGGTCGGATAGCGGCCCTTCATCGCGAGCAGGCGCCCGCCGCCCGCAACGAGTCCGCCCGCATTCTTGACCAGGTCCGCAAGCTGGCCGACGGCACGCGCGATCACCGTATCGAAACGGACCGGAGGCTGATAGGCCTCGGCCCGCGCCTGCGCGACCTCGACGTTGGTCAGCGCGAGCGTGTCGCGGACGTGTTCGAGGAAGCGGCACTTCTTGCCGATCGATTCGACCAGGACGAAATGCACGCCGGGCACCACGATCGCAAGCGGAATGCCGGGGTAGCCGGCGCCGCTGCCGATGTCCGCGACGCGCCTGCCGCGCAGCCAGGGCACCATCGTCAGGCTGTCGAGGATGTGCTTCGTGATCTGCGCGGGCCGCTCGCGGATCGCCGTGAGGTTCATCCGCGTGTTCCAGTCATCGAGCAGGTCGAGGTGCTGGATCAGTTTCGCGCATTGCGCTGCGTCGAGTTCAATGCCGAGGCCGCGGGCCCCTTCGATGAGGTCTGTCATCGGGGCAGGATACACTGGACCCCGCCCCTGACCCTGGCCCGCTCCCACTGACGTGAGCGGGGTGGAGGAGCCCGACCGGCGCTACAGATGCGATAGGGCCGCGAGCGACTCCGCCTTGGTCACTTCCCTGACGTTGTCGTCCGAATTGCGATCGATCCACTTGTTGAACGGATCGACACCCGCGTAGTTCGGCTCCTTGTCGGTCACGATCGCCAGCGTCTGCTTGCCACTGTGTACCGGGATCCGCGTAACGGCGAGCACGCTCGACTTGTCGTAGCCCTTGCGACCCGGCTCGACCGTGAATGCGCCGACATCGAACATTTCGACCAGCGGCGACTCGGTCTCCTTGCCCTTGCCATCGGCATGGAGCTTGCGCGCGTCCACCTCGAGCGTGACGTCCCAGCGGCCATCGGTCCGGCGCTTCGCCTTCGCGTCCGTCACTTTCACGTCGTACAGCGTGATCTCCTCGAACAGGTCCGTGATCAGCTGCTGATGCTCGGGACCGGCGACAGCACGAAACCGCTTGATGAGGTCCGTCGGGTTGGCGTACGGCGCCGGCTTGAACGCGAATTCCGCGATCAGGCCCCGCAACGCCTCGTTGACCTTGTCCGCGCCGATCTGGTCCTTGAGCAGGTACAGCGCGAGACCGCCCTTCTGGTAGTGGATGTAAGGCTGGTTCTCGACGCGCACGAGCGGCAGCTCCTCGAGCACTTCACCGCCGCGCGAGCGGAGGTAGCGGTCGAGTTCGTACTTCAGGAACTTGCGGATCTGCTCCGGCCCGTACATCTGCTCCATCACCATCAGCGCGGAGTACTGCGCGAGCGATTCGATGATGAACGTCCCGCCCTGCTGGTCGGCGCTGATGACCTGGTGACCCCACCACTGATGCCCGACTTCGTGCGCCGTGATGTAGGTGACCATGTCGATCTTCTCGGCGTCGCGATAGTCCGCGACGAAGCCGATGCCTTCCGAGTACGGGATCGTGTTGGCGAAGGACTGCGCGAAGCTCGCATAGTCCGGAAACTCCAGGATTCGCACCTGGCGAAACTGGAACGGGCTGAAATTCGTGGTGAAGTAGTCCAGCGACGCTTTCATCGCCGTCTGCATGCGCTCGACGTTGTAGGGGTGCGCAGGATCGTAGTAGACAGCCAGTTCCACGTTCTTCCAGCGATCCTTCGCCACCTCGTACCGGGCGGACTGCACGGAGAAGAAGTTGTTGATCGGCGCGTCACTGCGATAGCGGATGGTGCGGCGGCCGCCCGCAACCGACTCGGACTCACGGTACCCCGGCGCGATGGCGACCTGGTCTGCCGTGGTCGAGACGGTGATGTCCGAGTTCACCCAGTCGCTGTCGTGACGCAACCCGCTGAACGCGCGTGCGCTCTCGTCCTCGAGCTTCGCGGGGCGCAGTTCGGGCGGCAGGCCGTACTTGCGGCGCTTTGCACGATCCTGCAGCAGGCCGTCGCGGCTCATGCCGAGCATCGGCGCGATCTCCGTGTTGTCGAGGAACGTGCCGTTGTCGACGATGCGGCGCTCGTTGTCTGAATTGCGGAAGCCCTGCTGCTCGCGCAGCGTCTCGAACGTGATGCGGCGGACTTCGAGCGGCGCCATCGGACGATCGAACCGGTAGATCCGGTAGTCCTGACCGACGTGCTCCTGCTTCAGTTGCGCGCCTTCGACGTCGAGTTTCGTCATCTGCAACGGCTTGAGCCAGCGCACGTGCACTTCGTCGAGTGGCTTGCCAGTGCGGTTCTGGATCACGTACGTGCCGCGCGTGACGGCCCGCGGTTCATCCGGATACAGCGCCACGTCGAGCGTCACGTCGCTGATGCGTGGCTGCGGCACGTTCTCGTAGCCGATCAGCGCCTTCTCGTAGTCGGCCTGCTCGCGTTCACGACCCAGCGTAGTCGTGTACTCGTTCACGATGTTGGTGTTGTAATAGATCCAGCCGCCGAGCCCGATCATCGCAACCACGGACGCGGCCGCCACCAGCCCCGGGGTACCGCGGATCTTTCGCGGCAGATGTGCAAGCCGCGTCTTGAGCGGCGCGCCGCTGCCACGACGCCAGAACGCGTACGCCAGGACGGCGAGCAGGACCGCCGCGGCCGACCAATAGGCGCGGAACCACCAGGCGACGCGTCCGAAATCACCCTGCCCGTTCATGTCGGAGAGCGGCGTGCCGGGGTTGCCCGCGTACTGGTAGAGGTTGTGCTCGAAGCCGAGCCGATCGAAGGTTGTCTGGCCGACCACGAACAGCAGCATCAGCATCCAGCCGAAGCTCTTGTGCGGCACGAGCGTCTGCATGAAGATCGCGAGCACGGCGAACAGCACCACGCTCACGGTCGTCGGCAGCGCGTACCAGGCGAGATACTTGCCGACCTCGAGATCGAGATAGCCCTTGAGCAGTTGCACGACGATCGCCGCGAACACGCTTGCCGCCAGGGTCGAGAACAGGACGATCGAGATCGAGAGAATCTTCGGCACGACGAACGCCCAGTCGGGCGCCGGAGTGGAGTCGATGATCTCGTGCATGCGGCGATCACGGTCGCGCCAGACGAGTTCACCGGCGTAGTAGATCGCAATGATCAGCGGAATGATCGTGAATGCGCCTTGCAGCGCTTCGATCATGATCCGCGTGACGGGATGGATCGTGTTGCCGTACCTCTCGTCGGCGTACCAGAGCGAGGCCAGCGAGTTCACGAAGCCAATGCCGAGCAGCACGATAAAGGCGGGACTGCGAACAGCGGCGGCCATGTCGAACTTTGTGAGCGCCCAGAGCTGGCTCCAGCCAGCATCGACGGACGGTTTCGCCGGCACGGCCGGTGTGGCGGCGGCGTGCATGGCAATTGCCGGCGCATCGTCGCCCGTCTTGTCCGGCGCCTTGGCCGCGGCCATGCGGCCTCCCGTCGCGGCGCGCGAATAGATCGCCCAGGCGAGGCCGAGCAACGCAAGAGCGACACCCACCCATAACGCGCGGTTCCAGAGGATGTAGCCGGCGAATGCGGGGATCTGCGTGTTGCGCTCGGCGGCGGTCCAGTAGCGGGTGGCCTGGTCGTACGCACCGAGGCCGAACGGATCGACCAGCGCCACCGTATTGATGAACTCCGGCCGCGACAGGAGACCTGTCGCGACGAGGTAGAGCACCAGGAACACGATGACGCCGACGTACGTCCACATCATCGAGCGCGTGGCGGTCGCGATTGCGAAGAACCCTGCCCCGGTGACGAACAGCGTCGGCACGCAGAGCAGCAGGTAGACGTAGGCGTAGTGCCACGGGTTGAAGGGTCCGAGCACCTCCGGATCGAGCCACGGCATCGCGGCGCCGAGGATCATGCCGAGCGGCGCGCTCAGGAACAGCAGGCAGCCCGCGAGAAACGCGCCCGTGAAACGGCCAAACAGGTAGTCGAAACGTGAAAGACGTGTCGAATGAATGATCGGACCGAATCCGGTCTCGTCGTCGCGAACCACGACGTTGGCGACGAACGCCGTCAGGATGAAGACCGAGAAGACGGTCATGACCATCAGCGTCTGGGCGATGGCGTAGGGTGAGTTCTTCCAGACGTTGCCACCGGAGCCGATCTGGACGTTGTCCGATGCGGTAGCGGCGAACGTGAGCAGCAGGAATATGGCGAAGGTCACCCAGAACGCGGGTGACTTGAGCTGGTAGCGCAGCTCGAACGCGGCGACGGACTTGAACATCGCCTCGCCTCAGGCTGCCTGGCGGCGCGTGCCGGCCAGCGTCGAGAAGTAGACGTCCTCGAGGCCACCCTGCATCGGTTCGAAACCGACGCCGGGATTCGCATCGGCCAGCACGTGGATGACGGTGCGCCCACCGAAGAGTCGCGTGGCAATCACCTCGTGGTCGCGCTGGTGCGCTCCGAGTTCGTCCTTGGCAATGGTCTTGCGCCAGACACGCCCGTTCATCGAGGCAATCAATTGCAGGGGGGCGCCGATCTTGACGATGCGCCCACTGGCGATGATGGCCATGCTGGGACAGAGGTCCGCGACGTCCTCGACGATGTGCGTCGACAGGATCACGACCACGTTCTCGCCGATCTCGGCCAGCAGGTTCAGGAAGCGGTTGCGTTCTTCGGGATCGAGGCCGGCAGTGGGCTCGTCGACGATGATCAGCTGCGGCTGGCCAATGAGTGCCTGCGCGATGCCGAACCGTTGCCGCATGCCACCCGAGAATCCGGCGAGTGCCTTCTTGCGCACCTCCCAGAGGTTGACCTGGTGCAGCAGCGCATCGACGGTCTCACGGCGTTCCTTGCCGTTGGCAAAGCCCTTGAGCACGGCGAGGTGATCGAGCATGTCGAGCGCGGTGACGCGCGGGTACACCCCGAAGTCCTGTGGCAGGTAGCCAAGGGTGCGGCGCAGTGCGTCGGGGCTGGCGAGCACATCGAGATCGCCGAAACGAATCGCGCCCTGCGTGGGGATCTGCAGCGTCGCGATGCAGCGCATCAGTGACGACTTGCCCGCGCCATTGGGGCCGAGCAGGCCGAACATGCCTCGCGGTACCTCCAGCGTGACGGCGTCGAGCGCGCGCGTGCCGTTGGGGTAGACGTGGGTCAGGTTATCGATGCGCAGCATGGTGAATTCCTCCCGGACCGGGTCTGGGCCGGCCTTTGACTGGAGGCATCCTAGGAGGACACTGGTGTTATAGTCAACTACATCACCACGTCAGAAGACGCTGACGTGCCGGGAGGTGGGGGTCGCAGGTGACGCCCGGAAGCCCGTTGAGGTGGCCGTCAGTTACGGACAGTCATCGACACTAACTCATTGACTGGCAAGGCTTCGAGCTTGGTCCGGTCCGAGAAGATTGCGGCGAGCTTACCGGCCTGCACGGCCGGGAAGTGTTGAGCCACGGAGGCGGCAAACCGGTCGCGGACACGGTCGGCGACGGTTGGTGTTGCAGCCACTGCCCGCCAGATGTGGTCGAGCTCGGCCATCACGGCAAGCTGAATGGTGGCCACGTTGCTCGGCGGCGAAGGCGACGGCAGCGCTGTCTGCCCGGCCAGGGCGATGAGCGCGAGACGCACCCCGCGGCTGGTCGCGTCACCGATTCGCCAGCGTTCATGCCCGTCGAGGTTGAACGCCGTGCCTGGATTTTCGGTCGCAGGCATCTCGCTGCGTGCGATCGCTACCGCGGCGGCCACCTGATCCTGCGTCCCGTCCAGCAGGGTGACCGAACATGCGGCAGATGCGATTCGTGTCAGTGCGAAGCGCGACGCGGCACTCGCGCTCGCAGGGGTGCCCCCGGTCGCTGATTCGCCCTCGTTCCCCTGGCACGACCGAGCCCATTCGAGCGACCCGTGCTCGTGTGCGCGGACGAGGGCAGCGCAAAGGTCACGCACCAGCGGCGGGCTGCCGCCTTCAGCGATTGCCTTGCGCGCACGATAGTCGGCTACCGCAAGAATCGCACCGAGGTTATCGGCGAGATGCCCGGACGTCGTTGCCAGCGCGGGGTCGTTCGCCTGCAGCCAGCTGACCATCGTTCCAAGGTTGAACGCTGCCTGCACCGGATCGAGTTGATACGACGTGCCGGGCACGCGCGCCCCGAAAGCCATCGTTGCGCCAGGCACGAGCGAACCAAGCAGCTGCGTGCACGCGGGATCCTGCAGCGCCCTGAATGCGCACGCGAGCGAGTCCATCAGCGCGAGGCATGCAACTTCGTACGCGGCTTCCGCGACGACACGCGGCGCATGATCGTGCGCGGGGACTGCCATCAGGTTGCGGGGACTCGCACTCGACCTTCCATCAGCACCCGGGCACTGCGGCTCATGATCGCCTTGGTCACGGTCCATTCGCCGTCGACTCGCGTGGCTTCGGCTCCGACACGCAAGGTGCCGGAGGGATGACCGAAGCGCACCGCGGTGCGTGCGCCACCACCCGCCGCAAGGTTCACCAGCGTGCCGGGAACTGCCGCGGCGGTACCAATGGCGACCGCGGCGGTCCCCATCATCGCGTGGTGGAGTTTACCCATCGACAGCGCCCGCACCAGCAAGTCGATGTCGGTGGCCGCGACGCGACTGCCACTCGACGCCGTGTAATCGGCCGGCCGCGCGACGAATGCGACTTTCGGAGTGTGCTGCCGCCTGGTTGCCTCATCGAGTTGCTTTATGAGACCCATGCGCATCGCGCCGTGTGCGCGAATGGCCTCGAACATCGCGAGTGCCTGCGCATCGCCGTTGACTGCGTCCTGCAGCTCGGTACCGGTGTAGCCGATCGCCTCTGCGTTGACGAAGATCGTGGGAATGCCCGCGTTGATCATCGTGGCCTTGAGCGTGCCGATGCCAGGCACCTCGAGGTCATCCACGAGGTTGCCGGTCGGGAACATGGCACCAACCGCACCATCGTCTGTGCCGGTTGGATCCATGAACTCGAGCTGCACTTCAGCGGCAGGGAACGTCACGCCGTCGAGTTCGAAGTCGCCCGTCTCCTGCACTGCGCCGTTCGTGACCGGCACGTGCGCGACGATGGTCTTGCCGATGTTGGCTTGCCAGATGCGCACGACCGCAACACCGTCCCTGGGCACGCGATTCGCGTCGACGAGGCCGCTACTGATGGCGAACGGCCCCACCGCGGCCGAGAGGTTGCCGCAGTTGCCACTCCAGTCGACGAACGGCTTGTCGATCGAGACCTGCCCGAACAGGTAGTCGACATCGTGATTCGCGCGCGTGCTTTTCGACACGATGACCGTCTTGCTCGTGCTCGACGTTGCGCCGCCCATGCCGTCGATCTGCTTGCCGTAGGGATCCGGACTGCCGATCACGCGCAGCAGCAACGCATCGCGTGCGGCGCCCGGCGCCTGCGCAGCAGCGGGCAGGTCCTGCAGGCGGAAGAACACGCCCTTGCTGGTGCCGCCACGCATGTACGTGGCGGGAATGCTGACCTGCGGCTGAAAAATAGGGGACATTCCCCTATTTCCCCTGCTCGGAAATAGGGGAACGTCCCCTATTTTCCAGGAAGTCGCGGGCGAAGCGCTGCAGCACGCCACCCGCTTCGTAGATCGACGCTTCTTCGGCGGTGTCGAGCCGGCACGTCACCGGCAGGTCGACACGTTCGCCATTCCTGCGGTGAACGACCAGCGTGAGATCCGCCCGCGGCTTGCGCTCGCCCACGACGTCGAACGTCTCGGTGCCGTCGAGCCCCAGCGACTTGCGGTTCACTCCCGGCTTGAACTCGAGCGGCAACACGCCCATGCCGACCAGGTTGGTGCGGTGAATGCGCTCGAAGCCCTCCGCGGCGATCGCTTCGACGCCCGCGAGCCGCACGCCCTTGGCAGCCCAGTCACGCGACGAACCCTGCCCGTAGTCGGCGCCGGCAATGATGATCAGCGGCTGCTTGCGCGCCATGTAAGTCTCGATCGCTTCCCACATGCGCGTGACCTTGCCTTCGGGCTCGATGCGCGCCAGCGACCCCGGCTTCACCTTGCCGTCGACGACCACCATCTCGTTCTTGAGCGTGGGGTTGGCGAAGGTGGCGCGCTGCGCCGTCAGGTGATCGCCGCGATGAGTCGCGTAGGAATTGAAGTCTTCTTCCGGCAAGCCCATTTTCGCGAGGTATTCACCTGCCGCGCTGTTCGCCATGATCGCGTTGGAAGGCGACAGGTGGTCGGTCGTGATGTTGTCGCCGAGCACCGCCAGCGGTCGCATGCCCTTCAGGGCGCGCTCACCGGCCAGCGCACCTTCCCAGTACGGCGGACGGCGGATGTACGTGCTCTGTGGACGCCAGCCATACAGCGGGTTTACCTTCGGGCCGGACTCGACACCAATCCGGAACATCGGCTCGTAGACTCTGCGGAACTGCTCGGGCTTCACGCTTGCAGCAACGACGGCATCGATCTCCGCGTCCGACGGCCAGAGGTCCTTGAGCAGGACCGGCTTGCCCGCCGCATCCGTGCCGAAGGAATCCTTCTCGATATCGAAGCGGATCGTGCCCGCAATGGCGTAGGCCACCACGAGTGCCGGCGACGCGAGGAACGCCTGCTTCGCATACGGATGAATGCGTCCGTCGAAGTTGCGATTGCCCGAGAGCACGGCGGTCGCATACAGGTCGCGGTCGATGATCTCCCGCTGGATCGCCGGATCGAGCGCACCTGACATGCCGTTGCACGTGGTGCAGGCGAACGCGACGACGCCGAACCCGAGTTGCTCGAGCTCGGTGGTCAGTTTCGCCTCGTCCAGGTACAGCGCGACGGCTTTCGAACCGGGAGCCAGCGAACTCTTCACCCACGGCTTCCGCTGCAGGCCCAGGCGGTTCGCATTGCGCGCCAGCAGTCCCGCTGCAATCACGTTCCGCGGATTGCTGGTGTTGGTGCAGCTGGTGATCGCCGCGATGATGACGGCGCCGTCAGGCATCCTGCCCGGCTCGTCCTGCCAGGCTCCTGCGATGCCCCTGGCAGCGAGTTCGCTCGTCGCGACGCGCGCATGCGGGTTCGAGGGGCCCGCCATGTTGCGCACGACGCTCGACAGGTCGAACTCGAGAACGCGTTCGTAGATGGCCGTCTTGAGGCTGTCGGCCCACAGTCCCGTGTGCTTCGCGTAAGTCTCGACCAGCTTCACCTGCGCGTCTTCACGGCCGGTGAGCCTCAGGTACGTGATCGTCTGCTCGTCGATGAAGAACATCGCCGCCGTCGCGCCGTATTCCGGCGCCATGTTCGAAATGGTTGCACGATCGCCAAGCGTCAACGCAGAGGCGCCTTCGCCGAAGAACTCCAGGTACGCGCCCACCACTTTCTGCTGACGCAGGAACTCGGTCAGCGCCAGCACGATGTCGGTGGCGGTGATGCCGGGTTGCGGCTTGCCGGTGAGCTGCACGCCGATGATGTCGGGCAGCCGCATCCATGAAGCACGGCCCAGCATGACGCTTTCAGCCTCGAGGCCGCCGACACCGACGGCGATGACTCCGAGCGCATCGACGTGCGGCGTGTGGCTGTCGGTGCCGACCAGCGTGTCCGGGAATGCGACACCTTCCTGCGCGTGAATCACCGGCGACATTCGCTCCAGGTTGATCTGGTGCATGATCCCGTTGCCCGGTGGAATCACGTCGACGTTCCTGAACGCGAGCCTGGTCCAGTCGATGAAGTGGAAGCGATCCTCGTTGCGGCGGTCTTCGATCGCCCGGTTCTTTGCGAACGCATCGGGATCGAATCCCCCGCACTCGACGGCGAGCGAGTGGTCGACGATCAGCTGCACCGGCACCACGGGGTTGACCTGGGCCGGATCTCCACCCTGCTCCGCAATCGCATCCCGCAGACCCGCAAGGTCGACGAGCGCAGTCTGCCCGAGGATGTCGTGGCAGACGACGCGCGCCGGAAACCACGGGAAATCCAGATCGCGTTTGCGCTCGATCAATTGCCGCAGGCTGGCCTCGAGAATCGCCGGGTCGCAACGACGCACGAGATTCTCCGCATGCACACGCGCCGTATACGACAGTTTGTCGTACGCGCCTGGCTCGATTGCGTCGACAGCGGCTCGCGCGTCGAAGTAGTCGAGGGCGGTGCCGGGCAGTGGCTTGCGATAGGCAGTGTTCATTGCGCAGGGGAGGGGTAGGGGTTAGGGGCTAGTCGGAACGAATTCAGAAAGGGTTGCGATCCGGAAAGTTACGGAGTCGTTCGAGCGGCCGGCGCAGCCGGCCTGCCGACTAACCCCTCTCCCCCTACCCCTAACCCCTTTCCTTGAGTGGAACGAACTTGCGATCTTCCGGTCCCGTGTAATTCGCGCTCGGCCGGATGATCTTGCCGTCGATGCGCTGCTCGATCACGTGCGCGCTCCAGCCGGCCGTGCGCGAGATCACGAACAGCGGCGTGAACATGGCAGTGGGCACTCCCATCATGTGGTACGAGACCGCGCTGAACCAGTCGAGGTTCGGGAACATCTTCTTGATGTCCCACATGACGGTCTCGAGTCGCTCGGCGATGTGGAACATCTTCAGGTCGCCCGCTTCCCGCGACAGGCTGTGCGCGACGTCCTTGATCACCTTGTTGCGCGGATCGCTGATCGTGTAGACCGGGTGACCGAAGCCGATGATGACTTCCTTGCGCTCGACGCGGGCCTTGATGTCCGCCTCGGCTTCATCGGGCGTCTCATAGCGCTTCTGCACTTCGAAGGCGACTTCGTTGGCGCCGCCGTGCTTCGGCCCGCGCAGCGCACCGATCGCTCCGGTGATGCACGAGTAGAGGTCGGAGCCCGTGCCCGCGATGACGCGGCCCGTGAAGGTCGAGGCGTTGAACTCGTGCTCGGCGTACAGGTTGAGCGACACGTGCATCGCCTTTACCCAGGAGGCGGGTGCCGGCTCGCCGTGCAGCAGGTGCAGGAAGTGACCGCCAATCGAGTCATCGTCGGTTTCAACCTCGATGATCCGGCCGGAGTGGCTGTAGTGGTACCAGTAGCAGAGCATCGAGCCCAGGCTGGCGAGCAACCGGTCGGCGATGTCGCGCGCGCCCGCGGAGTTGTGATCGTCTTTTTCCGGTAGCGTGCAGCCGAGCACCGACGTGCCGGTGCGCATGACGTCCATCGGGTGGCTGGCTGCGGGCAAAGCCTGCAGCGCCAGCTGCACCGATTCCGGCAATCCGCGCAGCCGCTTCAGCTTGGCCTTGTAGCCCCTGAGCTCGGCGGCGTTCGGCAGCTTGCCGTGCACCAGCAGGTGCGCGACTTCCTCGAATTCACACCTGTCTGCCAGATCGAGGATGTCGTAACCGCGGTAGTGCAGGTCGTTGCCGCTGCGGCCCACCGTGCAGAGCGCGGTATTGCCCGCGGTTACGCCCGACAGGGCGACGGATTTCTTCGGCTTGAAGCCGGCGGGAGAAGTCTCGTTGCTGCTCATGGCTGTGTTCCCGATATGGACTATTTGACGGTGCCTTCGCGCACGAAGAGTTCGTCGAGCTTCTGCTCGTAGTCGTGGTAGCCGAGCACTTCGTACAGTTCGACGCGGGTCTGCATGCGGTCGAGCACGCCCTTCTGCGTGCCTTCCTGGCGCAAGGCACCGTAGACGATCTCGGCGGCCTTCGACATTGCGCGAAATGCAGACAGCGGATACAGCACCAGTTGCGCTCCGGCGCCCGCGAGTTCCTGCACCGTGAAGAGCGGCGTCTTGCCGAATTCGGTGATGTTGGCCAGCACCGGCACCTTCACGACCGCAGTGAACTGGCGATACTCGTCAAGCGTGGTGAGCGCCTCGGCGAAGATCATGTCCGCGCCGGCTGCGACGTACTTCATGGCACGGTCGATCGCGGCCTGCTGGCCTTCGACGGCATGAGCGTCGGTGCGGGCCATGATTACGAACTGGTCGTCGGTGCGGCCATCGACGGCGGCCTTGATGCGGTCGACCATTTCGTCGGCCGAGACGAGCGCCTTGCCCGGGCGGTGACCGCAGCGCTTCGCCTGCACCTGGTCTTCGAGGTGGCAGGCCCCGGCACCGGACTTGATGAGGTCCGAGATCGTGCGCGAAATATTGAAGGCGGCGCCCCAACCTGTATCCGCGTCGACGAGCAGCGGCACGTCTGTGGCAGAGGTGATACGACGGACGTCTTCGCAGACGTCGTTCAGGCTGGTGATGCCGAGGTCCGGCAACCCGAACGACGCGTTGGCCACGCCGGCACCCGATAGATAGATCGCCTTGAACCCGGCACGCTCGGCGAGCAGTGCCGAGTAGGCGTTGACGGTGCCGGCAACTTGCAGCGGCCTGTTCTGCTGCCAGGGCCGCGCGAAACCTCGCGCCGGCAGATGCGGAATTCTTGGCCGTTGGCATGGGTTGCGGGTGCTCCAGCGGGTGAAAAGGCAAGTGAACCGCTAGTTTGCTCCATCTGGCCGTTGCGAGGCCTGCAAAAAAGGGCGTATAAGCTTGCGAACTTCTGCAAAATTGCGAAACTGCAAATGCGTGAGAAGCTCTTTGTCGGCCCCAAGGTCCGGGCCCTGCGCGAACGCCAGAACCTTACCCTCGACGCCTGCGCCAAGCTGCTGGGACTTTCGACCAGCTATTTGTCGCAGATCGAGACCAACCAGCGACCCGTCACCGCGAGGGTGCTGATCGCGCTCTCGCGGATCTTCGTCGTCGGCCCGGGCGAGTTCGACAGCGACGAGGAAACCCGGTTGATCGCCGACCTGCGCGAGGCCAGCGCCGACCTGGGCCTGGGCCTGCCGTCGCCCGCGCTGTCCGAACTCAAGATGGCAGCCGCGACGACACCGACGCTGGCTCGTCAGTACCTCGCCCTGCACCGGGCCTACCGCGCGCTCGACGAACGGATCCTGCGCTTCGACGAGACGGTGAAGATGCGGACCGAGGACGCGCCCGACTCGTTGGTGCCATACCAGGAAGTTCGCGACTTCTTTCACTACCGCGACAACTACGTCGACGAACTGGACGTCGCGGCCGAGGCGCTCGCTGCGGACATCGGCATCGACGGCGACGGCGACGCGGTGGCCACGCTCGAGCGTGCGCTCGCGGAACGGTTCGGCATCCGCGTGGTGCGCGCACCGGCGGACGCCGGACTGATCCGTCACTACGATCCCGCCACCAAGGTCCTGACACTGAACCGCGACCTGGCCGAGCCAACGCGCGCATTCCAACTCGCGACGCAGCTGGTCGACCTGCTCTTCACGGAGACTCTGCAACGACGTGTTGGCGACGGCCGGGCTCGAGGCGGCGACCGCGCGCGACATCGCCCGCGTCGGCCTGCTCAATTACGCCGCGGGCGCGGTGGTAATGCCGTATCGGCGGTTCGCAGCGTCGGCCATGGAGCTGCGCCACGACATCGAGCAACTGCAGCACCGCTACAACGCGAGCTTCGAGCAGGTTTCGCACCGTCTCAGCACGCTGCAGCGACCCGGTGCGCGCGGCGTGCCTTTCTATTTCGTGCGCGTGGACCAGGCTGGCAACATCACCAAGCGGCACAGCTCGACGCGCTTCCAGTTCGCGCGTTTCGGTGGTGCGTGCCCGCTGTGGAACGTGCACGAGGCCTTCGGTCATCCCGGCCGCATCCTGGTACAGGTCGCGGAAATGCCCGACGGCGTGCGCTACCTGTGCGTGGGACGCAGCATCGTCAAGCGCTCGGGCAATTTCCTGCGACCCAATCGTCAGTACGCGATCGGCATCGGCTGCGAGGTTGCCCATGCCGACAAGGTGATCTATTCGGAGGGGCTCAGCCTCGATGGCGCGGCGGTACCGGTCGGCGTCAGCTGCCGCATCTGCGAGCGGCCCGATTGCCACCAGCGCGCGTTCCCGCCGCTCGGCCGCAAGCTCACCGTGCGCACGAACGAACGGCGCATCGTGCCGTTTTCGATCGAGTGAGGTCTCGCAGCGGTCGATCAGTCACCTTTCCCGAGCATGGGAAGGCGGGCACGTGCGGGTTGCGGTGCTGCCGATCCGGGACCTTCGCCCCGAGCTTGGAAAGGCAGACACGCGCTCGGGGGAAGGCCCCGGATCAGTCGCTTGTAGGACGGGCACCTGAGCAAGTCTTCCGCCGAGCCGGAAAACTTGCACGGTGCATGCAGCGCCTACCGGACCCAGCGTCGAGTGCAGCACGAACTGCGCCCGCTGCTCCGCCGCACCGGTGTGCCGCCATCGGTGATCGTGGACGCCCCTGGCAGGCTGCATGCGCCGTGCGGATTCTCGGGCTTTGGCGAGAATCCGCTCATGGCGCCGGCTCACAAGCGGTCGATCCGGTACCTTTCCCCGAGCGCGTGTCTGCCTTTCCAAGCTCGGGGTGCGCGGAAGAGTCCCGGCGCTCGGGGAAAGGTACCGGATCGACCGCCCGCGACCGGCAAGTGTCTGCCTTCCCACGCGCAAGGAAAGGTACCGAAGCAGCCTGCTTCGCTTACTGGGCGGGACCGAGCACCCCGCTGCTGCAGATACTCGACGATCGCCTCGGCCGACTGCTCGGACGTGTTCTTCGTCGTGTCGATGTAGATCTCGGGATGCTCCGGCGCTTCGTACGGCGAGTCGATGCCCGTGAAGTTCTTGAGCTCACCGCGACGCGCTTTCTTGTACAGACCTTTGACGTCGCGATCCTCCGCCACGCTGAGCGGGGTGTCGACGTGCACCTCGTGGAACTCGCCCGCCTGGAACAGCGCACGCGCCATGCGCCGCTCGGCCCGGAACGGCGAGATGAACGACACCATCACGATCAGGCCCGCATCGGCCATCAGCTTGCTGACTTCGGCGACACGCCGGATGTTCTCGACCCGGTCGGTATCGGTGAAGCCCAGGTCACGGTTCAAGCCGTGGCGGACGTTATCGCCGTCGAGCAGGTAGGTGTGCTTGCCGAGGGCCAGCAGCCGCTTCTCGACCAGGTTGGCGATCGTCGACTTGCCGGCGCCCGACAGGCCCGTCAGCCACAGCACCGCAGGCTGCTGGCCTTTTAGCGCCGCGCGCGACTTCGCATTCACGTCGAGCGCCTGCCAGTGGATGTTCTGCGAACGGCGCAGTGCAAAGTGAATCATGCCCGCGCCGACCGTGGCATTGGTGAGCCGGTCGATGAGGATGAACGAGCCGGTCTCGCGGCACTGCTGGTACGGATCGAACGCGATCGACTGGTCGAGCGACACGTTGCAGATGCCGATCTCGTTCAACTCGAGCTTCTTCGCCGCCAGGTGCTCGAGCGTGTTGACGTGCACCTTGTACTTCGGCTCCGTGATCGTCGCCGAAACCTGCTTGGTGCCGATTTTCAGCCAGTACGGGCGCCCGGGCAGCATCGGCTCGTCGGACATCCACACCACGACCGCCTCGAACTGATCCGCGACTCCCGGCAGGTCGTCCGGGCGGGCGATCACGTCGCCGCGACTGATGTCGATCTCGTCGGCGAGCGTCAGCGTGATCGCCTGGCCGGCAATCGCGTGCTCGAGATCGCCATCCATGGTGACGATCCGCGTGACGGTGCTTTCGCGGCCCGAGGGCAGGACGCGAACCTTGTCTCCTTGCCTCACCATGCCGCTCGCGATCGTGCCGGCAAAACCACGGAAATCGAGGTTCGGGCGGTTGACCCACTGCACCGGCATGCGCAACGGACGCTGCTGGGCGTTGTCCTCGATGTCGACGGTCTCGAGATAACCCATCAGCGTCGGACCGTGATACCAGTCCGTGTGCTCGCTCGGGTCCTTGATGTTGTCGCCGCGCAGGCCCGACACCGGGATCGCGACGAACTCCTCGATGCCGATCTGCCTGGCGAATGCCGAGTAGTCCTCGACGATCTTGTTGAAGATCGCCTCGCTGTAGCCAACCAGGTCCATCTTGTTGATGGCCAGCACGACCTTCTTGATGCCGATCAGCGACACCAGGTAGCTGTGCCGGCGCGTCTGCGTCAGCACGCCTTTGCGCGCGTCGATCAGGATCACGGCGAGATCCGCACCGGAAGCACCGGTGACCATGTTGCGCGTGTACTGCTCGTGTCCCGGCGTGTCGGCGACGATGAACTTGCGCTTGTCGGTCGAGAAGAACCGGTAAGCCACGTCGATCGTGATGCCCTGCTCGCGCTCGGCGGCCAGGCCATCGACCAGCAGCGCGAAATCAAGCTCGCCGCCCTGCGTTCCAACCTTCTTCGAGTCCGCTTCGAGCGCGGCGAGCTGATCCTCGAAAATCATCTTGGAGTCATAGAGCAGGCGCCCGATCAGGGTGCTCTTGCCGTCATCGACGCTGCCGCAGGTGATGAACCGCAGCAGGCTCTTGTGCTCGTGCGCGTGCAGGTACGCGTGGATGTCGCTGGCGATCAGGTCGCTGATGTGTGCCATTAGAAATACCCCTCCTGCTTCTTCTTCTCCATCGATGCCGACTGGTCGTGGTCGATCATGCGACCCTGCCGTTCGGACGTCGTGGTGAGCAGCATCTCCTGGATGATCGCGGTGAGCGTGTCGGCCTCGGACTCGATCGCACCCGTCAGCGGGTAGCAGCCGAGCGTGCGGAAACGCACCTTTCTCAGCATCGGTTTTTCGCCGGGGTGCAGCGGCATCCGGTCGTCGTCGACCATGATCAGCGTGCCGTTGCGATCCACCACCGGACGCACGGCGGCGAAATAGAGCGGCACGATCGGAATGTCGTGCAGGTAGATGTACTGCCAGATGTCGAGCTCCGTCCAGTTCGACATCGGGAACACGCGCAGGCTCTCGCCCTGGTGCATGCGGGTGTTGTAGAGCGACCAGAGCTCGGGCCGCTGGTTCTTCGGATCCCAGCGATGCTGCGCGCTGCGGAACGAGAACACGCGTTCCTTGGCGCGGCTTTTTTCCTCGTCGCGGCGCGCACCGCCGAACGCGGCGTTGAAGCCGTGCATGTCCAGCGCCTGCTTCAACCCCTGCGTCTTCATGACGTCGGTGTGGATGGCCGAGCCGTGCGTGAACGGGTTGATGCCTTGCGCGATGCCGTCCGGGTTCGTGTGCACGATCAGCTGCAGGTTGTACTTCTGCGTGATCTGGTCGCGCAGCTCGTACATCGCCTTGAACTTCCACAGCGTGTCGACGTGCAGCAGCGGGAACGGCAGCGTGCCCGGATAGAACGCCTTGAGCGCGACGTGCAGCATCGCGGCGCTGTCCTTGCCGATCGAATACAGCATGACGGGCTTGTCGCACTCGGCGACCACCTCGCGCATGATCTGGATGCTCTCGGCTTCCAGGCGCTGCAGGTGCGTCAGCCGCTCCGGAGTCACCAACGGCTTGTCCCTGGCTGCCGCAGCGAACGATTTCGTCGCAGCGATGTTGGTAGTCATGTGTTCTTTTCGATCCTTACGACGGTGCGGCCGATGATCCGGCCCTTGATGTAGTCATCGAACTGCGTGGGCAGTTCCTCGAACGTAACGTTCTTGCCGGCGATGCGGTCGAGTTGCGTCGGCCGCAAGTCGGTGGCGAGGCGATGCCAGACCGCGAGACGCAGCTCGCGGGGCGTCGCGACGGAATTGATCCCAAGCAGGTTCACGCCGCGCAGGATGAACGGCATCACCGTGGTGTGCAGTTCATGGCTGGCGGCCAGCCCGACGCTGGCGATGTTGCCACCATAGCCCATCGTGCGCGTGAGCCAGGTGAGGACCTCTCCGCCGACATTGTCGATGGCGCCGGCCCACAGGGCGGCCTCCATCGGCTTCGAACCGAGATCCAGCGACTGTCGCCGCAGGATCTGCGAGGCGCCGATTTCGTGCAGGTACGCATCCGCCTCGGGCTTGCCGCTGACGGCCACCACCTCGTAGCCACGGCCCGCCAGCATGTTGCTGGCGAGACTGCCTACTCCGCCAGTCGCACCGGTGACGACGACAGGTCCGTTCCCGGGCTTCTGCCCGTTCTGCTCCATGCGATGAATCGCGAGTGCCGCCGTAAATCCCGCGGTGCCGAGCTTCATCGCGTCCGCATCGGTCAAGCCGGGCGGGATGGGAATCGCCCAGTCGCCCTGCACGCGAGCGTACTCCGCGTAACCACCGTCCTGCGTTTCGCTGAGACCGCAACCGGTGACGAGAACGCGCTGCCCCGGCGCATAGCGATTGTCGGTCGAAAATACGACTTCACCGGCCAGGTCGATGCCGCCGACCAACGGATATTTCCGCAGGATCGGCGCCGTGCCGGTCGCAGCCAGGGCGTCCTTGTAGTTGATGTCCGAGTAGGTCACCCGCACGACCACGTCGCCCGCCGTGAGGTCGGACAGCCCGATCTCGTCGAACCGGGCGGAGACCTCGCGGCCCTGCCGGTGAATGCGAAATGCCGCGAAGGACTTTATGTCAAACGTCATTGCTACCGCGCCAGTGATCGGTGTGATTGCCCGGAGTCTGCGGTGGGGCAGTTTATAGCCGGCAATGTGGGCTTATTGCCGACTGAGCCACACTTCGAGGCCCTGGGTATTGAGGTTCACGTCTTCGTCGATGAATTCATGCCGGCGCGGGAGGCTGCCGGCATAGCCGTGAGCATCGAGCCGCGCGTTGAAGTGCTCGAACATCTCGTGCCGGATGCGCTGCGCACGATCGGGCGCGGCCACATGACGCTTGCCCATGGCAACGAGTGTGTCCAGGTCCGCGTGCAGGTCGCGCGCCAGGCGGTCGAGATCGGTGACCGGGCCGAAGTGTGTCTGCACGATCCGGCGCGGACGATACGCCAGCAACCTGTCGATCGTCTGGTGCAGCACGTCGGGCTCAAAATGCACCGGTGTCGTCGTCGGCAACATGAACGGGCCGGCGGCCGTGTCGAACTCGCGGTAGCAGATGCCGAAGTTGTCGCCGGCATACACGTCCCGCTGGTCGAGGTCGATCGGGCAGTGGTGATGCCTGGCGTGACCCGGCGCATCGATGAACTCAAACGTGCGTGCACCGAGCTTCAGCCGCATACCGTCTGTCATCAACAGCACGCGGTCGGCCGGGATCGGCAGCAGCTCGCCATACAGTTGGGCGTACATCGCATCGCCGTAGACGGCGATGGTGCCGGCGATGAGCTTCGACGGATCGACGAGATGCGGTGCACCGCGCGGATGCAGCACCGCCCTGGCGTTGGGCAGCGCCTGCATCATCTGGCCTGCGCCTCCCGCGTGGTCGAGGTGGACGTGCGTCAGGAACAGGTAATCGACCTGCGCGCGCGCGAGGCCGAGCTCGTCCAGCGCCGCCAGCAACCTGGGCGCCGCCGGGCCGGGACCCGTGTCGACGAAGGCGGCGCGTCCCTGGTCCACCACCAGGTGGCTGGCCGCGAGTCCCGGTCGCACGTACCCCGTATCGATCAGGTAAAGGCCGTCGCCCATCGGCTGGGCAACGCGGCCTTCATCGAGCGAGGTCATGCCATGGGACGAGGGGCAGGGATCACTGCCCTTCGCACTTGCCCGCCTCGCGGATTTCGTCCGTGGCACAGAGACCGGGACGCTGCGACGAGTAGTACTTCGCCAGTTCCTGGATATCCTTTTCCGTCAGCGCGGCGGCCATGCCGGCCATGATCGCATTCTTGCGCACGCCACTCTTGTACGAGCGCAGCGAGTTCTCGAGATAGTCCTTGTGCTGTCCGGCGAGGTTCGGATACTCCGGCAGGATGCCCACGCCGTCGTTGCCGTGGCACGCGACGCACGTCTGGCTGGCCTTCGGCGCCGTGCCCACGGCACGACCCGTCGGCTTGAGCTCGGTGCCCGAGAGATACGCAGCGATGTCGGCCAGGTCCGCGTCGGCGAGCGTCGTCGCTTGCGCGTACATCGTCGGATGCGCGCGATCACCGGACTTGTACTCCTTGAGCGCTGCAATCATGTACGCGGTGTGCTGGCCGCCCAGCTTCGGCACGTTGTAGATCGGATAGGCGTTCTTGTAGTCCGGGATGCCGTGGCAGCCGTGGCAGGTGTAGGCCAGCTTGCCGCCGCGGACGGCGTCAGCGGCTGGCAAAATGCCCGGGGCGAGCAACGCGAGGGTCAGGCTCAGTGCGAGCCAGGCCGATCTCGGGGTCATGGAACACTCCTGCGGAATCATCGTTCGGACTTCGGCGGCCGGCGCGCGGCCCCGGTGTCGGCTAAGGGGTCGGGCATGTTAATAAAATTGATCTGGCGAGTCGAATGAGGCCTAGGGAAGCTCTGCACAGGTCTGCAGGGGCGCGACCGAGTGCAATTTTCGTCGCGGGCGCGAAGCGAGGACAGAGTGGATGTCGATCCACGACCGAGGAGCGCCAATGCCCGCGGCGAAAATAGCCCGGTCCCCAAGGGGTTACGCGCGTGAAGGCGCAGCACGTCGTTGTTCGCCTTGCCCATAGAGCGACTATGGGGCCGCGGCTCACGCCTCGTGCTGCGCCTTCGCGCGTGTAACGCGCCTCCTGCGGACCTGTGCAGAGCTTCCCTAGTCCCGTCGCTGGTCACCGCTGGCATAGACTGCGTCTTTCGACCCCCTCGCAAGGATTCCCGCGATGACCCAGCTGGTTCGTACCCCATGGATTGCCGTTCTCATGGTCGCCACTATGCTGGCGTCCGCAGGTGTCGCGTCGGCGGTCGAGGTCCCGCTGAGGTTGGTCAGCGTGACCGGCTCGGGCGAGGTGAAGGCCCAGCCCGACATGGCCTTCGTGACCCTGGGGGTGGAGGCGCGCAGGCCCACGCTGGCGGAGGCCCGGACCGAGGTCAACGCGTCGGTCGAACGGGTCCTGGCGCTGACCCGCGAACTGAAGATCGAACCGAAGTTCGTGGACTCGACTCGGCTGCAGGTTCAGCCCGACTATCGCTGGGACGAGAAGTCGTCCAGTCAGGTGCTGCTCGGGTACGTCGTCAACCGGCAAGTCGACGTGGAATTGCATGACCTCGACCGCCTCGGGACGTTGCTCGAAAAGGCGGTCTCGGCGGGCGTGAACCAGGTGGGCGG
The DNA here is from genome assembly GCA_963748985.1 of uncultured Pseudomonadota bacterium. GTDB lineage: Bacteria > Pseudomonadota > Gammaproteobacteria > Steroidobacterales > Steroidobacteraceae > RPQJ01. The sequence continues at coordinate 35,890 of CAVVKQ010000007.1, forward strand.
GGCGCGACTCGACTCGTCGCGGCGCAAGGAACTGGAGCGCGCGGCACTGGCGCAGGCGGTCGACGACGCCCGCCTGAATGCAGATGCCCTGGCCCGCGCAGCAGGCGCAAGACTGGGTCCGGTGCAAAGCCTCAGCACCACGGGAACGATGCCGGTGCCCATGTACCTGGAGCAGGCAAAGTCAGTTGCCGCGGCTCCGATGGCCGATGCGGCCGAACAGAGTTACCAGTCGTCCGAGATGAAATTCACGGCGACCGTGAGCGCGCAGTTTGAGTTGCTGGTGCCCTGAGTGGAATTCTTTACTATTCAGCATTTCGATGTACATGTTTTATGGAACATCGAAATCAAGACCTATTGTTAACTTTTTAGGTTAATTCGTAGCGCCTTGAGCAGCAATCGGCGGACGGTATCAGCGGCTGGACATCCGGTCGACGATCAGCACGCGGCCGTCGACGCCCGTGATGCGAACCTGGGCACCGGCTGGTACGTCCGGCCCCCGCAGCGACCACTTCTGCGGACCCAGCTGCACGCGTCCCAGTCCGTTCTCGATACCCTTCGGTACCGTCACGACCTGGCCGATGAATCGCTCACCCGTGCGCTGCGGCGACGAGGCGCTTTCGAGGTCGCGCTGCTGTACTGCGTAATGCCGCCAGGACCAGATACCAAACGCGGACAGGGCGAAAACGACGAACCAGGTCATGGGTGTTCTGCAGCAGCTTTAACAGTGCTGGAATCGTCGCAAGCCGAGGATGCCGGCTCAACTCCTGAGCGGTCCGGCTTGAGCAATCTGTGACGCGATCCTCAGGGAGACAGCGGCTCGAGCTCGAGGTCCTTGCTGTAGACGACGTTCATGACGTTGTTGGTCCAGCCCCGAACCCACGGCTTCACGAGATGCTTGTTGACGTAGAAGTACAACGGCAGCACCGGATGATCGGCCAGCATCACCCGCTCGGCTTCTTCAAGCAGCGCCCGGCGGCGCGCCGGGTCGGCTTGCCGTACTGCGTCGGCCAGCAGGGCGTCGTACCGGGGGTTCGAGTACCCGCTCAGGTTGATGCCAAAATCGGTCTGCAGCAGCTGGGCGAAAGTGTAGGCGTCATTGAAATCGCCGACCCAGCTCGAACGGAACACCTGCGTGTCCTTGCGGGACTGGATGCTCTGCAGCAACGCGCGGAACTCCTCCGCGTACAGGGTCGTTTCGACGCCAAGCGCTTCCCGCCACATGGACGCGACGGCGACCGCTAACCGGTTGTGCTGATCACCCGAGTTGTAGCGCAGCTCGATCTGGAGCGGCCTGTCGGCGGAGTATCCAGCCTCCGCATACAGGCGGCGGGCCTCGACCAGCCGGTCGGCGTACGGCTTGTCCGCGTAGTCGAACTGCTGCGGCGTGTAGTTCCAGACTCCGCGCGGCACCCAACCGTACGCGGGCGCTTCACCCACGCCCGTCACCGCAGTGGTCAGCTTGTCGCGGTCGATCGCCAACGACAGGGCGCGGCGCAGCTTCGGGTTGTCCTTGAATGGCGGTCGCGTCAAGTTGAACCCGTAGTAATTGACGCTGAGCTGTGGCGCGACGTGCAGCTCGTCCGGCAGATTCTGCCTGATCCACTGGAACTGCGGCGCCGGCACGACGTACGTGGCGTCAATTTGCCCCGCGCGGTACTGCCGCAATTCGGTGCCCGCGTCTGCGATGTGCACAAAACGGACTTCCTCGAGCTTCGTCGCAGCATTGTTCCAGTAGCTCGGGTTGCGGCGCAGGACGACATGCGAGCCGATGACCCAGTCCTCCAGCAGAAAGGCGCCGTTCGACACGAGCTTGCCGGGTCGCGCGTACGCCGCGCCGTGTGCAGCCAGCGAAGGTCCGTGAACGGGGAATGTCCCCGGCTGCGACAGCAGGCCAAGCAGGTACGGCGCGGGGGTCGCGAGCCGGATCAGCACGGTGCGGTCGTCGGGTGCGGTGACGCCGAGTTCCTCGGGCTTCTTTTCACCGCGCGTGATGGCGCCGGCGTTCAGCACCGGATCGATGAACTGCGCGTAGGGCGAGGCCGTCCCCGGATCGACGAGCCGGCGCATGCCGGCGACATAGTCAGCGGCCCTGAGCACGTCGCCGTTCGACCAGCGCAAGCCTTCGCGCAGGGTGAAGCGGTACTCGAGGCCATCCGGGGTCACGGTCCAGCTTTCCGCGGCGGCAGGCACGGGCGAGCCCTCGGGACCGATCGCGGTCAGGCCTTCGAACACGTCGCGCAGGATGTTGAACGCGCCATCGGTCCGCGCGAGTTGCGGATCGAGTGTGTCCGGCTCAGGGCCATTTCCCCGCCGCAGGACGGTGGGATTGAAGTCGGACGGCACCGTGCTCCCGGTCTTCGCCGCGTCACCGGCCTTGTCCGCACCGCCGTTGCCGCCTCCTCCGCATCCCGCGAGCGCGAGCGTCGCCACGCACAGAGCGACGGCCCATGCGCTCGACGCGGGCGCGGCTCGACAGCTCGATCGGAGGAAAGACTGCGGCATGGGAGGCGAACCTCGGGCGCGAAAGCTGCGGCCGATCTTACCCGGTGGCACCGGCTCGCGCGGGCACCGGCGTCACTTGCTGCCGCTTCAGGTGAATGAGCAGGATCGAGATTGCCGCGGGCGTGAGTCCTGGAATGCGTGCCGCCTGACCGAGCGTCGTCGGCCGCTGCTGCGCAAGTTTCTGCCGCACCTCGTTCGAGAGCCCGCGCACCTGCGCGTAGTCGAGCGACTCGGGCAGCCGGGTCTCTTCGCTGCGCCGCTGGCGCTCGATCTCGTCGCGCTGGCGGTCGATGTAGCCGGTGTACTTCGCCTGCACGTCGACCTGGAGTGGCACCTGCACCGCGAGTCTTTCATCGTCGCGCCAGTCGTCGCTGCCGCCACCAAGCGCCGCGTCGAGCGCCTCGTACGGCACCTCGGGCCGACGCAGCACTTCGAACGCGCGCTGCTCGCGTGACAGCGGCGCACCGAAAACCGGTTCGAGCTGGATGGCGGCCGGAGTGCCCGGCCGGACCCAGGTCGCGTGCAGCCGCTCGAGCTCGGCGGCCACGGCGCTGCGCTTGTGTTCGAAGAGGCTCCAGCGCTCGTCGTCGACGAGGCCGAGTTCACGACCAGTGCGCGTCAGGCGAAGATCCGCGTTGTCTTCGCGCAACGTCAGGCGGTACTCCGCGCGGCTCGTGAACATGCGGTACGGCTCGGGCGCACCGCGCGTGATGAGGTCGTCGACCATGACGCCGATGTAGGCGTCGCCGCGGGTCGGGAACCACGGTTCGCGCTCCTGCACCTGCAGGCTCGCGTTGATGCCGGCGAGCAGGCCTTGCGCGGCGGCTTCTTCGTAGCCTGTGGTGCCGTTGATCTGGCCCGCAAAATAGAGGCCCGGCACGTGCTTCGTCTCGAGCGTGGGGTGCAGGTCGCGCGGATCGAAGAAGTCGTACTCGATCGCATAGCCTGGCCGCGTGATGTGCGCGCGTTCAAAGCCCCTGATGCTGCGCACGAATGCCTGCTGCACGTCGAACGGCAGGCTGGTCGAAATGCCGTTCGGATAGATCTCGTGCGTGTCGAGGCCTTCCGGCTCGATGAAGACCTGGTGCGAGGGCTTGTCGGCGAAGCGGACGACTTTGTCTTCGACCGAAGGGCAGTACCGCGGGCCGACACCTTCAATGACACCGGTGAACATCGGCGACCGGTCGGCGCCCGACCGGATCAACTCGTGCGTGCGCTCGTTCGTGGCCGTGATGTGGCAGCAGACCTGGCGCGGGTGTTCGTCGCGGCGCCCGAGGAACGAGAAGACGGGCACGGGTTCATCGCCAGCCTGCACCAGCAGCCCGGTGTAGTCGATCGAACGGCCGTCGATTCGCGGCGGCGTGCCGGTCTTGAGACGGCCGACGCGCAACGGCAATGCACGCAGCCTTGCCGCAAGCCGGTTCGACGGCGGATCGCCCGCTCGTCCTCCCGGTGACTGTTCGAGACCGACATGCATCCTGCCGCCCAGGAACGTGCCCACCGTGAGGACGACCGCACGAGAGCCGAACTCGAGGCCCACCGCGGTAACGATGCCGGCAACGCGGCCGTGTTCGATCCGGAGATCGGCGACTTCGGCCTGGAACAGCGACAGGTTCGGCTGGTTCTCGACGATCGAGCGGATCGCTTGCTTGTAGAGGGCACGGTCAGCCTGCGCTCGCGTCGCGCGAACGGCTGGGCCCTTGCTCGCGTTGAGCGTGCGGAACTGGATGCCGGCACGGTCGATCGCGCGTGCCATGGCGCCGCCAAGCGCATCGATCTCACGGACCAGGTGCCCCTTGCCGATACCACCGATCGCCGGGTTGCAGCTCATCTGTCCCAGCGCCTCGATGCTCTGCGTGACGAGCAGCGTCCGTGCACCGCGTCGTGCCGAGGCGAGCGCGGCCTCGGTGCCGGCATGGCCGCCACCCACCACGATCACGTCGAAATACTCTGCGCAGCGGTTCATCGGCGTCCTTCAGGCGGCCGCTGCCGGGCGCGCCATCGCCACCCGGAACGCCGCGAGCCGCAGGTTTACGAATCGCCGGGCCTGCCGCTCGTAACGGTTCTGCCAGTAGCCGTGCCGATACCACTCGAGCAGGTAATCGACGACGTTCATGCGCCCGCGGTTCCACTGTCGCAGCACGTGGAAATACTCGTGCAGCAGCAATTCGGGATTGGCGACGAACTCGTCGACGGAACCCCGCAGGTAGATCGTGTTGTGGCGAGTCGTAGCCGCGGCGTGCCCATGCAGCTTCGCGAACCACGAATGCTCATGCAGCACGACGTCGTCGACCGGGTCGCCGAAGACATCGGTCAGTGCCCGTCGCAATTCGGCAGACATCCGGTCGCGCGTGCGCATTGCCGTCAGGCCGGGTTCCTGGGCGCCGCGACCTTGCGGCTGCGACGCTTCCTGGTGGCCGCTTTGGCCTTGACGGCGCGCGGCGCGGCTTTCGCGTGCACGCGGCGACGGGCCGACGTGCGAGCCACTTTGCCTTCGATGGTCCTGTCGTCGGCGACCGGGGCAAGAGCTGCCATTTCGGCAACGGTGAAGGCCGCTTCACGCGCTGCCGCTTCCTTCATCTGGTTGAACGCCGATCGCAGGCAGTCAGCAAAGAACGACGGATCCGGCAGCATCTCGCGACACGACACCGCACAGATCCACATGTTGCCGGCATAGCTGAACGCGGTGACGTTGAGGCCCATGCCGTCGAGCGAGATGCTGATCGGTGCGTAGTTCACCAACCGCGCGCCCGCCATGTACAGCGGGACGTCAGGTCCGCGCACGTTGGAGACGATGAGGCCGATGCGCGGCACCTGCACGTTGCGCAACAGCGGATCCGCCACGATGCTCGGCAACGTCTCGAGCAGGTCGCGCGCCAGTTCCTTGCCGATGGCGTCGGTTACGCGCTTGGCGGTCTCGGCCGCGTCGCTGATCGTGCGCAGGCGCTCGAGCGGATCCTCGATCTCGGAGTGCACCGGCATCAGCGTGAAGCCGACCTGGTTGCCCACGTCGGCGTCTTTTTCCTTGCCACGCAGCGTCATCGGCACCATGGCGACCATCGACGTGTCGGGCAATTCTTTCTTCGCTGACAGGTAGGCGTGGAGCGCGCCTCCGACGATGCAGAGGAACTGGTCGTTGATGGTGGCTTTCGGCGCCTGCTGACGGATCGCCCGGAAATCCGCGAGCGGCAGCGAAACGGCTTCGAACACGCGGTGCGCCGAGACGTCGCGGCTGAACCTTGTCTGCGGCGGCATGCGCGGCAGCAGCGTGCTCAGGTCACCGGTCAGCAGCGACCGCACGTTGGCGACGAAGCCACCCTCGCCAAGGTTGTTGAACCTGGTCAGCGCGTCGGCGCCGAGCGAGACGACCTTGCGCGCGGTGCCGAGCGAAAAGCGTGCGATGCCCGGCAGCTTCTGCACGTTGTGCGCCAGTGCGCGTGAGTACAGCTCGACCAGAGTCGGTTCACGGTCGGCATGGTAGATCCCGCTCGCGCTGCGTTCCTCGGCGTCGAAATCGATCGATTCCGGCGTCAGCGAATGCAGCGCCCGCATGATCTCGGTGCCCGATTCGCCGTCGACGATCGCGTGATGCATTTTCGTGTACAAGGCGAAGCTGCCGGGCGGGACGCCGGGCACCTTGTGCAGGCCCTCGATGACGTAGGCCTCCCACAGCGGCTTGCTGCGGTCGAGCGGTCGCGAGTGCAGGCGCGCCACCTGGATACAGAGCTGCCGCCAGTCGCCCGGGTGCGGCACGGCAATGTGACGCACGTGGAATTCGACGTCGATGCTGTCGGACTCGACCCAGTACGGGCGGTCGAGCGAGAGCGGCAACGAAACCAGCCGGCGGCGGAACTGCGGGAACTGCGCAATCCGCGTCGCAAAATGTTGCAACACGTCCTTGAACCGCACGCCGCCGCCCGGGGCGGTCGACGGGTCGTAAATCGCCAGCGAGGCGACGTGCATGAAATTGTTCCCGCGCTCGAACTGCAGGAACATCGAATCCGCACCGGAAAGCTGTCGCATCGTCGTTCCCCTACCCCAACGTCAATCCCTGGCCGGGTCGGGAATGATAAGACAATCGCGATACGGTCAGAGCCGGCAACCCATGGCGTTCCTTGCTGCAAATCGGGGCACCCTTGCGCCAGGGTTGCCCCTGTGGAACGTGAAGCAGGTCTTGTCATTGATTTACTTTGGCCATCTAACCTAAAATAACGTCGATCCTTATTATAGGTTCCCCCTTCCATGCATCGACCCGCTCCCGGCCGCTACGTCACTGTCGCGACAACCGGCGAGCCGTTCCAGGCCTTCGTGCCGGCGCCCTTGCCACCTCAGCCGCCGGTCGTATGGTCGGCCGCATTACGGCGGCGCTTCGATGCGGCGCTGGTGGCGCTCGGGCGGCTGGACGCGGTCACAGCGCTGTTGCCGAACGCGGCGCTGCTGCTCTACAGCTTCGTGCGCAAGGAGGCGGTGCTGTCCTCGCAGATCGAGGGTACTCAGTCCTCGCTCGCGGACCTGCTGCTGTATGAGATCGACGAACAGCCCGGCGTGCCGGTGGAGGATGCGCGCGAGGTGAGCCGCTGCGTGGCGGCGCTCGAACGCGGCCTCGAGAAGTTGCGGGGTGGTTTGCCGATTTGCGTGCGCCTGCTCACCGAGATGCACGAGACGCTGATGAACCAACCCGGCGGCGGCAAGACACCCGGGGAGGTACGCCGCTCGCAGGTCTGGATCGGCGGCACCCGGCCCGGCAACGCGGCCTTCGTCCCGCCGCCGGCCGCTGCGGTGCCGGATTGCCTGACGTCGCTCGAGCGCTTCCTCAACGACGACCCCGAGCCCGTGCCGCCGCTGCTCAAGGCGGCGCTCGTCCATGTCCAGTTCGAGACCATACATCCGTTTCTCGACGGCAACGGGCGCATCGGGCGGCTCCTGATCGTGCTGCAGCTGGTGGCCGACGGCGTGCTGCGCGAACCGCTGCTGTACCCGAGCCTCTATTTCAAGACGCATCGCGCGCTGTACTACGAGTTGCTCAACGAGGTGCGCCTGCGCGGCGACTGGGAGCGCTGGCTCGACTTCTTCGCCGAGGGCATCGAGGCGAGCGCGACACAGGCCGTAGCAACAGCAAGTGCATTGCTCGCGCTGGTCAATGCGGATCGCGACCGCATCGCCGGCCTGGGGCGCGCGGCAGCATCGGCGCTCGCAGTGCACCATGCGCTGCAGCGCCAACCCATTGCGACGTCCGCAGCGCTGGTCAAGGCCACGCGGCTCACGCCGGCCACGGTCAATAAATCATTGGCGCACCTTGAGCGCATCAGTGTCGTGAGTGAGGTCACGAACCGGAAGCGTGGCCGCGTGTTCAGCTATCGCGAATACGTCGAGGTACTGGCGGCCGAACTCGAGGCACCCGGATGAGAGTGAGTTCGCGTTGTGAAGCTGCAAGCGCAGTTGTGCATGTTGAATAGTCTTTGATGGCTCGGGGGCTCGGCCTCCATTGGCTGGTCGGTATCGTCCAGCGACCACACCACCGGCGATCGCACGGATTCGATCGTGAAAGACCCCGATACACGCCGCTTGGTCTTGGACGCGTCGAGCCGGTCATCGCGTGGCACTTGCTCGCCGGAAGTCGGAGTCACAAGTTCGACGGAAGATTGTTTGGAAGAAGTTGACGTTTCAGCTGAAACGTCTCTTCTTCCGGCATGCCCCTCGATTGCGACCTGAACTTTCCGTGCTCCTCCGCTAACTGAAATTTCTACGCCGCTGTTTGACGAGCCTGACGGCGACGTGGGACGTGTCGCAGGTGATCCAGCGCCAGCCTCATATCTCGGCAACGTACGCGGAAGTGACGGAGCCGCAGGTCGCGTCAAGGACCAGGTCGCCGAGGTCAGTGATCACGAGCATGCAACATAAAGACACCGATACAGCTCGAAACGAAAGTCGCGCACATCGATGGGTCGTGCAGCTCAATCGACTGATCGGGCCGTCCCTATTTCCCGATGCAGAAACTTGAAAAGATCCGCCCGAGCAGGTCGTCGCTCGACACTTCGCCGGTGATCTCGCCCAGCGCCTGGTGAGCGTCAAGCAATTCCTGCGCGACCAGTTCGCCTGCATGCCGTGTCGTCAGCAGTTCATGCGCGGTCTCGACGTGCCCTCGTGCACGCCGCAACGCATCGATGTGTCGAATGCGTGCGGAGAGCGCGCCTTCCGGCGGGGGATGAAAACCGATGCAATCCTTGAGGTGCTGGCGCAAGCCATCAAGGCCCGCGCCCGACCCGGCGCTCAGGTAGACACGCGGCGTGCCGTCCTGCCCTGCTTCCACTTTCACGGTGTCGCCGCTGCGATCGATCTTGTTGAAGACGAGCGTGAGCGGGATCTTGGCGGGGACGTGCTGCAGGTCGTCTTCGATTGCGGCGACCGCATGCGGATCGGCCGCATCGACGACGAACAGCACTCGGTCCGCGCGCGAGATCTCGTGACGGGCACGCCGAATGCCCTCGGCTTCCGCCTCGTCCGGGGATTCGCGCAGTCCCGCCGTGTCCAGGATGTGCAACGGCAGGCCATCGATCGCGATGCGTTCACGCAGCACGTCACGCGTCGTGCCAGGTGTCGCGGTGACGATCGCGGCGTCGTAACCGGCGAGGCGATTCAACAGGCTCGACTTGCCGGCATTCGGTCGGCCCGCTATGACGACGGTCAGGCCGTCACGCAGCAACGCGCCCTGGCGGGCGGTTTCCGCCAGTTCGGTGAATCGTTGCCGCACGTCCCGCATGCGCTCGCCGAGAGCTCGGTCGGCAAGGAAATCGATTTCTTCCTCGGGAAAATCGATGGCCGCCTCGATCCAGAGCCGCAGCAGCAGCACGGACTCGGCGAGTTCGTGCACGCGCGCGGAGAACTCGCCCTGCAGCGAGCGCAATGCCGCGCGCGCTGCCTGCGCCGATCCACTGTCGATCAAGTCGGCGATCGCTTCAGCCTGTGCAAGGTCGAGCTTGTCGTTGAGGTAGGCGCGTTGCGTGAACTCACCAGCGGCAGCCGCGCGCGCACCGAGAGCCAGCACCCGCTGCAACAGCAGTTCCATGACCACGGGACCGCCGTGCCCCTGCAGCTCGAGCACGTCTTCGCCGGTGAACGAATGCGGGCCGGCGAAGAAGAGCGCAAGACCCGTGTCGATGGGTGTGCCTGCAGCGTCGAGAAACGCGCGCAATTCGGCACGTCGCGGTTCGATCAGGGTCCCGAGCAGGGCACGTGCGATGTCCGGGGTCTGCGGCCCCGAGACACGAACGATGCCGATCCCGCCGCGACCGGGTGGCGTGGCGATCGCCGCGATCGTGTCGTTCGACGGAGCACTCATGGGGTGCTGCTCATGCCGCCGGCAACGGCAACTCGCCATCGACGAGGAACGTGCCGAGCGGGAATTCGCGCATGCCGCCGCCGGTGACGACTGTAGTAGCTCACGCGTTCGGCGGTGGTCTGGCACAGCCATTCGTCGAGGATGTCGGGCTTTGCGGCTCCGAGCGCGTCGGGCGTGAAGAGTGCGACGTTCAATCCCTGCTGCGGATCTCGCGCCGAACGGTATTCGAAGGCTTCGATACCGGCGTCGCGCATGGCCGAGCCAAGCGCCTGGGTGGCACCGTAGTGACGGCGATCGAGCAGCGCCGCCGCGTGCGCTTCGAACGGTGCGTGCTGCAGTTGCAGGCCGCGGCTCGTGCCAACCGCAACACTGAACAGCGTGTGCCGCGTGTCGAGCGGCTCGGGTGGCGGTACCGCCATGCCCGTCCAGAAGACGAAGCGGTAGTACGCGCTCTCTGCGAGCACGGTCTCCGTGGTGCGCGCCGCATAGAACAGGCTGGGCTCGAAGCTCCTGCCGAACCGCGAACCCCAGGGCAGCGGCGGATAGCGAAACGGTGTCGCCAACAGGTAGTGCAATCGGATAGCCGGCTCGGGGAGCTGCGGCTTGGAGGCTTCGATCAGGTCCTCGAGCAACGCCTGTTCGGCGAGGGTGCGCACGAGGGCATTCGTCGCGACCTGTTCCTGACTCTCGACGAGGCGAAAGATGTCGCCTTGCAGGACAACGGGGCCGCGCGGCCGGAACACGCCGCCCAGATCGCGCTCACACGCGACCCCGGATGGCGTCGAGGTACTCGACCACGCGCACGAGACCGGACACGGAACGGATGAGGTCGGCGGGCACACCACCCACGTGATGATTGTGGGTGTGCATCCAGTGCTTCAGTCTGCCGGGGTTCGCCACCCACGAGCACGAAGAGCGCGCGGTAGGCACGGATCAGCAGCAGCGCAAGCTCGCCCGACTTGGTGTCGGGTTCGAGGGCGCCGCGGCTCAGCGCCGTGCGGTCACGTCCGACGATGGCGCCGAGCTCCACCTGCGTCAGGCCAAGCTCCTTGCCTGCCTTGACGAGCGCGCGCGTCAGGACTTCCGCAGGACGGGGGTTGTCCCCGTCGGCCACGGCGTGGCTGGTCCGTACAGGGGAAATGCGCTCCATGTGCACATTTTATTCTGATCTGTTGATTTTGCAACAAGGCTCGCCGTAGATACGAGGGACTACTGGGCCCTTCGTCCGCGCTTCCGGCAACTTCCCCCGCGAGGCAGCAGGGGTCTTGATCGGAGCGCGGTGACGTTGCTTGCGCCGTGCGATGTTTTCGGCGCGCCGAAAACGAGCCCAGGCGCCGCTTGTCAGGCGGCCAAACCGTTAGCTTTCCCCGAGCGCGTGTCTGCCTTTCCAAGCTCGGGGAAAGCTAACGGTTTGGCCGCCTGCAATCCCGCGCGAGGCGGAAGAAACTCAAGCCGTCGAACCGCTCTTCTTGGACTCGGCCAGCACGACCCGGTTGATCTGCCACTGCTGCGCAATCGACAGCAGCGTGTTCGTGAGCCAGTACAGCACCAGGCCCGCCGGGAACCACGCCATCATCACGGTCATGATGACTGGCATGAAGGCGAACATCTTCGCCTGCATGGGATCGGGCGGCGCCGGGTTCAGCTTGAACTGCGCGAACATGCCGAAACCCATCAGGATCGGCAGGATGAAATACGGGTCCTTCGACGACAGGTCCTGGATCCAGCCGAAGAACGGCGCCTGGCGCATCTCGACGCTCTCGAGCAGCACCCAGTAGAACGCGAGGAACACGGGAATCTGCACCAGGATCGGCAGGCAGCCCGCGACCGGGTTGATTTTCTCGCGCTTGTACAGCTCCATCGTCTGCTTCGCGAGCTGTTCGCGGTCGTCCTTGTAGCGCTCCTGGATCGCCTTGATGCGCGGTGCGATCGCTCGCATCTTCGCCATCGAGCGGCCGCTCTTTTCGGTGAGCTTGTAGAACAGCAGCTTCAGCAGGATCGTCACGATGATGATCGTGACGCCCCAGTTCTGGACGTACTTGTGCACCCACTGCAGCAGGTGGAACAGCGGGTTCGAGAGGATCGTGAGCTTGCCGTAGTCGACCGTAAGCTCGAGCTTCGGACCGGCCTTCTGCAGCTGCTCCTGCAGCTTCGGGCCGACGAAGAGCGTCTCGCTGAAGGTGGCGCTGGCGCCCGCCGGCACGCTCTTCAGCGGGCCGCGATAGCTCACGAGCGAGTGGTCGCCTTCGAGCTGCTGCGTGAAGTCATAGGTCTCGCCCTTCGGCGGCACGGCAGCCGCGACGAAGTGATGCTGCATTTCGGCCATCCAGCCATCGGCGAACGCCTGGCGGAACGCCTCGTCGTCCTTGTCGACGCTGAGCTTCTGGTACTTCTCGCCGTCGTACACGGCCGGACCGCGGAACGCATAGCTCTCGACGTCGAACATTGACCGGCTCTGCGAATACACGTGACGCGCAAACTGCACGTACGAGGCTGCATTCCAGTCAGCGCCCGAGGCGTTCTGCACGTCATAGATCACGTCGACGGCGTACTGGCCCGGCTTGAAGACGTAGGTCTTCGTGACGGTGACGCCCTGCCCGTCCGTCCACGTCAGCGGCACGCGCAGTTCCTGCGCGCCCGGCGCCAGACGGAATTCGCTGGCCGGCGCGGTGTACAGCGCAAGGTGCGTGGGTTCGGCACGGCCGTCGGCCGCGCGCAAGCCGCTGCGCACGACGCCGTATGTCGCGTCGTCGGTCGACAGCAGGCGCACCGCGGGGCTGCCCGGCTTCTTGTCGCGCGGGTACTGCAGCAGGTCGGCGCGCAGCAGGTCGCCGCCCTGCAGGCTGATGTCCATGTCGATCACGTCGGTGACGACACGAATACTGGGCGCAGCGGCAGCGACCGCAGTGGTCGCCGGCGCCTGCGTGGCGACGGCAGGAGCATTCGCCACCGGCGCAGTCGCTGACGGCAGCGCAGGCAGGCTGGACGCGGCCGTGCCCGGTGCTGCGGGTGCCACGGCGGGCGACGTCGCGCTCGACGCTGTCGTCGCCGTGGTCGCAGCGGACTGCGCACCGTAATCGCGGTCCCACTGGATGATGTTCATCCACGCGAGCAGTGCGAGGCCAATCCAGAGGAACAGGCGCGGGTTATCCATGGCTCGGTCGCTTATCGGTGTGGTCGTGCGGCGTGTGCGTGCATTCGGGCACGGGATCGTAGCCGCCGGGATTCCAGGGGTGGCAGCGTCCGATGCGACGCGCCGCGAGCCACGAGCCGCGCAACGCCCCGTGACGTTGAATGGCATCCTGCGCGTAGCAGGAACACGTGGGATAGAAGCGGCAGTTCGGCCCGAGCAACGGGCTGATGAACCACCGGTAGAACGTGATGAGGGCGATCAGGAGCGGGCGCATCGTCGCACGATCCTATCCCAGTGCGATTGCAGGCTCGCGCGGATCTCGACGCTGCTGCTCCTGGTGGCGGCCGGTCGCGCGTTGACGACGATATCCAGGGCAGGTATGTCGTGCTGGCGGTGGCGGAACGATTCGCGCGCGAGGCGCTTGATGCGATTGCGCTTGACGGCATTGCCAGCGGCCTTGATGCCGACGGCGAGCCCGAGCCGGGCCTGGCCTGCTTCGTTGGGACGAGTGATCACGAGGAACAGCGCATCGGAAGATCGCTGGCCTTGCCGATGAACGGCGTCGAACTGGGGCTTGTCGGTCAGGCGGCTCGCGCGCGGGAAGCGTCGCGAGACAGGCGTGCGATCGTTACTGGTCGTGAGAACGGTCAGACCGCAAGACGCTTGCGGCCCTTTGCGCGACGACGGGCGAGGACGAGACGACCGCCCTTGGTGGCCATGCGCGCACGGAAGCCGTGGACTCGCTTGCGGTGCAGGTTGCTCGGGTTGAAAGTGCGCTTCATCGTCGGCTCCGAAAGTGCCCTGAACAGGACCGGAAAACAGGACCAGAAACAACAACATGCACTGGCCGTAAAAGGGCCGGGAAGAATACGCACGGGCCCCGCCAGAGTCAACCTCAACCGAAGATATCCACAGGCCGGGAGCCGGTATACACTCGCCGCCCCTTCCCGCTCGCAAGCGCTCACCGTCCCTGAGAAAGGCCCGTCGGTTCGTGCAGATTTCGCTCTGGCATCAATGCCTCCGCCGGCTCGAGGCGGAACTCCCGGAACAGGCCTTCAACACCTGGATCCGCCCGCTGCAGGCCGTCGAGGACGGGGACCGGCTGCGACTGCTGGCGCCCAACCGGTACGTCGTCGATTGGGTCAATCAGAACTGCACCGCACGCATCAGCGAGCTGGTCGACGAGCTTGTGCCTGCCCCAGTCCCACAAGTGACCGTGGAAATCGGGTCGAGACGACAGCCGCTCCCCACTCCCAGCCCAGATGACGGATGGAATCGGCCTGCCGGTGCAACCGCGGCCTGCAGCACGGTCCACGAGCCAACCAGAGCCGCAGCCCGGTAACGCCCCCCGCCGCACCATCGATCCCCTGCCCCAGTTCGGTGGCCGGTTGAATGCCGAGTTCACGTTTGCGAATTTCGTCGAGGGCAAGAGCAACCAGCTGGCGCGCGCTGCCGCGGTCCAGGTCGCCGAGAACCCGGGGCGGGCTTACAACCCGCTGTTCATCTACGGCGGCGTCGGCCTGGGCAAGACCCACCTGATGCACGCCGTCGGCAACCAGATCCGCGCGCGCAACAAGGACGCGAAGGTCGCCTACGTGCACTCCGAGCGCTTCGTCGGCGACATGGTCCGCGCGCTGCAGCACAACACGATCAACGAGTTCAAGCAGGCGTACCGCACGCTCGACGCGCTGCTGATCGACGACATCCAGTTCTTCGCAGGCAAGGATCGATCGCAGGAAGAGTTTTTCCATACGTTCAACACGCTGCTCGAAGGGCAGCAGCAGGTGATCCTCACTTGCGACCGCTATCCGAAGGAAGTCGAAGGCCTCGAGGAGCGTCTCAAGTCGCGCTTCGGCTGGGGACTCACGGTGGCGATCGAGCCGCCCGAACTCGAAACGTGCGTCGCGATCCTGATGAGCAAGTCTGCCGCCAGCGGCGTCGAGCTGCCGGAGGAGGTCGCGTTCTTCGTCGCCAAGCGTATCCGCTCGAACGTGCGCGAACTCGAAGGCGCGATGCGCCGCGTGATTGCCAACTCGCAGTTCACGGGTCGGCCGATCACGCTGGATTTCGCGAAGGAAGCGCTCAAGGACCTGCTCGCGCTGCAGGAACGCCTGGTCACGATCGAGAACATCCAGAAGACGGTCGCGGAGTACTACAAGATCCGCGTGGCCGACCTGTTGTCACGCCGGCGCAGCCGCTCGATCACGCGGCCGCGGCAGATGGCGATGGCCTTGTCGAAGGAACTCACCAATCACAGCCTGCCGGAAATCGGCGACGCGTTTGGGGGTCGTGACCACACGACGGTGCTGCATGCGTGTCGCGTCATGAAGGAATTGCGAACCTCGCAGCAGCGGCTCAACGAGGACTATTCAAACCTGTTGAGAACGCTTGCGGGATGACATGATTAACCTGTGGATGAAAGCGGAGGTCGAGTACTCCACATTTCATCCACAGGCTGCGGACAGGGCTTGCGTGGGTTGGGAGGGGTGCTGACCCTGTCGGCAAACCTGCGCTGCCACTGGGGAAACTGAGGTTTTGCACAGACATGCGCTGTGCTAAAAGTCATAACAATAGAACTCTTATATAAAGACTCCGGAACTATAGAAGATGAAGATCATCGCGAAGCGCGAAGCGATCCTGGGCCCGCTGCAGGCCGTCATTGGTGTCGTCGAGCGCAAGCAGACGATGCCGATCCTGGCGAACGTGCTGGTAGCGGCCAAAGGCGGCAAGCTCTCGATCACGGCGACGGATCTCGAAGTCGAGCTCGTGGCGACGTCCGAGGTGGACGTGCAGCGAGGCGGAGAGATCACGATCCCCGGACGGAAGTTGCTCGACATCTGTCGCGCGTTGCCGGACGGCACCGAGATCACGCTCACGCAGGAAGGCGAGCGCATGCTCGTGCGCGCCCGCAAGAGCCGCTTCACGCTCACCACGCTCCCGGCGGCAGAGTTCCCCACCGTCGAGGAGATCAACGCGGAGCAGACCCTGCAGCTGCCGCAGAAGGACTTCAAGCGGCTGCTCGACAAGACCTACTTCTCGATGGCCCAACAGGATGTCCGTTATTACCTGAACGGTCTGTTGCTGGAAACGTCGGCGAAAATGCTCAGATCTGTCGCGACTGACGGCCATCGGCTGGCATTGTGCGAGGTTGAACTGGCTAATGGCGGAAAAGCGGGCCAACAGGTCATCGTGCCGCGCAAAGGCGTCCTCGAACTGCAGCGCATCCTGGGCAATGAAGACCAACTACTCGAAGTTTCGATCGGATCCAATCATCTTCGCGTCCAGATCGGCGAAATTCGCTTCACTTCCAAGCTGATTGACGGCCGTTTCCCCGAATACAGTCGCGTGATTCCAGCCACGCCACCCAAGACGATTGGCGCAGTTCGCGACGATTTGCGCCAGGCACTGCAGCGTGCGGCGATCCTCTCGAACGAGAAGTATCGCGGTATCCGGTTCGCGCTCAAGCCGAACGCGCTGATGATCCAGGCGCACAACCCGGAGCAGGAAGAAGCGGAAGAAGAGGTCGAGGTGACCTATGACGGCGAAGAGCTGGAAATCGGCTTTAACGTCAATTACCTGCTGGATGCGTTAGCGGCTGTGGATGGCACGGACGTTCAGGTGGGTCTGACCGATGGCAACAGCAGCTGCCTGATTCGAGCCACGCAGGACGGGTCGGCCCGTTACGTTGTCATGCCGATGCGGCTCTGAGCAGCAGAGGGCGAACGCCCGCCGTCGCCGTTCAGCCCATCGAGCCCCGCGTTGGTTCCACGTGGAACATTGCGGTCGGCTTGGCGCCATGAAGCGTCGCGGACCGATGGCTGGTTTCACGTGGAACATCGGTTGGCCTGATTCATGAGCCTGCGTCGCCTCGAAGTCCGCGACTTCCGCTGCATCGCGGCGACGGATCTCGAATTCGACGGTCGATGCAACCTGATCAGCGGCGCCAACGCCTCCGGCAAGACCAGCCTGCTCGAGGCGATCTTCTTTCTGGGTCGGGGACGTTCCTTCCGCACGGCCCGCAATGAAACCCTGATCCGCAAAGGCGCCGAGGAGCTGCTGCTCACAGGACGCTTCGAAGCCGGCGAGAGTGTCCGCCCGGTCGGCGTTCGTTACAGCCGCGAAGGATTCGAGGCGCGGGCGGGCGGCAATCGGATCGGCAGCCTGGCCGAACTGGCGACCATCCTGCCGGTCCAGGCGATCGACCCCGAAGTTCACCGGTTGGTGGAAGAGGGCCCACAGGAACGCCGACGCTACCTGGACTGGGGTGTGTTCCACGTGGAACCAAGGTTCGTGGACCAGTGGCGCCGGTACCAGCGCGCCCTCAAACAGCGCAACGCCGCTCTCAGGGCTGAGGCGCCTGAACAGGTGGTTCGAGCCTGGGACCCGGAACTGTTGGAGTCCGGCCGTTCCCTGGCTGCTTCCCGTCGGGAGTACTTCGCCCAGTTGGTGCCCCACGTCGCCGCAGTCGGTGACCGTCTTCTTGGGACGACGATTGAACTGTCACTCAGCGACGGTTGGCTGGCGGGGACAGACCTGAAGGATGCGATCGAGCATTCCTGGCCCCGGGACCGGGAGCGGGGGACGACGCATATCGGACCCCATCGGGCAGACCTGGCAATTCGTGTCGGCGGCGACCTGGCCAAGCACCGTGTGTCCCGTGGCCAGCAAAAACTGACGGCCTCAGCGATGCTGTTAGGGCAGCTTCTTTGTGACCATGCGCTGGGCAGTCCCACGGCGGCGCTGCTTGTGGATGATCCTGCGGCGGAACTCGATGAGGCCAACCTGGAACGGCTGATTTCGGTGGTGCTGGAACTGCCCGGACAGTTGTTCGTGTCGGCCCTGGACCCCTGCATGGCGGCCTTCCAACGACTTCCCGTGACTCGAAGGTTTCACGTGGAACACGGAAAAATCACCCCTCTGCTATAATCTCGCGTTCCTCTGAACCGGGTATCCCATGAGCGCCGCGGACGTCTACGACTCCAGTAAAATCAAAGTCTTAAAAGGCCTAGATGCGGTCCGCAAACGCCCGGGAATGTACATCGGTGACACCGATGACGGGTCCGGTTTGCACCACATGGTCTTCGAGGTCCTGGACAACTCGATCGACGAGGCGCTCGCCGGTCACTGCACCAACATCATCGTCACCATCCATGCCGACCAGTCGGTCACCGTTCAGGACGACGGCCGTGGAATTCCTGTGGATATCCATCCGGAGGAGGGGGTCTCGGCGGCTGAGGTCATCCTCACCGTCCTGCACGCGGGCGGCAAGTTCGACGACTCTTCCTACAAGGTCTCGGGAGGCCTGCACGGCGTCGGCGTGTCCGTCGTCAATGCGCTTTCGGAGACGCTGAACCTCACCATCTACCGCGACGGCAAGGTCTATACGCAGGAATACCGCCTGGGCGAACCGGTATCGCCGCTGACGCCCACGGGCACCAGCGACAAACGCGGGACCACCATCCGCTTCAAGCCCAGCGACACGATCTTCACGAACATCGAGTTCGAGTACGAGATCCTGCAAAAGCGCTTACGCGAACTTTCATTCCTGAATTCAGGTGTACGCATCGAGCTGGTCGACGAACGCGACGAGCGCAGCGAGACCTTCCACTACGAAGGCGGCATCAAGGAGTTCGTCAAGTACCTGAACCGCAGCAAAACTGCAGTTCACGAATCGATCTTCTGGTTCCGGGGCGAGCGCGACGGCGTCGTCGTCGAAATCGCGCTGCAGTGGAACGACTCCTACGCGGAGACGATGTACTGCTTCACGAACAACATCCCGCAGAAGGACGGCGGCACGCACCTTGCCGGGTTCCGCGCAGCGCTCACGCGCACGCTGAACGACTACATCGAAGGCGAGATGGCGAACAAGAAGGACAAGGTGCCGACCACGGGCGACGACTCGCGCGAAGGTCTCACCGCCGTCATGTCCGTGAAACTGAGCGACCCGAAATTCTCGTCGCAGACCAAGGACAAGCTGGTCTCGTCCGAAGTGAAGAGCGTGGTCGAGGCGATCGCGAGCGAAAAGCTCGGTGAATTCCTGCTCGAGCAGCCGGCGCAGGCGAAGGCCATCGTCAACAAGATCATCGACGCAGCCCGTGCGCGCGAAGCGGCGCGCAAGGCGCGCGAACTCACTCGTCGCAAGGGCGCGCTCGACATCGCGGGCCTGCCCGGCAAGCTGGCGGACTGCCAGGAAAAAGATCCGGCGAAGTCAGAGCTGTTCATCGTCGAGGGCGATTCCGCAGGCGGTTCCGCCAAGCAGGGGCGCGATCGCCGCTCACAGGCCATCCTGCCGCTGAAGGGAAAAATCCTGAACGTCGAGCGCGCGCGCTTCGACAAGATGCTGTCGTCGGCGGAAGTCGGCACGCTGATCACCGCGCTCGGTTGCGGCATTGGCAAGGACGAACTCGATCTCGCCAAGCTGCGTTATCACCGCATCATCATCATGAGTGTCGATGGCGACGACCATGTCTTCGTCCGCGAACGCGACGGTCTTGCGCGCATGGTGCGAATTGGCGCGTTCATCGACTCGGCGATCGAGTCGCATCGCGATTCCGGTCACGTCGACGACGATGGTCACGCCCAGAGGTTGCTTGCCGAGCGACTGTGCGATGGCAAGCTCGGTGACGTGCTGTGCTTCGGCAGCGACGACCATGCGATTCGCTTCCGTCCGATCAAGGCGGTGATTCGGCATCCATTGCAGGACAAGCTGTTCCGCGTTCGCACTGCTTATGGCCGTTCCGTGCGGGTCACGTCGAGCCACAGCGTGTTCACCTGCGAGAACGGCGAACTGTTGTTGAAGCGGGGCGATGAACTGCAGACCGGCGACCGCCTGGTCGCGCCGAAGCATTTGTCGCTGCCCGAAAGCGCTCCCGGACACGTCGACGTCCTGCGTACGCTCTGGCAGGAACGCCGGCCGGAGCTGAACGCATGGCTGCGCGGACCCGCGGTGGAAGAATGGTTCAAGGACCGCGTGCGTCAGCAGCATGCTGGCAATCCGCAACTGACCGAGAGCCGTGTCGAGATCCCGCGCGACGTGGGACAGGCCTTGGCGGACAAACGTCGCGCGAGCGGCCTGACCAATCGCGAACTGTGCGACTCGATCGGCATCAAACAACCCGTGACCTTCTATGCCTGGGAGCAGGGTGAATCCCGTCCCACGCAGACCCAGTTCGACACCTACCTGCGCGCCGTCGGCGCCGATGCCGACGTTGCCCAGGCGATGGTGCAGTCCGTCCCGAGCCGCCTGGAACGCACCTGGCAGACGCAGTATTCCGGTTCTGGCCGCAATGCAGTGCGCAACCTCGTGCACATCGAAGAACTCGAGGAAGCGGACGTCGAATGGTTCGCAGGCCGTGACGACTTCGAGATCACGCCCGAGCACTACGCGGATGCGGGCATTCCACCACGCCTGGCGGTCGATGCCGACCTCATGACGCTGCTGGGCTTCTACGTCGCCGAAGGCTCCTGCAGTGACCGAAACGGAATCCGGCTGTCGATCGGCAACGGCAACGTCGCCTTTGCTGCCGAAGATCGCCGAGCGCATGACGCGCATGTTCGGCCTCGCGCCGACGCTGTATGAAGTTGTCGATCGCGCGGCAGAGCTGAAGCTCGTCAACCGGGTCGCGGCCGCCGCGTGGCAAAGCCTGTTTGGATTCCGCGGTGCGGAATCCCACACGAAGCGCATCCCGGACCTCGTCTTCAACGTGCCTGCGTCGCTGCGCCTCGCGTTCCTGCGCGGGTACTTCCGCGGTGATGGCACGGCCGCGGCCGGGCGCGTCGGCTTCGCCACGTCGTCGTACGACCTGGCGAGCGGGCTCATGTATCTGCTCTCGTCGCTCGGCATCGTCGCTTCGCTGAGCGAGCACGAACCTGACGGCAAAGTGCGCCTCATCCGCGGGGAGCCCTGCGTCACTCGCCGTCGTTACTGGCAGATCACGGTCACGGCGGCCGAAGACCTGCGCCGACTCGAAGGCATCTGGTCCGATCACCCGGCCGCGGCAGGTATCCGCGAGCACGTGGAACGCGTCGATGGGACGATCAATCGCCGGTTCGACACGCTCGACGGCGACCTGATGGCTCTGCCGGTCGTATCGATCGAGGAAGTCACGCCAAGCAATGGCTACGTCTACGACTTCTCGGTTGAGACCGACGAGAATTTCGTCGCGGGCATGGGCGGTCTCTGCTGCCACAACACCGACGCAGACGTGGACGGTTCGCACATCCGTACCCTGCTGCTCACGTTCTTCTACCGGCAGATCCCGAACCTGATCGAGCGCGGCCACGTCTACATCGCGCAGCCGCCGCTCTACAAGGTGAAGAAGGGCAAGAGCGAGAACTACGTCAAGGACGATGTCGAGCTGAACCAGATCCTGTTGCGTACTGCGCTTGAAGGCGCATCGCTGGTCGTGCGCGATTCGTCGGTGCCGATGCAGGATGGCGCACTCGAGACGCTGGCTCGCAAGTACATGGATTTCCAGAACGCGGTGCGCAAGTCGCCGCGGCGCTACGACTCGCACGTGCTCGAACAGATGCTGCATCTGCCGGAGATCGGCATTGCCGATCGCGAGGACCCTGCGAAGCTCACCACCTGGGGCGCGCAGCTCGAGACGATGCTGAACGACGTGCCGCAGGCCGGGCGCCACTACACCGTGACACTGCAGCCGGGCACGCCGCCGCACCTCGTCGTCACGCGTGTCGAACACGGCAACGCCGTCGAGAAGCACCTGCACCGCGAGTTCTTCAATTCGAGCGAATACCGCCGGATCACGGACCTCTCGCGCACGCTCGTCGGTTTGTTCGGCGCCGGCGCCATCGTGCGTCGTGGCGACAACGAGCAGACGGTCGGCAGCTTCAAGGAAGCCATCAACTGGCTGCTCGACGAAGCACGTCGCGGCCAGACGATCCAGCGCTACAAGGGTCTCGGCGAGATGAATCCCGAGCAGCTGTGGGACACGACCATCAATCCCGAAACGCGCCGGCTCGTGCAGGTACGCATCGAGGACGCACACGTCGCCAACGAACTGTTCTCGACGCTGATGGGTGACGAAGTCGAACCCAGGCGCGAGTTCATCGAACGGAACGCGCTGCTGGTGTCGAACCTCGACGTCTAAGTGTGTGTAGGACAGCTTTCGGTGCAAATCAGCAGATCGCCGCCGCGCGGGGCGCGCAGCCTTGTCATGCCGCCGGCATGCCGATAACGTGCCTGCATGTGCAGCGCATGAAGGGGCAGCCATGGCCGTCATGATCCAGATCCGCAACGTCCCCGAGCAGGTCCATCGCGTGCTCAAGGCCCGATCGGCGCTGCTCGGCAAGAGCTTGAGCGACGTGATTCTCGAAGAACTGCAGGCGATGGCTGCGCTGCCGGCGCCCGAGGAGCTTCTGCAGCAACTGCGCGAGGTCGAGCCATTCAAGATGAAGCGCAGTTCGGCCGTGCTGATCCGCAAGGAGCGCGACGCGGCATGAGTCGGCGGCTGGTCGTCGATGCCTCGGTCGTCGTCGACCTGCTGGGCCGCTTCCGACCGGAACCGATCGAAGCGTTGCTGTTCGCCGCCGATACCGCGATCGCCGCACCCGCACTGCTCGACGTGGAAGTGCTGCAGGCGCTGCGCAAGCTCGATCTGCAGGGTGCCATTCCAGCATCGCGGCAGGATCTGGTCGCTTCCCTGCGCGCCCTGCGGATTCGTCGCTATCCGCATGCGAGCTTGCTCGACGACATCTGGACATTGCGACGCCACATCACGGCCTACGATGCGGCCTATGTCGCGCTGGCACGCCAGCTCGACGCGACGCTGGTCACGCGCGATGCCCGCCTGGCGCGCGCACCGAGCCTGGAAATCGAGATCCTGTCGCCATGACCCTCCTGGCCGAACTCAAGCGCCGCAATGTGATCCGCATGGCCGGGTTGTACCTGGTCGGCGCGTGGTTGATTGTGCAGATCGTCGGCACACTGTCGCCGATGCTCGGCACACCCGAGTGGGTGGGGCGCACGGTGCTGGCGCTGCTCGCGATCGGCTTTGTGCCCGCTTTGATCGTGTCCTGGGTATTCGAGCTGACGCCGGATGGCTTGAAACGGGATGGCGAGGTGCCTGCGGCCGAATCGGCGGGCCCGCGGACCGCGCAGCGAATGGATCGAATGATCATCGTCGTGCTGCTGGCTGCACTCGGGTATTTTGCACCGGCCGCTGTAGGCTGGTGCCACGGCACATGAGACCAATGTAGGCCAGTGCCACACCAAATGAGAACAGCCGGGCCGATCGTCTCATTTGTCGCGCCTAACTCATTGAAATACCATCTACCGTCGGCCACCTAATCTGATTCCCTACATTGTTGTAGCCGACTCGCCAAGGCTCGATCCTGCTCCTCGCGTCTCCGATCGACAGGAACTGGCAGACGTTCAGGCACTCGTCGCGCAGCTTGTCGATTAACGCCCCGACGAACCCGTTTTCCGTAGGCTTTCCGGGTCGGATGATGTCGAGCGTGATGCCACGTTGGCAGGACGATTCATCAAGCGCTCGCTCTCGACATTGCTCCATATGACGCAATCCCAGATCGGGTCGGGCCGCACCTCGCGCGCGGGCAGCGCGATTGCCGCGAGCCCATCTCGCCATCGTCGCCTTCCGCATGGTAGGGTCGCAATCGAAATCAGGTTTCGTGGTCCGATAAGTTAAATAGAATCAGAAAGATAGAAGCTCAAGCTGGAATCGCGTCCAGCGCCAGGCTCAATGGAACTCGAGTTAAGCATCATCAGGGATCCCTGCAGCGCATTGCCGAAGCAGAGGGTGCGCGTGTTCGGCGAAGTTGGCGGCGACATCGGGCGGGCCGCCGACAGC
The DNA here is from genome assembly GCA_963748985.1 of uncultured Pseudomonadota bacterium. GTDB lineage: Bacteria > Pseudomonadota > Gammaproteobacteria > Steroidobacterales > Steroidobacteraceae > RPQJ01. The sequence continues at coordinate 59,693 of CAVVKQ010000007.1, forward strand.
TACTGGCTGCTGCCGGATCCCAAGTGCCACCTGTCGGGACACCATTGCAGGATCCTGTTTCGCGACGGCGCGTTCTGGGTCCGTGACACGAGCCGCAACGGCGTCTTCGTCAATGGTTCCGAGACGCCGCTCGGCTTCGGACACAAGGCCAAGCTCGCTCACGGCGACGAGATCAAGTTCGCGACCTACAAGGTCCTGGTGCGTATCAAGACGCACGGCAAACCGCATCCAGGATCGGTTGAAGTCGGCCTGGAACCCGGGTCCCCGATCGAGCCCGAGGCGCTCTTCGCGGAGGTCTTCGCCGCAACGCCGGTGGACGAGGCGCAGGACTCGCCGCAGCGCGAAGCCTTCGTCGAGCGCGAATTCAAGGAATTGGACGGGCCTTCGCAGACATCGTATCCGGCGGCGGCACAAGATGCGCAGTCGTCGCCTGACCCGGAACTGGAAGAGAACCTCAAGCCCATGGATGCCGCACTGCGGGAAATGGAACCGGCGAACGCCGTCGAGTCGACGGGCGAGCACGAGCAACAGCACGAATCGAGTGACGAGCCCTCGCATGAGCCGACGGCCGACGAGGCCTCAAACAAGCCTGAAGCGGAGCCCGCACCCAAGGAGCAGCCCGCGGAGCTGCTGGCAACTCAAGTCATCGACCCCGCGCTCATCGCTGCTGAGCTGCCGCGCGTGATTCACATCGACCGTGACCGGCTGCAGGCGGACGGCCACCTGCCGTCGGGCAAGATGGAGCGACTCGTCTTGAACCAGTTCCGCCACATCAAGCAGCCGGTGATCAAGAACGCGCTGGGCCGCGGCGCCGAACCCGTTCCGAACGGACACCTCGTGATGGTGACGAGTTCGCTGCCCAGCGAAGGCAAGACCTTCAGCAGCCTGAATCTCGCGCTGAGCATCGCACGTGAGAAGGACCTCGAGGTGGTGCTGATCGACGCGGACGTAGCCAAGGCGACCGTGAGCCGCATCTTCGGTGTGCAGGCGGCGCCCGGCCTGCTCAACGCGCTGGCGGACGACCTGCTCGACGTCGAGTCGCTGATCCTGCCGACCGACGTCAAGGGGCTGAGCATCCTTCCGGCGGGGCAGTGCGCGGAAGAGGACACTGCGACCGAGTTGCTCGCCAGCACGCGTATGGACGAGGTCGCAGCGCGCATCGGTTCCCGCAGCGCGCACCGGATCGCACTGTTCGATTCGCCGCCGCTGCTGCTGACCAACGAGGCTCGCGTCCTGGCCTCGTTGATGGGCCAGATCCTGCTCGTGGTCCGCGCGGGCGTAACGCCCCAGCAGGCCGTACTCGAGGCGATCGGCTACGTGGACGAAGGGAAACCGCTGGGGCTGGTGCTGAACCAGATCAAGGCGCACGCGCCTGGCAGTTATTACGGTTATGGAGCCTACGGCTACGGCGTCTACGGCGCGGACTAAAGCGTCAGTGATGCCACCAATGCCGAGGTCGGTGGCAGTTCGAGATAGTCCAGCGCCCACGTCGCGCAGCAGCGGCAGGTCTGATCCACCTCCGGTCCTGCAGTCGCTGCATTCAACATAACGCGCCTTGCGAGCTCACGGTTCGGCTGTCGCAGATCACTGTCGTGATTATTGCCACTGTCGAAGCTCGAGCGTGGCGCCGCCGCTCGGTAAGCCGCTGACGCTGGGACGGATCCTTTCGGTTCGACGAGCGCGTTCCGGAATTCGAGCTGGCGTTCGAGCAACTACTGGGTCGACGTCGTGTTCTCCAGCGACTGAAATCGCGGCGGTCCTGGTACGGACAAGAGGAAAGGGAGAATGCTCCCTGTTTTCGGTTGTCCAGCAGTGAGCGCAATCGCTTCGATCTGCGCGCTGTCGACATTCCTTACAGCCGGCGTTGCGAGTGTCGACCGATATGCCTGCAAGGCCCCTTGACGCTCCTCAGCCGCCCGGAAACTGTCCGCCGGAAGCAGTTGAATCTGTGACGCCCGTCTCGGCTCGCTAGACGGGAAAGTCGCCCCCGGACTACGAGTTCCCCGTTTGGCTCGAATCTTGCTTAACCATGGGGAGACTCAGAACTCCGCGCGTGGGGAATGGCCGAATGACGATGCATGAGCGGGTGGCGCGGGGTGCCCGGCTGGGCCGGATCCTGCATTCAATGTTCGCGATCCTGCTCGCGATCACTGCGCTCATACGGCCCGCGGCCGCGGATCCGAACCAGGGACCGGGCGGCCCGATCCTAGTCATCACCTCCAGCGTGCCGTCCGCGAAGTTCGGCACGTTCTACGCAGAGATCCTGCGTAACGAAGGTTTCAATGCTTTCGCCGTGGCGGACATCTCCGCCGTGAACGGCACCATGCTCGCGAATTACGACGTCGCAATTCTTGCGCAGATGACGCTGTCGACAGGGCAGGTCACGACGCTCACCGACTGGGTGAACGGCGGCGGCAACCTGGTGGCGATGGATCCCGGTCCCGAGCTGTCGACCTTGCTCGGCATCAGCACCGTCGGCAGCACGCTCTCGAATGCCTACCTGCGCGTCGACAACCTGACTCGGCCAGGCAATGGCATCTATGCCGGAACGATGCAGTTCCACGGCACGGCGACTCTGCATTCGCTGACCGCTGCATCGCAGCTCGCCAGGCTCTATTCCAGTTCGACCACGGCCACCAACTATCCCGCGGTCACGCTGCGCAGCGTCGGCCTCAACGGCGGCCAGGCGGCGGCGTTCACCTACGACCTCGCTGCCTCGATCGTCTACACGCGGCAGGGCAACCCGGCCTGGGTGAACCAGGACCGTGACGGCTATTCGCCGATCCGGGCGAACGACCTCTTCTACGGCAGCTCCGCGAGCGATCCCCAGCCCAACTGGATCGATCTCGCCAAGGTGCATGTGCCACAGGCCGACGAGCAGCAGCGTTTCCTCGCCAACCTGATCACGCATATGACCTTGGACCGCAAGCCCTTGCCGCGATTCTGGTACCTGCCGAAGGCGCACCGCGCCGCCGTGGTGTTAACGGGCGACGAGCACGGACCTGCAGGTTGGGTCGACCGTTTCAACCAGCTTCAGTCACTGAGCCCGGCCGGCTGTTCGGTGGCCAACTGGGACTGCCTGCGCGCCACCGTCTATACCTACCCGAATACTCCGGTTTCGAACTCGCAGGCGGCCGCGTACGACAGCGTGGGATTCGAAGTCGCCCTGCATCTTACGACCAATTGCGGGAACTTCGATGCGTCCTCGATCGACGACGCATTCGCGACCCAGCTGCGAGTTCGCGGGCATCTTTCCGGGCGTTGCGGCACCCACCACCAATCGTAATCACTGCATTTCCTGGAGCAGCTGGGCCACCGGCGTCAAGGTCGGTATGAACTACGGCATCCGCCTCGACACCAACTACTACTACTGGCCGCCGGGCTGGGTGAACAACACGCCAGGGCATTTCACCGGCTCGGCGATGCCGATGCGCTTCGCCGACCTCGACGGCACGCTGCTCGATGCCTACCAGGCCGTGACGCAGATCACCGACGAGTCGCAACAGGCCCAGCCGTTCACGATCGACACGCTGCTCGACCGCGCGCTGGGCCCCGACCAGCACTTCGGCGTCATCACCGTCAATGCCCACACCGATCCGGACTCGGCCGCGTACCATGAGCCCGGCGTCGGCGCGGCAGTTGTCGCCTCGGCGATGGAACGGAACGTGCCGATAGTCACGGCGCGCCAGATGCTCGACTGGCTC
>CAVVKQ010000008.1:0-85537 GCA_963748985.1 uncultured Pseudomonadota bacterium
CTGGCCGCACGTTCCCTGCCCAGGTCCAGCGCGTGGATGTCGGTGCGAATGCCGGCACCGGTTCGACGACCTCGAGTAACGCGTCCAACACGGTGGTTTCGTACACTGCCGTGCTCACGGTGGACAACAAGGATTCGACGCTGCGTCCAGGCATGACGGCCACGGCGGAGATCGTCACGAGCGAGAGGCGCGACGTGCTGCTGGTGCCCAACGCCGCATTGCGCTTCTCGCCCGACTCGAGCGCAGGCGGTGGCGAGCGCGGCGGTGTCACCAAGGTATTGTTGCCGGGCCGGCCGCGGGGTACCGCAGGCGACAAGACTCGCGAGGTCACGATCGGACGTGGCAGCGAGCAGAGTGTCTACGTGCTCAACGCGAAAGGTGAGCCGGAGGCCGTGGCGGTCACGACGGGCGATACGAACGGCACGCTGACGGAGGTCACCGGAGACTCTTTGCGCGAAGGGGCGGCAGTGATCACGGGCAAGCTCGCTTTGGAGGGTGCCAGTGGGGGATGACCCCAGTGCCGCACGCGCCGGCCGGGGCGATCCCATGATCCAGCTGCGCGGCGTGACCAGGACCTTCGGCTTCGGTGCCGCGGGTTTCCAGGCGCTGCGTGGCGTGGATTTCGACGTCGCCGCCGGCGACTTCGTTGCGATCATGGGTCCATCGGGATCCGGCAAGTCGACGATGATGAACATCCTCGGCTGCCTCGACGTGCCCACTGCGGGCGAATTCCTGTTCCAGGGCTTCCACGTCGAAAGGCTGACCCGCGACGAACGCGCGCTGCTGCGTCGCCGGTACCTCGGCTTCGTATTCCAGGGCTTCAACCTGCTGGCCCGGACCAACGCCCTCGAGAACGTCGAATTGCCCCTGCTCTACCGTGGCGAGAAGCCGCGCGCGCGGCGCGCAGCCGCAATGGACGCTCTGGCACAGGTGGGTCTTGCCGACTGGTGGGATCACACTCCCGCCGAACTCTCTGGAGGCCAGCAGCAGCGCGTGGCCATCGCGCGCGCGATCGTTACCTCGCCGCAGGTGCTGCTCGCCGACGAGCCGACCGGCAACCTCGACACGGCGCGCTCGCTCGAGATCATGGAACTCCTGACCCGTTTCAACCGGACCGGAATCACCATCCTCATGGTTACCCACGAAGCCGAGATGGCCGCGTACGCCCATACGGTGGCGCACGTGCGCGACGGCCTCGTGGAGCAGAGCGAGGCACGCGGGCCATGAGCATGCTCGGCCCCACGCTGGTGCTCGCCTTGCGGGAAATCCGGCGTCACGTGTTGCGCTCATTCCTGACCGTATTGGGCATCGTGATCGGCGTCGCTGCCGTCGTCACGATGGTGACGCTCGGCAACGGGGCGACGGCGGCGGTACGCGAGCAGATCTCCGGGCTGGGCGTGAACATCCTGCAGGTTCGCCCGGGACAGGGATTCGGCCGCGGCGGCGGCGGCCCGGCACCCAAGGACTTCGACATGGACGATGCCGCGGCCATTCGCGACCAGGTCGCCGGCGTCGTCGTGGTCGCCCCACTCTCGCAGTCGTCGGGTACGGCCGTGCGCAATGCCGCCAACTGGGCGACGACCGTCAACGGCACGACGTCCGACTATTTCACGGCACAGCAATGGGACACGGCCTCCGGACGCACATTCACCGCAGCCGAGGAACAGGCAGGCAAGGCAGTGTGCGTGATCGGATCGACGGTGCAGCGCAACCTGTTCCGCCAGGAAGACCCGCTGGGGCAGCGCTTCCGCCTGCGCAACCTGTCATGCGAGGTCATCGGCACGCTCGTGACGCGAGGCCAGGGCGGCTTCGGCAACGACCAGGACGACGTCGTGCTGATGCCGATCAAGACCGTGCAGCGGCGCATGACCGGCAACCGCAACATCCGGCTGATGATGGTGAAGGTCGACCCGGCTTACGACATGGCAGCCGTGACCGCCTCGATCCAGTCGTTGCTGCGTGAACGCCGCAACATCCGCGGCGCGAAGCAGGACGACTTCAACATCTTCGACACGGCGCAGATCTCGCAGACGCTGCAGGGAACCACGCGCATCCTCACCTCACTGCTGGGCGCCGTCGCAGCGGTCAGCCTGCTCGTCGGCGGCATTGGCATCATGAACATCATGCTGGTGTCGGTGACCGAGCGCACGCGCGAGATCGGGATTCGGCTCGCGATCGGCGCAGTCGGACGTGAAGTGCTGCTGCAGTTCCTGGTGGAAGCCATCGTGCTGGCCTGCCTCGGCGGAGTCGTCGGTCTGCTGCTGGCCCTGGTCGCCAGTTGGGCGCTGGCGCCGATGTTGCAGGTGCCGTTCCTGTTCGACGTCCGCATCAACGTCGTCGCCTTCGTTTTTTCGGCGCTGATCGGCGTGATCTTCGGCTACTTCCCGGCGCGCCAGGCCGCGCAACTCAATCCGATCGACGCGCTGCGGCACGAATGACCTCGCGCCGGGCACCTGCCTGTGCCAAGCGTGACGCGAAAACGACGTCGCTCACGCGACCACCGTGGATTGACTGTGCTAGCGATCGAGGAAATCGCGCGCGTACCGCACGACTTCCTCCGCGTCCGCGTCGAGCACGTTACCCGTGGGGTGGGAGAGATCGACGCGACGCGCATCGCGCAGCAGCGATTCGGTGCGGCCCGTCGACTCCCAGAATTCGTCCCGCGCGCGCAGGATCATCACGGGCAGCTTGAGCAGCGGCAGGCGTTCGCCGACCTGGTAGCTGCCATCCGACGACGGCACGCCGATCAGGATCAGTCGGCGCACCTGCTCGGGCTTGGCAAGCGCGAGTTCGATGGCTGTCAGCGCGCCGGCCTGGTAACCGATCACGTCCACCTGCTTGAGCCGCAGCGAGTCGATCAGGTCGACGAACGCGGCAGCGTGGTCAGCCACGACCGGCGCGTGCTCGGGTGCGTCGGACTCACCTGAACCCGGCAGGTCCGGGGCGTAGACGCTGCGGTCACGGCCGAGGTCGCGCAGCACCGGACGGAACGCCCGGCCCGACTGGGCGGGCGGCGCAACGCACAGCATCGGCGTCAGTTCGTCGAAACCGCCGCTCGAGGGAAACGACGTGTGCAGGTGCAGTTGCCCGAAGCGGCAGTCGACGTACATCTTGCGCAGGTGGATGGTCACGGTAGGGGAACTCCTGCTCGATAGTGCGGCGCTGCGGGCGATCGTGCGGGCGGAAATGCGGGTCACTGGCTGATCCTCGGTGGGCAATCGGCGTTCATGCGGCGCATTCTCCGCGCGCCCGGCCAGCCTCACGTTGATTCAGCTCTCACTCCAGCCGCGATCGGCATGACTTAATGCTGCACCCGGCACGCAGAGCGCGTCCACAGTAGTGGCGGCGAAATTATGTCGCGTCACGCTCACGCCGTGTCGAGGTACCACTCGTAGTCGCGGTCGCTCACGAGCGAACCGAATTTTTCGGCCTCCTGGCGCTTGATCGCGAGGAGGACATCGAGGAATCCAGAGCCGAGCGTGTCGCGAAGGAACACCGAGGACGCGGCCGTTTCGAGCGCAGCGTGCCATTGCGTGGGCAGCGTCCCCTGCTGCGCCTGCGCATAGCCGTTGCCCGCCAGCGGCGGCCCGGGATCCATCCGGTTCCGGATACCGTGCAGCATGCCGCCGAGCACCAGCGCGGCGACGAGGTAAGGGTTGGCGTCTGCCCCGGCCACGCGGTGCTCGACATGGCGGCTCGCCGGTGGTCCGGCTGGCACACGCAGGCTGACGGAGCGGTTGTTGATGCCCCACGTAACGGCAACCGGCGCATAGCTCATGGACCGGAAACGGCGATACGAATTGGCATTCGGCGCATAGATCGCCATGCCGTCGGCAAGCGTCGACCACAAACCGCCGATCGCGTGGCGCAGCAGCGGACTGCCGGCGGGATCATCCGCGGCGCATGCGTTGTTGCCATCACGGTCGGCGAGGCTGGCGTGCAGGTGCATCCCGGAACCGGCCCGTTCCGCAAACGGCTTGGCCATGAAACACGCCAGTCGCCCATGGCGCGCGGCGACGCCGCGGACGGCCCGCTTGAACAGGATGGCCTCGTCGACCGCGCGCAGCGCATCGGCACGGTGTTCGAGCGTGATCTCGAACTGCCCCGGCGCGTATTCGGACATCAGTGTGCGCACGGGCAGCCCCAGTGCTTTCGCGGACGCATAGAGATCGTCGAACAGCGGTGACATGTCGTCGAGGCGACCGAGGCCGTAAGCGTCGATGCGACCGCGACGCTCGCCGCTCAACATGCCGGCCGAAGGCACCAATCGGCCGGCTGCGTCACGTTCGAGCAGGTAGAACTCGAGTTCGACGGCGACCACCGGCGTCAGTCCTGCATCTTCGCAGCGCGCGACCACACCGGCGAGCGCATGGCGCGGGTCGGCCTTCGCAGGCTGGCCGTCGAGTTCATACATGGTGCCGAGGACTTGCGCGGAAGGTCGCTTGAGCCAGGGCGCGCGAGTCAGTGATCCCGCGACGGGCCGGCAGCACTGGTCGGCGTCGCCTACGTCCCAGACCAGCCCGGTGCCCTCGACGTCCTCGCCGGTAATGTCGAGGCCAAGGATGGAGCCGGCGACGTTACGGCCATTGCCATACAGCGCCGCGAGCTCCTCGCGCGCCACGTTCTTGCCGCGGCCGACACCGCACGCATCGGTGATGACCAGTTGCACCGTCTCGATGTCGCGATTCGCGTCGAGAAACGCCTGGGCTTCCGCAAGCGTACCGACGCCGCGTGGCGCTGTGTTCTTTGCATGCATGGTGGATCGGGCCCTTCGGCTGCGGCCTTGCATGCATAGTGACGGATGCACTCGCGCAGTGGCAAGCTCACCGCCCTCCGCCGCATGCCCCTGGAGGGCCGGATGGCCACCGCGTATTCGATTGCCTGGGACGTGCCATTGCGCGACAGGAACACGTTCCATCTGGACACGTGCGCCCGTTGCCTGGCCACGGTGCACGATGCAACGGCGCTGCCTTCCCTGCTGGCCGAGCCGGCGTTGCGGAATCTGCCGCTGATGGTGCTTGGCGCAGGCAGCAACGTGCTCTTCGCCACCGACCGCTTCGAAGGCTGCCTGATTCACCTGCAGTGCAATTCGGCCCGCATCGTGAGCGACGACGGCGAGCACGCGCTCGTGCGCGTCGATGCCGGGTTCGACTGGGACGCGCTCGTCGACTGGACGCTCGAGCACGGACTGCAGGGCCTCGAGAACCTCGCGTTGATACCCGGTCAGGCGGGCGCTGCGCCCATCCAGAACATCGGCGCCTACGGCGTCGAAGTTGGCAAGTTCATCGCGGCCGTGCACGTCTGCGACTCCCTGACGGCTGCCGTCGACCGGCTGACGGCCGCAAGCTGCGGGTTCGGCTATCGCGACAGCGTGTTCAAGCGCGAGCCCGACCGCCGGATCGTCACCGCCATCGAGCTGCGACTGCCAAAGTCCGGCGCGACGAACCTCGCGTATGCCGGGCTCAGCGAGGAACTCGCTGCGATGGGTGGGCTGACCCCGACGCCGCGCAACGTAGCCGCCGCGGTCCGACGGATTCGACGGCGCAAGTTGCCGGACCCCGCCGTCGCAGGCAACGCTGGCAGTTTTTTCAAGAACCCGGTCCTTACGCGCGCGGGCGCGGTCGAGTTGCAGTCGCGCTTCAAGGGCATGCCCGTCTTCCCGGCGTCGACCGATGCCGAGCGCAAGCTGTCGGCGGCCTGGCTGATCGAGCAGGCGGGTTGGCGTGGTTTCCGCGATGGCGATGCCGCCGTGTCGGCGCAGCACGCGCTGGTGCTGGTCAACGCCGGCCAGGCCACCGGCGCGCAGCTGCTGGCGCTTGCCCGTCGTGTGGCAGCTTCAGTGCAGGAAAAATTCGGTGTGGCGCTGGAACCGGAGCCGCGTATCGTCGGCGCGACGTTCTAAGCCCGTGTCACGACGTCGCGGTCACGGCTGTTCTTCGACGCCAAGCGCCAGGCGCAGGCCCTGAATCTCGGCGACGGCGGGGCCCTCCGGCAACCAGTGCCAGGACGTCGTCGAGCGATTTTCGACTGCCATTTCTACCGAGGCCTCCGCCTTGCCATAGCGACAGGTGCGACTTCTTGCGCTATCAACGGAGGGGATTATGCGAGCGCTGTCCAGCGCCCGCAGGCCAGATGGCACCCAAATGATTGCATTTGCGGGCCGCGGCGCCCGATCGCGTCCGCAGTTGCCGCAAGTGTGACGGGCTACCAGGCGCCGACGTTCGGCATGCTCAGCCAGGGTTCGGCCGGCGGCTGCGCCACGCCCTGCTGCAACAACTCGATCGAAATATTGTCCGGCGACCTGACGAAGGCCATGCGGCCATCGCGCGGCGGACGGTTGATCGTGACGCCGTGCTCCATGAGGCGACGGCACGTCTCGTAGACATCGTCGACCTCGTACGCGAGATGGCCGAAGGCACGGCCGCTGCCATACTCCTCGCGGTCCCAGTTGTGGGTGAGCTCGACCTGCGCGTCGTCGTCGCCTGGCGCGGCCAGGAACACCAGCGTGAACCGGCCCTTGGGATACTCGGTGCGGCGCAACTCGCGCAGCCCGAGCGCGTCACAATAGAACCTGAGCGAGGCGTCGATGTCGGTGACGCGGACCATCGTGTGCAGGTACTTCATGCGCGGATGGTACCGCGTGCATCACGGTCCGGGCAGCGACACTTGCGATCGTCCTCGTTCCGACGCAGGCTCTGACTCCATGCAAAGGAACGTTACCTCGACCCTGCGGGCGCTGCTGGCGCCGGCCCTTGTTGTAATGGCCGGCACCGCCGGGTGCGCGTCGGCCGCCCCGCCAGACGCGGCTCCCGTCGCAACTCCGGCCACCGTGCAGCAATCCAGGGCTGACGATCGCATCCTCGGCTCCGCCGAGGCTCGGGTCATGATCATCGAGTTCACGGACCTGCAGTGCCCGTACTGTGCCAGGTTCGCCAGCGACACCTGGCCGCTGCTGCGCGAACGCTATGTCGACACCGGCAAGGTCCGGTTCGCCACGCGTGACCTGCCGCTGCCGATGCACGAGTTCGCCGTGCCCGCCGCCGTGGCGACTCGCTGCGCAGGTCAACAAGGCAAGTTCTGGGAGTACCGCGAAGCGCTGTTCCGCGACCAGTCGCTCCTGAGCCAGGGGCGCTATGCGGAGCTGGCGGGCCGGTTTGGACTGGACAGCACCCGCTTCGAGAGTTGCCGCGCCGACCCCGCAGTGCTGGCCGCCGTGCGTGCCGACGCGGCACTGGCGGCCTCGAGCGGTATTGCGTCGACGCCATCGTTCGTGATTGGCCTGGTCACCAACGGCGAATTCGCAGGCGAGGTGATGTCCGGGGCCAAGTCCTTCGAGGTGTTCCAGCAGCGACTCGACTCACTGCTGCAGCAGTCGCAGGAATAACCCGCTCGCAGCGGCCGCGAGCAGCACGGAGCCGAGCGGCCAGCGTGCGCGCTCGAGCAGGAACCACGCCGCGAGCGCGAGCAGCACGGCATTCCAGTCCGGCGCGGCGCGCCACCCGTCCGGAAACAGCACCACCTGGGCCAGCAGCAGCACGAGCGTCGCAATGATGCCGACGACCGCGGCAGTAATCGCGCCAAGCGCGCCTTCGATCCGCGTATTGCGCGTGAGGCGCTCGACGTAAGGCGCCCCGAGCAGGATGAACAGGAAGGACGGCAGGAACGTCGCCCATGTCGCGAGCGCGCCTGCGAGCAGCGCCGAGCCGAGCGGCGACAACGGTCCGGGCTGGTTCCAACCGGCCATGAACCCCATGAACTGCAGCACGATGATCAACGGACCCGGCGTGGTTTCCGCCAGCGCCAGTCCTGCGACGGACTGGTCGGCCGTGACCCATGCGAGCTTGTCGACGAGCTGGCTCGTGACGTAGCCGAGCACGGCGTATGCGCCGCCGAAGGTGACCAGCGCTGCCTTGGTGAAAAACAGGTAGATGCCGGTCCACAGCGACGCGCCGCCGAGCGCGGCCGCCACGACGAGCAGCGGAATCAGCCAGAGCGCGAGACCGACCGCGGCCACCCAGGCCGTTTGTCCAGCGCCCACCGGTGCCGTGCTGGACAAGGGCGCTTCACTCGGCGTTGCGTGGCGCGCGAGATGCGCACCCACCGCCGCGGCGACCAGCAGCACGATGGGAAACGGCACGTGCATGAACTCGAGTGCCAGGAACGACGCGAGCGCGAGCGTGACGTGCAGCGAAGACTGCAACGCACGGCGCGCGATGCGTGTCATCGCCTGCAGCACCAGCGCGACGACGGCGGCTTGCAGGCCGTACAGCAGCGCCGATACCCAGGGCAGTGCCCCATGCGCCACGTAAACATACGAAAGCGCGAACAGCAGCAGCACGGCCGGCAGAATGAAGCCGAGGCCCGCAATGAGGCCACCGCGGATGCCGTGCAGTTTCCAGCCGAGGAAGATCGCGAGCTGCAGCGCTTCGGGGCCCGGCAGCAACATGCAGAAGTTCAGCGCGCGCGAGAATTCGCGGTCGTCGAGCCAGCGACGACGCTCGACGACTTCACGGTGGAGGATGGCAATCTGGCCGGCAGGACCGCCGAAGGAAACGAAACCGAGTTTCGCCCAGAAGCGGGCAGCTTCGGCGAATGGCGGCGGACTGACGGGCGGGGGCGCCATGGGTGCAAGTATCAATGCAACGGAAAATTGAAAATTGGGGACGCTCACCTATTTCCCCGGAAATAGGTGAGCGTCCCCAATTTTACGCAGGCGGCATCAGAACATCTCGGAAGCGCCGGGCTCCGTCGTTGTCTGATTCGCCTCGCGCGATTCGATGAAATCGCCCGTGATCATTTCATCGTAGGCCTGGCCCGGGCCGACCATCGGGTACACACCCGCTTCCGTATCGATGATCACTTCGAGAAAGGCCGGGCCCTTGAACTCGATGAATTCCTTCACCACCCGCGGCACGTCCGCCTTGCGGTCGAGCCGCGCGGCGAACTGGTAGCCGTCGGCCTGCGCGGCCTTCACGAAGTCCTTCTTGTGCAGCGACTTGTCGCTGGCCGACAGGCGGCCCTTGAAGAACAGCTTCTGCCACTGCTTGACCATGCCGTCGCCGAAGTTGTTCAGGACGACGACCTTGATCGGCAGGTCGTAGGTCGTGACGGTCTCGAGTTCGCCGAGGTTCATGCGGATGCTGGCATCGCCGTCGATGTCGATCACGAGCTTGTCGCGACGCGCGAACTGCGCGCCGATCGCCGCGGGCAGGCCGAACCCCATCGTGCCCATGCTGCCCGACGTGAGCCAGAGGCGCGGTTCACGGAAATCGAAGTACTGCGCCGCCCACATCTGGTGCTGGCCGACGCCGGTCGCAATCACGGCTTCACCGCGCGTCAGCCGGTTGATCTCCTCGATCACGTAGTACGGCTGGATCAGTTCGCTGTCGCGATCGTAATTCATCGCGTGCCGCCGCTTCAGTTCGGCGACGTGCGCATGCCACGGCGACCAGTCGCGCTTGAAGCCCGCACCCTTGCCGTGCAGGCGCAGTTTTTCGAGCGCCGGACGCAGCAGCCCGACATGGCTCCACTGCACACGCTTTACCTTGTTGATCTCGGACGCGTCGACATCCATGTGCGCGATGCGCTTCGCATTGCGCGCGAACTTGGCCGGCACGCCCGCGACACGATCGTCGAAGCGGGCGCCGAGGCAGAACAGGAAATCGCAATCGTCCACTGCGTAGTTCGCGAACGCCGCGCCGTGCATGCCGAGCATGTGCAGCGCAAGCGGCTCCGTCGTGTCGTACGTGCCGATACCCATCAGCGTGGTGACGACGGGAATGCCGAACTCGTTGGCGAAGGCCCGCAGCTCGTCCGCCGCCTCGCTGTGGATGACGCCGCCGCCGGCGTAGATCAGCGGGCGCTCGGCCTCGCCCAGCATCTGGAAGAATTTCGCCGCGTGATCGCCTTCGAGCGTGCGGGCGCGCAATGCCTGCATGCGCGCGTGGTAGCCGCGCATCGGCAGCAGGCCGCTGCCGTGGTAGTTGCCCTGCCAGTTCTGGACATCCTTCGGGACGTCGATCACGACCGGGCCTGGACGACCCGAGCGCGCGATCTCGAACGCGGTGCGCACGGTTGCTTCGAGCTTGGCCGGGTCCGTGACGAGGAAGCAGTGCTTCGCGACGGCTCCCATGATGTTGGAGACCGGCGCTTCCTGGAACGCATCGGTGCCGATGGCGGACGTGCCGACCTGCCCGCAGATCACGACGATCGGGATCGAATCCGCGGCGCAGTCGCGCACCGGCGTGACCGTATTGGTGGCGCCAGGCCCCGATGTCACGACACATACGCCCACCCTGCCGCTCGCCCGGGCGTAACCCGCCGCCATGAAACCTGCGCCCTGCTCGTTCGCCGGGACGATCAGCGGCATCGGACGCGCGCCTGCGGCCAGCTGCGACTGCTGGTCGTTGTGGCGGAAGATCGCGTCGTACGTCGGCAGGATCGCGCCACCGCTGTACCCGAAAATCGTGTCGACGCCTTCGTCCGCCAGCACCTGCACGATGATCTCCGCGCCGCTCATGGACTGGCCGGCCCGCGGGTGGGCGGACGAGGTGGTCGGCAGTGGACTCGCGGCGATGCTGTTCACGGGCGCGCTCGTTGCAACAGGAGTGGAAAGAATATGTTGCGCTGCAAACGAGACTAACAGCCGTTGCCGCCGCGCGTCCATCTAGGCGGTTGCCACCCGATCCCCTATTCTGGGGTGCGGAACCCGGCGATCTAGAAGCCGCTTTTTGCTTTAGAATCATAGAGATGCAGTTTCCTGGAGTCAGCCGTGCCAAGCCAGCGCCACATCATCGCCATCACCCTGCAGAATGAATCCGGCGCGCTGTCCCGCGTGGCAGGCTTGTTCTCGACCCGCGGCTACAACATTGAATCGCTGAACGTGGCGGCGACGGACGATCCCACGGTCTCCCGCCTGACGCTGGTGACGACCGGTAACGATGCCGTCATCCACCAGATCACGCAGCAGTCGCTGAAGCTGGTGGACGTGGTCGACGTCGAAGACGTCACGCGCGAGGAGCACTTCGAGCGCGAGCTGCTGCTGATCAAGGTCAAGGCGAAAGCCACCCAGGTCGGATCGCTCTGGTCGGCCACGCAACGCGCGGGCGGCCGCGTGCTCTGGGATGCGGCGGACAGCTTCACCATCGAACTCACGAGCAGCGAGGCCGACATCAACCGCTTCATGGCGGAAGTTGCGAACTTCGGTGAAGTGCTCGAAGTGGTGCGCAGCGGCGCGCTCGCCATCCAGAAGGGTCGACACATCCTGGAGTCGTAGCGGCTAAGCTACGCGCGTTCCATTGCGAACGCGGCGATCATCCGGTTGAGGTTCCACAGGCATGGCTGATGTTTTCGTCTCCTACGCTCGCGGCGACAAGGCACGCGTGGCGCCGGTCGTGGCTGCGATCGAGGCACAGGGTTGGACCGTCTGGTGGGACCCGGAGATCGACGCCGGGCAACAGTTCGACGACCAGATCGAAGCCGCGCTCAAGGCCGCCAAGGCCGTGCTGGTGGTCTGGACGCCAACCTCGGTGTCGTCGCGCTGGGTGCGGGGCGAGGCGCGGGAAGCGGCCGACCGGGGCACGCTGGTCCCGGTGCGCTTTGAGAACGCCAGCCTGCCAATGGACGTTCGCGCGATTCATACGACCGAACTGGATGGCTGGAGTGAAGACCCCGCGAGCGCTCCGTTCCAGTCACTGCTGCGCGCGCTGAGCGCGATGATCGCTCGCCAGAGCGCGCCTCCGGCACGAGACGCCGGAGCAAACCTGGCGCCGTCCATCACCCCGCCTCGCCTGGCAATCTGTGTCCTGCCATTCGCCAACATGAGCGGCGATCCGGAACAGGAGTACTTCAGCGACGGCATCAGTGAGGACGTCATTACCGACCTGAGCAAGGTTTCGGCACTCGCAGTCGCGTCGCGCAACAGTGCCTTCATGTACAAGGGCAAGCAGGTCGATGTGCCAAAGGTGGCTCGTGAACTGAAAGTCAGTCACGTGCTCGAAGGCAGCGTGCGCAAGGCAGGGGGCCGGGTCCGCATCACTGCCCAGCTGGTCGACGGATTGACCAACGACAGCGTCTGGGCGGAGCGCTATGACCGCGACCTGAACGACATCTTCACGCTGCAGGACGAGATCTCGCAGGCCATCGTCAAGGCGCTGAAGCTGAAGCTGCTGCCGGAAGAGAAGAAGGCGATCGAGCAACGCGGCACCGACAACGTCGAGGCCTACAACCTCTATCTCATGGCACGGCAGACCTACATCACCGGCAATTCCGCCGACGATCGCGCAGCCTCCGCGATCATCCGTCTCTGCTCCCGGGCCACGGAGAACGATCCCAATTATGCGCGCGCCTGGGCGCTCATGGCGCTTGGACAGACGCAGTTTCGTGACTGCGCGGGGGACAGGCCGATGATGGATTAGCAGCGGCGGAGCGGGCACTCGCACTCGACCGCAACCTGGCCGAGGCCCACGCGATCAAGGCGACGATCCTGTCTGAAGGCGGCCGTTACGACGAGGCGGCCGCCGAAATCGCGATTGCCCTGCGTCTCGACCCCGAGTCCTACGAGGTCAACCGGTCAGCCGGGTACTTCAGCTTCAGGCGACAGCAGTTGCCGGACGCCATTCGCTTTTTCGAGAAAGCCTGGCGCTCGTGGAGACGGACGTCAATTCGGCTTACATGTTGCTCACCTGTTACATGGCCATCGGCAACTCGCAGGCACCCGGCGTGCTGCGCAACTCACGCTCAACGCGTACTGAAGCTACGCTCGCGCACGACGCCAACAACGGCGACAGTTACGGGTTACAGCGCTTATGCTCTCGCGGCGCTCGGGCAGTCTGACCGGGCCAAGCAGCGCATGGGACGCGCCCTGCTGATCGATCCCGACAACCTGAACATGCGGTACAATTTTGCGTGCGCCCTCAGTGTGCACCTGAAGGAGACAGAGGCCGCGCTCGACATGCTGGGGCTGCTGTTCGCGAAATTTCCCGCGGCTTCCTGCATCACGCCAAGGTCGACCCGGATCTCGATCCCCTGCGCGAGGATCCGCGCTTCAAGGCAATGGTGGCGGCGGCCGAAGCGCGCATCGCGACGGCGGGTGACAGCAGCGCCCTTCCAGCACCGCACTAGGGGCCGCAGGAGATACGATAAGACCACACGGGAGGTACGACATGGTCAATGAGCTGAGCTCGACAAGCCTTGCATCGCGACGCGATCGGCAAGTCCAGGTTGGCCTCGTTCTCACGGCGCTCTGGCTGGGTGCAGGTGTGCTGTATGTCGCCGTGTCCATGGGCTGGACCGCTTTCCTGCGGTTGCCACTCGGCGACCTCGGCGACTTCCTCGACGGCGCGTTCGCACCGCTCGCTTTTCTCTGGCTGGTGCTCGGGTTGTTTCTCCAGCAGCGCGAACTCGCGGCCAACAACGCCGCGATCCAGCGCCAGTTCGAAGTCATGCAGCGCACGGCAGAGCACGCCGAGATCCAGACTCGCGCCATTGCCGCCAACGAACTGCACGCACGACAGGACACCTTTATCGACGTGGCCCAGCTGGTGATGCACCAGCTGGAGGTGATCGCTGGGATGCTGTTCATTTCGAGTCAGGGCACGTTCGGAGACGGTGTGGTGTCGGACGATGAGGTCGACGTGTTGTTCGCGCGACTGAGTTCCGGCGAGTCGTCCGTCTTCAGTCGACGCATGATCCTGCTGCACGTGCGGCTGGCCGATTCGCCGGACGGATGGGCGCTGTTCTACGGGACCCTGATCCGCAAGCAGCATTGCGAGAGCTACATCCGCAGCTTCGAGCGGCTGCTGCGCAGTGCGGCGGGATGTGATCCAGAAGGCATGATCGTGGATGCGCTGCACGGCAACGCGCAGGGCCGGCTGTATCGCGTGATGTGCACGTTGCGGGATTCGCCGCCAGCCGGCGTACCAGCCGCCGGCTGATCAGGTTACGGCAACGCTTCGAACCCCGCGTAACCCTCGTCGAGCGTCTGCAACGCCGCGCGCACCTGCGGCGGAATCGGCACCGGTCGGCGCGTGCCGCTGTCGACATACACGTGCACGAAACGGCCAATCGCCGCGGGCTCGACCTCCTGGTTGCGGAAAAGACCGATCCGGTAGACGACGCTCGAGTTGCCGAGCCGCTCGAGCGCGAGCCCGGCGTACACGGTGTCGGGGAAGGTCAGCTCGCTGATGAACTTGCAGCTGGTCTCCGCCACGATCCCGATCGCCGGCAACTGGCGCACATCGCAACCGCTCGCCTCGATCAGGTACCCGTTCACGGCCGTGTCGAAGTACGAGTAGTACACGACGTTGTTGACGTGACCGTACTGGTCGTTGTCCATCCAGCGCGTCGTAATCATGCGCAGCACGCAGAATTCGTCGCGCCGCGTGGGTTGCGGCTTGCCGCCTGCTGCCTGGGGTGCCATGCCTGTTCTGCTCCAACTGTGCGCCGGCCTGTCGGCGCACGCATTATTGCAGTGGAGCGGTGCCGCGCACATGGGCTACGCTCGACCCATGATCAAGACCAAGGCTGCCGTGCTCCGTGAGCTGGGCCGACCCGGCCCCTATGCCGAATCGAGGCCGCTCGCGATCGAGGAGTTTGACCTTGCGCCACCTGGCCCGGGGGAGGTGCTCGTCCGCGTGCGAGCGGCCGGGCTTTGTCACTCCGACCTTTCGGTGATCGACGGTAACCGGCCGAGGCCACTGCCGATGGTGCTCGGGCACGAGATGGCGGGAATCGTCGAGGAGGTCGGGCACGGCGTCACCGACCTGCAACGCGGTGATCATGTCGTCGCCTCGTTCGTGCCGAGCTGCGGCGTCTGCGGACCCTGTGTCGCAGGCCGGCCCGCGCTGTGCGAGCCCGGACTCGCGTCGAACACGGCGGGGACGCTGCTCTCTGGTGCGCGCCGGCTCTGCCAGCACGGCGAGCCGGTCAATCACCATCTCGGCGTCTCGGGATTCGCCGAGTGGACGACGGTTTCGCGTCGGTCGCTGGTGCGCGTGGATCCGACTTTGCCGTTCGCAGAAGCGGCGTTGTTCGGCTGCGCCGTGATCACCGGCGTCGGCGCGGTGGTCAACACTGCGGCGATGCCGAAACATTCGTCGCTGGCCGTGATCGGCCTTGGCGGCGTCGGACTCGCGGCATTGCTGGCCGGACGCATGCTCGACTCGAGCCCGATCGTCGCGATCGACCTGCACGAGGCCAAGCTGGCCAAGGCACGCGAACTCGGCGCCACGCACACGTTCAATGCGGCCGATCCCGATTGCGTGGACCGGGTGCGCGAGGCGAGCGGCGGCGGCGTGGCCTGCGCCTTTGAGATGGCCGGCTCGGCGCGCGCGCTCGAACTCGCCTATCGCGTCACGCGGCGCGGCGGCACGACAGTGTCGGCCGGCTTGCCGCATCCGCAGCAGCAGGTGTCGTTGTCGCACGTGAGCCTCGTCGCCGAAGAGCGGACACTCAAAGGCAGTTATCTCGGCAGCTGCGTGCCGGAGCGCGACATCCCGCAGTACATCGAGTGGTATCGCGCAGGACGCTTGCCGGTGGACAGGCTCCTGAGCGAACGCATCCAGCTCGACGACATCAACGGCGCGTTCGACCGGCTTGCCGCAGGCGTGTCGATCCGGCAGGTGATCGAGATCAGCTGAAAAATTGGGGACGCTCACCTATTTTTTTTAAAATAGGTGAGCGTCCCCTATTTTGACGTCCCCTGTTTCCTAGAAGCGGACCTTGGTCTCGACGACGAATTGCACGCTGTCGATGTCGTCGCCGCCGTCCAGCGGAAACGCCAGGTCGATGTGAATGACGTTGCCGAACGCGGAACGGCTCGAACCGAGGCGCAGGCCGATACCGACATCTTTCAGCAACCCGTCGCTGGTGGCGCCGGTAACGTCGGTTCCCCAGGTACGGCCCATGTCGAAGAAGACTGCGCCAGCCACGTGGAACAGGCGGAACGGATACCAGCCCGTGTAGTAGCGCTCTTCGAGCGTCAGCAACGCCCTTGACGTGCCCGCCTGGTAGCGCAGGGGATAGCCGCGCAGTCCCTCCTCACCGCCGAGCAGCAGCTGCTGGTCCGCGTCGAGCTCTTCGGTCACGACGCCGTTGACTGTCGCAAAGAATTTCGTGTTGTCGGAGGTACGCGCGTAGTACCGGGCTTCGGCCGACAGCACGGCATTGCGCAAGCCATCGTTCTCGACGCGGCCTGTCGCGACCGTGGTCACGAACATCGAGCGTTCGCGTCCGAAATCCCAACCGTTCTGTGCGTAGGCACTGAGCATGAGCGCGTCGCGATCCGATCCCAGCGACTCCGCGGCGTAACCAATGCGCCCGCCCGCGCGCAAACCGAGCAGCACATCCTCCGTGCGCTCGATCTGGTCCTGGTTCGTGCGCTCCTCGTAGACATCCTCGACCACGTCGAACCCCAGCCACGGGTAAGCAAGTTCCATGTCCTCCGGCAGCGGACCGCCGAGGGCTGAGCCCACGACCTCGGCGAAGCGCTTCTGGCGATAGGTCGCGCCTGCGGTCCACCGCCGGACCCAGCCATCGGTCCAGCCTCGCGACCAGCCGCCATAGGCTTCTGCGAACTGCTCGTCCTGCTCGTATTCGCCGACGCTCTCGCCGTAGGCGTAACGCGGCTCGTTGCGGATCGAATCGTAGAGGTACATGCCGCCGGCGCGTTTCGTGTCCAGAGCAAAGAACGGCCGGTCGACGCGGATCGCCTTGGTGCTACCGTCGTCGGCGTCGCTGTAGGCCACGCCGAGCCGTGTCCACGTCGAGTGAAAATGGGGATCGAAAAACTCGAAGTCGAGCGACGTGCGATCCACGTCGTTCGACCAGCCGAAGGAGAGCCGCTGGCCGTTGCCGAGCAGGTTCTTTTCCTCGAGTTCGACTGACGACGAATTGGCCCCGCCCTGCCGGCTGAAGTTGATGCCCGGGTTCAGCGTCCAGGTGTCGCGCGTGCGGACTTCCAGGTCGACAGTCTTGCCGTCATAGGACACCGGGCGGATCCAGGCGTCGTACAGGTAGTCGTTGCCGCGGAGGACGCGTTCCGTCTCCTGCACCACGCGGTGCACGTATGGCTCTCCCGTCTTGAACAGCAGTTGACTGCGAACGATGGGCTGCCGCGTGTTGATGTGCAGCTTGTTCGCCGTGCGGTAGAGCCATTTGTCTTCCGAAGGGATCGACGGGTCGAAAATGTCGCCGACCGTCACGCGAATCTGGCCGATGACCGCGCCGGACGCCTCGAGTTCTGCCCCTGAGGGAATGCCAACCGGCCAGTCGTGGATGATCTCTTTCCCGGCGTGCGCGGGCGATGCCGCGAGCACGATCAGCAGCAGCGGGAATACTCGGCGACGACGACAGTTTATCAGGGCAGCAGTACCGTCGAGCCGACCGTGCGCCGGTCCTGCAGGTCGCGATGGGCCTGCTGCACGTCGCGGATCGGGTAGGTCTGGCCGATCTCGATGCGCACGATGCCGCGCCCGATCACGTCGAAGAGTTCCGCGGCTGATCGCAGCAGGTCCGGGCGCTTCGCCACGTACGAGAACAGCACGGGTCGCGTGAGGAACAGCGATCCGCGCCTGGCGAGCTCGAGCGGTGCAATCGGCGGCACCGGTCCCGACGCGTTGCCGTACGTCACCATGAGCCCGAGCGGGCGCAACGAATCGAGCGACGCGAAGAACGTGTCCTTGCCAACGGAATCGTAGACGACATGCGCGCCCTGCCCGCCCGTGAGTTCCCTGACGCAAGCGGCCAGGTCGTCGCGACCCTGGATCAGCACATCCTTGCATCCCATGGCACGCACCGTCGTTGCCTTGGCGTCGCTGCCGACGACGGCGATCACGCGTGCGCCGAGGTGCAACGCCCATTGCACGAGGATGCTGCCGACGCCGCCCGCAGCAGCGTGCACTACGACGACCGTGCCCTTGCGCACCTTGTACGTCCGGCGCAGCAGCACCTGTGCCGTCATGCCCTTGAGCAACGCGGCGGCGGCGAGCCGATCGCTGACGCCTTCCGGCACCGGCACCAGGTTGGCCACTGGCATCACGCGCTCGTCGGCATACGCACCCGGCTCAGGAGACGCGTAGGCGACCCGATCGCCGGACTTGATGTCGCGCACGCCGGGTCCGACGACTTCGACCACACCCGCCGCCTCCCGGCCGAGCCCGGTCGGTAGTTGGCCGCCGTACAGCCCGGTGCGTTCGTAGATGTCGATGAAGTTGAGGCCGACGGCCGATTGCCTGATCAATGCCTCGCCACGCCCCGGGGCCACGGACGCGACTTCTTCCCAGCCCATCACTTCTGGGCCGCCGTAGGCATGGATTCGGATGGCATGAGGCATGGGTACACCGCGGGGCGCAGGAACAGGCGCCGATGATGACGACCGGCGCACCGATCAGGAAGTGTCCCTGCCCGCAGATTTGCGGTTCCGGGTGTCAGACGCCGCCCACAGCGAGAATCAATCGCGCCCGGGTCAGGGCGGCGGCAACGGCGCCTCGACGATGACGAGATCGGTGACCGGCCGGCCGCCGATCAGGTGCTGCTGCAGGATCCGTTCGAGGTTTTCCGGCGTGCACTTGCGATACCAGACACCCTCTGGATAAACGACAGCAATCGGGCCGGCGGTGCAGACCCGCAGGCAATGCGCCTTGGTCCGGAGCACGCCGCCATCGACGTCGACCAGGCCCAGCTCGCGGCAGCGGCGCTTGAGGTAGTCCCAGCTCTCCTCGGAACGAGCGACGGGCGCGCATTTCTCGCCGGCCACGCACAGGAAGATGTGTCGCCGCTGCCGCCCCAGGTGCAGTTTGGCAACGGCGCTTGCGAGCGCGTCGGCAGGAGAAAGATCGGTCATCGCAGCCCCGGTTACGGCAGTCCGGAACCGATGCTAGCGCGAAGTCTCATGGGTCGCGTCACGGGTCCCGGCACATTCCCGGCACGGGCCCGCCATGGGCCCGTTACAGGGCCTGGTCGTCGGCCTCACCCGTGCGGATGCGGATCGCGCGCTCGAGTTCGGAGATGAAGATTTTGCCGTCACCGACCTTGCCGGTGCGCGCGGCCGCGACGATCGCCTCGACCACCTGGTCGACCAGCGATTCCTTGACCGCGACCTCGATGCGCGTCTTCGGCACGAAATCGACGACGTACTCGGCGCCACGGTACAGCTCGGTGTGGCCGCGCTGACGCCCGAAGCCCTTCACTTCAGTGACCGTCATGCCGGACACGCCAAGTTCGGACAGGGCGGCGCGGACGTCGTCCAGCTTGAAGGGTTTGATGATTGCGCTGATCAGCTTCATGGACTTCGGGCTCCTCGGTTCTCGTGTTCATTGTCAGGCGGCCGGCCGCGGTTTCACGTCGTTGGAAACCGAAACGACCCACACCGCGCCGCCTCCCCTCGGGGGGACCTCGAACTGCTTATGCAGAATCCGTGCCTACCTCTGGTCAGGCCGAATTCTCGATTATCCTGCAGGCGCCACGCACCACCGTGGAGCGTTGCGACCGTCGACTGCTCATGGCTGGTGCGAAAGGATAGCCATGCGTCCACCCGGACGCACCCCCGACCATGTTGCTTTGCGGCATCATAGGTCATCGGCGGGGTCCGTAGAGGTTGGCATGACGGAGCAGACGGTGGTGATTGTCGGCGCGAGCCACGCGGCGGTGCAGGCGGTCGATACACTGCGCCGCGAAGGGCACACAGGTCGCATCGTCCTGGTCGGCGACGAACCGTACCTGCCCTATAACCGGCCACCGCTGTCCAAGAAATACCTCGCGGGCGAAATGGAGCGCGAGAGGCTGCTGCTGCGCAGCGCCCAGTTCTACGAACAGCACCTGGTGGACGTGAAGCTGGGGCTGCGGGTCACCGCAATCGACCGGGTGGACCAGCGCCTGCGCCTGAGCGACGGCGCGGAACTGCGTTACGACAAGCTGATCCTGTGCCTCGGCAGCCGCAACCGCCTGCTGGAAGTGCCGGGCTACGACCTCAAGGGTATCCACTACCTGCGCACGATGGCCGACGTGGACGGTATTCGTGCCGATCTCCCCGGGGCGAAGAAGATCGTCATCGTGGGCGCGGGTTACATCGGGCTGGAGGCGGCCGCGTCTGCCCGGCACCTTGGCCTCGACGTCACCGTGCTCGAGATGGCGGACCGCCCGCTCCATCGCGTGACGACACCCGAAATGTCGGCCTTCTACATGCATCGGCACGAGCGCGAAGGCGTGCACGTGCTGTGCGGCATGTCGGTGTCCTCGTTCAAGGGGGACGCTGCAGGTCACCACGTGGCGGGCGTTGCTTGCGGCGAGCGGGAATTCGACGCGGACTTCGTCATCGTCGGCGTGGGCATCCTGCCCGAGACGACGCTCGCTGCGGCCGCTGGCTTGCGCTGCGAGAACGGGATCTGGGTCGACGAGCAGTGCCAGACCTCGGATCCGAACATCTACGCCGCGGGCGACTGCACGTTCCACCAGAGCGTGCGCTATGGACGCCGTTTGCGGCTCGAGTCGGTGGACAACGCCGTCGAGCAAGCCAGGATCGCGGCATCGAACATCTGTGGCAAGGCGGTCCGCCACGAGCACGTGCCGTGGTTCTGGTCGGATCAGTTCGACCTGAAGCTGCAGATCGCGGGCCTGTCGCAGGGGTACGACCAGACGGTAATGCGCGGCAATCCCGACTCGGGGCGTTTCGCGCTGTACTACCTGGCACAGGGCGAACTGCTGGCAGTGGATGCGATCAACAGCCCGAAGGACTTCATGCAGGGCAAGAAGTGGATCGCGGAGCGCAAACACCCGGACCCCGCGCAGCTCGCGGACCTGTCCGTCGATCTCAAGTCGCTGTAACGAGGGTCCGCTAGCAACCCGGCCGCCGCCCCGAACCGTCACCGACGGTTTGCGCGCAACTTGCGGGATCCCCACGCACAGGATACTTTCACTCGTCTTTTTGCAGTGCGGCAGAACCGCTCGTCGGGAGAGGACATCATGGGCGCGGACAAGGCAGAGTCGGGGAAATCGCTGATTTCGGACGAGGCATCGCGCGAGTTACTCGCGGCTCTCGGTCAGCTGACCGGCGGCATGTCACCGCAGGCGTTCGGCGGCGCCTGGTGGAACGTGCTCTCGCGGCTGGCGCTCGCCCCGGGACGACAGGCGCAGATCGCACAGACCGCGATCCAGAAGGCGATTGCGCTGGCGCAGTTCACGGGCGGCGCATTGAAGCCGCAGGGCGAAGCCGTTGGACCGCAGGCGGCAGGCACGCCCTACGCCAATCGCTTTGCCGATCCGGCGTGGGCGAAGTTTCCGTTCAACGTGCTCGCGCAGTCGTTCATCACGGCCGCGGAGCTTGCCCGGGAAGCGGTGAATGGCGTGCCCGGAACCGATGCCGCCGCCGCGAACGTCGTCGGGTTCACGGTGCGCGAAGGGCTCGAACTCCTGGCACCCGACAACTACCTGCCGACCAATCCGC
This sequence comes from uncultured Pseudomonadota bacterium, assembly GCA_963748985.1. GTDB lineage: Bacteria > Pseudomonadota > Gammaproteobacteria > Steroidobacterales > Steroidobacteraceae > RPQJ01. Next base: position 21,440 of record CAVVKQ010000008.1, read on the forward strand.
AGCTGCTCGACCAGACGCGCGCGGAGAGCGGCAAGAACCTCGTGCGCGGCGTGAAGTACCTCGCCGAAGACGTGCAGAGGATGCTCAAGGGTCTCGGCCCCGTCGGCGTCGAGAACTACCAGGTCGGCGAGCAGATCGCGGCGAGCAAGGGCAAGGTCATCCTGCGCAACTCGCTGATGGAGCTGATCCAGTATTCGCCGGCGACGCCGAAGGTCTACGCCGAGCCGGTCCTGGTCGTGCCGGCGTGGATCATGAAGTACTACATCCTCGACCTGTCGCCGAAGAACTCGCTGGTGAAGTACCTCACCGACCTCGGTCACACGGTCTTCATGATTTCGTGGAAGAACCCGACGGCCGACGACCGCGACGTCACCATGGACGACTACCTGTCGCTAGGCGTGCTCGCGGCGCTCGACGCGATCAACAAGGTAGTGCCGAAGCGCAAGGTGCACGGCGTCGGCTACTGCATCGGCGGCACGCTGCTCGCGATCGCTGCGGCGGCGATGGCGCAGAAAGAGGACGACCGGCTCGCGACGGTCACCATGTTTGCCGCGCAGACCGACTTCAGCGAACCGGGCGAGCTGTCGGTATTCATCAGCCCGGCGCAGCTCGCGATGCTCGAAGCGCTGATGTGGAAGAAGGGCGTACTCGAGAGCAGGCAAATGGGTGGCGCGTTCCAGATGCTGCGCACGTACGACCTGCTGTGGAGCCCGTCGGTCGCGACGTACCTGAAGGGCGAGCGCACCGGCGTCAACGACCTGATGTCATGGAACGCCGACGGCACGCGCATGGCGTATCGCATGCATACCGATTACCTGCACCAGCTGTATCTCAACAACGATCTCGCCGAGGGACGTTACGTCGCGCTGGGCGAGACGCTCGACCTGGCGGCGGTCGACGCGCCCATGTTCGTCGTCGGCACCGAGACCGATCACGTCGCGCCGTGGCAGTCGGTGTACAAGGTCGGCAAGCTCGTGCGTTCGAAGGACTTCACCTTCTGCCTGACGAGCGGCGGCCATAACGCCGGCATCATCAGCGGGCCGGTGCATCCGAAGCGCCGACATCGGGTGCTGACGATGAAGGCCGGCGCACGCGTGCCCTCGCCGGCCCAGTACATGAAGAAAGTCGAGCCCGCACAGGGTTCGTGGTGGCCGACGTTCGCGGCATGGCTCGTCGAACATTCGACGAAGACGAAAGTTGCGCCGCCGAGGATGGGCGCGGCCGGCTACAAGCCGCTGTGCGATGCGCCGGGTGAGTACGTGCTGGCGCGCTGAAGAGGTGATGGACCGGTCTCCGGTTCATTCCCCTGCGCGCGAAGAAACATGCGCGCGGGAAATGAACCGACTCCCGGTCTGACCTGCGGCGCCTGAGCTGCCGTGCTCGGCGGCCGAGCACGTTCGCACGGCGCATCAACATCGGGCTTGAACAGCAGAATGTTGCCAGCGCGGCCACGGCCTTGCGTTCGACTGCGTGTTGGCGCAAACGAGCGGTGCAGACCGGGTGGCCGCCACAGGAAGTTCTATGGCTTGCTGCAAGCGGACGCTGTTCGGGCAAAAACGACCCGAAGCGGCCAGTACATAGACACTAAGCCAGTCTACCGAATGGGCTCAGACTGCTGCAGCCCGCAGGCATCACGGTCACTTCGCCGGAGCGGGCGGTGCGTTCGTGTTCCATACGTTGGAGTAGATCTTCCAGGTGCCGCCTTCCTTCTTCCAGACGTTCAGGTATTGTCCTGCTTCTGTCGTCTTGTCCGGCGCGTAGACCACGTCGAAGCTGCGATACACTGAGCCCGTCTATCGATTGGGCTCAGACTGCTGCAGATCGGCAGGCATCACGGTCACTTCACCGGAGCGGGCGTCGCGTTCGTGTTCCATACGTTGGAGTAGATCTTCGAGGTGCCACCTTCCTTCTTCCAGACGTTCAGGTATTTTCCTTTTTCTGTCGTCTTGTCCTTCCCGTAGACCATGACGTAGTTGCCCTGGTCGATCAGCAGTTCCTCGTTGCCGTAGAAGTCAGTGGTCTCTTCGCTGAACTCCGCGACGCCGAGCTGGCGCGGTCCGCCGCCCAGATGTCGTTGGCGCCCAGCGTCCCGGACGACGGAGGCGATGTAGTCGGCCGTCAGCGTCTCGATCGGGACCCGTCGGTCACGGGCTGTTGACCTCGATACCGGTGTCGCGACGCTCAGGCAGTGTACTTCGGGGTGATCGCGTCAGCGCCCATCGAAGCGAAGACGAGCGGCAAGCTCGCCGCCGCCATTGAACAGAATCTCCAATTGCCCTTCATGGTCCACTCCTTGCTGTTTCTCGGCATCCCGGACGGGATTTCCGTCTCGAGGGAGACTGCATTTCGGGCAACGCCGAAGTCTTGACGAAACTTTAATAAATGCCTGACATCGGTCTGATATCGTTCTCGACCAGGGACGAATCGGGTCAATCCCGGGGTTGCAGAATGACGTCGCCCGACACTGGCACGCGCGAATCCGGAGCGCATTTCTCCTTGGTGACCTGCGGGTCGATCCGCATCGCGGCCACGTCGAAGGTCTCGGCGGCCGGGTCCAGCTCGACCCCAAGGTGATGGGCGTCCTCGCGATGCTGGCGGAGCGTGCTAGCCAGGTCGTTCCGCGCGAGGATCTTATTTCCCGGCTCTGGCCCGACGTCGTCGTGACCGACGACGCGCTGTCCCGCTGCCTGTACGACTTGCGCCGTGAGCTAGCTGCCGCCGGCGGCAGTGACGAGTATCGCGCCCTCATCGAAACACTGCCGAAGCGCGGCTACCGCCTGAACCGCGTTGCGGAATCGATAGAGCCCCCTGTGGCGGCGAAAAAAATTTCTCGCAGAGTGCCCTGGCTGTGGACCGCGGCCGTCGCGGCCATCATCACCCTCGTCACAGGGGTCCTGCTGTCACTGGACAGGGAAGGCGTGGATCCCGCCCCGGTGTTCGCGACCCCGGGTGTGGTGCCCCGAATTGCCGTCCTGCCATTCGACGACATGAGCGAAAACCGGGACCAGCAGTTCCTGGCCGACGGTCTCACCGAGGACATCCTGAACCGCCTCACGCGGTCCGAAGGCCTGGACGTGATCGCGAGGACGTCCACCTGGGCGCGCCTCGTCGAGCCGTTCGGGAAATCAGGTTCGCGCAGCCACGATCCCGGTCCGCCGCGGAGCTCGGGTAGAGCAGGATCCACGGATTGACGTTCAACCGCGACCTTTCCAGCCTTGCGCTTGATCGTTCAATCGGAGAATTGCCGCGCCGTTTGCCGCGCGGCTCCCGGACGTCCGCTGCACGGGACCCGCGCGACGTCCGCCAAGCTCGGTGTTGCCCACCACCGCCTGGCGCAGTTCCTGTCCGAGTCGTCGGAGCGCGAGGCGGCCCGAAAGCACTGGGCCGAGTCGGCCCGTCTCGACCCGGACAATCCACTGGTTCTGAGCGGGCAAGCCGATCTTGCCGTCGAACGAGGCGATTTCCAGTCGGCTGTGGAAATTCATCGCCGGATCATCGCCGCCGACCCGATGGCGCTCATCTACCGCGTGAATCTCGCCGGGGTGCTGGTCGCGGACGGGCAGCTGGAGGCGGCACTTGAGGAGTACTGGAACACGCGCGAAAACTTCGACGGTGCGAAGCCTGACCTGGATTCCGATATCGTGCGCATCCTCGTCCTGCTCGGACGCTTTCCGGAAGCGGAGCGGGTCCTGGCCGGAATGCCGGAGGGGCGAGCAAGGGACTACGGCACCGCGCTGCTCTACGCACTGCCCGCGAGGCGCGCCGAGGCGGACGCAGCGCTCGCGCGGCTCGCGATGATGCCGACTGACATTGCGCTGCTGGACGACATCTTCGAGGGGATTCGGGTCGCGGAGATTTACGCCTTCCGGGGCCAGGAAGACGAGGCATTCGCGACGCTCGTAGGCAAGAAGGAAGCCCTGGCAATCCGGTCGGACATCAGTGCCTCGTTCCTCTGGTACCTGCGGCACGAAGCGAGGTTGTCCCCCATCCTAAGGTCATTGCACTCGGACCGGCGCTGGGCAGCGTTTATCGCCGAGGACGCCTGATTCGGCCGCGCAGGTTCAGGACCATCAGCGCTATTCCCGAGCGCGTGCCTGTCTTTTCAAGCCCGGGAAGAACGACTGGATCGACCGCCCGCAATTCGCGCGACTCCGCCGGGACGTCAGTCGGCCGCTCGCACGCGGTGCAACGTGCCGCCGTAGTCGACGATGTACAGCTCACCCTCCGCGTCTTCGGCAAACGACGCGATGGCCAGGCCCGTCGCGGCTCCGTCGCCCGCCGTCATCGTCCGCGTGGGAACCTGGTTGCCGGCGATGTGCCAGAGCAGGCCGCTGCCGAAATCGCCGAACACATAGCGGCCTTGCAGGCCCGTGATGGCCGCGCCGCGATAGACGTAGCCGCCCGTGACTGCCTGGCCGGCCGCGCGGTCGTATTCCGCGACAGGCGGCAGGCTCGTGCCGGCGTTCGCGCCGCAGTCCGGGTTGTACGCCAAGGTGCCTTCCCTGCAGCGCCAGCCGTAGTTGCCGCCAACGACGACCCGATTCACTTCCTCGCGTGCGCTCTGGCCCACGTCGCCGACCCACAGGTCATCGTCGGTCCGGTCGAAGCTCCACCGCCAGGGATTGCGGAACCCGAACGCGAAGATCTCGGGACAGGGCTGCAAGCCTGAACCGGCATTGCAAGGTGTGTTGCCGGCATGCGGGTTGCCCTGCGGGATGCGGTACGGGACGGAGGGCGAGGTGGTGCCGTCGACGTCGATGCGCAGCAGCTTGCCGAGAACCGTGTGCAGGTTCTGCCCGTTGCCGAACGTGCCCCACGGATCGCCCGCGCCGCCACCGTCGCCGAACCCGGCGTACAGCAGTCCGTCGAGCGGACCGAACGCGAGATGGCCGCCGTTGTGATTGGTCGACGGCTGCGCGACCGTCAGCAGGACCGATTCGCTGGCCGGATCGAGCGACGCACCGCCGTTGCGGGTTTCGAAGGAGGCGATCCGCGAGACGAGCGAACCGTTGACCTGCGCCGTGTACGAGAAAAAGACGCGGGGGATCGTGGGATAGGACGGATGGAACGCCATGCCGAGCAGCCCCGATTCACCACCGGACTGCACGCGCGCGGTCAGGTCGACGAACAGACGGGTGGTGCTCACCGCGGCAGTGTCCTCGAAGGCCAGGACCCGGCCTTGCTGTTCGACGACATACCACGTCGAACCGTCGCCCGGCGCCTGCAGCGCCAGCACGGGTGACTGGAACGCCGGCAGGTTCGTGAATACACGATCCGTCGCCAGCCCGGGCTGGTCCGTGGCGATCGGCGTCGTCACCGCGACGGGGGTCGATGCGGTCGACTCATTCGCCGGACTGGACCGGTCGAACGCCGTGACGCTGTAGCTGTATTGCGTCGACGGCAGCAGGCCCGTGTCGGTATGGGTGGTACCGCTGGTCACCGTCGCAATCGGAGCCGCGACGCCGTCACGATAGACGCGGTAGCCAGCGACACCTTGGCCGGTGTCGATCGAGGCGCTCCAGGTGATCCGCACCTGCGTGGCGGATTCGGCAACAGCCGTGACGGACTGCGGCACGCTGGGAGCCGTGGTGTCGACTGCAGTCGCGCCGCCATCGTTGCCGCCACCACAGCCACTGAGCACGAGCAGCGCGAGGACGGCGGCCGGCCATCCGGCCTGTACTGCGCGAAACAGGCCCGGCACGGTGGCCGGCGCCACGGGCGACTCGTATCGGATGTTCATGTGTCGACCTTAACGCATCTGCAGGATGCCGCCGTAGGCCAAGTGCCCGTGGCCTCGTCAGCCCCGTCAGTTCGCCGGCCGCACCTGACAAGCATTCTGCCGCCCGGGCGCCTGCGGGGATTCAGTCGAGCCGCTTGTGGAACCTGAGCGTCGCAATTGCAAGGGCGATGACCAGGAATACACCCAGCTTCATGACCGGCACCTGCATCGCGGACAGCGGCGCACCTCGCAGCAGGATGCCGCGGATCATCTCCACGAAATGCGTGAGCGGCAGCACCTGCGCGATCATCTGCGCCAGCGGCGGCATGCCGTCGAACGGAAACACGAAGCCCGACAGCAGGATCGACGGCAGCAGCGTCAGGAACGACATCTGGAACGCCTGGAACTGCGTGCGCGCAAACGTGGAGATCACGAGGCCGAGTGTCAGCGTCGCTGCAATGAACAGCGCTGCTGCCAGGTAGACATCGAGCAGGCTGCCATTGATCGGAACGTCGAAGATGCGGGCACCCACGGTGAGGATCAACGTGGTCTGGATCAGCCCGATCAGCACGTACGGAATGAGCTTGCCGGCCATCAGCTCCCAGGAACGGATCGGCGTCGCGATCAGCAGCTCGAGGTTGCCGCGCTCGCGTTCGCGCACGATCGCCGCGGCCGTGAAGATCACCATGGTCATGTTCAGGATCACGCCGATCAGCGCCGGCACGACCTGCACGGCCGTACGGCGCTCGGGGTTGGATTCCGTACGGACCTCGAAGACTGGCGTGCGCGACCTGTATTCCCCGGCCCGTGCCGGCAGTGGCACGGACGACAACCCGCGGGCGACTGCGTCGACCATCGGTTCCGAGCCGTCCACCAGGATCTGGGCCACCGCGCGGTCGCTGCCCAGCGCGCGTCGCTCGAAGTCGTGCGGGATGACGATGCCGACGCTGATCTCGCCGCTTGCCATGCGCCGGCGCAGGTCAGGCAGGTTCGGGCTGGGCGGGCGCAGCACGATCACGCCGGTCGCCTGCAGGTCGGCCGCGAGAGCGCGCGAATGGCTGGACTTCGCTTCGTCGACGACGGCCGCGTTCAGGTCGCGGACGTCGAAATTGATCGCGTACCCGAACAGCAGGATCTGCATCAGCGGAATGCCGACGATCATGCCGAACGTAAGCCGGTCGCGGGCCAGCTGCCGGATTTCCTTGGACGTGATCGCGTAGAGCCGCAGCAGCATGGTGCGGCTCAGCGGCCTTGCTGGTCGCCGGCCGCGCGACCGAACCCGGTGGCGGCGACGAACACGTCTTCGAGACTGGCGCGGACGAGCGTCGCGTGCGCTTCGACCGTTGCCGCACGCAGTCGCTGCAGGACACGCTCCGCGGGAGCCGGAGTGGCCGGATCGATCAGCACGTGCAGCCGCGTGCCGAGCTGGGCGACGCTGAGCACGCTTGAATCCGCGAGCAGCGCCTGCCGTGCGGCGACGGTGTCAGCCGCCTCGACCTCCACCACGGACGCCGGAATGTCGGACATCAATTGCTGCGGCGCGCCCTGCGCGACGATGCGGCCGTTCGCGAGGATCGCGAGTTCGTGACAGCGCTCAGCCTCGTCCATGTAGTGCGTCGACACCAGGATGGTCACGCCTCGCGCGACCAGCTCGAACAGGCTCTCCCAGAAGTCACGGCGACTCTGCGGATCCACCGCGCTGGTGGGTTCGTCGAGCAGCAACAGCTCGGGCTCGTGCAGCGTCGCCGCCGCAAGCGCGAGGCGCTGCCGCTGGCCGCCGCTCAGCGTGCCGGCGCGCTGCTTGAATAAAATCGCCAGGTTGAACTCTTCCGCGACGGCGGCTACCCGCACGCGGCGACGCGCGGCCGCCAGGCCAAAGACCTGCCCCATGAACTCGAGGTTCTCGCTGACCGTGAGGTCGTCCCACAAGGAAAACTTCTGCGTCATGTAGCCGAGCCGTGTTCGCAGCTGCTCGGCATCCCGCGGCATTTCGTGGTCGAGCACGTTGACCGTGCCGGCGCTCGGTTGCAGCAGGCCGCACAGCATGCGGATCGTGGTCGACTTGCCCGACCCGTTGGGGCCGAGGAAGCCGTAGATGCGCGCCCGCGGAATGTCGAGGTCGATTCCATCCACCGCGGTGACATGCCCGAAGCGCCGCGTCAGGCCGCGCGCGCGGATCGCGTGCTCCATTTCGCCGGGAGGTTCGATCGCCCGGGGCACGGCGTTCATGGGCGCACGGCCGGGACGAGCACCTGGATGGGCAGTCCGGCGGGCAGTGCCTGTGCGGCGGGATCGTCGAGCGTGATCTCGGCGAGGTAAGCGAGTCGCGAGCGATCCTTCTGCGTGAGAGCGTAATACGGCGTGAACGCCGCCTCCGCCGAGACGTAGCGTACCGTGCCCTGGATGCGTTCCGCGTGTCCATCGACCGTCGCTTCGACGCGCGCCCCGGCCGTGAACTTCGTGCGCAGCGGTTCGGGCACGTAGATGCGGGCGTAGGGAACGCCGTCCGCGAGCAGGATCGCGACGGGTCGGCCGGCGGTGGGGCGCTCACCGAGTTTGTACGGCAAGGCCTCGACCAGGGCGGCGCGCGGCGCAGTCACGGTATGGCGCGAGGCAACCGTTTCGACTTCCGCCAACGCGGCGGTCGCGCGCTGGACGGCGGCGCGGGCTTCGGCCACCTGCTCGGTCCGCGTCCCCTGTTTGAGCAATTCGTAGCGTGCGCGGGCCGCATCCCGTGCTGCTCGCGCGGAATCACGCGCAGCGCGCGCCTGGTCCATGTTCGACTGACTCAGCAACTTGCGCTGCACCAGCGTCTGCACGCGGGCGAATTCACTCTGCGCTGCCTGGAATTCACTCTCGGCGCCGCCGAGCGCCGCGCGGGCTTCGTCTATTTCGCGCTGACGGGGGCCCTGCTCGAGGTCTGCGAGACGCCGCTGGGCCTCGAGCAAGCCGGCACGCGACTGGTCGATGCGGGGTTGCGCGGTGCCAGCCTCCTGCCGCACGAGCACGGCTCCGGTTTGCACGTGGTCGCCTTCGCGGACGGGAATTTCGACGATGCGCTCGTTGGATTCCGCAATGATTTCAAGCCGATCGCGTTCGACGGTGCCGTGAACTTCGACCGGTTGCTCCTTGGCGCATCCGGCTGCGAGCAGCATCGTGGACAGGACAAGCCAGGCGAATCTGATCATTTCCCGTCTCCGTGTGCCGCGACACCCTCGCGGAACAACTGCGCCGTGTGGCTGATGAACCGGTCGAGTTCGGCGCCTTCGGGCCGGAATCCGAGCACCGGTCCCGTGATGGGCAGCGAAACGAACGGGAACACGCACAGGCTGAGCAGCGAGACCGCGGCAAACCGCGGATCGACGTCGACCCGTAGTTTCCCCTGTTCACGCTCGCGTCGCAGCACCGCAACGAGCGCCGGGGCCGTTCTTCCCGCGAAGCGCTCGATGAATTCGCCCCGCATCCGCCCGTTCTGCGCCAGCACTTCCTGGATGAGCAGCGCGGGGAACCACGGATTGGCCGCGACCATCCGCATGTAGGCGCCCATGACGGCCTCGAGGCCCGGCGCCTCCTCTTCCGAGGCTTGACCCAGTCGTTGTACGCTCTCGATCAACGGCTGCACCGCGCTTTCGATCATCGCCCGGTACAGGCCGAGCTTGTCGCCGAAATAGTAGTGAATCATCGCGGGCGTCGTGCCCGCCGCTGCCGCGATCCGGCGCGTGCTGACGTTGCCGAAGCCATGTTGCAGGAACAGGTCCCGGCTGCGCTGGAGCAATGCCTCGCGAACGGCAGCGTCCCCACCCGTCGGTCGACCCGGGCCGCGTGGAGATACCTTGGCAGGTCCGGACACCGGCAAACTCATGGTGATAATATTAATCAATCATTTGATTAATTCAATAGGCAAAAAAATGGCCGCACCGCAGCCTCTTGCTCTACCCCCTCCTGACCTTCCTCCCCTTCCTCCCCTTCCTGACCTTCCTCCCCTTCCTCCCCTTCCTGGCCTTCCTGACCTTCCTCCCCTTCCGACTAACCCCTAACCCCTAACCCCTAGCCCCTTTGCTGGCTACGCCAGCAAATCCGCCACGCTCACCGACCCGATTTCCTCGAGCGCCTTGGGCGCTCCGATCACGAATCCCTGCGCGTAGTCGACGCCGATCTCGCGCAGGTTCTGCAGCGCCGACTCGCTTTCGACCGACTCGGCGACGACCACCTTGCCCATCACGTGCCCGATCTCCTTGATCGAGCGGACCATGGCGTAGTCGACGCGGTCCTGCGACATGTTGCCGATGAACATGCCGTCGATCTTGAGGTAATCGACACCCAGCGCCTTGAGGTAGGCGAATGAAGACACGCCGCTGCCGAAATCGTCGAGGGCGAACGAACACCCGATGCGGCGCAGCGCCATGATCAGCGCATTGGCCTTGCCGAGATTGCCGATCGCGATGTTCTCGGCGGTCTCGAAGCCGACGCACCGCGGATCCACGCCGCTCGCCGCGAGGCTCTGGCGGATGAACTCGCCCGTTTCGGGATCGACGACGCTGTCGCGGGAGAGGTTGATGAAGATGCGCGAGATGCTCTTGAAGACCTCGGCGTGCGTCCGCGCCCATTCAATCGCCGTCGCGATCACCCAGCGGTCATAGCGGACCGACAGGTTGTAGCGTTCCACGGCCGGCAGGAAGGCGCCGGGCGGTACGACGCGGCCGGACTCGTCGCGCATGCGCAGCAGCATCTCGTAATGGGGCAGGCGCGGCGCGGCGTCGGGAGGCTGACTCAGCGGTCGGATTTCCTGCGCTTCCAGAAACAGCCGATTCTCGACCAGCGCGCGTTTCGCGCGCGCCACCCAATCCATCTCACCGTGGCGCCGCTCGAGCAGCAGCGCGTCTTCCTTGTAGATGGCCACCCGGTGACGACCCGAGTCCTTGGCCGAGTAGCACGCGGAGTCGGCCGCGTTCATCACCTGCGTGAGGCGCTTGAAGTGCGAGTCGATCGCGACGAGGCCGATGCTGACGCCGAGCGTGAACTTGTTCGTGCCCCAGACGAACTCGAATTCGTCGACGGTCCGCAGCAGGTTGTTGGCGACCTGCTGTGCGTCCTCGGGCTTGCAGTTGTGCAGCAGGACGCCGAATTCGTCGCCACCGAGGCGCGCCACGACGTCGTTCGTGCGTACCCGCTGCAGCAGCACTTCACCGAGCTGGCGCAGCAATTCGTCGCCTGCGACGTGGCCGCTGGTGTCGTTCACCGTCTTGAAGCGGTCAAGGTCGAGGTAGAGCATCGCGTGCTCCGCCCCCGTCGCCTGCGACATCTCGAGCGCGCGCTGCAGCCGCAGCTCGAACTCACGGCGGTTCGACAGGCCCGTCAGGGCGTCGTGACTCGCTTCGTACGACAACTGCTGCGAGAGTTCATGGGAGGCCGTGATGTCGGTGAGGGTGCCTTCGTAGAACAGCGTCCGGCCGTCCGCATCGCTCACGGCGCGGGAATTTTCCAGGACGACGATCTTCGAGCCATCCTTGCGCTTCAGCACGAGTTCGGCGTTGCGGACCTCGCCGGTCTCCTGCATCGCCCTGGTCCAGTTGCCGCGATGCTCCGGGTCCATGTAGATGTCGCGGGCGATGTCGAGCTCGAGCAGTTCGTCCTCGGAATCGTAGCCGAGCATGCGCACGAGCGCCGGATTCGCCGCCATGAACTTGCCGTCCGCGGTCGTCTGGAACACGCCGGCCGTCACGTTCTGGAACAGTTCGCGATAGCGTTGCTCCGACGCCTTCAAGGCCAGCATCGTGTGCGTGCGCTCGGTCGCGTAGCGCAGCACACGCTCGACCAGCGTCGCACTGAGATGGTCGCGCTGCATGGAATCGAGCGCTCCGCGCGCGATGGCTTCGGCGCCGACCTCCTCCTCGCCCGCGCCGACGAGAACCACGATCGGCACGTGCGTCGCCTTCGGCTGGAGGCGGAGGAAGGTCGTGAGACCGTCGCTGTCGGGCAGCGTCAGTTCCAGCATGATCGCGTCGATGCGGCCGTGCTTGATCCGGCTGAGCGCTTCCGCGAGCGACGACACCACCTCGAGCCGGTACGGCTGACCGCGGATCGCGGCCAGTGCGTCGGCAAGGTACACCTTGTCGGCGGGCAGGGCACTGATGAGCAGGACCGTGGCAGTGGACATGAGGCGCCGAGTATACGGCCGCCGCTGGCGCCAGAACTGTGATGTCCGGCCGCGTTGCAGCAGCGGCAGGTGCCCGGAATTGCGAACCGGCGCTAGAAAGGAAGCTTCTCGCGGTAGTCCGCCGAGCGGATGACCAGCACGTCGCACGGCAGCCGGTCCAGCACGCGCTCGGCCGTGCTGCCGATGAACACCTCGCGCAGCCGGCTGCGCGACACGGCCCCCATCACGACGAGATCGACGTGGTCGTCGGCAGCCACGCGCGGCAGCACTTCGGCGGCCGACCCCTGCAGCACGCGCACGGATTTCTCGCCCAGGCCATGCGCCCGCGTGATCTCCCGCGCCGCCGCCGCAACACGCGTGCGTTCGGATTCGAGCAGGTCGGCGACGCTCAGTTCCTGGGCGAGCGGCACGCCGGCAAATCCGGTGGTTGCAGCGAGCAGCGCGGCAGGGAAGAAGGCATGGACCGCTTCGACGGTCCCGTCGAGCTGTCGTGCCAGGAATTGCGCGGCGTCCAGGATGTCGTGATCGAGCGCGGCCGGCTTGTCGCCGTGATGGCCCGGATCGATCGCCGCCAGAATGCGCGGACGCGCGGGCCAGTCCGCTGTCCGGCTCAACAGCAGCGGTACCGGGCAGCGCCGGACCAGGTTCCAGTCGGTGTTGGTGAAGAGTGCGCGACGGAGGAAGGAATGGTAGTGCGTGTCCTTGACCATCAGGTCAGGCGCGAATTCGGCGACGCGGCGCAGGATGCCCTCGTGCAGCGGGTTGTCCCAGTGCACGTGGGTAGTGACATCGAGCCCACCGGCACGCAATTCGCCGGCCAGGGCTTCCAGATGCGCCGCCCGCCCGGCAATGAATTCCTCCCGCAGCCGGCGCAGCTCGTCGGTGTCGAAGAACGGCTGCCCCGTCAGCGCGGGATCGAAGTCGCAGGCGAACAATTCGAGCGCGGCGCCGCTCAACCGGGCCAGTAGCGCCGCCTTCGCAGCACCTGCCTGCACCTCCACAGTGGGATCGATCACGGCCAGGATTCGATCGAGGCGTTGCATGGGGTGCCTCCCGATGGCACGCGTTGCCGCGCATTTACTGTGCAACGACGCCACGCGACCCGCAATGCGGGGAAGTCACTTCGGAAAGTACGTAGGCGGTTTGATTCCTGTCCCTACTGCCACTGCGCATGTGTGATCTTTAGCATGCGCGTGAAGTTCTGCGCCCCGGGCCGGAACGACCTCTATTTCAATCCTCTCCGAGGCGACCGAAGAAAATGACGGCCACTCACTACAACGACAAGGTGGTCCGGCAGTTCGCGATCATGACCGTGGTCTGGGGAATCGTCGGCATGCTCGTCGGCGTCCTGATCGCGGCCCAACTGCTGTGGCCCGACCTGCTGCCCCCGTACTCGTTCCTGTCCTATTCGCGGCTGCGGCCCCTGCACACCAACGCCGTGATCTTCGCATTCGGCGGCTCCGCGCTGTTCGCGACGTCCTACTACATCGTGCAACGCACCTGCCACGTGCGGCTGTTCCTGGACAAGCTCGCGGCGTTCACGTTCTGGGGCTGGCAGCTGGTGATCCTGTCGGCGGCGATCACCTTGCCGCTCGGCATTACCACCTCGAAGGAGTACGCCGAACTCGAGTGGCCGATCGACATCCTGATCGCCATCGTCTGGGTTGCCTACGCCGTCGTGTTTTTCGGCACGCTGGCGCTGCGCAAGGTCAAGCACATCTACGTGGCCAACTGGTTCTTCGCCGCGTACATCATCACTATCGCCGTCCTGCACATCACCAACAGCCTGGCCATGCCGGTCAGCCTGACGAAGTCGTACAGCGTCTACCCCGGCGTGGTGGATGCCATGGTGCAGTGGTGGTACGGGCACAACGCGGTGGGCTTCTTCCTGACTGCGGCCTTCCTCGGCATGATGTACTACTTCGTGCCGAAGCAGGCGGGACGACCGGTCTACTCCTACCGGCTCTCCGTAGTGCACTTCTGGGCCCTGATTTCCACGTACATGTGGGCCGGCCCGCACCACCTGCATTACACGACGCTGCCGGACTGGGCACAGTCGCTCGGCATGGTCTTCTCGCTGATCCTGCTCGCGCCGTCGTGGGGCGGCATGATCAACGGCATCATGACCCTCTCCGGCGCCTGGCATAAGCTGCGCACCGACCCGATCCTCAAGTTCATGATCGTGTCGCTCTCGTTCTACGGCATGTCGACCTTCGAAGGGCCGATGATGTCGATCAAGACGGTCAACTCGCTCTCGCACTACACCGACTGGACGATCGGCCACGTGCACTCCGGCGCCCTGGGCTGGGTCGCGATGATCTCGATCGGCACGATGTACGCGCTGATCCCGAAGCTCTTCGGGCGCGAGCAGATGTACAGCGTCAAGCTCATCGACGTGCACTTCTGGACGACGACCATCGGCGTGGTGCTCTACATCACTTCGATGTGGATTGCCGGCGTGATGCAGGGCCTGATGTGGCGTGCGACGAACGCGGACGGCACGCTCACCTACGCGTTCATCGAGTCGATCAAGTCGACCTACCCGTACTACGCGGTCCGCCTCGCCGGCGGCACGCTGGTCTTCGCGGGCATGTTGCTCATGGCCTGGAACGTCTGGAAGACGATTGCGGCGCGGACGACGACCGCGGATTCACCCGTCGTGCAGCCCGCCTGAAGGTAATCACGCATGAACCACGATGCAGTAGAAAAGAAAGTCGGCGTGCTCGGCGTGCTGATCGCGCTGGTGATCAGCGTCGGCGGCCTGGTCGAGATCGTCCCGCTGTTCTTCCAGGCGTCGGTTACCCAACCGGCCCCGGGAATCATGCCGTACGAGGCGCTGCGGCTCGAGGGCCGCGACGTCTATATCCGCGAGGGTTGCTATCTCTGCCACTCGCAGATGATCCGGCCGTTCCGATCGGAGACCGAGCGCTACGGGCCGTATTCGCTGCCAGGCGAGTCGGTGTACGACCATCCGTTCCAGTTCGGCTCGAAGCGCACGGGGCCCGACCTCGCGCGCGTCGGCGGCCGGTACTCGGACGATTGGCACCGCGTCCACCTGCTGAACCCGCGCGACGTCGTGCCGGAATCCAACATGCCGCGCTTCGTGTGGCTGGCCGACGGCAGGATCGACGGCGCGCTCACGGTCAAGAAGATGGAGGCACTGCGCAGGATCGGCGTGCCGTACACGGATGCAGACATCGCCGGCGCTGCGGCAGCGGTCGAGGGCAAGTCGGAACTCGACGCGCTCATCGCCTACCTGCAGGGCCTTGGCACGAACCTCAAGGCGGGAACCTGAGGCATGGACATCGGCACGGTACGCGGATTGATCACGGCTGCGCTGTTCATCGCGTTCCTCGCGCTGGTGTTCTGGGCCTACAGCAAGCGTCGCAAGGCGGACTTCGACAAGCTGGCGCGCATGCCGCTTGAGGACGACCCGCCGGCAAAAGATTCAGGGAGCAAGACCCCATGACTAGTGGTTGGAGCCTGTTCGTCATCATCCTGACGATCGCAAATATCCTGGCCTGTGTCTGGCTGCTGCGCTGGACATCGAAGCCGCGCACGGCGAACGAGAAGATCGGCGGCGGCGCCGATACGGGGCACGTCTGGGACAGGGACCTGCGCGAGTACAACAACCCGCTGCCCAAGTGGTGGCTCTGGCTGTTCTACATCACCGTCGTCTTCGGCCTGCTCTACCTGGTGTTCTATCCGGGACTCGGCAACTTCGCCGGCATCGGCGGCTGGACCCAGGCGGGCCAGTACGAGCAGGAAAGGGCCGTCGTGGAAGCGCGTGCTGCCGCACTGCTGGCTCCGCTTGCCGTGCTGCCCGTTGCCGAACTCGTGAACAACGAGCAGGCGATGTCCACGGCGCACAACCTGTTCCAGCAGAACTGCGCACAGTGCCACGGCTCGGACGGCGGCGGCGCCGTCGGCTTCCCGAACCTGCGCGACGCCAACTGGCAGTGGGGCAGCGACGCGGACTCCGTGGTGGCGACCATTGCAGGCGGGCGGGTTGCGGCGATGCCGCCCTGGGCCGCCGTGATCGGCGAGCCGGGCGTGGAAGAAGTCGTCGCGTACGTGCAGACGCTGGGCGGCCAGCAGGCCGATGCCACGAAGGCGGCGGCCGGCCAGGTGCACTTCCAGACGCTCTGTTCCGCGTGCCATGGCATGGACGGCAAGGGCAATCCGCTGCTCGGAGCGCCCGACCTGACAGACGAGGCCTGGCTGTATGGCGGCGACGCCGCGACGATCAAGCAGACCGTCATGAGCGGCCGCAACGGCCAGATGCCGGCGTGGGGCGACAAACTCGGCGAACAGCGCGTGAAGCTGCTGACCGCCTACGTCACGAAGCTGGCGGCGGGCAAGTAACGAGTGCGAAAAGCATCCGACGAGTACACGGGCAGACTGCGGTGGCCGCGTCTCGGACAGGACGTGGCCATCGTGGCCTGGCCGTCGTTTCTCGTCGCAAGCGTGGCGACGATGGTGTGCTTCGGGTTCATCGACCCGGTGCTGGTCGGCAACGACGATTACCCGCCACCGGCCTTCCAGACACGCATGACGGGCTACGCGGTCGGCTTCTTCTTTTTCTGGCTGATCGCGGCACTATCGAGCCTGATGACACTGTACCTGGTGCGAACGGCGCATCCCGAACCGGCAGACGAGGGGACTGACGACGGGACGCGGAGTCCCGAATGAACGAAGTCCCGGCCCCCGTCGACGGCGTGCTGTACGCAGCCCGCCAGAAGGTCTATCCCCGTGACATCAAGGGCCGCTTCCAGCGGCTCCGCGTCTACGCGGTCTTCGCGCTGCTCGGCCTCTACTACGTGTTGCCGTGGATTCGCTGGGGCGAACGCCAGGCCGTGCTGTTCGACCTGCCCGCGCGCAAGTTCCACATTTTCGCCTTGACGCTCTGGCCGCAGGATTTCTATTTCCTGACGTGGCTGCTGATCATCGCGGCCCTGGCGCTGTTCTTCTTCACCGCGCTCGCCGGTCGGCTGTTCTGCGGCTTCGCGTGCCCGCAGACGGTCTGGACCGAGACCTTCGTCTGGATCGAACGCTGGGTGGAAGGCAGCCGCACGCAGCAGATGAAGCTGGCGAGGGCGCCCTTGAGCGGCGAGAAGATCCTGCGCAAGGGCACGAAGTACTTCCTCTGGTTCGCGTTCGCGCTGTGGACCGGCTTTACGTTCGTCGGCTACTTCACGCCGATCACCGAACTCGCGGGCAAGATCGTGAGTTTCTCGACCGGACCGTGGGAGACGTTCTGGGTGCTGTTCTACGGCGGCGCCACCTACGTCAACGCGGGCTTCATGCGCGAGCAGGTCTGCAAGTACATGTGCCCGTACGCGCGCTTCCAGAGCGCCATGTTCGACAAGGACACGCTGATCATCACGTACGATCAGCAGCGGGGCGAGCCGCGAGGCGCGCGCAAGAAGGGCTCGGACCCCAAGGCGGCCGGCCTCGGCGACTGCGTCGACTGCACGGTCTGCGTGCAGGTCTGCCCCACCGGCATCGACATCCGCAAGGGCCTGCAGTACGAGTGCATCGCATGCGCAGCCTGCATCGACGCGTGCGACGAGGTCATGGAAAAGGTCGGCTACCCCAAGGGCCTGATCCGCTACGACACTCAGCATGGCCTCGAGGGCAAGGCGAAGCACGTGCTGCGGCCGCGCACGGTTGTCTATGCCTCGCTGATCACGTTGCTGATTGCCGGCTTCGCCTACACCATCACGCATCGCAACGTCGTCGCCGTCGACGTCATCCGCGACCGCAATGCATTGTTCCGCGAGCTGCCGGGCGGCATGATCGAAAACGTGTACAACGTGAAGATCCTGAACAAGGACTCCGCCGAGCACGAGTTCACGATCAGCGCCGAAGGCCTGCCCGGCCTGCGGGTCGATTACGGCGCGGACGAAGTCGAGGTCGGGCCCGGTGACGTGCGCAGCGTGGCGGTCCGGCTGCGCGTGCCGCGCGGCGAACTGCAAGGCGGCGCGGACATCCATTTTACGATCCGCACGCAGGACGAGCGTGCGCTCGAAGCGACGGGCAAGGCCCGTTTCCTCGCCCCCACGAACTGATAGGCTTGAATCCATGAGCAACCAGACCGAGCGGCCCTGGTACCGTCAGTTCTATCCCTGGATGCTGATCGCGCTGCCCGCATCCGCCGTGATCGGCGGGTTCATCACGCTGTACATCGCGATCTCCCACCCCGACGTGCTGGTCCGCAAGGACTGCGTGCGCGACGGCGTCACGATCGTCTGCGGCGAGGACGCCCCGCGGAGCCCATGACGGCGGGGCCGGGCTCTGCTTGCTTCCATTGCGGCGAGCCTATCCCGGCCGGCGTGCGTATTGCCGCGCACATCGAAGCACGGGAAGAACCTGTCTGCTGCCATGGCTGCAAGGCCGTCGCAGAGTTCATCACGGGGGCCGGGCTCGACGACTACTACAAGTACCGCGACCGCGCAGGAGCGCGGGCGGACGAGTCGCCGCGTCCCGACCGCTGGTCCGCCTACGACCGACCCGAACTCGTCGAGCGCCTGACCCGCGCCGAGGCCAACGGCGCACGCTCGATCACCGTGTTGCTGGAAGGCCTGCGTTGCTCGGCCTGCAGCTGGCTCGCCGACAAGGCGCTGCACCTGCAGAGCGGCGTGCTCGACGTCAGCGTGAATCCGGCCACTGCCCGCGCCCGGCTGGTGTGGGAGCCGTCGAAGGTGAGGCTTGGCGATCTGCTGCGCGTGCTCGAGCACGTCGGGCTGCGGCCACATCCGCTCGCAGGCGAACCTGCCGAGCAGATCGCGCTGCTCGAACGACGCAGCGCGCTGAAGCGGCTCGCGGTCGCGGGCTTCGGCATGATGCAGGTGATGATGTTCGCGCTGCCGCTCTACGTGGCGCACACGTCGGGCATGGAGCCCGGCATGCGCGAGTTTTTCCGACTCGTCAGCATGCTGGTATCCATTCCGGTCGCCTTCTACTCGGGCTGGCCGTTCTACCAGGGCGCCTGGCACGCACTGCGGGCCCGCAGCGTGAGCATGGACGTGCCCGTCACGCTCGGCATCGTCATCGCCTTCGTGGCGAGCGTGTGGAACGCGCTGGCCGGCCACGGCGAGGTCTATTTCGATTCCGTCACGATGTTCGTGTTCTTCCTTTCGCTCGGCCGCTACGTCGAGATGGTGGCGCGCCATCGCGCCGGCAGCGTCGCCGATGCGCTCGCTCGACTCGCGCCCGTCACCGCGCGGCGCGTGCGGGACGATCAGGTCGAGGACGTGCAGGCGAGCGAGCTGCAGCCGGGCGACGAGATGCTCGTGCGCACGGGTGAGGTATTTGCTGCCGACGGTGTCGTGGCCGAAGGGACTGACGGCCGCGTCGACGAATCGATGCTCACGGGCGAGTCGACCGCGATCTCGAAGCACCGGGGCTCGCCGGTGCATGCGGGCACGCAGAACCTGGGCGCGCCACTGCGTGTGCGCGTGGCGGCCGTCGCCGGCAATACCGTACTGGCCGGCATCGTCGCGCTGCTCGAGCGGGCACAGGCCGAGCGGCCCCGGCTCGCCAAGGCCGCCGATCGCGCCGCCGCCTGGTTCCTGAGCCGCATCCTCGTCGGCTCGGCGCTGGTCTTCATCGTGTGGTGGTTCGTCGATCCATCGCAGGCCGTTCCCGCGACGCTTGCCGTGCTGGTAGTGACCTGTCCCTGCGCGCTGTCGCTCGCGACGCCTGCCGTGCTCGCGGCAGCCACCGCGGATCTCGCACGGCGAGGCGTGCTGGTGGCACGCTCCGATGCGTTCGAATCGCTGGCGAAGGCCACGCACGTGCTGTGGGACAAGACGGGCACGCTCACGCACGGCCTCGTGCGTGTCGAAGAAGTCCGGCCGTTGCGCGCCGAAAGCCCGGAGCACAGCCTGGCGCTGGCGGCTGCGTTGGAGCGTATGTCCGAGCACCCGATCGCCAAGGCCTTCCTGACCGCCGGAGCCACGACGTCCACCGCAACGGACGTGGCCGTGATCGCGGGTGCAGGCCTCGAGGGCCGCGTCGATGGCCGGCGGTTGCGCATCGGCACGCTGGACTTCGCACGCGGCCTGTCGGTGCACGTGGAGCAAGCAGAGACGACGGAATCAGCTGCTGCGGAAAGCTGGGTCTACCTCGGAGATGAATCCGGGCTGCTGGCGGGCTTCCGCCTTGCGGACCCGCTGCGTGCAGAAACAGCTGACTGCGTGCAGCAACTTGCTCACCTCGGCCTCGCTTCGGCGATCGTGAGCGGCGACGCTGCAGCGGCCGTTGCACGCATTGCAGCGCGCAGCGGCATCGAGCGTTTCGAGGCGCGGCTGACGCCACATGCGAAAGTCGCACGCCTCAGATCGCTGCAGGACACGGGTGCGGTCGTCGTCGCCGTCGGTGACGGCATCAACGATGCGCCGTTGCTGCAGGCGGCGAACGTCGCTGTCGCCATGGGCAGGGGCTCCGCCCTCGCGCAGACGAGCGCCGACCTGATCCTCGTGCGCGATTCGCTCGACCAGCTGCCGGAGATCGTGCGGATGGCGCGCCAGGCCCAGCGCATCGTCAAGCAGAACCTCGCCTGGTCGATCGCCTACAACCTGGCCGCGCTGCCACTCGCTGCACTCGGCCTCGTGCCGGCGTGGCTCGCGGCGATCGGCATGTCGCTGAGTTCGGTGTTCGTGGTACTGAATGCGACTCGTGTCGCGCGTCGCACGACGACGCTGGCAACCCCGCGCTGGACCGATGCACGACCGGCAGGAGCGGCATAGATGGAAATCCTCTACCTGATGGTCCCGCTCGGCCTGGCGCTCGTCGGAATCGGCCTGTGGGCCTTTTTCTGGGCCGTTGGCAGCGGGCAGTTCGACGATCTCGACAGTCCCGGCTGGTCGGTGCTCGACGATGAACGCAAGCGCAAGACCTCGAGTGACGGCACCGTCGACGACTCCAGGAAGCCCGCAACACAGGAACCACCCAAACCATGAATGCCCTGGACGCGGGTTCGCTGAGCCTCGGTGCCGCGCTGATCGCCGGGCTCGCCGGCAGCGGCCATTGCCTGACCATGTGCGGGGGCATCGCGGGTGCCCTGGCGATGCGCAACAGCACGTCGGACCGTGCGGGTTCGCGCCTGGCGCTGGCCATCGCCTACAACATTGCTCGCGTGGCCAGTTACACGCTGGCAGGCGCGATGGCCGGTCTCCTTGGCCAGACTTTGTTGCGCTCGGTCGACGTCGCGCCGCTCTCGATCGCATTTCGCGTGCTGGCCGGCGCCATCATGGTGGCCGCCGCGGGTCGCCTGCTGTTCGGTTGGCGATTGCTCGACCCGCTCGAGGCCGCGGGCGCCGGTCTCTGGCGCAAGGTCCTGCCGGCAAAGGGGCGTATTGCACAGGGGAAGGGCCTGTCCGGGGCGATCGGGCTGGGACTGGCGTGGGGCTGGCTGCCCTGTGGACTGACGTATTCGATGCTGTTGCTTGCCGCCACCACGGCCAGTGCCCCCACCGGAGCGCTCGTGATGGCTGCGTTCGGCGTCGGCACGTTGCCGGCGATGGTGTCGGCCACGGTCGCCTTCGAGCGCGCGGCGAAGCTCCTGGCCAGCCGCGCCACGCTGCGCAACGTAGCGGGCTCGCTGCTGCTCGCGTTCGGCGCGTGGACCGCGGGCTCAGCCTTGTACCACCTGGTTGCCCATGGCACGCAAGGTGGCCGCACGGGTCACGACATGAGTTCGATGGGTGACCCTGCCGACCCACACGCCGGCCACGACATGAGTGCAACAGGTGCACAGGACAGGCACGACGAGGGCGCGGCAGCGGACACTGAACCACCACCGCAATAGCTGGGTTTGCGGGCGCCCCGCCACAGCGAGCACGATTCGTGCGCCTGCGAGAGCAGGAAGAGTGGCCGGGACGCTCCGGGGCCTGCCTGGCCGGGGACGCTCGACCACTCGTCCTGGGCTGATCCAGCCGCCTTGCGGGCCGACGTCCGGTCCGTCGGCCGTGCCGCCCGGCCGTCGATCACTGGATCGTGATCGCCAGCGGACTCGGCTTCTGCACCGCGACGCGCGGCAAGCTGACAGTCAGCACGCCATCCTTGGATTCAGCGTGGATTCCCTTCGGATCGACATCATCGGGCAGCGCAAAGCCGCGCTCGAACGCGCCGTAGAAACGCTCGGTGCGATGCACGGTCTCGCCCTTCGTCTCCTTTTCCACCTTGCGTTCACCCTTGATCGTGAGCACGCCTGCGTCGAACAGGACCTTCACGTCCTCCTTGCGCACATCCGGCAGGTCGACCTTGATCAGGTACTCCTTTTCCCGCTCGATCACGTCCGCCAGCGGCATGAATTCATAGCCGCCATCGGCCGGTCGGGCCAGGGTCGGCAGCCGGCCAAACATCGGGCCGAACCCTTTCAGCAGGTCGTCCATCTCGCGGAACGGCTCCCATCTCATCAGTCTCATGGCGCCCTCCTTGGGTGTCCCCTTGCCAACAAAACCCGGGGACCGGCTCGCATCCGGCCTCGTGTACATTGTCGCGCCAAGGCTGCGTTGCTGCGATTCGCAGCGTTGCCTAGCTGGAATTCCAGCAATACCTAGTGCCGCGCCTCGCGTTCTTTTAGGATTCGCACTTTCGCCGCAACAGCTGCAAATTTTGCACGAAGAACGCCCGCCCACCGCCGCCGAACATGCCACGCCCGGCACCGCGCCCCGACGCTCGAACCAGGCCGAACTCGAGTTCAGGTCGCTGCTGGACGCGGCGGTCGACGCAATCATCGTCATCGATCATCGGGGCCGGATCGAACAGTTCAGCCTCTCCGCGGAGCGGATTTTCGGTTACACCGCAGCCGAGGTGATCGGCCGGAACGTCGACATGCTCATGCCCGCGCCCTACCGCGCCGAGCACGACGCTTACATGCATCGGTACGAGCAGACCGGCGAAGCCAGGATCATCGGGATCGGTCGCGAAGTGAAGGCGCGGCGCAAGGACGGCTCCGTCTTCGCGTGCGAACTCGCGGTCGGCAAGGTGCAGGGCGTCGAGCCGCCGCGGTTCATCGGCTTCATCCACGACATCACGCCGCGCAAGCTCGCCGACGAGCGCCTGCGACGCAGCGAATCCGAACTGCGGCTGGCGCAGGAACTCGCGAATCTCGGCAACTACGTCGTCCACCTCGACCAGTCGGAGCCCGATTACTACTCGCCGCAGCTCTGCCGCATTCTCGGCATCGACGCAACCGAAATGGCGCTGCCACTCACGGCATTGCTCGAGCGCTGGGTGCACCCGGGTGACCGCGAAAAGTTCGACGAGGCCTGCCGCGAACTGCAATCGCCCGCGAACGCGTTCGACTGCGAGTACTGCATCGTGCTCGAAGACGGCACGACCCGGTACCTGCACCACATCGCACAGGTCACGCGCGACGCTCAGGGCAATCCGCTTAAGCACATCGGCACGATCCACGACGTGTCAGATCGTCGCGCGACCGAGGACGAGGCCCGGCAGCTGCAGGACCGCCTCACGCATTTCAGTCGCCTGTCCACGATGGGTGAAATGGCGGCGGGCCTCGCCCATGAGATCAACCAGCCGCTGACCGCGATCGCGACGTATGCGCAGGCCTGCCAGCGCTTCATGCGTTCGCCGGACCGCGACGACTCCGACGTTCTCGAGGCGCTCGCGCAGATCAATGCGCAGGCACTGCGGGCTGGCGAGGTCATCCGGCGCCTGCGCAATTTCGTGAAGAACCGCGAAGTGAAGCGCGAGCCCGTCGACTGCAATCGCCTGCTCGACGACCTGCGCACGCTCGCCGAGACCGACGCCAGGCTGCACAACGTCCGGTTGCGGATCGACGCCGAGCCGTCGCTGCCGACGGTCTATGCCGATCCGATCCAGCTGCAGCAGGTCGTGCTGAACCTCGTCCGCAACGCGATCGATGCGATGTCGGAGGCGCCCGAGACGCGCCGCGAAGTCCTGCTCAGCACGCGCCAGCTGCCGGAAGGCGAGATCGAGATCATCGTGGCGGATCATGGCAGCGGCCTGGCTCCCGAAGCCGCCGAGCACCTGTTCAACCCATTCTTTACGACTAAATCGGGCGGCACGGGCCTCGGCCTCGCCATCAGCCGCTCGATCGTGCGCGCTCACGGCGGACGCCTGTGGCACACTCCCAATGAGGGAACCGGCGCACGATTTCATTTCACGCTGCCGGGCTCGCCGGTAACGCTGGCATCCAAAGGGGAGTAGTTTCGAGTGATCAAGGAAATCAAGCCGACGGTGTTCGTGGTCGACGACGACACAGCCGTCCGCGACTCACTACGGATGCTGCTGAAGTCGGTTGGCCTGCCGGTCGAAGTGTTCGAATCCGGACAGGAATTCCTCGACGCCGACCGTGACGACCGCCCGGGCTGCCTGGTGCTCGACATCCGCATGCCTGGCATGAGCGGGCTCGAGCTGCAGGTGAAACTCAACGAGCGCCACTCGATCCTGCCGATCATCTTCATCACCGGCCACGGCGACGTGCCGATGGCGGTCGAAGCGATGCAGGCCGGCGCGGTCGATTTCATCCAGAAACCGTTCCGCGACCAGGACCTGCTCGACCGCATCAACCAGGCACTGGAAAAGGATGCCGGCAGCCGCCGCATGCTGGCCGAGCGCAACATGATTCGAAAGCGGCTGGAATCGCTGACGCCGCGCGAGAAAGAAGTGCTTGATCTCGTGGTCGCCGGCAAGGCCAACAAGGTGATCGCGGGAGACCTCAACCTGAGCCAGCGCACCGTGGAAATTCACCGTGCGCGCGTAATGGAAAAAATGGAAGCGCATTCGCTGGCCCACCTCGTCCGCATGGTGCTCGAGGTCGAACGGGCCGAGGAGTAAATCGCTGTTGCAGCGCAATAGGCGTTGCGAACCGCTCGTATTTACGTATAAACCCGCAATTGCCGTGGACCGGGCGGCCATGAAAACTGCACTGCATGCGACCCGGTTACGCAGCGCATTCCGCCCCGCCAGCTCGTCCCCGCGGCTCTTCGTGAGCTGCGCGGGGTTAGTGGTCGCGCGCTTCCCAATGTCACCCGCCATCTCTGCCGCGCAGGAGGCACCACCGATCATCGGCGTCATCGACTCCGACCCGGTCGCGCGCGCGGCATTGAAGACGCTGCTGCAGCCCGTCGGCGTCGACGTGGTGAGCTTCGACACCGCGGAGTCGTACCTGCTATCGGCCTCGTCACGGAGTCTCGCGTGCCTCATCGTCGACCTGCTCCTGCCCGGCATGTCCGGCCTGGAACTGCTGCGCCGGTTGCGCAGCAACGGCAACGACGTGCCCGTGATCCTGCTCGCCGACGAATCGGACGTTCCCACCGCAGTTGCAGCAATGCGTGAAGGCGCCACGGATTTCATCGAGCGACCGTACGCGAACGTCGCCATCCTGAAGCAGGTGCAGAAGCTGATCCGCGGGCAGGGCGGCGGCGTGATGCCCGCTTGAGCTCGCGGGCGCACCGCCCATGAGTTCCCTCGACAGCTGGCACGAAGAAAAGCAGTCGGCGTGGCTCTATCGCGCGCTGGCCTCCTGCGAAACCGACGCGAAGATTGCGGAACTGTTCCGTGCACTCGCTGCCGCCGCCGACTTCCAGGCCGACAAGTGGCTCGCCAACGCTGGGCGGCCTGCGCCACCCGCATTCGAGCCGTCCGTGCGTGCACGAATCACAGCAGTGCTCGCGCGCGCGTTTAGCCCTCGGCGAGTGCGTCACATGCTCGCCGCGATGAAAGTGCGCGGCCTCTCGGTCTACGATTCGCAGCGCTCGCTCGCGGGTCACCTGATGCCCACCTCGGTGTCGGACGTCGGCGCACGGCACAAAGGCCACGGCGGCGGCAACCTCCGCGCCGCGGTCTTCGGCATCAACGACGGTCTCGTCTCCAACACCAGCCTGATCATGGGCGTCGCGGGAGCGGCGGCGGGTGCCGACATGGTGTTGACCAGCGGCGTGGCGGGATTACTGGCAGGCGCGCTCTCCATGGCCGCGGGCGAATACGTGTCGATGCGCTCGCAGCGCGAGATGTTCGAGTACCAGATCGGGCTCGAGCGCGACGAACTGCGGGAATACCCGGAAGAAGAAGCCGAAGAGCTCGCCTTGATCTACCAGGCGCGCGGCATGCAGCTCGAGGAGGCGCGCCGCGTGACCCGCGAGCTGGTGAAGAACGAGGCGAACGCGCTCGACGCGCTGGCGCGTGAAGAACTGGGCCTCAATCCGGACGATCTCGGCTCGCCGTGGGGTGCCGCGATCTATTCGTTCCTCGCCTTCGCGCTCGGCGCGATCATCCCGCTGGTGCCGTTCCTGTTCGGAATGCAGCTGCAGCGGTCGGTCATGATCGCCGCGATCACCGCGGGCGTTGCGTTGTTCGGAGTCGGCGCTGCGTTGAGCCTGTTCACGGGCCGCAGCGCGCTCGCGGGCGGGCTGCGCATGGTGCTGATCGGCGGCGGCGCGGGCATCGCGACGTGGTTCATTGGCTCGCTGCTGGGCGCGGCGATCCAGTAGGGGATAGGGGTTAGGGGTTAGCCGGAGTGCGCAGCTCCGCCTGTGAAATACGGATGCTTGCCTGAAAACTTTCGGAGTGCTGCCGCACCCGATGTCGCAGCTGCACCTCCGACTAACCCCTAACCCCTAACCCCTATCCCCTATCCCCTATCCCTTGTCCCTGCTGTGCAACCGAGCCTGCAGCCTGCGCCGCTCCTCCACCAACTCCACGATGATCGCGGCGCCAGTGAGGTTCACGCCGAGGTCCGTTACGAGCCGCGTCATCGCCAGCACGCGCGGCAGCTGCCGCCGCGGAAAGGCCCAGTCCGACGGTTCGAGCCCACCGCGCGGTTCGAGCGCACCGAGTTCCACCATTTCGACGATCCACTGCTGCTCGACGCAAAGTCGGTTGCAGATTTCGTCGATGCGCAGCCAGTCGTCGTCGTCGAGGACTTGCGCAAGCAGCACATCGCCATCGTCATTGCGGGTGCTCATGCTGACGCCCTCGCGCTGGCAGTGAGCTCGGCCCGGGGGTCGAAGGCCAGCTCCTGCTTCATGCGTGTGAAGAAATCACGCGCCTGCGGGCTGTCGGGCGGCAGCATGATCGCCAGCGTGACGTACTGGTCACCGGGTGTCGGGCCGGGCAAGCCGCGGCCGCGCAATCGCAGCCGCTGTCCAGCGCGCGCGCCGGCCGGCAGCTTCATTTCGACGGGGCCACCGAGCGTGGGCACCGAGACCGATTCACCCAACGCGGCTTCCCACGGCGCGACCGGCAATTGCACCGTCACGTCGCGGCCCTCGAGCTTGAACAGTGGATGCGGTCGTAGATTCACCTCGAGGTACAGGTCGCCGGCTGGACCACCGCCCATGCCCGCGCTGCCCTGCCCCGCGAGCCGGATCTGCTGGCCCTCGACGACACCCGCGGGGATCGACACGCGCAGGGTGCGCGGCCTCGACGTGACGTGGCCGTCGGGGGTGATCTCGGGCGTGCGCAGTTCGAGCGTGCGCGCTCCACCGCGGTACGCGTCCTCGAGGTCGATCTCGACGCGTGCGACGTGGTCCTGGCCAGCCGCTGCAAAACCACGCCCTGCGCCGCCGCGGCCGGTGGATTCGAAACCGTGGGCGCCGCCGAACGGGCTACGCGCTCCGAACAGCTCGGAAAAGAAGTCACTGAAGTCCGCGCCGGCGCCTGGACCGGCTCCGCGACCGCCTCGCTCGCCGCGCCCGGGCGTGAACTCGAAGCCTTTGCCCCAGTCGGGCGGCGGACGGAATTCCTGGCCCTGCCGCCAGTCGGAACCGAGCTGGTCGTAGGCCGCGCGCTTTTCCGCGTCCTTGAGGACTTCGTTTGCCTCCTGCAGCTCCTTGAACCGCTCCTCGGCGTCCTTCTCCTTGCTGACGTCCGGGTGGAATTTGCGCGCGAGCTTGCGGTAAGCGCGCTTGATCTCATCCTGGGTCGCGCCCCGCGGCACACCCATGACGGCGTAGTAATCCTTGAATCGCATGGACAGCGCTGCCTCCGGCGGTCGTGGCCCGGCTGATGTGGAGGCGGGGGCACTCCGATGCAAGGCCCGCGAACCGCGAGTTGCGCTTGCTTCCGGCCCCGACGGCCCCATAGAACCGGTCATTGCCACCGGAGACGGTATCGACATGACCACTGCAAGCGCCGCCCCTGCGACCACCCAGGTCGTCTGCCAGCGTTGCGACGGGATCGTCCGCATCCCGACGGAACGGATGCGGGATCAGCCGAAGTGCCCGCGTTGTCACGAAGCGCTGTTCCAGGGGCATTCCGTAACACTGACGGCCGGCAATTTTGCCCGCCACGTCGAGCATTCCGGGGTCCCGGTGGTCGTCGACTTCTGGGCGCCGTGGTGCGGTCCCTGCCGGTCGATGGCACCGGCCTTCGAGCGGATCGCAGCCGAGACCGAGCCAGCGGCCCGGTTCGCCAAGCTCAACACGGACGAGGCCCAGGACATCGGTGCCCGCTACGGTATTCGCAGCATTCCGACCCTGATGGTGTTCAGGGACGGCAAGGAAGTGGCGCGGCAAGCCGGCGCGATGGACGCCGCCACCTTGCGGCGCTGGCTGGGGGCAAACGCAGGGGTCAGCCTTTCTTCGTCGAACAGGTGCTGATGCCGAAGGGCAGGTATGCCGGGCACCAACGGAACGTGCCCGTCAGGATGGGCACGATGCCGATCAGGCCCCAGTAGCGCGCGTTGCCTTCCAGCAGGAAGAACAGCGACAGCAATGCCAGGCCCGCGACGATACGCAGTGTCCTGTCCATTCCCCCAACGTTCGGTGTCATGTGTATTCTCCTCTTCGCGACCATTGCCCGGGGTCCAGTATCAGCCCGTTAGAGCATTCCGTCACGCGCTCGGCGTGACCATCAGGCTGCCGCGGGCTCAAGGACCAGCAACAGGTCCTTGGCGTCCACCTGCTGGCCCGGGCGCGCGATGATCTCGGCGATCACGCCGTCCCGCTCCGCACGCACGCTCGTTTCCATTTTCATCGCTTCGATCGTCACGAGCACGTCGCCGCGCGCCACGGCGTGACCGGTCAACACGTTGACCGTGGCGATCGTGCCCGGCATCGGCGCGCCGACCTCGTCGGGGTGATCGAGCTCGGCCTTGCGGCGCGGCGGACGCTTCGCGACCTGGCTACGATCCTGCACCTTGACTGACCGAGGCTGTCCGTTCAGTTCGAAGAACACGGTGCGCGTGCCGTCGTCGTGCACGTCGCTGGTCGCAACGTACCGGATGATCAGGTGCTTGCCCTTCTCGAGATCGATCGTGATCTCTTCGCCCGTTTCCAGGCCGTAGAAGAAAGCGCGTGTCGGCAGCACGCTCACGTCACCGAAATGCGTGCGATCCGCCATGTAGCTGGAGAACACTTTCGGATACATCAGCCACGACGCGAACTCGTGGTCGGTAATCGCGCGCGGCATCTTCTCCTGGACCTGCGCGCGAGCCTGCACGAGATCGACCGGCGCCAGGTGCGCGCCCGGGCGTGAGGTCGAGGGTTGCACGCTGCCGAGTATTTTTTTCTGCAGTTCGCGCGGGAAGCCGCCGAGCGGCTGCCCGATGTCGCCCCGGAAGAGCGAGACAACGGACTCCGGGAAGGCGACGTCGGTCCCCGGATCGGTGACGTCCTCGGCGGTGAGACCACTGGTCACCATCATGATCGCCATGTCGCCCACGACCTTCGACGACGGCGTGACCTTCACGATGTCGCCAAACATCTCGTTGACCTGCGCGTAGGCGCGCGCCACTTCGTGCCAACGGGTGTCGTCGATCCCGAGCGAGCGGGCCTGTTCGCGCAGGTTCGTGTACTGGCCGCCGGGCATGCCGTGCACGTACACCTCGGAGGCGCCGGAACGCATGTCGCTCTCGAACGCGGCGTAGCCGTGGCGCACCTGCTCCCAGTAGTTGGAGAGCAGCCGCAGGTTATCGGGGTCGAGCCCGGATTCCCGCGGCCCGTGCCGCAACGCTTCGACGATCGAACCCAGGTTTGGCTGCGACGTCAGTCCACTCATGGCGTCGAGCGCGCCGTCCACGGCATCGCAACCGGCGTCGATTGCCGCGAGCACGCTGGCAGCCGCGATGCCGCTCGTGTCGTGCGTGTGGAAATGCACCGGGATCCCGATCTCGTCCTTGAGCGCCTTGACCAGCGTGTGTGCCGCGCGCGGCTGGCACAGGCCCGCCATGTCCTTGATGCCGAGAATGTGGGCGCCCGCCTGCTCCAGCTGCTTCGCCATCGCAACGTAGTACTTCAGGTCGTACTTGGACTGGCGCGGATCGCTCAGGTTGCCCGTATAGCAGATGGCGGCTTCGCAGAGCTTGCCGGACTCGCCAACCGCGTCCATCGCGATGCGCATGTTGTCGACCCAGTTCAGCGAATCGAAGACGCGGAACACGTCGACGCCGTTCTTCGCGGCCTGCTGCACGAAGTAGCGTACGACGTTGTCGGGATAATTCGTGTAACCGACCGCGTTTGCCGACCGCAGCAGCATCTGCAGCAACAGGTTCGGCATCGCCTCGCGGAACGCGATGAGACGGTCCCATGGGCATTCGCGCAGGAAGCGCATCGCGACGTCGAAGGTCGCGCCGCCCCAGCATTCGACCGAGAACAGGCCGGGCGCGAGCCGTGCGTAGGCCGGCGCGATGGCGACCAGGTCACGGGTGCGAAAGCGCGTCGCCAGCAGCGACTGGTGGGCATCGCGAAACGTCGTGTCGGTGAACAGCACCTGCGGCTGCTCGAGCATCCACTGCGAGAACTTCCTCGCGCCCAGCTGGTCGAGTCGCTGCTTCGTGCCCGGCGGTGGCGTACCGACTGGCAGCTTCGGCGGACGTGCATCCACGATGCGGCCCGTACGGGCGCGTCCAGTGACTTCAGGGTTGCCGTTGACGATCACGTCCGCGACGAAGCGCAGCAATCGCGTTGCACGGTCGCGCTTGCGGGGATAGCGGAACAGCTCCGGCGTCTGGTCGATGAACCTGGTGGTGTACGAACCGTCACGGAAGTGCTGATGCGTGATCAACTGCTCGAGGAAGCGCAGGTTCGTGCTGACGCCGCGCACCCGGAACTCTTTCAGCGCGCGGTCCATGCGCGCGATCGTCTCGTCGGACGATGGCGCCCAGGCAGTCACCTTCACCAGCAGCGAGTCGTACGAACGGGTGATGAACGCGCCCGAGTACGCCGTGCCCGCATCGAGCCGGATACCGAAGCCCGCCGGACTGCGATAGGCCGTGATGCGGCCGTAATCCGGGATGAAACTGTTCTCGGGGTCTTCCGTCGTGACCCGGCATTGCATCGCGTGGCCGGTGATGCGGATGTCCGCCTGCGCAGGCACGCCGCTCGCGGGCGTGCCGATCTCGGCGCCTTCCGCGATGCGGATCTGCGCCTTGACGATGTCGATGCCGGTGACCACTTCGGTCACCGTATGCTCGACCTGGATGCGCGGATTGACCTCGATGAAATAGAACTGGCCGGTGTCTGCGTCCTGCAGGAACTCGACGGTGCCCGCATTGAGGTAACCGACGGCGCGCCCGATGCGCAGACCGAGTTCGCAGAGTTCCAGCCGCTGCGTGTCGTCCAGGAAAATCGACGGTGCGCGCTCGACGACCTTCTGGTTGCGACGCTGCACGGTGCAGTCGCGCTCGTACAGGTGCACGAGATTGCCGTGCGTGTCGCCGAGGATCTGCACTTCGACGTGACGCGCGCGCCGCACCAGTTTCTCGAGATAAACCTCGTCGTTGCCGAACGCGGCTTTCGCTTCGCGCCGTGCAATGGCGACCATCTCGATCAGTTGCGCGGCGTCGTCGATCGCGCGCATGCCGCGGCCGCCGCCACCCCAACTGGCCTTGAGCATGACGGGGTAACCAACCTTCGCCGCCAGCTCGAGCACCGTCGCATCGTCGAGCGGTAACGGCGGCGTGGCCGGCATCACCGGCACACCGGCCGACGTCGCGAGGTCGCGTGCGGTCACCTTGTTGCCGAGACGACGCATGATCTCGGGCGTCGGACCGATGAACAGCAGGCCCGAATTCGCGCAGGCTTCGGCAAACGCCGGGTTCTCGGAAAGGAACCCGTAGCCCGGGTGAATTGCATCGGCACCGCACTCGAGCGCCACGCGCACGATGTCGTCGATGCCGAGGTAAGCCTCGACCGGCCCCTTGCCCTCGCCCACCAGGTAGGCCTCGTCCGCCTTCATGCGGTGCAGCGAAAAGCGGTCCTCCTGCGAGTAGATCGATACGGTCTTGATCCCGAGCTCGTGCGCGGCGCGCATCACGCGGATGGAGATCTCGCCGCGGTTGGCGACCAGCAGGGTCTTGATCTTGCGGTGGGGACGCATCGTGTCGGGGAACTCGGTCGAAATGAGCCAGTGGGCGGACGCCTGCCCTGGTTCGGCAGGGCTGCGCTTTGCGCCCAAAATAATACGTGGTGCGGCGCTCTGGTATGTTCGTTTCCTTTGACCGGCCTGCCGCAAAGGAATGACATGCCAGCGATCGCCGTCCACGGCGGCGCGGGGGACATCCCGCCCGCCGAACTCACGCCCGAACGGGAAGCGGCCTACCGCACTGGATTGGAGCAGGCGCTGCTTGCCGGGCATCGAATCCTGGCGGCGGGTGGCCCGAGTCTCGATGCCGTCGTTGCCGCAGTGCAGGTGCTCGAAGACAACCCGCTCTTCAACGCCGGTCGCGGTGCCGTGATCGCGGCCAACGGCATCTGCGAACTCGACGCGTCGCTGATGGACGGGCGCAACCTGCGCGCAGGTGCGGTGACCGGCCTGCGCCACGTGAAAAGCCCGATCGGCCTCGCCCGGCTCGTGATGGACAATTCACCGCACGTGATGCTGTCCGGCCAGGGCGCGGAGGAATTCGCCCTCGAGCAGGGGCTCGAACCCGTGGCGAACCGCTATTTCGTCACTGAGCGACGGCAGCGTGAGCTGGCGGCCGCCCTCGATGCGAGTGCCGGCGATTTCCGTGAATCCCTGATGGGAACCGTCGGCGCCGTGGCGCTCGACGCCGCGGGCGACCTGGCCGCGGCGACGTCCACGGGCGGCATGACCGCCAAGCGTTGGGGCAGGGTCGGCGATTCACCGGTGATCGGCGCAGGCACCTACGCAGCCAACGACTGCTGCGCCGTTTCGGCGACCGGGCACGGCGAATACTTCATCCGCGCGACGGTCGCGCACGAGATCGCAGCCCTGATCCGTTATGCGGGCAAGAGCGTGCATGAGGCAGCGGACATCGTGGTCCACGAGCAACTGCGGCAGATGGGGGGCGAAGGCGGCGTGATCGTCGTTGGACGCGACGGCACGCTCGCGCTGCCTTTCAACTCTCGAGGAATGCTGCGCGGCTCGATCGATGCGCAGGGTCGGATGACGACCGGAATTCTCTGACTTCCCTCTCTCCCGCTGCGGCAGGCGCAGGCTGGAGCAGGGCTCGGGACTCGCAGCCGGGCTGGCTCGGGTCGCCCTGCAATGGCGACCTGGTTCACGCCGAGAAATAGCGGGCGAGATATTCCTCGAATGAAAGCGTGTCCGACGCTTCGATACGCGCCTGCTGGTCGAGCGACGCGGCCGCCTCGGCGGCAAACTCTTCCTGCCTGGACGAGTTCGGCGAGAGCAGGTCCTTGAAGTAGGACTGGTGGACCTTCGACATGCGCAGCGCAAAATTGAAGAAAGATTCCTCGTTCGTACGCATTTCGTGCAACGAGCGCGCCGCCGGAGTCAATGAGACATCGCGGATTTTTTCCTCCTGCAACTCGAGTGCAGTGAGGTACGGACGTTGCGCGTCGCCTTCGTCGAGCAACTCGCAGAGGCCGCGCATCGAATCGATGACTTCAGCGGCCCAGTCATTCAACCCGACCTCGCGCCCATCGCGCCGCAGCAGCAAACCTGGCCGGCGGCCTTCGCGCGCAACGATTGCGTGATTGGCGTCGAGTTCGTCCTGCTCCGAGTTCTCGATCGGGCGACTGTCGCGCAGGACGCAGAAAGCCGCGAATGCCTCGAGAAACCGCAGCTTGTTCTGGTTGACGCCCACCGGGTCGAAGACGCTCACGTCGAGCGAGCGCATCTCGACGTACTGCACGCCCGCACGTTGCAGCGCCTTCGTCGGGCGCTCGCCACTCTGGGTGACGCGCTTCGGACGGATGAAGCTGTAGTACTCGTTCTCGATCTGCAGGATGTTGGCGTTGAGCTGGGCGTACTCGCCATCGACCTGCACGCCGATCTTCTCGTAATCGGGACTGGGCGTGGTGATCGCGGCCGTCAGGTCACGCACGTAGTGATCGAGACTGTTG
This sequence comes from uncultured Pseudomonadota bacterium, assembly GCA_963748985.1. Lineage (GTDB taxonomy): Bacteria > Pseudomonadota > Gammaproteobacteria > Steroidobacterales > Steroidobacteraceae > RPQJ01. Next base: position 55,584 of record CAVVKQ010000008.1, read on the forward strand.
ACCGAGACGTTGAGCCCCGCCTGGCTCTTGTTGCGATAACCGAGGTCGCTCATGCGCAGCGAGGTCGCGTACGGCGCGTACAGGCTGCCCGGTTCGAGTGGCTCTATACCGACGACCTTGCGTCCCTGCAGGAATGACGGGCACAGCGCCGGGGAATTCCCGAACAGGTACAGCACGATCCAGCCGTGCCGCCGGTAATTGCGCAGCAGCGAGAAATAGGACTCTGAGCGAAAGGCTTGTCCGGAATCCCTGGGCTGCAGCACGTCCGCCAGCACCGGCCAGAAGTGATCCGGGAACGAATAGTTGAAGTGCACACCCGCAATGGCCTGCATCACGCGGCCGTAGCGGTGGCCGAGACCTTCGCGGTACACGGTTTTCATGCGCCCGACGTTCGACGAGCCGAACTGCGCGATCGGGATGCTTGCTTCGCCCCTGATGGCGCACGGCATGCTCGTGGCCCAGAGCAGTTCATCGTCGGGCAGGTTCGTGTAGACGAAGTGATGCAGGTCGGCGAGGTACTGCACCAGCTCCCAGGTGTGGGCGAACGGAGGCGTGACCAGTTCGATCAGCGCTTCGGAGTAATCGGTCGTGACGTGCTCGTTGGTGAGCGCCGAACCCAGGGTCCGGGGATGCAGCGCCTTCGAGATCTGTCCTGTCGGCGTCACCCGCAGGGACTCCCGCTCCACCCCCTTGAGTCCACCCTGCAGCACGCCACGCGCGCGGGCGTTGATGATGCCGGCGAGGCGTTTTTCGAAGGCTCGGTCGAGGGACATCGTGGGCTCAGCCGCCATAACGAGGCCGGGTAGGTTAGCAGAACGGTCTGCGGGACCCGACCACGCGCTGGGCATGACGATAGACGTCGATCGCTGGTCGGGGCGAACCCTGCCGGGTCGTTCGAAGACCAGGAAATGGGCCTTGGAAAGGTTTCGTTAACAGCCGTTTAATTCAATATATTCAATCATTTATGCAAATTCGATGGTCCGGCGACAAGCGGCGCCGACGGCCAGCAGCTATGCTTGCTCCGTGCGCTACGTGAGACTTCTCGTTCTTGCGACCTTGGCCTTTGGCACGCTGGGAGCTGCGCCCGCGCGCGCCGAGGACTCCATGCGCTGCGGCAGCAAGCTCGTCACCGTCAGTGACGGCAAGGACAAGGTTCGCACCCTGTGCGGCGAACCGTCGAGCGTCAGCTTCCAGGGCATGATCCGTCGCGCCCCCCGCTACGAGTACGGTTACGGTTACAACCGGTACGACTACTACGGCCCGGGCGTCATCGAGATGCCAGTGGAAGTGTGGACGTACAATTTCGGCTCGAGCAAGTTGTTGCGCAAGCTGCGCTTCGTAGGCGACGAACTGGACGAAATCCGCACCGACGGTTACGGCTACTGATGCCGCTCCACGCGGGGCTCAACGCCGCGCGCCGATCCAGCGATTGATCCTGGTCTCGAGCACGGACAAAGGCAGTATTCCGCTGCCGATGACTCGTTCGTGAAATTCGTGCACGTCGAAGCGTTCGCCGAGCCGCTGCTCGGCGCGACGGCGCAGCTCGAGAATCTTGAGCTGTCCGATCTTGTCGGCAAGCGCCTGGCCTGGACAGGCGATGTAGCGGTCGACTTCGGCGGCAATGTCCGCCTCGCCGAGCGCCGTGTTCGCGCGCAGGTACTCGCCCGCACGCTGGCGGCTCCAGCCCTTCGCATGCAGGCCCGTGTCGGCGACGAGGGCCGCCGCACGCCACAACTCCACGTTCAGTGCGCCGAACTGGCTGTACGGATCCCCGTAGAGCCCGAGATCGGCGCCGAGTGATTGCGCGTACAGGGCCCACCCCGCGACAAATGCCGCGTCGTCGCCGAAGCGGCGAAACCGCGGCAAGTTGGGCGTCTCCCGCGCGATCGCCACCAGGTAGAGGTGACCGGGCACGGCCTCGCCCAGGTACAGTGCGTCCATCGCATAGGACGGGCGCGCCGCGAGCTCACTGGTATTGACGTAAAAGACGCCGGTTTGTCCGCCATTGGCACTCTGCGGCGAGTACGACGCACCGGTGGCAGAGGCCGCACGAAATCCCTCGATCGGCCGGGTTTCGAAAGTCGACTTCGGCCGGCGCAGGAACATCGAGGGCAATCGCGCATCGACACGATCGTGCAGCGCTGCATAACCCGCGAGCATCGACTGGGCGTCGCTGAACTGAAACTGCGGATCCGCACGCAGCGCATCGAACACGGTCCGCGGCTCTCCAGCGATGCCAAGCGCTCCCTGCAAGCCGACGAGACTTGCATGTAACCGCGCCACCTCGCGCTGGCCGAGCTCATGCACGTCATCCGCAGTCATGTCCGTCGAGGTGTAGTACCGCACAAGGTGCGCATACCAGAGGTCCCCGCTCGGGAGGTCCGACCACGACACGGTGTCGCGCGCCCTGGGCAGGTAGTCCTGAGCCAGGTAATCGTGCAGACGCCGATAGGCGGGCAATACTTTCGTCCGCAGCTTTTCGTCATAGGCCTGCAGCAGACGTCGGCGGTCGGCCACGCTCGGCCCGGCCGGGAAGTTCAGCAGCGGCTGCCAGAACACGGTCTGCCGTGGGTCCTCGAGCCGGCCGAACGCCTCGAGCTGCGGCAGCGTGCGCTCGACCACGACCTGCGGCAGCACCACGCCCTTGGTGACGCCGGCACGCAGGTTGTTGATGGCCTGGTCAACCCAGACGACGAAGCCATCCATGCGCGCGAGGAAATTGTCGTAGTCGCGCGTCGTCCTGAACGGATGCGCGCCTTTGCCGGAACCAAGCTGCGCGAAGACCCCGGGCCAGTTTGCGCACGAGTTGATCGCCAGCAGTTCGCTCGGATACCGGTACCCGCCGATGCCCAGCTCACGCTGGCGCTTGAAAGCCGCATAGGTGACGAGGTCCTCGCCGGCGAGTCGCTGCGGATCGATCGCCGCCAGCTTCTCGAGCGACTCCTGTTCGATACCGAGCGAATCCGCCATCCAGCTCATGCTGACGTAGTCGCCGAAGCGATCGTCGAACCGGTGATCACCGAGCTCGCTGGCACGAATGGGGTTCAGCGCGAGGTACTGGTCGAAATACGTTTCGACGATGCGGTACAGCTCAGCCGCGTCGGCGTTGGCAGCGCGCAGCGGTGCGGACAATTCCGAAGTCCTTTCCCCGGACTGCGCCGACGGCTCCGCAGCGAAATCGCATGCCGTCAATGCCAGGGTGGCGACCAGCGACGGCAACAGGAAATGTTCTCGCAGCATTCGCCGAGGCTTCAGCGGCGAGCCGCGATCCAGCGGTCGACCTTCGCTTCGAGCACGTCCATCGGCACGGCACCGTCGCTCAGGACTTCACGGTGGAAGTCGCGAAGGTCGAACTTCGGTCCGAGCGCCTGCTCCGCTTTGTGGCGCAGGCCCTGGATCCGCAGGTCTCCCACCTTGTAGCCGAGCGCCTGGCCGGGCCAGGCAATGTAGCGTTCGACTTCGGAGACGACGTCCGACTCGGCCATCGTCGAGTTGTCGAGCATGAACTTGATGGCCTGTTCCCGGGTCCAGCCCTTCGCGTGCAGGCCGGAGTCGACGACGAGGCGCATCGCGCGCAACTGCTCGTCGTTCAGTCGCCCGTACCACTGGTAAGGGTCGGTGAAGAGGCCGAGTTCCCTGCCGAGCGACTCCGCGTAGAGCGCCCAGCCTTCGACGTAGGCCGTGTAATCGCCGCCGAAGCGGCGGAATCGCGGCACGCCTGCGAGTTCCTGCTGGATCGCCACCTGGAAGTGGTGCCCCGGGGCCGCTTCGTGCAGCGACAGCGTCTCCATGCCGAACTTCGGCTGCGCCTTCAGGTTGTACGTGTTGACATAGAAGATGCCGGGACGCGAGCCGTCCGCCGAGGGTTGCTGGTAGTACGCACCTGCCGCGGACTGCGCGCGGAACGCCTCGACCTCGCGCACTTCGTAGTCCGCGCGCGGAAACACCGAGAACAGCTTCGGCAACGCAGCGTCGATCTGCGTCTTGAGCGCACGGTAGCCGTCGAGGAGGTCCGAGCCCTGGGTGAAATAGAACTGCGGATCGGTTTCGAGGAACGTGAAGAACGCCTCGAGATCGCCCTTGAACCCGACCTGCTGCCGGACCTTGTCCATTTCGCCCAGGATGCGCTTCACCTCGCTGAGGCCCAGCGCGTGAATCTCGTCGGGTGTCAGGTTCGTCGTGGTGTGTTCCTGCACGTAGTAGGCGTACCACGCCTGCCCGTCGGGCAATGCCGTCCAGGCCACGCTGCTGCGCGATTGCGGCAGGTATTCGTCGCGCACGAAATCACGCAGCCGCTTGTAGGCGGGCAACAGCTTGCCGTCGAGCATCCCGGTGTATTCGGCAGTGAGTCGCTCACGGTCGGCCGCGGAGAAACTCGCCGGAAGCTGCTGGATCGGCGCGTAGTACTGGCTCTCCTGCGCCTGTGGCACGACCATCGCGTCGAGCTGACCGAGCACCTTCTCCATTACCGCACGCGGTTGCACGACACCCTTGGCCGCCCCCTCCCGCATGTTTACCACCGCCTGGTCCATCCAGACGACCAGCCCGTCCAGGCGCTGCAACCAGTGTTCGTAGTCCGCGACCGTCTCGAACGGCTGCGCGTTGGTGCCCGAACCGAGCGCGGGCATCACGGTGAGCAGGCTGCCGGCCTGGTTGATCGGCAACAGATGAAACGGAAACCGCTCGCCCCGCGCTTCCCGTTCGCGCTCGTACAGGAAGATGTCGTACGAGATGCGATCCGCGGGCGGGAGCGAATCCGGGTCGAGCGCACGGATCGCCGCGAGGTACTTCTGGTTCATCGCACGCGAGGCGGCCAGGTGCTGCGGACCGATCGAATTCGGCAACTGATCGTCGTAGCGATGGTCGCCGATGTAAGTCGCGAGCACGGGGTTGGCGCGCAGGTTGTCCTCGAAGTATTCCTCGAAGAGCGCATCGAGCCGCTGCCTGGTGTCGGTCGCCGTTGCCGGCAACGGCGCGTCCGGCGCCTTCGTGCCGGTCGGGGACGCGGGCGCCGAGACACAACCCTGCAAGGCCAGGGTCACGGCGAACAGGAGGATCGAGGTGTGGGTGCGGAAAGTCATCAGTGCGGATCCCTGCCAGCGACGAGGCGGCGATTATATGGTCTTCAGCGTTCGACGATCGCGGTGACGCCCATGCCACCCGCCGTGCAGATCGAAATGAGCCCACGGCCGCCGCCGCGCTGCGCGATCAACTTTGCCAGCGTCGCGACGATGCGCGCGCCCGTGGCCGCGAACGGATGGCCCACGGCGAGGCTGCTGCCATTCACGTTGAGCTTCGCACGATCGATCGAGCCGAGCGCCCGCTCGCGACCCAGTCGGTCGCGGCAGAACTCCGTCGACTCCCACGCCGCCAGCGTGCACAGCACCTGGGCCGCGAACGCTTCGTGAATCTCGTAGAAATCGAAGTCCTGCAGCGTGATCCCCGCGTCGTCCAGCATGCGCGGCACGGCATAGACCGGCGCCATCAGCAGCCCTTCGTCGTGCAGGAAATCGACGGCCGCCACCTTGCCGAACGTCAGGTAGGCCTGCACCGACAGTCCCCTGGCACGGGCCCAGTCTTCACTCGCCAGCAGCACCGCAGCGGCGCCGTCCGTCATCGGCGTCGAGTTGCCCGCCGTGAGCGTGCCGCTGCCGTCCATCGGGAAGGCCGGCTTCAGCCTGGCCAGCTTTTCCAGCGACGAGTCGCGACGCAGGTTGTCGTCGCGCTGCACGCCATTGAAATCGAACACGAGGTCGTCGAAGAAGCCGGCATCGTACGCGGCGGCTGCCCGGGCGTGGCTTGCGAGTGCAAGTTCATCCTGCGCCTCGCGCCGGATGCCCCAGCGGCGTGCCATCAGTTCGGTGCCCTGCCCCATGGTGAGGCCGGTGCGCGGTTCGACGACCGCGGGGAAGCTCGGCCTCCAATGCCCCGGGCGCAACGAGGCCCATGGCGCGAGCCGCTGGCCCAGCGACCGGCCCCGCGCGCTGCGCAACATGATCCGGCGCAGATTCTCGTTGATGCCGATCGGGGCGTCGCTCGCCGTGTCGACGCCTGCCGCAATCGCGCTGTCGATCTGGCCTGCTGCGATTTTCAAGCCGAGCAGGATCGCCGTTTCGAGGCTCGTGCCACAGGCACGTTGCAGGTCGAAAGCCGGTGTGTGCGCGTCGAGCGTCGTGCCCAGCACGGACTCGCGGGTGAGGTTGAAGTCCCGCGAGTGCTTCAGCACGGCCCCTGCGCCCACGTCACCCAGGCGTTCGCCGGCAAGTCGATACTTGTCCGTCAGGGCCTGCAGCGCCGCCGTCAACATCTGCTGATTGCTGCATTCCGCATAGGCGCCCATCGAGCGCACGAACGGGATCCGGGCGCCGCCGACGATTGCGACACGGCGCGTAGTGTTTCCGACGAGCATGAAGCGTCCCCGACTGTCCCTGGAAGACGCCAAGAGTACCCCTGGATGGCTCGATCCTCACCCCGGGTAGCGCCTCCCTGATATCCTTGATCCCCTTCCCCCAAGCACAAAAGCCAGCCTTTCGAGGCGCGCAACGCACCATGAGCCACCTGCAGCTGAGAGCGGCCGACGGCCATACGTTCTCATCCTACCTGGCCAGGCCGAATGGCCTCGCGCGCGGCAGCATCGTCGTGGTCCAGGAGATCTTCGGCGTGACCGGACACATCGAACGCGTGACCGACCAGTTCGCCGCCGAGGGCTACCTTGCGATTGCGCCGGCCGTGTTCGATCGCCAGGAGCGCGGCGTCAACCTGGCTTACGACGAAGCGGGAATCGCGCATGGCGTCGGCTACATGCAACGGGCGGACTTCGGCCAGGTCATGACCGATCTGCAGGCGGCGATCGACGCCGTGGCCCACGCCGGCGCCGTCGGCATGGTCGGCTACTGCTGGGGCGGGCTCGTCACCTACCTGGCCGGCAGTCGCACCAGCATCGCGGCGGGCGTTGCCTACTACGGCGGGGGCATCACTGGCTTCCTCGAGCCTGTGCCGCGCTGCCCGATGCAGTTCCATTTCGGCGAGCAGGACGCGCACATCCCCCTGCGCGACGTGGAAAAGATTCGCGCCGCGTTTCCACAGGGCGAATACCACACGTACGACGCGGGCCATGGATTCAACTGCACGGACCGCGCCAGTCACGACGCGGCTGCCGCGCACCTCGCCTTCGCGCGGACGAAGGAATTTTTCAGCAAGCACCTGGGCTGACACAGAGAAGACTCATGACGCTCAATCTCAAGGATCCCACCCTGCTGCGGCAGCAGTGCTACATCGACGGCCAGTGGCTGGACGCGCGCACCGGCGGCAGCAAACCGGTCACCAACCCGGCGAATGGTGCTGTGCTCGGCACGGTGCCATTCATGGGCGCCGACGAAACGCGCGCGGCAATCGACGCGGCGGCGGCAGCCTTCCCCGCCTGGGCCGCGCGCACGGCCAAGGATCGCGCCACGCTGCTGCGCCGCTGGTACGACCTGATGCTGGCCAACGCCGATGACCTTGCCACGCTGATGACCGCCGAGCAGGGCAAGCCGCTCGCCGAAGCCAAAGGCGAGATCATCTACGCGGCCTCGTTCATCGAGTGGTTCGCCGAGGAAGCCAAGCGCGTCTACGGCGACGTGATCCCGGGCCATCAGCCCGACAAGCGCATCTTCGTGTTGCGCCAGCCTGTCGGCGTTGTCGCGGCAATTACGCCCTGGAATTTCCCGGCGGCGATGATCACGCGCAAGGCCGGTCCCGCACTCGCGGCGGGTTGCACCTTCGTGTGCAAACCGGCGATGCAGACACCCTACTCCGCGCTTGCCATGGCCGAACTTGCGCATCGCGCCGGCATTCCGCCGGGCGTATTCAGCGTCCTCACCGGGTCGGCCACCGCCATCGGCGGCGAGATGACCTCGAACCCGATCGTGCGCAAGGTCACCTTCACGGGCTCGACCGAAATCGGCAAGAAACTGATGGTGCAGTGCGCCGGTACCCTGAAGAAGCTCTCGCTCGAGCTCGGCGGCAACGCGCCGTTCATCGTCTTCGACGACGCCGACCTCGACCTGGCCGTGCAGGGCGCGATCGCGAGCAAGTACCGCAACACCGGGCAGACCTGCGTTTGCGCCAACCGGCTGCTGGTGCAGGAAGGCGTCTACGACGCGTTCGTCGCGAAGCTGGTCGAGGCCGTGCGCAAGCTGCGGATCGGCGACGGCCTGCAGGGCGCGACGGAACAGGGCCCGCTGATCGACGACAACGCGGTGGCAAAGGTGGAAGAGCACGTCGCGGACGCGCTGGCCAAGGGCGGCAAGATCGTCCTCGGCGGCAAGCGCCACGTGCTGGGCGGCACGTTCTTCGAGCCGACGATCATCACGGGCGTGAAGCCGACGATGATGGTCGCGCGCGAGGAAACCTTCGGCCCGGTCGCGCCCATCTTCTCGTTCAAGGACGAGAAGGAAGCCAGTCCGCATGGCCAACGACACCGAGTTCGGCCTGGCCTCCTATTTCTACACGCGCGACCTGGCGCGCTCACTGCGCGTCGCCGAGGCACTCGAGTACGGCATCGTGGGCCTCAACACGGGCATCATCTCGACCGAGGTCGCGCCGTTCGGCGGCGTCAAGGAATCGGGCTTCGGCCGCGAGGGCTCGAAGTACGGGATCCTCGACTACACCGAGCTCAAGTACCTCTGCATCGGCGGCATCGAGGGTTGAACCAGCGGTCGCTCATCTACCTGCTGGCGTTCATCGTCACGATCGGGTCGGTCGCCACCAACATCTACATTCCGGCGTTGCCGGTCGTCCGCGAGTACTTCGACTCGACCGTAGCGCAGGCCCAGGCCACGTTCTCGATCGCGCTGCTGACGTTTGCGATCGGCATGCTGTTCTGGGGTCCGTTCGCGGACCGCTACGGGCGGCGCCTGGCGATCCTCACGGGCGTCGGCCTGATGGCGGCGGGCTCGGTCGTTTGCCTGTTCGCGCCGAGCCTGGCCTGGCTGATCGTCGGCCGCGGCGTGCTCGCGTTTGGCACGGCCACGGGCATTGCCGTCTCGCGCACGATCGTGAGCGATCTTTACCCGGACAGCATGGCGCGCATGCTCGCGCAGCTCGCGATCTTCGCGGTGGTGTCGAGTGCATCGGCCCCCGTGATCGGCGGCTTCCTGACGTCGTGGTTTGGCTGGCGCGCCGTCTTCGTGGCCCAGGTCGTGATGGCCGCGGCGGTGGCCTGGCTCACCTGGAAGCACCTGCCGGAAACCCGCCCAGCGACGAAGCAACCTCCGGCCGTGCGCGAGATGGCTCGCGTGGCGCGCGCGCTGCTGGTCAAACCCAGTTACCTGAGCTGCGTCCTGCAGTCGTCGGCCGCCTACTCGATGTTCGTGGTTTTCATATCGCTCGCCCCGTACGTCATGGTGACGGCGATGGGCCGCCCGGCCACGGAATACGGCCTGTACTACCCGCTCATCTCGTTCGGCTACGTCGCCGGGAACTGGGCCGTCGGCCGGTTCTCGGCTCGCGGCCAGCACCGGATGATCGCCTTCGGTGTCAGCCTGCAGATGGCGGCCGCGCTCTGTGCGCTCGTTTTCGCCGCGTCCGGTTTCCAGCACCCGTTGTGGATCTTCGTGCCCATGGGCGTGCTCTATTTCGGCCAGGGCCTGTTCATGCCCCACCTGACCGCGATCGCCGTGAGCCTGGCGCCGCCGCATGCGACCGGCGTGGGTTCGAGTACGCTCGGCTTCCTGAACCAGTTCATTTCGGCAGCCTGCGTGCAGGCCATGGGCCTGGTGGGAGCCGCGACCGCGATGCCGATGCTCCTGTTCTGCGCCGGCGCGGCATTCTTCCAGCTGGTCGTGCTGCGGCTTTCGCCCCGCATGGAAGCCCGGGCCCGGGTCACCTGAACGTGTCCTGGGGGCGGCAAGACATTGCTTCTGCGCGGCCGAATTCGGTCGTCGTGATATCGTTCGCCGCCCGGTCCGTCGCTCGCGATTTGCTCAAATGACCCTACTCGGCGCCCCAGATTTCGTCCACGGTTCGCGCCCACGCGTCGGCGTCGTGCTCGTGAACCTGGGCACGCCCGCGGATCCTTCGCCGCGCTCGGTGCGCAAATACCTGGCCGAATTCCTCTCGGACCCGCGGGTCATCGAGGCGCCGCGCCTGCTCTGGTGGCTGGTCCTGCACGGCGTCATCCTGCGCACCCGCCCGAAGCGCAGCGCCCATGCCTACCAGAAGATCTGGACGCCGGAGGGTTCGCCGCTCCTGGTCGAATCGCGCAAGCTGGCCGCAGGACTCGCCGCCAGGTTGCAGCAACGCTTCGGCGACGACGTCCTGGTCGATCTCGCGATGACGTACGGCCAGCCGTCGATTCCGTCGGTGCTCGATCGATTCCGCGAACGAAACGTGCAGCGATTGCTGGTGCTGCCGCTCTACCCGCAGTATTCCTCGACGACGACCGGCAGCATCTTCGAGTTCGTCACGCGTGAGCTGTCGCAGTGGCGCTGGATGCCGGAGCTGCGTTTCGTCAACCAGTATTGGGAAGGCGAGTCGTACCTGCGTGGCGTGGCGGACAGCATCGCGAAGCGCTGGGAAACGCACGGTCGCAAGCACCTGCTGTTCTCCTTCCACTCGATCCCGAAGCGCTATTTCCTCGCTGGCGACCCGTACCACTGCTTCTGCCTCGGCACGGCCCGCGGCGTCGCGCAGCGGCTCGGCCTGGCCGAGGACGAATGGTCGCTGGGATTCCAGTCGCGGTTCGGCCGCGAAGAATGGCTGAAGCCGTACGTGGACATGATGCTGCAGGACTACGCCAAGTCGGGTCCAAAGCGCGTCACGGTCGTCTGCCCGGGATTTGCGACGGACTGCCTCGAGACGCTGGAGGAAATCAGCATGCAGAACCGCGACCTGTTCCTCGGGCAGGGCGGTGAAGAGTTCGACTACGTGCCGTGCCTGAACTCGAGCCCTGCACACGTCGACGTGATGGAAGACGTCGTACTCCAGCACGTGGGTGGCTGGCCCGAACTCGGCGCCGGGCGCCTTGGCGACGCGGCCCTCGCCGCGCAGCGCGAGCGCGCGTTGGCCCGCGGCGCACAGCGCTGACGGCGCGCTCCGTTCAGTCGCTCATGCCGCTCGGACGTTTTCTCGAAATCAGCCTCGCGACGACCGACGTCGCGGAGTCACTCGCGTTCTACGAGTCGCTCGGCTTCGTGCAGGCGTCGGTCGGCGAAGCGTGGCAGCACCCGTATGCCGTGGTCACGGATGGTCGCCTCAGCCTCGGCCTGCATGGAGCGGACTTCGTGAGTCCTCTGCCGACCTGGGTCGCACCCTCGTTGCGCGAACGTCTCGCTACGCTCGCCACCCTCGACGTGACCGTCGACGAAGCGCGTCTCGACGACGTTTCGATGCATCAGGCGCTCTTGCGCGACCCCTCGGGCCAGTCGTTGCGGCTGCTCGAGGCGCGCACGTTTTCACGACCCGAGCTTGCGCCGGCGCATTCGACGACCCTCGGCTACTTCGAGGAGTTCGCCATCGCGACGACCAACCTCACCGCCGCGAGCGCGTTCTGGGAACGCGTGGGGTTCGTCGCGTTCGAGCCGGTCCGCGAGCCGTTCACAAGAGCCGTCGCTGCCAGCCGCGATTTCAATGTCGGGCTCTACGCGATCGACTTGCAGGCGCCGGTACTGGTGTTCTCCGATGCGGCGATGCCCGAACGAATCGCCAGCCTGCGCGATCAGGGCCACCGCTTCTCGCAGCGCATGCCGCGTGAACTGACGGCGATCGGAGCCGAGATGCTCGAGGCACCGGAAGGTACGCAGCTGCTGTTGCTCACGGAACTCGCGGCGGGCTGATCGCGCCGGGCGTCGCGGCCGCAATCTCAAAGCGGATCTCGAGCGTGTCGGCGACCCGGATGGCGCCGCCCGCCACCGAGAACGGCGCAATGCCGAAATCGGTCTGGTTCAACCGCAACTCACCTCGCGCGGTCAGGCTGTCTGCATCGCGCTCGACCACGACCGGAATCTCCTGCTCACGCTCGACCCCCTTCAGCGTCACGGCCACACGGACGATGGGTTGCGGCCAGACACCGGACGCCGCGGAGGATCGCAGCGTGATGGTCGGAAAATTCTCCCCGTCGAGCACCTCGGCGCGCAACATGTTGTGGCGCGTGCCGGCCCGCGCGTCGTCCGGAACCGGCGCGGCGAACTCCAGGCCCGCCGCGGCACGCGCTGCAGGCAGATCCACGTCGAAGCGTTCGACCGGCAGGGTCAGTTCAAAGGACGAGTCCGCCGGCGCTTTCCCGACCCAGACCGAGCCCGCTTCGTCCGCTGAAGTGATCACGTGGTCATGGCCCAGCTTTGCGAGCGGGCCTGCTCGACGGACGACGACGGTGACGACGGTCCGCTCGGGGTCGACCTGAAACCTGCGCGTGCCCGCACCTGTCGCCGTCGCTGTTGAACCCACGGACTGCGACTGCGAGGCATTCGCGGATGGCGGCGGTGCCGTGGTCGAACGGCAACCAGCCAGGATTACGAGCGCCGCAAGAATTGCGCATCGGCCTGGACGTGCCGCGCCTTCCCGCGCGTTTGCTAACATGGCGGGATCATCCCACAGGAAGTCGCTCCATGCCCCTGCGCAATACCGCGGAAGCCTACGGCAGTCTCGCCAAGTTCCTGCACTGGGCCATCGTGCTGTTGATCGTGCCACAGTACTTCATCGCGGAAGCTGCAGAAGAATTGCCCAAAGGGCTCGAAAGGCTCCAGGTCATGGACTGGCACAAGTCACTCGGCATGCTGGTCCTGCTGCTGACCCTGGCGCGCATCGGCTGGAAAGTCATGAACCGCGGCATGCCGGGCCCCATCGGCGAACCGTGGCAGCGCAAGGCCGCCGCGGCCGGCCACGGCCTGCTCTACCTGCTGGTCCTCGCCCAGCCGATTTCCGGTTGGGCCATGTCCTCGGCCGCGAACTATCCGGTGACCCTCTTCGGCTGGTTCCAGTTCCCCGCACTGGTCGGCGAAAACCATGACCTGCACGAAGCGCTGGAGGAAGTGCACGAGGTGCTCTTCTACTCGCTCGTCACGCTGGCGGGCGTGCACATTGCCGCGGCGCTCTACCACCACTTCATGCTGAAGGACGGCGTGCTCCGGCGCATGCTGCCGTTCTCCCGGCCATAGGCATGAACACACGCCGCCGCGCAGGCGTCATGGTGCTGCTGACGGCCCTCGCACTGGGACCTGCAGCACGGGACGCGGTGGCGATGGCCTGGGTGGTCGATCCGGCGCACAGCCAGCTGACGTTTCATCCCCGTCTCGCGGGGGGCGAATTCGCGGGCCGTTTCGAGCGTTTCGAAGCGACGATCCGGTTCGACCCGGCCGACCTCGCACATTCCAGCCTGCGGGTCGTCGTCGACCTGCTCGGTGCCCGTACCGGCGACGCCGATCGCGATGCCGCATTGCAGGGCAGCGACTTTTTCCAGACCACGCGCTGGCCCACGGGAACGTTTGCCAGCACCGGGATCAGGTCGTTGGGCACCGGTCGCTTCGAGGCCACGGGCAGACTGACGCTGCGCGACGTCGCGCACGACGTTCGCGTCCAGTTCCGCTTCGATTCGACTGCACCAACCGGCGGCACGGCGCGGATGATCGGCTCATCGAACCTGCGGCGCCTCGAGTTCGGCGTCGGTCAGGGCGACTGGCGCAGCACCGAGTGGCTCGACGACGCGGTGCGGGTCGAATTCGACCTCGCCCTGCGCGCCGCACGCTAAAGCGGTATGCGCCGCTGCAAACCTGGGCGCAGCTTCCCTGGGCAGGCGGCGCAGTGGAAACGGGCATAGAATTCCTGCTCGCTGCGGGAGCTGGCAGCAACTTCAACATTAAACGAGGCGGGGTGTCCCATATGTCATTGCGTACCACTGCGGTAGATGCGCGCCTGGTGCTGGCACTTGCCGTCGGGCTCGCGCTCGCCGGATGCCAGAAGAAGCAGGAACAGGCCGCCACGGACGCTGCGGCGCCGGCGGCAACGACGGCATCGGAAGCCCTCGAAGGCCAGGTCGACATCGTCGCATGGCCTGGCTACATCGAGCGCGGCGAAACCGACAAGAACTACGACTGGGTGACCCCGTTCGAGCAGGACACCGGTTGCAAGGTCAACATCAAGACGGCCGGCACGTCGGACGAAATGGTCTCGCTGATGACGCAGGGCGGCTACGACCTCGTCACGGCCTCGGGCGATGCGTCGCTGCGACTGATCCGCGGCGGCACGGTGCAGCCGATCGACGTCGCGCGCGTTCCGAGCTTTGCCAACGTGGACGAACGGCTCAAGCAGGGCACCTGGCATTTCGTCGATGGCAAGAATTACGGCACGCCCTATCAGTGGGGCCCGAACGTGCTGATGTACAACACAAAAGCGTTCCCGACGGCGCCGAAGTCGTGGTCGGTCGTGTTCGAAGAACAGAAGCTCGGCGACGGCAAGAGCAACAAGGGCCGCACGCAGGCCTACGATGGCCCGATCTATCTTGCGGACGCCGCGCTGTACCTGATGTCGAAGAAGCCGGAACTCGGCATCAAGGACCCGTACGAACTCAACGAGGAACAGTACGCCGCCGTGCTGGGGTTGCTGCGCCAGCAACATCCGCTGGTGCACCGCTATTGGCACGACGCGAACGTCGCCGTCCAGGACTTCACCAACGAAGGCGTGGTGGTGTCGGGTTCGTGGCCGTTCCAGGTCAATACGCTCGTCGCGAACAAGCAGCCGATCGCCAGCGTCGTTCCGGACGAAGGCGCGACGGGCTGGGCCGACACGACCATGCTCGCCGCGAACGCGAAGCACCCGAACTGCGCATACAAGTGGATGGAGTGGTCGCTGAACGCGAAGGTGCAGGGCGACGTCGCCGCCTGGTTCGGCTCGGTGCCGGCCGTGCCGGCCGCGTGCAAGGGCAATGCGCTGCTGACCGACACGGGTTGCGCCACCAACGGCTTCGACAACTTCGACAAGATCCACTTCTGGCGCACGCCGGAAGCCGCGTGCAGCACGGGCACGTGCGTGCCTTACAGCCGCTGGGCGACGGATTACGTCGCGGTGATGGGCGGCCGCTGACCGGAGGAGCAGGTCTCGAGCGCGCGGCACACCACGGGGGATGCCGCGCGCCGGACCCACAGTCGACATGACTCCCGCGATCGAACTGCGCGCAACACGCCGCGCCTTCGGCTCCGTCGTCGCGCTCGATTCCGTCTCGCTGACGATCGAGCCCGGCGAATTCTTCGCCCTGCTCGGCCCCTCGGGCTCGGGCAAGACCACGTGCCTGCGCCTGATCGCGGGCTTCGACCAACCGGACAGCGGCGCCATCCTGCTCGACGGCGAGGATGTGACGAACACGCCCCCGTTCGCACGCAACGTCAACACGGTGTTCCAGGATTACGCGCTGTTTCCGCACATGACCGTGGCGGAAAACGTCGCTTACGGACTGCGGGTGCGCGGCATTGCCGCGCCCGGGCGCGCGCAGCGGGCCGCCGCAATGCTCGACCTCGTGCGACTCGGCGAGTTTGGCGCGCGTCGGCCGCACCAGCTCTCCGGTGGCCAGCGTCAGCGCGTGGCGCTGGCCCGCGCGCTGATCAACCAGCCGAAGGTGCTGCTGCTCGATGAGCCGCTCGGCGCGCTCGACCTCAAGCTGCGCGAAGAAATGCAGCTGGAACTCAAGGGCCTGCAGCAGCGCCTGGGCATCACGTTCGTGTTCGTCACGCACGACCAGGGCGAGGCATTGAGCATGGCGGATCGCGTTGCCGTGTTCAGCCGGGGCCGCATCGAGCAACTCGACACGCCGCGCGAACTCTACAATCGGCCGCAGACCGCGTTCGTCGCGGGATTCGTCGGCAGCGCCAACGTGGTCGGGCGTGAAGCCGCGCAGGTCCTGACCGGCCGTGACCGCGCCTTCGCGATCCGGCCCGAACTGATCGACCTCCTCGCAGCGGGCGAGCAGGCAGCGGACGGGTACGTCCAGTGCGCTGGCGAAGTCGTCGACGTTCTCTATCACGGCGCGAGCAGCCGGTTGCGCGTGAAGGTGGACGAGCGCACGACACTGGCCGTGGCGCGATCCGAGTCCGGCGGCGGTGGTGCCCAGGGCCTCACGACGGGCACGCGTGTGCGTCTTGCGTGGCGGCCCGATCACGCCGTCCCGTTGCAGGACTGACCATGGCCGGCCGCGCGCAGTTTTCGCATCAGGGTCGCCAGGCGTTCTACTTCGCGCTGCTGCTCGCCCCGCCGCTGCTCTGGCTCGGCATCGTCTACCTCGGGTCGCTGTTGACGCTGCTGCTGCAGAGCTTCTATGCGATCGACGAGTTCACAGCCCGCATCGTGCCGGAAGTCACGCTCGCGACGTACCGGCAGCTGCTCACGCAACCCGCGCACATCGACATAATCGTGCGCACGCTGCTGATGGCCGTCGCCGTCACCCTCGCTGCGGCGGTCATTGCGTTTCCGGTGGCGTTGTACATGGCGCGCTACGCCGGGCCGCGGACCAAGGCGCTCTTCTACGTGGGCGTGATGCTGCCGATGTGGACCAGCTACCTCGTCAAAGTCTATGCGTGGCGCCTGATCCTCGCCAAGCAGGGCATCGCGAGCTGGGGCTTCGAGCACCTCGGCCTCACGGGTGCACTGGACCAGGCGCTGGCGGTGCCGGTCGTCGGCGGGCCGTCGCTGGCCTCGTCGTACATCGGCATGTTCGTCGTGTTCGTCTACATGTGGTTGCCGTTCATGATCCTGCCGCTCGCGGCGGCCCTCGAGCGGGTGCCCGAGTCGCTGCTGCAGGCCTCGGCCGATCTCGGCGCCAGGCCGGGCCAGACGTTCCGCAACGTCGTGCTGCCGCTTGCACTGCCCGGACTTGCCGCTGGCTCGATCTTCACGTTCTCGCTGACGCTCGGCGACTACATCATTCCGAGCGTGGTCGGCGCACCGGGTTACTTCATCGGCATGATGGTCTACCAGCAGCAGGGCACCGCCGGGAACCTGCCGCTCGCCGCCGCGTTCTCGGTGGTGCCAATCGTGCTGATCGGGCTGTACCTGATGCTCGCCAGGCGGCTGGGGGCGTTCGATGCGCTCTGAGCAACTGCGCCGCCCGTCGTGGGAACGCCCTTCGGTGTTCACCCGCGTGATGGCGGCAGTCGGCCTGGTGTTCCTGCACGCGCCCGTCTGGGTGATAACGCTGTATGCGTTCACTACGGAGGACCGCACGTACCAGTTCCCTCCGCCCGGATTGACGTTGCACTGGTTCGAAGTGGCCTTCGCCCGCGACGACATCTGGGAGTCGATGCGGCTGTCGCTGCTCGTCGCGTCAGCAGCCACGCTGCTTGCAATCATTCTCGGCACGCTGGCAGCATTCGCCCTCGCCCGTCGCACGTTCAGCGGCAAGGAGTCGATCACGCTGCTGTTCGTGCTGCCAATCGCGCTGCCTGGAATCCTCACCGGCCTTGCCTTGCTCGCGGGCATGCGGACGATCGGACTCGAACCCGGCTTCTGGACCATCGTCGCGGGTCACGCAACGTTCTGTCTCGTCATCGTCTACAACAACGTCGTCGCGCGCCTGCGCCGCATCCCGCCAAGCTGGGTCGAGGCCTCGATGGACCTCGGCGCGCGCGGCCACCAGACCTTCCGTTACGTGCTGCTGCCGCAGATCGCCACGGCGCTGCTCGCGGGTGGCATGCTGGCCTTCGCGTTGTCGTTCGACGAAATCATCGTCACGCTGTTCACGGCGGGGCACCAGCGAACCTTGCCGATCTGGTTCTACAGCGAATTGTTCCGACCGCGCGAGCGGCCCGTCACCAACGTCGTCGCGGTCGTCGTGATCCTCGTCACGCTCGTTCCGATCCTGCTCGCGTACTACCTGACGCGGCCCGACGAGAGAGGAAGTGAGTAGTGATTAGTGAATAGTGATTAGTCGGAGGCGGCGGGGCGGCATCCGGTGCAGCGGCGCCTCCGACTATTCACTATTCACTACTCACTACTCACTACTCACTACTCACTAATCACTAATCACTGCTTTCTGTACGCCACCTTCACGCACCGGAGCGAACCCATGCAGACTAAACTCCTGATCAACGGCAAGCACGTCGCAGGCGAAGGCAAGGTCGAGGACGTGTTGAACCCGGCCACCGGCAAGGTGCTGGCCCGCGTTCCTGAGGCCTCGCGCGCTCAGGTCGACGCAGCCGTGAAAGCGGCCGGCGCTGCGTTCGAGGGTTGGCGGAACACCGCACCGAAAGACCGCGCGTACCTGCTGTTGAAGCTCGCGGACCGCATCGAGGCCGACGGCGCCGCGTTTGCGAAGCTGGAATCGCAGAACTGCGGCAAGCCGCTGGCGGCTGCGCTGAACGATGAGATCCCCGCGATCGCCGACGTGTTCCGCTTCTTCGCCGGCGCCTGCCGGACGATGACGGGGGCCGTCGCGGGTGAATACCTCGCCGGGTTCACCAGCATGATTCGCCGCGACCCGATTGGTGTCGTTGCATCGATCGCGCCGTGGAATTACCCGCTGATGATGGCAGCCTGGAAGCTCGGCCCGGCGCTCGCGGCGGGCAACACTGTCGTGCTGAAGCCTTCCGAACAGACGCCGCTCACTGCGCTGAAGCTGGGCGAACTGCTCGCGGAGATCTTTCCGGCTGGCGTCGTGAACATCGTCTGCGGCCGCGGCAGGAGCGTCGGCGTGCCGCTCACGAAGCACCCGCAGGTGCGGATGATCTCACTGACCGGCGACGTCGCGACGGGCGGCAGGATCCTCGCGCAGGCCGCGGACGGCATCAAGCGCACGCACCTGGAACTTGGCGGCAAGGCGCCCGTGATCGTGTTCGATGACGCGGACGTCGAGAGCGTCGTGGAGGGCGTGCGCACGTTCGGCTACTACAACGCGGGCCAGGACTGCACGGCCGCCTGCCGCATCTACGCGGGCGCGAAAGTGTACGACAGGCTCGTCGCCGATCTCTCGAGCGCGGTGAGCACGATCAAGACCGGGCTGCAGACGGCGAAGGGCGTCGAGATGGGCCCGTTGATCAGCGCCGAGCAGCGCGATCGCGTCGCGGGTTTCGTGCAGCGCGCGCAGCGGCAGAAGCACATCGAGATCACCGCGGGCGGCAATGCCGGCACAGGCGGCGGCTTTTTCTTCGAGCCGACGGTGATCGCCAACGCAAGGCAGAGCGACGAAATCGTGCAGCGCGAAGTGTTCGGCCCCGTCGTTTCGGTTACGCGTTTCAAGGACGCGGACGATGCCGTGAAGTGGGCCAACGATTCGGAGTACGGCCTGGCGTCGTCGGTGTGGACACAGGACGTCGGCAAGGCGATGACTGTCGCGTCACGCCTGCAGTACGGTTGCACCTGGATCAACACGCACTTCATGCTCGTGAGCGAGATGCCGCACGGCGGCTTGAAGCGCTCCGGCTATGGCAAGGATCTCTCGGCGTACGCGCTCGAGGATTACTCGGTGGTGCGGCACGTCATGGCGAAGCTTTAAGCTCTGCTCACAGGAGCTTAGGCGACGAACCTCTCCAGATCGGCACGAGTTGCAACGAGAAAGCCACGAATCTGTCACAGCACCGACCTCCCTGGGGGCGCACGATGTTTGCGTCAGGCGAGCCGCTCCCCCAGGGTGAGCCCGACTCAGGCCGAGAGGCAGCATCAGCCAATAGATGGCAGCAGGGACGGATGCATTAAGTCCTCGACGCCGACCGCACGCCGGAGCAGGGATCCCCCTCCTGCTCCGGTTTTTTTTGGCTCAATCACCAGATCTTGCTGGTCTGGCGCAAGCGCTGGGGTAAAGAGCAGACTTTCCCATGCTTCCGAGTTCGGCCAGAAGTCGTGACTCGAAGGATGCGCCAGGCTCGTCAAGATGAACTCGCTAAAGCCAGCTCGTTGCGCGCTTCTCACC
The DNA here is from genome assembly GCA_963748985.1 of uncultured Pseudomonadota bacterium. Taxonomy (GTDB): domain Bacteria; phylum Pseudomonadota; class Gammaproteobacteria; order Steroidobacterales; family Steroidobacteraceae; genus RPQJ01. Next base: position 75,451 of record CAVVKQ010000008.1, read on the forward strand.
CTTAGGGTATTGGTTTCGCCGCACGTCACCGTGGTACGGCGAGGGCATTTTCATGGCGGCCTTGCAATGACGATAGCTGCGTCTCGTGATCATCCTTAGTACCGAACGTCTTCTGCTGCGCCACTTTGAGCCTGAGGATGTGGAGCCGCTGTACACGCTCTATCGAGATCCGGAGGTCAGGAGGTACTTTCCGGACGGAACTCGAACCCATCAGGAAACGAAAGAGGAACTCGAGTGGTTTGTGCGTGGCCACCCGGTTCATCCCGAGTTGGGCTTGTGGGCCACGGTTGACCGCCATACCGGCGAGTTTCTGGGTCGGTGCGGTTTGCTGCCATGGCACATCGAGGGCACTGATGAGGTTGAACTCGCGTTCATGATCAAGAAGGATCGCTGGCGCCAGGGCCTGGCCACCGAGGCCGCACGAGGCATCATCCGCCACGCAAACGAGGTTCTTCATCTGCGTCGCCTGGTTTGCCTCGTGATGCCTGGCAATGAGGCTTCAACAGGCGTAGCCAAGAAAGTTGGAATGGAGTTCGAGCGCGAGTTCACCGAAGAGTTCGGTCCGTGTCATTTGTATGCCCTTGCCCTGCGGGCAATCTGAAACCGGCATCAGCCCAGACTTACATGCGATGGGACCGGGTCGACGTTGCATGCACCGTGCGAATTCCCGGGCTTTGGCGAGAATGCGCTCAGACGCGGTCGATCAGGCGTTCGGCCCTCGCTGACCTCCAGCCCTGAGTCGTTCTTTCCAGTCGAGTGTCTGCTTGCTGCGTAAGCGAGTCTTTGCACGAAGGTCACCCGCACGACCTGGTGACGGAGCCTCTCCTCAAGCACCCAGTTCGGCGAGCAGCTTGTCGATCATCGCTTGCGCCTGCCGGCCATGGCCGCCGCCGAAGAGATTGAAGTGATTCAGCACGTGATACAGGTTGTAGAGCGTGCGGCGCGTGCCGGCAGCCTGGTCGAGCGGCCACGTCGCCTGGTAGGCAGCGTAGAAGCGCGGACCGAACCCGCCGAACAGCCGTGTCATGGCGATGTCCGTCTCGCGATCGCCGAAGTACACGGCGGGATCGAAGATCGCCGGTTCCCGCGAACCTGACACCACGCCCCAGTTGCCGCCCCACAGATCGCCGTGCAGCAGCGACGGGACCGGGCGGTGGCTGGAGAAGAACGCGCCACAGCGATCAGCGAGGTCGCGACCGCGTTCGATGACGTTCGAATCCAGTCCATTGGCCGCGGCCAGGTCGAGCTGAAGCCCCAGCCGTCGCTCACGAAAGAACCGCACCCAATCGTCGTCCCATGCATTCAGCTGCGGTGTCGCACCGATGGTGTTGTCGCGATCCCAGCCGCAGCGCGGCGCCGTGACCCGGTGCTGCATCGCGAGTCGCTCACCCAGCAGCGCCTGCAACGCGCCGTCACTCTCCAGAGGCGCGCCGAGATCGAGCCACTCGAGCGCGAGCAACGCGTGGCCTTCCGCATGGCCAACTGCCAGCACGGCAGGCACTCGCAATGCCTCGGCCTCCGCCAGCGCCTGCAAGCCAGCTGCCTCGGCTTCGAATACGGCCAGGCTGTCCGCCGCGGCGAGCTTGACGAAGGCGTCACCGGATTCACTCGCCCAGCGCACGCAACGATGCACGCTGCCACCAGCGATTTCCGCGGCCGGTGCCGATGCGAATGGACGGCCGGTGTTGCGGGACAGCCAGGCGGAGATGGCGACCTCGGCAGTCATGGCCATCCAGGCGCCGCCGTAAGTTGCCTCAACCTGCGTGCCGTGAATGCAGTCGTCGCGCCTGGTCGCGCAGCAACCGGCCGAAATTCTGCGTCTCGCAGAAGGTATCGAGCATGGCGAGGTCCGGCGGCTGGAGACGCAGCTCGCTCATGCGGCTGATCGGCAGCGGCATGTCGCATGCAATTGCGGTCAATCGCCGCGACAACAGCGCTGTCTCGCGATGTTCGCGCAGGCTCTCGGCGATGAACGTGGCATTGCGGAACTTGAGCTTGCCGACCTGGTCGATGCTGTCGAGCACGCCGTCGAGCGTGTGAAAATGCTTGAGCAGCGTCTGTGCCGTCTTGCGGCCCACGCCCGGCACGCCCGGAATGTTGTCCACTGCGTCACCCATCAGCGCGAGGAAATCCGCCATGCGCTCCGGCACCACGCCGAAGCGCTCGGCAATGTCGTCGTACCCGTAGCGGACGTCGGCCACCGCGTCCCAGTACACGTCGATCGACGACAGGAGCTGCGTCAGGTCCTTGTCACGGCTCACGATCGTGACGGGCAGGCCCGCCGCGCGCGCGCGCGTCGCCAGGGTCCCGATGATGTCGTCGGCCTCGTAGCGGGAACTGCTGTATCGCGCCACGCCGAGCGCTGCGCAGACTTCCTGGCAGAGCGCGAACTGCCGCTTCAGCTCGATCGGCGCAGGCTCCCGGTTTGCCTTGTAGGCCGGGTAGATCTCGTTGCGATACCCCTGTTCGAGGCTCTCGTCGAACGCGACGGCGATGTGCCGCGGGGATTCCTTTTCGAGCAGTTCGGCGAGGAAGCGGGCGAAGCCGAGCACGGCGTTGACCGGGTTGCCATCGCGATCGGCGACGTCCACGGGGACCGAGAACCACGCGCGGAAAATGAAGACGCTGGCGTCGATGAGGTAAAGCATTGCGCGGCGGGACCTAGATACTCCACGCGGGCTTCTGGCCGGTGAACGCATCGATACCTTCGAAGAGCGTCGAAACCCAGCGATTTTCCTCGTCAGTCAGCTCGGGTCGCGCAATGTCGAACAGCAGGATGACCCGTGTCTGATCGCTGTCGTTCCACGCCTCGTGGTCGATCGAGTCGTCGAACACCCAGGCCCTGCCCTCCTGCCACTCGCGCACCTCGTTGCCGACGCGAAGGCGGCATTTGCCGGGTACGATCAGCGGCAGGTGCACGATCAGGCGGGTGTTGATCAGTCCGTTGTGCGGTGGGATGTGTGCGCCCGCCTGCAATTGCGAGAACAGCACCGACGGCGTGCGCCCGGGAATCTTTGCGAGCGGCGCAGCGGCCAGTGCGGACATCGTCCGCGGACAGCGCGCCGCGTTGGCTTCGTTCAGCTCGCCGTTCTGCCAGAGATAAAACGCGGTCCACGCGGGATTGTTGGTCATCCCCATCTGCTCAGAGTAAGGGCGGTTCGGGTCACCAGTCACGTATGGCGTGAAGGCAGCGGCGTCCTGCAGCACGCCTTGCAGTTCCGCACGGATGTTGTCCGTCGCCGCCTCGACCGCATCGAGCCACGGGAAGTCCGCGCGGTCGTAGAACTGTTTCTGCGGCAGCTGCGGGAAATAGAAATACCGCGGCTCCTGCAGGTGGATGCGTTTGCGCCCTACCAGGATGTCGACGGCCTGTCCAAAGCGACTGTTGGCCCGCGATTCATCGAAGCCACGCGCCTTGAGCCACGCGCGCATGTGGTCTTCGTAGCGCTTGGAGAACAGGTCACTTGCCTGCTTCGCGCGGCGCAGCTCCTGGAGCAGGTCGGGCGGTAACCGGTCGGCCGGCGGGGCTGACCGCAGTGCCGCGAGGTAATAGGCCGACGCTGCCTTGGTGTCTCCCGCCTGCTCGAGACTGTCACCCTTCATCACCAGCGCGCGCAGGTTGCGCGGGTCGAACGCGAGCACACGATCGACAGAGGCGCCCATCCCGGCCCAGTCCTGCAACGAGCGGCACGCGTACGCCAGCCCCAGCATGACAGCGACATCGGCCTGCCCGGCCTGGGCGGCCCGCATGAAGAGATCACGGGCGGCGCGGGCATCGCCGCGGCGGAGAGCATCTGCGGCAGCGCGCGCAAGCGCGGGGCCGTCGTTGAGGGGTGCATTCATGGTGCGCGAAGGATAAGAGATCGGACGCCACGTTGGCAGCTTGCTGACTGGCGACGCAGCGGGGACACCCATGCGAGGATGCACGCATGAGCAGCGTGTCCTGGCCCACGGCGGCCAAATCGACGACAAAAAATCTAGAAATCGTGCCGATCGGCCGGCAGCACATCGCCGGCTATCACGCGGCCCTCGACGGCATCGCGAAGGAACGCCGCTACCTCGCAATGCTCGAGGCGCCGTCGTTCCAGCGCACTCGCCGTTTCGTACTCGACAGCCTGCGGGCTGGTGCGGTGCACGTGGTCGCGGTGGTCGATGACGGAGTGATTGGCTGGTGCGACCTGCGACCGAAAGCGGCACCCACCCTGCGGCACACCGCCGTACTCGGCATGGGGATAGCCGCGGCCTACCGGGGCCAGGGCATCGGCAGCCGCCTGCTCGCGACCACCCTCGAACTGGCGCTGGCGCACGGGATCCGGCGGTCCGAGTTGCTCGTGCGCTCGGACAACGCTCCGGCCATCGCGCTGTATCGACGGTTCGGCTTCGTCGAAGAAGGCACCTGCCGCAACTACGTTTGTATCGACGGCGTCGATTACGACGCGCTGCTGATGGCGCGGCTGGCACCGTGACCGCGACGGTGCACGGTTCGGTGCAGGTCACGGGCCCACGAGCGCTATAATCGTGCACTGGTGGCCTGGTGCGCGCGACGAAGCCTGCCAACGCCCCCGTATCCCTTTGTTTATATTAACTTTCAGTCGTGTCGTTCCGACTGGCACGCAAGTTGCCCGTCTCTGGCGAAACGAACGGAACGGAAATGGTTGCCCAGATCAGGACGCCGCCTTTACGGCTGCTGCGAGCTTTCTGCGTCGCGGCTCGCCACTCGAGCTTCAAGGATGCGGCGGACCGCCTGTCGCTGACGCCCTCGGCCGTCAGCCACCAGGTCAAGGAACTCGAGGAACAACTCGGCGTCTCGCTGTTCCAGCGACGAACCCGGTCTGTCGTGCTGACCCCCGTGGGCCGACAACTGCTGGATGATCTCGAGCCGGCCCTGGGCGCCTTGAGCGCGGCCATCGAACGAACGCGCATCACGTCCGGCGCAAGGCGCCAGCTGACGATCGTGATGCCGCCGTTCTTCGCCAGTGAACTGTTTGCGCCACGCCTGCCAGACTTCCACGGTCACCATCCCGGAATCGACATCCAGGTCGACACGCACGACCCGCGCCCCGGCCAGCACTCGGGGTTCACCGATGTCTCGATCGTCCTGTCGGGCAGCCCGCCCACCGACGGGGGCGTCGAAGCCGTGCGTCTCATGCCCTTGCAGCTGGTGGCGGCAGCTTCGCCGAAGGTCGCGAGCTCCATGGCCGGCAAGCCGAACGCCCACGCGTTCGACGGCCAGACCCTCATCATGCATCGTAGCTTCCGCAACGACGTCGGGGACCTCTGGCTCAACCAGGTCGGGCTCGATCTGCGCCGGGTCAGCAACGTGGTCGAATTCGACAACATGGTCGCTGTCACCCGCGCCGCGGAACGCGATGGCGGGATCGCGCTGGTGCCCGCGATCGTCTGCAAGCCCTGGTTCGAACGTGGCGCCCTGGTGCACATCGAGGGATTCGACCTGCGGGGGGACGAGGCGTATTACCTCGTGGCCCGGCGCGGTGATTTCGAACGTTCGGAAGTCCGCGCGCTGGTCGCATGGTCGATCGAACAATTCCAGGTTCCGGCGTAACGCGCGGACAGCGGAGGGTGACGAAAGGTCATTCATCAATTGATGAAACTTCGTTTGTCGCACTGCAGCATCAGACGTAGTCTCATAACCGTCCAACGGTTTCGCTTATGTGGTCCCGGGGTGCACTCCCCCTGCTACCCCCGCCACATGAACCCGTCGGAACTTGCCGGGTGGCCTGGGACGCACTCCCCCTGCTCCCCCAGGCCATCCCGGCAAGTTATTTCTTTGACGAAAAGGCACCCTTGGCGCCTTTTTTGATTCTGCCGCCGGGTCGTGTCGTTTAGCCGAGAACGCTGTTCGGGCCAGATCGGCTCAGAGCGGACGACAGGGGATGGCGCTCGTTCCGGGACTTATCCGGGCGAGCGAAGAGGCAGACACGTCGCTCGGAGGAAGGTCCCGGAATCAGTCGCCTGAACGGCCGCACCTGAGCGAGATTCTCGCCAAGGCCGGAGAATCCGCACGGCGCACGCAGCCTCCACCGGGGCGGCGTACGAGTGCACCGATGAACCGCACACTGGCGCGGCGGAACGACGTGCGCGATCCATGCCGTGCTCGACGGTGGGTCCGGTGGGCAGCTGCGTGCACCGTGCAGATTCTCCGGCCCGGCGGAGAACTTGCTCAGGTGCCGCCTACTACAAACGATCGAACCGGGACCTTCCCCCGAGCGCGTGTCTGCCTTTCCAAGCTCGGGGGAAGGTCCCGGATCGAGCCGCTTGCAACCCGCGCGTGTGTGCCTTTCGTCGCAGGCTCGCGTCGATCGCGCCCGACTAGTTCGGTGCCGCCGAACCTTGCCGCAAACGCGCGTGCAGCGGACTCGACCGCGGAAAGTGCGCGAGCAGGTACTCCATCTGGTCGGCCAGCACGCGGCGGCCCTTCAGGTAGATGTACTCCGCGTAGCTGGGCGTGAACGGCACGGCGATCAACTGTAGCCGGGCCTGCTCGGGGGTCCGCCAGGCCTTGAGGTTGTTGCAGCGCCGGCAAGCCGTGACGACGTTGTTCCAGGTGTCCTGTCCGCCCCGCGAAATCGGCGTCACGTGGTCGCGCGAAAGCTGGCCCGTGGGAAAGCGCTGCGCGCAATACAGGCAGAGGTATGCGTCGCGGCGGAACAGGGTTTCGTTGTTCAGCGGCGGCACGTAACCGTGATGCCGGTCGCCGGGATTGTGGCGGTGGCCGATCGTCGCCACGATCGAGCTCACCTTGACGATGGTGCGCTCACCGGTGCGCGCGTTCACGCCGCCCCGCAGCGAGAAGAGGGTCTGGCCGAACGCATAGGCGACCTGTCCCATGAAGTGCAACCGGACCGCGTCCCGGTAGTCGATCCACTCCAGGGGCATTCCCGAGACGTCCGTCCGCAGGACTTCCTGCGAAAGTGCGTACTGCGAAAGCGCGCGCATGCCGTGAAGATACGGCACTGCTGTGCAATAATCCACGGCTGTTTTGCAACCGTGACAATCCAGATAATCCCTTTCACGGCAGCGGTTTAGCCGCGTCCGGGTTGCGGAGAGGATGCCAGAACCATGTCGCTAACGATCGGAGTGCCGCGCGAGATCTACGCGGGCGAGAAACGTGTTGCCGCCGTCCCGGAGGTGGTCGAGAAGCTGATCAAGCTCGGTTTCGCCGTCCAGGTCGAAAGCGGGGCCGGGGCAGCTGCCAACTTCAACGACGAGTCCTACCGGGCCGCAGGTGCCCGAATCGCTGGCAGCGCCGCTGAACTCCTGGGCGGTTCCGACATCGTCTTCAAGGTGCGCGCGCCGGCGCCCGAGGAAGTGTCGCTGCTGAGGCCGGGCAGCACCCTGGTCAGCTTCATCTGGCCCGCGCAGAACCCGCAGCTGATGCAGGAGCTGGCCGAACGCAAGCTCACCGTGCTGGCCATCGACTCGTTGCCGCGCCAACTCTCCCGCGCGCAGAAGATGGACGCCCTCACGTCCATGGCCAGCATCAGCGGCTACCGCGCCGTGATCGAGGCCGCCAACGCCTTTGGCCGGTTCTTCAATGGCCAGGTCACCGCGGCCGGCAAGATTCCGCCGGCAAAGGTCTTCGTCGCCGGTGCCGGTGTCGCCGGCCTGGCCGCCATCGGCACGGCCGCCAACCTGGGCGCCATCGTGCGCGCCAACGACACGCGCGCCGAGGTGGCCGACCAGGTCGTGTCGCTGGGCGGAGAATTCGTCAAGGTCGACTACGAGGAAGAAGGTTCCGGCGGTGGCGGCTACGCCAAGGTGATGAGCGAAGGCTTCCAGCAGGCCCAGCGCGAGATGTACGCCAAGCAGGCCAGGGAAGCCGACATCATCATCACCACTGCCCTGATTCCGGGCAAGCCCGCACCCAAGCTCATCACCGCCGAGATGGTGGAGAGCATGAAGCCAGGCAGCGTCATCGTCGACATGGCGGGCGAGCAGGGCGGCAACTGCGAACTCACGGTTCCCGGCGAGGCCGTGGTCAGGCACGGTGTCACCATCATCGGCTATACCGACCTGGTCAGTCGCCTGGCCAAGACGGCATCGACCCTGTACTCGACCAACCTCCTGCGCGTGACCGAGGAGCTCTGCAAGACCAAGGACGGCGTCCTGAACGTCAACATGGACGACGACGCCATTCGCGGCCTGACCGTCATCAAGGAGGGCAGCATCACCTGGCCGCCGCCGGCACCACGACTTCCGGCCGCGCCGCCGCAGGCTAAACCAGCCGCGGCGACTGCAACGCCGGCGAAGAAGTCGGGCCATGGCCACGGCGCAGGCGAACCCGCTTCGGTAAAGAGCCTCGCGCTGGTGTTCGGCGTGGGCGCGCTGCTGTTCTGGCTGGTCGGCGCCTTCGCACCGGCCTCGTTCCTCTCGCACTTCACCGTCTTCGTCCTGGCCTGCTTCGTCGGCTACATGGTGGTGTGGAACGTCACGCCTGCGTTGCACACGCCGCTGATGAGCGTGACCAACGCCATCTCCAGCATCATCGCGATCGGCGCGCTGGTCCAGGTAGCGCCTCCGCTCGGTGCAGGGACGGAGGGTCGGCCCGGCGCGCTGATCCTCGGCCTTGCGGTCGCTGCGCTCACGCTCACCGCGGTCAACATGTTCGGCGGCTTCGCCGTCACCCGTCGCATGCTTGCGATGTTCCGGAAATAAGGGGACTCAAGCATGTCCGCCAATCTAGCCTCAGTGGCCTACATCGCCGCCACCATCCTGTTCATTCTGAGCCTCGGCGGTCTCTCTAATCCGGAGTCTTCGCGGCGCGGCAACTTCTACGGCATCGTCGGCATGGCAATTGCCGTGCTCGCGACCGTGTTCGGTCCGCGTGTCACCCTCGCCGGCATCCCTTACATCGTCGGCGCGCTCCTGGTGGGCGGATCGATCGGCCTGTACGCCGCGAAGAAAGTGCAGATGACGCAGATGCCGGAACTGGTCGCGCTGATGCACAGCCTCGTCGGCCTTGCGGCGTGCCTCGTCGGCTTCGCCAGCTACGTCGACACCTCGATCGTCCTGGTCGACGCCGAGAAGACCATCCACGAAGTCGAGATCTACATCGGTATCCTGATCGGCGCGGTCACGTTCTCGGGTTCGGTCATCGCGTTCGGCAAGCTCTCGGGCAAGATCGGCGGCAAGCCGCTGCTGCTGCCCGCCCGGCACTGGCTCAACCTCGCGGGACTGCTCGGCGTGATCTGGTTCGGCGTGCAGTTCCTGCAGGCGCACGACGTCGCGAGCGGCATGCTGCCGCTCGCCGTGATGACGGTGATCGCGCTGCTCTTCGGCGTGCACATGGTGATGGCGATCGGCGGCGCGGACATGCCGGTCGTTGTTTCCATGCTCAACAGCTATTCCGGCTGGGCCGCGGCGGCGACGGGCTTCATGCTCTCGAACGACCTGCTGATCGTCGTCGGCGCGCTCGTCGGGTCGTCGGGCGCGATCCTGTCCTACATCATGTGCCGCGCGATGAACCGCAACTTCATCAGCGTCATCGCTGGCGGCTTCGGCACGGGCGGTGGCGCGACGCCAGCTGCCGCAGGCGCACAGCCCGCCGGTGAAGTGACGGCCATCAGCGCCGCCGAGACCGCAGAGCTGCTGCGCGACGCGAAGAACGTGATCATCGTGCCGGGCTACGGCATGGCAGTCGCCCAGGCGCAGCACACCGTGTACGAAATCACGAAGCACCTGCGCGAGAAAGGCGTGAACGTGCGTTTCGGCATCCATCCGGTCGCGGGCCGCATGCCGGGGCACATGAACGTGCTGCTGGCCGAGGCGAAGGTGCCCTACGACATCGTGTTCGAGATGGACGAACTGAACGACGACTTCCCCAGCACGGACGTCTCGATGGTGATCGGCGCCAACGACATCGTGAACCCCGCGGCCGAAGACGATCCGACGAGCCCGATCGCGGGCATGCCGGTGCTGCAGGTGTGGAAGTCGAAGACGTCGATCGTGATGAAGCGCTCGATGGCGTCGGGTTACGCCGGCGTCGACAATCCGCTGTTCTACAAGGAGAACAACCGGATGCTGTTCGGCGACGCGAAGAAGATGCTCGATGAGGTGCTGGTCGCGC
>CAVVKQ010000009.1:0-58202 GCA_963748985.1 uncultured Pseudomonadota bacterium
GCCAGTCGTTGTAGGCGTCCCAACCGTCCGTGGCCGCACCAAACTTGTTTGCGCCACGCCGTGGGCCGACCTCGCTCGCCGACAACGGACGCTCCGGGGGGCGAGACTTGTCGCGCGGCGGCGCGCGCGTGCCGACGGGAAGTTCCGGCTTGCGCTCAGACATTGCGGTTTTTCACTGGTGCCACGATGGCTGCACGGTACCGAAGCGCCCCGCCAGCGTCCGGTACTGGGTCACAGTCTGCGACCTCACCCGCTGCGGCGGGGGGCGCGGCAAGGCATCAGGCGACGATGCGATAGCAGGGCTGATATTCGCCCGAGAGCTTCATGCGGCGCTGCCGCACGAACGACGCGAGCAGCGCGTCGAGTGGCCGCAGCAGCTCGGCATCGCCATGCAGCTCGAACGGGCCGTGCTCGTCGATCAACCGCAGCCCGGCTTCCTTGACGTTGCCGGCGACGATACCCGAGAACGCACGCCGCAATTCCGCCGCCAGCTGGTGCGGAGGCGAATCGCGATGCAGCTTGAGCCCTGCCATGGCCGCGTGCGTCGGTTCGAACGGCTGCTGCAGATCGTGCGCGATGCGCAACAGCCAGTTGAAGTTGTAGGCGTCCTTCGCGCGGCGGCGGTATTCGCGCACGGCGGCCATGCCACGCAGCATCTCGCGTGCCACCTCGGCCGGATCGCCCACGATGATTCGATAGCACTGGCGCACGCGCTCGCCGAGCGTGCCGACCAGGAACGCGTCGACCTGGTGCCAGTATTCCTCGCTGCCGCGGGGCCCGGTGAACACGACGGGAAAGGGCTGCGGCTCGTTCTGCGGGTCGAGCAGGATGCCGACGAGATAAAGGATTTCCTCGGCGGTGCCGGCACCGCCCGGAAACACGACGATGCCGTGGCCGATGCGGACGAACGCTTCGAGGCGCTTCTCGATGTCCGGCAGGATGGCGAGCTGGTTGACGATCGCGTTCGGTGGCTCGGCGGCGACGATGCCCGGCTCGGTCAGGCCGATGTAGCGGCCCGACGGGATGCGTTGCTTGGCATGGCCGATCGTCGCGCCTTTCATCGGGCCCTTCATGGCGCCCGGTCCGCAGCCCGTGCAGACGTTGAGCCCGCGCAGGCCGAGTTCGTAGCCCACGAGCTTCGTGTATTCGTACTCGTCGCGGCCGATCGAGTGTCCGCCCCAGCACACGACGATATCCGGCCGCACGCGTGGCTGCAGCAGGCCCGCATTGCGCAGCACGCGGTACACGGCGTTGGTGATCCCGGCGGACTCGCGTAGCTCGATGCTGCCGTGCTCGTAGACTTCGCCGTGGATGTAGAGGATGTCGCGCAGCACCGCGAACAGGTGCTCCTGGATGCCGCGGATCATGCGGCCGTCCACGAACGCCGCGGCCGGCGCATTGTGCAGCTCGAGCTTGATGCCCCAGGCCTGCCGCACGATGTCGATGTCGAAATCGGCATAGCGGTCGAAGATCGCGCGGGCGTCGTCGGTCTCGCCCCCGCTGTTCAGGACGGCGAGCGAGCAGCGGCGATACAGCGGGTAGAGGCCGCCGCGCGAGCTGTCGAGCAGCCGGTCGACCTCCATCTGCGACAGGTTCTCGAGGCTGCCGGTCGGCGTGACACGCGCGTCGACGAAACTGTCGTCCTCGGTCGGCCCCGCTGGAATGGCGACCTCGGCCCGCTTCATCATCATTTCCGGATTTCGATCGGGATCCCGGCCGTCGTCCGCAGCCAGACGTCGACCATGTCGGCGTTGCTCAGTGCGATGCAGCCATCGGTCCAGTCGCGTGTCGCGTAGTACTCGGTGGGCCGCTTCGGCTCGTTCGGCTGGCCATGGATCATGATCAGCCCGCCGGGCGCATACCCGCTTTCGTTTGCGACCGCCGCGTCCTCACGGTTCGGGTACGAGATCTTGATCGAGAGGAAGAACTCGCTCTTCGGGTTGCGTGCAACGAGATCGTAGTTGCCCTCGGGCGTGCGGAAGTCGCCTTCGCGCTGCTTGTGGCCGTAGGGATTCAGCCCGAGCTTGATCGGATACTCGGCGATCACACGGCCGCGGCGGAGCAGGCGCAACACGCGCTCGTGCTTGATCACGAGGACCTTGTCGGCTATCTCGAACGCTGACGCCGAGCCCGCGCCGTAATTCGCGCTGGCGGCTGGCGGCGCAGGCAGCGACGGCGCACCGCCGCTCACCGAGCTGAACCCCCCACTGCCCGTGCTGAACGTGCTGCTGGCTGCACCGCCCGGTGCAACGGGGACCGGCGCGGGCACGGCAGGTGCCGGGACTGCCGGCGACACGGAGCCCGCAATGCCAGGCTGCACCGGCACAATGGCAGCGCCGGCAGGCAACACGCCGCCGAAGGCTGGTGGCGGCGGCGTTGCGCTCGCGAGGGTCGGCACGCTCGCCGCACTGGTGCCGGCACCCGGTGGTGCAGCGATGGCGACGTTGGACGCTCCGCTCGAAACGGAACTGAACCCCTGCGCCTGCGCGAAACCGAACGGCAGAGCCGCAGCGGTGAGCGCCAGTGCGAGCACGAAAGGAGTCAAGCGAGCCTGGAGTGATGTCATCGGGCCCGAATTTTATAGTGCTCCGCGTGTCTTTGCTGTGAGTTGTCTCACGCCGCCGGCTTGACGCGCTCCGCGGTCACGCGCCGGGCCTCACCTTCGAACACGCCGACGACGTCCAGCTTCTCGTTCCCGCGCAGCGATTCGCCGCCACGGACGACGATGTTGTCCCCGGCACGCAGCGACCCATCGACCGCGATCCAGTCACCGTCCGCGACGCCCGCCTTGACCGGCACGCGTTCGGCCCGCTTGTCGCCATCCACCTTGACGACATAGAGACCGTCCGCACGGATGATCAGCGCGTCGCGCGGCACCGAGAGCCGGCGCTGCGGCTCGCCGAGCGGCAGCCGGACCTGCACGGTATTGCCCGCTGCGAGCAGCCCATCCACTGCAGGCGCCTTGACCAGCACTTCGAACGACTGCGTGCGCGGGTCGCCGGCCGGCACGATGGAACTGACCGTTGCGGTGAACTCCCTGCGATCGGCCGTGACATCGACGACGTGGCCCGGCTGGATCGCCTTGACGTGACGCAACGGGACGAACAGGCGGATTTCGAGTTCGTCGGGGTTGACGATGCGCGCGATGACCTCGCCGCGCGCGACTTCCTCGCCCGCCCGGCGCACACGATCCGAGACGACACCGTCGAACGGCGCCGTCAGCCGCGACCGGGCCAGCTGGTCATCCGTCTGCGCGAGCAACGCACGCGCCACTTGCAGGTCCGCTTCCGCGAGGTCGCGGTTCGACTGCGCCTGGTCCACGTTGAAGCGCGAAACGGCATTGCCCGACGCGCGCAACCGCGCGACTTCGCGCTCGAGCGCGACCAGGTTGACCTCGGCCCGCTTGACCCTTGCAGCCTGCTCGGCACGTGCCAGCCCCAGCTCGCGCGCATCGAGACGGGCGACGAGCTGGCCGGCCTTGACCGCGGCGCCGGGCTCCGCCACCCACTGCAACCGTCCGCCTACGGCCGCCGCAAGGTCGGCCGCGGCACGCGAGCGCACGATGCCGGTCGCGCGCACGGAGGGCGCCAGTTGCCGCAACTCGACCAGTGCGACCTGGACCGGAGCGGACCGCTCCTGCTGGGCGAATGCGGGCGTGGGCGCCGCGACCACGGCCAGCAGTGCGAGCGTGGCCAGGGCCGGATGTGCGACGGGCCGGAGCTGGAAGGTACTGGTGGGAAGCTGGGTGATCATGCAGGTACTCTGGCGATGGCCGATGCGTCAGGCGCAGCGACCGGTGTGGTGGCAGTGGCTCCTTCGCCGAGCCGCAACAGGCTCGGCATCAGCAACCAGGTGAACAGCGTGCCGACCGTCATGCCGCCCGCGACGACAGCGGCGAGGCCGCGGTAAATCTCGGCGCCAAGTCCGGGCATGAAGATCAGCGGCGCCATGCCGAGTACCGCGGTCAGCGTCGACAGCACGATCGGCCGCGCGCGCGTCTCCAGCGCTTCGGCCACGGCCTGCCGGCGCGGCACGCCGCTGCGCTCGCGGGCACGCGTCTGGTCGACCAGCAGGATGGCCGCGTTGACGACGAGCCCCAGCAGGATGATGAACCCGATCATGGTCAGCAGGTCGAGCGCCTGGAAACCGAACAGGCCGATGACCCGCAGCGCGAGGATGCCGCCCGCGACCGACACGGGGATGACGACCATCACCAGCAGGCTGTCGCGCGCGGACCGGAACAACGCCGCCATCAGCGCGAACAGGATCACCAGCGCGAGCAGGAAGTTCTGGCCCATCGCGCGCAACGCCTGGTGCAGGTCGTTGACCGAGCCCGCGTACGTGAGCTGCACCTTCGGCGCCATTCCGGCTCGCACTTTCGGCTCGACCTGCGTCTCGAGCAGGCCGATGGCCGCGTCGAGCGTCATGTCCTCGGGCGGCTGAAAATTCACGCTGACCGTGCGGTGGCCATTGATGCGCACGAGCTGCGCCGGACCGACCGTCTGGCGCAGTTCGGTGAGTTCGCCGACGGTCTGCACGCCGGCGCCCGGCGTGATGATCGGCAACTCGGCGAGTTCCTCCGGTGAATGCCACTGGTCCGACTTGACGATGATGTCGAGGCGATCGTCGCCGTCGAAGTACTCGCCGGCCCACAGGCCACCGGTGTACGCGCGGATGGCAGACGCGACCTCGGGCCGGGTGAGACCGGAGCGCGCAATCCGCCATTCATCGGGCACGAGCTGCAGTTCCGGCTGGTTCAGCTCCAGGCCCGGGAATGCCTGCGGGTAGGTCTCGGGGATCGCCTTCGGAATCTCGTCGACCGCAATGCGCGCAGCGTCCATCAGTGCGCCAAGGTCGGAGCCCTGGAAATCGAGGCGGATCTCGCGGGCGTTGTCGCCGTCGACCGCGAGCAGCGAGCCGCGTTGCGTGTACACCTGCGTGTCCGGGAAGCCGACGAAGATTTCATCCCGCAGCAGCTGCACCATCGCAGGAATCTCGCGCGGATCGTCCGGGTACACGACCGCGGTACGCCACCCGCGCCGCCCCACGCGGAGAAGTTGTAGTACTTCACCTTCGGCTGCTTGGTGCCCTCGAGGTACGGCCGCAGGCGCTCGATCACGACGGGCGCCATTTCGGCGCGTGCCGTCTCGATGTTGCCGCCCGGCGGCAGCCGGAAGTTGTTCCAGATCATGTCCGTCTGCGCTACCGGCAGGTAGTCCACCTGCGGCGACAGCAGGACGATGACGAGCAGGCTCGCTGCCGTGATGCCGCCGATCCAGCCGAACCGCGCGACCGGCCGGTCCGTCAGGCGCATGGCGAACTGGGTCATCGCCCGCCACCAGTGCGCATGCTGGTCGGCGGGAACACCGCGCGCCAGCGCCCAGCGGTTCGCCGCGGGAATCACGGTCATCGCCACCAGCAGCGAAGCCGCGTGCGACACCGACATCGTGATGGCGAGGTCCTTGAACAACTGCCCTTCGAGTCCCTCCATGAACAGGATCGGCAGGAAGATCGCGACGCTGGTCAGCATCGACGCGAGCAGTGCAGGCAACACCTCCGACGCACCTGCCACCGTCGCCGACCAGGCGTCCTTGCCCTGCTCCATGAACCGCAGCACGTTGCCCTGCACGATCAGCGCGGCGTCGATGACGATGCCGGTCGAGAACGCGAGGCCCGCCAGCGAGACGACGTTGAGCGTGCGCCCGAGCAGGTGCATCGTGATCACGGCGAAGAACAGCGAGATCGGGATCGACGCGCCGATCACCAGCAGCGCACGCGGACCGCGCAGGAAATACCAGAGTCCGCCGACCGCGAGCAGGATGCCGATCGCGAGACTTTCCTCGACGAAGCCGATTGCACGGCGGACGTAGACGCTGGCGTCCCAGGAGAGGTCGGCGTAGAGCTTTTCCCTGGCCAGCGGCCCGGCGTTGAGTTCGGCAATCGCAGCCTTGATGCCGTCGACGACCTCGACGGTGTTCGAGTCCGAGGTGCGCTGCGCAGTGATGTAGTAGGCCGGCACGCCGCTGCGGTACGAGAACCACCGCGCTTCGACATGCTCGGTGCGGATATCCGCGACGTCGCGCAGGTAGAGCGGACGATCGTCGCTCCAGCCGACGACCAGGTTGCCGAGGTCCGCCACCGGCTCGCGACCCGTGACGCGCACGGTGAATTGGCGGCGCCCTACATTGGCGAATCCCGCCGATACGTCACGGGCCGCGATGACTGTCTGTGCCAGGCGCTGCGGCGAGAGGCCCAGCGCAGCGAGCCGGTGCGGATCGAAGCGCACCTGCACCTCGCGCGGTCGGCCGCCTTCGAGGTTCACCCGCGACACGCCCGGAACGCGCGCCAGCCTGGGCTCGACGATCTCCTCCATCAGCTGCTGGTACTGGACTGCGATGTCCGGCACCGTATGGCCAGCCACGGGACGCACCAGCAGCGAAGCGGCGTTCTGGGTCTGGAAATTATCGCCGCCGAAGACCTGCGGCTCGTCTGCGTCCGGCGGCAACGGCGGCAGCGTGTTGAGGCGCGCCACCACGTCGAGCATGACTCGCGTCATGTCGGTACCCACCTCGAACGTCAGTTGCACGCCGCCGCGGCCGCGATTGGATTCCGAGCGCATCTCGGTGAGCCCGGGCAGGCCGCGCATGGCCTCCTCGATCGGCTCGATCAGCGCCTCTTCGAGTTCCGATGGCGCTGCCTCGCGCCAGGACGCCTCGACGAACAGTTGCGGCTGCCGGGTGTCCGGCAACAACTGGATCGGCAGGCGCAACATCGCCAGCACGCCGAACAGCACGACGATGGCGGCGGCGGCGGTCACGGCCGCCGGATTCTGCAGGCTGCGTTCGGAGATTTTCATCGACCCTACCCCACCGCCGTTCCGTCGCGACTGGCCGCACCGCGCGAATTCTGGGCTGCACCGAGGCCAAACGCTCGCGGGATACGGCGACCGGTGCCCTGGGCGCGACGAAGCGTTGCAGTCCTACCGGGGTGAGATGGGTTGGGGCGGAAAGGTTTAAAGAGTCGAGCAGAGGAGCAGTGAGGCGCCTAGCGCGGCGCTGACCGTTTCGCGCAGGTGCGTACGCGTCCGCGCGAGCGGCGAACCTTTGCTTCTTCGACGCGCGACGGCTGCTTACGGTCGTCGCCCCGCACTCCCGCCGCTGCCTGCATCAGGCGGCGGAACGATGGGCATTCCATGTGACTCGGCGCGGGGCAGACCGCAGCGTGGCGTAGCCCGTCCCGCATCGAACTCAACTGCTGGATCGTCTGGTCCAGTTCCGTCGGCCTTGGTCGCCAGCGTCTTCCGGTCGATCTTCGGACGCCCGTCCACGGTGAACATGCCGGCAATCTCGTCGAGCGAGAAGCCGGCCGCTTGCCCGAGTGCGATCAACGCCAGTCGTTCCAGCACGCGAGCATCGAACAACCGCCGCAGGCCCCGCCTCCCGACCGAGGCGATCAGGCCCTTCTCCTCGTAGTAACGCAGCGCCGAGGCAGGCACGCCGGACTGCTGCGCCACCGCGGCGATGTCCAGGTATCGCATCCCCTTGACCTCAAGTTGACTTCAAGTGGCACAGTGCCACCTGCGCCACTCAATGGCAAGCAACCGGGAGACAGGGAATGGACTATCTCGTATACGCGCTCGTGATCGGCGTGGGCGCCACGGTCCTGATAGACCTCTGGGCGATCGCCCGCAGGCGTGCCTTCGGCACTCCGCTACCCAACTATGGGTTGGTCGGGCGCTGGTTCGCTCACCTCGCTCGCGGTCGCTTGCGCCACGAGTCGATCGCAGCCTCGCCGCCCGTGCGGGGCGAGCGCGTCATCGGCTGGGTCGCTCACTACGTCATCGGTGTCGCGTTCGCTGGCCTGCTGCTTGCCGTGTGGGGCCTGGCATGGGTTCGTCATCCGACGATTGGGCCCGCACTGCTGGTCGGGATCGGCACCGTGGCGGCGCCTTTCCTGGTGATGCAACCCGGCATGGGTGCCGGCGTAGCCGCCAGCCGCACGCCTCGCCCTGCCGCAGCGCGACTGCAGAGCCTCATCACACACACGATCTTCGGACTGGGGCTCTATGCCGCCGGCTGGGTCGCCCGCCTTCATTACGTGTCGTGAAAGCGGCATCGCTGCACGAACGCCAATGCAATCAGCCATCACACCAGGAGGATAAAATGCGTATTCCCGCTCGCTTTGCACCCATCGTCTTCGGCGCCATGCTCTCCGCAATCATGGTCGCCATCGTCTCCGCCTTCGTCCTGGCCACCGCCAGGGGACTGGATCCGGGGTTCACGGCGCAATGGCTGAAGAGTTGCGCGACGACGTGGCCGGTTGCCTTTCCGACAGTGACGATCGTCGCTCCCTGGGTGCGTCGACTCGTCGCTCGCGTGACCGGCTAGCGGCAACGCACGCGTTCGCAGGTGTCGACGCCGGGGCGCTTGCTTGCCGTCGAAAAAAGGGCGAGAACTTCCGTTCCCGCCCTCGCTCGACGATCAGGCAGCCATCCCGCCATTCAGAATTGAAGCGCCCGAGCGCCACTGCCACGAGGCCATTCCGCCCATTTCGGCGCTGCCAGCGGATCATTGACCGAGGTGTGCGAGCGCAAACCTCAGAGGTTCTCCCGACACCGCGATCCAGCCTTCGAACGGGCTGCCGAGTTCCAGGATCAGAAAGATTGCGCTTGCGACGGAGAAAGCGCAGACGACCAGGATTCCCGTCATCGTGCGGTTTCGAGGGGCAAACAGGGCGTAGCCCGCGAAAGCGGCCGCGAGCCAGAACGTTATGATCACGAGGAACGCGTTCGGAATTGCCGATTCCCGACCGGCGAAGATGCCCCAACGGGCCGCGAGCAGCGATTCTGTCGAGTCCAGCGCTCGCGACTTCATCCATTGCTGGTTCACCGTCTGCGCCTCGAGGCCCGCGATCATGGCGCCGATCTGCTCGAACTCCTGAGCCGGGTTTTCGCCGATCTGCGCGACTGTCGCACCGGGTTCGTCGACCCAGATCACTTTCAGGCGCTGGTCGACCGCGCGCCGCAGCGTGCCGCGGATCTCTGTCGTCTCAGGCCCAAAGCGGGCCAGCAGGCGGTCGAGTGCGACGACATCCGCAGCCGTATGCTCCACGGCTGCACCGACTTTCGTGAATGAATCCTGGGCGGAGGCGGTCACCAAGCCGAGTATCAGGGCCGTCATCGTCGCAATCAGGCCGTTGACCTCCTTTACCGAACTCTGCGTATCGTTGTCCAGGTGATGAGGCGGCAAGCGATCACGCAGCCACATGCCGAGCAGCATGCCGGCCAGAGTCAAGGCAAAGACGATCGCACCAGTCGCGGTTGGGCTCAAAGTTATCTAGTCAGCGAACGCCGACCCTGTTTACAGGTCCCCCGCGGTTGGCAGGCGTATTGACTCCCGGTGCAGGCGTCACGCCAACGCCAGGCGCACCGACTCCAACTCCCGGCGTAACGCCCACTCCAGGCGCGCCCACGCCGACAGTGGAACGTCGGGCCACGCCAGCGTAGCTCACGGGCGT
This sequence comes from uncultured Pseudomonadota bacterium, assembly GCA_963748985.1. GTDB lineage: Bacteria > Pseudomonadota > Gammaproteobacteria > Steroidobacterales > Steroidobacteraceae > RPQJ01. The sequence continues at coordinate 9,517 of CAVVKQ010000009.1, forward strand.
CACCGGCGCGCCGACAACGGCCTCTGCCGTGGCCACGACGTTCACATGCGTTGGCGAGACCTGACCATTGCACAGCCACAACGCGGCGGCCGCGCCAGACATGAGCACGGACTTGCGATTGAGACGAGTCATGGATTTCCTCCTGTCGGAGTTTCTGGTGGCAGCTCGTCGAGCCCGATGAGCGCATCGGCACCGATCCTTTCCGCTCCGGCGGGCGGAACGAACTTGAACGCAGCCGCGGCGGGTTCGAAGCCGGTCTTCCAACTCTTGATCCGGAATGTGTACTGCGGCGCGCTGCTCAAGGTCTTGCTGGTGATTACCATCTTGCGCGGAATGGGCTTTTCGCCTGCTTCCACCCAGAGCTGCCAGTCGGTATCAAAGTTGCGGAAGGCGAGATGCTCGCATTCCACCCCGTCAATCACGCCGCGGCCGATGTGCTTGGCTTCCAGGACGCCGGCTACGAGGACGTCGTAGGCCTGCGACAGCAGAAAGTCCGCACCCGGCAACGCGACGCCATGGCCTGCCCGCAGGGCCTCGATCAACTGGTCCACGTTGCCAGGGGCGTCGAACTGCGCGTAGGCGTTGATGTTCCTCCCATATACGCTCGCGGTCTTACCGTCGAAGAACAGCGACACGTCCGCATAGCCACCGATCCGATGAGCTCGAAGCCTGTCCGGACGGTGCAACAGTACCTCGCCGGAACTGGTGAACTGGATCTTCTCCATTTGCGGCGTGATGACCTCGATGTCGCTGTCGAAGGTGAGCTCGATCGTCTTCTGGCTGCTGACGTAGTCGGCCGCGGCCTTGAGAATCGATTTGGCATCGCCTTCCTTCGCTTGCGCGTAGACGCCCGGCGACGCGGTAACGAGCATGGCGCAGGATAGAACAGCACAGGTGAAGGACACGCCGCGGCGGTTGTGCGAGTGGAAGTCGATGTTCGATGTCATGTTGTTAGGGCTCACGGCTTCGCGGTGACATACACAAGATTGTTGCCCTGGAACACGGCACGATAGTAATTCGCGCCGCACTTGTAGAACTGAACGCCACTCGAGGTCGTCTGGCTGCATCCCGCGGGCAGCGCCGTCACGACCGTGCCGAGGGGCAAGGCCTGGCCAGAAGGCGCGGCGGCCGGTGGTTGCGATGCAGCGGCCTGCTGTTGCGCGGTGGCCGACTGCTGCTGTGCCGTCGCAGACTGCTGCTGCGCGGTAGCCGCCTGTTGTTGCGCCGTAGCCGCTTGCGCACTCGCCGCGCTGGCTGTGGTTGTCGTTGCCACGACGGCTGTCGTTCGCACGGCTGTGCGCCGGGCAACTCCCGCGACACTCACGGGTGTCAGCGGCCTGCCAACGATGGCTTGCGCCTCGCCGGGGAAATCGACGCCGAGCGGCGCGTGCGGCGCCACTTCGGCCAGGAACAGCAGTACAAAGGATGCGCCCAGCAGCCCTGGCTTGCGGTATGCGGTCATGGGTTACTCCCGGTCTGTTCCAACGGCATGAATTCGATTCTTGTCGCCCCTGGTGGCGGCGCAAACTCGAACTTCTTCGCGCTGACGTCGGGAGCGGTCGTCCAGCTGTTCAATTGGACGTCGAACTGAGGCGATCCGGGCACGTCCAGTGTGGTGATGATGTATTTCCGGGGCAGGGGCCTGGCGCCGTCCTCGATCCAGATCTGCCAATCGACATCCAGGCTGCGAAAAGCCAGATGGTCGCAGCGCACTCCGTTCACGATGGATTTGCCGACGACGAAGCCCGAGGTCACGTCCATCATCAGTCGCGCGTACGAATCCTTCATCAACAGGTCGCCGGCGGGTGCGATGACATCAAGTGAGTCGCGCGCGAAGTCCAGCATCGCATCGATCGTTCCCGGAGCCGGCACCGTTGCGTAGTACCCTTCGTCCGGGCTGAGAAGCGTGAGTTGTCCGCCGTCGTAGTACAGCGACTGGCTGATCACGTCGCCTATTCGTTCAGCCCGCAACTTGTTCGGACGTTGCACGGTAAGCCGGGTGCCGCTGTCGAACTGGATCTTCTGGCCGTTCACCAGCACCACTTCCATGGTACTGGCGGTGACCAATCCGAACGTCTGCAGACTGCCGACGTATTCTGTCATCCGCTTCATGATGCGGGCGGCCTCGGGGTCCACGCTGGGGCTCTGCGCCAGCGCTGCCACCGGGAGCAACGAAGCGAGCGTCAGCACCCACGACGTCACTGGCCCCGTTGTAGTGCGCATGATTGTCATCGTCAGATTTCCTCCGGGACTCAAAAGCGGAACGTGGCGCCGATCGCCGGCCCACTGAGCGTCAGCGACTGGATGGGGGAACCGGATTCCAGGTCATAGTCAAGGTAACGCCATACACCGGTGACCTCGCCCCAGTGAAACGCGTACCCGACGCCTGCCATCGCTTGCAACGTGAGATCGGAACTGCCGGTGCCGATGTCGAGGTAGTACGGCGCGAACCACGAGTGCTCGGCGCCGAGATTCACGTGCCCTTTTACGCCAACGATTCCGTCCCAGAGACTGTCGCTGACTTCACTGCGGCCGTCACGTCCGGGCAGCGGCGGCGAGCCAATGTCGCCTTCGAGGTTCCACTTCAGCGTCTGGCTGAGGTCGAGCAGCCGCGCACCCGCGACCACATCGAATGAATAGCCAGGCTGTTCGACCACGCGATACGTGCCGACAGTGCTCCAGACCCAGCCCGAGACGTCGAGGTTGGCTTTGCCGGTGACGCTCGCGGGCAAATCATTGCCGTCGATGCTCAAGGCTCGCGTGTTTGACTTGGAGCCGCCCAGGTCCAGGTAGTTGACGTCTGTCGCCAGACCCCAGCGACCCTTGCGCACATCGAGCATGCCCATGAACGTGAAGTTCAGGGCATCGATGATGTCGCTGCCACTCACGTCGATTGCTGACCCGCCGCCACCAGGTGACGAGGGAAACGACGTGTCGCCAGACATGCTTGGCAGCCACGCATAGACTGTCAGCCCCCAGTGCCAATCGTCCGGCGCGTCGTCCGCCGTCGCCTCAGTGGGAATCGTCGCGAGTATCCCAGCCGCGGCACAGACGAGCGTCGACGCCGCCATGAGATTTGCCATGTGTCATTCCCGGGGAAAGTCTTGAAGGCGCACCCGCCGTCCTGCCCGGTCGGTTGGTCTATCGCTGGCGCAGGGTCAGCTTCAGCTGGGCAGCAGCGTAGAAGGACTCGAACCGCCGGACTTGACGTTTTGAGACAATCTCCAGGGCCGGAGCCAGAATGTCCGGGATCACACCAACAAGCAGCGGTACTGCATGCCAGTGAAGAAACGTGGGACCAGGCAGAAGCGACCAGCGCCGCGGCCTGGCAACGGCCCGGCCAACGACGGCGACATTCGCATCGGCCCGATCCAGCCAGTACCGGGGCTGCTGCGGGATTTCGGCGTCGAGCCTGCGGGAGTACTGGCCAAGGTCGGCCTGGATGAAAGGCAGTTCGAGGATGCCGAAAACAGGATCAGCTTCGATGCCCTGGGCCACCTGATTCAGGCGTGCATCGCCGAGACGCGCTGCCCACATTTTGGCCTGCTGGTCGCGCAGCAATTCTCGCCGTCGATGTTGGGCCTCAATTTCTACTTGATGCGGAACGCCCGCACGCTGCGCGAGGCTCTAGAAGGCCTGCAGTTGCACGCTCATCTCCACGATCGCGGCGCGGTGTCGTACCTGGTCGGCCAGAATTTGAAGGAAGTCGGCTACTGCTATGGCATCTATCACGCCGGCAGCTTCGACGCAGCGCCCATCTACGACGGGGCGCTCGCGATCAGCATGGCCGTGTTCCGCTGCATCTGCGGACCCGAATGGCACCCGCTCCGGGTTTCATTCACGCGCAGCCGGCCGGCGGATCTCTCGCCTTACCAGCGGTATTTCGGCGTCCCGCTTCGATTCAACGCGGACCACGCTGCGCTCTACTTTGCCGCGCGGTGGCTGGATGAGCCGATCAAGGGTCACGATCCGGCGCTGCAGGCCGTCCTGTTGCGACTGGCCAAGGAGCGCGACACGGCAAGTGACATGACCTTCTCGGAGAGTGTCCGGCGAGCACTGCGTACGACCGTCGTCGCCGGCGCGGACTCGACTGCGCAGATGGCTCGGCTGTTCTCGCAGAACCGCCGCTCGCTGCACCGGCGACTGCATGCCGAGGGCACGAACCTGCATACCCTGGTGAATGAAGCCCGTTGCGACGTGTCTCGCCGGTTGCTGAGGGAATCGAAAATGCCCATCGGCGAGATAGCGGCACTGCTCAAGTACTCCGACGGGACGGCTTTCTCGCGGGCATTCCGGGGCTGGACAGGGATGTCGCCACGCGAATGGCGGTCGGCGCATAACAACCAGCGCATTGCGACACGACGATCGCGCTGACTGGACTGGCCGGATCCGGCCTGGGCTGGCTGATGCGATCTACGCGTTGTCTCAAACTGTCAGGTATTTCGCGGCGCGTTGACGTCAATTGCCCGCAGGGGCGGTATCTGGTCGCGGCAGTTCTGGGTATGCTCACATCCGATTCACGCACTGCATGCACCGCGCATCCTGCCTGCTTGCCGCCTCGTTCGCGATCAATCTGCACAAGGGTTGTTACATGAGTCAGAGAAGCCGCGCCGCAGCAAACTTCGTCGCATGTGCTTCCACGTGCGCGATGGTCCTGGGAGGCATCGGCTCCGCGGTCGCGCAAGCGAACCTGGACCGCACGATCCTGCCGGTGCCGGAACCGGCGCGGCCGCTCTACAAGGAAGTGGACGCGCGCAACATCAAGGCGCCGCCGCGCTTCGAAGTAAAGGCGCCCTCAGGCGCCCCCAATGTGGTGATCGTCCTGGTCGACGACCTGGGATTCGGCGTCGCCGAACCTTTCGGCGGCCCGGTTGGCACGCCGACACTCGATCGGCTTGCCGCGGACGGCCTTCGCTACAACAACTTCCACACCACGGCGCTGTGTTCGCCCACGCGGGCGGCGCTCAAGTCCGGACGCAATCATCACACGGTGAACATGGCATTCATCACCGAGATGGCAACCAGTGTACCGGGAGCCACCGGCCAGATTCCGAGCGCAGCCGCGCCCGTCGCGGAAACGCTGCGGCTCAACGGCTACAGCACGGCGGCCTTCGGCAAATGGCACGAAACCGCGGCCTGGGAAGCGAGCGTTGCCGGCCCGTTTGATCGCTGGCCGACGCACCAGGGCTTCGACAAGTTCTATGGCTTCATCGGCGGCGAGACCAACCAGTGGGCGCCGTACCTCTACGACGGCACCACGCAAGTCGAGCTGCCGGACGATCCGAACTACCACTTCATGAGCGACATGACGGACAAGGCGGTCGCGTGGATCAAGTTCCAGAAGGCGCTGACGCCCGGCAAGCCGGCGTTCGTTTACTTCGCGCCGGGTGCGACGCATGCACCGCACCACGTGCCCAGGGAATGGATTGCCCGCTGGAAGGGCAAGTTCGACCAGGGCTGGGACAAGCTGCGCGAGGAATCGCTGGCCCGGCAGATCCAGATGGGGATCGTGCCCGCGGGAACGAAGCTGGCACCGAAGCCGCCGGCGATCAAGGACTGGGACACGCTCTCGGCCGACGAGAAGCGCCTCTTCGCGCGCCAGGCCGAAGTGTTTGCCGCGTACGTCGAATTCACGGACCACGAGATCGGCCGGATGCTCGCCGCGTTCAACGACGTGGGGGCGGCCGACAACACGCTTGTCTTCTACATCGCGGGCGACAATGGCACGAGCGGTGAAGGCGGCCAGAACGGTATGTTCAACGAATACACCTATTTCAACGGGGTGCAGGAAACCGTACCCGACATGTTGAAGCGTATCGACCAGTGGGGTGGCCCCGAGACGTACCCGCACATGGCTGCGGGCTGGGCAGTCGGATTCAACGCGCCGTTCGGCTGGATGAAGCAGGTGCCCTCTGACTTCGGCGGCACGCGCAACGGCCTGGTGGTGCATTGGCCGAAGGGCATCAAGGCCAAAAACGAGATTCGCACCCAGTTCGGCCACGTGATCGACGTGGCACCGACCATCCTGCAGGCGATCGGCTTGCCGGAACCGAAAGTGGTCGACGGCGTGACGCAAATCCCGATGGAAGGGACGAGCATGCTGTACAGCTTCGACGATGCCAAGGCGAAGGAGCGCCGTACCACGCAGTACTTCGAAATTGCCGGCAATCGCGCGATCTACCACGATGGCTGGTTCGCGCGTGAGATCCACCGGGCACCCTGGGAAGCGAAGCCACGCCGACCGCTACAGGACAACTCGGCCTGGCAGCTGTACGACGTGCGATCGGACTTCAGTCTCGTTAACGACCTTGCCGCCAACGATCCGAAGAAGCTGGCGGAATTGCAGGCGCTCTACCTGCGCGAAGCCGAGAAGTACCACGTGTTGCCGATGGACGATCGCGTGTTCGAGCGAATGGACGCCGCACTGGTTGGCCGGCCCGACCTGATGGCGGGTCGCACCTCGTTGACGCTCGCCGAGGGCATGACCGGCATGATGGAAGGCGTGTTCATCAACGTGAAGAACCGCTCCAAGACGATCACAGCCGACTTGGACGTGCCTGCGGACGGCGGCAACGGTACGATCCTCGCGCAGGGAGGCCGGTTCGGCGGCTGGTCGCTGTACGTCAAGGACGGTGTCCCGGCCTACGGCTACAACTTCCTTGGGCTGCAGCAGAGCAGCATCGTGTCGACGAAGCCGTTGGCGCCCGGCAAGGCGACGGTGAAGTTCGACTTTGCCTATGACGGCGGCGGCCCTGGCAAGGGCGGTATGGGAACCCTCTACGTCAACGGCGAGAAAGTCGGCGAGGGCCGGATCGAACACACGCAAGCGGGCATGTTCTCGGCCGACGAGACCGCCGACGTCGGCATCGACCTCGGCACGCCGGTCGTGGAAGCGATCGGATCGGAAGCCAGGTCGAAGTTCAACGGCCGCATCCCGAAGGTGACGGTGGAGGTGCATCCCGCGCCGGCGAAGACCGCGGCCCTGGAGCAGTCCGAACGACAACGATGAAATCGTTTGTCGATCACGCACGGACACTGTTGGCCGGGATCGGCGATGGCGAACCGGTCGTGATGATCAACCTGCTCCGTTACCGCGAGCAGGCGGACTACGGCAGCCGCACGGACATCGAACCATGCACCGGTCGTGAAGCGTACCGGCGTTACATGAAGCAGGCTGTCGCGTTCGTGATCGCCGTGGGTGGCGCGGTAGTCTGGCAGGGAGCGCCCAAGGCCCTGCTGCTCGGACCGCCCGAGGAGCGATGGGACCTTGCGCTGTTGGTCCGGTATCCGTCCAAAGAGGCATTTCTCGCGCTGGTGAGCAATCCGAGCTACCAGAACATCACCGTGCACCGTACCGCGGCGCTCGCGGACTCGCGCCTCATTGCAACCGCGCCGGCGACTCCGTAACGCCCGCAGCGCATTAAAAAAAAGGCGAGGACTCCTGTCCTCGCCCTCGCGCGACATCTCCATCCTGGAGTCGGGTTAGTCTCTTCTACTCAACCGTCTCGGTGACCCGGCGACTCAACCGCACTTCGAGTCGCCGCAATTCAGGCACGTCATGCAGCCGTCCATCATGACGACGGCGGCCGTGCTGCACTTCAGGCACAGCTGCGCACCCTGCGGATAGTCGGCCTTGGCGAAGGCGTCCTGCTGCTTCTGCTGCGCCTCGTACTCGCTGCGCTTGTCCGCGATGAGCTTGAGCCGGTGCTCGTCCATCTCGGGTTTGCGCAGCAGGCCGATCTTCTGCATGTGCTTTTCGATCACGTGGCCAAGCTCGGCGATGATCGATGGCATGAACTTGCCGCCGGCCTGCCAGTAGCCGCCGCGCGGGTCGAACACGGCCTTCAGCTCTTCGACCATGAACGTGACGTCGCCGCCCTTGCGGAACACCGCCGAGATGATGCGCGTGAGCGCGACGATCCACTGGTAGTGGTCGAGGTTCTTCGAGTTGATGAAGATCTCGAACGGCCGGCGCGATTCGTGCACCGTGCCTTCGTTCAGCAGGATGTCGTTGATCGTCACGTACATCGCGTGATCCGACACCGGCGTCTTGATCTTGTAGGTGGAACCGATCAGCTCTTCGGGACGCTCGAGTTTCTCGTGCATCCGGATGATGTTCGAGCCGCGGGGGTCGGCGACCGGCTCCCTGGCCTTTGCTGCGGCTGCGGCCTCAGCCTCGGCCTTTTCCTTCTCGCCGGGCTTCACTACCCGGACCTTGGTGATCTTCTTCTCGATCCTTTGCGCGCTCATCGGTGCTGTATCTCGCTCAGAACTTGCCGTAATAGCCTTCTTTCAGGGCGTCGTAGAGGTTGGCGGCGGTGTGCATCTCGCCGTCGTACTCCAGCTGCTCGTCGCCCTTGACCTCGACCTCGGTGCCGTCTTCGAGCGTGAACACGTAGGTCGTGTTCTTGAGGTCCTCTTCCTTGACCAGCACGCCCTGGAACGCCTCCGGGTTGAAGCGGAAGGTCGTGCAGCCCTTGAGGCCCTGCTCGTGCGCGTAGAGGTAGATGTCCTTGAAGTCTTCGTAGTTGTAGTCCGTCGGCACGTTCGCGGTCTTCGAGATCGACGAGTCGATCCACTTCTGCGAGGCCGCCTGGATGTCGACGTGCTCGCGCGGCGTGATGTCGTCCGCCGTCGTGAAGTACTCCGGCAGCTTGTCCGCCGCGGTAGTGCCGCCCGGGAATCGCGTTCGGATTGATCAGCTCGCGGTACGCCAGCAGTTCGAACGAGAAGACGTCGATCTTCTCCTTCGACTTCTTGCCCTCGCGGATCACGTTGCGGAAATAGTGATGCGCGAACGACGGCTCGATGCCGTTCGAGGCGTTGTTGGCGAGCGAGAGCGAGATCGTCCCCGTGGGCGCGATCGAGCTGTGGTGCGTGAAGCGCGCACCCTTCTGCGCCAGCCTGTCGACGAGTTCCGGCGCGACTTCGGCCACGCGCTGCATGTAGCGGCTGTAGCGCGCGTGCAGGACGCGGCCCGGCAACTTGTCTCCGGCCTTGATGCCGTCGCGGACCATCTCCGGGCGCTTGCGCAGCATCTCGGCGGTGACGACGAACTCTTCCGTCATGATCGGCGCGGGACCTTTTTCTTCGGCGAGGGCGAGACCGGCCTCCCAGCCGGCGATCGCCAACTCCTTCGAGACGCGCTCGGTGAAACCAACCGCTTCGCGCGAACCGTACTTCATGCGCAGCATCGTGATCGTCGAGCCGAGTCCCAGGAAACCCATGCCGTGGCGGCGCTTGCGCGTGATCTCGTTCCGCTGCTGCTCCAGCGGCAGGCCGTTGATCTCGACCACGTTGTCGAGCATGCGCGTGAAGACGCGCACGACCTGCCGGTATTCCTCCCAGTCGAACCGCGCTTCGTCCGTGAACGGATCGCGCACGAAGTTGGTCAGGTTGATCGACCCGAGCAGGCACGAGCCATACGGCGGCAGCGGCTGTTCTCCGCAAGGGTTGGTCGCGCGGATCGTCTCGCACCACCAGTTGTTGTTCATCTCGTTGACGCGGTCGATCAGCACGAAGCCGGGTTCGGCAAAGTCGTACGTGGAGGACATGATCACGTCCCACATGCGCTTCGCGGGCAGGGTCTTGTAGACCTTGCACAGCACCAGGCCTTCTTCGTTACGGACGTAGTTGGCCGCATCCGGCCATTCGCGCCACAGGAACTTGCCCTGGTCGGAAGTGTCTTCGCCGACGATTTCAGCTGCACGGACGGGGAAGGCAAGGCGCCAGACCTTGTCCTCGCGCACCGCCTGCATGAACTCGTCGGTGACCAGCAGCGACAGGTTGAACTGACGCAACCGGCCAGCCTCGCGCTTGGAACGGATGAACTCCATCGCGTCGGGATGACCGATGTCGAACGTGCCCATCTGCGCGCCGCGGCGACCGCCGGCCGACGAGACGGTAAAGCACATCTTGTCGTAGATATCCATGAACGAGAGCGGGCCCGAGGTATAGGCGCCCGCACCCGACACGTACGCGCCGCGCGGGCGCAGCGTCGAGAATTCGTAGCCGATGCCGCAGCCGGCCTTCAGCGTGAGGCCGGCCTCGTGCACCTTGCCGAGGATGTCGTCCATCGAGTCGCGGATGGTGCCCGACACGGTGCAGTTGATCGTCGAAGTGGCAGGCTTGTGCTCCTTCGCGCCGGCGTTCGAGGTGACGCGGCCGGCCGGGATCGCGCCACGGCGCAATGCCCACAGGAACTGTTCGTTCCAGGTCTCGCGGACCTCGGGTGTTTCGACATCGGCCAATGCCCGGGCAACGCGCTTGTACGTGTCGTCCATCGAGCGGTCGATCGGTGTCCCGTCCTTGGCGGACAGGCGGTATTTTTTGTCCCAGATGTCGAGTGACGCTTCCTGGAACGGGATGCTGCGCGCATCAGATGAATGCAATTTCACGGCGGTGCTCATTGCGGCAACACGGCTCCCCGGCTCACGGCGGCTGCAGAAAAATGGAAATACTCCCCCTCGGATCGCTGCCCCCGCCGCGCACGACGAAAACCGCAATAAACCGACCGGCCCCGGTGTGCGGTCTGCTCGGAGTGTCCAGGAACCCCCTGGAGGACACTCGTGCCGGACACAACATCTAGGGTCAGGGAGGCAAGACTATGCACCGTCCGAACGCCCGTCAACTGCTGATTTCCCTCCGCTCCTGCGCCCTGGCGTGAAGTTTTTTCATTTGCAATTCATGCGGTTACGACACCGCCGCCAAAATATGCAGGGATGCCCGAAACGACTTCCCCGTCAAGAGGAATTTTCCTGCTGGAACACAACATCTTGTGTCCGCCGGGTTGCACTGGCAACGCACCGCGCCCACACACGATATCCACAGGATTGCCCACACTCCTGGTTGGCGCATCCCGCGGAACTCGGCGCGAGGCTGGTAGTCCGAAGCGTGACCGGCCGGAGCCGAAGGCGAAATCGCGCCTGCTAGAATCCGCGCCGTTTTCGGCGGAAACGTCAGCAGATATCCAGGAATCCATTGCCCATGAAGCTTCCCTTGAGCCTCGCCACCCTCCTGCTCGCCGCATGGTCCTCGGTGGCAGGCGCGCAGCTTCCGGCCACCGTCGGCGAGACCCCGGTGCCTTCGCTCGCCCCGATGCTGAAGCGCGTCACCCCGGCTGTCGTGAACATCGCGACCCGCGGCACCGTCGAAGAACAGAACCCGCTGATGAACGACCCGTTCTTCCGCCGCTTTTTCGATGCGCCGAACCAGCCGCGCCAGCGTGAATTCCAGAGCGCGGGCTCAGGCGTGATCGTCGACGCGAAGAACGGCTACATCATCACCAACGCGCACGTCGTCGAGAACGCCACTGACATCACCGTGCAGCTGCTCGACAACCGATCGCTGAAGGCGAAAGTCGTCGGTACCGATCCCGGCTCCGACGTCGCAGTGCTCAAAGTCCAGGCCGGTAACCTCGTCGACCTGCCGATCGCCGATTCCGATCGCGCGGAGGTCGGCGATTTCGTCGTCGCCATCGGTAATCCATTCGGCCTCGGCCACACCGTGACTTCCGGCATCGTGAGCGCGCTCGGCCGCTCCGGCATCAACCCGGAAGGCTACGAAGACTTCATCCAGACGGACGCGTCGATCAACCCGGGCAATTCCGGCGGAGCGCTCGTGAATCTCGGCGGCCAGCTCGTCGGCATCAACTCCGCGATCCTCTCCCGCACGGGCGGCAACATCGGCATCGGTTTCGCGATCCCGGCGAACATGATGAAGGTCGTGATGAACCAGCTGATCAAGTACGGCGCCGTAAAGCGCGGCGTGCTCGGCGTGAACATCCAGACGCTGGCACCCGAGATCGCGCAGAGCATGGACCTGCCGCAAACCACGCAGGGTGCGCTGGTGTCGCAGGTCGTCGAAGGTTCGGCGGCCGAGAAGGCGGGCGTCAAGGCGGGCGACGTCATCACTGCCGTCAACGGTCGCCCGGTGAAGGACGCCGGCAGCCTGCGTAATTCGATCGGCCTGCTCAGCATCGGCGAGAAAGTGGACCTCTCGTTGCTGCGCGACGGCAAGCCGCGGCGCGTGACCGCGACGGTCAGCGAGCGTGACGCAACGGCCGAAGCCAAGGCGAGCGGCGCGCATTCCGGCCTCGATGGCGCGGACATCACGGACGGCCCGAATGGCGTGCTGATCCGCGCCGTCGCGGACGGCAGCCCTGCGGCGCAGCGGGGCCTGCGCGCCAACGACGTGATCCTCGCGGTGGGCCGCGTGCGCATCGCCAGTGTGGCGGAGTTCCGCAAGGCCACCGAAGGCCAGGAGGCGTTCGTGCTGCAGATACGCCGTGGCAATGCGATGCTCGTGATCCCGATCCGCTGAGCCGGCGGTTCGCATCCCGCAGGGTCGCAGCACAAATGTCATTGCAGGTCTGCGTCCTCGGCGGGACAGGTTTCATCGGGCAGCAGATCGTGGCGCGACTCGGCGCAGCCGGCCACGGCGTGAAGGTGCTGACTCGTGACCCGGGACAGCACCGGGACTCGACGGTCCTGCCGTCGGTGCGGCTCGTCCGCGCCGACGTGCATGACGAACAGCGGCTGGAGGACGAGTTTCACGGCTGCGACGCCGTCATCAACCTGGTCGGCATCCTCAACGAGACGCAATTCGGACGCGGCAACGGTGAACAGTTTCGCCGCGTGCACACCGAACTGCCGCAGAAATGCGTGCGCGCCTGCCGCGCCGCCGGCGTTCGGCGCTACCTGCACATGAGCGGCCTGAAAGCCGATTCACAGCGCGGTCCGAGTCACTACTTGACGTCGAAGGGGCTCGCCGAGGATTACATCCGCGAGCACTGTGCAGGCGGGTCACCGGAGTACGTGATTTTTCAGCCCTCCGTTGTCTTCGGACCGGGCGATGCATTCATCAACAACTTCGCCAGCATCCTGAAGATCACGCCGGGCATGCTGCCCCTGGCCTGCGCCGATGCGAAGTTCGCACCGGTCTACGTGGGCGACGTGGCCGCTGCGTTCGTCACGTGCCTGGAACGAAAGGACGCCGCGGGCAGTACCTTCCAGTTGTGCGGCCCTGACGTGATGACGCTCGGCGAGATCGTACGGCTGACAGCCCACTGCCTCGGGCTCAAGCGCATGGTGATCCCTTTGCCGCGCGCGGTTTCGCGCGTCCAGGCGGCGGTCATGGACTTCATCCCCGGCAAGCCGTTCTCGACCGACAACTTCCTGTCCGCCACGATCGACTCCACGTGCGACTGCGACGGGCTCGCGGAACTCGGCATCGAGCGGACAGCGATGCGCAGTGTGTTGCCGCGCTACCTGCAGACTCACTGAGTTTCAGCGCGCCATGCCGGGTTGTGCCTCACACAGCTGGGTGTGGCGCGCCTTCACGTCGAGCCGACGGGTCGATTCGACCGTGGCATAGAACGCCGGCAGCGAACCCGCCGCCTGTAATGTCTGCCGCAGACCCGGAACGCAATCCTCGTACGTCGCGACCGCCGCCAGGTGCGCATTGTTGAGCGTGCGCGCGAACCAGCCATCGTATCCGGCATAACCGCCCCAGCGATCACGCAGCTGTTCGTAACGAAACTCGAGCCGGCCGAATTCGCGCTGCTTCTCGATGCGCATGCTGTCGGGAGGCAAGCCCGAGGCATAGAGTTGCGCGAGCCGGCCGCGTGTGTCGCGCAGCAGCGCTGCAAACTCCTTTTGTCGCGCCACCGCCGCCTCGTGTGCGGCGATCTCGCCTGCCCTGCCCTGCTGCAGCAGCCAGCGGCGAATGCCTTCGTCCTCGACGACGCTCGCGAACGCCTCGTTCATCTCGCTGTCGTCGGCGAAGTAGAGCCGCTCGTGCGCGAGCTCGTGAAAAATCGTGCCGACGAGGCGCGTGTCGCGCCAGCCGAGCATCGAACCGAACACCGGATCCGGCAGGTGACCCAGCGTGGAGTACGCCGGGACGCCGTCGACACTGACGTCGTTACCGCGCAACGACAGCTTGCGACCGTAGGAGCGCGCGCTTGCCTCGTTGAAATAGCCGCGGTACGCGATGCATCCCGTGATCGGAAAGCACCAGCGACGCGGTTCGACCGAAAACTCCGGCGTGGCGACCACGTTGTGCACGACGTAGGGACGACCCATGTCCGCGTACTTGCGGTAGCTCTTGCCGTCGTGGAGCGCGAGCTCGTCGGATCGCGAAGTCGCGCGCCGCCTCGACGAGTTGCAGTCTTTCCCTCGTCTTTGCGGGTGTCGATGGGTCCGCGAGCACACGCGGAATCGGTTCGCTGCGACGGATCACCTCGGCCTGGCCGCTTGCTGCCTGCAGTACGTAACAGCCGTTCAGCGCGAGTGCTGCGCTGGCGATGGCGGCGATTCGCAGGCAATGGGAGAGCATGCGTTGAGCTTAGCGAAGCGACTCAGTCGCGCGAAGCGTCGGACGCTAGAATCGCGTGGGAATTGGCGAATCGGCGGGCATTGCAGGCGGCCGATCCGTGGCTTTTCCCTGGGCTTGGAAAGGCAGACACGCGCTCTGGGAAAGGCCCCGGATCGGCCGCTTGCGATACCGCGCCTGAGCGCCTTTTCCGCCAGAGCGGAAAAGGTCGCACGGCGCACGCAGCGTTGAGAGCTCCGGAACGCAGACTCGGCGCAATACCTCGATCACTGACTGCGATCACCGCAATCGACCATCGCCACGCGCGGCATGCTCCTCGGCAGGGCTGCTCCGACCACGCATGCGTCAGGCTGCATGCGCCGTGCGAGTCGTCGGGCGAGGGATGCCGCCCCGCCTTGGTCAATGCTGTATCGCCCGACGAGTCGCCCAGGCGCGTGACGCCGAGGCTGGGATCCGGTTTCGATTCCGACGCCCGTGTCTGCCTTTCCGGGCGTCGGAATCGAAACCGGATTCCAGCCCTGGCACCCACGTCTTGAAGCGATCTCGGCTACGATTCAGCAATGAAAACCTACCTGGTGGGCGGTGCGGTGCGCGATACGCTGCTCGGACGGCCTTTCACCGAACGCGACTACGTGGTCGTCGGCGCTCAGCCCGACGACCTGCTCGCGCTCGGTTACCGTCCCGTCGGCAAGGACTTTCCCGTCTTCCTGCATCCGCAGACCGGCGACCAGTACGCGCTTGCCCGGACCGAACGCAAGACCGGTGCGGGCTACTACGGCTTCGCCACGCGTTTCTCGCCCGACGTCACGCTCGAGGAAGACCTCGCGCGGCGTGACCTCACCATTAACGCAATGGCGCAATCGATCGAAAGCGGCGATGACGGCAGCGATGTGGTCGATCCGTACGGTGGCCGCCGCGACCTCGAGGCTCGTGTTCTGCGCCACGTCTCACCCGCCTTCGTCGAAGACCCGTTGCGGGTGCTGCGCGTCGCGCGTTTCGCTGCGCGCTTCGCGCCGCTCGGCTTTACGATTGCGCCCGAGACGATGCAGCTGATGCAGGACATCGTGCGCTCCGGCGAGTTGCGGACCCTGGTGGCTGAACGCGTCTGGGTCGAAACCGAGCGAGCGCTGGGCGAGAAGACGCCGGCGGTCTACTTCAATGTACTGCGCCAGTGCGGTGCGCTCGCGGTGCTGCTGCCGGAGATCGACTGCTTGTTCGGCGTGCCGCAGCCCGAGAAGTGGCATCCCGAAATCGACACCGGCGTCCACACGCTGCAGGTGCTGGACGTCGCGTGCGAGCTGTCGAGTGAAACGACGGTGCGATTTGCCGCGCTCGTGCACGACCTCGGCAAGGGCGTCACGCCTCGGGATCAGTGGCCGAGGCATGTCGGTCACGAACAGGCGGGCGTCCACGTCATTGGTCAGATGTGCGAGCGGCTCAAGGTGCCCACCGAGCACCGGGAGCTGGGACAACTCGTGTCCCGCGAGCACCAGCGCATCCATCGCGCGACCGAGCTGCGGGATACGACCGTGCTCGAGGTGCTGGAGGCCACCGACGCGTTTCGTCGCCCCGAGCGCTTCGACAAGCTGCTGCTCGCCTGCGAGGCGGATGCTCGCGGGCGCGGCCCGGAATTGCGGGCGCGAACCTACCCCCAGGCCCGGCTTTTTCGCGACTGCTTCAGTGCTGCGGCAGCGGTCAAGCTCGACGTCGACGTAATGAAGCAGCTGGCGGGGCCCGCGATTGCGCAGGCGCTGCGAGTTGCCCGGGTCGCGGCGATTCAAAACGTACAGGGGCGCTGAGCGCACTCGGCCTGGGCTACAGGGAGTGACGCAGGTCCCGCGTCGCGAAGCCTCGCAGCGGCGAAGCGTATTCCTTTGACAGCGCGATGACCTTGAAGCGTTCACCCATTTCACCTGGCAGCGTGAGCACCATCGCCTGGCGTGACAGGTTCAGGCGCTGGACCAGCTCGAGCCCCTCGACGTTGGCGACGAAATCGCCGAGGCCGCAACCGATCAGGAAATGCGCCTGCGTCGTGTAACCGGCAACCTCGCATCCCGCGCCTTGCGCCGCATCGGCAACGGCCGTGAAATCGACCCACGCAGTGATGTCCTGCAGCCCGACGCGAGTGAGCGCGTCCTCGTGGAAGCGGTGTCGAAAGTGACAGAGCAGCGTGCCGCGCGTGCGGTCGGCCGAGTAATACTCGCGCCGCGGCAGGCCGTAGTCGATGAACAGCAGGACTCCGCGTTCGAGCGAATACGCGATCGACTCGAACCAGGGGGCCAGGCCGGTACACACCTCGGACTCGTAACCGTCCGGCAACGCAATGCCGGCGTCCGTTTCGATTCTGCGCACGGCCGCGACCAGGCGCGAGGCCGCGCGCACTTCGGCCAGCTGCAGCTGACCGAACTCTGAACTCACGCCGAGCGCATTGACCTCGCCACTGCGAATCGCGAAGCGCTCGATCGTCAGCGCGTCGAGCACCTCGTTTGCCAGGATCATGCCGGTGAAAGGCACTTGGGGCAGCGAGTCGAGCCACTGCACGCGCGGCAGGAGGTGCGGGACGGCCTGCTCCAGGGTCTCGCGCTGGCGTTCGCGCAGATCCGCGCTGAGATCGAGAATCCAGTACTCGGCCGGCAGCGTACCCTGCCGCTCGAGTTCGGCGAGCAGCTCCGCAGCCATCGCGCCCGAACCCGCCCCAAGTTCGAGCAGGCGCGATTCCGGCCCCAGCTGCTGCAGCACCTCGGCGCACTGCAGAGCCAGGCAGCGGCTGAACACCGGGGCCACCTCGGGCGCCGTGATGAAATCGCCCGCCGCACCGAACTTGCGCGCCCCAGCGCTGTAATAGCCGAGGCCCGGTTCATAGAGCGCCAGCTGCATGAACCGGTCGAACCCGATCCAGCCGCCCTCGGCAACGATGTCCGCGTGGATGCGCTCAGTCAGTGCGGCGCTGTGCGTCGCCTCCTCGGGCGTCAGCTCGGGCAGGTCCAGGGGCACGGTCATCGGTGGTGGAATCCTTTCTCGCGGACAGCCCGTTGTGGCTGAGGTATCTTGATGTCGGGCACGCGCATCGACGAACTTCGGCGCGCGATTCCACCCACGAAATTGCACCGAAGCGCGAACCCATGAGCAACGCTGCCGACTTTCCGCTGGCTGGACACTGCGCGCTGGTGACGGGAGGCGCTCGTCGGCTGGGCGAAGCAATCGTACGGAGGCTGCACGCTGGTGGCGCGTCGCTCGCCGTGCATCTCCGCACGTCGGGCGGCGAGGCCGACAGCCTCATCAGCGAACTCAATGCGATCCGGACCGGGTCTGCCGCAGCCTTCGCCTGCGACCTGCTCGATGTCGAAGCACTGCCGACTCTGATCGCGGACGTGGTCGCACGGTTTGGCCGGCTCGACATCCTGGTCAACAACGCATCGAGTTTCATGCCGACGCCCGTCGGCACGATCACGGCGGAGCAGTTCGATGACCTCGTCGGCACCAACCTGCGGGCGCCGCTGTTCCTGTCGCAAGCTGCCGCACCTGAACTGCGCAGGACTCGCGGCCTGATCCTGAACCTCGCGGACATCCACGGCATGCGGCCGTTGCAGGCACACCCGGTTTACTCGGTCGCGAAGGCCGGCCTGATCATGCTGACGAAATCGCTCGCGCGCGAACTCGGTCCCGACGTCCGTGTGAATGCGATTGCGCCCGGTCCAGTGCTGTGGCCCGAAGGCGGGCTCGATCCAGCCCTGCAGGACGAGATCGTGGCGAAGACCGCCCTCAAGCGCACCGGTTCGCCGGACGACATCGCGCGCACGGCCTTTTTTTTTGCGGCGGAAGCGCCGTACGTCACCGGCCAGATCCTCGCAGTCGACGGCGGACGCAGCATCTGACCTGCCGCGCTGCGTGAACAGCTCGCGCGGCTTCATGCTTTGTCGCCGCGCCCGGCCAGCCACGCCAGTTCCACCGGCCGCATCGCGTGCGCTGCCTGCGACGCCTGCATGTCCCGCCACAACTCACCAAGAGTGCGCCGCTCGATCGGGTGCACGGTGTCCGACGCGATTTCCGCTGCCGGGCCCAGCATGTACGGCCGCTTGAGCAAGTCGGGCCGCGGCAGCGTGAGCCCCGGCTCGTCGCAAACCGTGTCGCCGAACAAGAGGATGTCGAGATCCATCGCGCGTGGCGCCCACTTCGGCGCCAGGCGCTCGCGTCCGCACGCAGACTCGGCGGCATGCAGCCGTTCGATCACCTGGTGCACCGTCAGGTCGGTCTTGAAACCAACCACGAGGTTGATGAAATCGTCACCCTCGAATCCGACGGCGGCATTGGCATACGCGCGGGAGACGGTGACCGGCGCGAAGTCATGCTCGAGCATGTCGAGCGCGCGACGCAGGTTCTTGAACGGCGCGACGTTGCTGCCCGCCGCGACATGGACCGTCGTGGTGCTCACGGCGTCGGGTAGTCTGCGCGTCGACGCTCGATGACGATGCCCACGTCGCGGGAACCGCGCAGCGCGCCTTGCTTGTTCAGCCGAATCTTGACTGCGGGAACGTCGAATTCCGTGAGGATGACCTGCGCGATGCGGTCGATCAGCGTCTCGACCAGCTGGAACTCCGACTCGCTCACGAACTGCAACAGGCGCTTCGACACCTTCTTGTAGTCGAGCGTGTCGTCGATGTGATCGCTCGCGGCGGCCTTGCGGATGTCCGTGGACATCTCGAGGTCGATCACGACCTTCTGCTTGACCTTCCGTTCCCAGTCCCAGATGCCGATGATGCATTCGGCGGTGAGGCCCGTCAGAAAAATGGTGTCCATCGTTGCCGTCTGTTCGCTCTGGCGGGCCGGTCGGTTCAATTCTGTCGTGCAGTCTCGCAGTCCGGCTGCCCTCAGGCGGCGGGCGACGGCGGCACCAGGTCCGTCATCGGCCACCGTGCGCGGGCACGGATCGAGAAGTCGTCGCGTTCGCCTGCGGCGAGCCGCAGTTGCCCCAGCAGCGCGATCATCGCCGCGTTGTCGGTGCAGAACTCGGCGCGAGGATAGACGACCCGGACCCCCTGCCGCTCGCCCATCGCAAGCATCCGGGCGCGCAGCCGCCGGTTGGCGCCCACGCCGCCCGCCACGACGAGTGTCGAGGCGCCGGTTGCATCGATAGCCCGTTGGCACTTGATCACGAGCGTGTCGACCACGGCTTCCTCGAACCCCCGGGCCGCGTCGGCTCGCGCCTGCGGGTCGAGTTCGCCGCGGTTGCGCAGCGCCACGACGACGGCGGTCTTGAGGCCGCTGAACGAAAAGTCGAGGCCCGGACGCTCGGTCAGCGGTCGCGGGAAGCGGAACACGTCGGGCCGGCCCTGCTCGGCGAGAGCGGCGAGCTGCGGCCCGCCGGGGTATCCCAGTCCGAGCAGCTTCGCCGTCTTGTCGAAGGCCTCGCCTGCCGCGTCGTCGAGCGAACTCCCCAGGAGTTCGTACCGGCCGACCCCCTCCACCCGGGCAAGCAGCGTATGTCCGCCCGAGACCAGCAACGCGACGAACGGGAACTGCGGCGGCTCGGGCTCGAGCAGGGGCGCCAGCAGGTGACCTTCCATGTGGTGCACCCCGATGCAGGGCAGGTCCCAGGCGTAGGCAAGGCTACGGGCGACGGCGGCCCCGACCAGCAGTGCACCCACCAGGCCGGGGCCACTGGTATAGGCGATGCCGTCGATCGACGCACGTCCACCGCTGAGGTCGACCGTTTTTTCCAACAAAGGCAATAACTTACGAAGGTGGTCGCGTGAGGCGAGCTCGGGCACCACGCCCCCATAGGTCGCGTGCAGTGCCACCTGGCTGTACAGCTCGTGCGCGAGCAAGCCGGCTTTGCCGTCATAGACGGCGGCGGCAGTCTCGTCGCAGGAGGTCTCGATCCCCAGAACCCGCATGTCGTCAGCTCGCTGTACTTTTGCAATTCCCCGCCGCGATCTCTAGAATTCGCGGTCCCTTACTGGCCGTGCGTCCCTCGGGGCCCGGCTGGCTGTCCAACAACGTTTCGATGACTGGCGCCCAGGCCACTGGCCGGCCGTCCAGCCGTTTTGACCGATTGACGAGGTTTCGATGCCCAGCGTCCGCATCCGTGAGAACGAATACTTCGATGCCGCCCTGCGCCGCTTCAAGCGTGCGTGCGAAAAGGCCGGCGTGCTGACGGAACTTCGTCGCCGCGAATTCTACGAGAAGCCGACGCAGGAGCGTAAGCGCAAGAAGGCGGCCGCCGTGAAGCGCCACCAGAAGCGCAGCACTCGCGATTTCTCGTCGGCACCCCGCGTCCGCAATTTCTGATTCGCTTACCCGATCGACCAGTCGCTTGGTTGATCGAGTCCTCTGATTTCGACGCCAGTACGCCACGATGACCACGGCTTCCCTCAAGGAGCGGATCACCGCGGACATGAAGTCCGCCATGCGCGCGGGCGAGAAAGAGCGTCTCGGCACCATCCGCATGCTGCAGGCAGGCATCAAGCAGCGCGAAGTGGACGAACGCATCTCGCTGGACGACGCGCAGGTGCTGTCGGTCATCGAGAAGATGCTCAAGCAGCGCAAGGAATCGATCGCCCAGTTCGAACAGGGCGGACGCGCTGATCTCGCGGCCAGGGAACAGGCCGAAATCGAACTGCTGACGGTCTACCTGCCCGTGCAACTCTCCGACGCCGAAGTCGATGCCCTGATCAGGGATGCCATCGCGTCCACCGGTGCCGCGTCCGTCAAGGACATGGGCAAGGTGATGGCGATCGTCAAGGCGAAGGCTGCCGGGCGCACTGACATGGGCGCGGCCAGCGCCCGCATCAAGGCGGCGCTCTCCGCCTGATCCGGCTGCGTGCCGGTGCGCCTTCGTTGGGCGCTTTCATTTACTTCGTTGTTTTCGCTGCGCGTTCTGCGCGGCGACTGGTATTCAGGACGACAGCAGTCGAAGGTTGGGGTTCGGGTCTTTCTCCCGCGCCCGGAAAGGCAGACACGGGCGCGGGAGCAAGACCCGAACCCCAACCTGACACGCGGCGCCTGAGCGTCTCGCCGGGCGAAAAGCACAGTCATCAAAGCCGAAGTGCAGATGCCACGCCCGACGAGACACACGGCGCATGCAGCCGGATAGAGGCGTCAAAGCCGATTGATGCGGGAACCAAAGGTTAAGGCTCGCGGCCACTTTCGTGTTGAATCTGGCGCTTGTACTGGTCGCATTGGGTGTCGCGCTGGTGCCGTTCGCAACGGCAGAGATCGGCCCCGTTCGCGGGCTCCGGCAGCCGTCGGCAGCAATCTGTCGGGGTGCGGCCCTTGACGCCGCTTGCACCGTGCGAGTTTTCGGGCCCGGCCGAAAACTCGCTCAGGTGCGTCGTATCAAGCGGTCGATCCGGTTGCTTGTTCCGGCGGGCGTGTCTGCCTTTCCGCCCGCCGGAAAAGCAACCGGATCGACCGCCGCAATCCGCCTCCTGACCACAAGTTCAGGCCGCCCGAAAAGCCGCTCTTGCGAGCGTCCACCCGCACCCCCACTATCGCTACCCGACCCGACGCCGAACCCGCAACGTGGCCCGCATCCCCCAGCATTTCATCGACGAAATCGTCGCCCGCACCGACATCATCGAGGTGATCGGCAGCCGCGTGCAGTTGAAGAAAGCCGGTCGCGAGTACAAGGCCTGCTGCCCGTTTCACGACGAAAAGACGCCGTCGTTCTGGGTCAGCGTCGACAAGCAGTTCTATCACTGCTTCGGCTGCGGCGCCCACGGCACCGTGCTCGGCTTCGTCATGGAATACGATCACCTCGGCTTCATCGAGGCGGTCGAGGATCTCGCGGCGCGAGCCGGCCTCGAGGTGCCGCGCGAAGGCGGCGCTGCCGCAGGCCCGGCCAACCCGCACGACGAACTCTACGTGGCGATGGAACGCGCCGCGCTCTACTTCCGCCAGTGCCTGAGCGGCGATTCGCGTGCACGCGACTACGTGAAACGACGCGGGCTCGACGCCGACGCCGTGCAGAAGTTCGGTATCGGTTATGCGGCCGCACGCTGGGACGGGCTGCTCGAACGGTACGGCGGCACTGAGGACGAACGGCACGTGCTGCTGCGCGCGGGCCTCATCATCGAACGCCAGCCACAGCAGGACACGACAGCTGCACCCGCGTCGTCTTCGTCCGCAACCGACACCGTTTCGAGTGCCGCCACCAGCGGCAGCCATGCGCGCGAGCGCGGCTTCTACGATCGCTTCCGCGACCGCGTCATGTTCCCGATCCGCGACACGCGCGGTCGCACGATCGCATTCGGCGGGCGTGTGCTCGATCAAGGCGAACCCAAGTACCTGAACTCGCCAGAGACCGAACTCTTCCACAAAGGCCGCGAGCTCTACGGCCTGTACGAAGCACGCCAGGCAACTCGCAGCCTGCAGCGGCTGATGGTGGTCGAGGGCTACATGGACGTCGTCAGCCTGCACCAGGCCGGTATCACCTATGCGGTGGCGACGCTCGGCACGTCGACGACGCCCGAGCACCTGCAGCGCATCTTCCGTCTCGTCGGCGAAGTGGTGTTCTGCTTCGACGGTGACCGGGCGGGACGTGCGGCGGCCTGGCGAGCGCTCGAAAACGCAGTTGCTGAAGTGAAGCAGGGTCGACAGGTGCGTTTCCTGTTCCTGCCGGACGGCCACGACCCCGACACGCTCGTGCGCGAAGAGGGAAAAGAGGCGTTCGAGGCGCGCCTCGCGGAGGCAACGCCGCTCTCGCAGTACCTGATCCGTGAATTGTCGTCGCGGGTCGAGACCGGCAGCGTCGACGGCCGGGCCAGGCTGGTCGAGCTGGCGCGGCCGCTGGTGCGCAGGATTCCGTCCGACGTCTACCGCGAGCTGTTGGTCAATCAACTGGCAGCAGTGGTCGGCATGGCGCCTGCCCGCCTCAATGAAATGCTGGGTGGCGATGCTCAGGACATGCAGGCTGGCGCTGGCCAGGCACGCGCCCCAACTTCGTCGAGCAGCTCTTATTCGGAAAGAAATTCAAGCGGTTATGAGCGCCCGAGCGGCCTCGGCGGCGCGCGGTTCGGAGCCTCGCATGGCTCTGCCCCGGGACGCGGCACCCTGATCCGGCAGGCGGTCATGCTGCTCGTGCACCACCCGGCCTCGGCGACGGCCATCAGCGGACAGCAGATCGACGCCGTGGCGGCCATCGACCGGCCGGGAATTCCGCTTCTGGCCGAGATGCTGACGCGGCTGCGCGAAGATACCCCCGCGAACACGGCGGCGGTCCTGGAGCGCTGGCGCGACCGGCCCGAGCAGGGTTCGTTGGCCAGGCT
Organism: uncultured Pseudomonadota bacterium; assembly: GCA_963748985.1. GTDB lineage: Bacteria > Pseudomonadota > Gammaproteobacteria > Steroidobacterales > Steroidobacteraceae > RPQJ01. The sequence continues at coordinate 33,117 of CAVVKQ010000009.1, forward strand.
GGCCGCGGCGGTATGCCTGGCGCCGGATGCTGCGGGCGCAGCCGCGGAACTGAAATCGGCCCTGAACCGTCTGATCATCGAGGAGTCCCCGGTCCGGCGGCTCGACGAGCTGATGGCCAAGGCCCGGGATTCGTCACTGGACGATGCCGAAAAGCTGGAATTGCAGGGACTGCTCCAGGCCCGGAGCCCGGCGGCACGCAAGCCCCCGGAAACCCCTCGATAATCGGGCGCAGCCTGACCCCGTCATGGTAGAATTCCGCTCTTTTTTAGACTCCCCGTGAGGCGTTCCATCTTGAGCAAGACGACGGCACGCAAACCGGCCAGGAAGCATCCCGCCAGCAAGCCCGCACCGGCGGCCAAAGCCAAGGCAGCGCTGACCCGAAGGGCAGCGGCGCCAGCCAAGGCCAAGCCAGCAGTGAAGAAGGCGGCGAAGCCTGCGGCCAAGCCGACCAAAGCCGTCAAACCGGCGACCAGCCAGCGCAGGGTCACTGCTGCCGCACCCGTGAAAGCGGGACGCACACCCGTGGCGTCGGCCAAGTCCGCACCGGCGAAGCACGTGCCGGCGAAAACTGCAGCGGCGCCGGTCGCCGCCAAGCACGTCGCCGCCAAGCACGTTGCCGCCAGGCAAGTCGTCCCCACCGCACCGGCCAAGGCTGCGAAGGGTGCGGTGCCGGTGAAGCCTGTCGCTGCAGCAGCCAAGCCGGCTGCTGCCGTGCCGGTTGTCACCACCGTAGCGAAAGAGAAGCCCGGGAAGGCCGGCCGCAAGGCAGGCAAGGAAAAAGCCGAGCGAATCGAGATCAAGCTGCCTGCCAGCACCCCGGAAGATCGCCAGTCGCAGCTCAAGCTGCTGATCGCGCGCGGCAAGGAGCAGAGCTTCCTGACGTACGCCGAAGTCAACGACCACCTGCCGTCCGAGATCGTCGATCCGGAGCAGATCGAAGACATCGTGCAGATGATCAACGACATGGGCATTCCGGTGTACGAGAAGGCGCCGGACGCCGAAGCGTTGCTGATGCGCGAGACGGTCGTTGCCGATGAAGAGGCGGCTGAGGAAGCCGCGCAGGCGCTCGCCACCACTGTCGACGCCGAATTCGGCCGCACCACCGACCCGGTCCGCATGTACATGCGCGAGATGGGCACGGTCGAGCTGCTCACGCGTGAAGGCGAAATCGCGATCGCGAAGCGGATCGAGGAAGGCCTCGATTCCGTCCGTCGCGCGCTGTCGCACTATCCGCCGACCTTCGAATACATCCTGCGCGCTTACGAGCCGCTGAAGTCGGGCACGGGCCGCCTGGTCGACATCATCGTCGGCTTTGTCGACCCGAACGCGCCGGACGTGATCGCCGAACCGATCAACCCGAAGCTCGCTGCGAAGGCAGCCCCGGAAGCCGAGGTTGAGGAAGAGGCCGCCGACGGCGAAGGAACGGAAGAAGAGGAAGCGCTCGAGACCGGCCCGGATCCGGAAGAAGCCGCGCGCCGCTTTGCCTCGCTCGGCAAGGTCTACGCGCAGGTCATGAAGTCGCTCGAGGAGAAAGGCAGCAAGGATCCGAAGACGATCAAGCTGCGCAAGAAGCTCGCCGAAGAGTTCATGGAACTCAAGCTCTCGCCCAAGATGTTCGAGCAGCTCATCACGCAGCTGCGCGAGCACCTGAACGAGATCCGCTCGATCGAGAAGGCGATCATGCTGCGCTGCGTCCGCGACGCCGGCATGCCGCGCTCGGACTTCATCGAGACTTTCCCGCGCAACGAGACCAACCTCACGTGGCTCGACAAGCACGTGCGGGCGAAGCGCAAGCACTCGGCCGCGCTCGCGAAATTCCGCGAGGAGATCGAGCGCGAACAGAACCGGCTGGCCCTGAGCGAGAAGCGCGCGCGCCTGTCGATCGCCGAGATCAAGGAGATCAATCGCGAGATCGCCGTCGGCGAGGCGCAGGCCCGTCGCGCGAAGAAGGAGATGGTCGAAGCCAACCTCCGTCTCGTGATCTCGATCGCGAAGAAGTACACGAACCGCGGCCTGCAGTTCCTGGACCTCATCCAGGAAGGCAACATCGGCCTGATGAAGGCCGTGGACAAGTTCGAGTACCGTCGCGGCTACAAGTTCTCGACGTACGCCACGTGGTGGATCCGCCAGGCGATCACGCGTTCGATCGCCGACCAGGCGCGCACCATCCGCATCCCGGTGCACATGATCGAGACGATCAACAAGCTCAACCGCATCTCGCGCCAGATGCTCCAGGAAATGGGCCGTGAGCCCACGCCCGAAGAGCTGGCGGTGCGCATGGAAATGCCGGAAGACAAGGTCCGCAAGGTCCTCAAGATCGCGAAGGAGCCCATCTCGATGGAGACTCCGATCGGCGACGACGAGGATTCGCACCTGGGTGACTTCATCGAGGATACCTCGGTGGAATCGCCGATCGAATCGGCGACGACGGAATCGCTGCGTGAAACCACGCACTCGGTGCTGGCCGGCCTGACGCCACGCGAAGCCAAGGTGCTGCGCATGCGCTTCGGCATCGACATGACGACGGACCATACGCTCGAAGAAGTGGGCAAGCAGTTCGACGTCACGCGCGAGCGCATCCGGCAGATCGAGGCGAAGGCGCTGCGCAAGCTGCGGCATCCGAGTCGCAGTGAGCAGCTGCGGAGCTTCCTCGAAGACTGACACTCCTCACCTCTCCCACGTACGCGTGGGAGAGGGCCGCGGGGCGGCCGGATCAACCCGCTCGTTCGTGTTCCTGGTGAATCAGGCTGTGCTCGCGCGTGTCGCGCAGTCGCAAGGTCGCGAGGATGCCCACGACCATCATTCCCGACACGAGCCAGAAGTACGCAGCCTCATGCCCGATCTGCTTCAGGTACAGCGCAGCCGTCTCCGCGTTGCCGCCAAAGATCGCCTGGGCGATTGCATAAGGCACCGCGACGCCCAGCGCGCGCACGTGCACCGGGTAAAGCTCCGCCTTGAAGATGGCGCTCAGCCCGCAGTAACCAGACAACAGGACCAGCGGCACCAGTCCCAGGAAGTACGCCGTCACGGCACTGGTCGACGTCGAGATCGCGTTGAGGATCGGCACGCTGACCAGGGCAAGTCCCGCATATGACGCGAGCAGCGTGCGTCGATGCCCGACCCGGTCGGCGAGCCAGCCGGCGAGCGGCGGCAGGAACATGAACGTCGCGAGCAGCAACGTCACCACCTGTGACGCCACGGGCTTCGAGAACCCCGCGCTGTTGATCAGCAGCTTCTGCATGTACGCCGTGTAGGTGTAGAAGCCGAGCCCGCCGGCGGCAGTCAGCGCCATGACCGTCAGGGTCTCCTTCGGATACCGGGTGAACAAGGCCCACGCCTGACCTCGCTCATCTTCCGGCACGGATGCATGCGTGAACGAACGGGTCTCGTGGATGCCGCGGCGAATCCACCACACGATGACCGCAAGGGCCGCGCCGACGGCGAATGGAATGCGCCAGCCCCATTCGTACAGCTGCGGCTCAGTGAGCACACGCTGCAGCAGTACCAGCAACAGCAACGCGGCCAGCTGGCCGCCCGTCAGCGTGACGTAGAGAAACCCCGACCAGAAGCCACGCTGGGTCCGTTCCGCCATCTCGCTGATGTACGTCGCGGACGCACCGTACTCACCACCCACCGACAGGCCCTGCAGCAGGCGCGCGACGAGCAGCAACGCCGGCGACAGTACGCCGAGCCCGGTCGGGATCAACGCGATCATCAGCGATCCGCCGCACATCATCGCCACGGACAGCGTGAGCGCCGCTCGGCGACCAGCACGGTCGGCATAGCTGCCGAACAGCAGCGCACCCAGCGGCCGCGCGATGAAACCGACGGCAAAAATAGCCGCCGCACCGAGCAACTGCGCCGTCTGGTCGCCTGCCGGAAAGAACGCACGCGAGAAATAAATGGCGAAGGCCGAGTACGCGAACCAGTCGAACCACTCGACGAAGTTGCCGGCCGAGCCGCCAAGGATGTTCTTGAGTCGCCGCGCCGGAGTCATCGTCGCCACCCCGCCCGGAGGCGCAACGTGCCGGGTCACTGCGTCGCTGCCGCGGGCGATTCGATTGCGGGTGTCCTGGACGCGGCGAAGTAGTCCGCCGCACCGTCGTGCAGCGGGATCGTCACTCCGGCCAGCGCGCGTTCGCGCGACAGCCGCGCAGCACTGGCGCCGCGGTCGGCCCCGAGTCCGCTCTTGAACAGGAAATCGAGCACCTGCTGCACCGACGCTTCCGGCACGGAATCGCTCACCACCAGCAGCGCCGTGGCGGCAAGCGTATCGACGGCTCCCTGCTGCAGGCCGTAGGTGCGATCGGGGATCGCGAGGGGCACGAGACCCGGCACCGACTCCGACACGCGTGTCATCGCGTCCGCTTCGAGCGGCAGCAAGGTCATCGGCACCTGTGCCGCCGCCGTCGCGAGCTGGCGCCACGGCGCAGACACGACCTCGACGACTGCGTCGATCTGTCCGTCCGCCAGCAACTGCAGCGCTTCCTCCGGGCTGCGGGCGTCCACGATCACGTAGTCGCCGTGGCCGAGGTCGTGCGCGCGCAGCACCTGCATCGCGGTCTGTCGCGTGCCGGAACCACGACTGCCGACGGCAATGCGCTTGCCTCGCAGTCCGCTGACCGAGCTGGTCGAGTCGGCATCGTCACTGCGGATCACGACGTGCACGGGCTCCGGGAAGAGCGCTGCCACGGCACGCAGGTGCCGCAGCGGTCCATAAGTGGCGAACGCGCCCTGCCCGGTGACTGCTGCGGCAGCGACGTCGCTCTGCACCAGCGCGTACCGGGCCTCGCCGGAATCGATCATGAGCGCATTGGCGACGCTGCCGTGTGTGTTGGCGTGCGAGACGGCCCACGGCGCGCCCCGAGGCCGCAGCGAGTCGATAAAGCGCGCATATTCGCCGCCCGCGGGACCCGTGGCCACGATCAAGCCCTGCTCGCCGCGATTGAGCCGGAGCTTGATGTTCTGCAGTGCCTGGTCGAGTTCCTCGGCAATGATGGCGTCGTCCGCATCGTGCAGTCCCGGCGTCGTATTGACGACGCCCGCGAGTCGCTCGATCAGCTCCGTCGATTTCGCTGGGCCGTCGACGTTGGTCGCGGGCTTCGCGGCTACCGGCGACAGCAACGACGCCTGCCACGCATCGTCCGTGCGGCGATAGACCATCGACCCGTACGCGCGCAGTTTCGCGCCCGCGGCCATGCGTCCCGCGCCGAGCCCGATCACACCTTGATCCGTAGCTCCAAGCGCGTTGGCGACGAGCTCGGGGCTGAGGCCATTCCAGTCGGAAGGATCGTACGGCGCCGTGAATGCGAGCACCGCGTTGTAGTAGACGATCGCCTGCGACCTGCCGTCCTGCGCGCGGACCAGCGGCGCGCTGCCCTGGCGCCGCAACGATTTGACCTCGAGAATCCGGCTGCCGAACAGCGTGTCGAGCTGCGCCTGCACGTCGGCCTGCAATCCGGCCTCGTCCGGTCCACGTGCGCAGCCGGCGAGCGCGAGCGTGGCCGCGAGCAGGAGCAATCTGCGCCAGCACGATCGCATGGTCAGAACCCCAGCCCCGGCAGCGCGAAGTACACCTGCAGCACGAGCGCGTTGGCGATGTCGGCAAAGAACGCGCCCACGATCGGAATCAGCAGGAACGCAAGGGGCGCCGGACCGTGGCGCTGCGTCAACGTCTGCATCACCGACATCGCGACCGCCGTAGTCGCCAGGCCGGCCGCAACGTGCCCGCCGGCGACCACTGCCGCGTCGTAATCGTTGCCCATCACGCGCCCCGTGATGAAATAAGCGAAGGCGGCGGTCAGCAGCGCATTGACGACGATGATCAGCAGCATCGGGCCGGCGAGCGTGGCCAGGTCGAGGATCCGCATCGACATCAGCGCCATGATCAGGAAAAGCGAGAGCGACACGCCGCCAACCGCCTGCGCGGCACGGTCATTGATGCCCTCGACCTTGAACACCGTCGCGAGGTTGCGCACGACCATGCCGACCAGCAGCGCCCACAGGAAATCCGGCAGCAGGATGCCCGTGCCCTGCATCAGCCCGTGCACGTGGTGGGCGACCCCGATGCAGGCGAGGCAGACCAGCAACACGAACAGCAGCTGCTCGGTCGTAATCGGCAGATGGAACGGATTCTCGAGGGCGACCTCCGGCGTCGCAGCCTGACCGGACGCGCTCGCGGCCCGTTTTCTGGCGCGCTTCATCAGCCGTTCAGCCACGGGCCCCGACAACAGGCTGCCGAGGATCAGGCCCGCCGTCGCCGCGGCCATGCCGAGCTCCATCGCGCCCTGCAGGTTGCGCGTCGCGCTGAAGCTGGTGGCATAGGCGGCCGCAGTGCCATGGCCGCCCGTCAACGAGATGGAACCGGCCAGCAGGCCGACCAGCGGATGCAGGTCGAGCAGCCGAGCCATCGCAATGCCGATCGCATTCTGGATCACCATCAGCAGCACGAACAGCACCAGCAGGATCGCGAGTTTGCGGCCACCGCGGGCCAGCGAGCGCACGTCGGCACCGAGGCCGAGCGTGGCGAAGAACGCGAGCAGCAGCGGGTCCTTGAGCGACTCGTTCATGGTGAACTGCACGGGTGTCACCAGCCCCGCGAGCGCGAGCGCGATCGCGAACAGGAACCCACCGACGACCGGCACCGGGATGCTGTACCGCTGCAACACGGCCGAACGCCCCACGATCAGCTGTCCGACGAAAAACAGCGCTGTTGCCAGGGCCAGCGTGGCGAGCAGGTTGAGATTGACGGTCACGGGGCCTTTGCCTGCAGTTGCTAGCGGCCGGCGCCGGTTCCCGCCGTGCGTTCATAGTCTGCGTCGGCGGTCGCGAGGTCGGTGGCGCAGAAGCCGAGGTCGCGCAGCAATCCATCGTTGAGCCGATAGACCCAGGCGTGCACGGCGAGCGATCGCCCCTTCTCCCAGGCCTGCTGCACGATCGTCGTGCGGCACACGCGGCGCGCCTGCGCCAGCACGTTCAGTTCGCACAGCCGGTCGACGCGATCCTGGTCGGTCGGCAAGTCCGCCAGCTGTGACGCATATACACGGGCGGTGTCGCGGATCGGCAGCAACCAGTTGTCGACCAGCCCCAGCGGCCGCTGCTCGTAAGCGGCCGTCACGCCGCCACAACCGTAATGCCCGCAGACGATGACGTGTTCGATGCCGAGCACGTCGATCGCATACTGCAGCACCGAGAGACAGCTGAAATCGTTGTGGAACACCAGGTTCGCGACGTTGCGGTGCACGAAGAGCTCGCCGGGCGCGAGACCCACGATCTCGTTGGCGGGGACGCGACTGTCGGAGCAGCCGATCCAGAGGTAACGCGGCGACTGCTGCGCAGAAAGCTCACCGAAGAAGCCCGGGTGGCGCTGCTCCGTGGCGGCGGCCCAGCGACGGTTGTTGGCAAAGAGTTCCGGCAGCTTGTTCAATGTTGCGGACCCGGAGCTGAGGGTGGCGGCAGTCTAGCAGCGCGGGCGAACCGGCCGCTCGTTGACCTGCTCACGCGTCTGGTAACCTGCGCAGCGTGCTGCTGCTCCGCAACGCCGACGTCTTTTCACCCCGCCCCCTGGGACTGCAGTCCCTGCTGATCGGCGGCGGCACCGTGCTCTGGATGGGTCACGGCAGCAATCTCCCCGCGCTGCCAGCGGCGCTTGTCGCCAGCGTGACCGAAATCGACCTTGCGGGACTGCGACTGATTCCCGGCCTCATCGACGGTCACGTGCACGTCACGGGCGGTGGCGGCGAAGCAGGCTTCAAGACCCGGGTACCGGCGGTGCCGCTGACGCGCTACACGCTCGCCGGCGTCACGACCGTCGTCGGACTCCTCGGCACCGACGATGTCACGCGTGGACCACGCGACCTGCTCGCGCAGATTCATGCTCTGCGCGAAGAAGGCCTCAACGCGTTCGGCTATGCCGGCGGCTATCACGTCCCCCTCGCGACCCTGACGGGCAGCGTGCGTGGAGACCTGGTGCTGCTCGAGCCGTTGCTCGGGATCGGCGAACTCGCGATCAGCGACCACCGCTCGAGCCAGCCGACCCTTGATGAAATTCTCCGTCTCGCCGCCGACGCCCACGTGTCCGGCCTCATGACCGGCAAGGCCGGCGTGTTGCACCTCCACCTCGGCGATGGTCCTCGTGGCCTGGATTTCGTGCGTCGCGCGTCTGAGCGAAAGCGAAATCCCGGCGCGCGTGTTCAACCCGACCCACGTCAACCGCCGCAAGGCACTGTTCGACGAAGCCGTCGCGCTGGCCGGGAACGGTTGTTACATCGACCTGACCGCTTTCCCGGTCGAGGATGGCGAGGACGCCTGGAGCGCGGCGGAGGGCCTGCAGCGATACCTGGCGAGCGGGGCCCCGGCGAACCGGGTGACGATCAGTTCCGACGCCGGCGGCTGCCTGCCCTGCTTCGACGCCGAGGGTCGTGTCAGCAGCATGGACGTCGGCCACTCAGGTGCCCTGCTCGAAACGCTGCGGGTCCTGGTGCACGGCGGTATGCCGCTCGAAACGGCCCTGCCCGCCTTCACAGCCAATCCGGCCCGCCTGCTGCGCCTCGCCCGGAAGGGCCGGGTCGAGGCGGGCGCCGACGCCGATCTCGTTGCATTGGACGCGACAGGAGCCGCTCAGACCGTCATTATCGGTGGGCACATCCACGTCCGGGATGGCCAGGCCGTCCGGCGGGGAACGTTCGAGAATCGCTAGGAGCAGCACGTTGCCGAGCATCGTCCCTGAAGGCGGAACCCGCGGCTGGATCATCCCGATCGGCGGCGCCGAGAACAAAGAGAACGACCGCCACATCCTCGAGCGGTTCGTGCGTGTCTCGGGCGACCGCGACGCCGACATCGTCGTGATTCCCACCGCCAGCCGCCTGACCGAGACCGGGCCGCGCTACGAAAAGCTGTTCCGTGACATCGGTGCCGCTCGTGTCACGTCGATGGACTTCGACACCCGGCGCGACTGCCACGAACCCGGCCGGCTCGAGCGACTCGAAGCAGCGACCGGAATCTTCTTCACCGGCGGCAACCAGCTGCGCATCTCGACGCTGCTCGGCGGCACGCCCGTCGCGAAGCTCATTCGCCTGCGCAATGCTAACGGCGTGACCGTCGGCGGCACCAGCGCGGGCGCCAGCATCCTGAGCGAGCACATGATCGCGTTCGGCGACGAGGGTTCGTCGGTGATCTCGGGCAGCGTGCGCCTCGCGCCGGGCCTCGGCCTCACCAACCGCTTCATCATCGACCAGCACTTCCGCCAGCGCGACCGGCTCGGCCGCCTGCTCACGGCGCTGGCGTACAACCCGTTCGCGATCGGCATCGGCCTCGACGAGGACACGGCGGCTTTCATCGGCCCCGACGAGACCGTCGAGGTCGAGGGCAGCGGCGGCGTGATGATCGTCGACGCGAGCGATGTCTCGTTCTCGTCGATGGATGCCGTGAGCGAAGGCCAGCCGGTCTGCCTGCTGGGCCTCAAGACTGCACATGCTCGTCGCTGGCGCGACCTTCAACCTGCACACGCGGCTGGCGCAGGCCGGGTCGCTCAACGTTCCGAAAGCATAAGTTTCATCGACAGGGAGGAAGCCGGGAATGCGCATCCTGGACCGGTCCGTTTACGTCGGGCCTTCGCTTTACGCACATTTCCCCGTTATCCGGCTCGAACTCGACCTGGGCGAACTCGAGCACTGGCCCACGGGCCGGCTCGGCAACACCTTCGTCGACGGACTCGCGGCCGCGCTCCCCGGGCTCGCCGAACACGGTTGCTCTTATCGCGAGCCCGGCGGCTTTTTCCGCCGGATGCGCGAGGACGAAGGCACCTGGCTCGGCCACGTGCTCGAACACGTCGCGATCGAACTGCAGAACATCGCGGGTGAGAACGTCACCTTTGGCAAGACACGCAGCGCCGGCGCGCCGGGCGTCTACACGGTCGTCTACGAATATGCGCAGCGGGACGAGGGAATTGCCGCGGGTGAACTCGCGCTCCGCCTGCTGTGCTCGCTGCTGCCCGACGCGATCCGCCCCGCAGACAGCGTGCCCGAAGGCTGGAACTGGCCCGAGGCACGCGACGAGTTCATTCGCTTTGCGCAACGGCGTGCGCTCGGCCCGTCGACATCGTCGCTGGTGCGCGCGGCGGAAAGTCGCGGTATTCCCTGGCTGCGCCTGAACGATCAGTCCCTGGTGCAGCTCGGGCACGGTCGCTACCAGCAGCGCATCCAGGCAACCGTCACCGGCCGCACGTCGCACATCGCGGTCGAGCTCGCGAGCGACAAGGAGGAGACCAACAAGATTCTCGCGACACTCGGCCTGCCCGTGCCGCAGCAGGAACTGGTGCAGACCGAAGGCCAGGCGGCCCGGGCCGCGCGGCGCATCGGCTACCCGGTCGTCACCAAGCCGTACAACGGCAATCACGGCCGCGGCATTTCGATCAAGCTCATGACGGAAGACGAGGTCGTGCAGGGTTTCCGGGTGGCGAAGGAGCATTCGCGATCGGTGATCGTCGAGACCTACCTCGAAGGCGACGACCACCGCCTGCTGGTCGTGAACGGCGAGCTCATCGCCGCCACGCGCCGCACACCGGGTCACGTCGTCGGCGACGGCGTCAAGAACATCGTCGACCTGATCGAGGTCGTGAACCAGGATCCGCGACGCGGCGTCGGCCACGAGAAGGTTCTGACGCGCCTCGAGCTCGACGCGCAGGCGCTCAAGATGCTGGAGAAAGTCAGCATGACACCGGAGTCAATTCCGGTGCCGGGCCAGGTCGTCTACCTGCGCTCCACCGCGAACCTGTCGACGGGAGGGACGGCGACGGACGTCACCGACGTCATCCACCCGGACAATCGCGAAATGGCGGTGCGCGCCGTGCAGGCCGTGGGCCTCGACGTCGGCGGCGTCGACTTTCTTTCGACGGACATCACCGAGAGCTATCGCAAGATCGGCGGCGGCATCTGCGAAGTGAACGCAGCGCCAGGCTTCCGCATGCACGTGGCGCCGAGCGAAGGCACGCCGCGCGATGCCGCGGGCCCGGTCATCGACATGCTGTTCCCCACGGGCTCGCCGACGCGGGTGCCGATCGCGGCGCTTACCGGCACCAACGGCAAGACGACCACGGCGCGCATGCTCGCGCACATCACCAAGATGGCGGGCTACACGCCGGGACTCACCACGACCGACGGCGTCTACATCGACGGCCAGCGCACGGTGCAGGGCGACATGACCGGGCCGGTGTCTGCGCGCATGGTGCTCGCCGATCCGCAGATCGACATCGCGATTCTCGAAACTGCGCGCGGCGGACTGCTGCGTGCGGGCATGGGTGTACCGGAAGTGAACGTCGGCGCCGTGCTCAACGTGCAGTCGGATCACCTTGGCCTCAAGGGCATCGAGACGCTCGACCAGCTTGCCGACGTGAAGCGCGTCGTGATCGAAGTGGCGAAGGATTGTGCGGTGCTGAACGCCGACGACCCGCTCGTGCTCAAGATGTCGGGCTACACCGAAGCCAGGAGCATCTGCTACGTCACCATGAACCCGCAGCACGGACTGGTGCGCGAGCACATCCGTGCGGGCGGCCGCGCCTGCGCGCTCGAGGCCGGCGTGAACGGCCAGATGATCACGCTGTACGACCGCAGCAGCCACATTCCACTGGTGTGGACGCACCTGATTCCGGCGACGCTCGAAGGCCGCGCGATGCACAACGTGCAGAACGCGATGTTCGCTGCGGCCATGGCGTATTCGCTCGGCATCAAGCTCGATGCCATCCGCCACGGCCTGCGCACGTTCGACTCGACGTTCTTCCAGGCGCCAGGCCGCATGAACGTATTCAACGAACACCCGTTCAAGGTGTTGTTCGACTACGGTCACAATGCACACGCGGTCGCAGCGATGGCTGACCTTGCGCAGCGACTTGACGTCACGGGACGACGCATCGTCGTGCTTGCCGGCCCGGGCGACCGTCGTGACGAAGACCTGCGCGCGATCGCCGATGCGGTCGCTGGCCACTTCGATCACTACATCTGCCGGCGCGACGACAGCCTGCGCGAACGCGCTCCGGACGAAGTGCCCAAGCTGCAGGCCGCGCAGCTGCAGTCACGTGGCGTCCCGGCGTCGGCGATCTCGGTCATTCCGGACGAGCAGGAAGCCATCGACGCCGCGCTCGACATGGGCCGGCCGGGCGACCTGCTGCTGATATTCGCAGATGCGCTGATCCGGTCGTGGAAGCAGATCACCAAGTTTCGTTCCGCCACGTCGCCGGCCCCGGGTTCGGCGCTGACGATGGCGGGCGAAGCCCCGCCGGGCGCGGGCGAGGTCTCCGGCATCGGCGGCTTCATGGCAGTCGACAGCCCGGCGCCGATGCCTGACATCCAGGACCTGACCCGCACGACGAGCGAGGCTGCGCGCAAGCCGGCACCGAGGCCGGTTCCCGTGGAACCCGATGACGTCGTCGGCACGCACGAAGCCGGCGAACTCACCGATCAACTCATGCCCGGCGTGATCCGTGACGAACGCGGTGTGTGGATCGCTCCGGAGACGGAAGACTGAACGCCGAGCACAACCTGCCCCTCGACGACTCGCGTCGCCTGATGGGCGGGAACCTGTTCTTCGCCGGCACGGGTGCGGTGCTGGAAACGGTCGGCGTCGAAATCGACGACGCGCTTTTGTCCGGCTGGCGCGCGCGGGTCGAACGAGCCCGACAACACCTGGGCTGGGACAGGTCCACGCCGGGTTCGCCGATGGCACCGGCCATCGTCGCGCGACGACACGCGACGGGTGTGTCGCTCGCGCTGCAGGCGCCGGTCGACCAGCTCTTTACCGCTACCGAACTCAACGAGTGGGCGCTGTGCGCGACGGCGTTCGAGCGCGATCCGGTACGCTGGGCCAACGTTACAGTCGACCTGCTCGCGGACTACCTCGCGGACGCCGGCGATCCGGCTGACGTGATTCCGCCGGTGCTGGAAGAACACGCCGCGCTCGCCAGACTGGCCGTGCGCGCGGCAAGTGAACGGCGACCTGACGTCGTCGCGCTGATTGAGGCTGCGAGTGCTCATCGCGTCGGTCACTTGCTCGACGAAGCAAAACTGACGCTTGGCGCCGGCAAGGGCGGCCGGAGCTGGGCGCTGGATGCGCTACCTGCCATCGACGAGTTACCGTGGGATTCGCTGCGCACCATCCCGATCGCGGCGATCACTGGATCAAACGGCAAGACCACCACGGTACGACTTGTTGCCGCCTGCGCGCGTGCCCATGGCTGGCGCGACGGCTTCAATTGCACGGACGGCGTCTTCATCGCCCGCAAGGCCGTTGCGTCGGGCGATTACTCCGGCCCGGCAGGAACTCGTCTCGTGCTTCGTGACACGAGTGTGGAAGCAGCAGTCCTCGAGACGGCCCGGGGCGGCATCCTGCGCCGTGGACTCGCCGCTGACCGTGCGGATGTGGCCATCGTCACCAACATCAGTCCCGATCATTTCGGCGAATACGGCATCGACGACCTCGACGGTCTCGCGGACGTAAAGCTCAGCATCGCCCACCTGCTCGACCGCGAGGGACTGCTGGTACTGAATGCCGATGACGCACTGCTCTGCACCAAGAGTGGTGGGCTACGGCACCGACTCGGCTGGCAACCGACGCTCGGCTGGTTTGCGCGCAGCTACGATCATCCGGCACTCGTGCAGCATCGTGCCCTGCTGGGCGCCACGTCCGGCGTGCGCGCTGGTCACCTGTGGCTGTCGTCAGGCAACCGCGAACAGGACGTGGGCGCCATCATCGACATGCCGCTGACGGTCGACGGAACCGCAACCTACAACGTCGAGAATCTCGCCGGCGCAGCGCTCGTCGCGACGAATCTCGGTGTGCCGCCGGCGACGATCGCGCGGGTGTTTGCAACGTTTGGTCGCGACCTCGCCGACAATGCCGGGCGACTCATGCGCTTCGACATCGACGGCGTGAAGATCATCGTCGATTACGCCCACAATCCGGATGGCTTGCGCGGCGTGATGCGCGTGGCGCAGCAACTGCGTTCGACGGACGGGCGCATCGGCATGCTGCTTGGCCACGCGGGCAACCGGCTCGACGCCGACATCGAGGAACTCGCCCTCGTTGCGACGGAGTTCGGTCCCGACCTGATCGTGGTGAAAGAAGATGAAGGCCACCTGCGCGGGCGGCAGCCTGGCGAAGTGCCCGCGATCATCCAGAACGCGCTGCTGAAATCCGGAATGCCAGCAGCCGCCGTGCCGATCTGTCCCTCGGAAGTCGATGCGGCGCTGATGGCGCTCGAGTGGGCCCGTCCCGGCGACGCGCTGGTCCTGCTCATCCATTCGCACTCGGCCCGGACACGAATGCTCGAAATCCTGCAGACCCGGCGCGACGCCTAGCCGCGTTGCGGGGCGGAGGTCAGTCCGGGCCATCGACGGATGTGGCCACCGATGTTCGTGATTTCCTCGGCCAGTTCACCGAGTGCGAGCAGGGCACGCGTCGCGCCTGTGCGCGAACACAGGCTCGACACCGCGCGCCAGGCATCACCGAACAAGCCTGCTTGCAGGCAGGCGATGGCATGCAGCGTCATGGCTTCCACGTTGTTGATACGCCAGCACCCCATCCTCGACGCTGGCGACGCTGGCAGCGGTGCCCCGTGGACAATCGCGACGTAGCCGCGGAACACCGGGACCAATGGTCCCAGGCTGGCGCGCTCGAACGACTCCTGCAGGCAATCGCGGGCGAAGTCCGGATCGTCGTGCAAGGCCGACTCCCACCGGATTGCCCAGACGAGAAAGCGCTCGGCCCCCGTCAGGTCGCAGACGCTGAGACCTTCGCACCCATTGGGAGCGTCGAGGCGGACCGGCCCCAGTGAGGGTGACGCGTCGAAGGTCATGTTGAATCATCCTTCTAATGCGAATGATTCTCATTGTCATCTATTGTGCCTTCGCGTGCAAGCCCCCGTCCCGTTGCGTGCGTCAGTGCGGATGGGAGGCCTTCCAATCCATCGCACGCCGCACTCGTCGCTCGACCGAGGGGTGCGTGTAGAACAGCGTTTCCTCGAGTTCGCTCGGCCGGGGATTTCGATACTCGGCGGTCTTCACCAACGCGGTTGCCAGGGCGTCCGGCAGATTCACGTGCTCGAGCGAGTATTGGTCAGCCTCGTTCTCGCCCATGCGGATCGTGCCGTTCACGAGCGGCTGCGCGAAAAGCAGGAGCAGCGAAATCATGAACACCAGCACCGGCAACCCCGTCGGGTCGCCGATCGACGCGCTGCTGCCAAACGCGCGCGCGAACCACGGAAACGTGCGATCCGCGACGAAGAAGAACAGCACCGACAGCACCGACAGCAGCATCACGGTTCGCCAGACGTGACCCAGCACGTAGTGTCCGATCTCGTGGCCCGTGACCGCCTTCACCTCCTCGAGCGACGCACCCTTGAACGCGATGTCGGAAATGGCGATGCGGGCCGAACCCGCGATACCCGAGACATTGGCCGTGAAGTTGTTCGACTGGCGGGAACCGTCGAAGACGAAGATGCGTTCTTCGGGTACGCCCGCCTGCTTCGCCATCACCACCAGTGCGTCGCGCACCTCGCCCCCAGGCACGGGCTCGTACTCGTTGAACAGCGGCTCGATGAAGACGGGGCCCGCAAGCAGGAACACCGACAGCGCGAACGCCGTCAGGGCGCCCGACCACGCCCACCAGAAGCGGCCCGTCCGGCGCATCAACCCATAGACGCCGACGAAGAACAAACCCACGAGCACGGCGAAAATGGCGACGCTGAGGGCTGACTGGCCGAGGAAGTCGCCGAGCGGCTGGCTGGTGCGGCCGTAACCGAGTTCGCGCCACCACTCCTGGTACAGCGTCCATGGCAGTGAGATCAGGTTTGCAGCGACGAAGTACAACGTCGCAATCACGAACGCCCTCAGGTTGAATCGGCGGGTGCCGACCTTCGTGCTGATGCGATCGAGAATTCCGGAGCGCACGATCAACCACGCGACGAGCGCCGAGACCAGCAGGTTCCAGAGCAGCAGCCAGTGACCACCTGTCGTGTAGGCTGCCGCTTTTGCCAGCGCATCCACGCCGAGTGAGTCAATGTACGCGGCGGTTGCGGCTTGCGGATCGAACGACATGAAGACCCCGGACTGGGAAAGAAGTGGTGGGCCCGCCGTCAAGCGTAATGGCGGGCATTACGTTCAATTGGCTGGCAGTGGACAAGGTTATCAGCCTTAGGGCGGGGCAATCGGTCCGAAGGCCTGCAGCAGCATCGCCGTCAAATCGTGCATGCCGCCGAGCGGTGTACGCGGCGGCTCCAGCCCGGCGGCGAAGCCCTGCGCGATGAAGCGCTCCAACAGCTGTGGATCGCGGGAGATGATGTGCACGGGGACATCCCAGGACGCACCTTCGCCGCTGACGTTTGCGGTCGGCTGGTGGTCCCCCAGCAGCACGTACACCGTGTCGCGCGACGGCGGCAGGCGCAGGTAACCACCTATCCAGCGGTAGGTGTAGTCCACCAGTCGCACGTAGACCGGCATCATGTCCAGCCAGTCGATGGGACGGGCCATTTCGCGTGTCACATCAACCTCATCGAAGGGCTGCTCGCCCAGCAGGCGTTGCCAGTCCGGCTGGTACGGAGGCACACGGATGAACGGCACGTGCGTGCTGATCGTCGCCGCGAACACGAAGCGCGGCGGGGTCCGGGCATCGCGCGGATACAGCTGCTCGAAGCGAGCAAAGGCGAACTGGTCGGGAATGTTCCACCAGTTGCCGAGCGTCGGTCCGCGGTACTCGAGCGTGCGCCCCTCGACGTAGACGTCGTACCCGTACCAGGCGCGTTCCGGCCAGTCCCAGGACACCGACGAGTACAGGCCGAAAGTCTGGTAGCCATGCGAGCGAAAGACGCTGATCAGCGACGGACGCGTCGTGGTCAGCAGCAGGTCGTGTCGCCGCGGGTCCGAGAGATCCATACCGGCAAGCAACGACACATGCGCGAGATCCGATCCGCCGCCGATCGTGGGCGAACGCACGAAGGCGGACACCACCTGCAAGCCGGCTGCGGCAATGTCCCCGGCCAGGCGCTCGCGCGCCGGTCCGAGCATTTCGACAGCACGCTCATTGTCGTAAACGACGGCGCCGACGGACTCGAGGAACACGAGGTAGACATCGCGCCCCTGCAGCCCCTCGAGCGCGCGGCTGTTCGCGCTTGCCAGCGCGCCGTCCACGACCGTAGTCGCCGGCAGCGCACGGGCGATCCGCTGCGATGAAGCGGCCGACGCCAGCAGGTCGAACTGGCCCCAATAGGTCGCGAGCACCGGCTTCGACACCAGCGGCCAGGTGGCGCGCACGCCAGCGTAGTTCGCCAGCACGAGCGCGACCGCGGAGGCCGACGCCAACCAGGTCCAACGCGTACGCAGCGCATACGGCACCGCCTCGCGCGCGACAACCTCGATCGACACGCGCAACAGGCGGTGCAGTCCCCACCCGAGCAGTGCCAACGCTGTCAGCGCAACGGTTGCCTGCCACCACGCGCCCCCTTGCACCGCGACCCACACGAAGCGCGGGATCCGTGGCACGTCCCAGTACAGATTGACGGCGCGTCCAAACAAGGCAGGCGCAGTCACGTCGGCGTAGCGCAGCAGGACGAGCAGCGAATAGACCGCGGCCAGCAGGCCCGCAGCGCGTCGTGACAATGCGCCCCGCCATGCGACCACGAGCAGCAGGAGCAGCCACAGCCAGACGAAGCCAGGGGCCAGCCGCGTATCGGGCAGGATGCCCGGCGTGGGCCACCAGTTGCGAAAACTCAGGCTGCCATTAAGGAACACCAGCGCGAGCAGCGCCGCCGCGGTACGGCGATAGTCCGTCATGGCCCGGCGCCCGCGCGCAGTGCCGCCGCGCTGTGTCCCGCCACCCGCCCGATGCCGATGTAACCCATGCCGAACTGCACCGGTGTGATGTGCCAGTCCAGCAGCCGCGGCGTAATGCGGTCCCAGGGCGTGCGCAGCTCGCCGGGCGCCCCGTTGTAGCCGCGATTCTTGAGATAGACCCAGGGATTCAGCGGGGCGAGCCACCACGGGAAGTACTTGATGCCGGCGATCGCCACCGCGGCACCAGGACGCGCGCAGGCGAGAACCGCGCTCACCGCAGACGCTGAGCGCAGGATGTCATGCGTGTAGTGGAAGAACAGCGCATCGACCGGTCCTGGCAGGCGCAGCGCCTGCGCGGGTGTCTCGAACAGCAGCACGTTGCTCCACCCCGCCGCGGCGACCCGCGCACACGCGACCGCGTGCATCTCAGGACTCTGATCGAAGCCGAAGACCCTGCCGTTCTCCCCGACAGCATCACGCAGCAGGGCCAGGCTGAGTCCGGTGCCACAACCGACATCGAGTACGTGCTGTCCGGGCAACAGCCGCAGCGCGGCCACCGTACGCTCGCGGATCGGCCAGGTCGGACCGCAGGTAGCGTCGTATCCCGCAGCCCGTTTCCGATACTTCAGTACCGAGCGAGCGCGGATCTCAGCGTCAGGCAAGGTCGCAGGACCCTGCCGCGACGGCGCTCCGCTCATACCGCGGATGCCTCGGCCGCCGGCGCGCCCAGCGAGGAGAGGCATGGTGTCGCCGCGTGCGCGCGTGCCGGCAGCGGGCCATGGTCGAGGTAGGGCGCTGGCCAGCCGAGCAACGCGCTGGCGTCCTCACAGCGCTGGCGCAGGTGGTCGCGATCGCGTCCGCCCAGGTGCACGATCCCGTAACGGTGGCTGCCGGTCCAACGGAAGTCGCGGGCGAGCGCCCGCCCCCGTTTGGGAAAGCCGAACAGCAGGGCATCTGGAAATCCGCGGGCGAAGGCCTCGCGCTGCGGCGCTGCGGGGGCTGGCGGCACCCCTCCATTCGCATCGAAAGCCCGGTACACGAGGCTGGCGGCCGCCTGCGCAGTGGGTCGGCGAAGCGGCAGCGACTGCGGATCGGCACCCAGCGCCAGCGTCAGCGCCATGGCGTGGGCGTCGACGCCGTGCACGCGTTCGTACAGGTCGGAAAACTGCGAGGCCAGCCTGGGATTGCACTCGATCACTCGAAGGCAGTCGTCGTGATCGTCGTAGAAGAATTCCAGGTTGAAGAAACCGTGCGCGTAGCCGATGGCGCCAAGGAAGCGCTGCGCCACCTCGAGTGCGCGCCGCTGTACCGCCACGGCGAGCCGGCTCGGGTGTTCCCAGCGCATGAAGGCCTGGGTGCCGGGGTACATGATCGCGTCCACCACGCCCAGTGCGTGCACGCGACCGTCCTGCACCCAGCCGTCGAGGTTGAACTGCGCGGTCTGCGGCGCCACCGGCTCCTCGAGCAGCATCCGGTACGCGCTGCCCGCCTGCGGCAGCCTGCGACGGCACACGCGCTCGAAGGGCTCGACCAACTGGTGGATCAGCCAGCGCTCGGGCCAGCCGAAACGCGCATGTTCGCGCAGTTGATCGGGCTCCTCGATGCGACGCGCAAGCACGGAGAACGCAGCCTTAACCGGCTTTACGAACACGGGGTAATCGATGTCTCCGGAAACGCGCGCATCATGGCCCGCGTCAAGGCAGGTGAAGTGAAGGTTGGCATCGGGCGCAACCTGCTCCAGCATGCGCCGCGCATGCAGCTTGTGTTGCGCGGCCAGGATGCTTTCCGGCGTCGCGCCAGGCAGCCCGAGCCGCTCGGCCACCAGCGCCGCGGCGAGGGTGCCGAACTGTTCGTGATGGGACAGCACTGCCCGCCAGCCGCGCCGCCGCCCGCGCTCCGCCTGCCGCGCCGCGAAACAATCGAGGTCGAATCCCGGCAACTGGAGGTTGCTCGGGAACGAGAACAGGTCAAAGCCGGCATGATCGCAGTGCACCGGGCCACCGGGCGCGCCGAGTCGCCGCATGGCCCCTCGATCCCAGTCGTATGCGAAAAGCCAGCCGATGCGGGGCGTGGAACTCATTCGGGCTGCTCGCCGCGTGTGTTCCCGGG
The DNA here is from genome assembly GCA_963748985.1 of uncultured Pseudomonadota bacterium. Lineage (GTDB taxonomy): Bacteria > Pseudomonadota > Gammaproteobacteria > Steroidobacterales > Steroidobacteraceae > RPQJ01. The sequence goes on from CAVVKQ010000009.1 coordinate 53,043, forward strand.
ACATGGCGTCATGGTCTTGCGGCCAGCTGCTGCATTCAATTCTCGCGTCATTGCCGTACGTCCGCATGAAACCAAAGTCTGGCGTCGACTGAAACCAAAGTTTCGCACGGCCGGCGCCTTGTCCGCATGGCTGCGCAAACGCCCGTAAGTCCACGGGTGCACCTGGGTTGCTGTAAGGTCGCGCAGAACAACTACGACTCGTCGTGACGGAGCACCATGGTTCCCTCTCCTTTCGACGTTCTGTTTGAACCCGTCGCTATCGGTCCGGTCACGGCGCCCAACCGCTTCTATCAGGTCCCCCACTGCAACGCGCTAGGCCACCGCATGCCGCGCAGCCTCGCCGCCATGCGCGGAATAAAGGCCGAGGGCGGCTGGGGCGTCGTTTGCACCGAGGAAACGGAGATTCACCACAGCAGTGACCTCTCACCGTACGTCGAAGGTCGCCTGTGGAGCGACGACGACATACCGGCCATGGCGCTGATGGCGGACGCCGTGCACGAACACGGTTCACTGGCGGGCATTCAGCTGGCGTACAACGGCATCAACGCGACGAATCTCTACTCGCGCGCGGTACCGCTCGGGCCGCGCTCGATGGGCACGGTGGGAGGTACGGGTTGGGAGCCCGTCCAGTCACGCCGTATGGACAAGAAGGATATTCGAAACGTTCGCCTGTGGCACCGGCAGGCGGCGCTGCGCGCCAGGCGCGCCGGATTCGACATCGTGTATTGCTACGCCGGCCACGGCATGAGCGTGGCGATGCAGTTCCTGATGCGACGCTGCAACGATCGCACCGACGAATACGGCGGAACCCTCGAGAATCGCGCGCGACTGCTGCGCGAGTTGATCGAGGAAACCAAGGACGCCGTGGGCGGCAGTTGTGCCGTCGCGGTCCGGCTGGCAGTCGACGAACTGCTGGGCGCGGGCGGCATCACCCATGATGGCGAAGGTCACGATGTCATTGCGATGCTGGCCGAGTTGCCGGACTTGTGGGACGTCAACGTCAGCGGCTGGAGCAACGACTCGGCCTCATCGCGCTTTGCCAAGGAAGGCTACCAGGAGCCGTACACACGCTTTGTGAAGCACTTGACCAGCAAACCGGTCGTCGGAGTTGGACGCTACACCTCACCCGACTCGATGCTGTCGGCGGTACGGCGTGGTGTCCTCGACCTCGTCGGCGCGGCCCGCCCGTCGATTGCCGATCCATTCCTGCCGACCAAGATCCGCGAGAATCGTTGCGAAGAGATTCGCGAGTGCATCGGCTGCAACATCTGCGTGACTGCAGACATGCGCAGCGTTCCCATTCGGTGCACGCAGAACCCGACGATGGGCGAGGAATGGCGGCGCGGTTGGCACCCGGAGACCATCGCTGCAAGAACCTCCGATGCAGAGGTCCTCGTCGTCGGTGCCGGCCCGGCCGGTCTCGAAGCAGCGCGCGCTCTCGGTCAACGCGGATACCACGTCACGCTCGTCGAGGCCAGCCGCGAACTCGGCGGTCGTGTGTCACAGGAAGCCTCGCTGCCCGGCCTGAATGAATGGCGTCGCGTAACCGACTGGCGCATTGGACAGTTGCAACGAATGCCAAACGTCGACGTGTACCGGGAAAGCCCGCTGACTGCTGCCGACATACTGGAGACGGGCATTCCCCACGTCATTCTCGCCACCGGCTGCACCTATCGTCGCGACGGCATCGGCCGCACGTTGTGGCAACCGATTCCGGGCCACGGGCTGCCACAGGTGCTGACCCCCGATGACATCTTCGACGGCCGCGCGCCAAGCGGGCGCGTCGTCATCTACGACGACGATCATTACGTGATGGGCGGCGCACTGGCCGAGCGCTGCGCACTCCTCGGCTGCACAGTGACGCTGGTCACGCCCGCCCCCGAGGTGTCGTACTGGACGCGATTCGCACTGGAGCAGGAACGAATCGAAATGCGCCTGCGCAGCCTGGGCGTGACCCTGCTCACCCGGCACACGCTGTCCCGGATTGAAGTGGATTCGGTCACTGTCACCGACAGCATGACCGGAGTCATGCGCGCACTTCCCATCGACAGCGTGCTGCTGGTGTCGGACCGGCGTCCAAGAGACAGCCTGTACTACGAACTCGAACCTGCGCTGGACGACGGCAGGCTGCACTCACTGCGCATCATCGGCGACGCCGAGGCGCCCAACCTGATCGCACAGGCCGTCTTTGCCGGTCACCGTGCGGCTCGCGAATTTGGCGAGCCTCCGGCAGAGGGGACCCCGTTCAAGGTCGAGCGGATCGTGGTGTAGATGGTGATGCGACCCGTGGGGAGTGACGCTCGCCTGAGCGTCGGCTCGATCTGGCCGACGCCGGAACACCCCGGCAGAGAGCCGAAGTGAATGTGGTGGGCCCGCTGGGATTCGAACCCAGGACCAAGGGATTCACGTTGCCCCGAAGTTTCCTTCGGGCGTGGACTATCTCTTCACCCTCGGCCTCGTGCCGGTCGGGTGCGGGACGCTGAACCTGTCATTAAGGGCACTGCAGCCCTCAGGTAGTCTCTGCACCTTCCGGCGGTGTACCGCCGGCTTGGCTCAGGGTTGCCATCGGCGCCTTCGCCATTAGGTTTCCCTGAATTCATCCCGTCCACTCCGTGGATTACTCCGCGGAGGCACCTTTCATGAGTCCCCTGCACTAACCGCTGTGCTACAGGCCCGCCACGGCGCGAATTCTACGCACGCTACGAACGGTCACGGGGAAGGCTTGCAGCGACCGCGATTTACTGCGCCGCCGTCACCCGGATCAACTGCCCTGCACTATCGTCGGTGAGCAGATACAGCGCGCCATCGGGACCATTCACGACCGTACGGATACGTTTCTTCAGCGTCTCGCCAAACAGCCGCTCCTCGCTCACGATCCTGCCATCGCGCATCTCGAGCCGCGAGAGGTCGCCCGACTTCAGGCCACCCACGAACACGTTGCCCTTCCACTCGGGAATCGCAGTCCCCGTGTAGAACGCGAGTCCGCTCGTCGCAATCGACGGCACCCAGTAGTGCGCAGGTGACTCCAAACCCGGGGCCTCGGTCTTGTCGCTGACCGGCTTGCCTGAATACTCCATCCCATAGGTGACGAGCGGCCAGCCGTAGTTGCGACCGCCGAGCGTGCGGTTCAGTTCGTCGCCGCCCTTCGGCCCGTGTTCGTTCGTCCAGAGCTCACCCGTCGCCGGGTCGAGCGCAGCACCCTGGATGTTGCGATGACCGAAGGACCAGAGCTCCGGCAGCGCGCCTGCCTGCTTGAGGTACGGATTGTCCGCCGGAGCCTTGCCATCGCGATCGATGCGCACGACCTTGCCGATGTGGTTGTCCAGCAGCTGAACCTTGTCGCGACCGGAGTTCCGGTCTCCAAGCGTCACGAACAGGTTACCGTCGCGACCAAAAACCAGTCGCGACCCGAAGTGATGTCCGCCTTTCATCGCTGGCTGCTGCCGGAAAATGACGGTCACGTCCTCGAGCCCCTTGGGTCCAAGCCTCGCGCGCGCGACGCTCGTGCCATTCATTCCATCGCCGCGCTGTTCCGCGAACGACAGGTAAATGCGCTGGTTGCTGGCGAAGTCTGGATCGAGCGCGACGTCGAGCAAGCCGCCTTGCCCGATCGCATCCACGACGGGCACGCCGGCCAGCGGCTCGCCGGCCTTGCCGTTGCGATCGATGATTCGCAACCGACCCGGTCGCTCGGTGACCAGCGCACGGCCATCGGGCAGGAAGGCCAGTCCCCAGGGATGATCGAGGCCGTCCGTGATCACCTCGAGCTGGACTTTCGCTCGCTCGGTGGCTACGACCTGTGGCCCATCGAGCGCCTGGGCGCAGCCGGCGGTGAGCAGCAGGACTGGCGCGAGGACGACGCCGGCGGCGAGCGCCGGCTGCAGCAAACGCAACAAGACAGTGGTGGATCGCACGAAGTTCTTCCGGGTCGGCGCAGGGGTCGCCATTCTCGCGCCGACTGGGCGGCGGAGCCACTCCGCGCGCGACCCCGGGCAGCAACGTAGCGAGTTGCCCGGGAGCGGGGACCGCCCCACCGAACTTCGCCGCGCCGCGGTCAGGTCCCGGGCAGGGCCGGGCGCGAGGCGGCCCGCGCCTTGAACTCCGCCACTTCCTGCTTGCCCTCGATGAAGTAGTAGATCAGGTAGGCCAGGCCGATGCCTGCGGGGATCAGGCCGAGGTACTTCACGCCGGGTTCGTCTTCGACGATCGAGGCGAAGAAGACCATCAAGCCGAGCCCGATGAACAACCAGACCATGCCGACCAGCAGGTGGCGCGGCCGCTTGTTCGAGTCGAACACGTTGTCCGGCAGCGGCGGGACTTCCATACCGCGCTCGATCGCCGCCATCCGTTCCTTGTGGAACGACTCGACGATGTCGCGACGGCGACGGTAATCGATGATCGCGAACACGATCGGGATCGACAGCGACATGATGATCGCGACGATGGGGATGAATACGGCAACGACGTCTTCGTTCATGGTGCGGGCCTCCTCGGCTGTTGACGTTTCTATGCGCCGGGACCGGTAAAGGTTGCACTGCCTTCCTGCAACCTTTTGCCGCACCCGGGCGTATAAAGCGCCATGGACGCGGCAATCCAAGCTCACCTGGCAGCGGGCCGGCACGCACGCGCCTTCGACCTGATCGTGCCGGAGTTTCGTAACCGCGTGTTTCGACTGGCTTTTTCGATCCTGAGAGAACGTGCGGCGGCCGAGGATGCAGCCCAGGAAACCTTTGTCCGCGTCTGGAAGGCCTTGCCCGGCTTCGACGGCCGGGCAGCGTTGGGCACCTGGATCTACGCCATCACACGCAACACCTGCCTGATGGAATTGCGCAAGCGCCGGTCCACGGTCTCGTTCGACGACCCGTATTCGCTCGAGGCCCAGCACGCTGCGGCGAGTATCGCCACGGGTCCCGCCGATGACCCCGAACGCGACAACCTGCTGCGGCTGCTCGAGGCGCTGCCAGCCAGCCAGCAGCAGGCGGTGCGACTGTTTTATCTCGAGGAACGTTCCTACGATGCCGTGGCCGAGGCGCTCGACATGCCGCTCGGTACGGTCAAGAACCTGTTGTTCCGGGCACGCAAGCGATTGATGGAGCTTGCCCGTCCCGAGGAGGTCCAGGCCGCATGAACCACACCAGTCACGACCACGCCCTGTCGCTC
>CAVVKQ010000010.1:0-173096 GCA_963748985.1 uncultured Pseudomonadota bacterium
GCAGTCGATTTCTGATCGAAACGCCGCGGCAAGCATTCGCGTCGGTCGCCGCGGCCGGCGCGGTGCCTGGTCCCAGGTTCGTGCCGCAGGGCCGCCCCATGAGCGCCGGGTGACTGGTTCGGGGATTCATCGCACATGAAAAGGCCTGACTCACCACAGCCACTCACACTGCTCGAGGCGATCGTTCCGGTCGCCGGCCTCATCGTGCTGGTCGGGCTGTCCTATTTCCTGTTCGGCGACCGTGGCGCGGTCGGGCCGAACCAGGTGGCGCTGGTCATCGCGACCATGATCGCGGTGTTCATCGGCTGGCGTCGCGGCCACCCGCTCGACGTGCTGGGCAAGGCCGCCGCGGACAGCGTGTCCACCGGCATCGGCGCAATCTTCATCCTGTTCGCCGTGGGCGCGTTGATCGGCACCTGGGCACTCAGCGGCACACTGGTGGCGATGGTGTATTACGGGCTGCAATTGCTCAGCCCGAACTATTTCTTCGTCACCGCCTGCGCGATCTGCGCCATCGTCGCGGCCAGCATCGGCAGCTCGTGGACCGTCGTCGGCACCATTGGCGTCGGCTTCATGGGCATCGCCGTCAGCATGGACCTCAACCCTGCCATTGCCGCGGGCGCGGTGATCTCGGGCGCCTATTTCGGCGACAAGTCCTCGCCGCTGTCCGACTCGGCCAATCTTGCCGCCGCCGCTGCCGGCGTCGACCTCTACCAGCACATTCGCGAGACGCTGCTGACGTCGACGATGGCGCTGTCCATCGCGCTGGTCGTGTTCTTCATGCTGGGTCAGCCCGGCGACTTCGACGCGACCGACAAGATGGCGGCGATTCAACGCGCGTTTCACATCTCGCCGGTGCTGTTCCTGCCGCTCGTGGTCGTCATCGTGCTGGCATTGTTGCGGTTCCCGCCGTTCACGGCGATCTTCCTCGGCGCCCTCGCCGGCGGCGTGCTCGCCGTGTTCGTGGCGCCCGAGCGCGTGATCAAGTTCGCCGACGCGGGCGACCTGCCGACGGGGCTCGCGCTGCTGAAGGGCGTCTGGCTCGCCCTGGCGAGCGGTTACAACTCGACTACGGGCTTCGCGCCAATGGACATGCTGGCGACGCGGGGCGGCATGGACAGCATGCTGAACACGATCTGGCTCATCGTGACCGCGCTGGCCTTCGGTGGCGTGGTCGAGAAGGCAGGCGTGCTGGACCGGGTGATTACGCCGATCATCGAGAAGGCAAAGTCCGATGGCGCCCTCGTCGCCTCCCTCACCTCCTCGATCGTCGCGACCAACGTCATCACCGCCGACCAGTACATCGCCATCGTGCTGCCGGGCCGGATGTTCAAGTCGGCGTTCGCGCGGCGCGGTCTGGCACCGGTGGTGCTCTCGCGCACCGTGGGCGACACGGCGACACCCACGTCCGCGCTGATCCCGTGGAACAGTTGTGGCGCCTACATGGCTGCGACCCTGGGCGTCGCCACCTGGAGCTACGCGCCCTACGCCGTTTTCAGTTACGTCAGCCCGCTGCTGACCATCGCCCTCGCGTATGCCGGTTTTCGCATGCTGCGCGCGTCCTGAGCCGGCCTGGTCGCGGTCGGCCGCGACCATACTGCGCGCGATTGCCGGCGAGCCCATCGAGTAGGGTGACAGATGACAGCCAGTGGCACGAATGACCGTTCCGTCGAACCGCCACCGGACCGGGTCGTCCTCCGCACCATAGGTGCCGTTGCGGCCGCTTTCATCCTGTTCGGACTCGTCGTCGATGGCCCGCGCCAGGTCCTGCGCGGGCTGTTCCAGATCGTCACCACGCGGGATGCACTGCTGACCGACTATTTCGGCATCGGCGGCATCGGCGCGGCCTGCGTCAATGCCGGCCTGCTCACCCTCTGTGCAATCTTCGTCTATCACCGCTCGGCGGCAAAGGTGACCGGCGCGACCGTAGCGTGCCTGTTCCTGGTCCTCGGCTTCGGCCTGTTCGGCAAGAACCTCTTCAACGTCTGGCCGATCGTCCTCGGCGTCTACCTGTATGCACGATTCCGGGGCGAGCCGTTCTCGGCGCACGTCAACACGGCATTCTTCGGCGCCGCACTCGCCCCGTTGTTCTCGGAGATCCTGTTCAGCACCTCGCTTGCGCTCGAGGTGCGCATACCGCTGGCGATCGGCACGAGCCTCCTCATCGGTTTCATCCTGCCCACGGACGCGGCGCAACTGTTCAAGGCGCACATGGGCTACAGCCTGTACAACCTGGGTTTCACCGCCGGCATCGTGGGTACGCTCGTAGTTGCCATGTACAAGTCCTACGGCTTCGTGCCGGACCCGGTCATGATCTGGACCACCGGCAACAATGCGCTGCTCGCAGGCTTTCTCGCTGTGCTGTTCACGTCGATGGCGGCGATCGGCTACTACTTTGAGCGCTCATTGCCTGCCGGGCTGCGGCGGATCATGGGATCGACCGGTCAGGCACCGACTGATTTCATTGCCAATGCCGGTTTCGGGCCGACCCTGGCGAACATGGCATTGACCGGCGCGATCGGCACGACCTACGTGCTGCTGATCGGCGGCGATCTCAACGGTCCTGTCATCGGCGCGATACTGACCATCGTCGGCTTCTCGGCCTGCGGCAAGCATCCTAGGAACATCATCCCGATCATGCTCGGCGTGTTGCTCGGATCGCTGGCCAAGCCCTGGGCCATCACCGACCCGTCGATCGTGCTGGCCGCATTGTTCGGGACGACGCTGGCGCCGATCGCCGGCCGGTTCGGCTGGCGCTGGGGCATCGTGGCGGGATTCCTGCACTCGTCCGCGGCGCTGAGTGTCGGCTCGCTGCACGCCGGCCTCAACCTGTACAACAACGGCTTCGCCGCCGGCATCGTTGCGGTGGTGCTCGTCCCAGTCATCATCGCCATCCACGGCAGGCGCGGCGAAGCCCTCGCGCCCATGTCCGCAGAGCCGCCAGACCCCCCGCAGGCGCCGCGTTAGCGCACTGAGCCGGGTACGCTACCGGCCGGCATCGCCCGGCGTCGGCGCAAAGCACTGCCGCGGCAACAGGAAGAGCCACGTAACAAGGACAAACGGCCCGGTCAGCGCCGGGATGCCGAGCGGTTCCAGCGCCACGTTGAACGCCGCCTGCGTAATCACGGTAAAGACCGTGCCAAGTGCGGCATAGGCCGTCACGCGCCAGCCGGGCGGGTGAAAGACCGTGCCCAGCGCAACCGCCGTCAACACGGGGCTGAAGCCCAGCAGCCCGCCGGTGATCAGGTCGCTTTCGGCCCCAAGCAGGTGCGCCGTAACGACCGCGAGGACCGCGCCGCCCACGGCCGCAATCGCCGCCGGGATGGAATTGACGGCCAGCCCGGCGAGGAAGAGCAGTGCCGAGACGACGCTCGCCTTGAGGAACACCTGCGAGATGCTGAACAGCGCGGCCTGCAGGAAGTCCCCCAGGCCGAGCTGCGCGGAGGCGACCGCTTCGTACGGGGCAATCACTTCGTCGGCGGGCAGCGCTTCGCCACCGAGGCCGGCGAAACCGTAAGTGGCGAGCAACAGCAGCCAGGTCACGAGCACGAATGGAAACGTCAGGGTGGGCACGCCCAGGGCTTTGAGGGTGTTGGCGGTTGCCGTCATCGTCACGACCGACACGGCGGCGCCCAGCGCAACGTACGTCCACAGCAGCGGACCGGGTGCAATGAAAGTCGCGAGCGCCAATCCCACGAGCACGCCGTTGAAGCCATACAGGCCTGCACGCAACGAAGCCGCGTCGACGCGCAGCCACTGTGCCGTCAGCGTCGACACCACGACGGCAATCACGCCGCAGATCGCCACCTGTGGCACGCCCGCAGTGATCGACCCCCAGACGATGGCGGCGAAGAACAACGCCCCGCTCAGGGGATTGTCCTGGAACATCACCTGCCCGATGCCGCGCAGGTTGCAATCGACGAACCGCGCGACGCGCGACGAAGCGCAGAGCGACTCCCAGCCGGACAGGTACGCTTTCATGGAATCCTCCGTCGTGGTCGGTTCTGGCTGGCGCTAGCGCCAGAAGAATGGGGGCGGGATCGCCGCGCCAGTGATCTCGCGGCGCGCGACCGCCCAGAATTCGCGCACCTTCGCCTTCACCTGCGCAGTCTCGCGACCGAGCACCTTGTAGATGAGTCCGGCTTCGTTGGGCAGGCGGCAGGCGCCGAACGCCACGCCCTGCCCACTGTCGACCTCGGCTTCGACCTGCGCCAGCACGCGTTCGGCGATCTCCGGCGGAGTGCACAGGATCACGTTGCCGAACACGTCGAAACCGTCCATGACTCCCGCCTGCCGCATCGGGTTGCACAAGGGTTCGATCAGCAGCTTCTCGCTGAACAACGGCGCGCCGCCGGGACGCACGGCCACGGTCGCCAGCGACAGCAGCGTGACGCCGAAGCACTCGTCCGGATGATGGTGCCGGCGTCCCGGCTGCACGATCTCCGAGTAGAGCATCGACGCCGACGGGTCGATCGTGATCCGCGAATCGCTGGCGAACCGCGCCTGGCGGTGCGGAATCAGCGGATCGGGCAGGAACTCGAGGTAGGCGCCCTCCCCCAGCGCGAAGGCCTGCGTCTGCAGCGCAAAATTGGCGTCCATCGAGTGGATCTTGGTCGCCGACTGCGTGGTGACGTGCGCCCGCGCGCCGGGTCCGAGCGTCACGTCCAGCGCGAGGCGGTCTCCCTGCAGCACGCAGCCCGAGGTCGTGATCATGAATAGCCAAGCCATGTCCGGCAGCGCGTCGTCGCAATGCAGGACGCGCTGCGCCAGGTATGGCGTGCGCGAGCCGAGCTCGGCCAGGATCGTGCGCTCGTTGCGGCGCTCGAAGCCCAGCCGCAGCAGCCCCGACTTGCCGACCGCGCCGCTGCGCATCTGCGGCGGTTCGTCGCCGTAGGGCGCGAACTCCGCGAGCGCGCTCATTACGCAGCCTGCCCCGAGCCGACCTTGAGGTCGAACAGCAGGTCCTGGCGAATCAATTTGACGAGTTCAGGAATGCCCTCGCCGGTGCGGCAGTTGGTGAAAACGAACGGCTTGTCGCCACGCATCACCCTGGAGTCGTGATCCATCACCTCGAGGCTCGCCCCGACGTACGGCGCCAGGTCGGTCTTGTTGATGACCAGGATGTCCGACTGCGAGATGCCGGGACCGTTCTTGCGTGGAATCTTGTCGCCGGCAGCGACGTCGATCACGTAGATGAAGAAGTCGACCAGCGCCGGCGAGAACGTCAGCGTCAGGTTGTCGCCGCCGCTCTCGATCAGCACGACGTCGCCGTCGGGAAACCGTGCCTCCATGTCCTCGACCGCCGCCAGGTTCATGCTCGGATCCTCGCGCACGGCCGTGTGCGGGCAGGCGCCGGTCTCGACGCCGAGAATGCGCTCCTCGAGCAGGATGCCCTTGAGCGTGCGCTGAACGTGCTTGGCGTCCTCGGTCGTCACCACGTCGTTGGTGATGATGAGCACCTTGATGCCCATGTCCAGCAGGGCCGGCGTGATGGCCTCCACGATCGCCGTCTTGCCCGAACCTACGGGCCCGCCGATCCCGATACGCGTGACTTTCTTCACTCGCCTGTCTCTCCGGTCGAAAAGCTTTCAGTTCATGAACAGGCGCACGTGCGCCTTGACGTGGACGGCCGCCAGGATATCCGCCATCGGCGCGAATCCGGCCATGCCGTCGAGGGTGGCGGCGGCGGCCGTGTCGTAGGGAGTGTCCACGTCGGCATTGAGCTGGAACAGCAGCGACTGCGTGTCGACGTGGCTGATGCGCATCAGGCGCAGCGCAGCGCCCAGTATCGTGGCGGCCACGCCGTACTGGTGGACGACGAAAGTGTCACGTGCCGACAGTCTCTGGGCAGCGAAATGGATCGCCAGCGCCACCGGATAGCAGCCGGGCGTCGCGCCGGACAGGATCTTTTCGCGCCAGTCCAGCAACGGTGCCGAAGAGGTCACGTGTGCACCCAGCTCCGCGAATTTGCGACCCATCTTGGTGGCCATCGCCCGCGTCTCGCCGGACAGCTTGCGCGCATGGACCCGGGCATCGATCCTGAGCAATTCCTCGACGTCACCCGCGAGTGCCGCACGGTGCGCGCAGATGAGCGCGATGCCATCGCCGCGTGCGGCCTGCTCGATCGCGGTCCGCGTGAATTCGAGCAGGCTGGCAATGTCGGTGACGACGCGCTTCTGGATCGCGGACTCGAGGCCGCCCGAGAACGAAAAGCCGCCGATCGGGAACATCGAGTCGCCGAACTGCAGCATTCGCGCAAGGTGCGTCGCAGTGACGGGCACCGAGGCGCCGTCATCGTGGGCGTTCATTCGGCGGCGTCGGTGTGCGGGTGGCTATGCACGCGGATCGGGGAACGCCCATGCACGTGACCTGTCTCGGGATCTACCGCGACAAAGCGATCATGCGCGTGCGTGTGCAACGGGCCTTCCGCGCCGCCGAAGAGCCTGCGCGATTCGTGCGGTGCGAGGTACGGCACGATTTCGCTGCCTGCGACGAATTCGTAACGGATGCCCTCGAAGCGATGCGTCTTCATGACCGAGGCCATGACCTTGTGGTCGACCGTCAGGGGCACGAACACGCGCGCGCCCTTCACCAGCGCCGGCCAGTGCTGGTTGCCGAGCGCGTGCCCGAGTTCGATGCAGGTGCGCATCGCATACTCGGAATCCTGCTGGCCCGCCAGCTGGTCGAGGTGGATGATCATCACGTCGCGCAGGCTGATGCGGGCGACCACTGCAGTGCCGGCCGCGGCGTCCCACAGCAGCACGTCGCCATCGCGCAGAAACGCGCCGCGATCGAGCGACACGGCGACCTCGCGCCCACTCGCGGTCTTCTTGCGGAAGCGGTTCTTCTGCGCCTCCCAATGATCGAGCGGCAAGTGCTCGACGGCACTCGCGGCCAGGCGCTGCGCCCATTCGGCATCGCTGGCATTGCCCAGCACTTTCTCGACGAGGACCATGTCGCGGTGCCTTCAGCTGAAGAAGTATTTCTGGTTGAGGTTGACAGTCTTCAGCGGCGCGACTGTCGCGTGCACGCCATCGACGGTGACCGCGAAGGTCTCCGGCGAGACCGTGATCTTCGGCGTCGCGGCATTGCGGACCATGTCCTTCTTGCCGATCTTGCGGGTGTTCTTCACGGCGATCACCTGCCGTTCGAGGCCGAGGCGCTTGGCGACACCGGCGGCCTCCGCGGCCTGCGACACGAAGGTCACGCAGGTGTCGTTGAGCAGCTTGCCCTGGGCACCGAACATCGGACGGTAGTACACCGGCTGCGGCGTGGGCAGGGAAGCGTTGGGGTCGCCCATCAAGGCCCAGTTGATCACGCCGCCCTTGAGCACGATCTTGGGCTTGGCGCCAAAGAACGCGGGCTCCCACAGGACGAGGTCGGCGATCTTGCCCACTTCGACCGAGCCGAGCACGTGCGAGATGCCGTGCGCGACGGCCGGGTTAATCGTGATCTTGGCGACGTAGCGCAGCACGCGGAAGTTGTCGTTGCCCGGGGCGTCCTCGGGCAGCTTGCCCCGCCCCGTCTTCATGGCGTCGGCTGTCTGGATGCAGCGCAGCCAGCACTCGCCGATGCGACCCATCGCCTGCGAATCGCTGGAGAACATCGAGATGATGCCCATGTCCTGCATCACGTTCTCGGCGGCGATGGTCTCGGCCCGGATGCGGCTTTCGGTGAACGCCACGTCCGAGGGAATGTCCGGGCTCAGGTGGTGGCACACCATGATCATGTCGTAGAGCTCTGCCTGCGAGTTGACGCCGTAGGGCAGCGTGGGATTGGTCGACGACGGCAGCACGTTGGGCAACCCGGCCACCCGGATGATGTCGGGGGCGTGGCCGCCGCCCGAGCCTTCGGTGTGGAACGAGTGAATGGTGCGGCCTTCGAACGCAGCGATGGTGTCCTCGACGAAGCCCGATTCGTTCAGGGTGTCGGTGTGCATGCACACCTGCACGTCCATCTCGTCCGCCACGGTGAGCGCCGAACGCAGCACGGCGGGCGTGGTGCCCCAGTCCTCGTGGCACTTGAAACCCACGGCGCCGGCTTCGACCTGCTCCACCAGCGAGTCCTTGCCGTGGCCGTGCCCCTTGCCGAGGATGCCGACGTTGACCGGCCAGCCTTCGAAGGCGCGCAGCATGTTGCGGATGTTGCCCGGCCCTGGCGTCACCGTGGTGGCGTTCGATCCGTCTGAGGGGCCGGTGCCGCCACCGATCAGTGTGGTAGTGCCGTTGGACAGCGCAGCGTGCGCCTGCTGCGGGGAAATGTAGTGGATATGGGTATCGATGCCGGCCGCGGTCAGGATCAGGTGATTGCCCGAGATGGCGTCGGTCGCCAGGCCCAGCTCCAGCCCCGGCGTGATGCCGCTCATCGTCTGCGGATTGCCGGACTTGCCGATGGCGCAGATGCGGCCATTGCGGATGCCGACGTCGGCCTTCACCACGCCCTGCACCGCGTCGATGATGGTCACGTTGGTGATGACGAGGTCGGGCGGACCCGCCGCATACGTCAGCTGGTTGTCCATGCCCATGCCTTCGCGCAGGCTCTTGCCGCCGCCGAAGACGATTTCGTCGCCGTAGGCGCCGCGCAGGTCGCGTTCGATTTCGACAAACAAGCCAGTGTCGCCCAGGCGGATGCGATCACCCGTGGTGGCGCCGAACAAGCCAACGTATTCGTTGCGGGAAATGGTGGGCATGGATGCTATCCCTGCGAAGGTGAATTGAAACGTCCGGTCGGCGCCGCGGCAGGCCGCGCCGTTACGACCTGGAGCGGAAGCCGCGCTTGGCCGCGAGCGCCACCGCCTTGGCCTTGGCGCTGCCCGCGGTGGGTCCGTCGACCAGGTTGTTGAAACCGAACACCGCGCGGTTGCCACCGAACGGCACCAGGTTCACCTCACGCTCGTCGCCCGGCTCGAAACGCAGCGCGGTGGAAGCCGGGATGTTGAGGCGCAGCCCGAAAGCCGCCGCCCGGTCGAACTCGAGCGCAGGATTGACTTCGAAGAAATGAAAATGGGAACCGACCTGCACGGGACGGTCGCCGGTGTTGCGTACGAGCAGCACCGTCACCGGCGCCTGGTCGTTGTAGGTGATCGGCGCCGCGTGACAGACATAGCCGCCAACCGCGACCTTGACCGTCGCCGGATCAACGTTGGCCGCGACCACGGGCCCCGCTTTAACTGCAGCCATGGGATGCTCCTTGGACTGATACTTACTGGATCGGCGTGTGGACGGTGACCAGGCGACTGCCGTCGGTGAAGACGGCCTCGACCTGGACGATCGGGATCAGGTCGGCGACGCCGTCCATAACGTCGTCCCGGGTGAGCACGGTGCGCGCATCCTTGGTGACCTCTTCGATGGTCTTGCCGGCGCGCGCACCGTCGAGTGCGCTGGCGGAGATGACAGCGACGGCTTCTGGATGGTTCAGCTTGATGCCACCCGCTTTTCGCTTGAGCGCGACCTCGGCCATCATGTGAATGATGAGTTTGTCGAATTCACGCGGTGTCAGATGCATCGCACACTCCTGAGCTCGATGGTTCGCCGAGATATCTTGTCACTATTTCTCCAGTATACAGTTAGATATCGCGTCACCGGCAAGCGCTCTGCTCAATATGACACAACTGCCGCGGGTCGGCCGGCCTCCACGACGCCGCGCAGTCGCGCCGGGGCGATCAAAGTCACTGACCTGTCATTGATGGTCACCAGCCCTCTGGCTGCGAAGTCCTTCATGACACGACTGAACGAGCTTCTGGAAAGGTTGCAGAGCATCGCCAGTTCGCTTTGCGGTGCCGGCGGTTCGATCGGGAGCCCCGCGTTCGGGCGCGACACCCAGCGCCGGTCCGCTGCAATTAGCATCTCAGAAGGAACCGAACACGGTCCCCAGAACCAGTGCCGCGCCGAGCGCCACGAGACACGTGACGATGACCGTCATCACCATGTCGAAATAGCTTTCGCGGTGCGTCAGGCCACAAAGGCTCAGCAGGATCAACACGGTGCCGTTGTGCGGCAGCGCGTCGAGGGTGCCGGCACTCATCGTGGTGATCCGGTGCAACAGTTCAGGGTTGATGTTGTACTGGTGCGCGAGCGCCATGTACGTGTCGCCCAGCGCATTGAGCGCGATCGCCATGCCTCCGGACGCCGAGCCGGTCATGCCGGCAAGTGCGTTCATGGCGATGGTCAGCGAAACCAGCGGCCCACCTTGAATCGAGAGGACCGCTTCCGTCACTGTTGCGAAGGCAGGCAGCGCGCCGACCACCGAGCCAAAGCCGACCAGGCTGCTGACCGTCAGCATCGGCAGCACCGAGGCGATGGCGCCGGAGTCCAGGGACTGCCGCAGGTCCGGGAAGCGCCGCCAGTTGACGACGACGATCGTCAGGCAACCCGCCGCGAGTGCCAGCACCACCGACCAGACGCCAACTACGTCCTGGAACGTGATGCCACCCCAGGCTTCGTCCGCCAGGAAGTCAAAATCGAGGCGCGGCAGCACGACCAGCGACATCATGAAGTTGACGACGATGACCACGGCCAGGGGCAATGCGGCAAAGAAGAAAGTCGGCTCACTGGCGGCGCGTTTCGCATGGGTGAGTTCGGCCGGATCGAAGTCGCCTGCGGCCGTCGCGTAGCCGCGCGACTTCTCGTCGACCTCGGATGACTCATCCGACGCAGCCGGACGGTCGGTACGCGGCACGTACCCGTCGCCGGCCGCGCGCGCCTTCATTTCGGCCCGGCGCAGCCACCACATGCCGAGGATCAGGATGATGGCCGTTGAAATGAGTCCGATGCCCGGCGCCGCGAAGGCGGTGGTGCCGAAGAACGGCATTGGAATTGCGTTGTTGATCGACGGCGTGCCGGGCATCACCGACATGGTGAACGTGAATGCGCCGAGTCCGATCGCCGCCGGCATCAGCCGGCGTGGAAGATCCGCCTTGCGGAACATGCCCTCCGCCATCGGGACCAGGACGAAGAAGGCCACGAAGACACTGACGCCCCCGTAGGTGACCACGGCCGAAGCAAGCACGACAGCGAGCATCGTGCGTGCCGTGCCGAGCCGTTCGGTCAGCGTATGGGCGATCGCGTTGATCGAGCGACTGTCCTCCATCAGCTTGCCGAACAACCCGCCGAGCAGGAACATCGGAAACCACTGGAAGACAAAGCGGGACATTCCACGCATGAAGGTCTCGGTCCAGTGCGCGAGCAAGGGCTCGCCCGAGATCGCCGCTGCGACCAATGCAGCAACCGGAGCTGCCAGCAGGACGCTCCACCCCCGATAGGCCAGCCACATAAGCAGGGCAAGACCAAGCAGAATGCCGAAGAGGCCCATCGTTGAAACTCCAGTCACCAGAGCGTGCGCAAGCCGGCCAACGCCGCACACCGGCGCTGCACGCCGAACGGTGTCCCAGGCCGGAACCGTCGCGAGCGTATGCGCGCTGCTGCGGTCTGGCAAGATACTTGCTGATCGACTGGCACGCCAACGAGGTTCCTGATGCTGCGACAAGTACTGGCTTCGAGCCGCTACATGATGATCATTGCGGTCATCGGCACCTTCCTGGGCTCGATGGCACTGATCTTTTACGAGACCCTCGCGCTGTTCTGGACCTTCATCGACACGATCCAGGCTGGTACGGTCTCAGCCAAGACGGTCAAGGTATTCGCGGTGGGAATGGTCGAGGCGGTCGACGTCTTCCTCATCGCCATCGCCGTCTACATCATCAGCATCGGCCTCTATTCGCTGTTCATCGACGACAAACTGCCGCTGCCCAAGTGGCTCGAGGTCCACAACCTCGAGGACCTCAAGGGCAACCTGGTGAGCGTCGTCATCGCGGTGCTGGCGGTGCTGTTCCTGCGGGAAGCGGTGGCCTGGGACGGTACCAGCGAAATCGCCGCCTTCGGTATCGGCATGGCCTTCGTGATTGCAGCGCTGACTTTCTTCCTCATGAAGAACAATTCCCGGCGGTGACACGATCCGGCAGCCAATGTCACGTTGCGCCGCGGCGCAACATCCATGAACATATGCAAAACGTCAGATAGGGAGCTCGCCTCGTGTCATCCAACCTCTCCGGCGGGCGAATCAGCCATTCGCAGAAATCGGCAACTGTCCTGACTCTGGCTGCATTGACCATCCTGGTTTCATGCAGGAATGCCGAGGACACGGCCCCGCCCGAAGTGCGGCCCGTCCGTGTCACGACCATCGAGTCCCGAGCCATCGGCGACACCATCGCCCTGACCGGCAGGGTGCAGGCCCAGACTGAAATCAACGAATCGTTCCGGATTGGCGGCCGGCTGATCGAGCGAGCCGTCGAAATCGGCGACACCGTCCGTCCCGGCCAGGTGCTGGCGCGGCTCGACCCGCAGAACGAGGAAAGCGGCCTGCAGGCGGCGCGGGCCCAACTCGTCGCAGCCCAGGCGCAACTCGTGGAGGCCCGCAACAATCACATCCGCATGAGCGACCTGGTGGCCGAGAATGCCGTATCGCGTGCGGCGTTCGACCAGGCGGTCGCGGTGCTGCAAACGGCCGAGTCGCAGGTGAACTCGGCCCGCGCCAACGTCAACCTGGCCGAGAACCGCCTGAGTTACACGCAGCTGCTCGCCACCGCTGCAGGCGTCGTCACCGCGCGCGGCGCCGAACCCGGCGAAGTGGTCGGGGCAGGGAGCATGGTCGTGCAGGTGGCGCGCGAAGGCGCGCGCGACGCCGTGTTCGACGTGCCGGCGCAGGTCAAGGACAGCGCTCCCCGCAACTCCGACATCACGGTGGCGCTGGTGGACGACCCCAAAGTCACGGCAGCGGGCAAGGTGCGAGAGGTCTCGCCGCGCGCCGACCCCGTGACCGGCACCTTTGCGGTGCGCGTGCAACTGATCGACCCGCCGCCGCCGATGCGCCTCGGCAGCACGGTCACCGGAAGCGTCAAGCTCGACGCCGTGCCGGCCATCCAGGTCCCGGCCGCGGCGCTGGTGCGCGCCGATGGCGGCACCGCCGTGTGGGTGTACGACGCCACGGCCGGCACGGTCTCCTTGCGTAGCATTACCGTGCTCGGCTCGAATGCGACGATGGTGCAGGTTGCGTCTGGCCTCAACAACGGTGACGTAGTCGTCGTCGCGGGTGTGCAGGCGCTGCGACCCGGCCAGAAAGTGCGCCTGCTCGAGACCACGCAGTCGTGATCGGACCGAACCTGTCGGAATGGGCGCTCAAGAAGCGCTCGCTGGTGGTCTTCCTGATGATCATCGGCGTGGTGGCCGGTGTCATGTCGTTCTTGAACCTGGGCCGCGGCGAGGACCCGGCGATCACCACGCGCACGATGGTCGTCGCGGCCGGCTGGCCCGGTGCGACGGTGGACGAGACGACCAAGCAGGTGACCGAGCGGCTCGAGCGTACCCTGCAGGAGACCGACTACCTCAATCGCCTGCGCAGCTATACCATCGCCGGGCAGACGACGATCTTCGTCGACCTGAAGCAATCGACGCCGCCGGAGAATATTCCCGACATCTGGTACCAGGTACGCAAGAACATCGGCGACATGCGCCACACGCTGCCGCAGGGCGTGCTCGGGCCGTTCCTGAACGACGACTTCGGCGACACCTTCGGCATCATCTACGCGTTCACCGCCGACGGCTTCAACTTCCGCGAACTGCGCGACTACGTGGAGGCCGCGCGCTCGCGGCTGCTGCAGGTGCCGGATGTCTCGAAGATCGAGGTGCTGGGCGCGCAGGACGAGCAGATCTTCATCGAGTTCTCTCTCGAGCGCCTGGCGGGCCTGCGGCTGAACCTGAACCAGATCGTGGCGACGTTGCAGGCGCAGAACCTGGTGCGCCCGGCCGGCACGATGCACGGCGAGCAGGAGCGCGTGTTCCTGCGCGTGACCGGCGCCTTCGACTCCGAGGCCGACATCGAGGCGGTGAACTTCGTCTCCGGCGACCGCATCTTCCGGCTCGGCGACATCGCCACCGTGCGTCGCGGCTTCACCGACCCGCCGCAGCCGATGTTCCGCGTCAACGGCAAGCAGGCCATCGGCCTGGCGATCGCGATGCGCGATTCCGGCGACATCCTGGCGCTGGGCGACAACGTGCGCAAAGAAATGGTCGATGTCGTCAGCAACCTGCCGGTCGGCATCGAGACGACGCTGGTGGCCGACCAGGCGGTGACGGTCGATCTGGCGATCAACGATTTTATGACCTCGCTGTGGCAGGCCATCGTCATCATTCTGGTGTGCAGCTTCGTCAGCCTGGGCGTACGGCCCGGCGCGGTGGTGGCCTTGGCGATTCCGCTGACGATGGCGATCGTGTTCGCGGTCATGGACGTCGCCAACATCGACCTGCACCGCATCTCGCTTGGCGCGCTGATCATCGCGCTCGGGATGCTGGTCGACGACGCGATGACCACGGTGGACGCGATGCTGCGCCGGCTCGGCGCCGGCGACAGCGCGGACCAGGCCGCGACGTTCGCCTACCGCACGCTGGCCGCGCCGATGCTGATCGGCACGCTGGTGACGATCGCCGCCTTCGTGCCGATCGGCTTCGCCCAGAGTTCGGCCGGCGAGTACACCTTCTCGATCTTCTCGGTGGTCGCGATCTCGCTGATCATCAGCTGGCTGGTGGCGGTGGTCTTCGGGCCGCTGCTCGGCAAGGCGCTGCTCAAGCCGCCGAAGAAGCAGGAAACCGAGCCCAAGCCTGGCAAGCTGGTGCTGCTGTACAGCAGCTTCCTGCGGGGCGCGATCCGCATGAAGTGGTTGACCATCGGCGTGACGGTCGCCGCCTTCGTCGTCGCGCTGATTCTGCTGGGCAGCGTGTCGCGGCAGTTCTTCCCGTCCAGCGACCGCCCCGAGCTGACGGTGGACCTGACGCTGCGCCACAACGCGTCGATCTTTGCGACGGAGCAGGAGGTCAAGCGGTTTGAAGAGATCCTGAAGACCGACCCCGACGTCGACCACTTCAGCAGCTACGTCGGTCGCGGCGCGATCCGCTTCATCCTGACGCTGGACGTGCAGTTGGCCAACCCCTTCTTCGGCCAGTTCGTCATCGTAGCCAAGGACCTCGAGGCGCGCGAGCGCCTGCACGACAAGCTGGAAAAGGTGCTGGCCGAAGAGTTCCCAGGCGTCGTCTCGCGCGTCTCGCCGCTCGAATTGGGGCCGCCCGTGGGCTGGCCGCTGCAGTACCGCATCTCCGGCCCGGACAAGGACGAGGTGCGGCGCCTGGCGCTCGAGCTCGCCAACGTGGTCGGCAGCGACCCGCGCGCGCGGCACGTGCACTTCGACTGGATGGAGCCGGCGCGCCAGTTGCGCATCAAGATCAACCAGGACCAGGCACGCCAGCTCGGCGTCAGCTCGACCAGCATTGCCTCCGTGCTGAACGCCGCCATCTCGGGCACCGTGGTGACGCAGGTCCGCGACGACATCTACCTGGTCAACGCCGTGGTGCGTGCCACCGATGGCGAGCGGGCGTCGTTCGAGTCGCTGGCGTCGCTGCAGGTGCCCACGCCGAGCGGCCGCATGGTGCCGCTGAAGCAATTCGCCACCATCGCCGAGGAGCAGGAGTTCCCGCTGGTCTGGCGTCGCGACCGGGTGCCGACGCTGACGGTACGCGCCGACGTCAACCGCGGCGTGCTGCCCGACATCGTGGTGCAGGCACTGGCGCCGAAGGTCGCCGAGTTCAGCGCCAAGCTGCCCAGACCGTACAAGCTCGAGACGGGCGGCCTGTTCGAGGAGAGCCAGATCTCGCAGGGGTCGGTGTTCGCGGTGATTCCGCTGATGATCGTGCTGATGCTGCTGGCGACGATGGTCATGCTGGTCAGCTTCCGCCGCATGCTGATGGTGGTGGCGATCCTTCCGCTGGGGCTGATCGGCGTCGTGATGTCGCTGCTGGTGTTCAACCGGCCGCTGGGCTTCGTGGCGATCCTGGGCATCCTGGCGCTGATCGGCATGATCGCCAAGAACACTTTGATCCTGATCGTCTCGATCGAAGAGGATCGCGCCACCGGCCTCGCGGTGCACGATGCCGTCGTGACCTGCGCCACCAACCGGCTGCGGCCGATGATGCTGACCGCGGTGTCCACCGTGCTGGGCCTGTTGCCGATCGCACCGACGGTGTTCTGGGGGCCGATGGCGTTTGCCATCATGGGCGGGCTGTTGGTGGCCACGCTGCTGACGCTGATCTTCCTGCCCGCGCTGTACATGGCGGTGCTCGGCAACGAGAAGCCGGCGCAACCGATGCCGACGGCCGCAGCCGCCTGACGAACCATGGGAGCCGCGCTGTGACACCGGACCAGGCAGATACGACGGGTATCGAGCCTTCCGCCGCGCCCTCGAGCCGGTCCAGGCGCCGCGACGTGCTCGACCTGTACCTCGAAGATACGCGGCAGCTGTTCAATTCGATGGATCCCGCGCCGTTTCGCCAGCGTGACCTCGATCCCAATGCGACGGCCTACATCGTCGCCTGGGCCGAGGAGGCTACGACCCGCCGGCCGCTGCGCATGGTCCTGCACCTCGGTTGTGAAACGACGACCGACGCGGAAGCGGCAATGGTGTCGGAATCGGTGCGTGCCTACTTCCGGCGGCGCGCACAGGCCACCCGCCGGCAGTTGCAGCACCTGTTTCGCATTGGCCGTTACAGCCTGCTGATCGCACTCGTGTTCATGGCCCTGGTGATCGTCATCGGCGAGTCCGTCGCCAGCGTGCTCAAGGAACGCTATGCCACGATGATCGAGGACAGCCTGGTCATCGGCGCCTGGGTCGCGCTATGGCGACCGCTCGAGATCTTCCTGTACGACTGGTGGCCGATCCGCGCGGAAGCCAGGCTGTTCGACCGATTGAGCCTGATGGACGTGCAGACGGTTACGGCAACGGCAGCCGAATGCACCAGCGTCGACGGGCCTCAGGAATGAGCACCGGTCCGGTGCCTGCACCGGCTGCCGCGACGGAGTCGCCGCGAACGACCGCCGTGTGGCGCGGCGTCGCGTTCTTCCTGTTCTGGATGCTGCTGATGCAGAGCGTGAAGCCGGCCGACCTCGCCGTCGGCGTGTGCGCCTGCATCGGCGCCACCTGGGTTAGCCTGCGCCTGATGCCCCCCTCCTCCGGTGGCCTGCGCTTCGGCAGGCTGCTTGCACTCCTGCCGCACTTCCTGTGGGAATCGGTGCTGGCAGGAGTCGACGTCGCTCGCCGTGCCTTCCATCCGCGCCTGCCGCTCAGCCCCGGATTCGTCAGGTGCCCACTGACCTTCCCCCCGGGATTTGCACGCAACACCTTCGCAACGATCACCAGTCTCCTGCCAGGCTCCGTCCCAGCCGACGAGGCCGAAGACGTGCTGGTCTATCACTGCCTCGACGACACGTCGCCGGTGGTCGAGCAACTCTGGAAGGAAGAACGCCTGCTGGCCAGGGCACTGGTTGCCGGGCGGCGCCATGGCTGAGTTCCTGTTCGGGGCAGCCGCGTTCATCCTGGCGATGGTCGCATTCGGACTCGCCCGCATCCTGCGCGGACCAGGGGACGCGGACCGGATGATGGCCGCACAGTTGCTGGGCACGGGCGGCATCGCGGCGGTTCTTTTGCTGGGCGCCGCGACCGGAGAGCGCGCGACGATCGACGTTGCCTTGACGCTGGCGCTGCTGGCGGCGTTCGCCTCCTTCGCTTTCGTGAAGGCAAAGACCACGCCGGCACCCGGCGATTCCCGCGCCGACGACAGCCCATGAATCTCGCCCTCGAACTGTGGACCGTGGTGGCAGTCGTCGCCGGCGCGTTTTTCTTTCTCGCCGGCACCGTTGGGCTGTTGCGGTTCCCGGATTCGTTCACTCGCCTCCACGCTCTGACCAAGGCCGACAACCTCGGCCTCGGCCTCGTCGTACTGGGCCTGCTGCCGCAGATGAATAGCGTGTCCGACGGTCTCAAGCTGGCGTGTATCTGGCTGCTCGTGCTGCTCTCAGGGGCGACAGCCTCGCAGTTGATCGCGCGCACCCTGCGGCCCAACGACTCGAGCCCGTGAACGACATCCTGAACATCGTCCTGGCAGCTCTGATCCTCGGCCTGGCGGTGTGGACGATCGTCGCGCGCGCGGCTTACGCCGCGGTCGTCGGGTTTCTCGCCTACGGACTGCTGCTGACTCTGGTCTGGGTGCAATTGCACGGCATAGACGTGGCACTGACCGAAGCGGCGATCGGCGGTGGCCTCACCGGCGCGCTGCTGATAGGTGCCGCCGCAAGGCTAAGAGGCACCGAAGCGGCGGCGCGCGCAGAACGGCCCGGGGTAACGACCCGTTGGTTTGCGGCAATTGTGTCTGCGGCCGTCACGGGCGCACTCGCGATCTGCGTGCTCGCATTGCCCGTGCCCGCGCCGACGTTGGCACCCGAAGTCGTCGCCAACATCGCCGTCACCGAAGTCGGCAACCCGATCACTGCCGTGCTGCTCGCGTTTCGCGCGATGGACACATTGCTCGAGGCCATCGTGCTGTTGTTCGCGCTGATCGGTGTCTGGTCGCTGGCACCTGACAGCGTGTGGGGTGGTCGCCCGGGGCTGCAGCAGCAGGCCGACCCTAACGGGATGCTGGCCTACGTCGCCCGCGTGCTGCCGCCGATCGGCATCGTTGCCGGCACGTACATCTTCTGGGTCGGCGCCGACCATCCGGGCGGCAAGTTCCAGGGCGCCACCATCCTGGCCGCGATGTGGCTGTTGGTGATGATGGCGGGCCTGGCCGACGCACCGCCGATCAGTCGCGCGTGGCTGCGCTGGCTGCTGGTTGCCGGGCCGCTGGCATTCATCGCCATCGGCGTGGTCGGCGCAGTGCATGCGGGTGCGTTTCTTGCCTATCCGGAAGGTTTTGCCAAGCCGCTGATCCTCGTCATCGAGTTTGCGCTGATGCCCACGCTCACGCTGATCCTGGGACTGATGCTGCTGGGCGCTCCAAAGCGCGGTGAGATGCCGTGACCGCCGGCACGCTGTTCGGCCTGTGCGCCGCCGCGTTGATCGGCGTTGGCCTGTTCGGTCTCATCGTCAATCCGCACCCGCTGCGCAAGATCCTGGCCTTCAACGTCGTCGGCAGCGGTGTGTTCCTGCTCTTCGGCGCCATCGCGTACCGGGGCGCCGGTGCCGGCATGGGTGGCGACCCCGTGCCGCAAGCTTTGCTGATCACGGGCATCGTGGTGGCGTTCTCGGCCACGGCACTGGCAGTGGCGCTGCTGCTGCGACTGTTCGACGAGACTGGCTCGGTCACGCTCTCGAATGACGCGCCAACCAAGGCCGGCAATGAGACCGATGCACATTGAGGCGCGCATGACGGGTCGACTCGAGTCATGCTGACGACGACCGGCGGTTGGCTGCTGTTGCTCGCGGTGCTGGCACCGTTCGTCGGCGTGCTCGCCGGACTTGCGCTGGGCGGGCGACATGCGCAACGCGTGGCGATGCTGATCATGCCCGTCGGC
Source organism: uncultured Pseudomonadota bacterium (assembly GCA_963748985.1). GTDB lineage: Bacteria > Pseudomonadota > Gammaproteobacteria > Steroidobacterales > Steroidobacteraceae > RPQJ01. The sequence continues at coordinate 19,387 of CAVVKQ010000010.1, forward strand.
CTCGTCGTTGCAGCTGGTATCGCCTGGTCGCTCGTGCAAAACGGCGACACGGTAGTCTACCTGCTCGGTGGCTGGCCGCCGCCGCTCGGCATTGCCCTGCGAGCGGACGGCCTGTCGGCGGTGATGCTGCTCGCGGTGGCCGTGGTCGTCTGCGGCATCGGTATCTACGCACGTGCCGACTTCGGCAGCACCGCCGGCGAACCCGAGAAACGTGCGTCCTTCGTGTACTGGCTGCTGCTGCTGGCCGTGTGGGGATCGCTGAACCTGGTTTTCGTCAGCGGCGACCTGTTCACATTGTACGTGGCTCTCGAACTGCTTACGTTCTCGGGCGTACCGCTGGTCTGCCTCGACGGCCGCGGCGAGACGTTGCGCGCAGCTTTGCGTTACTTGCTGTTCGCGCTCGCCGGCTCGTTGCTGTATCTGCTGGGCGCGGTACTGCTGTACGGTGGCTACGGCACGCTGGATATCGCGCTGCTGGCCGGGCGCATCGGCCCTGAACCCATCGCCTGGGCGGCCGCCGCCTTGATGACGGTGGGCCTGCTGGCCAAGACGGCGCTGTTCCCGCTGCATATCTGGCTGCCACCCGCGCATGCTGGCGCGCCGGCTGCCGCGAGCGCCGTGCTGTCGGCACTGGTGGTCAAGGGCTCGTGGTTCCTGGTCGTGCGCCTGTGGTTCGACGTCTTACCCGGCGTGGTGACGCTGCCTTCCGCGCAACTGCTGGCGGGCCTGGGTGCGGCGGCCATCGTGGTCGGCAGCGTCGTCGCGCTGCGGCAAGAGCGGCTGAAGCTGCTGGTCGCGTATTCGACGATTGCGCAGATCGGCTACCTGTTCCTGATGTTCCCGCTCGCGTTCGATGCGAGCGGCAGCACACTTATGCATGGTCCGGTCCTGACTGGCGGGCTGCTGCAGGCAGTTGCGCACGCCACCGCCAAGGCCGGCATGTTCATGGCGGCCGGCCTCGTCTACGCCGCGCTCGGCCACGACCGGATCGCCGACCTCGGCGGCATGGCGCGCGCGATGCCCGTTACCGTACTCGCGTTCGCAGTTTCCGGCCTGGCACTGATGGGCGTCGTGCCGAGCGGTGCGTATCTCGCGAAGAAGCTCCTGCTCGATGCCGCCGACAGCTCGGGACAGTGGTGGTGGACCATCGTGCTGCAAGGTGGCGCAGCGTTTACCGCGGGGTACGTGGTACTGGTGCTGACCAACGCGTTGCGCGGTCCAGCGGCACCAGTCAAATTGGTAAAGCGGGTCTCGCGACTCTCCGAGATCGCGGCACTGGCGCTGGCACTGTCCTCGCTGCTGCTCGCATTCGCCGCACTCGGGCCGGTGCCGGGCTCCCTGATCTCGAATCCACTGCTGCCCAAGGAACTGGGGCCGACGCTGCTGGTGTTCCTGGGCGGCTCGCTGCTGGCGCTGGGCTTGTCGCGTCGATCCTTGTTCGGCACCGCCGACAGTGATGGCCCGGTGCGTCGTGCGACGGTGGCGGCGGGTATTCGTCTCGAGCGGGCCGACGCGGCCCTGCGCCGCTGGCCGTCCGCGAGCGTCGCCTTGCTGGTGCTGGCGGCACTGTTCGGCTGGTTGTTGCACGCTCGCGGCTGACAATGAGCGGCACGAAAGACCAGCAACTCTCACGCGGTGCCCTGGTCGCACTGGTCGTCGGCTCGATGGTCGGCTCCGGCATCTTCACGTTGCCGTCCGCGTTCGGACGTGCGACCGGCGTCTTCGGCGCCCTCATTGCCTGGTGCATCGCCGGTGCCGGCATGCTGATGCTCGCGTTCGTGTTCCAGACGCTGTCGCGGCGCCGTCCCGACCTCGACGCCGGCATCTATGCATACGCGAAGGCTGGCTTCGGCAGCTACCTGGGATTCGTCTCGGCCTTCGGCTACTGGATCGCCTGCTGCCTGGCCGACGTGGCGTGCCTGATCCTGATCAAGGCCACGCTGGGACAGTTCTTTCCGGTGTTCGGCGACGGCACGACCGCGGTGGCCATCGTGGCAGCGTCCGTGATGGTGTGGGGCGTCCACGTCCTGGTGCTGCGCGGGGTGCGGGAGGCGGCAGCACTCAACACCATCGCCACGGTCGCCAAGATGGTGCCGATCGTCATCTTCATCGTCGTCGTCGTCGCGGGTTTCAGGGCCGACGTCTTCGCGCTGAATTTCTGGGGCGACGCCGAGCACAGCCTGTCGAGCGTGGCGAGCCAGGTGCGCAACACGATGCTCGTCACCGTGTTCGTGTTCGTCGGCATCGAGGGAGCCAGTGTCTATTCGCGTTATGCGAAGGACCGGAACGACGTAGGTGCCGCCACCGTCCTCGGTTTCCTCGGCGTGCTGTGCCTGCTGGTCCTGGTCACGGTGTTCTCGTACGGCATCCTGCTGCGTGAGGATCTTGCGGCGCTCGCGAATCCCTCAATGGCCGGCGTGATGGAAGCGCTCGTCGGACACTGGGGGCGCGTCTTCATCAGCATCGGGCTGCTGATCTCGATCCTCGGCAATTACCTCTCGTGGTCGCTGCTCGCCGCCGAAGTGCTGCATTCCGCCGGCAAGAGCAACACGATGCCGGCGTTCCTGGCGCGGGAGAATCGCAACGGCGTGCCGTCGGCGGCGTTGTGGCTGACCAACGTCGTGATCCAGGCCTTCCTGCTCGTCACCTGGTTCGCCGAATCGGCGTTCTTCGTCGCGCTGAAGATGACCAGCGCGATGACGCTCGTGCCGTACCTGCTGGTCGCAGCCTTCGGCTGCAAGCTCGCCTGGAGCGGCGAGACTTACGACACCGAAGGACGTCAACGCCGCATCGACGGACTGCACGGCGCAATTGCCACGGTCTATGCAGCCGGCATGCTCTACGCCGGCGGTGCGAAATTCATGCTGCTGTCGGCGCTCCTGTACGCGCCGGGCACCTGGCTCTACTTTTACGCGCGGCGTGAACAGCAGCAGCGCGTATTCACGATGGCCGAAACGGCAATTTTCGGCGCAGTCGCAATCGCGGCGATCCTCGCGCTGGCCGCTCTCGTGTCAGGCACGATCGTGGTTTGAGGCCAGCGTCGGGGATCCTGGCTGCAACCTGCGCAGGAACAGCATGCGGCAGGCCACGAGGCCGGCGATCGCAGCCGCAAGATGCTTGAGCGAGTGACCGCTGGCCACGTGGCCGAGTCCGAACAGTTCCCGGTCAAACGTCTCCAGCAGCTTCGCGATCACGTAACCCGCGAAGACCCAGTAGATGTCGTTGCCCCGCGTGTAGCGCGAGGGCTGCAACAGCGCCAGCAGGAACAGGATCACCACCGAATAGCCCTGCAGCACGCCGTAAGGCATGACGTTGCCGGCGCCCGCCCGCTCCGTTGCCCTCCAGTAGAGAACGGAAGCTGCCCCGACCAGCAGCATCGGCACCAGCAGGGCGAGTCCCGCCTTCGTGTCAATGCGATCGACCACCTGCGCGGCGATGAGCGACATGAAGGCGATGGTCATCGGCAGCCGATCCCAGAACAGCCGTTCGTTGTCTGGCACGAGGTGATAGTAGGCCGAGCCCAGCCCGGTCAGCACCATGCCGGCAAAGAACACGGCGTACGGCCAGCGCTCGACGTTCGACGCGAAAACTGTGCGCGGCCGCAGTACGACAGCAAAGCCTGCGAGGCCGGCCACCACGAATGCTGCATTGGACGCCACGTCGAAAAAGTTGGCGACCCCGAGCATCTCGCGGTCATCGGCAAAGTCGTGGTACGAGACGGGCTGGGGCATGGCCGGCAGCAGGAAGGCTGCCAGCACGCTCAAGACCGTGAACCCGATGATGTAGCGGGTGGTTGTCGCCATGCCGGAGGGGACCTAATAGCGTCGCGTGGCGCCGTGAACCCACGTGCGTAACAGCGCCAGCAGGAAGCCGCCCGTAAGCATGCCGAGAACGTAGATGAGCAGGACCAGGACCGACACCGGGAGCGTGACCCTTGCCGAGAACAGCGTGATGGTGACGGCCTCGAGATTCTGGAACTTGAACAGGATGATGACGGCGGTAAATATGGCAATCAACGCCATGTAGACGTAACGCATGTCGTTTCCTTGTTATTGCAATCAGTAAACGCGCCTTGATCTTAACGCCAATACCCCCGGGCGCGGAATTGCGCGAACCGCAGCGGTCCCAGTATCAGCCCGGCACCTCGTCAGGCTTGTAACCGGGCAGCCGGCCTGCCGGGACGAAGGCCAGCAGGCCCAGCGCGGTCATCAGCAGGAAAGTGACCTTCAGCGCGCGTATTCGTGCGTCCGCATTGATCTCCACTGCCGCGTCAATCTGCTCGGGTGTCGCCGACGTACGTGACATCGTGTCCAGCAGCCGGTCATTGCTGACGAACCTGACGTTGTCGAGATCGACCTTCGAAATGAGCGCCGACGGGATCGTCGGATTGTCGACCAGGGCCCGCTGGATGTTTGCGCTCAGGATGCCGATCACGAGCGCTCCCGCGACTGCCGTGCCGACCGCGCCCGCCAGGTTGCTGACGGTTCCGCGCAATGCACCCACGTCGCCGGCGAATTCCGTCGGCGCAGATGTCACCAGTACATTGAACAGCAGCGTGGCGAGCGCTCCCTGTCCAAGGCCGACCAGCATCAGCCCGAGAACGACGGAGACGTCGCTCCATTCGTACCTGACGATCACCGCCAGCATCAGCGTCCCGACCGTGACGACCGCAAAGGCGCTGCGGGCGATCTGCCGCGGCGACAGCCGCCCGTACAGCCGCACGACTAGAACTGCCGCAGCGAGCACCGCCAGCTGATACGGAATCATGGCCACGGCCGTCTGCAGGCTCGTCCTGCCCTGGACGATCTGGATGTAGAGCGGAATCATGAACGTGATGGCCTTGCCGAGCACGGAGATCGCCATCATCGAAACCACCGCCGCCCGGTCCTGCGGCGATTCGATGACGACGAGCGCCAGCAGTGGCGTCTGCCCGGCGGCCTGGCGGCTCTGCGTCCAGGCAATGAACAACTGCACGCCGACGACGCCGCAGACGATCATGACCAGCGCCGGGGACAGGCCAAGCACGCTGGCGGGCGCCGAACGCTCTGCCAGCAGCACGCCCCAGTCGCCGAGGTTATTGAATCCGAGACTGATCAGTGTGACCGCTACGGCGGCCAGCACAACGCCCAGCCGGTCGATTCTGACATCTGGCATTTTCGCGACCGGCGTCAAGTACCGGCTCAACAGCAGCACGCTGATCGAAAACGGGATCAGGAGCCCGAATGAGTAACGCCACCCGAAGTACGTGCCCACCACGCCCGCCAGGAAGAAGGCGACGACCGTGGCGATGGCCTGCACGGCGCCGAGCATCCCGAGGGCCGTCGCCTGCTGCCTGCCCTTGTAGTGATGCGCTGTCAGCACGACGAGCGAGGGGATGATAGCTGCAGATGCCAACCCGGCCAGGGCCTGCGCCGCGATCATCACCGCCGGACTGGGGCTCGCCGTCATGATCACCATGGCGGCGAGGAAGACCGCGGTCATCCACCGGAACACGCGCAACGGACCGAACTTCTGGCCAAGCTTGGCACCGAACATGGTGAAGCCAGCAACGCCGAGTGAATACGCAACGATCGCGGTGACCACCGTCGTCGGTGCCGTACTGAATTCGGCGCCGATCCCGCCAATGGAGACGGGCAGCGCGTTGATGTTCCACGACATCTGCGCCTGACCCATCGCGATCGCCACCATCGGCAACCAGGAGGTTCTCTTCTCGGTAGCGACGCCCGCGTCGGAGCGGTTGTTCATGTACAGCCTAGAACGACTTGCGCACCGTCAGCCACATCTCGGTCGAACTATACGCCAGCTCGGCGATGCTGCTGTCTTCCCAGTTGTATTCGATCGTGGGCCGCAGCGACCAGCCGGGCGCGAAACTCCAGACCAGGCCGCCACCGAAATTCCACAAGTCGTCGTTACGTACCTTGAGCAAGTCGGGATCCGTGCTGAAGTCCGGTCGCTCGTCGTCGTACGACTCGTTGACGTACGACCACCAGAAAAACCCGTCGAGTGAGTCGCGGAACGAATGATCGATTTCGCCGTTGACACCCCAGAACGTGCCATCCCCTTCCGGACGATCCTGCGTGGCCCATTCCTGCGTCAGTTGCCCGCCGAGCGTCAGGGACGTGCGACCATTCGCCAGCGAGTGCGTCCAGCTGCCGGTGAGTTCGGCAATGTCGCGCGTGCGGCTGCGTAACGGACCGGTCGGGTACCTGCGCTCGCGCACCTCGCCGCCGATGGTGACCTGGTCGTTCTCGCCCAACTTCACGCGGTAGTCGGCGAATGCGCCCCAGTCGTTGCGGTACTGGCCGTCGCCGCGATAGCTGGCGCGGCCGCGCATGCCGAACCGCAGGTTGTCGTCGTCCACCGGACGACTGATATTGACGTTCCAACGCAGGTCCGAGTCGTTGCGCCGGTCACTGTCGTCGTATGCGCGAAAGCGGTAGTCGAGCGTGCCATTGAACGAATGCCGCTCGGTCATGCTCTTGTTCCAGCCGCCGCCGACGCGTATTGGCAGGAACGTGTCGTGGTTGCCCGCGCCGCCGAATATGGCCGTCGAGCTGGAGGTGTTTTGCCGGTAGTTGCCGATCCCGGTCTCGGCGTAATAGAACGGCAGCCATTGCCGGCCGGCAGCGTAGTCCGCCGCCGCCTGGTCATAGACTTCGGTCTGGCCGTGCAGGTCGCGCGGCAGGTTGTCGTACTGCAGCACCGTCTCGAATTCGATCAGGGCGCGTGAGTACTCCCCGAGCGCGTAGTAGGCGCGGCCAAGCCCGAGATGCGCACCGACCGAACTCGGGTCGGCCTCGAGTGCCTGCTCGAAGAGCACCTTGGCTTCGGCCGCCTGCCCCGCCTGCAGCAGTTGTTCGGCCTTGGCCAGGTCCGGTGCGGCGGCCTGCGCAGCGCCCGCCAGCAGCAGGCTGACGGCGGCCAGGATCCAACGCCACTGGCCGGATGCCGAGTGCCTGCCGAGAACAGCTTCGTTAGCGTATGACATGAAGTCCCTTTGCCGGCCGGATGTGTTGTACGTGGTCGAGCGTCCGCGGTTGTCATTCGAGCATAAACAGGTTCGCCAAAACCAGTATAAACTTGCAGCGACCCGCTTCCGGGTATCTTCGTTCACCGCCGCATTGCTTCATAGGAATGCCCTGAGATGAGGCCATACTCAATCCTTGCGCTCGCAGTCGCCGGCATCACCGGCTGCATGCCCGGTCCCGACTACGTACGCCCAGAGGTGCAGACCCCGGCGGCATGGCGCATCGATTACACGCAGGCTGCCGAGGTGGCCAATACGAAGTGGTGGGAGCAGTTCGGCGATCCGGTACTCAACGAACTGGTGGAGTCCGCGTTGCGCGAGAACCTCGACGTGCGCATTGCCGCCGCACGGGTCGACCAGTTCATCGGCGCACTGACCGCCACGCGCTCGCAGTTGTATCCACAGATCGGCTACGGTGCGGACGCGAACCGGATTCAGGCGAGCCGTGTCGGCCAACCCCCGCTTCCGGCCGGTGCCGACAGCTACTTCTCGCTGTACCAGGCGTCGCTCGGCGCGGCCTGGCAGCTCGACCTGTTCGGGCGCGTGCGGCGCCTGAGTGAAGCTTCGCAGGCGCAGGTCTATGCCAGCGAGCAGGCGCGACGCGGCGTGGTGCTGTCGCTGGTGTCAAGTATCACCACCAGCTACATCGTGCTGCGTGCGCTCGACCGCCAGCTCGAGATCGCGCAGGCAACGGCCAGTAACTTCAACGAGACCGCGCGGATTTTCGACCTGCGCTTCAAGGCCGGCGTCGTCGCAAAGACCGAGGTGATGCAGGTCAACTCGCAAGCCCAGCAGGCGCTGGCGGCCATTCCTGCCTTCGAGCAGGCCATCGCGGCACAGGAAAACCTGATCTCGATCCTGCTCGGGCGCAACCCGGGACCGATCCCGCGCGGCAAGACCCTCGAGCAACTCGTCGCGCCCCAGATTCCGGCAGACCTGCCCTCTGTGCTCTTGCAGCGCCGGCCTGACATCCTGCAGGCGGAACAGAATCTCGTTGCGACCAATGCGAACGTGGGCGCCACGAAAGCACTCTATTATCCGAACATCTCGATCACTGGCGCGCTCGGCAGCGTGAGCACGGCATTGGGCGACCTGCTCACCGACCCGGCAACCACGATGCTGATCGGAGCCGGCGTGACCGGGCCGATCTTCACGTTCGGCGGCATCAAGGGCCAGGTCAAAGCGGCCGAAGCACAGAATCGACAGGCGGAACTGGTTTACCGGCAGACAGTGCTGAACGCCTTCCGCGAGACCAACGACGCCTTGACGGGTTCGCAGAAGAAAGTCCTGGAAGTCGCGATGCAACAGAAGCGCGTGGACTCGCTACGCGAGTTCGCCCGGCTGTCGACGTTGCGATTCGACAAGGGTGTCGCGGGTTACCTTGACGTGCTGGTGGCCGAGAACGAGTTGTTTGCCGCCGACCTGGCGTCGGTGCGCCTGCAGGCGGATCGCTATGCGCAGGTAGTCAACGTGTACCAGGCGATGGGTGGCGGCTGGGTCGATATCGCCAGCTCGATTGCGCCAATGCCGCAGAGTACCGTCAGCCCCGGCCTATGACAGCGACCGAATCACGCCCGGACGGTGTCCGGGTTGGCTGGCTGCGGAGAATTTCGGGCTGGTTGATCAAGGGAATTGGCTCCCTGTTCCTCGCCTTGGTCCTGGCGTGGGGCTCCCTTGCCATCTATTTTTCAACCCTGCCCTGGGCATGGTTACGGATTGGGCTCGCGGCCGCGTTTGCGGCGTTCGGCATCTGGGCTTTGTGGTTGACGCGCCGACCGCGCATGCGTTGGGTTTTTGCGGGACTGTACGTCGCCGTTCTCATCGGGTGGAGCTTCATCCAGCCCTCGCATGATCGCGAATGGCGGCAGGACGTCGGCGTCATGCCCCGTGCCACGGTCGAGGGCGATCGCGTGCGCATCACCGGCGTGCGCAATTTCGACTACCGCAGCCGGGACGATTTCACGGTGCGGTACGAAGAGCGCGAGGTCTCGCTGTCGCACCTGACCGGGCTGGATTTCTTCATCTCGTACTGGATGCCGGGGCCCGTGGGCCACACGTTCGTGAGTTTCATCTTCGACAACGCACCCCCGCTCAACATCTCCATCGAGACCAGGCCGGAAGTGCACGAAGGGTTCGACCCGCTGGCGTCGCTCTTCAAGCAGTACGAGTTGATCTACGTGGTGGGCGAAGAGCGCGACATCGTCGGGGTCCGCACTAACTTCCGCAACGAAGACGTGTACGTCTACCGCCTGCGGGTGCCGGCCGAAAACGCTCGCCAGCTGTTGCGGGTCTACCTCGAACGCATCAACGAGCTCGCCGACAAGCCAGAGTTCTACCACCTGCTGAGCAACAGCTGCACGATCAACATCGTGCGCTACGCGAACCTGGTCGGCCGCAAGGGCGATATCGATTTCCGGCACTATCTCAACGGCTGGGTCGACCGGTATTTCTACGACACGCGGCTGCTGAATTCACAGTTCCCCTTCCCCGAACTGCGCCGGCGATCGCGAGTCGACGAAGCCATCAAGGCGTCCGAAGACACCGTGGAATTCTCGCAGCACATCCGTGAGTCCAAGCCGGGGATGAACCCTTGAAAGCGGAGTACGCCCATGTCCCTGCATCGCCCTAGTCGTCTTGCTCTCGTTGTCGCCGCACTGTGCGTGGCCGGCTGCGCCCGCAGCACGCCACCCGAATCGCCCGCACCGGAGACGGCGCCCGCCGTTGCATCGGCGCCTGCCAGCCCCACTGCTGCTTTGCCCACGCCCGACACGGCGACGACCCTGGTCGCCAACCTGTGGCAGCTCAAGGAGGCAACCGATGCCGCAGGCCAGTCGATCGCTGCATTCTTCCCGACTCCGGACAAGCCGCTGGGAGTTCAGTTCGCCGACGGCCGCCTCAACGTGACGGGCGGCTGCAATCGCATGAACGCCGGCTACCAACTGCTCGACTCCGCGCAAATGCAGGTCAGCCAGGGAATGTCGACGATGATGGCCTGCCCACCACCGCTGGCCAACGCCGATGCCGCATTCGCCAAGTTCCTGGCGGGGACCCTGCAGGTTGCGGTCGAGGGTGAAGCCGGTGCGCCGCAGCTGCGACTGACAGCGGCCGACGGCAGTACCCTGACCTTCAGCGGTACGCCGACGCCGGAAACCCGGTTCGGTGGACCCGGCACGCGCGCGTTCCTCGAAGTGTCGCCAAAGCCGTGTGAAGCGCCAGCCCCGTCGGCACGCCCGTGCCTGATGGTGCGCGATCGCCACTTCGACGAGAACGGGCTCGCCAGCGGGACGCCGGGTGAGTGGCGCGCTCTGCCGGAGGGTATCGAGGGCTACACACCCGTCGAAGGCGAGCAGCACGTGGTGCGGGTGAAGCGGTTTGAGCAGGCCGGCGCTGCGGGCGGCGCACCGACCGAGCATTTCGTGCTCGACCTGGTCATCGAGACGCGAACGGTTCAATGAGAGGGGTTGGCGCCCTGCCCTACGGGCGCTGACGATTCCGCTCGCGCGTTGCGATACGCACCGGCGCTGTCGATCCACGCCAGCGCCCGTGCGTCGAGGTACGCGTAGAACGGATTGTGCCGCAGGCGCAGCAGCCATTCGGCGGGCAGCACCAGCGTGCCCCGCTCGCCCTGGATCGCCATCTGGCCGAGGAAAAGCACGTCCTGGTTGCCGGGCGGCCGCTGACCGTACAGCGGATCGTCGGGCGGGATCGGCAGCGCCACGTGGGACAGGGAAATCGCGCCGGCCGGCCACGCCATGTTCAGCGGCTCCGTCAGCGACACCTCGGCCGAGAACGGCGCCTGGTGGCGAGCCACGACCGTGGCACTCTCCTCGTTCTCGTTGGTCACCAGCGTCACGGCGAACGGCAACCGGTTGTCGCCCATCACCCGATTGGTCAACGCCCGCCTGTCGTAGACCAGCAGCATGGACTTGGCGGCATCACGGTTGACGTCGAACAGCACCAGTTCGTGCCGGTTGGGATCGAGGAGACCGAGCAGCCGCGTGACCACAGCGTCGGTCGACACCGTCGAATCCGCGTTCGACTTGAACACCAGGATCGGCGGCAATGCGCCGGCCTGCTGCGACCGCGCCCGGCTCGCGATGCGCCTGGACACCGATCGCGTCAGGCGATGCACCTGGTCGCCTGCATTGGTCGTAAAGGAGTTGTACTTGTAGGGGTCGAACTCCGGTTCGATGTTGAGCCACGCCAGGTTGCCCAGTCCGGGCAGCACGGCCAACCGGCGCTTCCAGCTGGCTGCCGCTGCCGCCGCGTGAATGCCGATGGCCGGTGAAATCAGGACCAGGCTGGCCGGCACTGGCCCGGTCCGTCCATCAAGCGCATTGAGCGTGAAGTCCAGGGCGAGGGGCGCACCGGTCGAGTAACCAACAATGTGGATCGGCTGCTGCCCGATCTTTTGCGCGAGATGCTCGACAGCCAGATTCGCTGCGGCGGCCATGTCCTCCCAGCGGACATCGAGCAGTCCCGAGGGGGCGGTGCCGTGACCGGGGAGACGCAGGCCGATCACCCAATAGTTGCGCCGGTTCAATTCCTCGCCCAGCGCCCGCAGGCTGTACGGCGAGTCCGACATCCCGTGCAACAGCAGCACCCCGCCTACAGGCGCTGCGGCAGGCAATTCGAAGCTGCGGTTCCAATTGGGTTCGCGCACCTGCGGATCGCTGGCGCTGCCCTTGCTGTAGCGCATCAGCGCCGTGCCGTGCCCGGTCTCGGTGCGCGCGTACACTTTCGATTCGAGCTGCGCGAACAACCGGTCTTCCAGCCGGAGGTAGTCCGCGAAGGTGCGAATCTCTTCAGCCGTCGCTGCCCGATACTCCTCCGTCAGCGTCGCGGTGTGCCACGGTTCAAGGGGCTGGCTGCTGCAGCCGTGCAGCAGAAATGCCGCGCCCGAAAGAACACAGAGCGCGCGCCAGCCGCGATGAAGCAGCAGGTGCTGGGCGAACGGTGCGATGCGACTCATGTGCATTCCAGCGGGCGAGCGGGATCCAGCAGCAGATTACTGCGCTGGCTCGTACTGCGCCTGCTGCAGATGCTTCCGCACCAGCCCCGAAAGGATCCGGAAGTCGAGATCGAGGGTCCGCTCGACGCGAAGAGCGTGCTCTGTAGCGGCCTCCAGGCGCCGCCGATCGCGTAAGGCAGGCCCTGCGAAAACGACCATGTTGCCGCCCCACCCGACGGTCACCGGAATGACGGGGTCGCCGAATACCTTGCGAATTCTCTCCACATGCATCGCGCTGTCCGACTCATGGGCGGCGAGGTTCATCACGAACACCCCACCGTCACCGAGTATGCGGCGGGAGTTCTCGATGAACTCAGGTTCTGCGATCGATCGTGATATTCCGTTGCGATCGTAGGCGTCGACCAGCAGCACATCCGGGAATTCCGTGGAGTCAATCAGGTCTGCGACATAGCGGGCACCATCGCCGTGAATGACACGCAGGTCGGTGCCATCCGGAGGAATCTTGAAATGCGCTCGCAGTGCGATGACGTTCGCATCGATCTCCACGACCGTGACGTGGGTCGACGGCAGGCGGCGATTGCAGAATTTGACCAGCGACCCGCCACCGAGTCCAATCATCAGGATCCGTCGTGGCTCCGGACAGAACAGCAGGAACGCCATCATCTTGCGCGTGTAGTCGTTCACGAGCGCGTCGGGATCGTCGATCCGCATTTCGCTCTGGACGCTGCCATCGATCGTGAAGCACATCGCGCGATGCTTGCCGTCCTCGACCAGGAAGGGCTTGTCATAGGTGCCCGCCATCAGTCGCTGGCACAGCACAGCCGACGCTGCTGCCGTCGGCTCCAGTACGCGCACCAGCGTACCAGGGTCGATCGTGAGCCCGCCCAGCGACAACAGGTCCTCATTCCGCTGGCTCATCGATCCCCATCCGTCCTGTTGCGACGAGGTCGCATTCAATCGCGTCATGCGCTTTCGCCGCGGCAAGTGGTCGGATCGACGGGTCATCAACGCCGCTTGCGGGGCCGCTCGAACGCGGCCGACTCGGCAGGAGTCCACGGCGTTCCCGTCTGGTCTTCGATGTACCGCCGGATCAGCTGTCTGACGACCTGTGAGGGCGTGGTGTCCTGCTCCGCGCAGATGCGCTCGAGCAACGCCTTCTTGCGCGGGTCGATCAGCACGGTCAGACGGGCTGTGCGGTCCTCGAGTGGCAAGCGAACTCCTCACGGTGCCCAAGGCATGTGCCTGTGATTATAATGCAATTTACATTGGGGTAGAATGGCGACATGGCCCCGATCGACTCGCCCCTGACCATTTCCCTGGCGCTTCTCGCGTGCTGGGCAATGGTGGGCGCTGCCGGACTGCTGCGGCCCCACAGCGTCGCACTGGTCGGACGAGTGTTGTTTCCCCTCGGCGCGATTATTGGTGTCGGTCTCGCGATCGTGGCTGCCCTCAGCCTCGCCGAACCGGTAGAGCAGGCAACCCTGCACGTCGGTTTGCCGGATTTGCCCATGCACGTGCGGCTGGACAATCTTTCGCGTGTGTTCCTCGCACTACTGGGCAGCGCATCTGCCGGTGTGTCGTTGTTCGCGGCTGGCTATTTCCGCAAGGGTGAGGGAACCGCCCCGGGGGTGCTGGGACTCCAGTACCACCTCTTTCTTGCCAGCATGGGATTCGTGCTGGTCGCCGATGACGCCTACGCATTCATGGTCGCGTGGGAGACGATGGCCCTGACGTCCTATTTCCTGGTGACCGCCCAGCACGGCATCCCGGAGATTCGCAGCGCAGGATTCCTGTACCTGCTCATGGCCCACGTCGGTGCCATCGCCATCCTGCTGAGCTTCGGCATCCTGCAGGGCGGCACCTGGTTGTTCTCGTTCGACGCCATGCGCGCGAGCACGCTGTCGACTCCCTGGGCAACCGCCGCCTTCCTGCTCGCGCTATTCGGATTCGGCGCCAAGGCCGGGCTTCTGCCACTGCATGTCTGGCTCCCCGAGGCGCACCCGGCTGCGCCTTCGCCCGTGTCGGCGCTCATGAGCGGCGTCATGCTGAAGACCGCCATCTACGGCGTGCTGCGGGTGACGTTCGACCTGATCGGAGACCCGCTGTGGTGGTGGGGCCTGATCCCGCTCGCGCTGGGATTGGCGACGGCGATCTTTGGCGTGGTCTTCGCTGCGGTGCAGACGGACATGAAGCGCCTGCTCGCCTATTCGTCGGTCGAAAACATCGGCGTGCTGTTCACCGGCATCGGACTGGCCATCGTCTTCCATGGCGTTGGCATGACCGAACTCGCGGCGCTCGCGCTGGTCGCGGTTCTGTATCACTCGCTCAACCATGCGTTCATGAAGAGCCTGCTGTTCCTCGGCACCGGGGCGGTCCTGCACGCCACTGGCGAACGGAATCTCGGCCGGCTTGGCGGGCTGATTCACCGAATGCCATGGGCTGCCTGGCTGACTCTGGTGGGCGTCCTCGCGATCGCCGGCTTGCCGCCGCTGAATGGGTTCGTGTCCGAGTGGCTGCTGCTGCAGACATTCCTGTTCTCCCACGAGGTGCCGCAACCGTTCGTGAACATGCTGCTGCCGATGGGTGCCGCCATCGTGGCGCTCGCGGCTGCACTGGCGGGCTACGTCATGGTGAAGTTCTTCGGGATCGTCTTCCTGGGGCAACCCCGCGAGGCCTCGCTCGCCGTTGCGCACGATGTGGATGGATTCGAGAAGGCGGGTCTCGTCTGGCTGGCGATCGGGTGCGTACTGCTGGGACTGCTGCCCAGCCAGGTGATTCGCGCGCTTGGGGCAGCCACCGATCAGCTGGTGGGCGCCGCACCGAACCTTGCCGACCAGTCGTGGTGGCTGCTGACGCCGTTGCCTGAGCGGGCGGTCTCGTACGCCCCCTTGATCCTCCTGGCGGTCATATGCGCAGTGGTTGCAGCGACCTTCCTGATCGTGCGCGTTGTCTACCGTCGACCCGTGCGTCGCGCCCCGGCCTGGGATTGTGGCTTCGGCAGGCTCGATCCGCGCATGCAGGATACGGCTGAAGGGTTCGGCCAACCGATCCGCCACATCTTCGTCTCGTTCTTCGAAATGGAGCGTGATCTACCCTCGCCGCTGGATCAGTCGCCACGCTATCGGGTCAAGGTCAGCGACCGGTTCTGGAAATTCGTCTACCTGCCGATCGCCGGCTTGCTGCAGCGGACTGCAAATTCCGTGGCCTGGTTGCAGCAAGGCCGCATCTCTGTCTACCTGACCTACAGCTTCATCACCCTGCTGGTGCTGCTTGCGGTGATGCTGTGAGCGCGGTTGCCTGGCTCACGCAGTTCCTGGAAGTGCTTGCAGCACTGATCCTCGCCCCGTTGTTTGTCGGCTGGGTCAACGCGTGTCGTGCCTGGCTGCAGAACCGGCGCGCGCCAAGCGTGTTGCTCCCGTACCACGGCATTCGCAAGCTGTTTCACAAGGATGCCGTGATCGCGACTGGCGCCTCGCCACTGTTTCGCCTGGCGCCGTACGTCGTGTTCGGCGCGATGGTTGCAGCGGCGGCGGTGATTCCCTCGATGGGCACGGGCCTGCCCTTCCGTTCCGCGGCCGACGCAATCGCACTGGTGGGTCTGCTCGCCATCGCGCGCGTCTTCATGTCGCTCGCCGCGATGGACATCGGTACTGCATTCGGCACGCTCGGCGCTCGACGGGAAATGATGATCGGCTTCCTCGCCGAGCCGGCGCTGCTGATGATCATCTTCGTTGCTTCGCTCATTTCCGCGACCACGGCCCTGCCATTGATCGCGGAAAGGCTCGCGGTCCAGGATTTCGCCCTGTACCCGAGCCTGGCATTCACGGCAGTCGCCTTCACCATGGTGCTGCTCGCAGAGAATGCCCGCATTCCGGTGGACAATCCGGCGACACACCTCGAGCTCACCATGATCCACGAGGCAATGCTGCTCGAATACTCGGCGCGGCATCTCGCGCTGATGGAGTGGGCAGCCGCCCTGAAGCTGTTCAATTACGCCTGCATCGGCTTTGCGCTGTTCGTACCATGGGGCGCGTCCATCGGCGCGACCGGGATCGGCGCGCTGGCCGTGTCGATCCCGGCGCTGCTGGCGAAGCTGGCCGTCGCCGGCTTGTGGCTCGCGCTGCTGGAAACCGTTTCCGCCAAGCTGCGGGTGTTCCGCGCGCCGGAGTTCATGGCCACCGCGTTCATGTTCGCGGTGCTGGGCCTGCTCGTGCACCTGTTGCTGGGGGCCTGAGGCATGCAGCACACGCCATTCGACCTGCAACTGCTCAACGCCTGCGCCGCGATCCTGTTGCTGCTGTCGTTCGCCATGCTCGCCCAGCGACGTATCGTGGCACTCGTGAACCTGCTCGCTCTGCAAGGCGCCATGCTGTTCATCGCCACCCTGCTGCTGGCGTGGCGCACGGGACAGAACCACCTGTACGTTTCCGCCGCACTGACGCTAGGGCTCAAGGTCATTGCCTTGCCGTGGCTGCTGCACGCGCTCATCCGGCGCCTGCAGGTGCAGTGGGACAGCGAACCACTGCTCAACGTGCCGGGCACGATGCTCATCGGGCTCGTGACCGTGGTGTTTGCCTTTGGCCTGGCGCAGCCGATCGCCCAGCTGGCGAGCACCGCGACCCGCAATTCCCTGGGGATCGCGGTGGCGGTCATATTGCTGGCGTTCATCACCATGATCACGCGCCGCAAGGCCATGTCGCAGGTGGTGGGTTTCCTGTCCATGGAGAACGGCTTGTTCTTCGGCGCCATGAGCGCCACCTACGGCATGCCGATGATCGTGGAATTCGGCGTGGCCCTCGACGTGCTCGTCGCGATGCTGGTGCTCGGGGTGTTCTTCTTCCAGATTCGCGAGCAGTTCGACAGCCTCGACCTGCACCACCTCGAATCCCTCAAGGAGGACCAGTAGGTGGAGTTCGCCGTGCTGCTGTTGACACCGTTGCTCGGGGCAGTGTTGCTCGCAGCGTGGGGTGCACGTCCTCGCGCCGCCGAGATCAACATCGCACTCAGCTTCGGCACCTTCCTCGCCGCAGTTGCGGTCACCGCGCGGGTGATCAACGAAGGCAACCTGACGGCAGCGAACGAGCAGTTCTTCCTGGACCCGTTCAACGTGTTCCTCGTGACCCTGACGGCATTCGTGGGCCTGACGACGGCGATCTTCTCGCGGCCCTACATGCGGATCGAGACCGAGCATGGACGCCTCAGCCAGGGGCGGCTGCGGCTGTACCACTCGATGTACCAGCTCTTCATGACGATGATGCTGGTGGCCTTGACGACGAACAACATGGGACTGCTCTGGGTCGCGCTCGAGGCGGCGACGCTGTCGACCGTGTTGCTGGTGACGCTGTACCGGACGCCCGCCAGCCTGGAGGCAGGCTGGAAATACTTCATTCTTTGCGGGGTCGGCATCGCGCAGGCGCTGTTCGGGACGATCCTGCTGTATTTCGCTGCGGAGAAAGTGCTCGGCGCCGAGGGCGTCAGCGCGCTGCTGTGGACGCACCTCGCAGCCGTGAAGGGCGATCTCGAGCCCACGGTGCTCGGGCTGGCTTTTGCTTTCCTGCTCGTGGGCTACGGCACGAAAGTCGGGCTCGCACCCTTGCACAACTGGTTGCCGGATGCGCATGCGGAAGGCCCGACGCCGGTGTCCGCCGTGCTGTCTGGCCTGCTGCTCAACGTCGCCATGTATGCCGTCGTTCGCTGCAAGATCCTGGTGGAGGGCGCGCTGCAGTCGACCCTGCCGTCGAAGATCCTGATGGCTTTCGGACTGCTCTCCGTCGTGCTGTCGGCGTTGTTCCTCTGGCGACAGCGCGACATCAAGCGATTGTTCGCGTACTCGTCGATCGAGCACATGGGTATCATCGCCTTCGCTTTCGGCATGGGCGGCGCCGTCGCGAACTTTGCCGCCCTGTTGCACATGACCGTCCACTCGCTGACGAAGTCGGCCATCTTTTTCACGGTGGGCCACGCGGCGCAGAAGGCCGGCTCGCAGAAGATCGAAGACATCCGTGGACTGCTGGCGCTCAATCCAACCATCGGCTGGGGCCTCATGCTCGGCTCACTCGCAATTCTCGGGTTTCCGCCGTTCGGCGTGTTTGCCAGCGAGTTCCTGATCCTTACGACCGCTATGAAACAGGAACCATGGGCGACCCCTATCCTGCTGCTGGCCCTGGGCGTGGCATTCGCCGCGATTTTCAGCCGGGTGCAGTCGATGGTGCTCGGCCAACCGTCGGGGAAGCGACTGCCACATCAGCCTGCGCTGCTGCCGGTGTTCGCGCACCTTGCGCTGGTGTTGCTCCTCGGCCTGTACATTCCCCCCTACCTGGCCGATTGGTATCGCGCCGCGGCCAGCATGATCGTGGGGCAGTGACGTGAGCCTCTCGCGCTGGATGACCCGGGCAACGCCGACTCATGCTGGAGCCGCCGACTCACACCTGGTGGTCGACCCAGTCGAGTGGCGTGACCTGGCACAGGACATTGCAGCCGCCGGTGGACACTTGCTGGCGCTCTGGGGAACGAACCGGGTCGGGCAATGCGACACGCTCCATGCGGTTGCCATCGCGCCGCCACGCGTGCTCTTGATCGACGTGCCAATCGCGGATGGAACCAGACGATACCCCGGCGTCGAGGACGTGTTCGCATCGGCCAGCCGCATGCAGCGAGCCGTGTTCGATCTCTGCGGCCTGCGTTCGACCGACCGGGACACCCGGCCGTGGCTGCGCCATGCGGCCTGGCCTGCGGACGCGTTTCCGTTGGCCGCCGGGCCGATGCCCGTGTCGCCCCAGTCTCCGATCGACGATTACGCGTTCGTGCGGGTCGAGGGCGACGGCGCCCATGAGATTGCCGTCGGCCCGGTGCATGCCGGCATCATCGAACCCGGCCACTTCCGCTTCTCCGTGGTGGGTGAAAAGGTACTGCGGCTCGAGGAGCGCCTGGGCTACGTCCACAAGGGTATCGAGCGACGTTTCACCGAACTGCCGATCCTCGACGGACACCGCCTCGCGGCCCGGGTGTCCGGGGACTCGGGCGTGGCCTATGCATGGTCCTATTGCCAGGCACTCGAACGCATGACGGGGACCGCTGTGCCAGCTCGAGCGTCCTGGCTGCGTGCCCTGGCGCTGGAACTCGAGCGCATCGCCAACCACCTCGGCGACCTGGGCGCACTCGGCAACGATGCCGGGTTCGCCTTCGGGCTCGCGCAGTTCTCGCGCCTGAAAGAGCACGTGTTGCGCGCAACGGAGCAGGCGCTCGGACAACGCTACCTGCTCGACCTGGTCGTTCCAGGCGGCACGCGCAACGACCTCGCACCGGCCGGCGCCGCAGGGCTGGATGAGTGCATGATGCAACTCACCGATGAAGTGGCCGTGCTGCGCGGGATCTACGAAGAGCACACCGGCCTGCGGGACCGGTTCGCGGGTGCCGGCGCCGTGCTGCCCGAACTCGCAGCCTGGATCGGGCTCGTCGGCCTCGCCGGGCGAGCCAGCGGACAGACACTCGATCTGCGCGTGGATGCGGCGTGCGCGCCCTACGATGAGCTCGCCGTGCGCCGGTGCATCCAGCAGGACGGCGACGTGCTCGCGCGAGTCACCATCCGTTTCGACGAACTGGTCGAGTCGGTGCGCATCGTCCGGCGAATCCTGCGTGCGACGCCGGCCGGCGAATATGTGGTGGCCGTACCCGTGCCGGAACCCGGAGCCGTCGGCGTCGGGCTTATCGAGGCGTGGCGCGGGCCCGTGATCGTGGGCCTGGAGGCAGGACCGGACGGGAGCATCCTGCGCTGCCATCCGCAGGACCCGTCCTGGCACAACTGGCCCGCACTCGAGCACGCGATCATCGGCAATATCGTTCCCGATTTTCCGCTCATCAACAAGTCGTTCAACTTGTCCTACAGCGGTCACGATCTCTGATCCACGCCCATGCTCAAGACACTGCAACAGATATTGAAGACCGGCATCGTCACCGAAGCTCCGCCCGCTCCGGCGGACGAGCTGCGCGTGCGCGAAGCGCTGGAATCGCGCATCCGTGCAGTGCTCGGGCGTGCACTGTGCATCCGCGAAGTGGATGCTGGCTCCTGCAATGGCTGCGAACTGGAGATCCATGCGCTGGGCAACCCGATCTACAGCATCGAGTCGCTCGGCATCCGCTTCGTTGCCAGCCCGCGTCATGCAGACCTGCTGCTGGTGACTGGCCCGGTGTCGCGTCACATGGAGGTCGCGCTCCGTCGGACGTACGACGCCACGCCCGATCCCAAGCTGGTGGTTGCAGTGGGTGATTGTGGCGCCTGCGGTGGAATCTTCGGCAGCAGTTATGCCAGCTGCGGCGCTGTCTCGACCGTGATTCCGGTGGATGTCGTGGTGCCGGGATGCCCGCCGTCCCCGACGCGAATCCTGGCCGGCATTCTTGCCGCAATCTCAAAGTCTCCCGTCGAATCTGACTGAGCTCAGGACCAGCGAAAGGTCGGCCCACATCGACAACCTGCGCGCTAACCGGACAACGGGTCCGGGTTCGAACGCGTGTCGCGCCAGTGCTTCTTGCCGGCAACCGCCAGGTCGAACTCCGACCGGCTCAGGATGTTCTCGTCCAGGGTCATGTCCGTAGCGCAGTAGTTGCGAAAGAACTCCGCCGTTGCCGCCGCCGAGCCGAGCACGTGTTCACGAATGTAGTTCGTGTCGATGTTGATGCAGATCGCCGCGACGATGCCGTGCGGCTCACGCAGGATTGGAACGGTCGTGCACTTGAACCGGCGCGCCCCGATCTCGAGGCCGTAGTTGAGCTTTTCCAGGTTCAGGGCGCGACGACGCTTCAGGTCCATCACCAGCTTGGTAGTGCCCATCCCGACGGAACGGCCCGTCACCTCGCCTCCTGCGATGCACGTGATCGAAGTCGAAGGATTCACGAGGTCGTGCAGGAGGATCTCGATCCCCATGCTGCGGAACGTCGAGCCAAGGAGCCGCACGATGCGCCGGTAGTTCTCGAGGTACTCGCTGCTGTCCTGCAGCAGTTGCTTGCCGTCGTAGCGCGCGTAGAGCTTTTCGTACAGGGCCAGCGCATCCGGCTGCAGCTGATACCGGACGCCATTCTGCTCACCGATCACGATCAGCTGGGTCGCTGCGGTCGCGTCCGACTTGTCGAGCAGGTGACGGACGCCTTGCTCGAAGTCAGGCAGGCTGAATTGCGGGAATCCGTCCTTGTCGACGGCAAACGGATAGAAGTCGTACTGCTCGAGGTTGCGTCCACGGACCTGCCGTCGGCCCCGCCACTTGCCGATCACGAAACCGACTCCAAAGACGACCAGTGATACGAGCAGGTTCGATGCGAAATCCTGCAGCCAGGGGCTGGCGATCCATTCCTGCATGTTGGACTCCTGCATTGTCCAGCCGCTGCCTGTCCGCACGGGGGCCGGTTACGGCATCATAGACCTGCAAGCCCACGTTCGACTTGGCGGTGCCCCCCCCGGGTAAATCCATGCTTGCGCTGAAACACTGCAGGAGACCGGAATGCCGAAAATCGATCTGCCGAACGCGCCATCGGGAGCTGGCTCCAGCTACCCGGCACCGTTCGATGAACCCTGTCGCGGCCGCAGCTGGCACCGACTTGGAGTCGCAGCCGGACTGACGCACCTTGGCGTGAACCTCGTGCGACTGACGCCCGGCGCCTGGTCTAGCCAACGGCACTGGCACACGCACGAGGACGAGTTCGTCTACGTGCTGTCAGGCGAACTCGTGCTGGTGACCGACGATGGCGAGGAAGCACTGATGGCCGGCGACAGCGTCGGTTTTCCTGCCGGAGTGCGCAACGGGCACTGCCTGCAGAATCGGTCGCGAGCGGACGCAACGTTCCTGGTCGCCGGAAACCGCAGCAACGAGGATGGCGGCGAATACTCGGACATCGACATGGCGTTCAAGCCAGGCCGCTACACCGGTGGTGGCGGCTACTTCCACAAGAACGGGAACCCCTACTGAGCGGCGCCGGTCAATCAGGAAACGCCGGATCACTACGTCGTGCGTCGCTGGAATCGCCGAAGTGGTCCCCGTGCGCCATGTTGATACGCGATCAGGTCGCCTGCGCGGCCTCGCGCGCACGCTTTGCGCGTTCGAAATCGCGCAGCGCTTCGGCAGCGGCCTTCCCGTTGCCCAGGGCCTGGTAGGCCCAGCGCAGCACATCGAAGGGGCCTTCGTACAGCCCGGGTGGATGCCGGAAGCCGATGCGCTCGAACTGCGCGCCACGGCCCCGGAACAGTCCGTTGGCAATCGCCATGTTCGACCAGGCCACGGCGTCGTCGTAGCGCTGGGCCTTGTAAGCAGCGAATCCGGCGAGCCACGCGAGTTCGGCCGTGGCGGGACGAATCGCGAGGCCCGCTGCACAGAACTGCACGGCGTCGAGCCAGCGCAGCAGGCTGCAACAGCATTCGGCGGCGCCATAGCACGCCCACGCCCCCTCCTCTTCCCAGCCGCGCAGTTCCGCACAGGTGCGGAACGCATCGATCGCCGCCGCGAATTCGCCCAGGTGCTTGTGCGAGGCGCCAAGGTAGTAGTACCAGCGTGCCTGCTTCGCATGCTGCTTCGTGTAGCGCTTGAGGATCGCCACGTCGCGTTCGAACTTGCGACGGATGCCTGCGGCGTCCTTGGGCAACTCGTGAAACCGGAGACCTTGCAGGCTCAGTGTCTCGGCAGTGGTGCGTCCCATGAGGCATTCATGCGTCGGGCCCTCCCATCGCACCTTCGCTGGCAGGCGCACGATGCGTTCCTTCGAGTAGCTGCCAACGTCGTCGGCGACCATGCAGACCTGCGCCTGCGTGCGAGCCAGGGCGCGAGCCAGGTCGAAGTCCCGGTCGAACAGCAATCGCTCGTCCGTGTCGAGCGTGACTGCCCACGTTGCGCCCGCCTCTGCCGCGGCTTCGAGGGCGAAATTTCTTGCCGCAGCGAAATCGTTTTTCCAGGGAAACTCGCGCAGCAGCAGCTTGTCGCCCGCCACCCGGCGCGCAACGTCGATAGTGTCGTCGTTCGCGCCCGTGTCGATCACGATGCAGCGGTTGACCTGCTGCAGTACGGAAGCCAGCGCGTCGCCGATGATGTCGGCATTGCTGCCCGTCAGAGTCGTGGAAACGATCATTGCAGCGGTTCACCCACGCGCATGGCCAGAAGCAAGTTTGCCTTGCGGCACGCCCGCGGCAAGTCAGTATTTCCTGCGTCGCGCTACAGCGTCTGCATGTCGACGACGAAGCGGTAACGCACGTCGCCCTTTTCCATGCGCTCAAAGGCTTCGTTGATCCGCGGCATCGTGGTCATCTCGCAGTCGGCGACGATGTCCTTCGCCGCACAGAAGTCGAGCAGTTCCTGGGTCTCGGGGATGCCGCCGATTGCAGAGCCCGAAAGCGTCCTGCGTCCGCCGATGAGGAGCCGGCTGCTGAACGCCGGAATCGTGTCGATGACGCCGACGAGCACCAGCGCCCCGTGGGTGTGGACGAGTCGCAGGTACGGATCGAGTTCGTGCACGACGGGAATCGTGTCGAGGACGAAATCGAATGCACCGCTCGCGCGTTTCATCGCGTCGGAGTCGGACGAAAGCAGCACGTGGTGCGCGCCAAGTGCCTTCGCCTCGCCGGCCTTGGCCGCGGAACGCGTGAGTACCGTCACTTCAGCACCCATTGCGTTCGCAAGTTTCACGCCCATGTGACCCAGCCCACCGAGACCCGCCACCGCCACCTTCGAACCCGGCCCGACTTGCCAGTGCCTGAGCGGCGAATAGGTGGTGATGCCGGCACAGAGCAGCGGCGCCGCACGCGCAGGGTCGAGGCCGTCAGGCATGCGCAGCACGAATTCTTCGCGCACGACGATGTGCGAAGAATAGCCGCCGCACGTGATTTCACCACTCTGGCGATCCTTGCCGTTGTAGGTGAGCGTGGAGCCCTTCCGGCAGAACACTTCGCGTCCTGCTTTGCATTCGCTGCATTCCATGCAGCTGTCCACCAGGCAGCCGACCGCGACCCAGTCGCCCGCCTTGTAGCGTTTCACTGCTGGGCCAAGGGCTGCGACCTGTCCGACGATTTCGTGACCGGGGATGCAGGGATAGACTGTGTTGCGCCAGTCGTTGCGTGCCTGGTGCAAGTCCGAGTGGCAGACTCCGCAATAGCGGATGTCGATCCGCACGTCGTTGTCGCGCAGCGCCCGTCGAGTGAAGGCAAGAGGAGCCAATGGGCTCCCGGCATCGGCTGCGGCATAGCCGCGGCAAGTAGTCGATTCAGGGGCAGCCTTCGTCATCTGTGGTCCTGCTGGGCGTGAGCGGGACTCGAGCCGGGTACTCCGGGATCGAGCGTTGAATCGTGGCCATTTTTCCCGATTATAGACATGCGGACGGCAGGCCCCTGCAATGGGGGAACTGGCCGACGTTACTGCGTTAGGATTTCGACCCTGTCCACCTCGATGTATTCCGTATGAACTCGCTTCGTCGCTCGTTGTTCCTCGCCTTCATTGCCCTGTTGTCCGCCTGTGCGGGCAACCCCATGCCGGGACAGGCCTACACACCCGAGGCCGCGTCGACGGGGCTGGGCGGAACTGTCGCGATGCCGGACTCGTTCAGCGCCGACGTCGCTGCGCGCATCCTGTCGGCCGGAGGCAACGCCGTGGATGCAGCCGTGGCAGGCGCCCTCGTGCTGGCCGTGACTTACCCGGAAGCCGGCAACCTTGGCGGAGGCGGCTTCATGCTGACCTACGTCGATGGCGCCGCGCAGTTCCTCGACTACCGTGAGACGGCCCCCGCGACCGCGACGCGCGACATGTACCTCGATGCCCGGGGTGACGTGATCGAAGGCTTGAGCCTGACGGGACACCGCGCCGTTGGTGTGCCCGGGACCGTGGCGGGGCTCTGGGAAGCGCATCAGCGTTACGGCAGGCTGCCGTGGCACGACGTGAGCGAGCCCGCGGTGCAACTGGCGCAGCGTGGGTTCCAGGTGCCACCCCTGCTGGTTGAGCGGGCCACGGCAGAACAGCCGCGCTTCGAGCACACCAACTTCGCGCAGTATTTTGGCGAACTGCGCCTTGGCGCCTGGTTCCGGCAGCCAGAGCTCGCAGCAACCCTGCAGCGAATCCAGGACTCCGGTCCAGGCGGCTTCTACGAGGGAGAGACGGCGGACCTGATCGTCGGCGAAATGCAGCGCGGTGGTGGGTTGATCACGCCGCAGGACCTGCGCAAGTACCGCGCCGTCTGGCGTGAACCGCTGCGCAGCTCATGGCGCGACCAGACCCTGCTGTCGTCGCCGCCGCCGAGTTCAGGCGGCTTTGCACTGGTGCAGTTCCTGGGAATGAAGGACGCGCGCACCGTTGACTTCGAGGGCGTCGCGCACAACTCACCCCAGTACGTGCACCTCGTGGCCGAGATCGCCAAGCGGGTGTATGCCGACCGCGCCGAGTATGCGGGCGACCCGGCATTCGTCGAGGTGCCGATCGCCCGGCTGGTCGATCCGACATACGTCCGCGAGCGCGCGGCAGACGTGAACCCCAGTGCGATCTCGCCCGCGCAGGGCGTCGGCCCCGGGCTCGCCGAACCGCGCCACACGACGCATTTTTCCATCGTCGACCGCTGGGGTAACGCCGTCGCCAACACCTACACGTTGAACTCGGACTTCGGCAGCGGCGTGGTGGTTCCCGGCGCCGGCTTCCTGCTCAACAACGAGATGGACGACTTCAGCGCCAAGGCCGGCGTGCCGAATGTGTATGGGCTGCTTGGCGGCGACGCGAATGCAATCCAGCCCGGCAAGCGCATGTTGTCGTCGATGTCGCCGACGATGCTGCTCGACCGCGATGACCGCGTCACGATGGTCGTGGGCTCGATGGGTGGCTCGACGATCATCACTGGCGTGGTGCAGATGCTGGTCGACGTCGTCGACTTCCGCATGACGGCACAGCAGGCGGTATCCGCACCGCGATTCCATCACCAGGGGTTGCCGATCAATCTGCTGACCTACGACGGCGCCTTCGCGCCCGCCGTCCTGGAGACCCTGCGGCAGCGGGGTTATACGGTGGAACCGCATGCATGGCCGCTCGGTGACGTGCAGCTCATCGTTCGCACTCCGGCAGGATGGGATGCCGCGTCTGACCCGCGCGGCCGCGGTGAAGTGCGCCTGCTTCCGTGAACCGTGAAACAAATTGAAGAGCCCGGGCTGGAAATTGCTGCGCTGTTGCGGATCTAATACATTGGCGTATATTCAATCTGTAGACGGCTGATTCTCCAAGGTTTTTACATATCTCAGCAATTTGTAGACCAAGGATTAACAGTCGCTCTTAATTGATTGAAAAATAACATTTTTCAGATGTCAGAGGCGTGCAATGACGGCACATTCGGACGACTTTCACGCGGCACTGCAGGTACTCGTTGGCACGGGCGCGGTAAAACAGCGCCTGGTCGATGCCTACCGGCGCCACCTCGCCTTGCTGCGCGAGCAGGATCTGCCGGATGCCGTTCACGATCGCTTCGCCAGGTTGCGGTCAGCCATGCACGAAGCGCCCGCCGCCGGTGGCATGACTGCTCCCGAAGCCTCCGCCCGCAAGATGTCCGAGAAGGACGCAGCGGAACATGCGGCTGCAATCCTGGAGATGTTCGCGGTCCTGTCGGCGCTGAATGACAGCGAAAGTGCGCCACGCCTGCGCATCGTCACGAACGACGACGACACCCTTACCAATGACTTGTTCGAAGTCCCCGCCTTCCTCAGTCGAGCTTGAATTCGATCACGTCGAAGCGAGTCGTTTCCTCGTGACGCGCCTCCCGCTTGATCGCATCGATCAGCTGGCGCTGGTCCCAGGGCACGACGTCGTCCGCCAGTTCCTGCACCGCAGGGGCAATCGTGTCCGTGCCGCCGAACGGCTCCAGCACGATGATCGGCTTGTCGAACGCCTTGGCGCAGTGCATCTGGAACTCGACCCAGTCCACGTTCCTGCGGTATAGCGCAGCCGGCAGGATCATCACCTCGGCCTCGGCGATCTGCTTGCGCAACGATTCACGCAACGCCTCCTTGTCGCCCGACGGACGGGCGTCCGGCGTGCTGGTGTTGCGATAGAAAAAGTTGGAACTGCTTTCGACGTATTCGAAAATCCGGTGGTAATCCTCGTCCTCCACCCACACGTGGGCGACGAACAACCGGATCGGGTTCTGCTGGGTGATGCTATTCACGGAGCCTCCGTCGACATCCTTGCTCCCGGACGAGCGTCAATAGTCTAGCCTAGCGCATTCGGTTCCGGATCAGCTTCCAGACCCGTAGAATTGAGGTCTGATGCGCTTTCTGCTCTATAACATCCGTTACGCCACGGGCACCGGCGCCGCTTTCCACCTCCCGATCCCGGGCGCCGGCTACCTCCGCAGCGACAAACGCGTGCTGGCCCGAATCACCCGCTTCATCAAGGGGCAGGACCCGGACATCGTGGGGCTGATCGAAATCGACACCGGCTCGATCCGCACCGGCAAGGTCAACCAGGCCGAGGTGATTGCCGATTCGCTCGGGCACTACTCGATCTACCAGTGCAAGTACGGCGCGAATTCATTCAACACCTTCGTGCCGATCCTGAACAAGCAGTCCAACGCTTTCCTGGCGGCACCGCGCGTCGAGGGGGAGCGTTTCCACTACTTCGACACCGGCATCAAGCGCCTGATCATCGAACTCGAACTCGACGACGTCTGCGTCTTCCTGGTCCACCTCTCGCTCAAGTTCCGGCACCGGCACGCGCAGCTGCGCCAGGTTTTCGAACTCGTGAAGCGTTCGGCCAAGCCGGTGATCGTCGCAGGCGACTTCAACACCTTCTGGGGCGAGCATGAGATGTCCCTGTTCATGGAAGCGAGCGGACTGCGCAGCGCCAACGTGGAGGGCCTGCCGTCGTATCCGGCGCGCAAGCCACGCCTGGAACTCGACTTCATCCTGTATTCGAAGGGCATCGAGATCGACTCCTTCGTGATCCCCGACGTCACCTTTTCCGACCACCGGCCGCTGGTCTGCGATTTTCACGTCACGGGCTGATGCGAGTCCGCGTGATTCATGGAGGACGGATGAACACTGCCGCGACTGCCTCGACATCACGCCAGTGGACGCTCGAGATCGATGCGGATCGCGTCGCCTGGCTCACCTTCGACAAGCCCGGCGCCAGCGCCAACTCGCTCTCGCGCGCCGCGATGGAAGAACTCGACGAACGCCTGCGCGAGACCGAACAGCAGCGACCGGCCGGCCTGGTCATCCGTTCCGGCAAGAGCGGCTTCATCGCGGGCGCCGACGTGTCCGAGTTCGGCCAGGTGCGCGAACCGTCGGCAGCGGTGCCCGCGATCCGTGCGGCGCATGGCGTCCTGCAGCGGCTCGAAGACCTGCCCTTCCCCACCGTCGCTGCCATCAACGGCTACTGCCTTGGCGGTGGGCTCGAACTCGCCATGGCCTGCCGTCACCGCGTCTGCGCCGACGATCCGAAGGTCACACTGGGCCTGCCGGAAGTGATGCTCGGCATTCATCCCGGCTTCGGCGGCACCGTGCGCGCTGTGCGTCTGGTGGGTGTGGCGACGGCGATGGACCTGATGCTCACCGGCAAGAACCTGCGCCCGGACAAGGCGCTGCAGGCAGGATTGATCGACGAGATCGTGCCGGCTGGACAGTTGCGTAACGCTGCGAAAGCACTGGCGCTGCGCCCACGCGCGCGGCGCGCGGCGCCGCTGGGTCAGCGCGTGCTGAACCTGCCGCTCGTGCGCGGCCTCGTGGCCGGCAGGATCGAGAGCCAGGTCCGCCGGCGAGCACGCAAGGAGCACTACCCCGCGCCGTATGCGATCGTGGATCTCTGGCGCCGTCATGGCGCAAATCCACGTACGGGTTACGAAGCCGAGGCCCAGTCGGTCGCACGGCTCGTCTGCACCTCCACTTCACGCAACCTCGTGCGTGTGTTCTTCCTGCAGGAAAGGCTGAAGGGACTGGGCGGCAAGGAACTGCCAATGGGCGGTCATGTGCACGTCGTCGGCGCCGGCGTCATGGGCGGCGACATCGCTGCGTGGTGCGCGCTCCGCGGTTTCACCGTGACGCTGCAGGACCGCGGCGCCGAATTCGTGCAACCCGCGCTCGATCGCGCGCGAGCCTTCTTCGAGAAGCGCAGTCGCGTTCCCGGCAAAGCCGCCGAACAGCTGGCGCGATTGCAGGCGGACGTGGCAGGCCACGGGGTCGAACGTGCCGACGTGGTGATCGAGGCCATCTACGAAAACGCCGAGGCAAAGCGCGAACTGTACGCGCGCATCGAACCCCGGTTGAAGTCCGGCGCACTGCTCGCCACCAACACGTCGAGCCTCATGCTCGAGCCGCTCGCGGAGCAACTCGCGCTACCTGGCCGACTCGTCGGCCTGCACTTCTTCAACCCGGTCGCACAGATGCCGCTGGTCGAGGTGGTCGAGTCGGCCGCGACCGCGCCGCAGGCCCGCGCCGCTGCCCTCGCCTTCACTCGAGCCATCGACAAGCTGCCGCTGCCCTGTCGCAGCGCACCTGGTTTCCTGGTCAACCGGGTGCTCATGCCATACATGACCGAGGCAATGCTCGTCGCCGGCGAAGGTGTGCCACTCGCCACGATCGACGAGGTGGCCGTGAAGTTCGGCATGCCGATGGGTCCCATCGAACTCGCTGATACCGTCGGCCTCGACGTGTGCCTGCACGTCGGCCGCATCCTGTCAGCGGCCTTCGGTGGACCCGCGCCTGACGCCGTGGCCCCGCTGGTCGCAGCCGGCAAACTCGGCAGGAAGACCGGCCAGGGCCTCTACGAATGGCGCGATGGCAAGGCGGTGAAGCCGCCGGTCGACCCCTCCGCACGCGCCCCCGCCGACCTGGAAGATCGCCTCATGCTCGCGATGGTCAACGAAGCCATGGCTGTCCTGCGCGAAGGCGTGGTGGCGGACAGCGACCTCATCGATGCCGGTGTGATATTCGGTTCAGGCTTCGCCCCGTTCCGAGGCGGGCCGTTGCGTTACGCGCGGGACCGTGGCGTGGGGGAAGTCGTGGCACGTCTCGAGGCGCTGGCGTCGACACACGGCGACAGGTTCCGACCGGATCCGGGCTGGGCGAACTTCGGTGGTCCCGGGGCGCCGTGATACCATCCTCCACCTTTTGCAGCCGGCCTTCATGAGCAGCGATCCAACCACCGTCGAACTGAGCGTCCTGCGTGCGTTTTCACCGCTCGACGGGCTCAAGAACGAGAACCTCCGGGCGCTCGCGCGCAAGACCGTCATCCGCGAGCTGCCGCAGGGCCGTCTCCTGTTCAAGGAAGGCGACACTGAGAAGCGGACCTACTACCTTGCGAGCGGGGTGATCGAACTGCTGTCGAGTGGCCGGGTCATCGCCACCATCCGCGGGGGCACGACGGATGCACACCATCCGATCGCGCCGATCCTGCCGCGCCACTGCACCGCTCGGGTGGCCTCCGACAAGATCGAATACCTGTCAATCGACAGCGACTTGCTCGACGTCCTGATCACCTGGGACCAGACAGGCATCTACGAAGTCGGCGAACTGGGCGCCAGCAACGAGTCGTCGGACGACTGGATGACCATGCTGCTGCAGAGCCGGGCCTTCCACCGCATTCCGCCGGCCAACCTGCAGGCCGTGTTCATGCGTCTGCAACGGATGAATTACACGGCAGGTGACGTGGTGATCCGCCAGGGCGAGGAAGGCGACTTCTTTTACGTGATCGTCTCGGGCCGCTGCTCGGTGAGCCGCGAAACGCCACTCAACCGCGACGGCATCCGGCTCGCGGAACTGGGTATCGGCGAGACCTTCGGTGAAGAAGCGCTGATCTCCGGCGCCACGCGCAATGCCACGGTCACGATGCTGACCGATGGCGTCCTGATGCGCCTCGCCAAGGACGACTTCAACACCCTGCTGAACGAGCCGATGTTGCAGTGGGTCGACCACGACCAGGGCCTGCAGATCGTGGCGAAGGGTGGCATGTGGCTCGACGTACGCCTGCCAAGCGAATACGAGCACTGGCACCTCGAGCCGTCGCTCAACGTCCCGCTCTACTTTATCCGCCTGAAGATCAAGACGCTCGACCCCGCGGTCCGCTACGTCGCGGTCTGTGACAACGGCCGTCGCAGCTCTGCCGCGGCCTACATCCTGAGCGAACGCGGTTTCGACACGCATGTGCTGCGCGGGGGCATTGCCGCTACCGGTCTCGCCGATACGCTGATCCGCTGACCAGGACAAGTGAGTAGTGAGTAGTGATTAGTGAATAGTGATTAGTGAGAAAAAGGCCGGCAATGCCGGCCTTTCTGTTCTGGCTAATCACTAATCACTACTCACTACTCACTATTCACTATTCACTACATCGTGTGGGTAGGCTTGTCGCCGCCCAAAGCGCCGGCGAGATAGGCTTCGATCTTGCGCTGGGTGTTGCCGCGATCCTGCTCGCTGAACTGCACGCCAATGCCCGCAGTGCGCTTGCCCTGCGCGCCTTTGGGCGTCATCCAGATGACGCGCCCGGCCACCGGCAGCTTCTCATCCTCGCCCATCAGGTTGAGCAGCATGAACACCTCGTCGCCAAGGCGGTAATTGCTGCTCGTCGGAATGAAGAGCCCGCCGTTCTTCACGAATGGCATGTAGGCGAGGTACAGCGCGCTCTTGTCCTTGATGGTGAGAGTCAGCAGGCCAGGCTTGTTCGGTTGTCGCACGGGTGCAGGGCTCATCAGGACGTTCTCAGTGCTCCATCAGCGGGCCGAGGCCGCGGCTCGCAATTCTAGCAGCAAGGTTTCGACCACGAGGGGCGCGGACGCCGAGCCTTCGAGCAGGCGGCGGGCCTCGCGCAAGCGGTCCAGTACCTGGAACGCCGCGGTTATGTTCAACTCGGCCGATGCCCTTTGCAAGGGTGAACCGGCCCGAATCGTGAGGGGATTCTCATTGGCGACCCCGGCCGCGACCTGGACGGCGGCTACGAGCCACGCTTCGAGCCAGTCGAGGCGCGTCGGCAGCCCTGCACCCTGCATGTCGCTGGCGGCGCGCGTAACTTCAATCCGGCGGTCCAGGTACGCTTCGAGCAGTCCCGCCATCTGTTCCTCGAGTCCCGCGAAATGCGGCGCCAGCGCCAGTGCCTTTAGCGGCGAACCTCCCGCGACGGCCAGCAGGCGAGCTGGCGGCACGCTGCCGAGCATCTCGGTGAGCCAGCGCAGCGCCTGCGAATTCTCTGGACGCGCCACCTCGACGCGCTGGCAACGGCTGCGCAGCGTGGCCAACAACGCAGACGGCCGCGCAGTGACCAGCACCAGCACGGTGCGTGGCGAAGGTTCCTCGAGCGTCTTGAGCAACGCATTCTGCGCCGACGGCGTCATCTTGTCGGCCGGCGCAATCACTGCCACCCGGTAGCCACGCCGCATACTCGTCATCGCGAGCTGCTCGCAGACCTCGCGCACCTGGTCGACGCCGATCGATTTCTTGTCCTCCGGGATGCTCAACCAGTGCAGGTCGGGGTGCGTCCCGGCCTTGCTGAGCAGGCACTCGGCACACTCACCGCAGGCCACGAGGCGCGCGCCGCGGCCCCCGCAGAACAACGCTGCTGCCAGCGCAGAGGCAAAACGCTCCTTGCCGACGCCGGCCGGACCCTGCAGCAGCAAACCGTGCGACAGGCGTTGCGAGGCAACCGCCGCCGTCAGCTTGTCACACGCGGACTCATGCCATGGCAGCAAGTCGATCGGCAGCGGCGTAAAGCCCTGGTCGCCGGTGCTGCCAGTGGCTTCGTCGTCCGCGTCCTCGCTCATCGGGACGACGCCCGAGTGGTGAGCATCGGCTGCAAGGCCGCCCGGACGGCCAGTTCGACTTGCTCGGGTGCGCCGGTCGCGTCGATGACGCGGAACCGGGTCGACTCCCGCGCAGCACGCTGCAGATAATTCTGCCGGACACGTTCAAAGAACTCGGCACGTTCCGACTCGA
Source organism: uncultured Pseudomonadota bacterium (assembly GCA_963748985.1). Lineage (GTDB taxonomy): Bacteria > Pseudomonadota > Gammaproteobacteria > Steroidobacterales > Steroidobacteraceae > RPQJ01. The sequence goes on from CAVVKQ010000010.1 coordinate 52,297, forward strand.
ACCGGTCAGGCCCACCGGTGCCGTTGCGCGCGCGCGCACGCGCCATCCCGACGGCGATGGGGGCGTCGAGCAACACGGTGATATCAGGCTGTCGCTGCGGATGCACGATCTGCACCAGCGCATCGATCTCAGCCGCGGGCAAGCCGCGGCCGCCACCCTGGTAGGCGTAAGTGGCATCGGTGAACCGGTCGCACAGCACCCATGCACCCCGCGCCACGGCCGGTTCGATCAAATTGGCGAGGTGACTCGCGCGCGCCGCGAACATCAGCAGCAGTTCGCAAGTTTGCGGCATGGGCTCGTCGGTACGCTCGAGCAGGATACGGCGCAATTGTTCGGCCCGCGGTGTGCCACCCGGCTCACGCGTCAGCACGACCTCGACGCCCTCCGCTTCCAGCCAGTCAGCCGCGCGCCTGATCTGCGTCGTCTTGCCGACGCCCTCGCCGCCTTCGAACGTGATGAAACTGCCTTGCACCTTGCTCAACGACCTTTGCTGTGCTGTTGACGGTAACGCACCAGGTACTGCCGCACGGCAGTCTCGTGCTCCGCCAGCGTCTTCGAGAACGCGTGCCTGCCGTCGCCCGCGCCCGTCGCGACGAAGAAGAGTTCGCCGCGAACGTCGGGTTGCACCGCCGCCTGCAACGAAGCGGCCCCTGGCAGCGCAATCGGCGTCGGCGGCAGGCCTGCCCGTGTGTATGTATTGTACGGACCGTCGCGCTCGAGATCAGTGCGCCGCAGGTTGCCGTCGAATTTCTCGCCGAGCCCGTAGATGACGGTCGGATCCGTCTGCAGACGCATGCCCCTGCGCAGTCGCTCGACGAATACCCCAGCGATGCGCGCACGCTCGTCCGGGTGCCCTGTTTCGCGCTCGATGATCGAGGCCAGGATCAGCGCGCCGTATTCGTCCTTGAGCGGCAGGTTTTCGTGCCGCGAGCCCCAAGCCACGGCCAGTTCCTTGCGCATGCGATCGCGCGACTGGCGCAGCAGGTCAATGTCCCGGGTGCCTTTGCCGAACAGATACGTGTCGGGAAAGAACAGGCCTTCGGGAGGCTTGCCGTCCTCGCCGAGCGCACGCATGACTGCGTCGTCCTGCAGATCTCCAGTCGTGTGCTCCAACGTCGGTACGGCCGCGAGCGCCCTGCGCAGCTCGCGAAAGGTCCAGCCCTCGACGATCGTGACCGAATGCTGGACGACGGCCCCGCTCACCAGGGCCTGCAGCAGGCCCCGGGGCGAAGTGCCCGGTTTGATCGCAAATTCTCCCGCGTGCATCCGCGAGTCGGCGCCGATGTACCGGCCGTAAAGCGCGAGCAGCCGTGGGTGGGTGAGCAAACCCCTGGCGGCGAGTTCACGCGCAACAGCCGTGAGCGTTTGCCCGGGCTGGACATCAACGATGGCGGCTTCGGATTCAATCGCGAGAGGCTGCGCCAGCCAGTGACGAACGTACAGCGCGCCGGCTGTGACGACGATCGCGGCGATCGCCAGCAGCACCAGCAGCGTGCGCCGCACCCGCATCATTCGTCGGCAGTCTCGACCGCGTCGCGCAGCCGTGCCGTCATCTCACCCGGCCCGAAGTCATTCACGCCCACGATGCAGCCGACAGGCCGGATGCCACGCACGGAGTTGGTCAGGAAGCATTCGTCAGCCTGGGCCAGGTCGTCGAGCGTGTACTCGCCAATCTCGACGTGAATGCCGAGCGTCTGCGCCAGGCACAGCACGACTTCGCGCATCACGCCAGCAACACCGCAGTCGCTGATCTGCGGCGTCAGCAGTTCCCCGCTGCGCACCAGGAAAACATTGGCGGCCGTGGCACATACGACGCGATCGTCGGTCGAGCGCATGAGGCCCTCGTCGACCGCGGGATCGCGCAGTTCCGCGCCGGCGAGCACCTGTTCGAGTCGATTGAGGTGCTTGATTCCCGCGAGCCGGGGATTGCGGCCCAGCCGGGTCTCGCACACGCGCAAGGTGAGCGGACGCGCCGCCTCGGATCCGGACACCTGCTGTGCTGTCGAGACGACGATGCGCGTCAGGCTCGGCTCGGCCGGCGGCGGATAGGCGCGCGGACCCGGACCCCGCGTCAGCGTGAGCTTGACCACGGCGGCGCCGAAGCCTTCAAGGGCACGCAGGCAATCCGTTTCGATGAGGTCGACCGGCGGCGTCGGCATGCCAAGGCGGTGACAGCCTTCGGCGAGACGCGCCATGTGGCTCTGAAAGCGGCGCACCCGCCCGTTCGTCGCACCCATCGTCTCGAACAGGCCATCGCCGTACTGCAGCCCGCGGTCGTCCACCGACACGCTGCCGCCTTCGACGCCATTCACGAACTTCCGACCCATCATCGTCGTTCTCCCAGCGCGCGCAGGATTCCATGCGCCTTCGCGCGGGTTTCGGCCAGTTCAGCCTCGGGTACGGAGTCTGCCACGATGCCTGCTCCGGTCCGAAATTCAATCTCACCGTCGCGCACGGTCAGCGTACGGATCAGGATGTTCAGGTCCATCGCGCCGTTCAGGTCGAGGTACCCGAGGGAACCGGTATACGCGTCACGCGGCTCGCCTTCGAGCCCGGCGAGCAGGTCCATGCACCGCACTTTGGGGCAGCCGGTGATCGTGCCGCCCGGGAACACGGCAGCGATCGCCTGGCCCGGGGTTACGTCATCGCGCAGGACTCCGCGCACGTTCGAGACGATGTGGTGCACCGTCGCATACGTCTCGATGGTCATGAACTCGTCGACCTCCACGGTGCCGCCGCGGCAGATACGACCAAGGTCGTTGCGTTCGAGGTCCACCAGCATGACGTGCTCGGCGCATTCCTTTTCGTTGAGCCTGAGCTCGCTCTTGAGCGCCGCGTCGGCGACACGGTCCCGCCCGCGCGGGCGCGTGCCGGCGATGGGGCGGGTGCTCGCGATGCCATCCTGCAATTGCAGCAGGCGCTCGGGCGATGAACTCAGCAGTGCGAAGTCGCTGAACTGTGCAAGCGCCGCGAAGGGTGCCGGGTTCGCGCGCCGCAGGGCTCGGTAAAGGTCCGGCACCGTGGCGCCTGGTGCCAGGCGGGTGCGCCAGGAACGCGAGAGATTGGCCTGGTAGACGTCGCCACGTGCGATTGCCTCGAGCACCTCGTGCATACCGTCGAGGAAAACCTGCGGTTCCTGCTCTTCGACCTCCGTAGCCAGCACGGCGGGTGGACTCCGCTGGTCCGCGCTGGCGACGGCGGCGAGATCGGCACGGACCTGTTCCCGCAGCTGTTCCACGACCCCGGCGTCGCGCGCAACGATGCGAACCTCGCGGGTCCGCCGGTCGCGCATCAACGCGCCACGCATGCGCCACGCCACGGCACGCGGCAGGCGCGAGGCAGGCAAATGCAGCGTCGGTTCGATCTCGCCCGCAAGTTCGTAGCCGAGGTAGAGGAACCAACCGTCGGTGAACACGGCCCCGCCAGGGACGAGGCCACCCGCGCCGCGTTCCCGGGCGACCCAGCGATCGAGCGCATCCAGGAACCGGCCACCGGCGGTCGCTTCGCGGACATCTCCCACGAGACTGCCGTCAGGCAACTGCGAGAGTTGCTCGCCGGGCAACGCGAACAGGACGTCGTGACACCCAAGTGGCTCTTCGCCGCTCACGCTCTCGAGCAGGACGGGATAACGGGCGGGAAAGTGCTCGTGCAGCGCGAGCAGATCGGCTTCGCGCATGGCTGGGGGGTGGCTCGCGCGCTCAGCTGAGCGCGCGGAAGATCAGGCTGCCGTTCGTGCCACCGAAGCCGAACGAATTCGACAGCGCGATGCTGACTGGCGCCTGGCGCGCGGTACCCGGTACGTAGTCCAGGTCGCACTCCGGATCCGGGTTCTCGAGGTTGATCGTCGGCGGCAGCACCCGGTCGCGAATCGCAAGAATCGAGAAGATCGCTTCGACAACACCCGCTGCACCGAGCAGGTGCCCGGTCATCGACTTGGTCGAGCTCACCGCGACCTTGCGCGCGTGGTCGCCGAGCGCCCGCTTGATCGCGATCGTCTCGGCACGGTCGCCGAGTTCGGTCGAGGTCGCATGTGCATTGATGTAGTCGACCGCTTCGACGTTGATCTCCGCGTCGCGGATGGCCGCAGTCATCGCCAGCCGCGCGCCCTCGCCGTCTTCCGGCGGCGACGTAATGTGGTGGGCGTCGCCGCTCATGCCGAAGCCGACGAGCTCCGCATAGATCTGTGCGCCACGGGCCTTCGCGTGTTCGTACTCTTCGAGGACGACGGCTCCGCCGCCCTCCGCCATCACGAAACCATCGCGGTCCTTGTCCCAGGGACGGCTCGCGCGCGCGGGCTCGTCATTGCGCAGGGACAGCGCGCGCGCCTGGCAGAAGCTGCCGACCCCGAGCGGCGTGAACGCCATCTCGGAACCGCCCGCAACCATGACGTCGGCGTCGCCGTACTGGATCAGGCGGCACGCCAGGCCAATCGAATGCGTTGACGTCGTGCATGCCGTGACCAGCGCGATGTTCGGTCCGCGCAGGCCGTGATGGATCGACACCTGCCCGGCTGCCGCGTTGATGATGCTGCCGGGAATGAAGAACGGAGAGATCTTGCGCGGCGTCCTTGCCTCGAGCCACTTCGCCGTGTTCTCTTCGATGGTCGAGAGTCCGCCGATGCCGGCGCCCATGGCGACGCCGATGCGCGCGCAGTTCGCCTCAGTGACCTCGAAGCCGGAATCCTTGATGGCTTGCGTAGCCGAGGCAACGCCGAACGGAACGAACGGATCGAATTTCCGCAGGTCCTTGGGCGCCATGTACTCCTCGGCATTGAATCCTTGCGCCTGCCCGCCAATGCGGACCGGGAAGGCGCTCAGGTCCATCTTGTCGATGAGACCGATGCCGCTGCGACCGTTCACGATGCCTTCCCAGGCGGTTGCGACGGCGCTGCCGAGCGGGGAAACGATGCCTAAACCTGTGACGACGACTCTGCGCCTGGACAAGCTGGGTCTCCCCGAAGATTCACTGGAACGATGTTGCAGGACCGCCTTCCCTGGCGGTCCGGCAAGAGGCGCTGCTCAGGCCTGGGTGCGGCGCTCGTTGATGTAGTCGATAGCCTGCTGCACGGTCGTGATCTTCTCGGCGTCCTCGTCGGGAATTTCGGTCTCGAATTCCTCTTCGAGCGCCATCACGAGTTCGACAGTGTCGAGCGAGTCTGCACCGAGGTCATCGACGAAGGAGGACTCGTTGGTGACTTCCTCTTCCTTGACGCCCAGTTGCTCGGCGACGATCGCCTTCACTCGCTGTTCAATACTGCTCATTGTCGTAGGGATCCTTTGGAAGGAAACAAAATCTGCCGATCCGGGCCTGCAGGGGACCGGCATGGGGCGCGTATTCTATGTTAAGGCCGTGGCAAGGGTCCAATTTGGCCAGAAAAACCAATTAGATCATGTACATACCACCATTTACATGCACGGTCTCGCCGGTGATGTAGGCCGCGTCGGGTCCCGCCAGGAAGGCAACGGCGGCCGCAATGTCGCCCGGCGAACCCAGGCGGCCGAGTGGAACCTGCGTCAGCAGAGCCGTTTTCTGGCCCTCGCCGAGGGCATCGGTCATGTCCGTGACGATGAACCCTGGAGCCACCACGTTGACCGTGATGTTGCGCGAGCCGACTTCGCGCGCAAGGCTCTTGCTGAAGCCGATCATGCCGGCCTTGGCCGCCGCGTAGTTAGTCTGGCCGGCGTTACCCATGACGCCGATGACGGATGCAATGTTCACGATCCGGCCTTTGCGCGCCTTCATCATTCCGCGCATGACGGCCTTGCAGGTACGGTACACGGCGCTCAGGTCGGTATCGAGCACCGCCTGCCAATCGTCCGCGCTCATGCGCATGAGCAGGCCGTCGCGCGTGATGCCGGCGTTGTTGACGAGGATCGACGGCGTGCCTTCCACGGCTTCCACAGCCTTGAAACACGCTTCGACCGCACCCGGGTCGCCGACGTTCAGGACCACGCCTCGGCCCGCGATGCCCGCCTCCTTGAGGTACGCGTCGATGGTCCCGGCGCCGGCTGCGGTCGTGGCGGTGCCCACGACCCGCGCACCGCGCTTGCCGAGTTCCAATGCAATGGCGCGGCCGATACCCCGCGTGGCGCCCGTGACCAGTGCAAATTCGCCTGCGAGACTGCTCATCCGTTTGCTCCACAGGCGGCCAGCGCGGCCGCCATCGATGTCGAATCCTCGAGCGCAAGCATCCTGAGTTCGGGCTTGCGTTCGATCCGGCGGTTGAGTGACGTCAGCACCTTGCCAGGACCGCACTCCACGTACGTGGTCGCGCCACCCGCCAGCATCGCGCGAACGGTGTCGGCCCAGCGCACGGGCTTGAACAACTGCTCCTTGAGAGACTGGCGGATACCCTCGGGCGAGCTGTGCTTGCGTACGTCCACGGTATAGACGTCGGCGACGTTCGGCAGACGCACGTCCACGGTCGCGAGCTTCGCCGCGAGCTGCTCGGCCGCGCCCACCATCAGGCTGCTGTGCGAAGGAACGCTCACCGGCAACAATACCGCGCGCTTGGCGCCGCGGGCCTTCGCGGCATCGATCGCTCGCGCAACAGCCGTCGCATTGCCCGCGATGACGGTCTGGCCGGGCGCATTGAAATTCACCGGTTCGACCACTTCACCCTGCGCCGCTTCCCTGCAGGCTGCGTCGAGATCCGCGTCCTCGAGTCCGAGGATTGCCGCCATTGCGCCCTGCCCCAGCGGCACGGCCTGCTGCATCACCTGGCCGCGGAAGCGTACGACGTCGATGGCCGTCTTGTAATCCATCGCGTCCGAGCACACGAGCGCGGTGTATTCACCGAGGCTGTGTCCCGCCATGGCCACGGGCCGCGGCCCGCCGCGACCGACCCAGACACGCCACGTCGCGACCCCGGCTGCCAGCATCGCCGGCTGCGTGCGCTCCGTGGAGCCGAGGTCGGCCTCGGGCCCGTCCTGGCAGAGAGCCCAGAGGTCGTAGCCGAGCACGTCGCTCGCTTCGGCAAAAGTCGCCCGCACGACCGGTTCCGCCGCGCCGAGTTCGGCGAGCATGCCGACGGACTGGGACCCCTGCCCCGGAAAAACGAAAGCGAGTGTCATCGGCAGTGTTCCCCTGGCGACCGTCCGGCGGCCGATCATGATACTGGGGCACGATTATAGCTATGCGGCCACAGGTCGCTGCCGCCACAGCAGCCAAAGCGCCGCCACCGTACCGCCGATCGCGCCGTAGGTATGGGCCTGGTGGATAACTGGCACCGCCAGCGTGGAGGCCGTGAACGGCAGCGGACCCACCAGGTGCTCCCAGCCGAGCTTGAGCGCGAACAGGACCGTCACCAGCGCGGTGATGGCATCGCGCGCGCGCCATAACCACGCACAAAGCCCAGCCGCCATCAGGCCGTGCAGTGCGCCGGAAAAACCTACGTACCACTCGAGTTGCGGCTCGAATACGAGGAACCCGAGATCGACCGCGACGGTCGAAGCGACGAGGATGACGATCCACCCGCGGAGATCGAATTCGCGTGCAAAGAGCCAGGCCACGAGTGCGAGGCCGACGAGGTTCCAGGCGAGATGTGCCAGGTCGTAGTGAAAGAAATGGGCGGTGACGAGCCGCGCGTATTCGCCGCCGGCCAGGACGGCGGCACGGTCGTAGGGCAGGGTCTCCCACGCCGGCGCGCCGAGCAGCTGGACCGCGACGAGCACGAGCGCGAGCACGACCGGTGCGCGCCATGCGCGTGCGCCGAGTTGCGCCAGCTGCAGCAGTTGCGAGAGACGTCCCAGGTTCATGCGTGCGCCGGATCCAACGGCATGGGTTTGCTATGATCAGCGGAATCTACCGTCAACCACAGCACTCCACATGACATTTACCGGATTGCGCCGCAGTCGCGGCTTTACGCTGATCGAGATCATGGTCGTCGTCGTGATCCTCGGCATCCTTGCCGCGCTGGTCGCACCGAACGTGATCCGTCGCATCGACGATGCGCGCGTGACCAAGGCCAGGCAGGACATCCGCGCTTACGAAACGGCGCTCAACCTGTACCGGATGGACAACTTCCGCTATCCCACCACGGAGCAGGGCCTGCAGTCGCTCGTCACGCGCCCCGCCGACCCCAACATCAAGAACTGGAAGGAAGGCGGCTACATCGACGGCATGAAGAAGGATCCCTGGGGCAACGACTACGCCTACATCGCACCGGGCACGCGTGGCGACTACGACCTCTACACGCTCGGCGCCGACGGCCAGCCGGGCGGCGAAGGACCCGATGCCGACATCGGCAACTGGAACATCGAATAGTCCCGTGCCGCGGCTTGCAGCCGCACGCCGCACCTCGGGGTTCACCCTGCTCGAGGTGCTCGTGGTCGTCGTCATCATCGGCATCCTCACTTCGATGGCCGTGATCTCGGTCAACGTGCTCGGCGGCGATCACGAGATGCAGCAGGAAGCCGAGCGCCTGCAGGCCATCCTGCTGCAGACGCGTGAGGACGCCATCCTGCAGAGCCGCGACATCGGCATGCGGCTCGACGCAACGGGTTACGATTTTCTCGCGTACGACGGCCGCGTCCAGCGCTGGATCACAGTCGAAGGCGACCCCCTGCTGCGCGCGCGCTCGATGCCCGAAGGCCTGCAGCTCTCGCTGCGACTCGAAGACCGCAACGTGCAGTTGAAGCAACGCGAGCCGGCGACCGAGCGCGAACCCATCCAGCCGCAGGTGATCCTGCAGGCGTCGGGCGAACAGGTTCCGTTCGACGTCAGCTTCGCGCGCGACGGCACCGACGAGAAGCGCCGCGTGAGCGGCACGGTCGAAGGCAGGATCGAAGTGCACGACGACACCCGCGACAAGCGTTGACGATGCGCCCCTCCGCCACCCGCTCGTTGGCCCAGGATGGCTTCACGCTGATCGAAGTGCTGGCCGCGCTCGTCATCGTCGCGCTCGGCATGATCGCGGCAATCCAGGCCGTGACGCAATCGGCGCGCAACGGCACTTACCTGCGCGACAAGACGCTGGCGCACTGGATCGGCATGAACGTGCTGACCGAGCGACGCCTGCAGTCATCGGCACCGGACATTGCCGAATCGACCGGACGCGTCGAATTCGCGGACCAGCGCTGGCAGTGGTCGATGAAGGTCACGCAGACCCAGGTCGCCAGCCTGCGGCGCATCGACATCGCCGTGCATCGCGCAGAGACGCCCGACGGCACGCCACTCGCCAACGTCTCCGGCTTCTATGGCGAAGCCGTCGGCGGCGCCGGCGGCGGGGCCGGCACCACGCAGTGGGCCGGCACAGGCGGGCCCGGCACCGGTGACGGAGACGAAGACGAAGACTCGGATGGGTCGGTGCCAGCGCCGGGGAAGCCCCCAGGCAAACCACCGGCACAGCCGACGGACTCGGAAGAATGAGCCTCCGCACATTCCAGCACCGGCCTGCGGGTCCTGCAGCCCGCATGCGCGGCTTCACGCTGCTCGAAGTGCTGGTGGCAATCGCCATTTTCGCATTCGTCGGTGTGATGGCGCTGTCGGGGTACACGCAGCTGCAGAAGCAGACCGAGTACCAGCAGTTGCGTCTCGAACGCGTGCGCGAAGTACAGCGCGCCGTGCAGACGCTGGCACAGGACCTCACGCAGATCGAGCCGCGCCCGATCCGGGAGCCAATCGGCGACCAGCGGGTCCCCGCGGTGCTGGCCGGCGAGTCTGTCGAATACAAGCTCGAGTTCACGCGGTCCGGCTGGCTGAACACTGCAGGTCTGCCGCGGCCAACGCTGCAACGCGTGGGTTATCGGCTGGACCAGGACGGCCTCTGGCGCGACCACTGGCGCGTGCTCGATCGCACGCAGGCCGCCGAACCCGTGCGCGTGCGGCTCCTGGGCGGCGTGCGCTCGGTCACGTTCCGCTTCATGTCGCCATCGCTTGAATGGGTCGACCGTTGGCCACAGCTGGGCGGCAATCCGGTCGAGCAGGAACGGCTGCGACCTGCCGCGGTCGAAGTCACGCTCGACCTCGAGGACTGGGGCGAGATCAAGCGCATCGTCGAGGTGGCAGGCTGATGCGACGGCGGCAGAACGTACCGTTCCCGATACACCAGCGTGGCGTCGCGCTGATCATGGCGGTGCTGATCGTCGCGCTCGCGACGATCCTCGCGGTCAACGTGACCTTCCGCGGCATGGTCGACCAGCGTCGCAGCGCCAACCTGTTTGCGCTCGACCAGGGCTTCGAAGTCGCGCTTGGCGCGGAAGGCTGGGCCGCCGACATCCTGCGCAAGGACGCGCAGGACTCGCAGACGGACCATCTGGGTGAGATCTGGGCCCAGTCGCTGGCGGCCCTCCCGATCGACGAAGGCGTCGGTACGGTCGAAGGTCGCATCGAAGACATGCAGGGCCGCTTCAACCTGAACAACCTCGTGTTCAGCGACGGCACGACCAACGAAACAGCCGTCAAGCAACTCGAGCGAATTCTCGGCATGCTGGATATCGAGCCGGCGTGGGCCGTCGCCATGGCGGACTGGATCGACACCGACACCCAGCCAGGCTTTCCGGATGGCGCCGAAGACTCGGTTTACACGGGTCTCGATCCACCGCAGCTCGCGGCCAACATGCCGATCACTCGCGCCAGCGAACTCATGGTGCTACCCGAGTTCGGCGCCGAGCGATTTGGTCGCCTGCAGCCCTACGTCGCTGCCCTGCCGGTCGGCACCAGGCTGAACGTCTGCACGGCGCCCGGCATCGTGCTCGACTCGCTCTCGGAGTCACAGCGGCAGTTCGGCCTGGATCCCGAGGACCTGGCCAAGCGGCGCAAGGACGCTTGCTTCCCGTCGCTCGACGACCTGCGCGGCACGCTCGGCCAGGCCGACTACGACCAGATCAAGGACACACTTTCGGAATCAAGCACTTACTTCCGTGCCACGGTATGGGTCACTATTGGCACTACCCAGTTCACCCTGTACAGTCTCCTCGCGCGCGGTGGGGCCGGAACGGTGCGGCCTGTCCTGCGCAGTTTCGGAGCCGAATGACCGTATGACTGAAACCCTGGTGATCCGTCTCCGGGCGTCCGAGGACGCGCCAGCGTCCTGGCTGATCGTCGACGCCAACGGTGCCCGTTCGGGCAACGTACAGAGCGGCCCGATCGCCGACGCGCTCGCCCTGTCCCAGGGCCGCCGCACCGTCGTGGTCCTGCCTGCCGCCGACGTCACGCTCGCCCGTCCGGACCTGCCTCCGGTCCGCGGTGCGGCCCGCATCGCGCAGGCCGTGCCGTTCGCACTCGAAGAGCACCTCGCCTCCGATCTCGAGAACCTGCACTTTGCCATCGGCCATCGCGCGGCGTCGTCCAGCGCCATGCCCGTCGCGATCGTCGCCCGTTTGACGCTCGACCGCTGGCAAGCCATGTGGGACGCCGCGGGCATCCGCCCGGATGCGGCTTATGCGGAATCCTCGCTGATCCCGAGCACGCCGAATGCGTTGGTGCTCGTGCTCGACGAAGGCACGCTGCACGTGAGCCGGCCTGATCGATCCGCCTACGCCCTCGACGCCGAATCGATGCAGGTCGCGTTCGAACTCGCGCTGGGCGAGCAGACCGAAGCTGGCGAGCACGTGACATTCTACGTGTCGACGTCCGACTACTCAGCACACAAGGACACCATCGAAGGCTTGCGGGCGCGCACCGCCACCCTGCAAGTCAAGCTGCTGCCCGATGGCACGCTGCCCCTGCTGGCCTCGCAGGTACCGATCGCCAGGCCGATCAACCTGCTGCAGGGCGCCTACGCGACGCCGACGTCGTTCGGCTCGCAACTGAAACAATGGCGGCTGCCCGCCGCACTGGCCGCGGCCACGCTGGTTGCTTTCCTCGGCGCGCAGGGTTTCAAACTCTGGCAGCTGCACAAGACCGAGCAGCAGCTCGACGCGCAGATCACCCAGACCTTCAACCAGATCCTGCCAGGGCAACCGATCGTCGATCCGCGCGCGCAGATCCAGGGCGTGCTGGCTCGCGCCGGCGGGGGGAGCAGTGCCCTGCTCCCCGCAATGTCATTGCTGGCGCAAGCTATCGCACAGACGCCGGCCACGCGCGTCGAGGCAATCAGTTACCGGGCGGGCGTGCTCGAGCTGCATCTTGTCGCGCCGAGCGTGGAGGCGCTCGACGGCATCAAGCAGGCAATGAGCCGCGATGGCGCGACGGTCGAACTGCAGTCCGCGAACCCTCGAGATCAATTGGTCGAGGGCCGCATGCAAGTCCGCCTGGGGGCTGCATGAACGTCCGTGACTGGTTCGATAACCTGAGTGAACGCGAACGCAAACTCGTCTATGCCGCCGGCGCGCTCGTCGGCGTCGCGCTCGTCTACCTCGTGCTGGTGCTGCCGTTCCAGGCGTCCGGCAAGCGGATGGCTGCGCGCGTCGCACAGAAGACGGCGGACCTCGCCTGGATGCAGGCGTCGGCGCCGCAGGCCATGGCTGCAGCGGGCGTAGCGCAGGCTGGAGGCGGCGGCGATTCGCTGGTCGTGCTGGTCGACCGCACGGCGCGTGAAGCCGGTCTCGGCGCTTCGCTCCGCGACCAGAGTCCGGACGGCAACAACGGCCTGCGATTGCGCATCGAAGGCGCGTCGTTCGATACGCTGGTCACCTGGCTCGCCAGCCTGCAGCAGCAGTACGGCGTGAGCATCGAATCCGCCACCGTCGGCGGCTCCGCTGCGCCCGGCTTCGTCAACGCGACGTTGAGCCTGAAGCACGCCGGCGCAGCGGGCTGATTGCGCTCCTTTCCCACGGCACTTATCCCGTGACACCCCGCACCGGCTGGCTGCTCGCGCTCGGCGTGCTTGCCCTGCTCGCCTTTGCACTTGCCACGCTGCCGGCAGGTGTGGCGGCCGGCACACTGCGCAAGGCCGGCATCGAAGCAGACGCGTTCAGTGGTTCGCTCTGGTCGGGACGCGCTACGGCAATGTCGTGGCGTGGCGCTGCGGTCGGCGATGCTGAATGGAAGATTGCGCCGGCGCGGCTGCTGACAGGCCGCATCGCCGGTCACGCCAGGCTCACACGCACGGATGGTTCAGTCGAGTCGGACTTCGATCTGTCGTTGACTGGTCGGGACGTCAAATTGCGGATGATTCGACTCGAGCTGCCGCTCGCAGCTCTGAACGCGCTGCCGCTCGGCATGCCGAAAGGCTGGCAAGGTCGCGTGACGGGGTCATTCGATGCGATTGATCTGCAACAGGGCTGGCCCACGACTCTCATGGGCTCGCTCGATCTCGACGAACTGGTGGCGCCGCCGCCGCGCAGCGCGCCCGTGGGCAGCTTTCACGCGGTGTTTCCGGCGGTACAGCCAAAGGCATCGCTCTCGGTACCGCAGGATCCATCGAACCTGACGGCGCAGGTCAAGGACAAGAACGGCCCTTTCTCGGTCGAAGCGCAACTCACGCTGAGCCGCGCGCGCAGTTTCGCGTTCGAAGGCACGCTCGCGCCGCGCGGACCCGTACCGCCGGCAATGGAGCATTCGCTGCAACTGCTGGGCCCGGCCGACGCGACGGGCCGGCGCGAGTTCAGCGTCGGCGGCACGCTCTGATCATGCCGCCGCGTCCGGCGCCCACTCGCGCCACCCCGACAGCAGCGGGAAATACAGTCCGAGACGGATCGGCTCGTCGCCAAGCGCCTGCATGAGTCGCGCGTAGCGCTCGAGCTGCCCGCGATAGCGCTCGCGTTCGTTGTCCAGGAATTCGTCGAGCCCGGCGCCCTCGTGGCTGCTGGTCTTGTAATCGACGATCCAGCGCAATCCTGTCGCGTCCACGAAGGTCCGGTCGATGACGATGTTGACAAGGCCGCTGTCGTCGACGCCGGTCAGTGCCAGCTCCGATTGCGCTGACCCGTGCGACGCGTCGAGCAGCCACCGCCCGCGCTCGTCCTCGAGCGTGCGATGCACGGCTTCCAGCGCTTTCGCAACCGCGGCGTTGCGACGCTCGTACGGCACGCCCAGCTCGGCAAGTTCGGCCGCATAGCGTCGCTGCACGGCAGTACGTTCCACCGCACTGCCAGGCGGAGCGCCACCTTCGCGCGCGAGGCGCTGCAACTCACGATGCACCACTGTACCGACGTGGCGCGCCGTCTCCGTCACCCAGCTGAACTCGACTGCAGCGGCTGCGCTCGCACGCACGAGGCTGCGAACCTGAATGGACGGCGCCACCGGCGCCGCGGGACGTTGCCAGCCGTCGGGCAGACGCAGCAGCACGGGATCGCGCGGGATGACGCGTCCCTGCTCGCCCTGGAAGTCACCCGACTCCGCGAGTCGGCGTTCGAACTCGCCGCTCAGCGACGGCTCGGCCCACAGCAGGCCCAGCGCCGAAACCTGCTTCGGCGCCCGCACGCTCAATTCACCGGTCTTCCTGTCAGCGATGACATCACATGAGCCGAGCAGGTGCAGCGACTGCTCTGCACGGGTCGCCGCCACGTAGAGCAGCCGCCGCTTCTCCTGCAGCAGCTTTTCGCGCTCGAGCCGGCCGAGCCAGCGGAACAGCGGATTCGCCTCATCCGCGCCGGTCGCCGCGACGGGCGCGATGATCAACTGCTGCCCGTCGCTGCGCGGCACCTTGAGCCAGCGCAGCAGCGGCGGCGCATCGGACGCACCGACCCGCTCCAGGCCCGGCACGATCACCGTGTCGAACTGCAGGCCCTTCGACTTGTGGATCGTCAGCAGCTCGACGTACGTATCGGGCTGCGGCCGCGCGGGTGCGTACAACTTGAGCAACGCTTCGACGAGCCGGGCAAGATCCACCGGCGCGCCGGGTGCTTCGTCCTCAACGTCGCCGAGGGCATCGAGATAGGCCAGTGCTTCGTCCAGTTCCCGTTCGTTGCCGAGCGTCGCAGGGCCGCCGAGGGCATGCCAGCAGCGTTCGACGGAGTCGCGCAATCCAAACCGCCGTCTTTCATCGAGGGCCTGCTCCAACACGGGCTGACATCGTTCGAGCCGCCGACGTGCCTCGGTTCCCAGCTGCTGCCGCAGCGGTTCCTGACGCAGCAGGCGCGGGACCGACGCATGCCGGTCGCCGCCGAGCAGCGCGAGGCAATCGGCCAGCGTCAGGCCGCACCACGGTGCGCGCAGCACACCGATCCACGCGGCGCGATCGCCAAGGTGCGCCAGCGCGCGGGTCAGAGCCAGCAAGTCGAGCACGGCGGGACGCGCGCCCAGCGGATCGATGTCGGTCGCCTGGAAGCGGATGCCGCGCCGCGCAAGCTCGACCACGATGTCGAGCAGGTGGTTACGACCCTGCACGAGGATCGCGATGCGCGCGTCGGACCTGACCGCGTGACGCCGCTCGATGATGTCGGCCACGGTCTGGGCCTCAAATCGCCGGCTGCTGCGCAGGAAGGCGTGGACGTGCACGCCGCCTGCGTCGGTTGCCTGCGGCGCCGCCACGCTTTCTGAGTACTTCACGGCCCCGCGCAGCACGTCGTCATGCGGAGGCAGCACGCGGGCGAAAGCCTGGTTGACCCACTGCACGATCGGCTGCGTCGAACGGAAATTCACGCGCAGGGTCAGCGGTTCGAGCTCGATGTCGCCGAGGCCGTGATCACGCACGTCGAGGAACAGCCCGACCTCGGCATTGCGAAATCGGTAGATCGACTGCATCGGATCGCCGACGAGAAACAGCGTGCGGCCGTCGCCGCGCTCCCAGCCCGCCGTCAGGCTCCGCAGCAACTGCACCTGGGCTTCGGACGTGTCCTGGAACTCGTCGACCAGGACGTGACGCAGTCGCGCGTCCAGGGCAAGAGCGGAGTCCGTCGGTTCGTCCGCCGTTCCCAGGGCCTGTCGCGCGGCCGCTGCGAACTCCGGATAGTCGGCGGCCTTGCGCTCGGCGAAGACGAACTTCAGCTCGGCAGCCGCAAGTCGCAGCACGAGCAGCAGCGACTTGAGCACGGTCCACTCGTCGTCCTCGTATTCGCACGGGGGCAGCGTGCGCGTGGCATGCAGCGGCTCGAAGAGTTCCTCGTGCGTCGCGAACTCATCGGCCATGGCCAGCACGCGCGCCTTGTGCTCGGCGAGTTCGGGACGCTTGCTGTTCTGCGGCAGCACGCCGACCTTGATGTCAAAACTCCTGCGCGACTGACCATCCGCAGTGAGCAGGAACGTAGCGAGGCCCTGCCAATGCGCCACATCGCCGACTTCCGCACCCGGCACTCCAGGTCCGCACGCGAGTATCGGCGAGTCCTTGCCCTCCTGGCGCAGCACACCCGCTGCGCCTTGCGCGAAGGCGCAGGCCTCTGCGAGCAACGCCGGCGGAAAGACTTCTACCAGCGCTGCCAGGTGGTCCTGCACGATCGCTGCGCGCGCGGCTTCGAGCGCGAGCCGTGCGGCGCCCTCCTGGCCGTAGTCGTCGACGCTCGCTGGCAGCACCGGCAACCACGCTTCGCGACGCGCCAACATGCCGCTGATCAGCCCAATGAGCTTGCCGACGTTGTTGTCGAGGTGCTCGAGCAGGATGGCGACCGCTTCTGCGACACGTGGATCCTCCGACGGCAGGTGCGCGAGCAGTCGTTTGGCTGCTTCCTCGTACAGCTCGCGGCCATCCTCGTCGATGTCGAGCCCGGCGCCGAGACCCGAGAGCACCGGCAGGCGTCGCGCGAGCGACTGGTTGAGCGAGTCGATGGTCAGTACACGCAGGCGGCTGGGATTGCGCAGCAGGCCCCAGTCGTTGCGGGTATCGACTTCGAGCACGCGTCGCGCCAGCGCACGCGTGTCGTCACGCAGCTTCGACTGCGGGTCCGTGCACAGTCGCAGCGACTCGAGGATGCGGTTACGCATCTCAGCCGCGGCCTTGCGCGTAAACGTGATTGCGAGCAGCGCCTCGGGCCGGTCGACCGCGACGAGCAGCGCAAGAAACCGCTGCGTGAGCAGTTCGGTCTTGCCCGAACCCGCCGGCGCCTGGACGATGAAGCTGCGGTCGACCTGCAGCGCTGTCGCCCGAGCCTCCTGGTCGGCCTGCAGCAGGTCAGCCGGTTGCATCGTCGCCCTCCTCCGGCTCCAGCAGCGCCTGTGCCGAGCGGCAGACTCCGGACAGGTGGCAATATCGGCAGGCTTTGGCTGGATTCGGCGCCAGTCGCGCATCGCCCTGCGCGTGCTCTTGCGCCAGCGACTCGAGGCGCCGGCTCCAGGCCAGCAGCAGGTCGCCCCAGCTGGCGTATTCCTTGAACGGTGCCTTGGTGGCGTCGAACGGCTTGAGTTGCGGGAACACCGTGCCATCACGCGCGAAGCCACGGTACCCGGTGCTGCCCGTGGAGACGACACCGAACGCCACCGCGCTCACCTGATCCTGCCCGATCGCGCGCACGTACAGCGGCAGCTGGGGCAGTTCCGGGCGCTCACCCATCCACGCGGCAGGTTTCGCGCTCGCGCCGGTCTTGTAATCGATGACCGCGAACGTGCCATCCGCCAGGCGATCCACCCGGTCCAGGACGATGCGTGTCTGCACGCCGCCGACGTCGATGACGCGCGGGTCCTCGACGAACTCGACCGTGAACGGCGCGCGTTCCGCATCCTGCTGCAGCAGTTCGAGCACCCGCGCTTCGAGCCAGCGTGCCTCGAGATCCAGCAGGCGTGCGCCGACCTCGTCGGCCGTCGCGCGCAACGGCGCCAGCACCGACTGCACGTGCGTGCGTACGTTCGCGACGCGCTGATCGGCGGTCATGGACAGCAGTGCCGACTGCTCGCGCACCTTGTCCCAGAAGGCCTGCAGCACGGCGTGTGCGAGCTTGCCGCGTTCGGTGGCAGCGATGCCCGCGGCCGGGTGCTCGAGTTCGACACCACCCAGGCGCAGTTCGACGGCGGCGCGGAACGGACACGCGCCCTGCAGTTCGAGCAGCCGGGTGCCGCCCTTCACGACTTCATGCGGGGCAAACGCGGGGAGCGAGCCGTCGATCAACGAGTCGAGCGCAGGACGCGCCTCGAATTGCGCCGACGACGCCTGCGTTCCGCGCCACAACGGGACGGCCGCAAGTCGCGGCAGGTCGGCGACCAATGCACTCGACAGCAGCGGTGCTTCGTCCTCGAAGCGCGGCACGCTGCAGAGTGCGGTGGCCGCCGAAGCCAGGAGCCGCTGCAGCGTCCGGCGCGCCTGCTGCTCGGACAACTCGGCGGTCGCGCCAGGCACGCCTTGCCGCGCCTGCCATTCGCGCGGCAGAAACGGATCCGGATTCGCCGGCGACGGCCAGCGCGCAGCATCGAGCCCGCACACCCAGATCGCGTCGAAATGCATGCCTAGCGCCGTGTCGGGATCGATCACGAGCAACGGTGCCGCGATTTCCTGCGGTTCGAACGCAGTCACGGCAGCGAGATCGCGCAGGTGAGCAAGAGCGACCGACGCGCGCAGAGGACCGGCGACATCGTCGCTCGCGCCAAATTCGCCGAGCAGCGATTGCAGGCGCTGCACGGCCTGATGCTCCGCGCTGCCGGGGCCGGGACCCGGCCAACCGACGGCGCTGAGCAACTCGAAAAACTCGGGTGCCCACTGGCTCGGCAGACGCGAAGCCGTCCACGTCCCTGCACGAGCTGCCGCCGCCTGCAATAGCGCGGCGGTCCCCGGACAACCGTGCGCGCGAGCCTCGCGTGCCAGGTAATCGAGCCCGGCTTGCGGCACCCCAGCCTTACGCAGCGTTACGTCGAGTTCGGCGCGCGCGTACGCTTCGTCGCCGGCAGCACCGTCGTGCGCACCACGTAGCAGCGCGCTGGCGGCCGACAGTTCGGGCGGACTGATGCAGGCAGCGAGCCAATCGAGGGCTGCAGACACCACCGGTCGCTCCAGCAACGGTCGCGCGGCTGCAAGTTCGTACGCGGTCGACTCGGGCGCGGGCCCACCGGTGAAGGCCGCCCCCGGAACGAGCACGCGGTCAAGCACGCGGCGGACCTTTCCTCGGTCGCGAGCGAGCTCGGGCACGATCAGGGCAAGTCGCTCATCCGGCCGCTCCTGCAAACGTTGCGCGGCCCAGCGTGCGGCGGTTTCGAGTTCGGCGTCGAAGTCGTTGCATTCGACGACGTGAGCGTCGAGCGTCCCCTCAACGGGCGCGGCCGGGCGTACGGTGACATGCGCGCCCTGATCCGAAATCCGCTCGACGAAATCCTCCTGCGCTGGCGTCCAACGGTCGAAGCCGACGAACTCGACCGGCGTGTCGCGGGCGGGCGGGCCGACCGTCAGCGAAGCCTGGGCGGGGTCGAGCCAGCCACCTTGCTCCAGCCACTGACCGAATTGGACTGCCCAACGCCCGAACGATTGGACCTCCGGGCTTGCGTCCCCGACCAGGACCCTGACCGGGATGCGGTAGGCATGGAGCAGTTCCCAGGAACGTTGCGCCACGGCACCGAGTCCTGACGGCAACAGGACCGGCCGCAGGTCCACGTCGCGGCGGACGATCTTTTCCCAGACGATCAGCCCGTGGCCCGTATCGAGCCAACGGGCTGATGTCCGGCCCGCCGCACGGTCCAGGTCGAACTGGCGGCGCAGCAGCTCGGGCCACGTGACGACGTCCGGCGACTCCCAGACGCGCTGGTCGCGTGCCAGGCAGGCCGCGTCATGACGGGCGCGCAGAAAATGGGCGAGGCGACGCGTCGGCACGACATACGTCGTGCCATGCTGGAGCTCGTCGAGTGCGACGCCTACCTTCCCTTTATAGTTCAGGGAGTTACTTGACAAACCTGATAATCTGATTGAGGTCAGGCTTCGACTGCCCGCAACGGCGTCGGCCGCGAAACCGGTTCGTCGCCGGCCGCGTAATTGTCGAGCAGCTCTTCCATCCGGCCAAACACGTCGGACAGCACCTCGGGTTCCGGCAGGTTCGTGACACGGAAATGGGTGTTGTAAGCCACGTTGAAGCTGGTTCCGGGGGCGACCAGCACGTGCTTGTGCTCGAGCAGGTCCATGGCGAACCGGCGGTCGTCGAATCCCGGCAGGCGCTGCGTGTCGACGCCTACGAAGGCATACAGCGCACCGCGCGGCACAGTGAGTGTGAGGTACTTGCTGCGTGCCACTGCGTCCACGATGGCCTTGCGGGACTCGTACAGGCGTCCACCGGGGCGGACCAGTTCCTTGACGCTCTGGTAGCCGCCGAGCGCCGTCTGCACGGCCCACTGGCCCGCGACGTTACTGCAGAGCCGCAGTGACGACAGGAGTTCGAGCGCCGACAGGTATTCACGGGCGTTCTCGAGGTCGCCAGAGAACACGGCCCAGCCCACGCGATAGCCGCAGGCCCGGTAGACCTTCGACAGCCCGCTCATGGTGCAGCAGAGCGTGTGATGCGCCAGCGTGGCCATCGGCACGAACTCGGCGCCGTCATACGTCATCTGGTCGTAGATTTCGTCCGCGAAAATCACCAGGTGGTGTTTCTCCGCGATGCGTGCGATGGCCTCGAGCACGTCGCGGGGGTAGACCGCGCCGGTGGGATTGTTCGGATTGATCACGACGATCGCGCGCGTGCGCTTTGTGATCAATGATTCGATTTCTTCCGGGTCCGGCACGAAGGCGCCCCCGGGGCGACACGGATAGTGGACGGCGCGTCCGCGATTCAGGTTTACCGCCGCAGTCCACAGGGGATAGTCAGGACTCGGAACCAGCACCTCCTCGTCCGCCGCGAGCAGTGCCCGCAGCGTGAGATCGATCAGTTCGCTGACCCCGTTGCCGATGAAGACGTCGTCGGCCGTGACGCCGCGGACGCCCCGCTCCTGCTGCTGCATCACCACGGCCTCGCGTGCCGGGAAGATGCCCTTCTGGTGGCAGTAGCCCTCGGCCGCGCGCAGGTTCTCGATCATTGCGAGGCGCATGGTTTCGGGCGTGCGGAAACCGAAAGCACCCGGGTTGCCGATGTTGAGCGAAACGATGTCGTAACCCATGCGCTCCATTTCCTGGGCACGACGGGCGAGCTTGCCGCGGATCTCGTAGCGGACGTTGGCTAGGCCGGGACTCGGCCGGACGGAACGGGTGGACATGGTCGCGATGCCTGGCGGGAAAGCGTCTGCCGATTATCGCACCAGTCAGAGGCCGAGGACGATGCCCACTCCACAAAGGCTGACGGCAGCTCCGGCCAGGGCGTGGGCGTACCGCTCGGCCGAGGCCAGCGGGAAGCGTTCCAGACCACGGGTGGCGAGGTAGACGATCACGGTCATCGTCGCGATTGTCGCCGTCGCGAACGCAAGGACCACCACGGAGAGCCCCCACCAGCTGTGCTGGGACGCCGGGTACATCAACAGCGGGATCAACGCCTCGCAGGGGCCCAGGATGAAGATCACGAACAGTGCCCACGGCGTGACGCTGCGAACGCTGTCGGTGTCGAGCTGGATATGAACGTGTGCGTGCTCGTCCTGCGTGTGATGGCCATGCGCGTGCAGGTGGCGCGTGCCGTCGGAGTGGAGGTGTTCGTGGGAGTGTTTGCGGCTGCGCCAAGCCTGCTTGAGTCCCCAGGCCATGTAGACGAGGCCGAAGGCGATCAATGCCCAGGCCGCAAGGTCGCCGCGCAGGCCCTCCAGCCACTCCAGGCGGTGCAGCGACGCTCCGATCGCGATGCCGACGAAGCCGATGACGATGGAACCAAGGACGTGGCCGACGCCGCAGAATGCGGTTACGAGCAGGGTCTTGCGGCGCGTCCAGTTGCGCGCCGCCGACATCGCGACGAAGGGCAGGTAATGGTCGGGCCCGACGAGGGTGTGGATGAAGCCGATCGATACGGCTGTCAGCACCAGCAGGCCAAGTTCCATGTTCATGCGTTGCCCCGTCGCTGCGCCGTGATGACGCAGCAATCAAGGTCGCAGATAACCACAGAGCTGGACAGATTCCAACCACGGGATTTCCCTACGGGACCTCGGACATCTTCGGCCTTGCGAAGCGGGCTGGGTACGGAATGCAGGCGCGCGATCCGGTCGTTCTTCCCGAGCGCGGAAAGGCAGATACGCGCTCGGAAGAACGACCGGATCACCCGCTTGCGGGGCCGCGCCTGAGCACGTTTTCGGCGGACCGAAAACGTCGCACGGCGCAAGCGTGATCACCCAAACCCACCATCGAATGCAGTTGCCCGGCCGGATCGAGTTGATCGCACGAGCCAACGGTCAGCGCACGGTGACGTTCACCCGCAGGCCACCGTGACGCCCTGGTTGTTCGCCGTATCCGGTCGGGATCGTCGATTCCGCGTGCGCCGTGCGTAGTTCCCGCCGACGGCGGGAACGAGCCAGGCGCCGCCAATCGAGCGTGGTATCCGGTGGCTTTTCTGGCCCGCGTATCTGCCTTTCCGCGGGCCAGAAAAGACACCGAACACGCCGCGACTACCGGCATCGTCCTGCTCGCATTCCCCGCCAACGCGATACGCGCCCGCTGCAAGACGGGGTCCGGCTCCGGCACGGCGGCCAGCAAGTCGCGCGTGTACTGCGCCTGGGGATTGCCGAAGATTGCGTCGCGACTCCCCTGCTCCACCATTCGCCCCTGGCACAACACGGCAACGTCATCGCAGAGGTGCCGCACCACCGCGAGGTTGTGACTGATGAAGAGCAGCGACATCTGGTACCGCTCGCTGAGTTCATGCAGCAGATTGACGATCTGCGCCTGCACCGACACGTCGAGCGCGCTCACGACCTCGTCGCAGACGAGCAGGCGCGGCCGGGCAACGATCGCACGCGCGATCGCGACACGCTGGCACTGGCCACCGCTCATTTCGTGCGGGTAGCGGTTGGCGAAGGCCGATGCCAGTCCGACCTCTGACAATGCCGCATGGATGCGGTCCTGCGCTGCGACGGAAGCCACGGGACCGGCCAGCGCCTGCAATGCCTCGCCGATTGCCTGCCCCGCCGTCATGCGCGGATCGAGGCTGCCGAACGGGTCCTGGAAGACCACCTGCATCTCGCGCCGCAGGGAACGCATCGCCGTCGCGTCGTCGTAGTCGACGGTGCGGCCTTCCCAAGCCACACGCCCTGCTTGCGCACGCACGAGCCCGAGCACCACGCGCGCGAGAGTCGACTTGCCCGACCCGGATTCACCGACGACGCCGAGCCGGCCACCTTCACGAATCTCGATGGACACGTCGGACAGCGCGTCGAGCGTGCGTGCCGGCGCCAGCAGTCCCGCGCCCCGCAGCGTGTAGCGTACGCTTGCCCGCTCCACGTGCAGCAAAGGCAAGGCAGTGCTCATGCGATCTCCGCCGGTGCGTGCAGCGACCGATGACAGGCGACGGCAGTGATCGGCGCAGCTCGCGCAGCAATTGCAGCACTCGAGTCACCCAGCGAAGCGTTGACCTGGTCAAGGCCAGCGCACTGTGTCAGCTCGGGCCGCGATTCGCCGCAGACAGCCACAGCACGCGCGCATCGCGGCGCAAATGCACATCCGGGCGGACGGGCGGAGGGCTGTGGCGGGTCGCCCGGGATCCCGACGAGTCGCGACTGAGCGTCACCGTGCAGCCGCGGCACGGCCGCCAGCAGTGCCGCCGTGTATGGATGCTGCGGCGCGGAAAACAATTCGTCCGTCGTCGCGGTCTCGACGATCCGGCCTGAGTACATGACGGCGACCCGGTCGGCGAGGCCAGCCACCACGCCGAGATCGTGAGTGATGATCAGCACACCTACGCCCCGGTCACGCACTCCTGCCAGCAGCTCGAGGACGCGCGCCTGTACGCTGACGTCGAGCGCAGTGGTCGGCTCGTCGGCGAACAACAACTCCGGCGCGCACATGAGTGCAGCCGCAAGTGCGACGCGCTGGCGCATCCCGCCCGATAGCTCGTGCGGGTACTGGCGCAAACGCGCCGCAGGCTCCGCGATTTCGACCTCTACCAGAGCCTGCAGCGCACGCTCGTGGGCTTCGGCGCGAGTGGCCAGGCCACGGTCGACCAGGCCTTCGGTCAGCAGCGTCTCGATGCGCAGGTGCGGCGTGAGCGAGCTCAGCGGGTCCTGCGACAGCAACCCAATTCCGGTACCGCGCACCTTGTTGAGCGTGCGCTCGTCCGCACCGAGCAATTCCTGGCCGGCAAATCGCGCCGAACCACGTGCAACGCCATTCGACGCGAGCAAGCCGAGACACGCCATCAGTACCTGGGTCTTGCCGGATCCAGACTCCCCGACGACGGCAAGGCATTCACCGGCGCGGATGTCGAATGAAACGCCGGACACGGCCTGCACCTCGCCCTGCGACGAGGTGAAATTCACGTCAAGGTTACGTACCTGCAGCATTGCCTCGGCGATCATCGGCGCTGCCTCGGGTCAAGCGCGTCCCGCAGTCCGTCACCCAGGAAATTCAGGCACAACAGCACGATGGCGAGCACGGCCGAGGGCACCAGCAGGAGCCACGGCGATGACTCCATTTCGAGCGCGCCCTCGGCCACGAGCCGGCCCAGGCTGGTGAGCGGCTCCTGCACGCCGAGGCCGAGGAAGCTCAGGAAACTCTCGAACAGAATCACCTGCGGCACCGTGAGCGTCGCGTACACGATCACCGTGCCAAGCAGGTTCGGCACGATGTGCCGGGCGATGATCGTGGCGGGCGACAAGCCCAGTGCAATGGCGGCTTCGACGAACTCGCGCTGCCGCAGCGCGAGCGCCTGGCCGCGCACGATGCGCGCCATCGTGAGCCAGCCGACGGCTCCGATCGCAAGGAAGATCAGGACCAGGCTGCGGCCGAACACGACGGTCAGGATGATCACGAAGAACATGTACGGCAGCGCATAGAGCACGTCGACGAACCGCATCAGCCAGCCATCCACGCGACCGCCCAGGTAACCCGCCGTAGCGCCCCACGCGACGCCGATGACGACACTGACGATCGTCGCGAGTACTGCAACCAGCAGCGACATGCGCGTGCCGATCCAGACCCGCACGAACAAGTCGCGGCCGTTGGCGTCGGTGCCGAACCAGTGGCCATTCGCAACAGAAGGCGGGGTTGCGAGCGTTGCCTGCGTCCAGTCGACCTGCTCGACCGTGTAGGCACCAAGCCACGGGCCGACGAGGGCGAGCGTGCAAACGAGCAACAGCAGCGACGCCGCCACAATTGCCGCACGACTGCCTTGCAGACGCTGCCAGGCATCGCCCCACAGGCTCTGCCGGCGCGCTTCGACGAGCACGTTCTCAACCATGCCGGATTCTCGGATCGAGCCAGCCGTACACGAGGTCGACGGCGAGGTTGAGCAGCAGGATCAATGCCGCGTAGAAAATCACCATTCCCATCACGAGCGTGTAGTCGCGGTTGATGGCGCCCTGCACGAAGTATCGACCCACGCCCGGCAGGCCGAACACCTGTTCGACGACGAGTGAGCCGGTCAGGAGCGCAGCCGCGGCAGGCCCGAGGAAACTCACGACCGGCAACAGCATCGGCTTCAGCGCGTGGCGACGAATCAGTGCGCCGCGGGCGAGTCCCTTTGCGCGCGCGGCGCGCAGATAGGGTGCCTGCAGCACTTCGAGCAGGCTGCCGCGCGTGAGTCTCGCGATATAGGCAACGAACGGCAGCGCGAGCGTAATGACGGGCAGAATCATGTGGCGGACGCTGCCTGCCTCCCAGCCCGCGACCGGCAGCCAGCCGAGCTTGACGCCGAAAAACAGGGCCAGCACGGGTGCGAGCACGAATCCCGGAATGGCAATGCCTGCGAGCGCAACGGTCATGACCGCGTGATCCAGCGCCGTGTCATGCCGCAATGCCGCAGCCATCCCCAGCGGTACACCCAGCGCGAGCGCGAGCACCAGCGCGAGCGACCCTATCGTCAGCGTGACCGGCAGGCCACGCGCTATCAGTTCCGAGACGCGGTAATCCTTGTACTTGAACGACGGGCCGAGATCGCCATGCGCCAGCCCTTGCAGGTAGCGTGCGTACTGCACGAAGACCGGCTGATCCAGCCCATACGCTGCCTGCAGGTTCGCCTCGATCTCGGGCGGGATCGACTGCTCCTCGTCGAATGGCCCGCCCGGAGCCAGCCGCATCACGAAAAACGCCGCCGAGACGATGACGAGCAGGGTCGGAACGATGCCGAGCAGGCGACCGAGGGCGTAACGCAGCATCGCGTCAGCCCGAGCCCGGCGTCATCGCGCCGACCCGCCGCGGGCGAGCAGTTGCAGGAATTCGGCTTCGTCGGCGACGCGCACGCCAAGGTCCTGCGCCTTCTTGAGCTTCGAGCCGGCCTCCGCGCCCACGACCAGCAGCGTCGTCTTCTTTGACACGGCATCGGTTACGGCTGCACCTGCCGCTCGCGCGGCTTCCCGGGCCTCTTCACGCGACATGGTCACCAGCGTGCCGGTGACCACGACGACCTGGCCGGTCAGTGGACCTTCGGCGGCGGCAGCGGTGCGTTCGATGACCGGCCAACGCACGCCTGCCGCGCGCAGGTTCTGGATCACCATCCGATTACGCTCCTCGTCGAAGAACTCGCGCACGTGGGCCGCGACGACGGGACCGACATCATGCACCTGCTGAATCTCCTCGAAGGTCGCGGCCTGCAGCGGCTCGAGGTCGCCAAAATGCCCGGCGAGCGCGAGCGCAGTCGACTCACCCACGTCGCGGATGCCGAGCGCATACAGGAATCGCGGCAGCGTCGTCCGCTTGCTCTGCTCGAGCGCGGCAACCAGATTAGCTGCCGACTTGGGGCCCATGCGCTCCAGCTCAGCGATCTCTGCCACCGTCAGGGTGTAGAGATCGGCCGGCGTCGTGACACGACCGCCTTCGATCAGCTGCTCGACCAGGCGTTCGCCAAGGCCATCCACGTCCATCGCGCGGCGCGATGCGAAATGACGGATCGCGCCGAGACGCTGCGCCGCACAGACGAGTCCGCCTGAGCAGCGTGCGACCGCCTCGCCTTCGGTCCGGTCGACGTGGGAGTTGCACACAGGACACCGCGCCGGCAATTCCACGCTGCGCGCATCCCGTGGTCGCTTTTCCTGGATCACGCGAACAATCTCGGGGATGACATCACCGGCGCGGCGAACTACCACGGTGTCGCCGATGCGCACATCCTTGCGCGCCACGTCGTCCATGTTGTGGAGGGTGACGTTGCTCACCGTCACGCCACCGACGAACACGGGCACCACGTGCGCCACGGGCGTGAGTGCACCGGTGCGACCGACATAGAACTTCACGTCGTGCACGACGGTCGTCGTTTCCTGCGCCGGAAACTTGTGGGCGACGGCCCAGCGCGGTGCCCGCGCCACGAAACCCAGGTCGCGCTGCCAGTCCAGGCGATCGACTTTGTAGACCACGCCGTCGATGTCGTAAGCAAGCGCGTTGCGCCGCTCGCCGATCTGCCTGTAGTACGCGAGGCAGCCCTCGACTCCATCGACGACGTCGATTTCCGGACAGGTACGCAAGCCGAACTCGCGCAAGGCGGCGAGGACCTCGCTGTGCAGCGGTGGCACGGTCCAGCCTTCGATCGCGCCAACGCCGTAGAAGAACAGGTCGAGCGAGCGCTCAGCCGTGATCGACGGATCGAGCTGCCGCAGGCTGCCGGCCGCGGCATTGCGCGGATTGGCGAACGTCTTGTCGCCGCGCGCAGACTGGCGCAGGTTCAGCGCCTCGAACGACTTGCGGGTCATGAAGACTTCGCCGCGCGCTTCGAGCACCGGCGGCAGCTTGCTGCCGCGCAACTGCAGCGGCACCGAACGGATGGCGCGCACGTTGACGGTCACGTCCTCGCCGCGCGAGCCGTCACCGCGCGTCGCCGCCTGGACGAGCCGGCCCCGCTCGTAGCGCAGCGTGATCGCGAGACCGTCGATCTTCGGCTCGGCCGAGTAGGCGACGCGTTCGACGTCGAGACGCTCACGCGCGCGGCGGTCGAAGTTGACGATATCCTGCTCGATGAATGCGTTGTCGAGCGAGAGCATGGGCACCGCGTGCACGACTTCGCGGAACTCACGCGAGGCCTGGCCGCCTACTCGTTGCGTGGGTGAATCGGAATCGGCCAGTTCGGGATGCGCGGACTCGATCTGCTGCAGTTCACGCATCAGCTCGTCGAACTGTGCGTCCGAGACTTCCGGATCGTCGAGGACGTAATAGCGGTAGTTGTGATTCTCGATCAGCTCGCGCAGTTCGCGGGCCCGTCTCGCCACGTCGCGGGACGTCGCCATGACCAGGCCTCAGACCGAACCGGCGCCGCGCTCGAACTCGAGCGCTTCCTCGCGCAGCTTGCCCACGCGCAGTGTCGTGAGCGGCGCTCCGCGCTCGTCGGTCAGCGAACCGCTCAGGTGCGTGGCCAGGGCGCGGGCCGCAAAAATCATTTCGTCGAATGCTTCCGCTGCAGGCACCGGACCGGGCAGCACCGCAAACATGGCAACGCCAGGGTAGTACGTGGTCGGCATCGCCTCGATGTCGAATGTGCCCGGTTCGCGCAGGCTGGCGACGCTGTAGATTGGCCGGCCGTCGTCATGCAGGCAGTGGAAGATCTCGTAGCGGCCAAAGCCCAGGCCCTCGGCGCGCAGCGCTGCGAGCAACTGCGCGCCGTCGAAGCGAGCGGGTGCCGAAGCCGTCACGCGGATCGCGAGTATCTTCTGCGCGCGTCGTGGTGCAGGCGCCGGAGTTTCGCTGGGCGCGGCATGCGGCGTCTCGGCCGCCTCGACCGGACGCGCGCCCAACGTGGGCTCGACGCGCGAGGGCGGTTCTGGCCACAGCGTCGGGACGGACTCGGTTCGGGTCGAGGTCAGGGTGGGTTCGCGCCGCCCGATCGCTGGCGATTCGAAGTCGCCCTCGTCGTCGAAATCGACGCGCCGGGGTTCCGGCGCATCGAGTGCGTCGACTTCGTCCTGCTCGAAGCTAGGCTCGATGCGGCGCTCCGCACGGGGTTCGACGCGGAACTCGGGTTCCTCCATCTCGACATCGTCTTCGACATCGTCCGGCAGGACCGACACTTCGGTCTCGAACCCTTTGGCGCCGCCCGTGAAGACGGCAGGACGCCGCGAGGCTTCGGTCTCGCCCCGCCCTTGCCAGCGGGTACGCGTACCCCACAGGTACAGGCCGGCGATGAGCAACGCCCCGGCGACAAGCAGGATCCAGCGCAGTTCATTCATCGATTCGCAGGCTTCCTTGCGTGACTCACATTGCCGCCATGCGCACCGCTTCGTCGACGTCGACTGCGACGAGGCGCGAGCAGCCGGGCTCGTTCATGGTAACGCCCAGCAGCTGGTTGGCCAGTTCCATCGTCGTCTTGTTGTGCGTGACGAAAATGAACTGCACCTGGTCGGACATCTCGCGGACGATGTCGCAGAACCGGCCGACGTTGTTTTCGTCGAGCGGCGCATCGACTTCGTCGAGCAGGCAGAACGGCGCGGGGTTCAGCTCGAAGATCGAGAACACGAGCGCAACCGCCGTGAGCGCCTTCTCGCCGCCGGACAGCATGCTGATCGAGCTGTTTCGCTTGCCTGGCGGACGCGCCATGATCGCGACACCGGCTTCGAGCACGTCGTCGCCGACGAGCTCGAGATAGGCCTGGCCACCGCCGAACAGGCGCGGAAACTTCTGGCTCAGGCCTGCGTTCACGCGGTCGAAGGTGTCCTGGAAGCGCGACTTCGTCTCACGGTCGATCTTGCGGATCGCGTCCTCGAGCGTGTTGAGGGCGTCGTTCAGGTCGGCGAACTGGCGATCGAGGTATTCCTTGCGCTCGGTCTGTTCGGCGAACTCGTCGATCGCCGCGAGGTTCACCGCGCCGAGCCGCTCGATCTTTTCGCTGGTTTCGGCCAGGCGCTGCTCCCACACCGGGACGCTGGCGTCTTCGACCAGGGCCGCAACGACGGCCTGCAGTTCGAGGCGTGTCTGCGTGAACTGCTCCAGGTAAGTCTCGCGGCGCAACTTGAGTTCCTGCACCGAGAAGCGAACATTCTCGAGGGCGGACCGCGCTGCCTCGACCGTGGCTTCCGCAGCCAGCCGGCGCTCATCGAGACCCCTCAGGTTCGCGTCGACTGCTTCCATCTTGTGGCGAGCGGCGGAGAACTCGGCCTCGACCGCGATGCGACGCTGCAGTGCCTCTTCGAGCGTGGTCTTGAGCCGGGCCTCGCTTTCCTCGCCGCTGGCGAGCTGCGTATCGAGATCCTGCCGGCGCGTTTCGAACTGGCCAACCTGCGCGTCGAGGCGCTCGAGGCCGGCCAGCAGGGACTGATGGCTGGTGCGGCGCGATTCGACGCGGATCGCGGATTCGTTGGCCGCGGTACGCGCCGTCTGCGCCGTTTCGCGCGCCTCGACCAGGCGGCCCCGCAGGACTTCGCGCTCGGCTTCAAGCGCGATGCGACGCTCTTCGAGTTCGCCCATCGCATTGACGGCTTCCTCGAGGCGACCACGCGCGGCACGGTTGCCGGCGTTGGCGGTTTCGAGCGCGCCGTCGACTTCCGTCATCTCGAACGCGAGCTGCTGCATGCGCTGGCTGCGCTGTTCGGCGCGGGCGCGCAGGCTGTCGATCTGCGAGCGCAGGCTCATGTGGCTCGACCCACTGCGCGACACCACTGCCTGGTGGCTCGCGAGGCGATCTTCGAGGTCGCGCACGCGGCTGCGCAGCGCCTCGAGGTCGGACTCGGCGGCGCGGTGCTTCGCCTGTTGCGCATCGAGCGCGGAACGTTCCGCACGCAGGCGTTCTTCGCGTTCGATCACCCCTTCGTGGGCATCCTTGTCGCGGCTGACGCGCAGCCAGTCCGGGCCGATCCAGATGCCGTCGCGCGTGATGACCGACTGGCCCGCGCGCAGTTCGGGCCGCAGGCGCAGCGCATCGTGCAAGGTATCGGTGGCAACGATGCCTTCGAACAGAGCATCGAGACCGGCAGGACCGCGTACGCGCGAGCGCAGCGTTCGCTCGGAGTGACCTGCGGAGGCCGGGCCCTGCGCCCCGGCGAAAAACGTGACCGTGCCGGCCGTTAGGCTTTCAAGCGTGCCGGCCACGTCGTCCAGAGAGTCGACGCAGACGGCCTCGAGGTAGCCGCCGAGCACGGTTTCCACCGCGCGATCCCAACCCTTGTCGACCGAGAGCTGCTGCGCGAGACGCGGACTGTGCTCGAGACCGCGCGACTTGAGCCAGTCGACGACCTTGCCCTGTCCCTGCCCCAGCGCAGCGCGTTGCAACGCCTCGAGCGAGACGATCCGGCCTTCGACTTCCTGCGTTTCGCGACGCGCGGCTTGTGCGGCCTGGGCGAGTTCGCGCTCACGGCCGCGTTCGGCCTGCAGCGTGGCGACGAGTTCGTCCATCTGCTGGCGTGCAGCCTCGTGGTGCGCGCGCGCTTCGGCTTCCTGGCCTTCCAGGGCAGCGAGTGTGGCGGCAACGTCAGCCGCCGACAACGTTCCGTGTTCCTGGGTGGCGCGGTCCCGCTGGTGCAGCAGTCCTCGCAGCTGGTTCTCCATCACTTCGAGACGGGCACGTTCGGCACCTGCGGCCGATGAGGCCTGCCGCAGCGACTGGTTGAAGCCTTCCCAGTTTTCCTGCCAGCCTGACATCGCGGCTTCGGCCGCCGCGAGTTCGGCTGCGGTGGCCTGTTCAGTGGCACGTGCCTGCTCCAGGCCGGGACCCATCTCAGCGAGCGCCGCATGGAGTTCGGCAGCAAGCTGCCGATCGCGCACGCGGTGCAGGTCCGCGTCCTGGATGCCCTGCGCGATCTGGTCGAGTTCCTGTCTCTGGCGCGCGCGGATTTCACGCGCGTGGTCGATGGCCTGTTCGGTGCGCGAGATGTCGGCGCCGACCAGGTAGTACCGCCCCTGCACTTCGGACAGCACGGCCGCCTGCGCGTCGTGGTCCTGCCGCGCGCGCTCGATGGCGGCTTCGATGGACCGCTGCTCCGCCAGGGCGGCCTGCAGCGCGAGGTCACGCTCGTTCAGGATCGCCTGCCGCGCGCTCGATTCGCTTTCGACCTCGCGCAGCTTGAGCGCGAGCAGTTCCGCGTGTGTCTGCCGTTCCTCCTGCTTCAGCGCCTGGTAACGGCGCGCGGTGGCGGCCTGGCGCTGCAGGTGACGCAGCTGCTTTTCGACTTCGTCACGCAGGTCGGACAGGCGCGCCAGGTTTTCGCGCGTCTGCGCGATGCGGCTCTCCGTCTCCTTGCGGCGCTCCTTGTAGCGCGAAATACCCGCGGCTTCTTCCAGGAAGGCGCGCATGTCGTCCGCCTTCGCTTCGATCACGCGCGAGATCATGTTCTGTTCGATGATCGCGTAGCTGCGTGAACCAAGGCCCGTGCCGAGGAACAGCTGCGTGATGTCCTTGCGACGGCAGCGCACGCCGTTCAGGAAATACGACGACTGGCCGTCGCGCGCAACGACGCGCTTCAGGGAGACTTCGGAATAGCTGGCGTACTCGCCGCCGAGCTTGCCGTCGCTGTTGTCAAAGACCAGCTCGACCGACGCCGTGCCCACGGGCTTGCGCGTGCCGGAACCGTTGAAGATGACGTCGGCCATCGAATCGCCGCGCAGGTGCTTCGCCGAGATCTCGCCCATGACCCAGCGCACGGCGTCGATGATGTTGGACTTGCCGCAGCCGTTCGGGCCGACCACTCCGACCAGGTTCGTCGGGAAACCGACCGAGGTCGGGTCCACGAACGACTTGAAACCGGCCAGCTTGATCTTGGTCAGACGCATCATTCACCCGGGAAAACTGCAAGGCGCAGCAAAAGAAGAATTCTAAAAGAATCGGACTCGCCTCACAGCATTTCCGGTCCCCGGGTCCAGCCGGGTCAGCGGTCCGGACGGCCTGTTTTATTCGGGGTGGACGCGTGCGGTTCCGCCTGTATAATCGCGCGCCTCCAACCGGAGTGGGGAGTTCGTCGATGCCCGTCAAGAAACCGTCTGCCAAGCCGTCGAAGGCCCAGAAGACTGTTTCTGCGAAGGCTGCCAAGCCGGTGGCCAAGCCCGCCGCGAAGGCGGCTTCCAAGTCCGTGACTGCCAAGGAAAAGGCCGTGCCACGCAAGACCGTTACCGCCGCTGCCAAGCCAGTGCCCAAGCCCGCCCCTGCGAAGACCAAGCCGGCGCGCGTGCCGGAGCCGGTCACCGGCGCCATGCGCGCCGAGGATGCTGATTTCGAAATGAACCCGAGCCTGCTTTCCGGCCCGCGCAACGTCCAGCCCTACCAGGTCAGCAAGGGCGAGGAGTACATGAGCAAGGAGCAGCTCGAACACTTCCGCACCATCCTCTCCAGCTGGAAGCAGGACTTGATGCAGGAAGTGGATCGCACCGTGCTCCACATGAAGGACGAAGCCGCCAACTTCCCCGACCCCAACGATCGCGCCACGCAGGAGTCCGAATTCAGCCTCGAACTGCGAACGCGTGACCGCGAGCGCAAGCTGATCCGCAAGATCGACGAAGCACTCAAGCGCATCGAGGACGGCAGCTATGGCTACTGCCTCGAGACCGGCGAGCCGATCGGCGTGAAGCGCCTCGAAGCCCGCCCGGTGGCGACGCTCAGCGTCGAGGCGCAGGAACGCCGCGAACGCCGCGAAAAGCAGTTTGGCGACCGGGACGACTTCTACCGCTGATCCTGTCTCGCCTGCCTGATCTTCCTGGCCTTCCGTCCACTGTGATCCCCTACCGTGGGCGCTTCGCTCCGACGCCAAGCGGTCCACTGCATTTTGGCTCCCTGGTGGCCGCCGTAGGCAGTTACCTCGACGCGCGCGCCCATGCCGGCCAGTGGCTGGTGCGCATCGAGGACCTCGACCCGCCGCGTTCTCGCCCTGGCGCCGCCGGGCAGATTCTGGCCGAACTCGAGGCCTACGGCCTGGAGTGGGACGGGCCGGTCCTGCAGCAGAGCCTCCGGTTCGACGTCTACGCCGAAGCCGTCGACCAGCTCACCCGGTCGAATTGCCTGCGCGAGTGCTACTGCAGTCGATCCGCCCTCGCCCGCCTGCCCGAGAATCAGTCTCGTTCGACCGGAACTGGCGAAGAACTGTTTCATCCCGCGGAATGCCTGGCAGTCGACGGTACGCAGAGCCCGGGACATGCCCTGCGGCTGCGTGTCCCGGCCGGTGTGATCGACTTCGAAGACCGCAGCCTGGGCCCGCAATCCATCGACGTCACGGCCACCGTGGGCGACTTCGTGCTGCGGCGTCGGGACGGCCTCTATGCCTACCAACTGGCAGTCGTCGTGGACGACGCGGCACAGGGTATCTCCGACGTCGTGCGCGGCTGCGACCTGCTGTCGAGCACGGCCCGGCAGGTCCTGCTGCAGCGTGCACTCGGCTTGCCGTCGGTGCGATACCTGCATTTGCCTCTTGCCGTGGACGACCGAGGCCTTAAGCTCTCCAAGTCGGGAGCTGCAGCAGCCATCGGGGAACGGGGTGGGACGGCCGGGCAACTCGTCGCGGTGCTCGAGTTTCTCGGGCAATCGCCGCCGGAGGCGCTGACGCGCGCGCCGCTGCGCACGATCTGGGACTGGGCACGCGAGCACTGGCGCGTGGAGGGTTTTGCGGGTTGCGCGGCACGCGCAGCTCCGCAAGTGGCATGCTAGCGCCGGCACTGCCGGCCGAGGACACAGCACGATGGCGACGACTGCGGCTACGAAAAGCAGAACAAAAAAGTCGAAAGGTGGCGATACCGCCGGTGGCGGGGGCAGCGGCAAGGGGCCGCGCGTCATCCGCAAGTATCCAAACCGTCGGCTCTACGACACGGTTGAAAGCCGTTACGTCACGCTGGCAGATATCCGCCGGCTGGTCGTGGAGCGCATCGACTTCGTCGTGCTCGACCGCAAGTCGCAGCAGGACATCACACGCAGCATCCTGCTGCAGGTGATTGCCGAACAGGAAGGCGGCGGCGAGTCGCTGATGAGTCGCGACTTCCTCTCGCACGTGATCCGCAGTTACGGCAGCGGCCTGCAGGATTTCGTTGGGCGCTACCTGGACGAGAGCATCCAGCTCTTCGCGAAGGAGCAGCGCGAACTGCGCGACCGCTTCAAGAACGTGGTCGGGATCGATCCACTCGAGACCGTGACCCAGGTGGCGCAGAAGAATTACCAGCGCTGGAAGACGCTGCAGGAAGAGGTTTTCTCGCGCCTGCCGCGGCCGTTCGGCCGGGATGACCGGGAATAGAAAAAGGGGATAGGGGTTGGTCGGAAATAGGGGACGCTCACCTATTTCCTACCGGAAATAGGTGAGCGTCCCCTATTTCCCGACTAGCCCCTATCCCCTAACCCCTGGTCACTTCGATGCGTGAGAGTCGACGGCCTCAGCCGTCGGCGTTACGCGTCGACGTTGCGCATCGAGAGACGCACGCGGCCCTGGCGATCGACTTCGAGCACCTTCACGCGCACGACGTCACCTTCCTTCAGCTTGTCGCTGACGCGCTCGACGCGCTCTTCGCTGATCTGCGAGATGTGGACGAGGCCGTCCTTGCCCGGCAGGATCTGCACGAACGCGCCGAAGTCCATCAGGCGGACGACCTTGCCTTCGTAGATCGAGCCGACTTCCACTTCGGAAGTGATCAGTTCGATGCGACGCTGCGCTTCGCGGCCAGCCGCACCGCTGACCGACGCGATCTTGACCGTACCGTCGTTCTCGATGTCGATCGTGGTGCCCGTCTCTTCCGTGATCGCACGGATGACGGCGCCGCCCTTGCCGATGACTTCGCGGATCTTCTCCGGGTCGATCTTCATCGTAATGATCGTAGGCGCCCATTCCGACATCTGCGGACGAGCGCTCGACAGGACCTTGTTCATCTCGCCGAGGATGTGCAAGCGGGCCTTGTGCGCGGAATCCAGCGCGACCTGCATGATCTCTCTGGTGATGCCCTCGATCTTGATGTCCATCTGCAGGGCAGTGATGCCCGTGGCAGAACCGGCCACCTTGAAGTCCATGTCGCCAAGGTGGTCTTCGTCACCGAGGATGTCGGTAAGGACCTGGAACTTGCCGTCTTCGAGCACGAGGCCCATCGCGACGCCGGCCACCGGCGCCTTGAGCGGCACACCCGCGTCCATCAGCGAGAGGCTGGTGCCGCAGACCGAGGCCATCGAGCTCGAACCGTTCGATTCGGTTATCTCGGAAACGATGCGGATGATGTACGGGAACGTCGTCATGTCCGGCATCACTGCCGACACGCCGCGGCGCGCCAGGTTGCCGTGGCCGATTTCGCGGCGCTTCGGCGAACCCATCATGCCGGTCTCGCCCACCGAGAAGGGCGGAAAGTTGTAGTGGAGCATGAACGGCTCTTTGCGTTCGCCCGCCAGGGCGTCGATGATCTGCGCGTCGCGGCCGGTGCCGAGCGTCGTCGTGACCAGCGCCTGCGTTTCGCCGCGCGTGAAGAGCGCCGAACCGTGCGTGCGGGGCAGCACGCCCGTCTCGACGGTGATCTTGCGCACGGTGTGCATGTCCCGGCCGTCGATGCGCGGCTCGCCCGCGATGATGCGGCGACGGACGATGTCGTATTCGAGACGGCCGAGTTCGTCGGTGACCTGGCGCGGCTGGTACCTGGCGCCTTCGCCGGTGGCGAGCGATTCGACCAGGGCCTTCTTGATCTCGCCGACGCGCGTGTGGCGCGCCTGCTTTTCGGTGACCTGATAGGCCTTGACCAGTTCGGCTTCCGCCTGCGCGGCGACAGCCTTGGCGAGATCGGCGTCGAGTGCCGGTGCCTTCCAGTCCCAGGCCGGCTTGGCGGCCTTGGCGGCGAGTTCGCGAATCGCGTTGATGGCGACCTGCATCTGCTCGTGGCCATAGACCACGGCGCCGAGCATCACGGACTCGGACAGGAGCTCGGCTTCGGATTCGACCATCAGCACCGCGTCGGCGGTGCCGGCCACGACGAGGTCGAGGTCCGAGACCTTCATGTCCTTGGTCGAAGGGTTCAGCTGGTACTTGCCTTCGATGTAGCCCACGCGTGCGGCGCCGATCGGGCCCTTGAACGGGATGCCCGAAATGGCGAGCGCAGCCGATGCGCCGAGCAGCGCAGGGATGTCGGAGTCGATTTCCGGATCCAGCGAGACGACCGTCGCCACCACCTGCACTTCGTTGAAGAAGAACTCGGGAAAAAGCGGACGGATCGGGCGGTCGATCAGGCGCGAGATCAGCGTCTCTTTCTCGGAAGGACGGCCTTCCCGCTTGAAGAAGCCGCCCGGGATGCGGCCCGCGGCGTAGGTCTTCTCGATGTAGTTGACGGTGAGCGGGAAGAAGTCCTTGCCCGGTTGCGCTTCACGGCGGCCGACCGCAGTGACGAGCACCACGGTGTCGCCCATGGAGACGAGGACGGAACCGTCGGCCTGGCGGGCGAGACGGCCGGTTTCGATCGAGACGGTGTGGGGACCGTACTGGAAGCTGGTCTTGTGGACGTTCACGGTTGGAGGTGTCCGAATTATTGCGGTGGCCCGACGAGGGGCGAAAACGAATCCGGCCCGCAAAGCGGGCCGGACACGAGGGCGACGGTCAGCGGCGCAGGCCGAGCCGTGCGACGACTTCCTGATAGCGCGACGGATCGCTGTCTTTCAGGTAGTCGAGGAGTTTGCGTCGCTGCGTGACGAGCTTCAGCAGCCCGCGGCGCGATGAATGGTCGCGCTTGTGCGCGTTGAAGTGTTCGCCCAGACCATTGATGCGGGCAGAGAGCAATGCAATCTGGACCTCGGGGGAGCCCGTGTCGGCTGCGCCGCGCTTGAAGCCGCCTACGATCTCA
Source organism: uncultured Pseudomonadota bacterium (assembly GCA_963748985.1). GTDB lineage: Bacteria > Pseudomonadota > Gammaproteobacteria > Steroidobacterales > Steroidobacteraceae > RPQJ01. Next base: position 89,765 of record CAVVKQ010000010.1, read on the forward strand.
GACTTGCGCTCGGTGGACAGTGCCATCGGTGATAAAACCTCGAAACCTGAAAAATTTTGCCTTTGTGAGCCGCGCATTTTAGCCGCACAGCACCCTTTTACTCAAGTTTTTGGACCGATTCCGTTGGTACCGGCCCCCGGCACGAAGAGTCGCTGCACCTGCAGCCGCCCCGCCGCGCCCGGTTCGACCAACCCGAGGAAGCGCCCAGCAGGGTCGTAAGCACGGAAATGAGCGGCGTTCGGCAGGTCTTCGGGCCGCGCCAGCGTACGTCCCTGGCATAGCTGGAGCGCCTGCCCGGCATTCAGCGCCAGTACGGGCACGTCCGGAAAAGCTGTGTCCACGGCGCCCAACCAGGGCGCGTGAACAGCCTCCGCGGGAGGAGTCGCCTCGATTTCAGCGAGTGTGACCATGACTGCCGCCTCGAACGGTTCGACCCAGAGCCGCCGCAGGGCGACCAGGTGGGCGCGCGTGCCGAGGCCCATGGCGATCTCCTCGGCGAGGACCCGCACATAGGTCCCCTTGGAGCAGACCACCTCGATGTCGAGCGTCCGGTCGCCCTGCCCGGTCACGACCAGCGACTTTATCGTGATCGGGCGCGCCTCGCGTTCGACTTCGATGCCCTGCCGGGCCAGTTCATAGAGCGGCCGTCCGTCGCGTTTCAGGGCCGAATACATCGGCGGGACCTGGAGCCGTTCGCCGCGCAGGGCTGCGAGCGCCTGCTCGAGTCGGTCGGCGTCGAACGCGGGCACGTCGACTTCGGCGACCGGCTGCCCTTCGGCATCGCCCGTGTCTGTCGCGACACCGAGCCGCACGGTGGCGCGGTACGCCTTGCGCCGGCCGAGCAGCGTGCCGCAGGCCTTGGTGGCCTGGCCGAAACAGAGGGGAAGCATGCCTGTAGCCATGGGATCGAGCGTGCCGGCGTGGCCGGCCTTCTCGGCCTGCAGGTGGCGGCGCACGCGTTGCAGCGCCTGGGTAGAAGTAAGGCCTTGCGGCTTATCGAGCAGGACGATGCCGTCCACCGCACGCCAGCGCCTAGGCGAGGCTCCCCGATTCTGACGGGTCAAAATTGGGGAACCTCCCCGATTTTCCTGCTCACGGACGTTCGTCGTCGGCTTCGTCGTCGAGACTGCTGTCGTAATGCGCGAGGTCGTCGTCTTCGCCGGCCGCTGCCGGGGCAGCGTCCGCCACTGCGTCGTCGACGTGACGCGCCTTGTCGTCACGAACGGCCTGGCCGATCAGGTCGCCGAGGCGATTGCCGCGTTCAAGTTCCTCGTCGGGTGCGAAATGCAGCTGGGGCGCCAGGCGCAGCTTCAAAGCGCGACCCAGCGGCCCTCGCAGGTACACCGCCGCCTCGTCGAGGATTTCCTGCTGCAGTTCGTCGTGCGCAGCGCCGGAGAGCAATGTGTACATGACCCACATGTGCGTGAGGTCCGGCGATACCTTGACGTGCGTGACCGTCATCGGCTTGAGGCGCGGGTCGCGCACCTCCCGCAGCAACAGCTGCGAGAGGACGCGCTGGACCTGCTCGGCGATGCGTCGCGCGCGTGGTACCTCGCGTGGCATCTGCCTTACGCGCTGCGCGCGACCTCGAACCGGGAGAAGCACTCGATCTGGTCGCCGACGCGGATGTCATTGTACTTGACCACGCCGATGCCGCACTCGGTGCCACCGCGGACTTCGCCGACGTCGTCCTTGAACCGCCGCAGCGAGTCGAGCTCACCCTGGTGGATGACCACGTTCTCGCGGAGCACGCGCACGGGGTTGCCGCGCTTGATGACACCTTCGGTGACGAGGCATCCCGCCACGGTGCCGAACTTGCTCGACCGGAACACTTCGCGCACTTCGGCGAGGCCGACGATCTGCTCCTTGATCTCCGGCTTGAGCATGCCGGCAACCCAGCTGCGCACGTCGTCGAGCGCCTCGTAGATGATGCTGTAGTAATTGACTTCGACGCCCTGGTCCTTCATGGCGCTGCGAGCCGCGCCGTCCGCACGGACGTTGAAGCCGATGATGCGCGCACGCGAAGCTGCAGCCAGCGACACATCGGACTCGGTGATGCCGCCCACGCCGCTCGCGATGACCTTGACCGACGCCTCGTCGGTGCCGATCTTCGACAGCGAATCGCGCAGTGCCTCGGCGCTGCCCTGCACGTCGGCCTTGACGATGAGGTTGACGAACTGGCCCGCGTTCTCGCCCAACTGCGAGAAGACGTCCTCGACCTTCTTCGTCGCGCCGGCAAGACGTACGTCGCGGTACTTGCCCTGTCGATACAAAGCGACTTCACGTGCCTTGCGCTCACTCTCGACGACCAGCAGGTCGTCGCCGGCGCCCGGCGCATCCGAAAGCCCGAGCACCTGTACGGGCTGGGCCGGACCGGCCGTCTGCACCTGCTTGCCCAGCGCGTCGAACAACGCACGCACACGGCCGAATTCCTGGCCCGCTATGATCGGGTCGCCGGTCTTGAGCGTGCCGCGCTTCACCAGCACGGTCGCGACCGGACCGCGGCCCTTCTCGATGCTGGACTCGAGCACGACGCCCACGGCGAGGCCAGTGGTCGGCGCCTTGAGATCGAGCACTTCGGCCTGCAACAGAATGGATTCGAGCAGCTTGTCGATGCCCTCGCCCGTCCGTGCCGATACGTTGACGAACATCACGTCGCCGCCCCACTCCTCGGGGATGACGTTCTGCTTACCGAGGTCGTTGCGCACGCGGTCGGGATCCGCACCGTGCTTGTCGATCTTGTTGACGGCAACGACGATCGGCACTTCCGCTGCGCGGGCGTGCTGGATCGCTTCGATCGTCTGCGGCATGACGCCGTCGTCCGCCGCCACCACGAGGATGACGATGTCGGTGACGTTCGCGCCGCGGGCGCGCATAGCGGTGAATGCCGCGTGTCCCGGGGTATCGATGAACGTGATCAGGCCCTTCGGCGTCTGCACCTGGTAGGCGCCGATATGCTGCGTGATGCCGCCTGCCTCACCCGCCGCCACCTTGGTGGTGCGGATGTAGTCGAGCAGTGACGTCTTGCCGTGGTCGACGTGACCCATGATGGTCACGACCGGTGGACGCGGCAGCACTTCGATGTCGGCCGCCGTTGCCAGCAGCTGTTCTTCGATCTGGTCTTCCTTCAGTGCGATCGCCGTGTGGCCGAATTCCTCGACAACCAGCGTCGCGGTGTCCTGGTCGATGGGCTGGTTGATCGTGGCCATCACGCCCATCTTCATCATCGTCTTGATGACTTCGTTGGCCTTGATCGCCATCCGGTTGGCGAGCTCGCCGACCGTGATCGTTTCCGGAATCTGCACGTCGCGCTTGACCGGCGCCGTGGGCTCGACGAAAGCATGGCGCGCCTCGACCTGCACCTGGCCTGAACGGCGGTAGCGGCCGGCAGGCTGCTGCTTCTTCTTGAAGTTCGCCTTGGCGTTCGCCGAAACGTGGAGTTCCTGACGCCCGTACTTGGTTGGAGCTCCCGCTGCCGGTGCGCGGTTGGGCGCCGACTCCTGCGCACGAACGGGCTTCGACGGACGCGGCGCCTCAGCCGCGCGGCGTTCGGCGTCGGCACGCTCGCGCTCGGTGCGGTCGCGGGCCTGTTGTTCGGCGGCAAGACGGGCGTCGGCTTCGGCCCTCACTCGCGCGGCTTCTTCCTCCACCCGCCGCTCTTCCGCTTCGATGCGGTCGCGCTCGCGCTGCTCGGCAGCACGAAGGTCGCTTTCCGTGCGTTCCTGTTCCTGCCGCGTGACGTCATCGACCGGACGGTGCTTGTCGACTTCTTCCTGGCGCTGACGCTGCTCTTCCTCGATGACCGACCGGTTAAGGTAGGTCTTCTTGCGCCGGACTTCGACCGCGACAGTGCGGGCGCGGCCCAACGTGGACGCGAGCTTGATCTCCTGCTGCGACTTGCGCTGCAAGGTGATCTTGCGCGGGGCTGCAGCGTCTTCGCCATGACGCCCGTGCGCGCGGCGCAGGTGCGTCAGGAGCTCCATCTTGGCTTCCTCGCTGATGATGTCGTCAGCGCCGCCCACCTTGATGCCCGCCTCGCCCAGCTGCGTGAGCAGCCGGTCGACGGGGACCTTCAGGACCTCCGCAAACTGCGTGACCGTTACTTCTGCCATGTAATCAGACCTCCGCTCACGCCTGCTGGCCCTGCTCGAACCAGTGCTTGCGCGCCGCGAGAATCAACTCGCCCGCGCGCTTCCCGTCGAGATTCGGGATCTCGGCGAGGTCGTCGATCGCCTGCTCGGCCAGGTCTTCACGAGTCACGATGCCGTGGCGCGCGAGTTCCACGGCCAGGGTGCCGTCCATGCCTTCGACTTCGAGCAAGTCGGCCGCCGGGGCGGCGACCGTCTCTTCGCTCGCGATCGCCTGCGTCAGCAGCACGTCGCGGGCGCGATTGCGCAGTTCCTGCACGATCGCTTCGTCGAATTCCTCGATCGACGCGATCTCGGACTGCGGCACGTAGGCGATCTCCTCGATGCTCGAGAAGCCTTCCTGCACCAGGATCGCCGCGACGTCTTCGTCGACGTCGAGCTGCTGCATGAACAGTTCGCGCAGCACCTTCTGCTCGGACTCGCTCTTCTCCTCCGCCGCCTGCTCGCTCATGATGTTGAGCTTCCAGCCGGTGAGCTCGCTGGCGAGACGGATATTCTGGCCGCCGCGGCCGATGGCCTGCGACAGCTTTTCTTCCGCGACGGCGATGTCCATCGAATGCGACTCTTCGTCCATGACGATCGAGCTGACTTCCGCCGGCTGCATCGCGTTGATCACGAACTGCGCGGGGTTGTCGTCGAACGGGATGATGTCGACGCGCTCGCCGGCGATCTCGTTCGACACGGCCTGCACGCGCGAACCGCGCATGCCCACGCAGGCACCGACCGGATCGATGCGTGGATCGTTGCTGCGGACGGCAATCTTGGCGCGGGCGCCCGAATCGCGCGCGGCACCGAGGATGTTGATCAGGCCCTGGCCCACTTCCGGCACCTCGAGCTTGAACAGCTCGATCAGGAACTCCGGCGCGGTGCGGCTCAGGAACAGCTGCGGACCGCGCGGCTCGGAGCGCACGTCCTTCAGGAAAGCCTTGATGCGGTCCTGCGTACGGACCGGCTCGCGCGGGATCATCTGGTCGCGCGGGATGAAGCCTTCGGCATTGCCGCCGAGGTCGACGAAAATACCGTTGCGGTCGACGCGCTTCACCAGGCCGGACACCAGCGTGCCGATGCGGGCCTTGTAGAGTTCCACGACCTGCGCGCGTTCCGCCTCGCGCACTTTCTGCACGATGACCTGCTTCGCGGTCTGCGCCGCGATGCGGCCGAACGCAACCGACTCGAGCGGCACTTCGACGTAACCACCCGGCTCGGCTTCCGGCGAAACGTCCAGGGCGTCCTCGAGGCGAAGTTCCTTGTCCGGGAACTCGAGTTCGTTCGAGTCGTCGGCAAAGACCTTCCAGCGCTGGAACGTGTCGTAGTCACCCGTCTTGCGGTTGATCGACACTCGCACGTCGATTTCTTCGCCGTACTTCTTGCGCGTTGCGGACGCGAGCGCGGCTTCGAGTGCCTCGAAGATGATGTCCTTCTCGACGCCTTTCTCGTTCGAGACGGCATCCACGACCATCAGGATCTCTTTGTTCATCGCTCGTCGTCCTCTGAATCGTCTGCGGTCAGAAGTCGGGCGCTAAATGCGCCTTCCTGATTCCCGCAATCGGCAGCCGGTAAAGCCGGCCGTCCACCTCAACCTCGATCGTGTCGTCCCCGGCAGCGACCATCCGGCCCTTGAACCGGCGGCGCTCCTCGACGGGATGCACCATCTCCACGAAAACCTGCTCGCCCGCGTACGGCGCGAAATGCCGCGCCACGCGCAGCGGCCGCTCGACGCCCGGCGACGACACCTCGAGGGTGTAGTTACCCGGAATCGGATCCGCCGCGTCGAGTGTGTCGCTGACCACCCGGCTCGCCTGTTCGCAGTCCGCGACCGTGATGCCCTCATGGGCGTCCGTGTCGAGGTAGATGCGCAGCAAGGCATTGCCACGGCCCGGCAAATACTCGAGTTCCCAAAGGTCGTACCCGAGCCCGGCGATGACCGGCTGCAGCAGCGCCGTCAGCTTGTCCCTGAGCATCGCTCCGTCCTCGCTCGAACCCCATAAACGAAAAATGGGCCCGCGGCCCATTTCTCTTTCCTGCAACCAGCCGCACCGACTGTCGCAAAAGAAAAATCCCCGCTTGCGGGGACCTCTTTGGCGAATCACCCGCCGCCTCAAAGCGCCGCGAGGTGCCATGAACCGGCCAAGGTCCGCCCCGACCAACGGGCGGCACGGATACCTCGGACTGCCGATTCTATAGTAAAGCGGCCCGCTCCGGCTAGTCGACCCGGAGGACTCCCCCAACCTGCCGAATAAACTTTGATTCAGGCGAGCAGGTTCGCGACCGCGTCGGCCACGTAGTCCACGTTGGCATCGCTGATGCCAGCCACGTTGACCCGTCCGTCGGGGGGCATGTAGATGTGGTGCTCTTCCCGCAGCCGCGCAATATCCGCCTCCGGTAGCCCGAGCAACGAGAACATGCCGCGTTGCCGTGAGACCCAGCCAAAGTCATGGCCAGGCAGCCGGGCGGTCAGGCGGGTCGCGAACAGCGCGCGCAATGACTTCATGCGGGCGACCATGGAGCCGACTTCCTCCTGCCAGTGCTGCCGCAGGGACGCATCGGCCAGCACCCGGGCGACGATGGCCGCGCCGTGATCCGGGGGCATGGAATACATGCGCCGGGCCAGCCGGGCCTGGTGGGTGGCAACGGCATTCCTGGCCACGCTGTTGGCCGAAATGACCGCCAGCGCACCTGTCCGCTCACGGTAGAGGCCGAAATTCTTGGAGCACGACACCGCGAGCAGGAGTTCCGGCACCCGCCCCGCGAGCGTTCGCAACCCGACGGCGTCGGTCTCGAGGTCGTCGCCGAACCCCTGGTACGCGAGGTCGACGAAGGGCACGAGCCCCCTGTGCTCGATCACTGCGGCGAGCGCCTGCCACTGGTCCGGCGACAGGTCGGCACCCGTCGGGTTGTGGCAGCACGCATGCAGCAGCACCAGCGAAGCCGCCGGCAGCCGGTCGATATGGGAGAGCATGGCGTCGAACGCCACTGCGCGACGCGCAGCGTCGAAATACGGGTAGCGCTCGAGCCGCATGCCGGAGCTGCCGATGAGCGGTTCGTGGTTTGCCCAGGTCGGATCGCTCACGTGCACGACGGTGTCCGGCCGGCCGACCTTGACGAGTTCGGCACCGAGCCTGAGCGCGCCGCAGCCGCCGACGGTCTGGATCGTCGAGGTGCGGTCCGCAAGGCCGGCTGCGAGCGGCCCGAGCGCAAGGGCGATGATTCGTTCGTTGAATTCGAGGTTGCCCGCCGGACCCACGTAACTCTTCGTGGTCTGCGCGCCGATCAGCGCGCGCTCGGCCTCGCGCACGGCGGCAGGCACCGGCGTATTGCCAGAATCGTCGCGGTAAACGCCAACTCCCAGGTCCACCTTGAGCGGAGAAGTATCGCGACGGTAAGCGATGGTCACGCCGAGGATGGAGTCGGGCGCGAGCGGTTCCAGCGTTTCGAACATGGCGACACCTGTGCGGACGGGCCACCGCATGATGCCCGAGTCGGGCGCCTCGAGTCAGCCGCCGGTGGAACGGGCCCGGGCCGCAATCACCTGCTGATCGATCGCACCGAACAGGCTCGTGCCGTCGTGGCCGAACATTTCAATTCGCACACGATCGCCGAAGCGCAGGAACGGCGTGGTCGGCTTGCCGCCGGCGATCTGCTCGAGCGCGCGGGTTTCCGCGAGGCAGGACGATCCGCTGGAGCGATCGTAATTGGAAACCGTCCCCGAACCGATGACCGCCCCGGCGCCAAGCCGTCGCGTCCTGGTCACGTGCGCAATCAGTTGCGCGAAATCGAACGTCATGTCGACGCCAGCGTTCGGCTGGCCGAACAGCTTGCCGTTGATGTGCGACACCAGCGGCAGGTGCACCTTGCAACCCTGCCAGGCCGCACCGAGTTCATCGGGCGTGATCGCACAGGGAGCAAACGACGTGGCCGGTTTCGACTGGTAGAAGCCGAACCCCTTCGCGAGTTCGGCCGGAATCAGGTTGCGCAGCGACCAGTCGTTGACGAGCATGATCAACTTGATGTGACTGGCAGCCTCATCGGCCGCGGTCAACATCGGCACGTCGTCCGTGATCACGGCGAGCTCGCCCTCGAGGTCGATACCGTAATCCTCGCTCGGTACCGGCACGTCGGCGGTTGGCGGGATGAAATCGTCCGAGCCGCCCTGGTACACGAGCGGGTCGGTCCAGAAGCTCGGCGGCATGTCGGCATTGCGCGCCTTGCGCACAAGTTCGACATGGTTGACGTAGGCCGAACCATCGACCCAGTGGTGAGAACGCGGCAGCGGCGCCAACGTGGCATGCGGGTCGAACGGCAGTGCACCGCTGACATCGCCGGCGGCGAGGCGTGCGGACACCTCGAGCAGCCGCGGCGCGATTCGAGACCAGTCGTCCAGGGCAGCCTGCAGCGTCGGTGCGATTGCAGGCGCGGGCATCGCTCGCTTGAGATCACGGCTGACGACGACCAGCTGGCCGTCACGGGTGCCGTCGCGCAGGGTGGCGAGCTTCACTTGTTTTTCCAGCTGTCGACGTAGCCGGCCCATTCCACCGAGAGCCCGCCAGGGCTGACATCGATCGGATCGCGTGTATCGATCATCACCGCGTATTCATCGGTCGCAGGCTTGGACTGCTCGAACATCCGCGTGAGCGCCTTCGGATGTGGCCCGTGCGTGAATCCCGCGGGGTGATACGTGAGCATGCCCGGGTGGATATTGTCGCGGCTGAAGAAGTCGCCCGCGTGATAGAAGATGACTTCGTCATAGTCGTCGTTGTTGTGGAAGAACGGCACTTTCAGTGCTTTCGGGTCCGTCTCGAACGGCCGCGGCACGAACGTGCAGACGACGAAGCGCGACGACAGGAACGTCGTGTGCGCCGAAGGCGGCAGGTGGTAGCGGTGACTCATCAGCGGACGGATGTCCCGCACGTTGAGCCGCACCGGCGCGAGTTCGCCGTGCCAGCCGATGGCATCCAGCGGATTGAACGGGTAGGTGATGCGCGAGATCGCGCCGCGGCGCTTGACCTCGACCTGCCAGCCCCGCGTCGACGACTGCTGCGCCTTGAACGCTTCATCGATGCGCGGCGTATCGAGCATCGCCGGATCGAAGATCGCGTGCGGACCGACGAGGCCCTTGTCGGGGAGCATGTAGCTCGCGTTGGTGGACTCGATCAACAGCACGTCGATCGGCGCGACGATCTCGAGCCGCCACATCGTCCCGCGCGGCAGCATTACGTAGTCGCCGGCACCCAGGCCCAGGTGCCCGAAATCGCAGTAGAGATCGGCCTCGCCTTTGTGCACGAACAGCAGTTCGTCGCCGTCCGCATTGCGCGCGAGCTGGTCCATGCTCTGCGGCAGGCGCCAGAAGCGCACGCGGCAGGAAGCGTTAGCGAGCACCTCTGCTGCCGACCAGGGACTGGTCGCCCCTACCGGCAACTGCGTCAGGTCGAGCGCACGCGGCCGCATCGGACCCTCGAACCCGGTCCAGCCCGTCGGGGGGTGTCGATGGTGGAAGAACGCGGCCGGGCCGAAGAACCCTTCCTTGCTCATCTCGCGTTCGTAGGTACCGTCTGGCAAGTCGCAGTGTGCCTGCCGTGAGGCAACGCCCTCGACGCGCGAAATGGTATGTATTTCTTCAAGCCACCTCCAACGAGGGGTTTGGGGTTGGGGGTTGGGGGTTAGTCGGAGGCCGGAGGATCCGACTATCCCCCAACCCCTATCCCCTAACCCCTTCAAATGACGCCGCGCCGTTCCTGGTCGAGCTCGATCGACTCGAACAAGGCGCGGAAGTTGCCTTCGCCAAAGCCCTCATTGCCCTTGCGCTGGATGACCTCGAAGAAGATGGGGCCGATGACGTTGGTGGTGAATATCTGCAGCAGGATGCCGTCCTTCGCGCTGCCGTCGATGAGGATGTTGCGCTTCGACAGTTCCTCGAGTTTCTCGCGGTGCCCGTCGACGCGCGCTGGCACGCCTTCGTAGTAGGTCGCGGGCGTGTCCTGGAACTGGATGCCGTTGGCTCGCAACACGTCAACCGTTGCATAAATGTCCGACGTGTGCAGCGCAATGTGCTGGATGCCTTCACCCTGATACTCGCGCAGGTATTCCTCGATCTGTGACTTGTCGTCCTGCGATTCGTTGATCGGGATGCGGATCTTGCCGCACGGACTGGTCATTGCCTTGCTGAACAGGCCAGTCTTCTTGCCCTCGATGTCGAAGTAGCGGATCTCACGGAAGTTGAACAGCTTCTCGTAGAAACCCGCCCACTTGGCCATGTTGCCGCGATGCACGTTGTGGGTCAGGTGGTCGATCACCGACAGGCCGGTCGAACACAACGAACCACCATCCTGCACCGGGATGAAATCCACGTCGTAAATCGTGCTCTCGCCGTAGCGATCCACAAGGTACACCTGGCTGCCGCCGATGCCTTCGATGGCCGGGATGTTGAGTTCCATCGGTCCCACGGCGTTCTGCACCGGCTTCGCGCCGAGGTCGACCGCGCGCTTGAACGCCTGCGCGGCATCTTTCACGCGAAATGCCATCGCGCAGGCGGACGGCCCGTGTTGCTGCGCGAAGCGCTGGCCGAAACTGCCCGGCTCGGCGTTGATGATGAAGTTGACGTCGCCCTGCCGGTGCAGCGTGACGTTCTTGCTCCGATGGCGCGCAGTGACCGGAAAACCCATGCGCTCGAACAGCGAACGCAGCAGCTCGGGGTCGGGCGCGGTGTATTCGACGAACTCGAAACCGTCGGTACCCATCGGATTTTCGAAGAGGTCGGCCATGGCAGCCTCCCGCAAGTTAGTTACGAATGAAACTGTAGGCGCGCATGGTAGCTGAACGCGGCAGCCGATCCAACCGCCCTGGTCCCACGGCGGCTTGATCGCGGCGGCCAACGCTTCGCCCTTTCCCATACGCAAAGAGGCCCCGTCGAACGGGGCCTCTTCACGCAACGTTTACGTGTCGCTTAATGCCGCTTCATTCCGGCTTGACGAACAGCGCGTCGTCGACTTGCTTCACGCCGGACAACGCCCTTGGCGACAGCGAGCGCGCGTCCCTTCATCTTTTCGCTGGTCACGAAGCCGCCCAGCTGCACGATGCCGCCACGGGCTTCGACATTGATCTGGCCAGACTTCACGTCGCTGGCGTCCACGAGCGCGGCTTTGACCTTGCTTACCAGCATCGTGTCGTCGAGCTTGGTGCCCATCGACGTGGACGGATGCACGACGAGCTGGTTGCGCACGGACGCCACGTCCTTGACGTTCTTGGCGACCTTGCCCGCAGCATCCTTCTCGGCCTGGGTCTTGACGAAGCCGCTCAGCAGCACGACGCCCTTGTAGACCTCGACGTTGACGTCGCTCGAAGGCACGCCTTTCTCGGTCAACAGGCTGGCCTTCACGGACGAGGCGATGGCGGCGTCGTCGACCACGGCGCCGGCGGACTTATCCGCCATGGCGGGGGCGGCAAGCGCGAGCGCGAAAGCGGCCAGGGAAGCGAACAACTGGTTCTTCATGGTTCTCTCGGATCGGTGGGAGTGGTAATGAAACAATCTAACAGGGCTGCCGCGGGCCCTCAATTCGTAATGAGTGCCGGCACGACCGGCGCCGGGATCCCGGGCCTTTCGGGCCGCACCCGTGGCAACCTTCCCGATGGTGGGCCGTGATGGGATCGAACCATCGACCAACTGGTTAAAAGCCAGCTGCTCTACCGCTGAGCTAACGGCCCGTTTCAACTGGCCGCCTATCATAGCCGATCATCGGTAAACGGTGGGATCCGGCACCCCCGCTGCCTCGAACCCCGCCGCACGCAGGCGGCACGAGTCGCAGCGGCCGCAAGCCCTGCCCAGGTCGTCCGCCTGGTAGCAGGAAACGGTCGTTCCATAGTCCACGCCCAGGGCAGCACCACGGCGGATGATCTCGGCCTTCGTCAGGGCGATCAATGGCGTGCGGACCCGCAGCGGCTCGTGGCCTTCCACACCTTCGCGCGTGGCGAGATTGGCCATGCGTGTAAACGCATCGATGAACTCGGGTCGGCAGTCCGGATAGCCCGAGTAATCGACGGCATTCACCCCGATGAAAATGTCGTGCGCATGCAGGACTTCGGCCCACGCCAGGGCAAAGGCGAGGAAAACGGTGTTGCGCGCGGGTACGTAGGTGACCGGGATGGTGGCGCCGCTCGATCCGTCTTCGGGGACGGCGATGGACGGGTCCGTCAGTGCCGATCCTCCGAATGCGCCGAGATCGATCTGCATGACGCGGTGTTCGATGGCGCCCAGCCGGGTGGCCACCTTGCGGGCGGCGTTCACTTCGACGTGATGACGCTGGCCGTACTGGAAACTGAGCGCGTGGCAACGGTAACCCTCGGCCCGTGCGATGGCGAGGCAGGTCGCGGAATCGAGCCCACCCGAGACCAGCACGATGGCCGGCCGCGGAGCGCCCTTGCCGCGCGTGTCACGGTCATGCTTCGTCATCAGCGACCCGGCTCGTTGCCCCAGAGATATTTATGCAGCTGCACTTGCAGTCGCACCGGCAGGCGATCCGCGAGGATCCAGTCCGCGAGATCGCGCGGTTCGACCTGTCCCCACACTGGTGAGAACAGCACCTGCGCCGGTAGCGGCGCGGCGCGCTCCCGCAGCAGGTCACGAGCCCATTCGTAATCGGCGCGTGAACAGAGCACGAACTTGAGCTGATCGCGCGACGTCAGCACGTCGAGGTTCTCGAGCCTGTTGCGTTTGCTTTCGCCGGACTCCGGTGTCTTCAGGTCGACGACGCGGCTGACCCGCGGGTCGACCGCGGCGACGTCGAGGGCGCCGCTCGTCTCGAGCGATACCGAATAGCCTGCGTCACACAAGGCGGTCAGCAGCTCGAGGCACGATCTCTGCGCCAGCGGCTCACCGCCCGTGACGCAGACGTGGCCCACACGACTCTCCCGCGCGATGACGAGCAGTTCAGCGAACGTGAGCCACTCGCCGCCGTAGAACGAATACTGCGTATCGCAGTACACGCAACGCAGCGGGCAACCCGTGAGGCGGATGAAGAGCGTGGGCCAGCCGACGGCGTCGGCTTCGCCCTGGATCGAGACAAAGGTCTCGGTGACCTTGAGCCGGCTCACCGGCCCTCGGTGTTCAGCTTTTCAAGCTGGGCCTGGGCCAGCCTGGCGGCGTCGGCGTCCGGGTAGGTCGAGATGACCTTGTTCAGCGTTGCGCGCGCATTCTTGAAAGCCTTCAGCTCGTACTGGCTGAGTGCGACCTTGTACATCGCATCCGGCAGGCGCCGCGACTCGGCAAAGGCACTGACCGCCTGGAACGACTTCAGGGCGGCCTCGTATTGCTGCTGGACGAACTGCGCCTCGCCGAGCCAGTACGTGGCGTTGTCGGCGCGCGGACCGCGCGGATACTTCGCGAGGTACGTCTGGAAGCCGCGCGCCGCTTCCTCGTAACGGCCCGCTTTCATCGCGGCAAACGCTTCGCCGTACACCGAGGATTCGTCTGCAAACACCGCATCGGGCGCGTTGGTGGCACCGCCTGCCGCGACGGGAGCGCCACCGGCTCCGTTCTCCATCACCAGCAGGCGCCGGTCGAGATCGCCGTAGAGGTCGCGCTGCTGCTGCTGCAGTGACTCCAGCTCGTGCCGCGCCTCCTCGATCTGGCCGCGCAATGTGCGCAACTGCAGCTGTGACTTCTCGATCTGCTGCTGCAGGTCGAGCAGCGACTGGTTGACACGGCTTTCGAGCGCACCCAGACGCTGGTCGCTGGCATCGGCCCGCGACTCGAGTTCCTTGTTGCTTGCGGCCGCATGGACCAGCGAGCTGACCAGCAGGGCCGACGCCACGAAAGCGCCACGCACGACGTTATTCATCGGATCACTGCACCTGCACCAGTTCGACGCGGCGATTCTGCGCAGAGGCGGATTCGTCTGAACCCTCGACCGCGGGACGCTCCTCGCCGTAGCTGACCGTCGTGATCTGCGCATCGGTGACACCCTGCAGCATCAGCGCCTTGCGCACCGTCTGCGCGCGCCTTTCGCCGAGGCCGATGTTGTATTCGCGCGAGCCGCGTTCGTCAGTGTGCCCTTCGAGCCGCACGCGCGCGGTCGGAAACTTGGTCAGGTAGGTCGCGTGCGCCGCGACGACACTGAGATAGTCAGCGCGGATCTCGCTGCTGTCGAACTCGAAGAAAACGATACTGCGGGACTGCAGCGCAGCGAGTGCCTGTTGCTGCGCCGCACTCATCGCGCCGGCGGTCGTTGCCGTGGCCGGTCCGGTCTCGTTGCCGAGCCCGCTCGTCTGCGCGCCGTCGACCGGGGCCTGCGCCGTCGTTTCCGGCTGTACCTGCTTGGGCTTCGAGCATCCCGCCAGGCCAACGGCAAGCAAGGCGAAGGCAACGGCATGGGTCCATTTCATGGTCATCGAACTCCTGAAAATAGTCGGGCCGCACAGTGTCGGCCGGTAAATCCTGCGAATGATACCTTGCGCCGACGCACGCTTCACCGCTGTGCGGGCGGGAATGGCGACCAGACCGGCTCGCGGACGTCGCCCGTTTCCGAGCTGAGCCGCTGCTGGAACCGGCCGTCGGCCGAGACCATCGCCAGAGTTCCCTTCGCACCTGCACCGGTCGCGTAGATGAGGATCGCCCCGTTGGGCGCGAAGCTCGGCGCCTCGTCCTGCCGGCCGTCCGTCAGCACGTGCACATTACGTGTCTTCAGATCGTAGGTCGCGATGCGATACGCGCCACGGTCCAGCGTGACCAGCGCCAGCGACTCGCCATCCGGCGACAGGCGGGGTCGTGCGTTGTACCCGTTGGTAAAGGTGAGGCGCTGTGCTTCCTGGCCGCTGCCTGCACCTACCCGGTAGACCTGCGCGTTGCCCGCCCGGTCCGAAGTGAAATAAATGGACGCACCGTCGCGCGACCACTCTGGTTCGGTGTCGATGGCGCTGTCCGACGTCAGGCGCGTGAGGCCTTGCGTGGCCAGGTCCAGCACGTACAGGTCGAGATTCCCGTCACGCGACAACGTCAGGGCCAGCTTGCGGCCGTCGGGCGACCAGGCCGGCGCGCCGTTGATGCCGGACCGCGCCGAGACACGCTTGCGGTCACCCGTCGCGAGCCGCTGCACGTAGATCGCCGACGCCTTGCCTTCGAATGAGACGTACGCGAGGTTCTGGCCGTCAGGCGACCAGGCCGGCGACATGATCGGTTCCGACGATTCGGTCACGATGCGCGGGCCATAGCCGTCGGCGTCCGCAACCATCAGCCGATAGCGCTGCCTGGGTGGCCGGCCATCGACCGCAACGTAGGCGATGCGCGTCGAGAACGCGCCCGGAACGCCCGTGAGTCGCTCGAAGATCAGGTCGGCGATCCGGTGCGCCGTCGCGCGCAGGCCGCGTTCGCTGGTGACCAGGCGCTTCGTCAGCAACTGCTGCCCCGTCTGCACGTTGAAGAGTTCGAACTCGACGGCGAGCCCGTTCGCCTCTGGCACGACACTGCCGATGACGAGGAAATCGGACTTCAGCAGGCGCCAGTCCTCGAAGCGGACCTGCTCGCCACGTGTCGGTCGCGCAACCAGGTCGCGCCGCTCGAGCGGCTTGAAGCGCCCGCTCAACTGCAGGTCGCCCGCGATGACGGCAGCGACGTCGTTCGGGCCACCCTCGGCCTGGCCACCGAAAGGCACGACGGCGATGGGCACCGCATCACGCACGCCCTGGGTGATGTCGAGGCGCAGCTGCGCGTGGGCGTTCGTCGCGAGCGAACCTGCCAGAACGAAAAACCAGGCCAGCGCCCGGGCAAGACTCATCCGTGTGGGACGCGCCTGGGCGCGTTGAAACGTCATCTCCACGTCACTCCGTAGGCTTGAAAACCATGACCAGTCTGCGTTCGAAGGCGCGCGCATCGCGCGGCGCGGGCAGCGGTGAGGAACGATACACCGCATTGGCGACGGATTCGCGCACGGCCTGGTCACCATTGCAATCGCCGATCTTCACGTCGAGCACCGTGCCACCGGTCGCCTGCGTGACGTACAGGGTGCATTCGAGGCCGGCACGCGCCGAAGGCGGCCGGTTCCAGTTGCGCTCGATTGTCTGGATCAACAGCGTTCGATACTCGTCGACCACACCGGAGCGCGCGAGGGCCTCGCCCGCCTCCTCGTCTTCCAGTGCACGACGCAATTCGGCCTGCTGCGCAGCCTGCAGCTTTGCGGCGCGCGCAGCCGCCTCCTGCTCCGCCCGTTGCTCCTTCGCCGCCGCCTCCTGCTGCTTGCGCGTCTCTTCCTGCTTGCGTTTCTCGTCCGCTTCGGCCCGGTTCCTTGCGGCGAGCGCGGCCGTCGCGTGCGCCTTTGTCGCCTCAGCCTGCGCCTGTTCCTCGCGGCGGCGCTCGGCTGCTGCCTCCGCTTTGGCCCGGGCTTGCGCTTGCTCCTGAGCCTTCTGTTCGAGCACGGCCGGGTCTGGCTTGGCTTCGGGCCGGGGCTCCGGTCTGGGAGCTGGCGGGGGCGCCTGTTTCACGGGTGCGACGGGTGCGGGCTCGCGCATGGCTTTGCCTGCCTTCACCGACGATGGCAGGTCCTCGTAACGAACGACGTTGCCCTCGATCGCGAGCTGCGGCGGCGGCGGATCCGTGCGCCATTGAATAGCGGCGAGCGCAAGCGCGACCACGACCAGTCCATGGACGATGGCCGACCCGACCCAGGGCCGCAGGTTGCCGCTCGCGGCGCGACCCATTGGTCAGCGCGACCCGGATCCGCGCTGGGCGGACAAGGGCTCCGTGACAAAACCGACCTTCTTCGCGCCCGCCTGCTGCAACAGCACCATGCCCTCCACGACGCGCCCATATGGCACGGCCCTGTCAGCCTTGACCAAAACGGGGCGCTCGGGTTCCCGGCGCAGGGCGGCGCTGGCCACTTTGAGCAGATTTTCGTCGTCGAGAGCCTGTTCTGGATCGCCGAGGTTCAGGTACATCGCGCCCGCACTGTCGACGCTCAACAGCAAAGGCTCCAGGTCGTCGGGCTCGATCGGTTCGGCCGCGGCCTGTGGCAGGTCGACCTTGATGCCCTGGCTCAGCATCGGCGCGGTGACCATGAAGATGATGAGCAGCACCAGCATCACGTCGATGTAAGGCACGACGTTGATCTCGCCCATCAGCTTGCGGCCGCGTCTGCGGGACATCGTTGGTGTCTCCTCAGCCCTGTACGCCGCCGGCATGGCGTTGCAGGATCGCGGAGAGCTCTTCCATGAACGTGTCGTAGCGCAGTTCGAGCCGGCTCACCTGGTCCGCATAGCGGTTGTACGCGATGACAGCCGGAATTGCGGCGAAGAGACCCATCGCAGTGGCGATCAGTGCTTCTGCGATGGCGGGCGCCACCGTTGCGAGCGTCGCCTGCTGTACGTTACCGAGCGCCTGGAACGCCGTAAGGATGCCCCACACCGTGCCGAACAGGCCCACGTACGGGCTGGTCGAGCCGATCGTCGCGAGCGTCGAGAGGCTCTGTTCGAGACGGTCGGTTTCCTTGAGCTGCGCGATCTTCATCGAGCGCCGGCTCGCATCGAGCAGCTGCGCGCCTGCGAGGCCGAGCTGTGCTCGCAGCCGCGAAAATTCGCGGAAGCCAGAGACGAATATATCGGCCATGCCGGTGTGAGCGCCGCCTTCGAGCGACTTGTAGAGCGCAGCAAGGTCGCCGCCCGACCAGAAGTCATCCTCGAACCGGTCTGCCGCCTGCCGCGCATCGTTGAGCAGCTTGCGCTTGCTGAAGATGATGGCCCACGAGGCCACCGAGGCTCCGATGAGCAGCAGCATGACCAGCTGCACGATGAAGCTGGCCTGCAGCAACAGTTCCAGGATGGAATGCTCACCGATCATTCTTGGATCACCTCGTCAGCCTTCGAACAGTCCGAGATTGGCCGGCCGCGCCTCGATGGCGGGCGGAGTCAGGCCGAAATGCAGGTACGCATTGCGTGCGGCCACCCGGCCCCGCGCGGTGCGCATGATATAGCCCTGCTGGATCAGGAAAGGTTCGATCACGTCCTCGATCGTTCCGCGCTCTTCGCCGAGCGCTGCGGCCAGGCTGTCGACCCCAACCGGTCCGCCGTCGAACTTCTCGATGATCGTGAGCATCAGCCGGCGGTCCATCGGGTCGAATCCTTGTGGATCGACGTCGAGCAGGTCGAGCGCCGCGCGTGCAACCTCCAGCGTGATGCGCCCACCCGCTTTCACCTCGGCGAAATCGCGCACCCGACGCAACAGTCGGTTGGCAATGCGCGGCGTGCCGCGCGAACGGGTCGCGATCTGTGCGGCGCCGTCCACATCGGTCGGCACGCCGAGAATGCCGGCAGATCGCTGCACGATGTGCTGCAGTTCGTCATGGCCATAGAACTCGAGCCGCTGCACGATCCCGAAGCGATCACGCAACGGCGACGTGAGCAGGCCCGCGCGCGTCGTGGCGCCGATGAGCGTGAATGGTGGCAGGTCGATCTTGATCGAGCGTGCGCCCGGACCTTCGCCGATCATGATGTCGAGCTGGAAATCCTCGAGCGCCGGGTAGAGTATTTCCTCGACCACCGGGCTCAGCCGATGAATCTCGTCGACGAACAGGATTTCGTTTGGCTGCAGATTGGTGAGCAGTGCCGCGAGATCGCCCGCGCGCTCCAGGACCGGCCCTGACGTCTGCTTGAACCCGACGCCGAGTTCGTTGGCAATGACGTGCGCGAGCGTCGTCTTGCCAAGGCCCGGCGGGCCGAAGATCAAGGTGTGATCGAGCGACTCGCCACGGTTGCGCGCCGCAGCGATGAAGATCTCCATCTGTGCCTTCATGGCCGGCTGGCCGACGTAGTCGGCGAGTGTCTTCGGCCGCACGGCGCGGTCGTAGACCTCTTCCTCGCGCAGGCCGGTGGCGGAGACGACGCGGTCGGGTTCGATCGTCACGGGCTTGTCCTGACTCGGTGCGACATCAGCTGCTGACCGCGCGCAGGGCGTGGCGGATGAGTTCTTCGGTCGTGGTCGCAGACGGGTCGACCTTCTGCAGCAGGCGCGTGACTTCTGGCGGCTTGTAACCCAGCGCGACCAGCGCACTGAACGCTTCGGCCTGCGGACTGGGCACTGGCGTTCCCGGGCCTGCCGCGCCACGAATTTCGAAAGACTGACCCGTGGCCAGTGCCTGCAGGCGATCGCGCATCTCGATGATGAGGCGCTCCGCCGTCTTGCGGCCAATGCCCGGAATGCGAGTGAGCGATGCGGCGTCCTGCGCTTCGACACAACGGTGGAACTCGTCCACGCTCGCCCCGGAGAGGATGCCGAGCGCGATGCGCGGACCCACGCCCGATATCCGGATGAGTTCGCGGAACAGGCTGCGCTCGCGCTCCGTGCCGAAACCGAACAGGATGTGGGCGTCTTCGCGCACGACGAGGTGCGTGTGCAGCGTCACGTCTGCGCCGACGGCCGGCAGGCCGTAGAACGTCGACATCGGCGCCTCGATCTCGTAGCCGACGCCGCCGACGTCCAGCACCAACACGGGCGGATGCTTCGCGGCGATTCGTCCACGCAGGAAGCCGATCAAGGCCGGGCTCCGAGAGCCGCGATGGAGGCGTCGACAGACTGCCGCGCGCCGCGTGAATACGCATGGCACAGCGCGAGGCCGATCGCGTCGGCGGCATCAGGACCGAGTTCACCCTGCAGTTTCAGGAGCGACATCACCATGAGCTGAACCTGTTCCTTCAGTGCGCCGCCCTGCCCGACGACCGCCAGCTTCACCTCGCGCGGCGCGTATTCGAACACGGTTGCGATCACCGGAAATACACCGCAGATGGCCGCACCCCGCGCCTGCCCCAGCTTCAGCGCGCTGTCGGCGTTGCGGTGCATGAAAACGCGCTCGATGGCGACCTCCTGCGGGCTGTACTGCCGGACGAGTTCCTGGACGCCGTCGAAGATCTGGCGCAACCGGGGAGGAAACGCCTCACCGCGCGTGCGGATGGCCCCGCTCGCCACGTATCGGGCGTCGCCGTCCTGCCAGTCGATGATGCCGAAGCCGGTCGCCTGTGAACCCGGATCGATGCCGAGGATGCGAATCGACTCGCCGGCGGT
The DNA here is from genome assembly GCA_963748985.1 of uncultured Pseudomonadota bacterium. GTDB lineage: Bacteria > Pseudomonadota > Gammaproteobacteria > Steroidobacterales > Steroidobacteraceae > RPQJ01. The sequence goes on from CAVVKQ010000010.1 coordinate 109,946, forward strand.
CCCCGTCGCGCCCGATGCGAGCGTCCAGCGCCGTCCGCCGCGGTTGATTCTCGGCAAATAATCACCCGGCACTGAGCCTGAAAATCGGTCGTCGTATGATAGCGTTTTTCTTCCGGGCGCCGCACGCCCGCGAGTTCCGCCGAGCACCCCGTCGTGAAGCCCGCCGAGATCGACATCCGTTCGCTGGCACCCAAGGTGCGCACCGCGCTCGAGGCGGTGAGTGTCCTCGCGCCGAACGAACATACACTACGCAGCGTCGAGCTGATGGCAGCGCTCGCGCAATTGCAGGCGGACGACGACGTGCTCCTCGCGGCGCTGATCATTCCCCTGCGCCAGGGGGGGCTGGTGGACGAGCCCAGGGCGCTCGAACTCTGCGGTGAACCGGCCATGCACCTGGCACGGGAACTCGAGCGTGTCGGCGACAGCGGCATCCCGGCTGAATGGAACCCGGGCCAGCACCTGCGCCCCGAACAGGCCGAGGGGCTGCGCAAGCTCCTGCTCGCGCTCGCATCCGACGTCCGCCTCGTCCTGATCCGGCTGGCCCTGCAACTCGTGCGCATGCGCGGCATGAAATCCGCCCCCGAGGGCGAGTTGCGCCGTGCCGCGCTCGAGACGCAGGAGATCTACGCGCCGCTCGCGAACCGCCTCGGCATCTGGCAGTTCAAGTGGGAACTCGAAGACCTGGCCTTCCGCTTCAGCGAACCCGAGGAATACAGGCGTATCGCCGGTTGGCTCAAGTCCAAGCGGGCCGAGCGCGAGCAATACATCGATGACGTCAAGCGCGCGCTGAGCCACGAGCTCGAACAGCTCGGCATCCGTGGCGAGATCACGGGCCGGCCGAAACACATTTACAGCATCTGGCGCAAAATGCAGCGCAAGTCGCTGCAGTTCGACCAGGTCATGGACGTGCTCGCGGTCCGGGTCATGGTCGATACCATCGCCGAATGCTATGCCGCGCTCGGCAGCGTCCACGGCCTCTGGAACTACATTCCGGGTGAGTTCGACGACTACATCGCAACTCCCAAGGGCAACAACTACCGCTCGCTGCACACGGCCGTCATCGGGCCCGGCAAGCTGCCGCTCGAAGTGCAGATCCGCACCCGCGAGATGCACGAGCACGCCGAACTCGGCGTCGCGGCGCACTGGCAATACAAGGAGGGCCGCAAGGTCGAAGCGAGCTTCCAGCAGAAGATGGTCTGGCTGCGGCAGCTGCTGGAACCGGCGCAGCGCGAAGGCGTCGAGCCCGACCTGCTGGCGGGACTGCAGGCGGAAGTGTTCGAGGACCGCGTGTTTGCCCTAAGCCCCAGGGGCGAGGTCGTCGACTTGCCCAAAGGCGCAACGCCGCTCGATTTCGCCTACCAGGTGCACACCAACCTGGGCCATCGTTGCCGCGGTGCCCGGGTCAACGGGCGCATGGTGACGCTCGATCACAAGTTGTCGAACGGCGACACCGTCGAGATCATTCCGGCAAAACAACCGCATCCGAGCCGGGACTGGCTGCTGCCACAGCTCGGCTTCCTGGCGTCACCGCGCAGCCGCGCCAAAGTTCGTGGCTGGTTCCGCAAGCAGGACGAAGTCCAGAACCGCGAGCAGGGCCGGCAGATGCTCGAGCGCGAACTGGACCGGCTAGGCGTGCGCGCGCCACCGCTGCCGGAGATCCTGAGCGACCTGGGCCTCGCGAATGCCGATGCGCTCTTTCAGGGCCTCGGCGAAGGCGACATTACGTTGGCCCAGGTGGCCGGTGCGGTGCATCGCCGGCTGCACGAGCACCAGGAGGTGCAGCGCGGCCCGCGACTCGCCAAGCCGGCCGCGAATGGCGGCTCTGCGGGCATGGTCATTGACGGGGTTGGCGACCTGCTCAGCACGCTTGCCCGCTGCTGTCGGCCCGTGCCGCCCGAGGAGATCCTCGGCTACATCACGATCGGGCGCGGCGTCAGCATTCACCGGGCGACGTGTGCGAACCTGCTGCGGCTGCGCGAGGTCAAGCCGGAACGCGTGCTGGCCGTGGACTGGGGCCGGCCGTCTGAGGAGCGAACCTTCCCGGTCGGTATCGTGATCGACGCCTATGACCGGCGCGGTCTCGTGCGCGACATTTCGGGCGTGCTCGCGGACGAGCACATCAGCATCGAGGCGATGAACACCGTGACGGACGCGACGGAGAATACGGCCGCGGTGGACGTGACCGTGAAAGTGCACGGACTCGAGGAATTGAGCCGCCTGCTGGCCCGCTTTTCGTCATTGCCGAACGTGATCCGGGCGCGCCGCCGGCATTAATTGTTCGCAATGACGGGTTGGTGCGCGGTCGCAGTTTTCCACTATCCCCGTCCCCTGACCCCCATCTCCCGCTATCGATTTGGGAAATCGATAGCCCGTTTGTCGGCTCCGAGCGCCGCTTCATGCAGCGCTTCACTCAGCGTCGGATGGGCGTGCATGGTGCGCTGCAGGTCCTCGGTGCTCGCCGAGTATTCCAGCGCGAGCACTGCTTCGGCGATCAGTTCGCCCGCCATCGGGCCAATGATGTGCACGCCGAGGATCTCGTCGTCATCCCTGGCCGCGATGACCTTGCAGAATCCGGCGGGCGCTTCCATCGCGCGGGCGCGGCCGCTGGCCATGAACGGGAACGAGCCGACCTTGTAATCGCGGCCGCTCGCCTTGACCTGCTCCTCGGTCAGCCCCACCCAGGCAATCTCTGGCGCGGTGTAGATCACCGAGGGGACTGCCCTGTAGTTCACTTCGGAGTGCAGACCCGCGATGAGGTCGCCGACCATGACGCCCTCCTCCTTGCCTTTGTGCGCCAGCATCGGGCCGCGCACGACGTCACCCACTGCCCAGACATTGCCGGCGCCCGTGTGGCACTCGTCATCCACCTGGATGAAGCCGCGATCGTCGAGCTTCACGCCCGTGCCTTCGCCGAGCAGTCCGTCCGTGAACGGACGCCGGCCGATCGCGACCACGACCCTGTCGACCGTCACCGTCTGTTCACCCTTGGCGTCCGTGTACTTGAGCGTGACACCGTCCTTCTTGACGTCCGCGCCGCTTACCTTTGCGCCGAGGCGGATATCGAGCCCCTGCTTCTTGAAGTGCTTCTGTGCTTCCCTGGCGACGGCCTGGTCGGCCATGGCGAGGAACTCGTCCATCGCCTCGAGCACGATGACTTCAGCGCCGAGACGGTGCCACACGCTGCCGAGTTCGAGACCGATCACACCGGCGCCGATGACGCCAAGGCGCTTCGGCACTGCTCCGAACTCGAGCGCGCCCCAGGAATCAACCACCCGCTCACCGTCGAATGGCAGCGACTTGAGGACCATCGGTTGCGAGCCAGGTGCCAGCACGACATGCTTCGCGACGAGTTCCTTCCTGCTGCCATCGGGCGCGGTGTATTCGACGCGGTTGCCGGCCAGCAGCTTGCCGTGGCCCTGCAGCGCGGTGACGCCCGCGGCCTTGAAGAGCCCGGTGATGCCCTGCGTGGACGCCTTGACGATGCCAGCCTTGCGTTTCTGCATGGTGGCGACATCGAACGCAAGACCCGTCGCGGAAATGCCGTGCGCCGCGAATTCCGCATGCGCTCGGTGATAGAGCTCGGACGACTCGAGCAGCGCCTTCGACGGAATGCAGCCGGCGTTGAGGCAGGTGCCGCCGAACGCATAGGTGCCGTCGTGGTTCTTCCACTCGTCGATGCAGGCCACCTTGAGCTTGTTCTGCGCCGCGCGGATCGCGCAGGGATAGCCGGCAGGGCCGGCGCCGATCACGACAACATCGTAGGAAGTGTCAGACATGGGTACTCCGAACAGGCTAGGGGATAGGGGATAGGGGTTAGGGGTTAGTCGAGCCTCCGGAACGCCGCAACGCGGCTTCCGACTATCCCCTAACCCCCATCCCCTAACCCCTCTAGATTTGCAGCATCAGGCGCGCTGGATCCTCCAGCGAATCCTTGACCGACACCAGGAACTGCACGGCTTCCTTGCCGTCGATGAGCCGGTGATCGTAGGAGAGCGCCAGGTACATCATGGCCCGCACGACGATCTGACCGTCGACGACGACTGGCCGCTCCTGGATCTTGTGCATGCCGAGAATCGCGCTCTGCGGCATGTTGAGGATCGGGGTCGACAACAGTGAGCCGAACACACCACCGTTGGTGATCGTGAACGTACCGCCGGTGAGTTCCTCGAGCGTCAGCTGGCCTTCGCGGGCGCGCGTGGCGTACCCCACGACCGACTTCTCGATCTCACCAAAGCCCATCTGGTCCGCATTGCGCAGCACCGGCACGATCAGTCCGCGTTCCGTCGAAACGGCGACGCCGATGTCGTAGTACTCGTGGTAGACGACGTCGCTGCCGTCGACCGACGCATTGACGACTGGGAACCGCTTCAGCGCCTCGACGCACGCCTTGACGAAGAACGACATGAAGCCGAGTCGCGCACCGTGCTCCTTCTCGAATTTCTCCTTGTAACGTGCGCGCAGCTCGTTGACGGCCTTGAGGTCGACCTCGTTGAACGTCGTCAGCATCGCTGCCGTCGACTGCGCCTGGACCAGGCGCTCCGCGATGCGCGCACGCAGCCGCGTCATCGGCACACGGCGCTCGCCGCGTTCACCCGCGGGCAGCGACGACGCTGGCGCAGTGGCCGGCCGGGTGGTCAATGCGGGTGTGGGAATTGCAGCAGGTGCCACGCTCTTGTCGGCCAGGTGGGTCAGCACATCGCCCTTCGTGATGCGGCCATCGCGGCCCGAACCTGCGATATCAGCTGGCGCGAGCTTGTGCTCTTCGACGAGACGGCGAACCGAAGGCGCAAGCTTGTCTGAGTCCTTCTTTGTCTCTACCGCTGCGGCGGCAGCGGCCGCGACCTCGCCGGGCCTGCGACCGACCTCTCCCATCGCAACGGGAGACACAGGCGCAACGGCCCCCTCGTCGATAACGGCCAGAATCTGCCCGCCCGTGACAGTCGTACCGTTCTGCACCTTGATTTCCCTGAGCACGCCGCTCACCGGCGCCGGCACTTCCAGCACGACCTTGTCCGTCTCGAGGTCGACGAGGTTCTCGTCGCGGTTGACCGCATCACCGGGCTGCTTGCGCCACGCGACGAGCGTGGCGTCGGCCACCGACTCGGGCAGTTGCGGGACGCGAACTTCGATCGTGCTCATGACTTCTTCCTGTTGCTGGCCCTGGTGCGCAGAGGCGGGCCTGCGCGTGAGGACTGTTCCTGCGTGGAGGCGGTGATCGCTGCGGCAACCAGGCCGTGCTGCTCCGTCGAATGCATCTGCGGGATACCGGTAGCCGGTGCGGCGGCCGGACGGCGGCCCGAGTACAGCAGTTCCTGGTTGCCCTGCAGCGAATCCTGCAGCCGGTGGCGGATCTGGTACCACGCGCCCTGGTTCTGTGGCTCTTCCTGGCACCAGACGATCTCGCGCGCATTCGGGTAATGCGCGAGGGCCGCGGCGTAATCCTCGGACGGGAACGGATAGAGCTGCTCGATGCGCACGATGGCGACGTTGCGCGCCTCGTCGGCGCGGCGTGCCTCGAGCAGGTCGAAATAGACCTTGCCCGAGCAGAAAACAACGCGCGTGACGTCCATCGGCGACAGTTCATCGATCTCGTTCACGACGCACTGGAACGAGCCCCGGGTGAGTTCGTCGAACGCCGACACCGACAGCTTGTGCCGCAGCAGGCTCTTCGGCGTCATGACGATGAGCGGCTTGCGGAACGAACGCACCATCTGCCGGCGCAGCATGTGGAACATCTGTGCGGGCGTCGACGGCACGCACACCTGCATGTTGTTCTCGGCGCAAAGCTGCAGAAAGCGCTCCAGCCTGGCCGAGGAGTGTTCGGGCCCCTGCCCTTCGTAGCCATGCGGCAGGAACAGCGTGAGCCCGCAGTAACGGGCCCACTTCGCTTCACCAGACGAAATGAACTGGTCGATGATCACCTGCGCGCCGTTCGCAAAGTCGCCGAACTGGCCTTCCCAGATGACGAGGCAATTCGGATCGGTGATCGAGTAGCCGTATTCGAAACCGAGCACGGCTTCCTCGGAGAGCAGCGAATCCGTCACGCGGAAACGCGGCTGCCCGGGCTTCAGGTGCTTGAGCGGGATGTGCGTCGCACCCGTGCCCTGATCGTGGCCCACCGCATGCCGATGGAAGAATGTGCCGCGGCCGCTGTCCTGCCCCGTGAGGCGAATCTCATAGCCTTCCTCGAGCAGGCTCGCGTAGGCGAGCGTCTCGGCGAAGCCCCAGTCCACCATCAGCTGGCCCGCCGCCATCTTGCGACGATCATCGACTATTTTCTGCACCTGGCGATGCAGCGTGAAGCCTTCGGGGAACGTCGTGACCCTGGCCGCAAGGTCCTTCAACAATGCCGGCTTCACGCCCGACCGAATTTCCTCCGACCAGTCGACGTCGTGGTACTTGGTCCAGTCGACAGTGTGCTTGTTGCCGATCAGGCCGAGCACGTTCTTCGTCTGCGGCGTGCCTGCGTCGAGGCCGCGCCGGTACTGCTCCACCAGCGCTTCAGCATCACTCGCGGAAATCACGCCTGCGGCCACCAGCTTGTCGGCATAGAGCTGCCGCGTAGTCGACTTCCTGCGGATCGTTGCGTACATGACCGGCTGCGTCGCCGCGGGCTCGTCCGCTTCGTTGTGCCCGAGCCGGCGATAGCAGACGAGATCGATGACGACATCCTTGTGGAACTTCATGCGGTAGTCGACGACGAAACGCGCCGCGAACACCACCGCTTCGGGATCGTCGCCGTTCACGTGCAGAATCGGCGCTTCGATCATCTTCGCGACGTCGCTGCAATAGAGCGTGGAGCGCGTGTCGCGCGGGTCGTGCGTGGTGAAGCCGACCTGGTTGTTGACGATCAGGTGAATCGTGCCGCCCGTGTAGAACCCGCGGGCCTGCGACATCTGCAGTGTTTCCTGGATCACGCCCTGCCCGGCAAATGCCGAATCCCCATGAATCAGCACGGGCATGACTTTGTCGCCGCGCTCGTCGCCGCGGCGTTCCTGACGTGCGCGCACCGAGCCTTCGACGACCGCGTTCACGACCTCGAGGTGCGACGGGTTGAACGCCAGCGCGACGTGGACATTGCCTGACGGCGTCTTCACGTCGCACGAGAAACCCTTGTGATACTTCACGTCGCCCGAGCCCGTAAGCTTCTTGAGGTCGTACTTGCCCTCGAACTCCGAGAACAGCGCCTCGGGTGACTTGCCGAGGACATTGACCAGGACGTTGAGCCGGCCGCGATGTGCCATGCCGAAGACGATGTCCTCGACCCCGCTCGAACCGCCACTCTGGAGGACTTCCTCCAGCAACGGGATCAGGCTGTCGCCGCCTTCGAGCGAGAAGCGCTTCTGCGCGGGATAACGCGTTGCGAGGTAGCGCTCGAGACCTTCGGCCATCGTCAGGTGACGCAGTATTTCCTGGCGTGTTTCGGCGGGGAACGCCTGGTGCATGCGGCCGACCTGGAAGCGATCCTGCAGCCAGAGTCGCTCGGTTTCATCAGATACGTGCGCGAACTCGGCACCGATGGTGCCGCAGTAGATGTGCTGCAGCTGCGCGATGATCTCGCGCAGCTTGAGCCTGGGCTTGATCGCGCCGTTGCGGCTGCCCGTCAGGAACTCGGTGTCGAGGTCGGCCTCGGTGAGTCCGAGGTAGTCGAGCCCCAGCACCTTCGGTACCGGACGCACCGTGAGGCCGAGCGGATCAATGTCCGCGATCAGGTGACCGCGGTTGGCGTAAATCTGGATGAGCCGCGAGACGGCACCCTGCTTGGCTGCGGCCGAATCGCCCATCGGGAGCGAGCCCGCGGGACCCGCCGCGACGGGCCCTGCCGGCAACGGCCGACTCGGGGCCCTGGCGCGTCGTGCCAGTTCCTCGATCAGCGGGCCGTGTGCGACATCCTCCCCCGACGGTCCGAGTGTCGCGAAATACTCGCGCCACTCCGGCGCGACCGACTCGGGGCTCGTCAAATAGGCCTCGTACATCGCTTCGACGTACACGTCATTGCCGGCGGCCAACGGGATCGCCGTCAACATTGCTTTTGTTTCAGTCATCGCTTCCCATGTTCGGGACCGGCAGGCGGCCGGATCCACGTATTCCGTCCAGGAAAGTGGGCGCGGTAGTTTAGCGAAATCGGGGCAGCCGAACAGCAAACCGGCGCCGGGCTGGCCGAAAGTGTCCTCCGGGGCCGACGGGCAAGTTACAGTCCGGTCGTCTTCACCAGGCGCTGCGGCAAAATCGCAGCACACACGCCATTCTTGCGGAGCCGTAATGTCTCTCTGGCATAAGGTCGTGCCGTTGCTCGCCGCTGCGCTGCTGCTTGCCGCACTGTGGCTTCCCTCGAGCCCGATCCTGACCATCGCCTGCACGGTGATGCTGCTGACCGCGGTGGTATCCGCGGTACACCACGCCGAGGTCGTGGCCCACCGGGTCAGCGAGCCGTACGGCACGCTCGTCCTCGCGCTCGCCGTCACCGCCATTGAAGTTGCACTGATCGTGTCGTTGATGCTGGCGGGCGGTGCGGACAAGGCTGCGCTCGCACGCGACACGATCTACGCCACCGTCATGATCATCAGCAGCGGCGTCATCGGCATCTGCGTGCTGCTCGGCGCCCTGCGCCATCGCGAGCAATCGTTTCGCATCGAAGGCGCCGGGCCGGCCCTGGCCGCGCTGACCACGCTCGCAACCCTCGTGCTGATCATGCCGGTCTTCACAAACAGCGCCCCTGGCGCGAGCTACTCGACGACGCAACTGCTGTTCGTCGGCAGCAGTTCCCTGCTGGTGTGGTGCTCGTTCGTCTTCTTCCAGACGGTACGCAATCGCGACTACTTCCTGCCGGCCAGTGACACGAGCAACGAGGCGGTGCACGCGCCACCGCCGTCGAATCGCGAATCCTGGCTGAGCTTCGCGCTGCTCATGATTTCGCTGATCGTCGTCGTCGGGCTCGCGAAGATCCTCTCGCCCGCGGTCGAAGCGGCGGTCGCCGCAGCGGGTGCGCCGCGCGCGATCGTCGGCATCATCATCGCGATGGTGGTGCTGCTGCCCGAGAGCGTGTCCGCCGTTCGTGCGGCGCTCGCCAATCGACTGCAGACCAGCATGAACCTTGCATTCGGCTCCGCGCTCGCCAGTATCGGCCTGACGATCCCGGTCGTCGTGCTGGTGGCGGTCCTGCTGGACCTGCCGCTGACCCTGGGACTCGCGCCGAAAGACATGATCCTGCTCGTACTGAGCCTGTTCGTCTGTTCAATAGGTCTCGGCAACGGCCGCACCAACATGATGCAGGGCGCGGCCCAGGTCGTGATTTTCACCGCGTTCCTGTTCCTCTCCCTGGTTCCCTGAGAAATCCGAGGTTGCCATGCGCCCGACCCTGTGCCGAACCGTCCTCTGCATGGCGTTCCTGACCGCGACCGCAAGCTACACGACGGCACAAGCCCAGTCGCAGGTGCTGATCGACAAGGTCAAGGCAGTGATCGCGGCGGACACGCCTCGGCTCGAGGCAACGTTCAAGGATCTGCACGCCAACCCGGAAATCGCCTTCACCGAGACCCGCACCGCGAGCATCGTCGCGACGGCGCTGAAAAAGCTCGGCTACACGGTGACCACCGGGATCGGCAAGACCGGCGTTGTCGGCGTGCTGAAGAACGGTCCGGGACCGACGCTCTGGTATCGCGCCGACATGGACGCGAACGGCGGCGTCCGTGAGGCCACCGGCCTGCCTTGGGCCGCAACCAGGCCGCAGACGCTGGCCGACGGCAGCGAGGTGGACGTGATGCATGCGTGCGGACACGACGCGCACATCACCTGGCTGCTCGGAGTCGCATCCGCCATGACGCAGCTCAAGTCCGAATGGTCCGGCACCCTCGTCGTCTACGCGCAACCGGCAGAAGAAGTGGGCCTCGGCGCGAAGGCGATGGTCGACGACGGGTTGTGGACCAGGGGTTTTCCCAAGCCGGATTTCGCGCTCGGCAGCCACACGGCACCGGCGGCCGTCGGCATGGTGTCCAACACGGCTGGCGTTCGCATGGCAGGCGTCGATCAACTCGACGTAACGTTCCGGGGTGTCGGGGGCCACGGTTCTGCCCCGGAACTGGCGATCGACCCTGTTGTCATGGCAGCGCAAGCCGTGCTCGCCTACCAGACGATCGTCAGCCGGACCATCGATCCGCAGGCACCGGCCGTGCTCACGGTCGGGGCGATCCGGGCGGGCCGTGACAACAACGTGATTCCCGAGTCGGCCACGTTGCTGCTCAACCTGCGCTGGCTCAAGCCGCAGGTGCGGGAACTCATGCTCAAGCGCATCGACGAAATCGGCAACGGCATCGCCGCGGCGGCCGGCGTGCCCGCGGATCGGATGCCGACTCGTACGATGAAAGGTTATGCCGGACCGCTGGTCAACGACCCGGCCCTGGTCGAGCGCCTGCGCCCGGGGCTCGTCGCGCTGCTGGGCGAAGGCAAGGTCGTTGGAAATTTTCCGACGGTGATGGGCTCGGAAGATTTCCAGGAAGCATTTGCGCCACTGAACACTCCGTACGTGTTTCTCTTGATCGGTGTCGCCCCGCCCGCGCTGGTCGCGGCTGCGCAGAAGCAAGGCAGGCTCTTTCCCTACTCCAACCACAACCCCGATTTCTTCGTCGAACTGCCTGCCGTCACGCTGGGTGCACAGGTCAATACCGTCGCAGCGCTGGCCCTGCTCGGATCGAAGCCTTAGGGAGAATCGTGCGCCCGCCGGCTCGGTGCGCGGACCACACTCTTCCGCGCTAGACTCGCCTCACGAGCGGCAGGAGGGGTCGAGAACGATGTCCGAGGACGAGGGCATGCAGGGCGCAGGAACGCGCCCGACGGCATTCCTGAGCTATTCACACGCGGACCAGGACCGGGTACGCGTGCTTGCCAACGCGCTCGAACAGGCAGGCATCAACGTGTGGTGGGACACGCAGATCGAGGGTGGCGCGGTCTTCGCGAAGTCCGTCGAAGTCGCCCTCGCCCGCTGCGACGCGGTGATCGTCGCCTGGTCGAAGGTCTCGGTATCGTCCGACTGGGTGCTCGACGAAGCATCGCAGGGACGCGAGATGCGCAAACTGGTGCCCGTCTCGCTCGACGGCACGATGCCACCCCTGGGGTTCAGGCAATACCTCGCAGTCGACCTGCTCGGCTGGCGCGGCGAGGCCAGCGCAGCGCAGATCGCGACGATCGTGCGTGGCGTCGAAGCTGTCTTGGGTCGGCCGAATGACGCTGCCCCGCATCGGGGCAACCTGCACGCACCGGGCTCCCCACCACCGGCTCGCCTGACACGCCGCACGATGCTGCTGGCCGCCGGCGGCACGGCGCTCGCCGGAGCGGTGGGAATCTTCGCGTGGCGCAGCGGTCGTCCCGGTGGCGACCCCGCCGCATCGACGAGCAACAAGGTTGCAGTGCTGCCTTTCAAGAACATCAGCGGCGACACCAGCCAGGACTATTTCTCGGACGGCCTGTCCGAAGAACTGCGCTCGACCCTCGCCCGCAACCTGAAACTGCAGGTGATGGCCCAGACGTCGTCCGCCAAGTTCCGCGACCACACCGAGGATGCGGTAACGATCGCATCGCGCCTCGGCGTGGGTTACCTGCTCGATGGCACGGTCCGGAAGTCGGGCGAAATCGCGCGCATCACCGCGGACCTGATCGACGGACACACCGGGTTCAGCCGGTGGTCGCAGAGCTTCGACCGTTCGTTGCACGACATCTTCGCCGTGCAGAGCGAAATTGCACGTACCGTCGCTGGCGCGCTCGCAGCCGAGATGATTCCCGACCCGAAGTTGCCAGCAGGCAGCGCGGGCCCTCTCGCTGCCGAAGGCGGCACGCGCAGCGCCCAGGCTTTCGACGCCTATCTCAGGGGCCGCGCACTGTACGACCTGAGTGCCGACGAGGCGTCTGAACGCGCGGCGCTCGCGCAGTTCGATGCGGCCATCGCGGCAGACCCGGACTACGCGCCAGCTCATGCCGCACGCGCCCGCTCATTGACCGCCATCGCGAACCAGTACGGCAAGGCCGGCCAACTGCAGGCGTTGTACGAGTCGGCGATCGAGTCAGCGCAGCGCGCGATCGAGATCGCTCCCGGGCTCGCCGACGCCTACTCGACACTCGGATTCACTTTGTTCCAGGGCAAACTCGATGCCCGCGGCGCACGTGAGCCGTTCGAGCGATCAAGGGAACTCGGCGCGGGCGAAGCCACCGTGCTCGCGCGGTATGCGCAGTACTGCGCGCGTGTCGGTCGCAAACAGGATGCCGCCGCCGCCATCCAGCGGGCGCTGTTGCTCGACAAGCTGAATCCACTGATTCATCGCGCGGCAGGCGCTATCGAATACGCGGCGCGCGACTATCGGGCCTCGATCGCTCCGGCCCGGCAGGCGCTGCAGATGAACCCGCGCATGTCGCGCGCCCACGCAGCCATCGGCGATGCCCTGTTCATGCTCGGCCGCCACGACGAGGCGCGCACCGAGTACCTGGCGGAGCCCGCCAGTGATTTCGGCCTGACCGGCCTGGCCGTGGTCGAGCACCGGCTCGGCCAGGTAAGTTCGGCGCGCGACGCTTTTGCGAAAATCGAGCAGGAAGGCGCCCGGTTGCGCTACCAGCAGGCACAGGTCCTGTCGCAGTGGGGTCAGCTTGACGCTGCGATCGCACGCCTGCAACAAGCACGCGCCATCGGAGATTCAGGGCTCGTGTACGCGCGCAATGACCCCTTGCTGGATCCCCTGCGCGGTGACCGCCGCTTCTCCGGGTTGCTGAAGGGCATTGGCTTCGAATAGTCTCGGCGCAGCCTCGCGACTGGGACGCCGGGCTTCCATTCACTAAAAACTCTATTGGGGAAGGGACATGAAGCAAACAATCAAGATCAGTGCCGTCGTTGCGGCCGCGCTGCTGCTGGCAGCATGCGCAAAGAAAGAGGAGGCCGCAGCGCCGATGCCCGAGCCGGCAGCCAGCGCACCGGTCGAAGCCGCTCCGGTCGAAGCCACACCGGTCGAAGCCGCTCCCATGGGCGAAGAGCCAGCGACGGATGCAGCGGCCGCCACGGACGCCGGTGACGAGACAGAGCGGGCTGGTGGCGACAAGGTTGCACCACAATAAGCGAGTGACGCATCGCGGGGCGGCAGCGATGCTGCCCTGCGGTTGAGGTTGCTTTCAGGTCAGGTCGCGCGGGCTGGAACCCGCCCGACCTCCGGACTCAAGGGTCGGAAACGACGTAGCCCCTGTCTTTCAAATGGGCGACGTATCCGTCTGGCTTCAGGATCTCGTCCACGGACAACACGGCCACCGTGGATTCATTGCTCGCGAGCGACTTCTCGGCTGCAGTCATCCATGCATTCCTGGCGCGCTCCAGCACGTCGCCGAACCCACGTTGCTGCATGAACGACGACTCCAGCATCACGCCAATGCACGCGCTCGCCCGCTCGATCGGCGCGAGTTGTCGCAAGCGTGCGACGTCGCCTACGGCCCACGCATTCGCGCGCTCGCGCATCAGGTCCAGGTCGGACTCGAGCCGTTGCAGTGTGCGCGAGAAGCACTCGACGTCGGCGAATGGGGTCGATTTGAACTCCCTGATCGCGGCCCTTGCCTTCTCGACCTTGAGTTCGATCCCCGGTTCGGTGATCGGCACCCGCGCTTTGCGCGCGAGCTTTTCGACTGCAGGCCAGACGCCGTCGTACGGCACGAGGTCGTTCTGCTTCAGCGCTGCGCGATACAACTCCTGCGCGGCGAAGATCGGACGCCAGTCTTCGACGCGGTCATCCTTCCCCAGGTAGCGTGCCTTGAGCGGCAGCCAGCGCGCATAGAGATCGGCTGGCACGACTTCCTGCAATCGCTTGTCGTCGGGATTGCTGCGCGCGCCGATCAACGAAGGCAGCAAGGTGATGCCACCCAACGGCCCCGCGGAGGCACTGACCGACACAGGCGCAAGCACTGCCTGGGACACAGCCAGCACGGCTGCCAGTTCCGTGGAGCGCCACGTCATTTTCCTTGGCAACGGGCTGTAGTTGCCGAGAATCCAGAGCACGTGTCCATGCGGATCGTCTGCGCGAGTCACCTTCCACAATCCCGGTCCAGGTTGGTGGCCGGTGACAAGGACCTCCTCCAGCGCGTCGTCGGCGCGGGCCGACACGGTGACCAGGAAGGCGGCGCCCAGGACCAGCGCCAACCAGCGATAGCGGATGTTCATGATGCGTCAGGGTATCAGCCCAGGCTTCGTGCTCGCCTTCGGTGATTGAACGTGACTCCAGCTACCCGTCGCCAGAAAACTCAGAGCAGGGCTTTGCTGAGTTCCGCGGAATAGTCGCTTTGAGTCCCGGAACTCGTGACAGCCGTGACTGCGAAATACCACCGGGCCGGAGCCAGATTCTCGATCATGGCCGACGTGATGCTTGGACTGCCGATGGACACCGAATAGTCGTACTGGCCCGACACTTGGCCGTAGTGAATCCGGTACCCGGCGAGGTTGGCGAGCTGGGTGCCGTCGACATTCTGTGTCGGGCGCACCCACGACAACGTCACCGGTGCTGCGGTCGACGTAGCCTGCACTACCTTGATCGTAAACGCGGGCAGCGACTTCGTCACGATGCCATCACTTACGCTGATGACGATGTTCGAATACGACCCGATCTGGGATGAGGATGGGGTACCGGTCAGGCGGCCCGTCGAACTGCTGAACGTGGTCCAGCCGGGCTTCCTGGCGATCTTGTACGTGAGCTTGTTGCCATCGGGGTCGGACGCTTTTGGCTGGAACAAGTAGGCCTTGCCAACGAAGGCCGTGGTGGCGGGAGTGCCGGAGATGGACGGCGCCCGATTGGCCGCAGATGCGATCGCTGGCTGGAACAAATACAACACCAGACACAGGATCGCGACGACTGGAGACTTGCCTCGAGAAAACAGGAATCGATTCACTAGTGCGGCCCTCTCGCGCGATCGCACCTGGCAATTGCGCGCATCCGTCAACCCCAATTTTTTTCAATGCCTGCGCCTGTGGCGCGTTTCGTGGTTGACTCAGGCAATGACGCAACGTGGCGCCTGCCGCAGTGCGGCAGGACCAAAACGGGTTGCGCGGGTTGACGCTCCAAAGGTCGTACTGACCATGGGGAGCGATCGACTGCCGGCAGCCCCGCTATCCTCGGAAATGTTCCAAGGACCGGAGGTTTTGCGACCCTGCCTTGCGACAGGTTTGCCTTTGTCAGCGTTCGGCCAGGAGGCCGCAGTCCATACCATCCAGGTTGGACCGACGCCGTCAGGGTGTCCTGTGTTGTATCTCCGTCCCGGAGTCATCACAGGCCTGTACGGCGCGAGCCAAGTATCGACACACGCGCGACAGGAACAAGTGCGAATTTGTCGCACATCGCAGACATAACTCGTCGTACGCGTGTGTCACCGGCAATGATCTCAAGCACTTTCAGAGACGTGCAGACGAAATCTCGCCTACGCCTCTCCGACTCATGTCACATGCGATACGTACGAAAATCACTCGAAGAATATTCGAGTGGCTCGATGCGTGGTGCTGCCCGCGTGGCGTGTTTGCAGATCGAAGCGCCGTCGTTGCGGCCGTCGCCTGCGCTGAATGGTGGCAAAAAAAGAGGCAGGTTTTCCTGCCTCTCTCGCAATGACCACCGAGCTCTACTTCGTCTTCTTCTTAGCGACAGCTATCACCTTCGCACAATCTGTTGCATCCCGACCCGCACTGCAGCCATGCACTGCGTGAGCGCTGGCGTGCAATGCCCTCGCACGCAACCCAAGTCGACGGTGGTGTTTCGGAAGCCCGGCTTTCGTCCCGTTACTCCGGGAGATCCGTGGCTTTGCGGCCCTGCCTCGCGACAGGTGTGCCTCTTCGTGCAGCCAATCCTCGGCCGTAAGTCCTTTTACACCGGGTCGAATCTGAATTGGTGCAGATTGAACTTAATCATCACGCAGGGCCGCTGCGTGCGTTCGCGAAAGCCTGGAAGCCCGGAACTATCGCCGTAGCTTCGCCTCGTGCTGCAAACATTTGCAGGCGTTGCTCGATTGCCTGCGCTTTGAATACAGCCACCTGAACGGATCAGTGATCCGTCACTCTCCGCCCGTGGCTCGTCCGACGTCCTCCACTCATTGCCAACTGCGGACCCGTCGCCCATACATCCCGCACATCGCGCTGGCGGCGGTCGGAGCCCTCGCGACGGTCCTCGTGATGGACGTATCGACATTCGCACGCCCGGAGGTCGCACGTTGGTTGCGGCAGCTGCGGAGCTTCACCGGAGAGGAAGCGCTGCCGACCATACTTCAGCGCCGTCTGTTGACAGCGATTACCCGCCTTGATGCTGACGGCGTGATAGGGGTTGGTGACGTGATGAAACTGCATTGGGCGACCGGACAATTGCACGGTCGCCTGAATGCGCTTGCGTTGCCACCAGGACAACAGGCTGAATTCCATGGTTGCGCTTCCTCCGTGAGCTGCGCTTCCAACCTCTGGATTCAGTTTAGCGCCGCCGTTGCCAAGGGTACAGCTTCGTTCCGTCCACTGCCTACGATGCGGCACTATGTAAACTTCGGCGGCGGCAATGACGATCGCAACACGGACGGCCGCTGAATTACCGTTCGTTGATGATGCGCGGGACACGGGCCGAATCGGCCACCACCGCCTGGCCGACGCATCATTTCAAACCTGTGCAATAACAGGTCACTGCAAGCTATTGCTATGAACCGATCGAGCTTGAACTGACTGGGCGTGAGCGACGTCAGAGCGTGGCTTGCGAGTCGCCCGAGACGCCGGCGGTGTTGGACGGGCAAGACATCAGTTTGCCGATGCCGAGCAGGCCGGCGGAGCATATCGACGATCAGTGGTGCCCCGGGCAGGAGTTGAACCTGCGACCTACCGCTTAGGAGGCGGTCGCTCTATCCACTGAGCTACCGGGGCATGCTGTCCGGAGTGTGGCGGCGGAGTGGTCCGACGGGAGAAATGGTGGAGCGGAAGGGGATCGAACCCTCGACCTTCGCATTGCGAACGCGACGCTCTCCCAGCTGAGCTACCGCCCCACACGAGGGCGCGCATTGTAGCATCGGGTTGCCGCACCGCAACCGCAGTCTTCCAGGCCCGGTATTATTCGCGCATGAACGTACGAATCCGTGATGCGAAGCCTTCGGACCAGGAATTCCTCGCACACGGCAACGAGGCGATGGCGCTCGAGACGGAGCACAAGCGGCTCGATCCCGCGACGATCCGTCGTGGCGTCGCCTCCGCCCTCGCAAATCCGGCACATGGCCGTTATTTCGTCGCTGAGGACGATGCCGGCAATGCAGTCGGCCAGCTCATGATCACGTACGAGTGGAGCGACTGGCGCGACGGCCAGTTCTGGTGGATTCAAAGCGTCTACGTGTTGCCGGCAGCGCGGCGCGGCGGCGTGTTCCGTGCGTTGTACGATCACGTCGATACACTGGCCCGCAGCACGCCTGGCGTCGTCGGGTTACGGCTTTACGTCGAACTGGACAACGTGGCCGCGCGCCGCACTTACGAGCGCTGCGGCATGCGTGACGGCGGTTACCGCATCATGGAAGTGGATCACTCAGGCGGCATTCAAGGCGTCAACGAAGGAGACTGACCATGCTGAAGAAAGGAACCCAGGCGCCGGAATTCGACCTCGCCGACCAGGACGGCAAGCGCCACACGCTGAAGTCGCTGCTCGCCAAGGGGCCGTTGATCCTCTATTTCTACCCCGCCGACTTCACGCCTGGGTGCACCAAGGAAGCCTGCACGTTCCGCGACCTGCAGAACGACCTGGTGCGGGCCAAGCTCCGCGTGGTCGGAGTAAGTCCACAGGATGCCGACTCGCACAAGAAATTTGCAGCCAGGCACAACCTGAATTTCCCGCTGCTTGCCGACCCGGAAAAAAAGGCTGTGAAGGCCTATGACGTGGACGGTCCACTCGGATTCGGGGTGCGCCGCGGAACGTACCTGATCGGCGTGGACGGCAAAATCCAGGACTCGGTGCTCGCCGACCTGCGCATCGGGGCACATGAAGAGTTCGTGCAGGCGGCACTCGCGGCTGGCGCGGTTTAAGGAGTTAGGGGTTAGGGGTTAGGGGTTAGGGGTTAGTCGGAGTGCTTCAAAAGAAATATTTTTCGTTAAATCATATAATTAGAGACACTACCTCGATACTGTTGAAGATTTTGCCGGCGGTGTCGACTGCCCGTAGCGCAGCCGCAGGACGCGGGTTTCACCCGGGCTTGGCATCACCACGACATAGACGGCATCGAACTCATCGTCGCGCATGGCGTAGTCGCTCCCGCTCAGCTGGCTGATCACACCCGGCAGCGTCGTCGCGTAACCCACCACGACCACTGTCTTGCCTCGATGTTCGCGCTTGATGCGCGCGGCAAGACCGGACCAGTCGCTGCTCGCGATGACGTTGATCGGCAGCTTGAACTGGTTGGCGACGGGCGCCGCGGTCTGCTGGGCGCGACGCGTATCGGCGGCATAGAGATAATCGACCTTGCGATCGGCCAACGCATCGTCAATCAATGCGCCCAACGTCGCCACACGTTTTTCACCGGCCGGACTGAGGTCCTGGTCACCCGAAGTACTCGCGCCTGCTTCCGCGTGCCGGACCAGCACCACGACGGTGGTGCGGGACCAGGTACCGAGCCAATAAACGCCTGCCACAGCCATCAGGATTCCGAGCAACGGAATCAGCAGCGGCGCCATGAAGGGGCGGCGGCGGAGCTTGGTCAGCGGGTCCATCGCGGCATCATAACGAATCGGGCCGCCACCCTACTCCCGCCATTGCTCGAAAGCCGGGGATTCCACGAGCCGCCACTCGCCTGGCTGCGCGGTACGCTCCACGAACAGGGCTGGAATCCGCAGGGCCTGCGTCCAGGCGAGCCCGGCCTCGGTACCCATGACCATGAGGGCCGTCGCATAGGCATCTGCCCGGATCGCATTCGCGTCAATGACCGTGACCGCGGTCAGCGCGCTGGCAACCGTGCGTCCCGTCCGAGGATCAATGGTGTGTGAATATCGAATTCCGTCTGTGTCGACGCGTGCATCACGATAATCGCCCGACGTGGACACAGCGGCATCGCGCAGTCGCAGCCCGACCAGCGGTTCACGCTCGGTCGCGTGCGGCGCTTCGATCGCGATCCGCCACGGACCGCCCTCCGGCCGTTGCCCTGAGGCACGAACTTCGCCTCCGATCTCGACGATGAAATCAGTGTGACCGAGGACCCGCAACCCGGTCGCGATGCGGTCCACCGCATAGCCGGGCGCAATTCCATCCAACGTCAGTCGCATGCCGTTTGCACTCTTTCGTGCCGACATACGCGGCGCGCTACGCAGTTCGAGTTTGTCGTATCCCACGCTCTTGCGGGCCTGTTCGAGCTGGCCATACGTGGGCGGCTTGAAGGCCGCTCGCCCGGATGCGCCGACACTCTCGGGCTCGTAGCCCCAGAGTCTCAGCAGCGGTGCCACGGTGACGTCAAACGAGCCCCCGGTGAGCTCGCTCACATCGTGCGCTTGCTGCAGGACTGCGAACAGCGTCGGCGAGACGTCCTGCCACGAGCTGCTCTCATCCCTGTTGAGCTGCGCGATCTCACTCGTGTCGTTGTATGTCGACAGGTGCCGCTCGGTCTCGACGAGCACACGATCGATTGCAGACTGCACGGCGCGGCGCTCTTGCAAGGAGTCCGCGCCAGTCACGGTGACGTGGTACGTCGTTCCCATCGTCGGCCCGACGAACTGTGCGGGCGCCGGCGTGCGCGAGCACGCGCTGACGACGACTGCCAGAAATATGACCAGACAGAGCAGCACTGTCGCCGTGAAGGGGAAAACCGGCCGGGCGTTGACGGTCACGATCACTGCTTCGCAATCGCTGCCTTGCCGCCTCGCAACACGAATTTCTGGATCTTGCCGGTGGCGGTCTTCGGCAATTCCTGCACGAACGTGAAGACCGATGGCACCTTGAAATGGGCCAGTACGCTGCGGGCGAACTCGCGCATCTCCTCGGCCGTCGACGACTGCCCTGGCCGCAGCACCACGAACGCATGTGGGGACTCCCCCCAGCGCTCGTGCGGCATGCCGACGACCGCCACCTCGAGAATCGCGGGATGCCGCAGCAAGGCGCCTTCGACTTCGATGGACGAGATGTTCTCGCCGCCGCTGATGATCACGTCCTTGTAGCGGTCGCGTATCTCGACGTAACCGTCAGGATGCACGACGGCCGCGTCGCCGGTGTGAAAGTAACCTCCGCGGAATGCCTTCTCGGTCGCTTCCGGGTCGTTGTAATAACCCTTCATCACGACGTTGCCACGCGCAACGATCTCCCCGAGCGTGGCGCCGTCCCGGGGAACGTCACGCATCTCTTCGTCGACGACTCGAAGATCACCGGACGTCATGAGTTCGACGCCCTGCCGGGCCTTGATCCGCGCGCGGGCGGCCGGCTCGAGCGCGTCGTGCTCGGGCAACGGTGCACAGATCGAAATGAACGGCGCGGTCTCGGTCAGGCCGTAAACCTGGGTGATGGTCCAGCCAAGCTCACCTTCCATGCGTTCGATCGTGGCAGCCGCAGGCGGCGCACCGGCCGTCACGACACGAACTCCACGTCGCAATGACATGCGCCCGTCCTCCGGTCCGCTGGCGATGGCAATGAGCACCGTGGGCGCGGCGCAGAGCATCGTGATGCGTTCCTGGTTCACGAGCCGATAGACGGTCGGTGCATCGACCTGACGCAGGCAGACATGCAGCGCGCCGGCGGCAGTCACGATCCAGGTGTAGGTCCAGCCGTTCGCGTGGAACATTGGCAGCGTCCACAGGTAGCGGTCGGCCGGCGTCATCGGCAGGTGCGCGAGCGTTCCGATCGCATTCACCCAGGCGTTGCGGTGCGTGATCATCACGCCCTTCGGACGCGACGTGGTGCCGCTGGTGTAGTTGATCGAAAGCAGATCGCCCTCGGCAATCGACGGTCGCTCGAACACGCCATCGCTCGCTTTCAGCAACTGTTCGTAGTCGAGCCAGCCCGGTTTGCCGCCTTCCAGTGCCACGAAGTGCTCGACCGTTGTCATCTGGTCGCGAACCTTGTCTACGGTATCCAGGTAATCCGCATGCACGCAAAGGACCTTGGTGCCACTGTGGTTCGCGAGGTAGGCGAAGTCGTCCGCGACCAGCCGGTAGTTCATCGGCACGATGACCGCGCCGAGCTGCGGTACCGCGTAATACTGCTCGAGGTGCTGATGCGTGTTGGGCGCCAGTGTCGCAACGCGGTCACCCTGCTTCACACCCAGCTTCGCCAATGCCGATGACCAACGGTCGCAACGCTGGCCGAACGCTTCGTAGGTCAGTCGCAGATCACCATCGATCACGGCTTCGCGCGAGCCATGGAGCTTGCGCGCGCGACGCAGGAAATCGAGCGGAGTCAGTGGGGTTTCCATGCGGAGGGTCGCGGTGGTGCGGGGCGGTGATTCTGCCCCGGCACACCGGCAAGCGCACGCTTGAGTGCGCTGCCTGCAGGTACCCTGAGCGCTGGCGCTGCACGCGAGTACGCGGTCATCGCGAAACTTAGAACTTGAAAATCAGTTAGTTAGAGCGATAACTGAGTCAAAAAACTTGCGAGCGAAACGATAACGCCCCCTCACGGGGGCGTCGTCGTAGCTGGCGGAGAGGGTGGGATTCACTCGGCCCGCGCAGGCGCGGATGGGTCGACCCCACGTCCCGTGGGTTCTCAGCCCACCACTCGGGCCACAAACACGAACGCCCCCACGCGGGGGCGTTCTGTTGTCAGTGGCGGAGAGGGTGGGATTCGAACCCACGTACACCCGTTAAGATGTAACTGGAATTCCAGTCCAGCGCCTTCGACCGCTCGGCCACCTCTCCGCAGGGGGCGGAAGGGTACACGCCCATCGCCCACCCGGCTAGTAGCTGCCCTTCCAGAGCACAGTTGAAATCAGGCAATTCTCACGCCGGTAGCCTTCATGGCGGCCAGCAACTCTGCCTCGAGAGGCTCCGATAACGAGGTCAGCGGCAATCGGATACCCCGCTCGATCAGCCCCAGCCGGGCCACGGCCCATTTGACGGGGATCGGATTCGGCTCGACGAACATCGCCAGGTGCAGCGGCATCAGTTGCTCGTTAAGCGCTGCGGCCACCGCATGTCGGCCTTCGAGCGCCGCCATGCACATGTCGTGCATCGCACGCGGTGCGACATTGGCCGTCACCGAAATAACGCCACGGGCGCCCCGCTTCATCAGTTCGGCGGCCGTCGGATCGTCGCCACTCAGCAGCAGAAAGCCAGGCTTGGCGGCGCCCAGGATCGATGCGGCTCGCGACATGTCGCCTGTCGCCTCCTTGATGCCTACGATCCGGGAATGCTCGGACAACCGCACGACTGTCTCAGGCAGCAAGTCGCATGCGGTACGACCGGGCACGTTGTAGAGAATGACCGGTACGTCGACCGAATCGGCAATGGCACTGAAGTGCCGGTACAGGCCTTCCTGGGTGGGTCGGTTGTAGTACGGAACAACCGTGAGCAGTCCATCGGCGCCTGCGGCGGCCAACCCGCGCGACAACTCGATGCTCTTCGCCGTGGAGTTCGTGCCACTGCCCGCGATGACGGGTATGCGACCGGCGACACGCGCCTTGGCGCGCCGAACCAGATCCGCGACCTCGGACGGCTCGAGCGTCGGGGATTCCCCGGTCGTGCCGCCGACGACAACGGCATCCGTGCCTTCGGCGACGTGAAAATCGAGCAGGCGCTCCCAAGCCTGGAAATCGACCGCCCCGTCGGCGCGCATGGGCGTCACGAGCGCAGGGATGCTGCCTTGGAACATTCTTCGGGGCCCCTGGCGGGAAGATCGCTCATGCTACGCAAGCGGAAAGCAGCGAAGCAAGGCAAAATCACGGTACACGCGCCCGTGCGGCGCCGATACACTGAGTCCAGGCATCCATGAAGCAACTGATCGCGATCTGCGCCATCGGCAACGACCGGACCGGGCTGGTCTACGACCTGACCCGCGTGGTCGTCGAATGTGGCGGCAACGTCCTCGAAAGCCGCATGACGGCGCTCGGCAACGAGTTCGCCATGCTGCTGCTCGTCGCGGGCAACTGGCACACGCTCGCCAAGCTCGAAGGCGAACTCACCAAGCTCGGTGAAGCCTCCGGCCTCACGATCACGGTGCGCCGGACCGAGCAGCGTCCTCCGCGGGTCGACATGATCAGCTACACGGTCGATGTCGTGTGCCTCGACCAACCGGGCGTATTGCATACCCTGTCCGGCTTTTTCTCGTCGCGCGGCATCGACGTGGGTGACATCAGCACTCGCACTTACAACGCCGCGCACACGGGCGCCCCGATGTTCTCCGTGTACATGGTCATCCACGTGCCGACTCGGATCCACATCGCCGCGCTGCGCGAAGAGTTCATGGATCTCTGTGATCACATGAATCTCGACGCCATCCTCGAACCCCTGAAGTCCTGAGCCACGCAACTCATGCCTGCAAAGACCGTCACGCTCGATCGCAAGGTGCCCGCCTTCGCCGCTGCCGCCAGCGGTGGCAGGAAATGGAAGCTGGCCGATGCCGCCGGCAGTAACCTCGTCGTCTACTTCTACCCGAAGGACAACACGTCGGGCTGCACCAGGGAAGGTGAGGCTTTCCGCGACCTGCACGCGAAGTTCAGGAAGGCCGGCACGGAGATCGTCGGCGTCTCGCCCGACAGCGTCGCCTCGCACGACAAGTTCATCGCCAGGTACGGCTTCCCGTTTCCGCTGCTCGCCGACGAAGAAAAGGCCGTGTGCCAGCTCTTCGGCGTGTGGAAGGAAAAGAGCATGTACGGCAGAAAGTACATGGGTGTCGAACGCAGCACTTTCCTGATCGACGCCAAGGGCGTGCTGCGCCGGGAATGGCGCAAAGTCAAAGTGCCAGGCCACGCTGAAGAAGTGCTCGCCGCCGCGGCGGAGCTCTGACGCAGCGGACTGACGCAGCGGACCGTCACCGCGCCCCTCTCGCACCATCAAATCAGCGGAGTCCGACTTGGCAAAGACCCGGAAGCAGATCGAACCACGCAGGATCTACGTTCTCGACACCAACGTCATGATGCACGACCCCTCAGCCATCTTCCGGTTCGAGGAGCACGACATCTTCATCCCCATGACCGTGCTCGAAGAACTCGACGCCGGCAAGAAGGGGCTCTCGGAAGCAGCCCGCAACGTACGCCAGGTCAGCCGTTTTCTCGACGAGCTGATGGCGAACTCGGACAAGCTGCAGATCGATCACGGCATCGAGCTGCCCTCGGCCAAGTTCACGCCAGGCGGCAAGAAACCGCCGAGTGGCCGCCTCTATTTCCAGACCAAGCAGCTCAATGGCAACCTGCCCGCCACGCTGCCCGGCCACGGTGCCGACAACGCCATCCTTGCGCAGACGCTCGCGCTGCAGCAGGAACACCGTGACGCGCGCGTCACGCTGGTGTCGAAGGACATCAACCTGCGGATCAAGGCCGCCATCCTCGGCGTACGAGCCGAGGACTATTACAGCGACAAGACGATCGAGGACGCCGACCTCCTCTACACCGGCATGGAAAAGCTGCCCGGCAACTTCTGGGACAAGGCAGGCCGCAAGCTCGAGTCCTGGCACGAGGCGGGCGGCCGCACGTTCTACCGCGTACGCAACAAGCTGGTTGCCGACTGGGCGCCCAATCAATTCGTTTACCAGGCCGACGATCACGGCCTCGAAGGCATCGTGCGTTCGATCGAAGGCGAGTCGGCCGTCATCGAGGTGGCGCGCGACTACCGCAGCGAGCGCCACGGTGTCTGGGGTATCAGCGCACGCAACCGCGAGCAGAACTTCGCGCTCAACCTGCTGCTCGACCCTGAAATCGACTTCGTTACCATCCTCGGTCCCGCGGGCACCGGCAAGACGCTGCTGACGCTGGCCGCGGGCCTGTCGCAGGCGCTTGAGACAAATCGTTTTACCGAGATCATCATGACGCGCGTGACGATCCCACTGGGCGAGGACATCGGCTTCCTGCCAGGCACGGAAGAGGAAAAGATGGAGCCCTGGATGGGCGCGCTGATGGACAATCTCGAAGTCCTGACGCAAAGCCAGGAAGGCGGCAGCTGGGGTCGCGCCGCCACCAACGACCTGCTGCGCAACCGCATCAAGATCCGCTCGCTCAACTTCATGCGCGGCCGCACGTTCCTGAACCGCTACCTGATCCTGGACGAGGCGCAGAACCTGACGCCCAAGCAGATGAAGGCGCTGGTGACCCGGGCCGGCCCAGGCACCAAGCTCGTCTGCCTCGGCAACATCGCCCAGATCGATTCCCCGTACCTTTCGGAGACCACCTGCGGCCTCACTTACGTCGTGAACCGCTTCCGCGGCTGGCGCCATTACGGTCACATCACGCTGACCCGCGGCGAGCGTTCGCGTCTCGCGGATTTCGCTTCCGAGAGGCTGTAGGCCCTCCCCGAGGAACCCTCGGCGAGGTCGGCTGTCAGAGGAAGCACATGAATTTCACCGCCATCCTGCGCCGTCCCCGCCTGCCGGCATTCGCCCTCCTTCTGGCCACCCTGCCGGCGCTGGCGCAGCCCCAGAAGTCATCGCAGGACCAGCTCCCCGAAATGGGGACTGCGGCCCAGGCGGCGCTCAGCCTCGAGGACGAGACCCAGATCGGCCGTATGGTCATGCGGAACCTGCGCGAGGCCGGCATGGTCCTCGACGACCCGGAAGTTCATGAGTACATCCAGTCGCTGGGACTGCGGCTGTCGAGCCTCGCCCAGGATGGCAACCGCAACTTCAATTTCTTCGTCGTGCGCGATCCGGCCATCAACGCATTCGCCCTGCCAGGCGGGTACGTTGGCATTCACTCGGGTCTGATGCTCGAGACACGCAACGAGAGCGAGCTCGCCGGCGTGCTGGCGCACGAGGTGGCGCACGTCACGCAGCGGCACATTGCGCGCGGACTCGAGGCACAATCGCGCGCAAACCTGATGACCACGGCGGCAATGCTTGCGGCGATCCTGGTAGGCGCGGCCGGAGGCGGCAGTTCAGACGTGACGATGGGTGCGATCACCGCGGCCCAGAACATGGCCGCGCAGGCAAGCATCAACTTTACCCGCGACAACGAATACGAGGCTGATCGCATCGGCATCGGTGTCCTGGCCACCGCCGGGTTCGATCCAAACGCGATGCCGGCGTTCTTCGACACGATGTTCCGCCGCACCCAGCTCGGCCCGGACCGGGTGCCCGAGTTGCTGCGCACGCATCCGGTCACCAGCAACCGCATCGCGGAATCCAAGGACCGCGCCTTGCAGTACCCGCCGGTCAACGCGAAGGAAAGCCTCAGTTACTCGCTGATGAAAGAGCGCATCCGCGTGCTGCTCGTCTCGCGCAGCGGCGATCCCCGTGACTACTACAAGGCGCTCGGCGACAACGAAGCCGACCTGTCGCTCGCCCAGACGTACGGCCGCGGCCTGTCGCAGCTGTACGGCAACGAAGCCGAAAAGTCGTTGGTCACGTTCATGCGGTTGCGACAGCAGCACCCGGAAGTGATGGCGTTCCACACCGCGCTCGGCCAGGCGCAGCTCGCCACGGGCAGGACAGCGGAGGCGCTGGAGACGCTTGAGCACGCGCGTGTGTTGGCCCCCCGCAACGTGCCCGTCACGGTCCGCTACGGCGAGGCGCTGCTGCAGGCAGGTCGCGCGAAGCGCGCCCACGAAGTGCTGCTCGACCTGTTCAACAACGTGCCGCCGACGCAGGAGCAGATTCGGCTGACGGCAATGGCCGCCAACGCGGCAGGCGACGTGGCGGACGCTTACTCCTACATGGCGGAGTACCACCTGATGGGTGGTGACCTCATGCTCGCCATCAACCAGCTCGAACTTGCCCTGTCGGTGCCCAGCATCACCGATCAGCAGCGCGCCAAGTTCGTGGCGCGGCTCAAGGAAGTGCGTGAATGGCTGCCAAAGGAACGCAACCGGTCGAAACAGCCGCCGGACGGGCAGGCGCCGGAAGGCGGGCGTTCACCGGACAGCCAGCGCTCGACGGGCTAAGCACGCGACGACGCGCCCCGAATCGGTAGAATGCCGCGCTTGCGGCGCGACCGGGTTGTCGCTCTGCCGCCACGGTCACAGGGTTCCTATGTTCCTCCGCAATTCTCGCAGCACGTCCCGGTTGCTGATTTCCCGGTTGGCGGTTGCCCTCGCCTCGCTGGCCGTGACTGCATTTCTTAACGGCTGCGCCACGACGCAGGCTGACGGCACCCCGCGTCCACGGAATCCCGACCCGTTCGAGAAAGTCAACCGTGGCGTCTTCGAGTTTAACGACACCCTGGACCGCTATGCATTGAGGCCAGCAGCCACGGTGTACCGCGACTACACACCGAAGATCGTGCAGACGGGCGTCGGCAACTTCTTCGATAACCTGGGTGGCCCGACGACGATCATCAACCAGTTCCTGCAGGGCAAGTTCAAGGAAGGCGCGCAGGACACGGGACGCTTCCTGCTGAACACCACGCTCGGCTGGGGGGGCGTGATCGACGTGGCGTCGGGCGGCACCAACCTGCCAAAGCACAACGAGGATTCGGGCCAGACACTCGGCTGGTGGGGCGTCCCCCCCGGTCCCTACCTGGTCCTGCCCTTCCTGGGGCCTGCAACGCTGCGCGATGCGCCAGCCCGCATTGCCGACGATTTCACGCAGCCGTTCCGCTGGTACAGCGCCGGCTCGGAGCGCTGGATTTCCCTGGGACTGAGCTTCCTGGACCGGCGCGCGCAGTACCTGCCGCTCGACAAGACGCTGGCACGGATGTACGACCCCTACGTGTTCGTGCGCGACGCCTACCTGCAGCGCCGGCTGTACCTGGTCTTCGACGGCAATCCGCCGCAAAGCAAGCTGTCCGGGGAAGACGAGGACTGGGAGGCAGAAGCGCTGAAGGAAAGCGAGGCGCCCGCCGCAGACGAAGGCGACGCGACGACGCCTCCAACCGACGAAAGTGACCCAACGCAAAAGCAGTGAGTTCCGCGCGCGGAAATAGGGGACGCTCACCTATTTCCTGCCGGAAATAGGTGAGCGTCCCCTATTTCCTCAGTGCCCTTCAGTGAGCAGGCTTTCGAGGTCGGAAATCCGCGCGACCGCCAGGATCTGCGCCGGGATACCGTGGTAGTTGATCACCGTGCCGCGTGATCTCGCAGTCGCCAGCCATTCGACCAGCACGGCGAGGCCAGCGCTGTCGGCCTCGGTGACGCGCGACAGGTCGATCGTGCACGTCGAACCCTTGGGGATCAGCGCGAGCCCTGCGGGCAAAGCGCGCCCGGCCGTGCCATAGCCGAGCACCCCGCTCGCCTCGAGTCGGCCATCGGCAACGCGCTGAATGCTGAACTGATCCACTTCGAGGCTGCTGTCCGCCGCCGCTGGTTCAGCGACCGGCCTTGGCCGTCGAGGTCGTCCCCGGCGCATCCGGCTCGCCGGACGCGTTCTGCGCCTCGAGCCGCTCGATCACCGCGTCGATGCCCTTCTGGTCGATTTCGGCGCCGAAGTCGGTGCGGTAATTCTTCACGTACGAAATGCCTTCGATGGTGATATCCCAGGCTTTCCAGCCTTGCGGCGTCGCATGCATCGTGTAGTTGACCGGCACAGGCGTGCCGTTGCTGCGCTTCACTTCCGAGCGGACCGTCGCAGCCCCCGACGTGAGATCGCCCTTGAACGGCAGGATCTTGAGGCGGTCCTCCGTGAACTCGGCCATCGCATCGCCGTAATTGCGCATCAGCGACTGGTAGAAAGCGTCGATGAAGCGCTTCTTCTGCGCCTCGGTCGCCGTGCGCCAATGCTTGCCCAGCACCAGGCGCGCCGCGTAGTCGACATCGAAGTGCGGCAGCAGGTACTTGTCGGCCAGCCCGCGCAGCCTGGCCGGATCCTTGGTAATCGCAGCCCGGTTCGCGTCAAGTTCATGCAGCAGGTCCTGCGAGATCTTCTGCATCAGCTCCTGCGGACCCAGCCCTGGCACTGCAACGGCCGCCTTGGCGGCAGGAGCGGTCTGCGCCGGCAGTGCCAACGGCACGAGTCCGACCAGCGCGACCAGCATAATCTTCGACCAGGCGGCGTTGCTGCGCATCGCTGTCATGTCCGGAATCACTCCTGTGCGGCGGGGGCCGGTGCGGGCGTCGACTCGCCCGGCTTCGTGGCGGCGGAATTGAAGAGGTACTTGCTGATCAGGTTTTCGAGCACGATGGCGTCGTTCGCCATGATGACCTGCTCGCCGTCCTGGTAAGGCACGTCCGAGCCGCCGGGCGTCAAGCCGATGTACTGGCCGCCGAGCAAGCCGGCGGTGTAGATGCTGGCGTCGCTGTCGTTCGGGATAGCGCGGTACTTGTCGCTGATCCGCATCGTCACGATCGCCTTGTACAGCTTGATGTCGTACTGGATGTCGTCGACGCGGCCTATCGTCACGCCAGCCATCGAGACCGGTGCGCCAGGCTTCAGGCCGCCGATGTTCTCGAACGAGGCCTTGAGCCGGTACGAGTCGCTCCGCAGCGAGAACCCACGGTTCGTGATCTGCGTGACCATGAACAGGATCGCCGCGAAGCCGAGCAACACGAACAGCCCGGTGGAAATGTCGATCGTGCGCGTTGAACGCATGGTTCGTCCTACAGCATTAACGCCGTGAGTATGTAATCGAGGATGAGCGTGACGACGGCAGAAATGACCACCGTTCGTGTCGTTGCACGCCCGACACCCTCGGCCGTGGGCATCGCATTGTACCCTTCGTAGACCGCGATCAGGCTGCAGGCCACTCCGAACACCACGCCCTTGATCAGACCTTCGCGGATGTCGCTGAGTTCCACGGCACTGCGCATCTGCGACCAGTAACTGCCGGAATCGACGCCGAAGAACTCCACGCCGACGAGCTGCGCGCCGAACAAGCCAACCACGATGAATATCGAGACCAGCAGCGGCATCGCGATGACGCCCCCCAGGAAGCGTGGCAGGACCACGCGACGCATCGGATCGACGGCCATGATCTCCATCGCAGCGATCTGGTCAGTGGCACGCATCAGGCCGAGCTCGGCGGCGAGCGCGGTGCCCGCACGCCCGGCGAACAGCAGCGCCGTGACGACGGGCCCGAGTTCCCGCAGCAGGCTGATGGCGGTCGCGGTGCCAAGGTATTCTTCGGAGCCGAAGCGCGTCAGCAGGTCGTATCCCTGCAGCCCGAGCACCATGCCGACGAACAGGCCGCAGGTCATGATGATGACGAGCGACATCGCACCCGTGTTGTAAACCTGCTCGATGATCGGGCGGACGCGCAGCAGGCCGGACGGCAGGATCGCAAACAGCCGGAGTGCGAAACGGACCAGCAGGCCAACGCGCTCGAGGAACGTCAGGAAGCTCTGCACGAAGTCGCGCAGGATCGTGATCACGCGAACACCTTCCCGCCCAGCAACTGCTCGTGGTACTCGGCGGCCGGGTAATGGAAAGGCACCGGACCGTCCGCGAGGCCGTCGACGAACTGGTGCACGATCGGCGACGGATGGTCGCGCAGTTCGGCCGTTGTGCCGCTTGCCACGACCTTGCCTTCGGAAATTATGAAGCTCAGGTCGGCGATCTGCGAAATTTCGCGCACGTCGTGCGTCACCACGATGCTGGTGATGCCGAGCGCGTCGTTGAGCGAGCGAATGAGTCGCAGCACCACGCCCATCGAAATGGGATCGAGTCCGGCGAAAGGCTCGTCGTAGATGAGAATTTCGGGATCCATGACGATGGCGCGTGCGAGCGCGACGCGTCGCCCCATGCCGCCGGAGAGCTGCTGCGGGTACAGCTCAGCGGCGCCACGCAGGCCGACGGCGTGCAGTTTCGTCAGCACGATGGTGCGGATCAGGCGCTCGGGCAGGCGGGTGTGTTCGCGCAGCGGAAACGCGACGTTCTCGAACACGTCGAGGTCCGTGAGCAGGGCCCCGTTCTGGAACAGCATGCCCATGCGCCGTCGCAGTGCATAAATCTGCTTGCGGTTCAGCTTGGCCACGTCGAGGCCATCCACGATCACCTGGCCGCGATCGGCGCATACCTGCCCGGTGATGAGCTTCAGCAGCGTGGTCTTGCCCGTGCCGCTCGGCCCCATGATGGCCGTGACGGCGCCGCGGCGGATCTCGATGTCGAGCGCACTGAAGACGGTCTTGCCCGAGTCCACGTCAAAATGGACGTCGCGCAGGACGGCAATCGACGGCGATTGGACCGCCGGAGCGGAGGCTGCGGCAGGTCCGGATTGGTTATTCACGGGTTGGTCGTTTGGTCGCTTAAAGGCAACGGACCGCGCCGGTCCGCTCGAGTTCCCTGGTCTCGAACCGCCGGTGATTGTCGCCACGGCCCACGAGAGCGCGCGATTCTAGCAGATTGGCGGGGTTTTCCCGTCCCAGGGGCCCAGCCGGGGTTGGCTCGGGGACCGTATAGGACTAAAATCGTCCCAATTGGAAAACGCGCCATGCTACGCATCAGCAAACTCACCGACTACGGCACGGTCATCCTGGCCTGCCTCGCCACCGCCCCGGACCGCCGACTGACGGCGACGGAGGTGGCCGAGCGCACGCACCTGGGCCTGCCCACCGTCAGCAAGCTCCTGAAGAACTTCCACCGGGCCGGCCTGCTCACCTCGACGCGCGGTTCGCGGGGCGGCTATCAACTCGCCCGTCCTGCGGCCGCGATCAGCGCGGCGGCGATCATCGATGCGATCGAAGGCCCGGTCGCGATCACCGAGTGCAGCGGCAACCACAGCGCATGCGACCTCGAACTGTCGTGCAGCACGGGCAATGCGTGGCAACGCATCAACGGCGCCATTCGTCGCTCGCTCGATGACATCTCGCTCGCGCAACTGTCGGGACAGGAAGCCGTCGCCGTATGGCGCCCCGCCCTCTCCGCCGCGGTCCGCACGCCTGCCGCGACGCGCGGTCCCGGCCGGCTCTGAGGAATTCAACGATGGCCAGCACACCGTCCGAACTCGACGCACTCGTCGCGCAGAAGTATCAGCACGGCTTCGTCACCGACGTCGAATCCGACACGCTGCCGCCCGGCCTCGACGAGGACGTGGTCCGTGTCATCTCGAGGATCAAGCGTGAACCACAGTTCATGCTCGACTGGCGCCTGCAGGCGCTGCGGCACTGGCACACGATGGCGAACCCGGACTGGGCCCACCTGCGCATCGCGCCCATCGACTACCAGTCGATCTCGTATTATTCGGCTCCAAGGGCGAAGACCGACGGCCCGAAGAGCCTCGACGAAGTCGACCCCAAGCTGCTCGCCACGTACGAAAAGCTTGGCGTGCCACTGCACGAGCGGGCGCGTCTGGCCGGTGTCGCTGTCGACGCAGTGTTCGACAGCGTCTCGGTCGCGACGACTTTCAAGGACAAGCTCGCCAAGGCTGGCGTCATCTTCTGTTCGTTCTCGGACGCGGTACTGAACCACCCAGGGCTGATCGAACAGTACCTCGGCAGCGTCGTCCCTCATACGGACAACTACTTTGCCGCCCTGAACTCGGCGGTGTTCTCGGACGGTTCGTTCGTCTATGTGCCGAAGGGCGTGCGCTGCCCGATGGAGCTATCGACTTACTTCCGCATCAACGCGGCCAATACCGGGCAGTTCGAGCGGACGCTGATCATTGCCGATGAAGGCAGCCACGTGAGTTACCTCGAAGGCTGCACCGCGCCGATGCGCGACGAGAACCAGCTGCATGCCGCCGTGGTGGAGCTCGTCGCGCTCAAAGACGCGAACATCAAGTATTCGACGGTTCAGAACTGGTATCCCGGCGACGAGAACGGCGTCGGCGGCATCTACAATTTCGTGACCAAGCGCGGTGAATGCCGCGGCGCCAATTCGCGCATCAGCTGGACGCAGGTGGAGACCGGCTCGGCGATCACCTGGAAGTACCCGAGCTGCGTGCTGACCGGCGACAACTCGGTCGGCGAGTTCTACTCGGTCGCGCTGGCTAACCATTACCAGCAGGCTGACACCGGCACCAAGATGATTCACATCGGGCGCAATACGCGCAGCACCATCGTGTCCAAGGGCATTTCGGCGGGCCGTGGCCAGAACACGTATCGCGGCCTGGTCAAAGTCCTGCCGTCGGCCGAAGGTGCCCGCAATTTTACCCAGTGCGACTCACTGCTGATGGGCGACAAGTGCGGCGCCCACACGTTCCCGTACATGGAGATCAAGAACCCGACCGCAGTCGTCGAGCACGAGGCCACTACCTCGAAGATTGCCGACGACCAGCTCTTCTATTGCCGCAGCCGCGGGCTGTCCGAAGAGGACGCGGTGAACATGATCGTCAACGGTTTCTGCAAGGTGGTTTTCAAGGAATTGCCGATGGAATTTGCCGTGGAAGCCCAGAACCTGCTCGCCGTCAGCCTGGAAGGCTCGGTCGGCTGAGCCGCGCCGCAAGAGAGTCAAAAACATGCTCAGTATCCGCAACCTGCACGCCCAGATCGGCGCCCGCAAGATCCTGAAGGGCGTCAACCTGGAGGTGAACCCCGGCGAAGTGCACGCCATCATGGGACCGAACGGTTCCGGCAAGAGCACGCTCGCGAGCGTACTGGCGGGCCGTGCGGGCTATGACGTCACCAAAGGCACCGTGCAGTACCTGGGCGAGGACTTGCTGGCGCTGGAGCCCGAAGTGCGGGCGCGCCTCGGAGTGTTCCTGGCCTTCCAGTACCCCGTCGAAATACCCGGCGTCAACAACGCCTATTTGCTGAAGGCGGCGCTGAACGCGGTGCGCAAGCAGCGCGGCCTGACGGACCTCGACGCCTTCGAATTCCTGGCGCTGATCAAGGACAAGATGAAGCTGATGCAGATGGACGAGAGCTTCCTCAGCCGCGGCGTCAACGAAGGCTTCTCGGGCGGCGAAAAGAAGCGCAACGAGATCCTGCAGATGTCGGTGCTCGAGCCGAAGCTCGCGCTCCTCGACGAGACCGACTCCGGCCTCGACATCGACGCCCTGCGTGTCGTTGCTGCCGGCGTGAACAGCCTGCGCTCGCCTGAACGTGCAATCGTCCTGGTCACGCATTACCAGCGCCTGCTCGACTACATCGAACCCGACTTCGTGCACGTGCTCTCGGACGGCCGCATCCTGCGCACGGGCGACAAGTCGCTCGCGCTCGAACTCGAAAAGCGGGGCTATGACTGGGTGAAGCAGGAAGCGAGCGCCGCATGAGCGCCACTGCTTTTTCCCCGACCATTGCGCACTACCGCGAGGCGTTCAAGCGGCTGCAACCCCAGCTCGGTGGAACCGCCTCGCGACGCGTGGCGGCGATTGAGCGCTTTGCGGAACTCGGCTTTCCCGGCGCGCGGGAAGAAGCATGGAAGTACACGAGCCTCCGCCGCCTCGAATCGCGGCGATTCGCACCGGCCGCTGCGACGACGATTCCGGTCGACGTGCCGGCGTCTTTCGTCACGCAGCGACTCGTGCTGGTCAACGGATCGCCTGCGGAAGCTGTTCCAGCTTCGCTGGGCGGCTTTACCCTCGACACGCTGATGTCAGCGCCTGAAGATCAGTTGCTGCGTGCTTTCGTCGGCGGCGGCACCGAACGCTTCGCGGCGCTCAACGCCGCATTGACCATCGGACCACTGCTGCTGTCCACTGCGACTGGCCAGCAGAGCGACGATGTCCTGCAGCTGACCTTGATTACAACGGGCGCGGGCCCGACGCTTGCGAACCCCCGCATCGCCGTGCGCATGGCGCCGGGTAGCCGCGCACGACTGCTGATCGACCACGTCGACGACGGCAAGCACGAACATTTCACCAACGCCGTGCTCGACATCGAACTCGGCGCCGGCGCACACCTCACCTTGTATCGGCTGCAGCGCCAGGGCGAGCGTGCATTCCACATCGAACGTATAGAAGCCCGGGTCGGCGAGCACGCCACGTTCGTAATGCGCGACTCGCAGCTCGGCGCCGCGCTGGCGCGACTCGATACCAACGTCAGTCTGGACAGTCGCGGCGCGGCCACCGAGATCACGGGCGTGTTCCTTGCGGATGGCTCGCGCCACCTCGACTCGCACATTCACGTCGGTCATCGCGCGATCGAAACCACGAGCCTGCAGGACTACCGCGGAATCGCCGCCAACAAGGGCCGCGGTGTCTTCAACGGCAAGGCGATCGTGCACGAGGGCGCGCAGAAGTCGAACGCGCGCCAGGTCAACCGCAACCTGCTGCTGACGCCGGGTGCCGAGATCGACACCAAGCCCGACCTCGAGATTTATGCGGACGACGTGCAGTG
This sequence comes from uncultured Pseudomonadota bacterium, assembly GCA_963748985.1. Classification (GTDB taxonomy): domain Bacteria; phylum Pseudomonadota; class Gammaproteobacteria; order Steroidobacterales; family Steroidobacteraceae; genus RPQJ01. The sequence goes on from CAVVKQ010000010.1 coordinate 145,158, forward strand.
CGGCCACGGCACGACCACGGGCCAGCTCGATCCGAATGCCCTCTTCTACCTGCGCTCACGCGGGCTCAGCGAACCCGAAGCGCGCAGTGCGCTCACGCGGGCGTTCGCCGGAGCCGTGCTGACGCGGGTCGATGTACCAGCCCTTGCCAGGCACGTGCACGATGAACTCGATCGGCGCCTCGTGCGCCTGCTGGAGGTGGCTGCATGAACGCCGTTCATGCTGTCGCCAGTGCAACCGGCGCACTCGACGTCGCCGCCATCCGCCGTGATTTCCCGGTACTGGAACGCACCGTACGCGGCCTGCCGCTCTCGTACCTGGACAACGCCGCCTCGAGCCAGCGCCCCCGCGCCGTCATCGAAGCCATCTCGCATTACTACGAGTCCTCCCACGCCAACGTGCACCGCGGCGTGCACACGCTGAGCCAGGAAGCAACCGACCTGTTCGAGGGCGCACGCGAGAAGGTGCGACGCTTCATCAACGCGAAGTCGACGCAGGAGATCATTTTCGTGCGCGGCACCACCGAGGCCATCAACCTGGTGGCGCAGTCGTACGGCCGGCCGAACTTCGGTCCGGGCGATGAGATCCTGATTTCGTGGCTCGAGCACCACGCGAACATCGTGCCGTGGCAGATGCTGTGCCAGCAGACTGGCGCCACCCTGAAGGTCGCCCCGATTACCCAGTCAGGCGAGGTGGACTTCGACGCATTTGCTGCCCTGCTCTCACCGCGCACGAAGCTCGTGGCGCTGGCGCACGTCTCGAATGCGCTCGGCACGGTCATCCCAGTGCATCGTTTCATCGCGGCGGCCAGGGCGCGAAGCGTGCCGGTGCTGCTCGACGGCGCGCAGGCCGTGCCACACATGAAAGTGGACGTGCAGGCGCTGGATTGCGATTTCTACGCCTTCTCCGGCCACAAGATGTGCGGTCCGACCGGAATCGGCGTGCTCTATGGCCGCGAGTCGCTGCTGAACGCGATGCCGCCCTGGCAGGGCGGTGGCGACATGATCCTGGCCGTATCGTTCGAGAAGACCGTCTACAACGGCCTGCCCTTTAAGTTCGAGGCCGGCACGCCGGACATCGCAGGCGCGATCGGTCTCGGTGCGGCAATCGACTACCTCGAAACACTCGGCATGGAACGCATTGCGACCGCCGAACTGGCATTGCTCGCCTATGCAAACGAACAGCTCGCAACCGTTCCCGGCCTGCGTTTCGTGGGCACGGCGCCCGCGAAAGCGGCTGTCGTCTCGTTCACAATCGACGGGGTGCATCCGCACGATCTCGGCACGATTCTCGACCACGAGGGCGTCGCGATCCGCACCGGCCATCACTGCGCGATGCCGGTAATGGAATTTTTCGGATTGCCCGCGACGGCGCGTGCGTCATTCGCCTTCTACAACACGCGTGCCGAGATCGACCGGCTGGTCGCGGCCCTGCACACCGCACGGGAGATGCTCGGCTGATGGACCTCAAGGACCTGTACCGCGACGTCATCGTCGACCACAACCGGCATCCACGCAATTTCCGCGAGATCCCGGACGCGGATCGCCGCGCGGACGGCTTCAACCCGCTGTGTGGCGACAAGCTGACGGTGTTCGTGAAAATCGATGCCGGCCGCATCAGCGACGTGTCCTTCAACGGCAGTGGTTGCGCGATCTCGATCGCTTCGGCCTCGCTGCTCACCGAGAGCGTCAAGGGCAAGACCATCCCGGAGGCGGAAGGCCTGTTCCTGCAGATGCACCAGCTGCTGACACGCGACGACGTCGACATCGACGTGACCAGCCTCGGCAAGCTTGGCGCGCTCTCAGGCGTCCGTGAGTTCCCGGCCCGCGTGAAGTGCGCGAGCCTCTGCTGGCACACGCTCGACGCGGCACTGCATCAGCAGGAACAGGTTTCGACCGAATAACCATCGATCGACAGGAGCCCGCTTTGTACCGAGCCGACAACGAACCTGTGAGCTTCATCCGCGACGTGGACGCGGTGATCGTACCTGCGGGCGTGAACGTGAAACTGCGCCAGGGTCAGCAGGGCTACATCACCCAGGCCCTCGGCGGCAGCTTCACCGTCTACGTCGAGGGCAACCTCTTCCGCATCGCGGGCAAGGACGCGGACGCGCTCGGCAAGGAGCCGGCAGAAACGCCGGAATTGCCGCCGAATGCGAGCGACGACGACGTGAGGCAGGTTGCCTGGCAGCAGATGAAGGGCTGCTACGACCCGGAGATCCCGATCAACATCGTGGACCTAGGCCTGGTCTATGAGTGCGAAGTCATCCCTGAAGGCGATGGCCGCGTGCTGTCGATCAAGATGACACTGACTGCGCCTGGCTGCGGCATGGGTGACGTGCTCGTCGCCGACGTCAAGGAGAAAGTCGGTGTCATCCCGACGGTCAAGCACGCGGATGTCGAACTCGTGTTCGATCCGCCGTGGGACCAGTCGATGATGTCCGAGGCAGCGCGGCTGCAGACGGGGATGATGTGAGGCTACGTCCCATCGGCCACTTGACGGCGAGGATGGCCAGAGCAATCGGCGCTTGGATACCCGGGCCACATCGCGATTCGCCGGGACGCCGTAAACCCATCCCTGGGGGCTCTGAGCTCGGCGTCCATGCCTCGCACAGCCCGGCGAATCGAATCTGGCCCGGATATCCGGCGCCGCACGGTGCCGTGCACGGCACCCCGATTCATCCCATTGTCTTGCTGCGCACGTGCCTCGTCATCGAGTTCGCGCCATCCCCCGCTTCCTGCCGCCATGTCTAGCTGGATCCGCGTCGCACCGGCCGCGGACATCGAGCCCGGCGATTACGCTTCGGCCGAAGTCGACGGCGCGTTCGTTGCCGTCTACAACATCGATGGCGAGTTCTTCGCGATCGAGGACGTCTGCACGCACGACGGCGGCGGTCTTGCCGGCGGCGTGGTCGAGGATCACCAGGTCATCTGCCCGCGCCACGGCGCGCGCTTCTGCCTGCGCACCGGCAAGGCACTGACCCCGCCGGCTTACGAGCCCGTGAAGAGTCACGACACGCGGGTGGTAGATGGTTACGTCGAGGTCGCCAGCGAATGAGTCCCGGCAAGCTGAGCAAGAGCAGCAGACAGCGCCTCGAGGTCGAACGCGTGGACATCCCGGCAATGCGCCGGCTGACGCTGGTCCGGCATGCGAAGGCGGACACGTCGCTGCCGGGGCAGCAGGACTGGGACCGGGTCCTGGACCGCCGCGGCCAGCAGGATGCACCGGAAATGGCGCGACGCCTCCGCTCGCGCAAGCTGAAGCCCGACCTGATCCTGTCGAGCCCCGCCGTGCGCGCGCTATCGACAGCCAGCATCATGGCCCGCGAACTGAAGGTTCACGCCGACAGGATTGCGCAGGACGAGCGTCTGTACCTCGCCGACCCCAAACGGATCGTGGAGGTCGTTCGTGAACTGGGCGGCGAAGCGCAACACGTGATGGTGTTCGCGCACAACCCGGGCATCACGGACTGCGCCAACAAGCTTTCAGCCGGCGATCACATCGACACGTTGCCGACGTGCGGGGTCTTCACCGCGCACTTCGCGGTGGACAACTGGTCAGAGCTCGATTGGGCATGCGGCCTCGAGGCCGAATTCGACTACCCGCGCAACCTCGCGTAGCGGGCTGCGCCGTCAGCCGCGCCCGAACACGGGAATGGAGGCACCAGTTACCGGCGCAGCCTCCGCAGACGCCAGGAACAGGATCACTTTCGCGATCGCCTCGGGACTCACCCACCGCGTGAAGTCCGCCTGGGGCATGTCGAGCCGGTTGCGTGGCGTGTCGATGATGCCTGGCAGGATCGCGTTGACCGTGATGTTGCGATCCTTCAGCTCCTCTGCCAGCGCCTCCGTGAAGCGTTGCACACCCGCCTTGGACGCCGCATAGGCACCCATGCCCAGCGCCGCCTTGCCAGCGGCACCGGCGCCGATGTTGACGATGCGACCGCCGCCGCGCTCGAGCATGGCCGGGAGCGCGCACTTCGCTGCAACGACAGCCGAGCGCAGGTTCATCGAGTAAAGCGTATCCCAGGTCCCGATGTCGCCGTCTTCGACCTTTTCCCAGCGGAAGCCGCCGGCGACATTGACCAGCACGTCGATGCCGCCAAAGCGCATCGCGATGGCGGCCATCGCCTTGCGCGTGGCATCGACGTCGGCAAGATCCGCACCGCCGAGCAGCATGTGCCCCGCACCGCCGAAATCCCGCTGCAGTTCAGCGGACGGCTGCGCCACGTCGACCAACGCGAGCTTCGCGCCGGTCTGGCCAAAGGCACGCGCGACCGCCGAGCCCAGCGCACCGAATGCGCCCGTGATCACGACAACGGTTCCAGCCGTGGACATCGACATGCTCCTGCGGAAGTGAGTAGTGAGTAGTGAATAGTGAATAGTGAGTAGTGAGTAGTGAGTAGTGAGTAGTGACTAGTCACTGACTCACTGTTCACTATTCACTATTCACTATTCACTACTCACTAATCACTTCCTCAGCATTCCGGAACGTTGACCGCCAGGCCGCCCTGGCTGGTTTCCTTGTAGATCGTCGACATGTCGTGACCGGTCTGGCGCATGGTGTTGATCACCTGGTCGAGCGACACCTTGTGCGTGCCGTCGCCGCGCATCGACAGTCGGGCCGCGTTGATCGCCTTCACGGCGCCCATCGCGTTGCGTTCGATGCAGGGAATCTGCACCAGGCCGGCAATCGGATCGCAGGTCAGCCCGAGGTTGTGCTCCATGCCGATCTCAGCGGCGTTCTCCACCTGCTCGTTAGTGCCATTGAGCGCCGCGACGAGGCCCGCGGCGGCCATCGAACACGCGACGCCAACCTCGCCCTGGCAGCCCATCTCGGCGCCAGAAATCGAGGCATTGCGCTTGTAGAGCATGCCGATGGCGCCGGCCACCAGCAGGAAACGCACGATGCCGTTCTCGCTCGCACCCTGCTCGAACTTGCGGTAGTACGCGAGCACGGCCGGCACGATGCCCGCGGCGCCATTCGTGGGGGCCGTGACCACACGCCCGCCGGCAGCGTTCTCCTCGTTCACTGACAGTGCGAACGCGTTGACCCACTCGATCGCATCGAGCGGACGTTGCTGTGACGACTGCTCCAGCAGCACGCGCTGCATGCGTGACGCACGACGGCGCACCTTGAGCACTCCCGGAAGCAGTCCATTCGCCTCGAACCCGCGCTGGATGCAGCCGTCCATGATCGACCAGAGGTTGAGCAACGCAGCGCGCGTCTCGGCATCGGGCCGGAAGGCTCGTTCGTTCTCGAGCATCAGCTCGTGCAGCTCGAGCCCGCGACTGCGCGCCACTTCGAGCAGTTCGTGCCCGGAAGCAAACGAATGCGTCACATCGACCTGCGGTCCGCCTGCATGCAGCTTGCCGAAGTCGCCGGCGCGGACGATGAACCCGCCACCGGTGGAGAAGATCTCCTCTCGGTGCAGCACGCTACCGGTTGCATCGAGCGCGGTGAAACGCATGCCGTTGGGGTGTTGCGGCAGGGTCTGGTCGCGGTGAAACAACAGGTCGAGCGGCTCGTCGAAGGCGATTTCGTGCTTGCCTGCGAGCAGGATGCGGCCCGTGCTGCGGATGCGTTCGAGCGACGGCTCCATCGCCGCTGGATCGATCGTGGCTGGCTGATTGCCTTCGAGGCCGAGCAGGATCGCGCGATCCGTGCAGTGCCCGCGACCGGTCAGGGCCAGCGAGCCATAGACCTGCGCCGCGACCTTGTCGACGCGTGCCAGCAACGACATCGACTCGAGGTCGTGCGCGAACGCGCAGGCGGCGTTCATCGGCCCCATCGTGTGGGAGCTCGACGGGCCGACGCCGACTTTGAAGATATCGAGGACGCTGAGGTTCATGGATTCTCTGCGCGGGCGGACCCGCTCACTCCATCGCCAGCAGCGAAGCGTTGCCGCCGACCGCCGAGGTGTTGATCGTCATCGTGCGTTCGTGCGCGTAGCGGTGCAGGTAGAACGGCCCGCCGGCCTTCGGTCCGGTGCCCGACAGACCCGAGCCGCCGAACGGTTGCGTGCCCACGACGGCGCCGATGATGTTGCGGTTGACGTAGACGTTGCCGGCGGCCACTCGGCTCGCCACGCGCCGCACGGTGCCGTCGATGCGGCTGTGAATGCCGAACGTGAGGCCAAAGCCCGTCGCGTTGATTGCATCCACGAGCGCTTCGAGGTCGCGCGCCTTGTAGGTCACGATGTGCATGATCGGGCCGAACCACTCGCGCTCGAGCATCGACAGCGACGAGATCTCCACCGCGAGCGGCGCGACAAACGTGCCGGTACGGGTGCTTTCGGGCAACCTGATGCGGTGATGCCAGGCTGCCGTTTGCATGACTTCGTGCGCGTGTCCTTCGAGCATGGCGCGCGCCGCCTCGTCGATGACGGGACCGACGTCGGTCTCGAGGTACGCGGGGTCACCTACCACCAGCTCTTCCATGTACCCTGCCAGCAGTCGCTTGACCTTCGGCGCAATGTCCTCCTGCACGCACAGCACCCGCAGCGCCGAGCAGCGCTGTCCTGCGCTGTTGAACGCCGACTGGACCGCATCGATGACGACCTGTTCCGGCAGCGCCGAACTGTCGACGATCATCGCGTTCTGGCCGCCGGTCTCCGCAATCAGCGCGCCGATCGGTCCATTGCGGGCGGCCAGCGTGCGATTGATGATCCGCGCAGTATCGGTGGAGCCGGTGAAAGCGACCCCGGCAATGCGTGGATCGGCGACCGCGGCGGCACCCACGATGGCGCCATCGCCCGGCAGGAAATGCAGCACGTCAGCTGGTACACCCGCCTGCAGCAGCAGGCGAACGGCATGCGCCGCCACGAGCGGCGTCTGCTCGGCTGGCTTCGCCAGCACCGCATTGCCCGCCGCCAGCGCGGCAGCAACCTGTCCCGCGAAGATCGCGAGCGGGAAATTCCAGGGACTGATACAGGTGAACACGCCGCGCCCCTGCAGGCTCAGGTCATTGCTCTCGCCGGTCGGTCCCGGCATTCGCTGCGGGCTCGCGAACTCGTGCCTGGCGCGGGCCGCGTAGTAGCGCAGGAAGTCGACGGCTTCGCGCACTTCGGCGATGCCATCCGGCACCGATTTACCCGCCTCGCGCACGCACATGGCGACCAGTTCCGCCGTGCTCTCTTCGAACAGGTCGGCTGCCTTGTCGAGCGCGTCGCCGCGCACGCCCGCGGGTGTGGCGTCCCAGGCCGGCTGCGCCTGCACCGCGATGTCAATCGCCGTGCGCACGTGCTCCACCGCCGAATTCGCCACGCTGCCGACGACGTCGGCATGATTGGCAGGATTGCGGATGGTGGCGGCAGCCCCGCTCTTCTCCTCACCGCCAACCAGCGGTGCCGCCACCCAGGGACGGCGCGACACGTGTTCCATGCGATCTGCCATCGCCTTGCACACCGCGCCGTTCGCGAGGTGCACGCCGAGCGAGTTCCTGCGTTCCGGCTGGTAGATGTCGAGCGGCTGCGGGATGCGCGGATGCGCGACCTGGTCGAATCCATCCACGGTGCGCACCGGGTCCGCGATGATCGCGTCGATCGGCTCGTTTTCGTTGACGATGCGGTTGACAAACGACGTGTTCGAACCGTTCTCGAGCAGTCGGCGCACGAGGTACGGCAGCAGGTCTTCGTGCTCGCCAACCGGGGCGTAGACGCGGCACGGAATGCCGAGGCCGCTCGGGTCCGTGACGTGCGCGTAGAGTTCTTCACCCATGCCGTGCAGGCGCTGGAACTCGAATTCGAACCCGGCCTTCTTTGCCATGCTCGCGACAGCTGCAACAGTGTGCGCGTTGTGGGTGGCGAACTGCGGATACAGCACGTCCTTGCCTTGCTCGAACACGTAGCTCGCGCACGCCAGGTACGACACGTCGGTGTTGGGTTTGCGCGTATACAGCGGGTAACCCGGGAGGCCGCGCTCCTGGCCACGCTTGATCTCGGCGTCCCAGTACGCGCCCTTGACGAGGCGCACGTGCAGGATGCGGTTCGTCTCCTGCGCGAGGCCGACGATGTACTTCAGCATCTGCAGCGCGCGCTTCTGGTAGGTCTGCACGGCGATGCCGAAGCCGTTCCAGCCGGCGAGCGAGTGATCGCGGCAGACGGCGGCCAGCAGTTCCATCGTGAGTTCCAGCCGCTCGGACTCTTCCGTGTCGAGCGTCAGCGCGATGCCCGCGTCGCGAGCCAACCGGCACAGCTCGACCAGGCGCGGCGTCAGTTCGCGATGGACGCGCTGGCGGTGCGACCGCTCGAACCGCGGGTGCATCGCGGAAAGCTTCACGGAGATGCTCGGGCGCGACTCGAAGTCCGGGTATTCATTGACCCGCGCCGCGAGGGCGCCGATGGCCGTGCGGTAGGCGTCAAAGTACCGGGTGGCGTCGGCGGTGGTCAGCGCCGCCTCGCCCAGCATGTCGAACGTGTAGCGGTAACGCCTGTTGGCGCCGCTCAACGAGTTGTCGAGCGCCTCCTTCATCGTGCGGCCCATCACGAACTGATGGCCCATGATGCGCATGGCCTGGCGCATCGCCGTGCGCACGACGGGCTCGCCCATGCGGCCGACCACGCGGCTCATCACGCCTTCCGGCGCGGCGACGTCGTTCGGATCGAGCCGCACGATGCGGCCCGTGAGCATCAGCCCCCAGGTCGAGGCATTGACGAACAGGGATTGGCTGTCGCCCAGGTGACTGGCCCAGTCACCGGCGCGCAGCTTGTCGGCGATCAGTCGATCGGCTGTCTCGTCATCGGGAATGCGGAGCAGCGCCTCCGCGAGGCACATGAGGATGACGCCTTCCTGCGACGACAGGTCGTATTGCCGGAGAAACGCGTCGAGCCCGGTCTTGGCGGCAGGCGCCCTGCGCACCGCCTCGACGAGCCTGCGTGCCGTGGCCTGCACTTCGTCGTGCTGCGCGGGATCCAGGCGAGCCATGTCCGCCAGCGAGCGGATCAGTGCTTCCTCGTCACCCAGGAAATTGTCGTTGATCGCCTGACCGACCGGGGTCAGGAAGTCCTGGATGTCAGGAAACAGGAAGCGCGACGTGGGCGCTTCGCGAGTCGGACCAGACATGGGGGATACGCCTGCAGAAATGATCCGCCGATTCTATCCAAAAACGCAGTCGCCCCGCGGGGGTTCCCCCGGGGCGCGGGACCTGTTGCACTGCGTTACGGGATGGTTACTTCGTCTCGTAGAGCAGGCCCACCGTCGTGAGCGTGTCGGTTTTCTCGACACCCGGCAGGACGTCGGTGTTGTGCCGCACCTGGTAACCCACGCGCAGGCCCAACCCGCCGGAGATCGTGACCTCGAGGCCGAGGTCGTTCTGCACGTAGGTGTTGTCCGAACCGGCTTCCACGAGGAGACGGTCGACGATCTTGGTCGTCTCGGTGAGCTGGTGGTCGAAGCCCAGGTCGCCACGGAAGATGACGCCATCTTCCGACTCGCCCGTGGCGAGGATTTCGGCGTAGCGGTAGCCCGGACCGCCCTGCACCCACAGCTTGGTGCGCTCGCTGTCGATGATCCTGTAGCCGAGACCGCCGGCCAGCGAGGCCTGGTAGTCGTATTGGCTGAATTTGTCATCGTCGTAACGGCCAGCGCCGAAGGCGTACGCGCGTTCGGTGAGGGCATACTGGGTCTGGCCGCGGACTTCCCAGCGCTGGGCGGTGGTGGTGCCGCTTTCGCTGCCGTAGTTGCCAGCGAAGCCGAACGTGTGCTGCCACTTGTCGACCGTGTTCTTCAGTTCGAGCGCGGCGCTGGCCGCCTGGTTCTCGCTGTTGCCGGTCGCGAACGACGCACCGACGTTAGCCTTGCCGGTCCAGTCGGCCATGGCGGGCGTTGCGCCGCCGCAGAGTGCCAGTGCAACGCAGAGGTGGGAAATGCGGGTCGTCGACATCGAAGGCTCCTTAAGATGGGCTCGCGGCGGGAAAAAAGGGCGCGCGAGTATAGCCGCCCGGCACATGAGGCACTAATTGTGACGGAGCAAGCCGAAACGAGCTTGCATCGGCCACGCCGCGCGCGAAAACTTCCCGTTCAAGGATTCCGGATGCACCCAATGCCTGAAGCCGCGCAGAAGATCGACGCCACCGTCGCAAACTTCATGACCGACGTCGTGGAGGCCTCGAACGCGAAACCCGTCCTGGTGGACTTCTGGGCCCCCTGGTGCGGCCCCTGCCGCACGCTGATGCCATTGCTCGACCGGATTGCGGACGAATACGAGGGCCGCTTCATCCTTGCCAAGGTCAACACGGAAGAACAGCCGCAACTGGCATCGCATTTTCAGATTCGGAGTATCCCGACCGTCCTGCTCATCCACCAGGGCGAGGTGGTTGACCAGTTCGTGGGCCTGCAGCCGGAACCGGCCATCAAGGCCCTGCTCGACCGGTACGTCAGTCCTGCACCTGACGTTGTCGAGCCGGTCGTTGCGGCACCGGTGGCGGATCGTCCAGAGGAACTCGCCTCGCGACTGCTGGACCAGCGCGCGACGGAAGGCGCGGCCGCGGCGATCGAGGCGCTGGCCACCACTCAGGCCGACCATCCGCAACTGGGCGCACTCCGGGCACGGCTCGCGTTCGTCCAGACCGCCAATGCCCGGCCGGACGTAATGTCGATGCGTGCTGCCCTGGAAGCGAACCCGGCCGACGCGGCGGCACGGCATGCACTGGCGGCGCACCATGCGCTGGCAGGCGATTACGGGACGGCCCTGGCCGAATGGCTGGAATTGATGCGACGCGACAGGAAGTTCGGCGACGACGCCGGACGCCGGGCGCTGCTGCAGGCGTTCGAGGTGCTGGGCGAGCAGGACCCGCTCGTCACGCAATACCGGCGCCGCATGGCGAGCTTATTGCATTGATGTACCCGGTTGCTGGACGTGGAATATCGCCTTGCGCGACTCGCCACGACCGAAGTATAAAACCGCGCACCTTGCCCACTGGGTTTTTCGATGAACGAGAAGCCGGAATCAGCGGACGAGTTCGAGGACGAAGACACCGAGGAAGCCGTCGGGGGCGATGAAGCTCTCGATGTCGATCGCCTCATCCAAGACCTCGACAAGCGCAAGCGCGGCGCGCCGAAAGGCGCGGAGCCCGCGTGGCGCAAGCTCGAACGCATGATGGAACAGAAGCGCACGTCGGAGTTGCTGAGCGACTTCGACGACTACGACGTGGGCGACCGCCCGAGACCGCGCAAGGGTCAGTGAAAGTCGCGCGAGGCCGAGTGTAACCGGCCTAGCCATCGGCTCAGGTCGACGAGCCGATGCGCGATCACGTGCATCACCTCTCCTTCCCGTTGCAGCCTGCCCGCCAGGCCCAGCAGGCGTGAGCCGATCAATGCCTGGCGTTGCCGCTCGGCCACGTCGCGCCAGACGATCAGGTTGATCGAGCCATGCTCGTCCTCGAGCGTCACGAACGTGACGCCTTCGGCGCTGCCCGGCCGCTGTCGCGTGATGACGAGGCCCGCGGTGCGCACGTTCGAGCCGTTCGTCAGTACGCGCAATTGCGCGGAATCGACGAAACCGCGGGCGGCGAGCTGGTCACGCAACACTGCCACCGGGTGACGCCGCAACGTGAGGCCCGTATGCGCATAATCGGCCACGATGTCTTCGCCTTCGCGGGGCGCACGCAACAGCGGAATGCCTTCGGCGATGCGCACCTCCGGCAGGATCGGCAGGCCGCCCTCGAGGCCGGCCACTTGCCAGGCCGTGCGGTGACGGTGCCCGCCGAGACCGGCCAACGCGTCCGCCGCCGCCAGGCATCCCATCGAACGGCGATCGAGGCTGGCCTGCTCCGCCAGCTGCTGCGCGCTCTCGAACGCGAGGCCCCGCCTGCGCGCGCGGGCATCGACCAGTCGCTGGGCTGCCTCCCGCACCAGCCCTTTCACCAGCCGCAAGCCGAGCCGCAACGCGGGATCAGGCGATTCGTCGGCGCGGGGCTCCAGGGTGCAGTCCCACTCGCTCGTGCGAACGTCGATCGGGCGCACCTCGACGCCGTGACGCTGCGCGTCCTGCACGATCTGTGATGGCGCATAAAAGCCCATGGGCTGGCTGTTGATGAGTGCGGCCGCGAAGGCCGCGGGCTCGTGCCGCTTGAGCCACGCCGAGACGTACACGAGCAGGGCGAAGCTGGCCGCGTGCGACTCGGGGAAACCGTATTCGCCGAAACCGAGGATCTGCTGGAAGATGCGCCGCGCGAACTCCTCGGAGTAACCGCGATCGCGCATGCCGTGGATCAGCCGTTCTTCGAAGTGACCCAGCCCGCCCTTGCGCTTCCACGCCGCCATCGCGCGCCGCAACTGGTCCGCTTCGCCCGGCGTGAATCCCGCGGCGACGATCGCGAGCTGCATCACCTGCTCCTGGAAGATCGGCACGCCGAGCGTGCGCTTCAGCACGCCTTCCACCTCTGCGCTGGGGTACGCGACCGCCTCCTCGCCCGCGCGCCGGCGCAGGTAGGGATGCACCATGTCGCCCTGGATCGGGCCAGGCCGGATGATCGCGACTTCGATGACAAGGTCGTAGTACGAGCGCGGCCGCAGCCGCGGCAGCATCGCCATCTGCGCGCGCGACTCGATCTGGAACACGCCCACGGTGTCGGCGTGCCCGATCATGTCGTAGACCGCCGGATCTTCGGCGGGCACGGTTGCGAGGGTCCAGCGCTGGCCGCGGCAGCCATGCACGAGGTCGAACGCGCGGCGGATCGCCGCGAGCATGCCGAGCCCGAGCACGTCGACCTTGAGCAGGCCGAGCGCGTCGAGGTCGTCCTTGTCCCACTGGATCACGGTGCGGTCGGGCATCGAGGCATTCTCGATGGGAACGAGGTCTTCCAGCAGGTCGCGCGCAATCACGAATCCGCCGACGTGCTGCGAGAGGTGGCGCGGAAACCCGAGCAGGGTCCGTGCGAGGTTCAATACCCTTGCGAGCACCGGACTGTCGGGATCCAGGCCAGCTTCACGCACCCGGGTCTCGTCGATGCGCGAGCCGTCCCACCACTGCATCGAGCGCGCGAGGGCTGCGACCTGCAGCGGGTCGAGTCCCATCGCCTTCGCCACGTCGCGCAGCGCGCTGCGCGGCCGGTAGCTGATGACCGTTGCAGTCAACGCAGCCCGCTCGCGGCCGTACTTCGCGTAGATGTACTGGATGACTTCTTCACGCCGCTCGTGCTCGAAGTCGACGTCGATGTCCGGCGGTTCGTTGCGCTCCCTGGAAATGAAGCGCTCAAACAGCAGCGACATGCGCCCAGGATCGACTTCGGTGATGCCGAGACAGAAGCACACTGCCGAGTTGGCTGCCGAGCCGCGACCCTGGCAGAGAATGTGCCGCGAGCGTGCGAACCGCACGATGTCGTGCACTGTGAGGAAGTACGGCTCGTACTCGAGCTCGGCGATCAGCGCGAGCTCGTGCTCGATCGCCTGTCGCGTCGGGGCAGGCACGCCTTCCGGCCAGCGGTGACTTGCGCCCTCCTCCGTGAGGCGCCGCAGCCACGCAGCCGGCGTGTAACCTTCCGGCACGATCTCGCGCGGATATTCGTAACGCAGCTCCTCGAGCGAGAACGTGCAGCGCGAGGCGATCTCCACCGCAGCGGCGAGCAGCTCGGGCGGATGCAGTTCCGCAACCCGCTGGATCGGACGCAGGTGACGCTCACCGTTCTGAAACAGCGCGAGCCCCGCCCGCTCGACGGTGGTGCCGATGCGAGTTGCGGTGAGCACGTCCTGCAGCGCCCGGCGGCCGCGCGAGTGCATGTGCGCGTCGCCGGCCGCGACGAGCGGCAGTTCAAGTTCGCGGCCGAGGTCCTGCAACTGCTCGAGTCGCCTGCGATCGCGGCCCGTCGTCAGCAGTTCGACCGCGATCCAGAGCTGGCCGGGGAAGAGCGTGGCTAGCCAGCGTGCCTGGGCAGCGTCGGGTTGCGTTGCGGGCAGCCACAGGCACAGGAGAGGGGTTAGGGGATGGGGGTTGGGGGTTAGTGAAGAAGCTGGCGTTGCCAGCGATTGCCGACTATCCCCCATCCCCCATCCCCTACCCCCTCCCGCGATTTCTTCGAAATCACGGCGGCACAGCCTGTATTCGCCTTTCTTCGCAGCACGTCGTCCGCGAGTGATCAGCCGGCAGAGACGACCGTACCCCGCACGGTCCCGCGCGAGCAGCACGCAACGCAGGCCGTCCTCGAGGCGAAACTCCGCACCGACGATGAGCTTGAGACCGTGCTCGCGGGCAGCGACATGCGCACGCACGACGCCGGCCACCGAGCACTCGTCGGTGATGGCGAGCGCGGCATACCCGAGCTGCGCGGCGCGCTCGACCAGTTCCTCTGGACGCGAAGCGCCGCGCAGGAAACTGAAGTTGGAAAGACAATGCAGTTCGGCGTACACGGCAATTGCGTCGAGCCTGTCTCAGTGCGGCGCACGGCAGGTGGCGGACCGACGAGTCACGCGAACCAGCCGTGCAGGAACCAGCGCGCGCCTGCGGCCGTCTCGCGGCGCTTGCGGAACACCCACAACCGGGCGCCCTGCGCATTGCGGGCGATGTAGTAATCACGCGCGACGTCGTGACCGTCCCACCAGCCGGATTCGATGCACTCGGGGCCTTCTTCGAGCACGAGCCGGTCAACATCACAGGGCTCGGGCCGGTCGAGCAGCCAGAGCGGCCGGCCCTCGCCCGGCCTTGCGGCCGACCTCTCCCCTCGCAATGGGCGGGGCACGGAGGGCGAACTTTCGTTCGGTGCGGTACTGCGAGACGGCGCTTTCTTCCGTGCCCCGGGTTTCGCCGCCGTCGGCTCGACGGCGCGCCACGCCGCTTCGGGTCGATGTTCGGGTACGCAGGCGAGTCCGTGCACGGCATCGTTGCCGAGCCGCGCGCGCAGTCGCTCGACGAGCTGTGGCAGGTTTCCGCCGGATTCGCGCCGGTCGTGCGCAAACAGCTCGATCGCGTCGGCCTGCAGGTCGATGAGCGGGCCGCTCAGCAGGCGCACGTTGCGCACAGGTTGTGGCAGCACGAGCTGTGCAAGACGCTCGCGCAGCAGCTCCGCCATGTGCCGTGGCTGCGCACCGACCGGCTGCACGAAACGCAACCGCACGCGCGTGACCGGCGCAGCACGATGACGCAGCTGCACTTCGATCGCCTGCACGCCACGGCCACGCTCGCGCAGGAACTGGCACAGTTCTTCGAGCAGGGGGGCGAGCGCCAGGCCGAGCCGTGCGGTATCGGCGATTTCGGGTTCGAGGTCGCGCCGCGCGGCAAAGCGTTCGCTTGCAACATACGCCGCGCGCGGCTCCTGCACACGACCCGTGGCGCGATCGAGCGTGGCCAGCAGCTCCTGGCCGAAGCGGCGCGCGAAGCCATCACGCGGCAGGCGCAGGCAGTCGCCCACGGTGCGCACGCCCATGGTGCCGAGCGTTTCGACGCAGCGTTCGGGCCAGCGGGTGCAATCGAGCGGCAGCAGCGCAAGCCGAGAAGCCAGTTCGTCCCGGTTGCGTACGAGCACGGGGCGCGCGCCGAGCGGACCCGCACGCGCGAACCACAGCGCTGCCAGCGGCGACGGCGTGATCGCAAAGTGAACCGCCGCGCCCACGGCTTCCAGGAGCTCGTGCTGCAATCGCAGGCATAACCGCCGCGCCCCGCCAAAGAGCCGCAGGCTGCCACGCACGTCGAGCAGCACGCCGTCGGGCGGTTCGAGGCTGACCCGGGGCGTGAATCGTACGCCGCACTGCGCCACCGCTTCGAGCAACTGGCGTTCGCGCCGTGCATCGCGCGCCAGCGCATGCAAGCCCGGCACGAGCGCGAGGGCTGCGTTGATCGACATTCCCTCGCGCACGCCTGCGGCGTGCACGGCTTCTTCGCAGGCGCGCACGACCTTGCCGTTGCGCTCGAGGTCGACGATGGCGACAGGCGGACGACCCGGCAGGGCAAGCGCCACGTCGCGCAGCGAATCGAGCAGCAATGACGGCAGGTGAATGGCGAGCCAGAGCTCACGCGGGCGCGATTGCGCGAGCGGTGTGCGGCCCGGAACGGAAAGCGAAGACGGACGAAATGCCGGCGTGGCCCGCACACGGCGGGGAGACGGGGGCCTGGCGAGCGGGGCCATTTCAGTGCCCCAGGTTCACCGTGGCAGGACGGCCTCCGCGGCTTTTGACGATGCGCACCTGCAGGCCTTCGGTGCCGCCCCCGAGCAGCGCAAGCCGCAACACGGCGGGCGAAGGCGTGAGCCCCGCCTGCAGCGGGCGATACAGCACCGCAAGGCTGCGTGACGCCTCTGCCGCCAGCTGCAACCGCCGCAAGGCATGCAGATCGCGGGGATTGGACCAGCCGAGCACGGCGCTGCAGGACTCCGAGCGCAGCGCCTGGTCCATCGCCCACTCGGTGGCACCTGCGCCGTTGACGATGAGCATGCGCCCGACATCGATGCCCCACGTCGCGAGCGACGGTGCATACGGGCGATACGGCGGCGAGACCCAGGCGATCCAACCCCCGCTGCCCCGGTCATGCGGCGGCTGGGCAGACCCGACATGGGCAGACCCCGCATGATCGGGGCGCGGTGGCGGATAACCTTCGTCGGCCGCGCCTTCGTCCCGACAAAGCGCAGCGAGCGCGGGGAGCAGCAACCGGAGTTCGCCGATGCCGCGCTGATCGGAAAGGATTTCGATGAGACCCTGCCGCGGCCAGCCTGCGCCCGGGAGACATCGGTCGAGCGCGGCGTAACCCGTGGGCAATCCCGCCGGCGCAGCCGCGCTACTGCCCGCTTCCCGCGCACGCCAGAGGCGGGCGGCATTCTGCTGCAGCAGTTGTTCGACGGAAACGCTCATGGCCCTGGTGGGATTGGCGGACAGCCAGAATATTCAGGTCAGGGACGCGTCAGGACAATCGGTGCGTGTCCTGCCGCACCACGCCGACGACGAGGCCCTCGATGGTGAGCGACTGCTCGCGCAGGTCGATACGCAGGGGTTCGAAGTCTTCGTTCTCGGGCAACAGCCAGGCGATCGAGCCATCCTGCCGGTAGCGCTTCACGGTGACTTCGTTCTCGAGGCGCGCGACGACGATCTGGCGGTTGCGGACTTCGGGCGTGCGGTGGACTGCGACGAGATCGCCGTCGAGGATGCCGACGTTGCGCATGCTCATGCCTTTGACCTTGAGCAGGTAATGCGGCCGCGGCTGGAAGAGCGCCGGGTCGATCTGGTAGCGCGCTTCGATGTTCTCTTCGGCCAGGATGGGCCGGCCGGCGGCGACCCGGCCGATCAACGGCAGGCCGATCTGGTCACGCAGGGAGTCCTTGAGCTGGATGCCGCGGGAGGCCCCGGGGCGCAGTTCGATGACGCCTTTGCGTTGCAGTGCACGCAGGTGCTCTTCGGCCGCATTCGCGGATTTGAAGCCCAGGGCTTCGGCGATTTCGGCCCGCGTGGGGGGCAGTCCCTGCTCGGCCAGGCTGTCCTGGATGAACACGAGCACCTGGCGTTGACGCGGTGTCAGGTCTTCCATCGGTCGTCCCTCCCTGTATACCCATACAGTTACTGTTTATATATACAGCTCCACCTGCCTGTTGGCAAGCGGGAGGAAAAAGGTCGTCGGCAAAGATCGCCACCTCGAGTGAGGTAGCCACACCATGCTCCAGCAGCAGTTCCAGCGCCCCGCACAGTGCAGCGAATGCCGGGAAACCCAGTGCCAACCGCAACGCTTGTCAGTGGAGGCAGGCGGTTGGTGGCTGCTCGCCCGGCGTCGAATGCGAACGCCTCGCATGCGACGCACCGCACAGTAATCTTTATCGCCGTTTTCGAATGAGTTAGTCTCTCGCTGTTCGGCTGCGCTTCGCACACGGAAAGGTGTCGACGGGTTGCGGCCGCCACACTGCCTTGCATGATTTAAAAACCGAGGAAGACCACCAATGAAGACCGCTATCGCCAAGATCCTGACCGCCACCGCCGCGGCCGTCGTACTCGCCGCCGCCACGGGCTGCGTGAGCCAGTCGAAGTTTGACGAGCATGTGGCCAGCGCCGATGCGGCCATCAAGGCTGCCGCTGCTGACGCCGCTGCCGCCAAGGCTTCTGCCGACGCCGCTGCCGCTTCGGCATCGAGCGCCGCGAGCGCCTCGAGCGCCGCCCAGAGCACGGCCAACCAGGCCCTCCAGGCCGCGCAGGCTTCGCAGTCCTGCTGCGACGCGACCAACGAGAAGATCGATCGCGCGTTCAAGAAGTCGATGGGTAAGTAATCGACTGACTCCATCGCTTCGGCGATACGAAGACGCCGCGGACCTCCGCGGCGTTTTCTTTTGTGAATCGATTGCCCGACACACCCAGCAGCAACATGCGCACACTGCTCTCCAACCGTCACGTGTGGTGGTTCACCCTCGTCTACCTGGGCTCGATCGGCGTCCTGATCGCAGGCGGTCGTCCGCTCGAAGACGTGATCGGCGCTTTCCTTGTGCTCGGTGTGCTGCTGCCACTGGTGGCGTTGGGTGCTTGCGCCCGAATGCCCAGGCCACAGCCACCGGCCCCGTGGCGACGCGACGACGGTGCGCTGCTGCTCAGCCTGCTCGCGTGGATCGTCGCCTTCCTGCTGCTGAAGGGCCCGTTGCTCACCGCACTGCTGCCCTCGGCACCGGACCCGCGCCTGCAGGACACGGTCAACACCCTGGCCAAGTTGTTTGCCTTCGTCGCGGTGCCCGCGTTCGTATTGCGGTCGCGCGGCTTTCGCTGGAGCGATGCGGGCCGACCCGGCGCATCGACACCGCGGCTCTGGCTCACTTTCATCATCATGGCGTTCGCCGCGTTTGCAGTGCAGGCCGTGCTGGGTTCGCAGTTCAAGCGCCTGCTGGGCGCTGACTACGCTGGCCATCATCTCTGGCTCGCAGGCGTGCTCTGCTGGGTCTGGATGTCGATCGAGGCCGGTCTCGTCGAGGAGTTCTTCTTTCGCTGGTACCTGCAGAGTCGCCTGGCCGCATGGACGGGATCGCAGGTCTCCGCCGTGCTGCTCGGCGCGCTGGTTTTCGGTCTCGCGCACGCACCGGGCATCCTGCTGCGCGGTGCCGGCGCCGTGGAAGGCCTCGGCCATGCACCGGGTATCGGCACCACGCTCGCGTACGTCATCGCAACGCAAGGCGTCGCGGGCCTTGCCTTCGGTGTGCTGTGGGCGCGCACGCGCAGCTTCGTGCTGGTCGTGGCGCTGCACGGGCTGTTCGATGCGCTCTCGAACACGGCGCCGTTCATCGACACCTGGAGGCTGTAGCCCGTAAACGGCGCTGCGCGCGGAACTACTGCACCAACGTTCAGACTACGGGGTTGGTACCTGCGCCGGTTCTTCGGCGAGCGTGGGCGCAGCTTCCGGCGGCGAGGCTGGCACACGCGAGAAATTGCGTTCGCCGACTCGCACCGGCACACCCGACGCCTGCTGGAAAGCGAGCCGTGCCCTGTCCCAGTCGATCGACACATCGACACCGGCTGTGGCGGCCTGCACCGCCCGCTCGAGTTCAGCTGGATCCATGTGCGAAGGATTGTCCGTACCTTCCAGCGGCGCCTGGCGCTCGATGAACAGCGTGCCGCGCGACCAACCGACTTTCGTCGTCTGGTCGATCAGGTTCACCTTCGTGTTCACCGGGATCATCGAGTAGAACTCGGCGATGTCCTCCGGGAACATGCGGATGCAGCCGTGCGTGACCTGCATGCCGACGCCTGCGGGCCGGTTCGTGCCGTGGATCAGGTACGAGCCGCCGGGGATACCGAGCCGCAAGGCATACTCGCCAAGCGGGTTGTCCGGGCCCGGCGGGATGAACGGCGGCAAGGGATCACCCTTCGCCTCGTGCTCAAGCCGGACCGACTTCGGCGGATACCAGTTGGGGCGCTCCTGCTTCGATGCGACCCTGGTGGCCCCGAGCGGCGTCTTCCAGTCCATCTTGCCCGTGCTGATCGGATACGTGCGAACGACGCGCGGCTGGCCCGACTTGGCGGGCGGATAGTAGTAAAGGCGGTGCTCGGGCAGGTTGACGACGATCCCCTCGCGCGGGGCATTCGGCAGCAGGAATCGGCCTGGAATCACCACTTCGGTGCCCGACCCGGGCAGCCAGGGGTCGATTCCGGGGTTCGCGGCGATGATTTCCTCGTACCCGACGCCATGACGCCGGCCGATGTCGAGCAGCGTGTCCTCGTGCTCGGCCACGGCGATGCTGACCGCGCCGATCACGTTGTCGCCATTGAGCGGCAGCAGGAACTCACCTGCCCGGACGTCATTGGCGACGAACTGTGCGAACGCTGCGACCAGCGCAGCGGCGAACCACTGGCCGACACGGATACCTTGCATGCAACCTTCCTCTCATTGCCCGCATCTATTCTAGCGACATGGCGACGATCCACACGCTGCTCGCGCGCATTGACCCGGACACGGCACCGCCCGTAGCCTTGCGGCCGCGAGGGACACCCATGCCATACAAGCTGACGATCGAGCTGTCCGACCGTGATTTGCGCCATTTTCGCAGGGAATTGAAGAAGGCGCGCGATTCGGTCCAGATTGCCGACGACGAGGAAATCCTCGGCGCGGCGGCCGACATGGTGAAAACCATGAAAGGCACGGACCTGCCGGACTTCGTGACCGAGCGGCTCGAACAGCTCGACACCCTGATCGCCATGGTCACCGACGACGACTGGCCGCTGGCAGACGACGAACGCAATCCGGTGCTTTCGGGGCTTGCCTACCTGTGCGACCCGGAAGACCTGATTCCCGACAACATCCCCGGCATCGGCATGCTCGACGATGCGGTAATGATTGAACTCGTCTTCCGTGAACTTCGGCACGAGCTCGAGGCGTACGAAGATTTCC
This sequence comes from uncultured Pseudomonadota bacterium, assembly GCA_963748985.1. GTDB lineage: Bacteria > Pseudomonadota > Gammaproteobacteria > Steroidobacterales > Steroidobacteraceae > RPQJ01. Next base: position 165,928 of record CAVVKQ010000010.1, read on the forward strand.
GTGCCTACCGCGAATCGCTGACGAAAAGCTCGGTGCTGCGCAAGGCAGCGCCCGGCGTCGCGGAAAAGATCGCCAGGCGGCGCGTACAGCTGATGGCGCGCATGCGCCGCCGGCGCAGGGCCGGGTAGTGATTAGTGAATAGTGATTAGTGAGTAGTGATTAGTGAATAGTCGGAAGAGCGCGCCGCGCTCTAATCACTATTCACTATTCACTAATCACTACTCACTAATCACTACTCACTATTCACTCCCGTCGCCGTCACTCTCGCCAGCAGATCCACGATCTGGTCCGGCACGCCGTTGCGTGCTTCCGTCACCGCGACGCGCACGGCATTGGCAAACGACATGCGGTCGGCACCGCCGTGGCTCTTGATGACCACCCCCTTCAATCCGACCATGCTCGCACCGTTGTAGGCGCGCGGATCGAGCCGCGCCTTCAGTGCCTTGAGTGTCGGTGCCGCCGCAAGTGCGCCGACCTTGCGCAACGCGCTGCGCGTGAACTCTTCCTTCATCGCGCCGCTGATGAAGCGTGCCAGGCCTTCCATCGCCTTCAGCGACACGTTGCCGGTGAAGCCGTCGGTGACCACGACGTCGATGTCGCCCGAGAAGATCTTGTCGCCTTCGACGAAACCACAGTAATTGAGGGCGGAGCCGGTGAGCCGCTTGTGCGCCGCCTTGATCTCCTCGGTGCCCTTGATGTCTTCTTCGCCGACGTTGAGCAGGCCGACGCGGGGATGCTCGATCCCGTGCAGGTCGGATGCGATCACGGAGCCCATCACCGCGAACTGCACCAGATGATCGTCGTTGCAGTCTGGGTTGGCGCCCAGGTCGAGCATCACGGTGTACCCGCCCGTCGAGGGCAGGGCCGACACGATGGCGGGACGGTCGATGCCCGGCACCATGCCGAGAACGAAACGCGCGGTAGCGAGCAGTGCGCCGGTGTTGCCGGCAGACACGCACGCCGACGCCTCGCCCTGCTCGACGAGGTTGATCGCAATGCGCATCGACGAATTCTTCTTGCGGCGGAGCGCGTCCTGCGGACGCTCGTCCATGGCGACGACTTCGGTCGCTTCGACGAACCGACAGCGGTCGTTGTCGAGGGCGGCGCCCAGCAACGGCCGTACGACGTCACCGCGACCGACGATGATCAGTCGGAGGTCGGGCGTGGATGCGAGGACCTCGAGTGCCGCGGGAACGGCGACTTCAGCGCCGTGGTCGCCGCTCATCGCGTCGACGGCTACAGTCAGGCCGGCGGTCATGCGCGGGCCCGTCGGAACAGGATTACTCCTGGCCTTCGTCGGCAGCCGGCTTCTCGATCACCTTCTTGCCGCGGTAGAAACCGTCGGCGGTGATGCGGTGACGAAGATGGGTTTCGCCGCTGGTACGGTCAACCGACAGCGCGGGGCTGCTCAGGTGGTCGTGCGAGCGATGCATGCCGCGCTTGGACGGGGTCTTGCGGCTTTTCTGGACTGCCATGGTCTACTCTCCTGAAGCGGGTCCGCGCTCGTTGTTCTTTTCGAGCAGCTCCCGCAGATTCGCAAAGGGCGTCTGTTTCTTTTCCACCGCTGCCTCTTCCGCAACGGGCTCGACCCGGGAAGCGGGTGTCAACGGCACCACTTCCGCCTCGGACGACAGGCATTCCCCGGCGCCAACGTCGTGCGCGGGCACGAGCGGCAACGCGAGCAGCACCTGCTCTTCGATCAGCGCCGAGAGCGACAGTTGCTCCGGCATTCCCACGAACGGCTCATAGCCGCCCGGCACGTCGTCGGTCTCCGCGCGGACGATGGCGACCAGCGCCGATTCGTCCACTACGATCTCGCACGGCTGCAGACAACGCTGGCATTCCAGCACTGCCGTACCCGCGACGCGAACGTCGACTGTCGTCCGGCCGTCGAAGGCGCCGAACTGCAATCGCGCATCGATGCGAGTGCCGGGAAGGCCGCCCGCCTGCACGACGCGTTCGAGCTGTGGCAGATCGAGATGCCGTTCGATGACGGCGGCTCGCGCCGACAGTTCTTTGGCGTTGACCTGATCGGCAGGGCCGGGCGACATGGGGCGCGTATAATAGTGACGCACCCCGGCCCTGTCAAAGAAAAAACGTGCCTAAATCTTTGTTTTCCAAGGGCCTGATTCTCGCCTCGACGTCCCCCTACCGCCGCGCCCTGCTGCAGCGGCTCGGGCTGCCGTTCGAGTGCTTCGCACCCGGGGCCGATGAAGCCCGCCTGCCCGGCGAACCGGCCGCGGCAATGGCCAGCCGACTCGCACGGACCAAGGCCGAGGCAGTCGCCGCCAGGCATCCCCAGGCGATCGTCATCGGCTCCGACCAGGTGGCCCTGCGTGGCACGGAGGTACTCGGCAAACCCGGTACCGTCGAGCATTGCCGCGAGCAGTTGCGGGCATCGTCCGGCCAGGAAGTCGTCTTCCTCACCGCGGTCCACGTCATCGTTGGCTCGGCCGGCCGTACCGAATCACACGTCGACCGCACGGTCGTGAAGTTCCGGGACCTGTCGGACGCCGAAATCGACCGCTACATCGAGCGCGACCAGCCTCTGGACTGCGCCGGCGGCTTCAAAGCTGAATCCCTGGGAATCGCCCTCTTCGACCGGATCGAATCGATCGATCCGACGGGCCTTACCGGCCTCCCGTTGTCCTGGCTTTGCGGCGCCCTTCGCCGCGCACAGGTCCAGGTCCCCTAGGCGGGCCCCGCTTGTCGGTCCGGGGGTTGCCCATCCTCGGTTTGCCCGTTGGCGGCACCGGTGCCGGTCGCTGCATGCGCGGTGCGGCGACGGGTCCACGCGCACCTTCCGGCTTCAATGCCTTGCCGCGTTCGTCCTGAGGCGCCCGAGCTTTGCCACGCGTGAGCGTATCCAGCACCGCACTGAGTTCAGGCGGCAGCGGCGCGCTTGCCAGCATTGGCTCGCGGGTCCCTGGCCGCGTGAAGCCGAGCGATGACGAATGCAGGAACATCCGCTTCAGGCCGTAGTCCTTGAATATTCCGTTGAAGATCCGGTTGCCGTATTTGTCGTCACCGGCCACGGGATGACCGGCGTGTGCCGCGTGCACGCGAATCTGGTGGGTCTTGCCGGTGTCGATCTCGACTTCCAGCAGCGTCGCGAGGTTACCGAAGAACTGCACGGGCTTGAACGTGCTGACTGACTTCTTGCCGTGCGCGCGCACGGCCACGTGCCGCTCGCCGCTGCGGCGCTCGTCCGTGTCGAGCGCCAGTTCGATGCGCTTGGTCCCCAGGTTCCACTTGCCGCAAACCAGGGCCAGGTAATGCTTTTCAGTCTGGCCTTCGCGCAGCTGCAGGTGCAGGTCGCGCAGCGCAGCGCGCCGTTTCGCCACCAGCAGGCAGCCGCTGGTGTCGCGGTCGAGCCGGTGCACAAGTTCGAGGTCCGGCTGCCCGGGGCGGGCGCCGCGGAGCACTTCAATCAGGCCGAAGTCGGTTGCGCTGCCGCCGTGAACCGCAAGGCCCGGCGGCTTGTTGAAGACGATGAGGTCGCTGTCCTCATAGGTGATCGAGTCGAGCACCAGTTTCTGCAGCGATTCACTGGCGGTCCGGGGCGTGGCTGGCGGCGGGACGTCTTCCGCCTTGCGCACCGGTGGAATGCGGACGATGTCGCCAACAGCCACGCGCTGGTCGGGCTTGGCGCGCTTCTTGTTGACACGCACCTCACCCTTGCGCAACAGGCGGAATACGTGTGTGCGCGGGACGTCCTTCAGTTGCCGGACGAGGAAGTTGTCGAGCCGCGTGCCGGCGTCGTCTTCGGTCACGGCCACGTGGGTAACACCGCGACCGGGCTCCGGCTCGGCGCTGTTCTCGTCGGTTGCCGGTTCTATTTCGTAAGCCATTGATTTTCGGGCCTTCGCTTGTTACATTCCGGCGCTAGGCAATGCGCTGGTGCGTCCAAGCAACATCAGGCAGCGCCGAATGAGCGACGCGCGGTTGCACGCCCTTCGGGTTGTGCGGGGCGCCCGCAATCTTAGTTGGTTCTGAAGTTTCAGACCATCGATCTGCCGCGGACACGCGCAGGTGCCGCAGCCCCGGCGGGCAGCGGGCCAGCAGCGACCTCGGCGGGTACGATGCCCGACAGCACCAGGATTCGGTCACGCATCGTGCGCCTTGCGCCGGTGCAGATGAACAGCAAATGAGCGCTCGCGCAGTCGCTGCCAGACCTTTTTCCCACGCCACGGCACCATTACCCGTCCGAACCGTACGCGGCCCCAACCTCCAATAACGAGAGGGCCGATGAAAAGAATGCTCGTCAACGCGACTCAGGAAGAGGAGTTGCGCGTAGCGCTGGTGGACGGCCAGCGGATTTACGACCTCGACATCGAAATCCCGTCGCGCGAAACCAAGAAAGCCAACGTCTACAAGGGTCGCATCACCCGGGTCGAACCGAGCCTCGAGGCCGCCTTCATCGACTACGGCGCCGACCGCCACGGCTTTCTGCCGCTGAAGGAAGTCTCCAAGGCGTTCTTCAAGGACAAGCAGCCTGGCCAGGAAGGCGGCAGCCGCGGCATCCGTGACCTGATCGAGGAAGGCCAGGAAATCATCGTCCAGGTCGAGAAGGAAGAACGCGGCAACAAGGGTGCCGCACTCACCACCTTCATCAGCCTGGCGGGCCGGTTCCTGGTCCTGATGCCGAACAACCCCCGTGCCGGTGGCGTGTCGCGCCGCGTCGAAGGCGACGACCGCGATGCCCTGCGCGAAGCAATGGACTCGCTGCAGATCCCCGATGGCATGGGCGCCATCGTGCGCACCGCCGGCGTTGGCCGCAGCCCCGAAGAGCTGCAGTGGGACCTCAACAACCTCGTCGACATCTGGAACGCGATTCAGCAGGCGTCCGACAGCCGTCCCTCGCCGTTCCTGATCTACCGCGAGAGCACGGCAATCCTGCGCGCGCTCCGTGACTACCTCAGCGACGACATCGGCGAAATCCTGATCGACAAGCAGGAGGTCTACGAGGAAGCGCGCGAATACATGCAGCGCTTCATGCCGAACAACCTGCGCAAGCTCAAGCTCTACGACGACCACGTGCCGTTGTTCACGCGTTACCAGATCGAGAGCCAGATCGAGTCGGCGTATTCCCACAAGGTGACGCTGCCCGCGGGTGGCAGCATCGTGATTGACCACACCGAAGCCCTGGTCTCGATCGACATCAACTCGGCGCGCAGCACCCGCGGCACCGACATCGAGACGACCGCCTGCAACACCAACCTCGAGGCCGCGGACGAAATTGCGCGCCAGATGCGGTTGCGTGACGTCGGCGGCCTGATCGTCATCGACTTCATCGACATGGAGTCGACCAAGAACCAGCGCGCGGTCGAAGATCGACTGCGCGACGCCGTCAAGCAGGACCGTGCCCGCATCCAGCTGGGCAAGATTTCCCGCTTCGGCCTGCTCGAGCTCTCGCGGCAGCGCCTGCGTCCTTCCATCAGCGAATCGACCAACATCGTCTGCCCGCGCTGCACCGGCATGGGCGTGATCCGCAGCGTCGAATCGCTGGCGCTCGCGGTACTGCGACTGATCGGCGAGGAGGCCCGCAAGGACCGCACCGCGAAGGTCATCGCGCAGTTGCCGGTCGACGTCGCGACCTATCTCATGAACGAGAAGCGCGACTGGTTGCACGACATCGAAGCCCGCAGTCATGTCGATATCGTGCTGGTGCCGAACAAGTACCTCGAGACGCCGTCCTACGAGTTGCGTCGCGTGCGCGACGACGAGATGGACCTGCCCGAGAACTCCGTCATCAGCCATCACATGGCGGTCGAACCGAAGATCGATCTCGACGCGATCGCGTCGGCCGAGGAAGAAGCGCCGCCGACGCCGCAGCAGCCCGCGGTGACGACGATCATCCCGAGCACCCCTGCCCCGCCTGCGGCCCCCGAGGTCGTGGCCGCCCCGATCGCGATCGCAGCAGCTCCGGTAGCCGTTGCCGCACCGGCCTTCGGTCCGCGCGACAACGTGCTCGTGCGGATGTGGCGCTGGTTCGCCGGCGACAAGCGTGCGCCCGAACCGCAGACGGCGGCGCCCTCGAGCTCCGGTCGCGGCAGCAAGGACGGCGATCGTGATCGTCCGCGCCATGACCGCGATCGCAGCGAACGCGGCCGCGGCCGTGACAGTCGGCGCGACGGGCGCGACAGTCGTGATGGACGCGGACGCAGCGAGGGCCGCGGTGAACGTGGCTCGCGTGACGAAGCACGCCGCGAAAACCGTGCTGAAGGTACCGCGGGCCCGGGCCAACCGGCCCGCGGCAACGAACCGCGGCGCGACGAGCCGAACCGTGCGCAGCCCCAGCAGCAGCCGCGTCGTGACGAGAGCCCGCGTGGCGGACGTCGTGATGGTGGTCAAGGTCAGGGCCAGGGCGGCGAAGGCGGCCCGCGCGAGGGAGCCGCGTCGTGAAGGCGGCCAGCAGGGCCAGCGCCAGCCGCAGCAAGTGCGTCCTCCACGCGAGCCGCGTGAACCACGCGAGCCCCGCGAACCGCGGCCGCCCCGCGAGTACCGCGAGCCGCAGGAAGTGCGTCAGCAGGTCGCCGCAGCCACTTCGGTCGTCGCAGCCGTTGCGAACGACATGAACACAGCCGACGCGTCAGTCGCACAACCGATCGGTGACGGCCAGCAGCAACGTCCCGAGGGTGATCGCAGCGAGCGCACCGGGCGCAGGTCGCGTCGCGGTGGCCGTCGTCGTCGTGGTCGTGGTGAAGGCGGTGCCGAAGGCTACGTTGCCGGCGCTGCCGCGGGTGCGGCCGGCGCAGGCAGCTTCGACGAAGGCCCGGGTGGTGAAGGTGGTGACGATGCGGGTGGCAGTGACAGCACTGGCCACGCGCCGCGCCGCAGTCGCTCAACGCCCCACGCGAGTTCGATGAACCCCACTGGCCCGAACCGCCGCGTCCATTCGCGGCGATCCCCACTCCGGAAGCACCGCGCGAGTTCACGGCTCCCCGCCCGCGCCGAGCGATGAACCACCGCGTGCGCCCGAGCCGCGCTCGTTCGACTTCGATCGTCCCGCAGCGCCGCCGGCCGCCCGCCAAGCGAAGCGGCATCCGCGCCGGTCGTGGTGCGTGAGCCGGCTCCGGTCGCAACGGCTTCCGAGCCTCGCGAGTGGACGCCGACTCCGCCGACGGACGCAACGACGCCGCGCAACGAGCCGTAAGCGACTCATTCAG